>CANMSI010000028.1 GCA_947500575.1 uncultured Flavobacteriaceae bacterium | reverse complement strand
AACCAAACTTATAAATGATTCGACTTTTTTTAAAAGCTAAACATTGGCAATTATTTACTCTGATGTTGGGAATTCCTCTCATATATCAAGTATACTTCATGTCTCAAATCTGGGCATTTCAAAATCAGCCCAAACAAATTCCTAGAGAAGAAGGATTTACCCAAATTATAAATGAGCGATTCATTCAATTTGACTTTTTCTTTC
>CANMSI010000027.1 GCA_947500575.1 uncultured Flavobacteriaceae bacterium | reverse complement strand
GTTATCAGTAACATTTCCTTCGGTAGTGGTTACAGTACCTGTACTCACATTCACAGAGAGGGAATAGGTTAAAAGATTGGCAGCACAAGTAGGCGCAGTATCAACAGCTATGGTAGGTGTAGCTTGAATAGTAAGCACCACGGGTGTTCTATTAAAGCTAGTACAGCTAGAAGTGTTATCACTACTCTCAGCAAAATAGGTGAT
>CANMSI010000026.1 GCA_947500575.1 uncultured Flavobacteriaceae bacterium | reverse complement strand
GTAGCAGTAAGGGTTTGAATAGGATTGGCTTCACACTCGGTTTGATCTCCACCAGAGGTAGGCGCAGCAGGTGTAGCTTGAATGGTTAGTGCGACTGGCGTTCTAGTACTAGAAGTACAGCTGGTCACGGTATCTAAGCTCTCAGCAAAATAGGTGATAGTCCCTACGGTATTCAGAGTAGGGCTAGCAACGACATTCCCCCCAGTAGCGGCATCGTACCAAACGATGGTAGCTCCAGCAGGTGGTGTAGCGGTAGCAGTAAGGGTTTGAATAGGATTGGCTTCACA
>CANMSI010000025.1 GCA_947500575.1 uncultured Flavobacteriaceae bacterium | reverse complement strand
ATGGGGGATTAGCTCAGCTGGCTAGAGCGCCTGCCTTGCACGCAGGAGGTCATCGGTTCGACTCCGATATTCTCCACTAAGCGATACTTAGAGATGATTTTAGATGGTTTCTAAGGTATTGCAGTGAGTGTTACAGATAATATTAATTGTCTGTTGGGACTCGCGACACGTTCATTGACATATTGGGACAGAGTATTTGTATTTACTACAGATATAAATACTTTGAATAACACATGAATAAATTTTAAATTAAAGGAATACGAGAGGGCTTAATATCTGATAGGATATT
>CANMSI010000024.1 GCA_947500575.1 uncultured Flavobacteriaceae bacterium | reverse complement strand
TACCGCCAACTCTAGTAGTACAATAACGAAAATAAATGGATCTACGCAATACTTAAGAGCAAGAAACAATAGCACAGGTTGCTGGAGTACTAATTCATCTAGTGTAAACTACAGCATAGATTATTCCCCCAGTGCCCCTTTGTCACCAACCATTACAAATAATTGTGGTACTACGGTATTAACAAGAAGCAATCCTAATCCCACGAGTAATGTTACATGGTATTGGCAAACGACTGCCACAGGGACCAGTACAGGAAATACATCGACTTCCGTTACTTTAACGAGTGGTACGCAGTATTATTTACGAGCAAGAACCAATGG
>CANMSI010000023.1 GCA_947500575.1 uncultured Flavobacteriaceae bacterium | reverse complement strand
ATGGGGGATTAGCTCAGCTGGCTAGAGCGCCTGCCTTGCACGCAGGAGGTCATCGGTTCGACTCCGATATTCTCCACGATAAATGCTTTAAAAGTAGAATCGACGGATAGGAATTAATAAGAGCTTGCTTTTATTAATTATTAGAAAGAGATTCTTTTAATGCATTTTCAAAATTGCAGTTAGAGGAGCAAGCTTTTGCTTACTCCGATACTGAGATTTTGAGAAACGTTCATTGACATATTGGGACAGAGTATTTGTATTTACTACAGGTATAAATACTTTGAATAACACATGAATAAATTTTAAATTAAAGGAATACGAGAGGGCTTAATATCTGATAGGATATT
>CANMSI010000022.1 GCA_947500575.1 uncultured Flavobacteriaceae bacterium | reverse complement strand
AACAAAGAACTGAGTTAAAAGACAAGTTCTTTTAAGTTAATCGGGATACATAGTTTTCATCATAGGGCATCCCTGATTTTGCAATGGCAAATGCTTGTTTTAAAAGTTTGTTAGACACTGCTATTAGTGCCAGTTTTTTGCTTTTCCCCTTAGCTGTTATCCGTTCGTAAAGTTCCCGGCAAGGTTTGTTGTGTTTACAGGCCGAAAAAGCACATAAAAACAATAAGTTTCGTAATTTTCTATTGCCCACCTTACTAATTCTGCTCTTACCTCTGACGCTACTTCCAGAACGTCGTATTGTTGGGGTGATACCAGCATAATTGCACAGTTGGCCTGCATTATCGAACTTGGTAAAGCCTTCTGTCAGAACAATCAATAATGCAACGGTCTTATCTCCCAACCCAGGTATGCTCTTTAAATTGCTAAGTTGTTGTTGCTGGGTCTCTTTGACCAAGCAGAGCAATCGCTCATTAAGTGAACACAACTCTCGGTCCAAAACCTTTAACATGCGTTTCAATGAACTGTACACCTCTTTTGAAGGTACACCCAGCACCTTTTCCCCGTGAAGCTTATTCTTGACTTGAGTACGCTGTTTTAGGTAGATGTCCATTAAGGCCAATAACTGAAGGCTCTCGGCATGGTCCTTTCCTTTGCCATCATAGAGCGGAACTTCATTGACACGGCCATAATCCCGTATGGCCATCGCATCACTCTTATCGGTCTTTATCTTGGAAAGTTTCATTTGTCTAAACCGCTTTACCGATAATGGGTTTACAACGGACACCTTGATACCTGAACCATAAAGGAACTGTGCCAATAAATAATGGTAATATCCTGTAGCTTCCATGACCACTAGATCTTCTTCCCCCAATAACTTAAGGTATTGCTTAAAACCCTTGGACGCAT
>CANMSI010000021.1 GCA_947500575.1 uncultured Flavobacteriaceae bacterium | reverse complement strand
ATAACGTCTCACATATCCATCATTTTTATACATATACATTTGGTTTTTGTATACATATTTCAGGACGGGTCAAAATGTGGTACAACGGTTCGGCTATGATTTCGGGCTGGGAAATCCGGTAGGATTTTCAAGTTTAGAAATCAAGCTTAAATAAAAGTAGGAAATATTCTTTTGAGTTGACTAGCAAAGCCTGAATTATAGGTATTGTTAGCCACTGGTTTTTTTTATTTTTTTATCATTCAGATAATTGAATTCAGAAAGTTCATCCAGTTCAAACCTTATTTTTCTCTTCCATTCATCAATTTTATTTTGGTCAGTCCAGTTTTTGGTTTGTTCAATCAACTCAAGTCTTCTTTCACTGAACTCAGTCATTAAATCGTTCATCATTTGACTCATGAAATTACCTTTAGAACGCAGCTTTTTTTTATTCAATAACATTCCTTTTCTCATTTTTCTTGCTTGTATTTCGCAAATGTCAAACTGTATCTGCTGGAATTCTAATTGTCTATCAAGCTGTTGAATTTTTGTGGTGTCTATCCACGAGGCATTGCCCAAGAAAATGTTTTCTACCTTATTGTTGAAATTCCGTTTAAAGAACTCAAAATTACTTATAGAGTTCGTTTGTAAAATGAATTGGCTAAGAACTGGTTCAATAGATTTTGAATTGGTTCTTATCTTAAAATCGGATAATTCAAGTTTTCTGTCTTCATTCCAATTGATTTTTCCATCACCAATATTTTGTCCATAAACTAGACAGCAAAAAAGAATTAATATGGTTGTAATAATTCCAGTTTTCATAGATTCTTGTTAAACTTGTGGCTAACGGTTCGGCTATGATTTCGGGCTGGGAAATCCGATAGGATTTTCGAGCTAAGAAATCGAGCGTACTAAAAGTAGGAATTTTTCTTTGGGTTCACTAACAAAGCCTGAATTATAGGTATTGTTGGCTGTAGTGTTTATTTTCCGTAAAGTTTGTTCACTTTGGGTTGGATAATCCAA
>CANMSI010000020.1 GCA_947500575.1 uncultured Flavobacteriaceae bacterium | reverse complement strand
CAAATGTATATGTATAAAAATGATGGATATGTGAGACGTTATAGCGAGAGCTTTAAACTAAAAGTCTTAGCAGAACTTACCAAAGGAAACCATTCCAAAAGACAAATTGCATTAACTTACGGAGTACAATCCAGTACAATCAATGGATGGATTAAAAAGTACAATCGTACAGACCTAATGAACACCCGTGTAACCGTGCAAACAGACGATGAATTATCCCGTATCAAAGCCCTTCAAAAAGAGCTAAAACAACTCAAAGACCTTCTTATTAAAAAGGACCTAGAGAAGCTGGTCAATGACAGTTATCTTGAAATAGCGGCCCAAGACTTAGGCTATAAAGATGTTGAAGAATTAAAAAAAAAGCTAAACATCGAGCCCTAATGAATGTAGCAACTATAAATCGACGAGACAGACCCTTCTCTATTGAGATTATTTGTGATGCATTCTCCTTAAAAAGAGATGCCTATTACAAATACCAAAAACGTTTTGTTATCAAAAAGCAGATAGAACAAAAGGTCGTTGAACTAGTCAAAAAAAGTAGAAGAACCCTAACTAGAGAAGGCACTAGAAAACTCATGAAATCATTGAAAAATGAATTTCAAAAAAACAGCATAAAAATTGGTAGAGATAGGCTATTTCGTATACTAAGAGAAAACGGGCTGCTCGTTAGAAGAAAAAAATATTCTTCTAGAACAACCAACTCTTATCACCGTTTTTACAAATACGGCAACATTATAAAAGAGTTGAAAATAAACAGACCTAATCAAGTTTGGGCATCCGATATCACCTATATCAGAACCATAAAAGGATTCTGCTACCTGGCCCTGATTACAGACTTGTACTCGCGCAAAATCGTTGGCTATGACCTTAGTGACAGTTTAGAACTTACAGGATGCGTAAGGGCCTTTAAAAAGGCCTTATACCATAACAAGCTAACACGAAAACTGATTCACCATTCAGATAGAGGCATCCAATATTGTAGCAATGTATACACTAATGAACTCAAAAGAAAAAAGATAGACATTAGTATGACTGAAGACAATCATTGCTACGAAAATGCTATAGCAGAGCGTGTTAACGGAATTTTGAAAGATGAATTTTATCTTGACCAAACCTTTTTTAGTGTGGTTCACGCTAAAAAAGCTGCCAAAAATGCAATCAAATTATACAACTCTAAAAGATTGCATTTATCTTTAGATTATAAAACACCTAATTACGTGCATCTAAATGCCGCTTAAAAACAAGTATTAATCTGTAGCCGTATTTTAGGACGTGACA
>CANMSI010000019.1 GCA_947500575.1 uncultured Flavobacteriaceae bacterium | reverse complement strand
ATAACGTCTCACATATCCATCATTTTTATACATATACATTTGGTTTTTGTATACATATTTCAGGACGGGTCAAAATGCATTACAACGGTTGGGCTATGGTTTCGTTGCGGAATTGTCCGCTAGGACATTCCGATAGAACCAAGCCATCATTGCAAGATAAGAATTTCCGTTTAGGAAATTCCGCCGCAATGAATTATAGCCGTTGTTGCCATTAGTACTTTTTATTTCCATTCCCAATTCCTTTCGTCGACATATTCCGCACCTAATCCGATCACTCGTTTTTTGAATTCCATTTGATCTTGAATTGAGTGCTTTGGTACGATTAGCGACAAATCAGTTGCCAGTTTTATAAAGAAATGGTCTTTTGTTTCAATCAATTCCTTGAGTTCAGTTCCGTTTATTTTACTTTCAGATGTGAAGTCCTTGGCGTTTACAGAATTTTCATCAAAGTTAATTTCCACAGGTTTGTTAATCCGATTTTTATAGTTTTCCTCAACGTGTTTTGTAAAATGCCTTTTATATCTCCATTTAGCATACATTGGATAAAAAGCAAACCATAAAATTCCGATTCCGGCGAATAGGATTCCAATTCCGTTGTCTTCATTTTTATTCGCTAAATAAAGTCCAAATAGAATATAAATTATTGGAATGATTATTCGAGAACGAAATCGTCTTTTTTTATGCAGTTCGGATTTCGAAGAAGTATAAAGTTGGTAAGCTAAAAAATCCGAATTTGTAAGTTGATAATTTATGTTCATCTCGTATTAATGGCAACGGTTCGGCTATGATTTCGGGCTGGGAAATCCGATAGGATTTTCGAGCTAAGAAATCGAGCGTATTAAAAGTAGGAATTTTTCTTTGGGTTCACTAACAAAGCCTGAATTATAGCCTTTGTTAGCCTACGTTTTTATTTCCAATACACTTTTAGTAGATACTAACAAATTTGTGTTTAGGTCAAACGAAAACTCCTTTGGAGGTTCATTTTCTTCAAGCATAAAATCAACGAAGGCTATTTGAAGTTGTGACTTGTTTTCAAAATCAATAATCAATTCAACATAACGTTGTTCTTTAGCTGTTCGCATGGTATAGTCAATGAGATATTCAAATTCCAAACTTTTAAAGTTTAGTCCACTAACATTTAGTCCGACAAATTTTTTCAGACCTTTAATGTTTTCACTTTCTAGTTGGAATAGATTATCTTGATTATAAATATTTTTTACAGAATCATTTTTTATTACATACGTTTCCAATTCTGAGTCCCAAGAAGCAGACACAATTCCGCCAGGAAATTTCAATTCAACTCCACCGTCTATAATCCAAAATCCCTCCTCCATTAGCTCAAAAAAGTTGTCATTTATTTGATAGAAATTTATTTCAAGCAAACGGCCAGAATGAAGAATTCGACTTAAAATTTCCTGTATATCTGTCATTTGATTAAATGTAGGCTAACGGTCTCGGCTATGAGTAGTTGCGTGGTTTAGAAATAAATTTTGCAAGTACACACCAAGTTGGAAATTCCGCAGGAATTTCCAAAGTAGGCGAAAACAAGCAATTACTTATAGCCATCTTAAGTTTGTTTCTGATTAGATTGTATTTATAAATCAGAAAGAACAAAAGAGAGGATTAAGGCCAA
>CANMSI010000018.1 GCA_947500575.1 uncultured Flavobacteriaceae bacterium | reverse complement strand
CCTTAATCCTCTCTTTTGTTCTTTCTGATTTATAAATACAATCTAATCAGAAACAAACTTAAGATGGCTATAATTCAGGCTTAACTGGTTAACCCAAAGAAAAATTCCTACTTTTAATACGCTCGATTTCTTAGCTCGAAAATCCTACCGGATTTCCCAGCCCGAAATCATAGCCGAACCGTTGTGCACTATTATGAAAAATATCTTAATCGTCATATTATCTATGTTTCCAATCTTGATTTTTTCGCAAGACTTTAAAATTGCGAAGCCGAATGTGGACGAACTTAAATTGGAAATGAAGCGGACGAGGTATACTGAAGATGTTGTCTATCTATATCTGAATCGGAACTACGACTCAATCGCAAAAAAAAGAGAAGTAATTCATTATGACTATCCAGATTTTAGTATTTGCTCATTTAACCAAGATTTTGAAAATGGAATTAACTACTCGCTAGAGCAATGCAAAGAAGGAGGCGGAACTTCCATTTCAATAGTTCTTCCTAAAACTGACAGACAAAGTCTAATTCAATGGATTGAGTTGATTTTTCAGAGTTCACCGATGGATATTGAACATAGTTGGAATTCGGACAAATCAAAATTTAGACCAACCGACGATGGTGTGGGCTGTTATTATGAAATAAAGGAAACCGGCGCTAATACGCTAGTGAAAAATTATTGCGGATGTTGACATAAAAATAACAGTGCACAACAATACCTATAATTCAGGCTTTGTTGGTTAGCCAAAAGAAAAAACCTACTTTTAATACGCTTGATTTCTTAGCTCGAAAATCCTATCGGATTTCCCAGCCCGAAATCATAGCCGAGACCGTTGTGTGTCATTGCGGAGAATCCGACTAAATGAGAAACTTTTTTGAAAATTCAATTTTAAAACTTCAAAAAGAAAGAGGAATTTTTCACTCTGAGGATGATTTAAAACTTTCATTGGGTTTTATAATCAAAGAACTATATCCAGAATTGGAAATTCGACTTGAAAAACCAATAAATATTGATATGATTGATATTTATGGAAATAAATCAATTGTAAGGGCGCCAATTGATATTATTATTTCTGACGAAAACGGAAAAACCATACCGATTGAATTAAAATATAAAACCAAAAAACTCAAAACTGAATTTAACGGAGAATCTTATAATTTGACTAATCACGGAGCAACCGACATTGGTCGTTATAGTTTCAGGAAAGATATTTACCGAATTGAACAGTATCTATCGAAAAAAGAAAACAGCGATTTTGGAATTATCTTTATTCTAACCAATGAAGATAATTATATCAAAAACAACGTTGGAGAAAAAGAAACTTTTGACAAGCATTTTACTTGTCACCAAAATAGTGTGATTAAAAAAGAATATAAAGGTTGGAATTATTCAAAAATAGACAACTCGAAATACATAAAAGAAGATAACATTTGGAAATACATAAATCAAAATAAAAAACATTGGACTTATAGCGGCGACAAATCATATAAACTTGAACTAAAAAATGACTATCCAATTATTTGGAAAGAATATTCCGAATTAAATAATAGTGAGTTTAAATTTTGTTTAATAAAAATCCATAAAACCGAATAAAGAACAACGAACACACAACAAAGAACTGAGTTAAAAGACAAGTTCTTTTAAGTTAATCGGGATACATAGTTTTCATCATAGGGCATCCCTG
>CANMSI010000017.1 GCA_947500575.1 uncultured Flavobacteriaceae bacterium | reverse complement strand
GTGGAGAATATCGGAGTCGAACCGATGACCTCCTGCGTGCAAGGCAGGCGCTCTAGCCAGCTGAGCTAATCCCCCATTTGAAACCTTAGAATCTAAAACTCCAAATTCCAAAAGGATTCAGCATCCCAACTTCTAAAATTTCCTTCAATATATTCTTAATGAACGTTGTAGTCTCACTATTACCTTGATACTACTTCTTACAGTAGTCTCAGGCAGACTCGAACTGCCGACCTCTACATTATCAGTGTAGCGCTCTAACCAGCTGAGCTATGAGACTGCATCTCAGTTAAATGATTATATAACTGATCTAATATTATTAACAGACAGCTTTAAGACGAAAGGACCCAATTATAAATGGACCTTCTTAATGTTTGAACTTCCCTAATCAATATCGTTGGCATTTAAGCCACTCTAGAAAGGAGGTGTTCCAGCCGCACCTTCCGGTACGGCTACCTTGTTACGACTTAGCCCTAGTTACCGATTTTGCCCTAGGCCGCTCCTTACGGTGACGGACTTCAGGCACTCCCGGCTTCCATGGCTTGACGGGCGGTGTGTACAAGGCCCGGGAACGTATTCACCGGATCATGGCTGATATCCGATTACTAGCGATTCCAGCTTCACGGGGTCGAGTTGCAGACCCCGATCCGAACTGTGACCGGTTTTAAAAGATCCGCTCCATCTTGCGATGTGGCAACTCTCTGTACCGGCCATTGTAGCACGTGTGTAGCCCAGGACGTAAGGGCCGTGATGATTTGACGTCGTCCCCACCTTCCTCGCGGTTTGCACCGGCAGTCCCGTTAGAGTCCCCATCTTTAAATGCTGGCAACTAACGGCAGGGGTTGCGCTCGTTATAGGACTTAACCTGACACCTCACGGCACGAGCTGACGACAACCATGCAGCACCTTGTAAATTGTCCGAAGAAAAGTCTATCTCTAAACCTGTCAATCTACATTTAAGCCCTGGTAAGGTTCCTCGCGTATCATCGAATTAAACCACATGCTCCACCGCTTGTGCGGGCCCCCGTCAATTCCTTTGAGTTTCATTCTTGCGAACGTACTCCCCAGGTGGGATACTTATCACTTTCGCTTGGCCGCCCAGTCCGAAGACCGGACAGCTAGTATCCATCGTTTACGGCGTGGACTACCAGGGTATCTAATCCTGTTCGCTCCCCACGCTTTCGTCCATCAGCGTCAGTATATACTTAGTGAGCTGCCTTCGCAATCGGTGTTCTATGTAATATCTATGCATTTCACCGCTACACTACATATTCCGCCCACTTCAATATAACTCAAGACCGTCAGTATCAAAGGCACCTCTACAGTTGAGCTGCAGTATTTCACCTCTGACTTAACGGCCCGCCTACGGACCCTTTAAACCCAATAATTCCGGATAACGCTCGGACCCTCCGTATTACCGCGGCTGCTGGCACGGAGTTAGCCGGTCCTTATTCTTACGGTACCGTCAGTAGGGTACACGTACCCTTTTTTCTTCCCGTATAAAAGTAGTTTACAACCCATAGGGCAGTCTTCCTACACGCGGCATGGCTGGATCAGGCTCTCGCCCATTGTCCAATATTCCTCACTGCTGCCTCCCGTAGGAGTCTGGTCCGTGTCTCAGTACCAGTGTGGGGGATCCCCCTCTCAGGGCCCCTACCCATCGCTGCCTTGGTAAGCCGTTACCTTACCAACTAACTAATGGGACGCATAGCCATCTCTTACCGTAACCTTTAATATCTAAAAGATGCCTTCTAAATATACCATGGAGCATTAATCCAAATTTCTCTGGGCTATTCTCCAGTAAGAGGTAGGTTCTATACGCGTTGCGCACCCGTGCGCCGGTCGTCATCTTGTGCAAGCACAAATGTTACCCCTCGACTTGCATGTGTTAGGCCTGCCGCTAGCGTTCATCCTGAGCCAGGATCAAACTCTTCATCGTTGATCGTTATATAATATTCCAATCAATTAAAAAAATTCTAAACCCAGCCCATCTTTATTAAATCCTTCGTCTTAATTATTATATGTATCTAAATGTCTGATCCGAAAATCAAAC
>CANMSI010000016.1 GCA_947500575.1 uncultured Flavobacteriaceae bacterium | reverse complement strand
AACACCTAATTACGTGCATCTAAATGCCGCTTAAAAACAAGTATTAATCTGTAGCCGTATTTTAGGACGTGACATTTCAATAACTCGCAAAAAAATGACAGAAACTATATCTCGAGATTTAAATAGAGTGGGTTTTCATGATTCACATATCGAAAATATAATTCGTAAAAATGACGATAAAATAATTTTTGAAATTGATTGGGCTAAACTTGAAAATTACACCGAGAATAAAATATACGAAGCAATCATAATAGGAAAATGTGAATTGATATTTGAAAAGATAACTAATGAGGAATTAATAATTGACAGTACAAATATTAACAAAAAAAACAAGCTTGATTCTGGGGAAATTGAATTTAATTATGAATTATTCAAAAATGGGTTCTTAATTCTGACAAGTGAATGTGATAATGAAAAATTCAAAATTGGTGGAATTATAGATTACTACAAAGAAGCAAATGGTTGGTTAGATTGGAAATTTGGATATGGCAGTTTTGAATTAAAATGGAAAGACTATATCAGTCAAAAAGAATGGATAGATGGAAAAGAATTAGACTAATAAAAAACGAAAACACAACACGGTGTATAAAACATAGCTAATTTAGTGTTTAATCGAAAGATTTGTGTTTTATCTGCTGGGACCGCCAAATTTTTAATTTGGCTTTTAAGATTGATAAGTTAAAAACAAAATATAAAAATTCAGCTCTGTGTTAAACCAAAAAAATTAGTGTCTTTTTATACGCTACGTTTCATACACAAGACCGTTGTACACAAGCCAGAATAGCTTATGATTAATAAAATCGGACTTTTAACAATTGTTGTTTTAATTTCTATAATTATTGCTTCGCTATATGGTTATGTGCATAATCAATTTACTTACTCAATATCATCTGAATACTTCACAAAGTTTAAATTCGACCAGTTTATATTCTATGATGGAGCATTTACTAACAATGATGCTGGAAAAGCTCATTTTATAGGTGTTTTGTCAACTTGGTGGTTTGGTGCATTGATAGGCTTAATATTGGGAACAATTACTATTTTCTTTTCAAATTTCGCAAACAAAATGAAAATAGTGTTTAAGGCAATTATATTGACTTTGTGTATCGCCATTATTTTTGGCTTAATTGGATTAGTTGTCGGGAAATTATTTATCAATGATATGGCAATGGACGAAAAATTTATTTCAAGTCTCGATGATAGTAAAGCTTTTGTAACAGCTGGAAGTATACACAATTTCAGCTATCTTGGTGGATTAGTTGGACTCGGAGTTAGTGCATTCTATCTTTTCAAATTACGAAAAGCCAGTGTACAACAACGTGTATAATTCATGCTCAACTGAACATTAATTAAATATTATATCTTTAGACAAACATCTGATTTGCATCTGAATCTGACTTTGTCTGATTCCGCACAAATCATACACGAACACGTTAGCTGTAATTATAAAAATCATATGAGATATTTTATAACATTTTTGGTTATAGGCTTCCTTTTCAGTTGTCAGATGGACAAAAACCTGAAAACAGGAACGTTGTCGGTAACTGGACGGTATTGTAAATATCCGGATAATAATTTTATGTCTTTACCACTTCAATTATATCAAAATGATGTTCGTATTAAAAATGATACCATTGATTTTATTAGTGGAGAAGCAAAATTTGAGGATTTACCTTTTGGAAAATATTCATTCAGATTCAAATCGATTTATGACATAGAAGAAACATTTGAATTTGAAATTAAAAACAAAACACAAGAAATTACTCTTTGTATTGACAATATAGATTATGAATTGGTGACGAATAGTTTGTTAATTGACCAATTAAAACCTTATGAAAAATTGAAAATTGACTTTCAATCTCATGGTTGTTTTCATTCTGAAAATACCAGACTAGAAATAATTCGAACGGATGAGCGATATTTAGCAAAAATTGAAGAAACTGAAATAGTGCTTTCTAATACTCAGTTCGAACTGGTCAGAGAATTTGAAATTGAACTTCGGGAACTTACATCTGGTGGTTATTGCACTACTTTCGACACTTACAATTTGACAATTTCGAAGAATTCTGAAAATATTAAATTGATTGACGGATGGTGTATTTGGAACGGATTTATCAACCTCTTGGAAAAACTTGGACTAGAAAATAACTACAGCTAACAATACCTATAATTCAGGCTTGCTTCTCTCCTATTTTTAAAATCATTAAATTTAAACTAGCTTGATTTCTAAGCTCAAAAATCCTATCAGATTTCCCAGCCCGAAATCATAGCCGAACCGTTGCCTGCAATTAAAACCGACAGAAATTGACAATATTTGACAAACTTTTTAAAAGAGAAAAATCAAACCAACTTCAAGTCGGAAATTGGGTAAATTCTTATTCAAAAGGAATTTACAGAATTGAAACTATTGTTGACCAATATTACGATGAAAGCTACCCAGCGCTCGGAGAAAATAAAATTGGTGACCGAATTAAAGACCGAATAATTGTCACGAAAAGATTTCTGAACTCAAAGTTTAAAAAATCCTTTAGTTATGAAAGTTGTAGTGAAACTTTTGTTTCAGAACTTAACAAGAGTCAATATTCTGAATTACAAAAGGTAATTGAACAAAACCCAAAATTGTTGGAAGAATTTAATGATTATCAAATTCCGACAAGAGAATCTATTTACAATATGGAGTTGCAAATAGACGATGAACCTGATTTGAGCAAAGTAAACAGACTTATTGACTTCATAAAAACTGGTAAAAGCTTTTTGGAAATCCAATCGGAAATGGAACAAGCAGACTTGTTAAAACTTAAACCAAAGTATTTCGGAAATTATTTATTTCAGCTGATTAACTATGATGACGAATGTCTCAATAAAAAGAAGATATGGCGGAATGCAAAACTGACTAAAAAATAACTGCAGGCAACAAAGAACTGAGTTAAAAGACAAGTTCTTTTAAGTTAATCGGGATACATAGTTTTCATCATAGGGCATCCCTGA
>CANMSI010000014.1 GCA_947500575.1 uncultured Flavobacteriaceae bacterium | reverse complement strand
CCTAATTACGTGCATCTAAATGCCGCTTAAAAACAAGTATTAATCTGTAGCCGTATTTTAGGACGTGACATTTAAAAAAGAAAATATCAAAATGCGAACAATTAACGATTTGGTTAATTTCATGACTGAAAATTGCTATCAGAAATTTACTTTGACTGCGGATGGAACTGAATTACAATTGTCAAACGGATTTGGACTTAAATGTACAGATGAAAAATTTCACATAGGCTACAACGAACGTGGAACTATGGAAAGTATTCAAAAATTTAAGACCGAAACTGAAGCAGTTGTTGCCTTCTATAAAAGAATCAAATCAGACAAACTATTAAGAAGGCATTGTATTGGTATTTTAAAATCCAAAGAATCATTTACAGAGCTAACTGATATTTTAAAAAGCAACCACATTAGATTTGAACAAGATTCAATCCTCTATGCCGAGAATGACACAAGATATAGAGTTTTTGTTTTTGGTTGTGATGTTAAGAAAATAGATGGTTTAAAAGACCTTAGTAAAACGAATAATAATAGTTGGACAGATAATAAAATTCTTTTAGAATACAACGAGAATAGGCCAAGTAAAGATATTTTTCAAGCGGTATGTGATGAAATAGGTAATCATTATGTAAAAAAAGGTTTTAAGTATTCTCGCTCTAAACCAAAAATTGTTTACAAAGATGAATTACTAAAAGTTGAAATTTGTTTTTGGTCAAGTAAATCGAATACTACCGGTAGAAATATTACACTTGAAATATTACCAAACTTTTATTCAATCGAAGTAATTAAACAAAAATTATCAAAATCTAATTCCAAAATTACGAATGGATATTTATTAGGTCACACGGTTATTTTTAATGAAAAATATACAAATAATCCAAAGTTGCAAAAGGTAATTCAAATATATGGTGATGTCATAGAGAAAGAAGATGTACATGCCAACGAATCGAGATTAAGACATAATCACTATTGTAATATTGACAAAATAGATGAACTTAAATTTAATAAAATCATAAGCTTTATCGATACTAAAATTCTACCGTGGATTGAACTTTTAAAGTCCAAAGAGGGTGTTTTAAAATTTACAGAAGATTCATTGAAAAGTGTTCTAAGTTCATTAAACGGAAAAAGTACAAACTCCGATTTTATTCAATATTGTAATCTTACCTTTCCTGATATAGACATACGAGAAAAGTTGCCGAAATAAAACGAAGCCCAACAATGCCTATAATTAATGTGGGGTTTGGGTTCTTACGCCAAGGTCTATGTATATTTATGAGGTCGCAAAATCTTTAGGATTTTGCTTTAGACAAAAAAAATAAAACAAAACAAAAAGATTTGGCTACGAGCTGTGGCGCAACGGAAATCGTAAATCACCGCCCCACACTAATCATAGCCTAACCGTTATCTTCAATAGCTCAAAAATTATTAATGGAATAATACAGATAGATTTATTCCTTTAAACTTTGAATCACTACATCCAACCTCTTAATTCGTGGTTTAATTTCTTTTTTTACTTTTCTTTTCTGAATAATGTATGCGTAAATGTGCATGCCTACCATATTTAAAAAAAGTATAACTATTAAAACACGTTTTGATGGTATTTCCCAAAAATCAAATACAAAGAGAAATATTATAGGATACAGAGGCAATGCACCCCAGTATTTGTAAGTTTCAATAAGCCTTCCTTGGGCTTCAAGGTACTTTTTAGACTTTTTGAGGTACATTAGGTAATTGTCTTCCAAATCCATTGGTTTTAATTTTTTTATGCTAGTTAATCGAGTTATTACAAAAACAACATAGATTATTATTAAAACCGATGCAATTTTGGAAGTAATAAAAGGAATCCAATACGTTATAAAGGCAAAGATTGGAATCGCGATGAATGCAGCAACGACCTCTACTCTTACTGCAAATTTCCACCATTTATTTAGATTGTCTAAACTTGATTGTAACTCAATCATCAGCTTAGATTTCTCAAATTTTACTCGTTCTTGATTACTAGATGATTGCCATATTTTAATTAATTCATCCTCTATCATAATCTACTATTTATACAGTTCAACAATTTTGATTTGATTCGCTTGATTTTTACAGCTATGTGGTTTTCAGATAATCCTAGAATACTTGAAATTTCTTTGTAAGCTATACCCTCCAAGTAAAGTGCAACTATAGCCTTATCTGCTTCATTCAATTCTTTCACACATTTTCTCAAACTATTGAGTTTTTCATTTTCGCCTTCGCTATTTTCTTCATAACCAAAATTGGCAATAGTGATACTATCTAATCTTATGAACCCATTTTGATTCTTAGTATGTTTAGATTTAAATCGGAGGCAAACATTTAAGGCAACTCTAAACATCCAAGTTCCAATTCTGGAATTAGCTTTAAATGTGCTCATCGACCTCCAAATATGAACCAAAACTTCTTGAAAAAGGTCTTTGGCATCTTCATTATCTTTAGAATAAATCGAGCAAATTCTAAATAGCTTTTCTTGATTTAATTCTAGAGCTTTTAGAAATATGGTTTCCTGTTCTTTTTTCATTGATAAATCTTATCTCTACTATTTTAGTTACCAAAATCTTTTAAATATGACACTTTATTACTGAAAACTTTTAATAAAGTAAACAAAGGACTTTCTACTCGAACTGAAATAACTAGTTTTTGCAGATGGACTTCACTCGGACGAAGAAAAATAGAAACGTGAAGTTTCGTGCTTACTCCTATGTGTCGCTACAGAAGATAACAATACCTATAATTAATGTGGGGTTTATGTTTTTATGCCAAGGTCTGTGTATATTTATGAGGTCGCAAAATCTTTAGGATTTTGCTTTTGGACAAAAAATATAACAAAACAAAAAGATTTGGCTACTAGCTGTGGCGCAATGATAATCGTAAATCACCGCCCCACACTAATCATAGCCTCACCGTTGGCAATAATTTTGACCCGTCCTGAAATATGTATACAAAAACCAAATGTATATGTATAAAAATGATGGATATGTGAGACGTTATA
>CANMSI010000013.1 GCA_947500575.1 uncultured Flavobacteriaceae bacterium | reverse complement strand
AAATTCCTACTTTTATTTCAGCTTGATTTCTTTGCTTGAAAATCCTATCGGATTTCCCAGCCCGAAATCATAGCCGAGACCGTTATGTGCAAGCTAAAAAAACGCTCGCATTAGAATTTAATGACCGAAAAAGCAATTATAAAACAGATTGGAAAACCAGTGGAAATTGACTTTCGAAAACCGAAAGCAATCGGAAGTGCTGGATTTTATCTGAAATCATTTAAAACCAAAAATCCTGAATCTGAAAATTTGAAACTGGATTCAAAATGCAACTTTGAAAAGCGGGCTGGCGGAATTTTATTACGTGCGAATTATTCGAATAAGCTGACTGCAATTCCAATCCCGAAAGAAAGCATAATTAGAATTACAATTTCAAAGGGAAAAGAAACGATTGACCCATTTTTTCTTTCACCAATGTGGATTTTATTAAAGCTTGGAGTTTCAAAATTATACGCTCGATACTTTAGATTTAGACCTCACGAATATTCGATTGACCAAATGAAATTGATTATAAATACGGCAGAATACGAGATGGACTTTATTGCAAACGGTTATCTATTCGAAAGGCAATTGAGTTTCTTTGAGAATCTGAATTACGGGAATAAATTAAAAACTGAAATAAATGCCAGCACATAACATTGGCTATAATTCATTTTGTCCTACGTATTGGCTTCAAAAAATAGTTTAATTTTAGAACAACAAACGGCTTGACCATTTTTAGCTCAGCAGTTTTGCTAGCAGCCCGACGCGCCTCAGCTAGTTTGCGGTTCGATTCGGCGCGAGCCAAAGCACAAAACTGCCAACCCAAAACGAAATCATAGCCTAACCGTTAGCACAAATATGATAAAAAGATTCATCTGAAATGAAAAGAATATCTCTAGCATTCCTACTTCTTTTGTGTGTTAGTGGTTTCTCCCAAAATCTGACACAAAAAGAATTTGTTGCAATAATTATTGAAATTGACAGAAAAGATGACATGCATCCAAAAGACATTTTCTATTGGATTACTGAATCGAATAAAGTCAATAAAAAGTACGAATTTGATTTTTATCCTTTATTTTTAAAGCTTTTTTACCCAAGCAATTCTTATGATGCTTGTTGCATTGGAAAAGAGTCACGATTTTATACTCATACTGAAGATTCACAATTTGAATTCACCAAAGCATTCGAAAAAAAACAAAAAGAATTTAGAGATTTTTTAAAGAAAAATTCCAAGGTCATACAGGTAATTAAGAAAAGGAATAAATGGAATAAATTACTTAACGAAAAGGTAACAATTTCTGCAACAGCAATAACAGCAGAATTATGTAAATGTAAAATAAAAGATGACAGACATTTTGAATCTGTTTTTTTACCTACTTCCGATTTTAAGTTAAATCCTAAATTCTGGGAATCTAAAAATGCATTTTACTTAACGGATAGGGACTATTCATTATTGAGGGCTAATTATTAGAAAACACTTGTGCTAACAATACCTATAATTCAGGCTTTGTTAGTGAACCCAAAGAAAAATTCCTACTTTTAATTCAGCTTGATTTCTAAACTGAAAAATCCTACCGGATTTCCCAGCCCGAAATCATAGCCGAGACCGTTACCTGTAATTATGACAAAATTTGCTCCGAAAATATTTGTGCTTATTCTCATCTTAACTACAATTTCTTGTAAAAAAGAACTTGAACCCGATTATAAAGTGATTGAACTAGAATATGGGTTTGATAACTATTTCAAGAATGTTAGGGATAATTCTGAAGAAATCATAATTAAGCAAAGAAACATAGTTATGATAGATGTTGATGAAGATGGAATTACAAAAATTGAAAAAAATGTTGTTTCGGATAGTTTAATTGTAACTGAACTGAAAAAATACATCATTCCAAGTCCAGATAACGATCAAATGCCAAAGACAATAGAAAAGGAATTTGAGTACTCTGGAAAAGTACATGTAAACAAAAACATAATAATTTTAGGCACTTTTGATAAAAAACTGAACTATGAAAAATATCGTGAAATCAGAAATAAAATCTACATAGCCCATAATGAAGTAAGAAATGAGTTTTCTCGGACAAAATTCAATAAAACAATACTCGACATAATACTAGCGACTGGAGAAGAGGATGTTATTAAATGGGAAGAGATAAGACAAATATTTCCAATCCGATATATGGAGATGGTTGAATAAAATAACTACAGGTAACAACGGCTATACCCAATAAGGGCTGATCTACCAACTGAGCATTTTTCCTTACTTTTAAAAATAAAACAGGCCGAAAGCTAGTAACAGGTACTTTTGCTGCTACGCTGATAATACCTAAATACTATTATCTGCCAGGTCGACTTCCCAACTGTTCGCACTGCCCTTAGGCAAATTGAATAGCTAGAAAGTCGCTGCAAAAGTTCCTCTCCCTAACTGGGTATAGCCAAGACCGTTATGTGCAAGGCATAAAATCCCTATTAAAAAAAATATGCGTTTTTTAAAATCGATATTTGGTACAAAAGAGGAACCTATAAACTCATACTCTGACTTCTGGAATTGGTTTGAACAGAATGAAAAAAAATTCTATGAGGTTCTAAAAGGCCAAGGAAACGTAAACAAAGTATTTTTTGACAGGGTTGGACCAAAACTGAACGAATTAAAAGATGGGTTTTGGTTTCTCGCCGGAATGTATGATGATAATACCGCAGAATTCATTTTAACAGCAGATGGAGTAATCAAAAACATTGTATTTGTTGAGGAATTGGTAAAGTCAGCACCAAAAATGAATAATTGGAAAATTATTGCTCTAAAACAGCCGTCTGACTTAAATCAATACAGGATTGAAATGGAAGGCTATAAATTTGATGAAAGCAAAATGAACTTTTATTCAACTAATCATAAGCAACTGCCAGATGAGATTGACATTACAATTACTCATAAAGATTTTAGTGAAGAAAATAGATCTGTAATAACAAGTGGAATATACCTCGCTTTGGATAATACTCTCGGCGAATTAAATTCAGTTACCACGATCGACAATGTAAACATAATTAACCCGAAAGATGCCACATCTGACTTAATTCCATTAGAAAAATTAAGGACTTTTTTGACCTGGCGAAAAAAAGAGTTTGTAGAAAAATACAAAGGTTTCAGACATAATACTGAAAACGACAGTTATTCTGGACTCGAAGCGACTTTAAAAAACGGACTTCCATGGGTTGCAGTTATTAATAAAGATTTATTGAACTGGGATAGTAAAGCTTCTCATCCGTGGATTGCAGTAATGGAAATCAAATATGATGGGAATAGCAACAATGGAATGCCAGACAATTCCACTTATAAACTTCTCAGCGAAATTGAGGATAAAATAATGATAAAATTAAGAGATTCTGACGGTTATCTAAACATTGGAAGGCAAACAGCAGACTCTGCTCGAGAAGTATATTTCGCCTGTGTCGAATTTAGAAGACCATCAAAAGTATTAAACGAAATAAAAAATGAATATATAGATAAAATTGAGCTGGACTTTGACATATATAAGGACAAATATTGGCAATCATTTAACCGATTTAATTCGAATTGAAAAAAGCCCAGCACATAACAAAGAACTGAGTTAAAAGACAAGTTCTTTTAAGTTAATCGGGATACATAGTTTTCATCATAGGGCATCCCTGAT
>CANMSI010000012.1 GCA_947500575.1 uncultured Flavobacteriaceae bacterium | reverse complement strand
GGGATGCCCTATGATGAAAACTATGTATCCCGATTAACTTAAAAGAACTTGTCTTTTAACTCAGTTCTTTGTTGTACTTAGTTATTTTTTTCAATTACTCGGTACAAATTGTAAACAGTCAGTCCAACTGTACTCGCAATTATTAAAATATAAATTGGGAGCATAGATGATTTTCCGTAAACTTGTTTTCCACCGAGTTCTACAATCATTGGATTTGTTCGGCTATTGTTAGTCTCTAGGTAAACTCTTAGTTCTTTTCCAATTGCATCTTTTGCCAAAAACTTCTTCCAGTGGATTTTATAATGATTGGAAAGTTTATATGTCTTTTCAATTCTGTCTGACGTAATTAAAACAAGTCTTTGAGCTTCTTTGTAGGTGAATGATTTTCTCGGTTTGTATTTGTAAGTTTCCAGGTAAACTTTCCTTAATGTACCATACTCCTGAGTAAGTTCTTCCTTATCCGCAATAATATTTGGTATCGCATAAATTACCGACATAAAGACTAAAGCGATATTGATAAAACCCCATTTAAATTTATTGAACAATATTTTTTTAATTAAGTACAACGGTCTTGTATATGAAAAGTAGCGGATTTTTAAGCGCTAAATTTTCAATTTATCACTGACCTTTATTTTATTATTTATATTTTGTTTAAGCACCAAAAACGGCTATTTTTTATATACGTTGTTGGCAACTGGCTTTTATTTATACTTGAAATTTCTTAAAGTGCCTATTTAGTTCCCGAAGCACAGTGTCAAATTCGGGTAAGTCTTTGATTTGATCATTCATAGATTTTTCCCATCTTCCTTTGTACTGATTTATTCTTTTTTTCAAATTTGAATGAAATGTTGATGGGTCAACATCCTTGGATTCACATTTTATTTTGTATTCCGGAATATAAAAATCAATGTCCATTCCATGAACTTCCAATAGGTACCAAATGTCATAAAAATCTCTTGGTTGCATTCTTTGAATTGTAGACCTTAATTTTTCAACTAAAACTTCTTCCAGACAATAACATAATAATTTATAATCTTCTTGATCAGAATAAGCCAGAAATACTTCTTGATTGACTGTTTCGAATACAAGGTCTTCACTCCTTGAAATATCGACTTTCACTTTTTTGTTAGCACCAAAACCTCCTAATGGTCCAACATATTGGATGTAAAAGTTCATTCCTCCATCTTCATGATCATTTTGGTCAATAATTTCCAGAGGTATATTCGTTTCTTCTTTAATAAGCTCAAATATTTCATTGAACCATATTTTTAATTGATTATTTGATTGGTCATCAATTAATGTAAAATCTAAATCTTCTGAAAATCGATAATCTTCAAAATATACTTTCTTTAAAACTGTTCCTCCTTTGAACACTAAATTTTTAGATAATTCATTATGTTTAGATATTCCCCATAATATCCATGATAGTATATAGTCCTTTTCGATTTGAGTATCTCTTACTCCTTCTGCATTTGCTTTTTTCTGTATCTCTCCAGGTTTTATCATGTATAAATAGCTGATTTAATTGTTTCTTCATCAATGTTTTTCTGAATTCGCCAGCGACTAGATCTTTTACCTTCTTTCGGTAATTCTGTGTCTAAAATTGTGTAGGAATTTGATCTTAAAGATAGAAGCGGACTTATGATTTCACATTTGATATCTAGAAGTTCTAATAAGTATCCTAACCTTTTTATTACTGCTTGTGATTTGAATTTAATTGTGTAGTTAAGTAATTGATTAAAATTCAATTTATCGCGTGAAATAAATATTGCTCTTGCTATTTCTACTATGCCTCCAGCATAGTCTGGTTTAAAAAGGCAGTCTATTATTGTCTTTTCTAAATCTGAACAGATAACTTTATTGTAGTTATCAATCCATATTTTTTTTGATCCAAAAAAATGATTTTTGTTGTGGTAAATAAATTGAAATTCAACGTTTTGAATAGTCAAGGTTGTGGGTCTAATCTGTTTTGAAACAACAACTTGTTCTTTTAGAGATGGTTGTGTGATTAAACTATGTATTTGTAGAGCTGAATAATACGCAATATAATATTCAGAGTTTTTAACTAAATATTTTGGTATTAAATGCCATTCAGGCATGAAATTATTTGGATCTTCTTCGTATGGAATTAAATAGTATAGACCTGCTTTTAATCTCATTAGAAGTCCTCTATTTACCATATCACCTAATAATTCACGAATTGCCTTTTCGTTAGAATTCGGTAATACATTTTTAGCGTCATTATAATCAAAACACTTTATATTTTCACTATTAAAGAATGATAATAACTGGTTGGATTGACTTGAAATATTTTTATGTTTCATAGTAAAAATTCCAGGATTAACCTGGATTATTTGATATCAAATATAAGTAATTAATTATAAAATTAGGTTTTATAGCTGAAATTCCAGGATTAACCTGGATAAACGGATATGAAACATAACATTTCAAAAATGAAGAATAATAGGATATAATTTGGAATTGGAACCATCGTTGAGCTTGTTGCCAACGGTCTTGTGTATGAAACGTAGCGGGTAAAAAGACGCTAGCTTTTCGGATTAATACAGAGCCGAATTTTTATATTTTGTTTTTAACTTATCAATCTTAAAAGCCAAATTTAAAAATTTGGTGGTCTTTGCAAATAAGCACAAACCATTCAGTTTAGCTCTTATTAGCTATGTTTTATACATGTTGTTGTGTGCAGTTTTTATAAAATCAAAATTTTTAATCTTATTCCATAATTCTTTTGGTTCACTCGTAAACTCTTCGAGGTTAATAATTATTAGTCCAGAATCTCTTTTACTTGCCCAAATAAACTCTTCAAAATTATCAGTTGTTTCAATATTCTCCAATTCCGACACATTGCTTTTCAAATCTAATATTGCAATAGTTGGATAAGTCACTCCAGTAATTTCATCCAGAGTATTATTGTCAAGTAGACCAACTGTACTAATTTTGGCTTGTGAAAAATCACAATTGATTAATTTACTCTCAAACCTTAATTCAAAACGTCCTTTAAATGAACAATTTTTGAATTTTGGATTCCAATTTCCGCCAATTTGTTTTTTATGCGCCCAAATAAGACAATTTTCGAATATGCATTTATTTGTCAAAACATAGGTATACTTGGCAGAGCAACGAATTTTTATTTCACAATCTATAAAATGACATTCTAAAAACGAACCAACGAATTCCTTTGCATCTATCTCAACTATTTTGTTGATGATTTTTTCTCGATGCCTTTTGTGAATTGGGAATCCGTGAGCTTTACTATTTGGTAATAAGATTTTTTTCAATTTCGTTTTTTTCTTTATGCTTTTCGAATACTCATTTTTATCGGACTTTCCATTTTTTTGTTTTCCGATTATTTTATCTAGTAAGCCCATAGCATTTTAGTAAAATTCAGATTTAAATTCTTCAATTACTTCTTGTGCATTTAATTCTTTTACTGATTTGAATTTTATTTCTGATTCAGAATCCGAAATCCAAATGACAAGAAATGGACTGCTTTTTTCTAAATTAAATAAGCCCTCATTTTTTAATTCTTTTAACACTGATAAAATAGTGCCTTGAAACTTATTAATTAGTTTCACTTCCTCTTTTGGGGTGGAAAGTGAGCCAGATTTTTCAGGATACAATTGCCTAAACTCTTCATACAAATCCGATATTATTGGTGTAATTGATTCTAGGGCATCCGTATCATAATGCTGCCATTCATCAACACTGTATTTATAATAGGTTTCATCTTCTTTTATGTCTGAAAGGTTATTGTAAGCTACGACTAAATTAATATCAATTACTGACCCATTCGCATTATTATATGGTTCGCCGGGAAGTATAGAATACCCATAAAAGTCAGGATATTTAGATTTAATAGAATCCAAGTTGTTTGTAATTGCTACTTTCAATTCCGATTCGAATCGCTTCCACTTACTTGAATTCCAAAAATGATTCTGGTTACTTCCTTTTTCACAAGAAAAGAAGCTAAAAAATCCTGCCATAATAATTAATAATATCGATTTCATTTTAATTGCACACAACGGTTTTGTATATGGCACGTCGCCATATTGGTAGTTATATATTATTCAGTCGAAACTGAGGTTTATTGGTAGGGGAGAGTTTAAAGCTAGCCAAATTTTGGCAATGTGCTATATACGTTGTTAGCTGCTGGTTTTTGTCAATTCTATTATAATTTCCTAACTGGAACACATATATCTACTTTAAAAACTCCATTTTCAGGTTCTTCAGGATAAAGTTCATAGCAAGCTTTGTCATCAGGTTGATATCCGCTTGTTGGAAACCACTTTCCCATTAGCCAATCCCATGCTTGTTGAAATTCTTCTGCTTTTACCGTAAATCTTGCCACAACATATTTTCCTTTTTCGAGTACCATTTTTCCAATTTCCCCGTCCACTTTGGTGTTTTCAGGTGCAGTCAGACAAACACTTGTTCTTAACTTACTTTTATCGGCAACGTTCACGTCATCGTGGTAAACTATGGCAGTTTGAAAGTCTCCATTATCTAATACTCCTTTAGGGCCAGCCCAAGCGAAAAGTTTGCTAAACAATCTCTCAAATAATTCAGCGTCCCCTTGATAAGGTCCAATGTGTCTTAAATATATTACGGGTATGTCTGGTAATTCTTTTACTTCAATGCTTTCGTTGTTTTTCATAGCTACTTTCCATTTAATTGATTTCGTTTGATTACAAATGTAAACGGAAGGTGTTTCATTGTTTTTATCTTGAGTGCTATTCACTTTATTCAAATTGCTATTTTTCTTTTTGAACGAAGTAGCTGATTCATTAAAATGAGATTTGAAATTCTTTGAGAATACAGGTAAACTTTTAAATCCGCATTTAAGAGCAATATCAGAAATCGAATCGTTTCCGTTACTCAAAAGTGATGCTGCTCTTTCCAATCGAAGTCGAAGAATCAATTTAAATGGCGTTTCTCCAGTTACGTCTTGAAATATTCTACTGAAATGAAATTTTGAAAAATTGGAAATCTTTGCCAATTCGTCCAATGTAAAATCATTGTCCAAATTTTTTTCAATATGGTCAATTACTTTATTGATTCTATGCTTATACTCATTGTCAATCATTCGGTTCGTTCAAACTTGCAGCTAACGGTTTGGCTATGATTTCGGGCTGGGAAATCCGTTAGGATTTTCGAGCTAAGAAATCAAGCTAGTTTAAAGTTAATGATTTTCAAAATAGGAGAGAGGCAAGCCTGAATTATAGGTATTGTTGGCTGTAGTGTTTATTTTCCGTAAAGTTTGTTCACTTTGGGTTGGATAATCCAAATCCCAATAATGTAAAACCACAAGAGAAAAAATTCCCCTACTAAATCGCCAAACCCAACTTTTTTTTGTAATTCCGCAGTTTTAATTGTTTTCGCCACAAAATACATTGAATAGAAAATACAAAACATCGAGAACAAATGAAGTGGTAAAATAATTGCAACAATCCAGCCATTATTTGAGAATCCGTTTACTCCTACACCAGAAAAAAGCCCTCCCATATAAATAATTAGAAAAATGATATAAGTAAGAGGGATAAAAAAGAAAACCTTGAATTTATTCACTTTCATTTTAACTTCTTGAGGGATTCTTTTTTGAAGTCCAATTGCTATTGACCAAAACCAACCGAAAAAAAGAAGACTAAAACAAAGCATTATAATAGGAAAGAAAAAGTCAAATTGAATGAATCGCTCATTTATAATTTGGGTAAATCCTTCTTCTCTAGGAATTTGTTTGGGCGGATTTTGAAATGCCCAGATTTGAGACATGAAGTATACCTGATATATGAAAGGAATTCCCAACATCAGAGTAAATAATTGCCAATGTTTAGCTTTTAAAAAAAGTCGAATCATTTATAAGTTTGGTTTAGCAACATGTCACGTCCTAAAATACGGCTACAGATTAATACTTGTTTTTAAGCGGCATTTAGATGCACGTAATTAGGTGTTTT
>CANMSI010000011.1 GCA_947500575.1 uncultured Flavobacteriaceae bacterium | reverse complement strand
TCAGGGATGCCCTATGATGAAAACTATGTATCCCGATTAACTTAAAAGAACTTGTCTTTTAACTCAGTTCTTTGTTAGCTGCAGTTCTTTTTTACGTATTATGGTTTATTCTAACCATTAGTTTTCTTTTGGGGCAAATTATGTAAAAATCTATATTCCCAACATAAGCCGTTCCTTCACTAAAATTGTGCATATAGTATTCATAGGAGTAATAATTTCCATTTTCGTTTAATAAGTCCTCTAATTCAAAGTCCAGTTCATCCAGAGAGCAGTGAGCAAAGTTCAAAAACTTTTGCTCTTTTTTATCAAATGGTGTTCGTTTCCAAAATTCAGGTTTCCAATGACTTCTTATTTTAGTACTTGGATGTTGAGTAAAAAACTGGTCAGGTGGGCTTTTAAAATATTCAGATGTTTTGTCATCAATTTTGTAGATCCAAATCGAATATCCATCGCCGTTAAAAGCTCGTTCTGATTCATATTTGTAGATTAATTTACCATCATTAAATTCAAAACCTGTTAGTTCTTGGTTATATTTTCTTTCTTGGATTCTATCAATTGGTTTCCATAAAAGATCAGAGCCGGGTATTAGTCTAAAATAGAATCCTGGTAGTATAATTAAAGCCAGTAAAATGACTAGATAAATGGTGGTATTTTTCTTTTGTTTTCTTCTGAATGATTTAGCCACTAAATATCCTAAAACTAGATATGGTATTGAAAGAACCACCAAAATAATAAGTAATAGAATCATTTAGAGAGATATTTTTGGTATTGCAGCTAACGTGTTTGTGTATGGTTAGTTGCGTTGGCTAGCAACCAATTTAGTAAACAAAAACGAACGCGAGAAAATTCCGAAGGAATTTTCCAAGTAGGCAATTACCTAGCAATTAAATATACACGGTGTTGTGCTTTCGTTATTTTTTAATTTTAAGCTCACTATCTATTAATTCAATTAACTTTTTTGACGAATCATGTAAATCCATCAAACTGTTTAAAGTTGGAATCCTTGTATCTAGATTTATTTTCAACAAAACCAAGAATTAGCTATCTCTACTCAAGGCTTCATAACTATTTGGAACAGCATAATTTCGATAGCTGAAGTCCTTGAAATTAGCTTGTATATATGGAAACCACATATTTGTTAAGCTATTTCGGTCATAAACTTGTTGCTGTTCAAATCTCTTCTTAAGCTTTTCGTGATAGAAAATAAGCTCAGTTTCCAATTCTTTATTTTTCAAGTTACCCAATCCAATTTCTTTAATTTTTTCATATCCAGTTACAGTAATTGATATACCATTAAGCGTATTGCATTTACCAATTTTGTAATTGTGAGTAGAATCTAATAATGCTTTATTTTCAAGAATTTGTATTAATTCTTCTTGAATTTTTATTTCGTTTTCAGTTCTATCGATAATTCTAGGTGTTTCGAGATTATCCGTTCTCAAATTTTCTCGAACTTCTATTAAGGATTGCTCGATAGATTTTCTCTTTTTATTGTTTTCATTCCAATTATTAATCTGAAGTGCAATCAAGATTCCTAAAACCACAAGAATAATTTCTCCAATTGCATAAATCAGATACTTACTGAACTTATTTTCAGAGACTAATTTTTGTCTAATTTTTCTAAAGAATTTTATCATTGGTTAATGGTTAGTCATAATGAAGCACAACGGCTAGTATAAGAATAGTAGCGGATTTATAACCAATAACTTTTCGTTTGAATACAGACCTCTGTTAAAATGTTTAATGTTTCATTTTAGCGTTTCAGCCGCTATTATTTTTATACATTGTTGTGCTTAGTATAATCTTCTAAAATTTTCAGTATTTCTTTCTTTGAATTAATAAAATCATCTGTACCTTCATCATTATATTCTCCCAATTCTTCATCATTACTCATTTCTTCTTCGCTCCATTGTATAGATTCTTTTAAACTTTCCATAGCATTCATATTCTGCGCATTTCTAGATTCAGGATTTACACCTTTTGATAACAGAAATTTAATTATTTCAACATCATTAGCAGATGTTAAGACCGATTCCCCATTATCGCTAAAAATATTGATATCTGCACCTTTTTCTAATAAAAGTTCAATCATTTGCATATTATTTTTTTGACAGGCCGCTATTAATGGTGTTATTCCGTGATAGATTGGTCCTGTAGATTTGAAATTGACATTTGCTCCATTTTTCAATAGTTGTATTATTATATGGTTGTAATCATTCCTTATTGCTCTTAATAAAGCTGTTCCATTATCATCATCGATTTTATTCAGGTCCGCTTTCCTCTCTATTAGATATAATGCAATCTCTTCTTGATTATTCTGAATTGCTTTCATGAGCAATGTTTGTTTCCATTTGCCAGAACAATTGATATTACCGCCATTATCAATAAACTTTTCCAAAGTTTCTAAATCACCATTTTCAACAGCTTTTTCAATATGCTTAGAGCATTTTTTACTGGCGAAAATTGATTTAATATTTAAGATAGATTTTGATTTTATTTGAATTATTTCAATCGGGTTCAAATATTCTGACTTTTTGAAGTTTATCAAATCTATTACGACAGTTCCATTTGATGTATTTAAATTCCAAGGTTCTCCACCATAACCATCTGTTAACTGACCTGAAGTGTTTTCTGCAATAGCATTGATTTCTTCCTTTTGCGGTTCGTTGTTTAGACTATAAGTTACTATTGTGAAAATCTGATTTAAGGTACTCTCAAACTCAAGATGAACGGCAGAACTTGTTAATTCTACAGAAATTCTTTCATCACCAATATATTTATGAATATCACTTTCTTTATCTATGAGTTTAGTAATAGACTTCTTAAAATTCTTATCATACACAGGTTCTATTTCGTTTAACGAACTTAAACCAGCTCTATATTTAAGGATTAGTTTCATCGATTGTCAATATTAAGCACAACGGTTCGGCTATGATTTCGGGCTGGGAAATCCGATAGGATTTTCAAGTTTGGAAATCAAGCTGAAATAAAAGTAGGAAATATTCTTTAGGGTAGCGAACAAAGCCTGAATTATAGGTATTGTTACCCAACGTTTTTTCCGCCCGAGTTGGTTTTCACGTATAAGTGGTAGGTCCATCAGTACAACAGTTGCGTGTGAGTGAGTTGTCCATTTACATCTTTTCTTTGAATAACTCCTTTACCAAGTCGTTATAACATTCCATTGAGGTAAACTGGGTACAACTTATTCCAATAAGCTCTATGTCGTGCTTATCTCTTAGTCTTTCTTCAAATTCTAAATCTGAAGCATACTCATCCTGAAAATATTTGAGTTCTCCATTTACTAGGTCTTCTTCAAATCGCTTTTTAATTTTTTCACAAGAATCAAATTCAAAATATTTGGAGTATTCAGATATTCCTCTGTTACATTGGATTCTGTCATAATTATCTTTTGCTAAACGTAGGTTGAAAAACATTGAGAGGGAAAAAAAGATGATTGCCATAACTACTGCAATGATCAATTGTTTTTTAAATTTTACTATTATTAAATAACCGATAAAACTTACAATTCCTAGAAAAAGAAAGAGCTTTGCGTAATCTAAATCAGGAATTATACTAGGAATTTCGTCTTTATATTTAAGATTGACTACGAGAAGAAGAATATCAACTATAAATAGGACTAATGCCACATGTTTTATTTTAATCCACATTCTTCAAAATGTTGGGTAACGGTTGAGCTATGAACAGTACGGGAGCAAACTGGCGTTTGCTTTCCGCCACGCACATAGCAAAATCTTTTTGTTTTGATTTATTTTTTCCTGTCCAGAGCAAAATCCAAAAGATTTTGCGGACATCATAAAAATACACAAACCCTGCGATTAAGCCCAAAGCCCGTATTGTTTATAGGTTTTGTTGTAAACAGTTATTTTTCGAACAGTTTATTTAATTCAGCTTGATTTATATCTTTTAAATTCAAGTCTATTGTCTTCTTTTCATTCACTAATACTTTTTGAGCAAATAATTGCTCATCCTTAATTCCAACTACGATAAAGTAGGTTTTTTCCAAAACTGGCACATCATTCAGAACTATATCTTTAGTCTGATCAGGGTGATAGCTGATGAAGGAATTTAAATTGTCATATAATGCATAAACTACTAATCCTTCCACTTCTAATGAATTAGTAAAAGTGAAATCCATTTGAGATGGTTCTTCAACAAATTTATCTACGTTAATCCAACCTAGTTTATTGAATGAGAGCAAGGTTCCAACTCTTTTTTCAATTCTGTCAAATCTGCCAAATGTTTTTTCGTAAACACTATCTTGTTTCCTCCATAATTCTTCATAGTAGGGCAGAGAGTCCAAAATCACATCGTGAGGCATATCAATTTGATATTTTTGGTCAAATTTTAACACCGTGAAATATGATTCTAATTCTGACCACGATATTTGTCCAAGAGAGTCGATTTCGCCATTAAATAGTTTGTCTTGGTTTGATAAAATTAATGGTAATTTAACTCGAATGCTTGAGTTCTCAGGTAGATTCAGTTTTTCTCCGTTTCTTGTGAAGTTTAAAAAGATTACGCCTGAAGATTCGAGCAATTTATTTTCTTTTGTTATAGTTCTTATATTGTTTGCAATCAAATCTTCAATACTGTACAGTTCTTTTAATTCCAAAATGACTGTGTCTGAACCTTTTAAATTAAAAGAGTTACGGTCAAAATAAATCTTAGTTCCGTATTTGCCTGTTATTTCTTTTAATTGAATTGTGTCTAGATTAAAATATTGACTTTCAGCACTTTTTACATCTAGGAAAGGGTTAAATATTTTATTCTTAGAGTCGTTTTCGTCCACGCAGCCGATACAAAATATTAGTCCAAATATTAGTGCTATAATTTTTTTCATAATTGTTTACAACGGTTAGTATAAGAATAGTAGCCGATTGCGTGGCACTTTCCTGTCAAGTTACAAGAAAGTAGAAGCGGGCTAAAACCGCCCGAAAACCTATTGTTCCGGCTATTATTTTTATACATTGTTACCCATAGTTTTTCCCTTTAGGTTCTTTATGTGGTAGTTCAATTCACGTTTATAAAATGGAGCTACTATATTTTTCTTGCATTCATTTATTTGTTTTAAATCAGATACTGAGCCACCTATGTCATATAGCATATAATCTCTGAATCTCCCATCACCACGTTTAATTGACTTATCAACCGTCATAATCAGTTCGATAATCTCCTTAAAGTCCTTATCTGAAATTTCAACTGGTCTTTGGTTAGAATAATGACAAACAAAAAGCCAAGGTTTAATATATTGGTCATGTTCATAGAATTGAGGATGTTTATCAAGTATTTTCTCAATTTTTTTAAGACTTAACTTATGTGCTTGACTTTCAATTGTTGCATAAGAAAATTTCCAGCCAAATATCTTATCATTAAGCAAATCTATTGCTTTATCAATTCCATTTTTCTCGGAATATTTTGAAATCAACTTCGATTTGGCAGAGCTTACGTTATGTCTTGGCGATTTAGCTGGCTTGGCTAGTTTTAAGTATTTTTTAAATTCTTTTAACTCTCCGATTTCCGCATAGTAATCAAGTACAACTCTATATCCGTGATGTTTTGTTTCAAATCTTTCTTCATCCAGTTCATCTATATAGCTTAATCCCTTATCAATTTCACCTCTCTGCAATGCAAGTTTAATAAGCATAATCAACATGTGATTTTTGCGAGGTTGATGAATCACTAAGTCTATATAATATTTTACAATATCGGTTTCGATATTTCTTTTTTCTACCTCCTTTTCAAAACACCATGATATACTATAAAATGCATTATATTCCAAATCATTTTTTGAATCCAGTGTTTCCTTTAATTTATTTTCTCCGAATAATTGAGCATAAGCTTTCAATGCATCAGGATGTTTATTAAACTGGTCTCCAAATAAATTTTCAGTCGAATTAATTCCTTTTGCTAATATTTCAAGATTTGAATCAGTTTTCATTTTGTCTATTTAATTGCACTGTCGTCTCCAAAATTATGGGTAACGGTTCGGCTATGATTTCGGGCTGGGAAATCCGTTAGGATTTTCGAGCTGAGAAATCGAGTGTATTAAAAGTAGGAATTTTTCTTTGGCTTGACCAACAAAGCCTGAATTATAGGTATTGTTAGCACAAGTGTTTTCTAATAATTAGCCCTCAATAATGAATAGTCCCTATCCGTTAAGTAAAATGCATTTTTAGATTCCCAGAATTTAGGATTCAACTTAAAATCGGAAGTAGGTAAAAAAACGGATTCAAAATGTCTGTCATCTTTTATTTTACATTTACATAATTCTGCTGTTATTGCTGTTGCAGAAATTGTTACCTTTTCATTAAGTAATTTATTCCATTTATTCCTTTTCTTAATTACCTGTATGACCTTGGAATTTTTCTTTAAAAAATCTCTAAATTCTTTTTGTTTTTTTTCGAATGCTTTGGTGAATTCAAATTGTGAATCTTCAGTATGAGTGTAAAATCGTGACTCTTTTCCAATGCAACAAGCATCATAAGAATTGCTGGGGTAAAAAAGCTTTAAAAATAAAGGATAAAAATCAAATTCGTACTTTTTATTGACTTTATTCGATTCAGTAATCCAATAGAAAATGTCTTTTGGATGCATGTCATCTTTTCTGTCAATTTCAATAATTATTGCAACAAATTCTTTTTGTGTCAGATTTTGGGAGAAACCACTAACACACAAAAGAAGTAGGAATGCTAGAGATATTCTTTTCATTTCAGATGAATCTTTTTATCATATTTGTGCTAACGGTTGGGCTATGGTTTCGTTGCGGAATCGTCCGCAAGGACATTCCGAGAAACACTAGCCATCATTGCAAGATAAGAATTTCCGTTTAGGAAATTCCGCCGCAATGAATTATAGCCGTTGTTGTAGAGCGTTTTTATTCTTTCTGTTCCTCATGTTCATGAACTAATTCCACCAACATTTCTTCAAAGTTTGAATACATGAATTCAAACTGATCATAAATTTCATGATCCCATCTGACAATTGGATAATCATTATTTTGGCACTCGGATGTAGTATCAAAACATAATAATCCCCAATCACTCCAACTCGCGAAAGGAATCCGTCCAGTTTCGATTATATCTTCACTAGGATATCCGTCGAATACCATTTCCATTATTTTTGCTCTCCATGTTCTTACTGGGTGGGAACAAAATGAACATTCTGATAAGTAAAGTTCATAAAAATGTTTAATCTTTAAGAATTTCTTATAACTCAAAGGAAGTTTATGTCCAAGTTCCTTTTCCAAGTCTACCAATTCCGAATCAGTTACAGTACTCGGTATTGGGTACCAACTTTTCCACTCCTGACTATTGTCGTTATTATCATTCAACATTTCAGGTTCGACTTCACCAGGTTTTGCATTTATTTTGAGAGAAACAATCTCATTCAAGTATTTATTTATAATTTCTTCCATGATTTTAAATGTCACGTCCTAAAATACGGCTACAGATTAATACTTGTTTTTAAGCGGCATTTAGATGCACGTAATTAGGTGTT
>CANMSI010000010.1 GCA_947500575.1 uncultured Flavobacteriaceae bacterium | reverse complement strand
TCGCTATAACGTCTCACATATCCATCATTTTTATACATATACATTTGGTTTTTGTATACATATTTCAGGACGGGTCAAAATGAAGCCCAACGGTTAGGCTATGATTTCGGGCTGGAATTTATGGTAGTAAATTCGAGCTAAGAAATCAAGCTTTAATAAATATAGTGATTTTCAGGAAAGGGCTAGTCTAAGCCTGAATTATAGGTATTGTTGTGCTTTCGTTATTTTTTTCTTTTTAGAATTCCAATAAGTGTCACAAAGAAGTCTCTAAAGATAAAATAAAGAACATCCGATTCATTATAGTCTTTCAAATACTCTACACTTGGAATTTTCTCATCCAACGATTTAAGGTTTTTGTCCAGTTGTGGTAATAAATTTTCAAACGGAAGTTTGAAAAGTGAGTTGTGACTTGGAAAGTTAACTCTGCCAGATAGCCAAATCGCCACAATTTTATTCTCCTTCAAAACTATTCTATTCGGAATTCCATTTACACCTTCAAATTCAATTTCTCTAGTTTCTTCATTAGCGACTTTTCTTAAATCTTCGTTTTTGAGCAATACTGAAATATCATCTCCTAACTTATAGTCCAAGTCAAAGAATTGATTATCCCACTCATAAAATACTTTGTCGATTTTACTCATAATGAAGCACAACGGTTAGGCTATGATTTCGGGCTGGGAAATCCGTTAGGATTTTCGAGCTGAGAAATCGAGCGTATTAAAAGTAGGAATTTTTCTTTGGCTTGACCAACAAAGCCTGAATTATAGGTATTGTTAGCAAACGTTTTTTTATTTGTATACAACGTGAGTTTTAGAAATTGAGTCATGCCATCCTCTATCAGATAATAGAAAAGATAAAGCATCAAATGGAATCAATCTACTAAAATTTCGTACAAGTAAGGTTTTAAAATCAGGCTTATTACCATCTACATCGATTACTTTAGTTTTTGTAATAAATTTTCCTGGGGTTTTCCCGAATAAATATTCGAATATAAAATGATATAGAACATAAAAAACAAAGAAGTAAATCACAAACCAATCGGATCCACCTTCAGGTATGATTCCAAGCCATCCATCCAAAATCATGGCGTGTAAAAATATCAGAAAGTAAAATACGATTGTGTCAATAAAATTATTTGCAAATCGATTCGCTTTACTTGCATGGTCAATTTTCATTTCATTATTCATTTTTCTAAATGTTTGCTAACGGTTCGGCTATGATTTCGTAGCGAGAAATTCGCTAGAATTTCGAACTGTAGAAATCAAGTTGACTTAAAAGTAACAATTTTGAATTTAGTAGGGAGAGCAGCTATGAATTATAGCCATTGTTCTAAGCAGTTTTTCTTTTTTTTACCAGTCCAGTTAGTTTGTCCGTTTTGGATTGGTTGATTTTTTTCCAATCAGAGGTTTTATATTCAAACGTAGTCCATTTTTTAAGCCCACGATAGATTGGCATTATCAAGTCTTCAAATCCACCATTTTTGCGAAATATTTCCGTCCGATTCAGTCCCCATCTGTCCGTCTCGTCAATTGAGAAAGAGTAAGAGTTGTCCGCCGGCATAAACTTAAAAAAATAACAAATAGGTTCTTCTGTCCAGCATATTTCCGATTCCACTCCGCTCACTATTAGAATTAGTGCTTCGCAAAGTTTGTCCGTCGGATTTTCTGGTATTTTTGAAGAAGTAAATTCTAGTATGAAATCCCCAGATTTTAAATATACTGGGATCCAACCTGAAATAGGTTGTCCCAAATTAAATTCGATTTTCTCTTCTTTTTTCAAATTGCGTAGAACGGTTCGGCTATGATTTCGGGCTGGGAAATCCGGTAGGATTTTCGAGTAAAGAAATCAAGCTGAATTAAAAGTAGGAAATATTCTTTAGGGTAGCCAACAAAGCCTGAATTATAGCCATTGTTGTGCTTTCGTTATTTTCTCTTTATTCACAATATTTTTCAAGTTTAGATTTCAATTTTTCTGTACTTGACAGTATTTGATTCAATAATTGTTGCTCTCTTGAACTTACAATTATTGATAGTGTGATATGTTCTTGGAATTGTTTATATATCAAATGCTCTTTATCATTATGCCAATTAACATCTGGCATTTGTTCTAATAGTTCTACACCAAATTCATCTTTATACAGAGGTGTTTGGTGAAGACCAAAATCAGCTAAATTCTCATACCTATATACATACTGGGAAACATCTATGCGATTAAAATTAATAGTATTCAATGCAAATTCCATTTCGGTGTAATGCTTGAGTATTAATGCTTTTAGATTAGTTTTTTTTAAATTTTCCAATTTTCCAGATGATGTGATATCCTGAATAGCTAATTTACTTGGAACAAAATTATAAGACCTAATTGCTGGTAGATAATCTTTCATTATGTCCGACTTATTATTTACTCCAGCATATAAATTTGCTAACACTCTTTTTGCAGTCGATTTTCTTTCATTTAATGATTCGATACTTGCTTTGATATTATTTTTATCAGTTTCTAAATCTTCCTTGATTTTACAATAGTAGACTTTTTCTTGTTCGTTTTTCTGAATATTTTGATTCCAATTGTTAATGCCTAAAGCAATTAAAATTCCAATAACTACAAGAATAATCTCTCCAATTGCATAAATCAGATACTTACTGAATTTATTTTCAGAGAGTAGTTTTTGTCTAATTTTTCTAAAGAATTTTATCATTGGTTATTGGTTGGTTATAATGAAGCACAACGGTTTGGCTATGATTTCGGGCTGGGAAATCTGATAGGATTTTCGAGCTAAGAAATCGAGTGTATTAAAAGTAGGGATTTTTCTTTTGGCTAACCAACAAAGCCTGAATTATAGGTATTGTTGTGTTTAGTTTTTAATTATTTCAAACAGATATTCGCGGGCTTCAACTTCCAATGTGTTATCTCTAAAAAAGAAAATATAGTGATTTAAGTCCCCTGCAACATTTTCATTCACAACTGTAGAAGTTGGAAATTCTCGATTTAATCCGCTCAGAATTTGATAGAATTCACCCCAAGGTAGGTCATTTTGACCAATCCGATATTGCCCTAAATAATATCCCTCATCATTAGTTATTCCGAGATGATACCGTGAGCAATCAATAAAAGTTAATCGACCTTTATCTCCTGCGCTAAATTGATTAAAAAGAAAATAGTTTAGCCTGAATTCTATGACTAGTTTTTGGTTTTCAATAATCGTAGAAACTTCTGGAGCATTAGGCTCGGCGTTCCAATTATCATTAAGCTTTTTGTAGTTCATAACAATTAAACACAACGGTTAGGCTATGATTTTGGGCTGGAAATCCAGTAGGATTTTCGAGCTAAGAAATCGAGCGAACTAAAAGTAGGAAATATTCTTTTGAGTTGACTAACAAAGCCTGAATTATAGGTGTTGTTAGGTGTAGGTTTTATTTCAAGTCAACTTTTTTATTACACTAATTATTTCGTCGGATTGTTCGACTAATTTCTTTTCAAGCTTTTGGGACAATAAAGGTAAGTTATCAAAGTCTGGTTTATTTTCGATTATAGCTTCTAATATGGAATATTCTGGCATTTCTTTTCTATCTCTGTTCCATTTGGACTCTTTTAGTATATTCCAATGTTTTTTTTGAATGTTTATGGTATTTCCTAAAAGCCAAATTTCAAATCTCATTTCAGAGTGATTTAATACTAATCCCAATTTTAGCTTTTTATTTTTTAAAAAATCGTTAGAATAGTAGAAATAAGTGTAGTCCATATATCCGTGAAGAATACCAGTAAATGAATATTGTTCAGACAGATTTTTGATAAGATCTACTCTTAGTTTCATAACAAACTTTACTAATTGATTATACGCAATTAATATGTCGCCTTTGTCAAGTTCAGCTTTATAAATCGCTATATAATGATTCAAGTTTTTCATATGGATTGTTAAACTTACACCTAACGGTTGAGCTATGAACAGTACGGGAGCAAACTAGCGTTTGCTTTCCGCCACGCACATAGCGAAATCTTTTGGTTTTGTTTTTTCTTTTTTTCTGTTAAAGCGAAATCCCAAAGATTTCGCGACCTCATAAAAATACACAAACCTTGCGATTAAGCCCGAAGCCCGTATTGTTTATAGGTTATGTTACCTGCTGTATTTTACTCGTGTGAGTAAAGAATTCTTTTTGCGAATCCAGTTACTCTATTCATATCAATTCCATTTTCTTGTTCAAAAAACAATGGATGATTGGTTTCAGAAACTATAATTTCGGGTATTATTCCAACTTTTTGAGTTTGGACTTTTACTTTGAGACCTAAAGTATTTGGATAGCAATTCAAAGGTGTATCGAGGATTCCATTATAGGGCTTTCTCAAAAAACGATTTTCTTCTGTCCAATTTTCTTGTCCGGTTTCAAAATCTTCTTTGCCAATTTCCACCCAAACATTCCAAGTAAATGGGTCCTTCTGAGTATCAACTTTAATTTTAATTTGGCCTTTAATGAAAAACCTTTCCTGATTGATTATACAAATATCTTGCGTAAGTTCTGATTGCTCTCTAGTTTTTTCATCTAGATTAAAATATGATGTAGGTGATTCTGCTCCATAACTCATTGGAATTTCACTATGAAATTCGCCACATTCGCTACAGTAATATCCCATTTCCTGTATTTCACTTTCCGTATAATGTATTTTCTCGATTTTCCACTTGTCACTCTTTTTTATTCTAGTAGCTTGATGCCCAAAAGGTAAATCTGCTAGGGATAATATAGAATTATCAATTTTTACAACTTGATTCAAAGACACTAGTAATGCAATTTCTTGAAAATTCTCGAGAGATTCATTTCCCATAAATTGCCAGTCGCCATTTAGCTCATGCGATACAAGAGTTATTGTTGATTTTTCATGCATAACGTAAGTAGTAGTATAGACTACCGTATTCTCAGGTTCTTTGAATTTCTTTGCTTTCTTGAAAATATTTTTAAGTGAAATACTCATAGTTGGTTTAATATAGCAGGTAACGGTCTCGGCTATGATTTTGGGCTGGGAAATCCGGTAGGATTTTCGAGCTAAGAAATCGAGCATATTAAAAGTAGGGATTTTTCTTTTGGCTAACCAACAAAGGCTGAATTATAGCCATTGTTACCCGTAGGCTTTTTTCTTACTACTTTAGTTGAAAATGTATGTGATCATCATGTCTAACCGCTTGACAACCGTGATACCTCACTTTTCGATTTGTCAAATTCATTCTGTTTTTCAAGTGGGGTTCTATAAACAGTTTGCCGATTTCATTTTGTTTTACAATAAGATTTGCTAAATCCCGCGTTGCTTTTTGCGAAAATTCAATCTCATTGTTAATTGTTCCTAAAGTTAAGTATTTCGGAAAATCATACTGCCAATCCCCTCGTTTTTTACAAACCTCTATTTGGTCAAATTCCTTTTCCGTTGGGCCTTCGTATGCTCCATATCCGCTGATAGATGGTTTTTTTTCCGTTAATTCTCCGTTTGCATTTTGGTAAATCAACGAAATATCTATTTTTTTTCCATCGTTGTGACTTAAATGGGGCAGGAGGGGAAATTTGTTAATGAATGGAAAATTTGCGTCCAGATATGCCATTTTAATTCCGTTGTGTTTTTGTCCAAATTCCGTTGCGATTTTTTCGATACTTTTATTCAATTCTGGTCTCACATAATTTCGGTTTGCAAGTTTATAGAATAATGAATGGGCTTGTACAAATTCCGATTCCTTTATTTTCTCCCGCCCGAAAAGAGGAGCTATGTTTGGAACGATGATAAAAGTTGCAATTAAGTACAGACCTGTGAAAAGTCCGACCCTTTTCAGCTTCCTTTTTTCCGTATTTTTTTTAACCAATAAAATAGCCAACAGAAAGACTATTCCGCCAATTTGCGTAATGATGGTCAGAAGACCAAAAATGATGATTTTAATTAAAATTTTCAATGTCTGGTTAGTTTACGGGTAACGTGTTTGTGTATGATTTCGTTGCGTGTTTCAGCAACTAATTTAGCAAATACAAACCGAATAGAAAATCCGCGAGGATTTTCGTAAGTAGGCGATTACTAGCAATGAATTATACACGGTGTTGCCATTAGTTTTTTTATTCGGTTATTATTTCAAGAACTTTAGCTTCTCCAATTTTTCTTGACCCTTCGTGTATCCACCAAGTTCGTCCTTCTTTTATTAATTCCTCAATATTTTGATGTCTTAAAAACATAACTTTTACATTTTCAGTCTCTCCAGGGAAAATCCGTTCTTTGTCAAAGTCAATTTGTCCAATATAGGTTGTCGGAAAATCATTTGAATTTGGCAAATATTCTAAAACGTGATTCGGACGATAACCAGTTCCGATTCCTGTTTTTCTTCCACCATTTTCTGTCGAATATAAAGTCAGTTCAGCTATTATGTTTATTACTTCAGAATTCATATTGTCAGTTCTATTTTTTCTAATCCAGAATTCTCCATTTCACCTATTTGCGATTTGATTAGTTTAGCCTCAATCTTGTAATCGAGATTTAAATATTCGATTAAATCTTCCTTCGATTCAAAATCCAATGATGACATATAATCATCAAATTCAGCTTGAATATCTTTCCAGTCAGAATAAGTTTTTTTACTTAAAATGACTTTTGTGTTTCTCAAGAAAATTAGATTGTATGACTTCATCTCAAATTAATGGCAACGTTTTAGCTATGAACAGTACGGGAGTAAACTAGCGTTTGCTTTCCGCCACGCACATAGCAAAATCTTTTTGTTTTGTTTTTTCTTTTTCTGTTCAAAGCAAAATCCCAAAGATTTTGCGGACTTTATAAAAATACACAAACCATTCGTTTAAGCCCGAAGCCCGTATTGTTTATAGGTTGTGTTACCTGCTGCCTTTATTTCATAGTTCTCGTATGGTTTTTACTCTTTTAAAACGCTCCCTATTTGATTTATATCTCCATCAATTGATTTTGGAATTTCTAACCCTAATATTTTACACATTAATGGATAGATATGAATGTTTTTAACTGAAGGTATCTCATAACCCTCTTTAAATGCTGGACCATTCGCATAAAATATTCCATGCATTTCCTTGTATTTACTATCAATCCCATGTATTCCTATGGTTGTAACACCATTTTTGCCAATTAGGCCTATTCGCCTTTGGTCCAGAAAACTATAGCCGAAGTCTGGTATTAATTGAATTTCTCCCCAATTCTTATTTTTAGGACTATACTCAAAACCCGGAGTTTTATTTGTTTTATAAACCTTAAAACCATCCTCTTTCTTTTTTAAATAATTATATACCTGGTCGACTTCAATATTTTTTTTTGGATGAATATTCACAATAGATCCATTGTCTATGGACAAATATAAATCATCATTTTCTATAGATTCTGTTGGTATCAAGTTAGCCGTGGATTGATTAATCATACCATGATCTGAAACGATGAAAATGTTCACAGGAAGACCAGTAGCTGATAGCCCTTTAAACAGGTCGCCTAAATTTTTGTCCAATTGAAGCAATGCCTTCTCTAACTTCTCATCCTGACTAGTGCCAAACCTATGTCCAACTTTATCCAGGTCAGCAAAATACAAAGTCATTAAATGTGGCCTACTTTCATCAGGAAGATTCATCCATTCCAATGCTTGATTTATTTTAGCTTCATTCTTCACACTACCATCAAATTTGTAATAGTACGTAGGTCTTATTCCTTGAATATCTGCTTCTGTTCCTACAAAGAAATAACTGGCCGTTACCATGTTTGCTTTATTCGCCTCGACCCAAATAGGCGAACCTCCATAGAAGCTTCCATCCTCCGACATTTCCAAATTTCTTTTATTAAATATGGTATCCTTCTTGTAATCATAAAATATATTTCCTAAAATCCCATGCTTGTCAGGATAGAGTCCAGTTGCAATTGTATAGTGATTTGGGAAAGTTTTTGTTGGAAAAGAAGGTATTAAAGACTCAGCTTTAACACCATTTTTAATAAAGGAAGTTAAGTTTGGGGGATGATATTTTTCTACATAATCCCATCGAAAACCATCGAGTGAAATTAGTATTACATAAGGTTTTTTTTGAGCAGATTTTGAATTTGTATTCGCAATAGAATGAGTTGGACTTAATATTTTTTTATTGCAAGAAGTCAATAATAACATTCCTATAATAAAAACTGATGTAAGTAATGTTATTCGTTTTATCATTTCGGTTGATTTTTAGTGGTTGCAGGTAACGGTCTCGGCTATGATTTCGTTGTGGAATCATCCGCAGGATTATTCCGCCGAAATCCAGCCGTTTGATTTATACTTTTATTTTGGTGTGGCACAAAACCACAATGAATTATAGCCATCTTAAGTTTGTTTCTGATTAGATTGTATTTATAAATCAGAAAGAACAAAAGAGAGGATTA
>CANMSI010000009.1 GCA_947500575.1 uncultured Flavobacteriaceae bacterium | reverse complement strand
TATAACGTCTCACATATCCATCATTTTTATACATATACATTTGGTTTTTGTATACATATTTCAGGACGGGTCATAATTGTGCCCAACGGTTAGGCTATGATTTCAGCTTGGGAAATCTGGGAAGATTTTACAGTGTAGAAATCAAGCCTGATAAAAGTAAGAAATTAGATAATAGGAGGGAAGGGGAGCTTAACTATATCCATTGTTATCTCTGTCTTTTACACCGCTAAACATTGCAATCATTTCCGCTGCGTGGCCATATCGGTAATAATTTGCCATTTGTTTTCCGAGTTTTGAACCAAGAGAAACGTAACTGACTGTCCACCTTTTTGCGCCTTTAGTTCGACTTTAACCGTGGCGGAATGTTTCTCAATATCAATGTTCTTAAAAACTACCTCGTATTTAGTTCCACCAATGACTTTTTTGGTAATTAATGCTTTGTAACCTTCTACCGGAATTATCGATATTTTATCGGGTGTAGGATATTTGTTGGCAATCACTCGAAAATTTTCATGTAAGATATCCTTGTACATTGCTATATTTCGCTCTTCACCAGCTTTGACAAAAGTTTCGATGACGCTTTTTATCTCTTTTTCCATTTTCATTGAATTGTTTTGTATTTTGGATTTACAACTTGTTAGGTTAAAGCAAATCATTGTAAGAAGTATTATTGATAATCTATTCATAGTTTTTGAGTTTAAATTATGAACCAAAATTATCTATGGATATGAAGAAAATCTGTGACCAAAATCACAATCGGTTGAAAAGTTATCTTTTTGCCCTTATTCGGCTTAGTGTTTCTCTTGCAAGACCTAAATACGATGCCAAATAGGTCAGAGGTATGTTATTTAAGAGATTGGGTCTTTTATTCTCTAAATATGAGTACCGTTCTTCGGGTTTTAGAGATTGAAGAACATATGATATTTCATTTTGAGCGTTCAATATATGTTCCAAAAGTTTGCGACCTAATCGCTCAAATGAAATGGATTTTTCATAGAGTTCGAGAAGTTCCTTTCTGCTTAAATGGAATAAGGTAGTGTCACTTAAAGCAATAAGATTTTTTGTAGAAGGTGTTTGGGTAGTCAGGCTTTTCAATTCGTTGGCAAATTCGCATTCCAAAAAGAAATTTTGATACATCTCCTTTCCATCAATTAACTCGAAAAGTCCAACTGTCCCTGAAATTACAAAGTAAATTCCGTGATTATAATTACCAGATTTCAGGAGATATTGTTTTTTAGCAAACTCCATGTATTCGCAGACACTCAAAAAATCTGAAAATTCCGTATCGTTTAGGACATTAAATTTGTCTAATGCTTTTCGAAGTATGATTTCATTTTCCGAGTACAATTCCTTTCCGTTTTGGTCCGCTATAATAATATTAAATTCCAACTTCGTTTTTTGTGATTATAGTCACAATCTACATGGTTTTCAAAAAATTTCGATTTTAACACAACTTTCATTGATTGTCAGACTTGTAAATAATGGTCTCGGCTACTAGTAGTTACATGGTTTAACGTATAACTTTGCAAGTAAATACAAAGTTGGAAATTCTACTTGAATTTTCGAAATAGATGAGAACAAGGAACTATTTATAGCCATTGTTGTGTTTTCTTTTTTTGTCCGCCTAAGGAATTACTATATTATTTTATTATGTGGTAATCTTCCACATAATGCCAAATTTGTCAATGCAATTACCATAATAAGACCCCCAAAATGTCATATGCATTGGTAATGTTTTCTGTCCATCTTCCGAGAGTTCATTAAATAGCTTGTCGGCTTCATCTTTACTGTCTGTATGAATTATAAGGCCAAAGTTTCCATACCCTTTTGATTCTTCATATCCTTCTGCGTAGTCAGCGCCATTTAAACTGGTTTCAGCACTTATATCCAAAGTGATATGCATTATTTTATTTTCGTCCTTTTCTTGGAAAATGTGTTTGTCTTTTTTTGGAACATCTTTATAGCGTCCAATATATGAAATCTCTTTACCAAAAACTCCTGCGTAAAAATTAAAGGCTTCTTCACAGTCTCCGTTAAAGAAAATGTATGGATTCATTCTTGCCATAGGATTTATTTTAAAATAGTATTCACTTTTTCTGTCTTTGCGAAAATTATGCACGACGGTTTGACTATGATTTTGAGCTGGGAAATCTGGTAGGATTTTCGAGCTAAGTAATCGAGCGTTCTAAAAGTAGGAAATATTCTTTTGAGTTAATTAACAAAGCTTGAATTATTGCCATTGTTGGCAACTGGTTTTATTTTTTTAGTCCTTGTCAAATCCATAGATAGTTGTTTGCATTCCAGCTATTTTCCATTCACCATTTACTTTCTCCATAAGTCTTGTTTCACGTTTTAATCCTCGAATTGAGTCTTGTTGCTCATAAGTAACCCAAGCTCCATTTCCATAGAGGCGTACATTGATTTCGTCCAATAGTTCAGGTACCGGTTCAGGTTCAGGATGTTCTTCAATGAACGTTTTGACAAACTGGTTTATTTTTTTCCATCCGATAGATTCCGAAAAAGTGTTGTCCGTGAAGTCTATGTAAACTTTGGAAATATTCTGGTTGTGAACCCAATTTTTAGTCCAAGCTTCATAATCTCTTTGAAAAGCATCTTTTGTTTCGTTGTTCAATCTTTCCAAGATGGCTTGTTTTTCTAATTCAGGATTTATTTGCTCAATAGTGGTTTTATCAACTTCGGTTTCTTTCTTTTCAGTACAACTTGCTAATATGAAAAGTGTCAATAATGTTGATGATAATAAATTTCTGATTCTCATTTTCCTATTTCTTAATTTGTTGCCAACGGTCTCATGTATGTTCAGTACCGGGTTTTTACACTAGCTTTTGTTCTTATTTTTATACTTTCGTTTTATGCCCTTTACCGCTATTACTTATGCACCATGTTACCTGTTGTTTTCCATTTTTGGTTCAATATATTACTTAATAAATCAAAGTAATTCCATCCGATTTTTCTTGCAGAAAGTAAAGTCAGGCTATCTTGGTTTTTTCTATGAGATCTTGAAGGTCCAGTCATATTTGGTTTCATATTTAGATCAAATAAAAAGTACTTCCCTTGTTCATTTGCCCGGCAATCTATTCTAATCGGCGCTTTTATTTTAATTAGCTCGGCAGATCTGACACAATGTTCATATACTTCTTTAATTTCAGTTGTTTGTAACTCCTCATTGCTTAAAACTTCACTATTTTCCATCACAGCTACAATTCCGTTATAAGGCGCGATTCCATTATTATGATTAAATCGTTTAACAGCTGGCAAACACCAAGGCTTATTGAAATATTCCTTTTTGTTATTTATCACGTAATTTCCCTGGGGCATTACCGTAATTGTAATTTCCTGTCCGTTTAAATATTGTTCAACATAGGCTGCGTTTCCATAACTATTTTTTGAAAAAATATCGTTCAGATTTTCTATAAGTTCATTGCGGTTTTCAATTTTAGTAACGCCTTGACTTCCTCTTCCTCTAATAGGTTTTAGAACCAATGGAAACTCCAATTCCAATGATAAATCATTGTAGTTCTCCGTAGTGATAAGTTCGTTTTTAGGGATGGGAATATTATTAGATTTCAATACACTATTAGTAAACATCTTATCATCATAAAGATCAACTAATTCCGTTGTTTGTCCGACAATTTCCAATTCTTTGTCAAGATAATTTTCTATCGTATGGTGTTGATATAGAACTGTATTTAGCCAAAAGATTTTTGCTCCTTTTTGTAATGCCGTTTCAATCCCTATTTTTGTGTCAGGAAAAACCCAATCCATATCATTATTTTGATTTGGTTTTTTAACAGGCATAATTACATCAACATTGTTTTCTAATAATTCAAAGGCAATATCAGCTCCGCTGTCTGAATAACCACCCGGTTTCATAGGTTTTTGAATTCCATCTTTTGCGGGCGGAACTTGAGCTTGGTACAATATTGCTATTCTATTCATTTTGTTTAGTTGATCGTCCGATTAGCTCGCAGGTTTTGTTGTGTGCTGGCATTTTTTCGTTCCACTTGATACCTGTCCTTTCCACAATCTGCATTTAGGACTTCAATACTTTCTTCTTCTGCAATATAATCGATAAACTTATTTTCATAATCAGTCCATTTGCCTCCAATTGGCGTTTCTCCACAAGTCTTAACTAAACTAAAAATATGGTTTTCCTTTCGAACTATCATTCCGCCATATTTTGCATATGTGGATAAAGTTCGTACTCTTTCTTTAACTTCCCCGTTTAAATTTTTTAAATCAGTCCATCCATAATTACTGTCTGATTTAATTGTGTCGTAACTACTCTTTGCCGTTTCGTTGCTATTATAAGTGGCAGCGAATAAAACAAAGTGCTCATAATGACTTGGTTCTCTATTTTTTGGATATATTTTATTTGAATACGCAGTAATAGTTTTAAGTCCCTCAGTTTTCAATATTTTTAAATGATAAGGTTTATTCGAATTTGGTGAAAACGTATGAACTCTAACATTTTGTTTTAAAATTTCTTCAGCAAAAAGTTTGGTAGATTTTGAATAATCCTTATCGAGCCCTAATTTGACTTTAGCTTCAGTAACCGATTCAGTTTTTATTTCTGAGTTTGATTTAATTTCTTTCTTCTTTTCTCCATTGCAAGAGATAAGAAGTAAAATTATTATTGGCAATATGTTCTTTCTTACTTTCATTTTTCAGCTTGCGCACAATAACGCTCTTGTATATGAAAAGTAGCGGATTTATAAACACGATTTTTTCGGCAAACAAGATACTTAATTAAACGTAAAAACGGTTCAGGTTTGCACCTAAACCGCTATTTTCTATCTAAGTTGTTGTGGTACGATTTTTACGCGTACACAGCGTTTTCAGCAGTTTTTCGGTTCATTTCCAAGTCCGATTTTACGCTATCTAATTTCATTCCGATTGTCATTAGTGCAACTTTTCCAAGAGGTAAGCGAAGTGTTGGATTTTCAGAATTTACCAGGTCAATAATCGCTTTAGATGCTTTTACTGGGTCGCCTTCTTGTTTCCCATCAACTCCTTTTAATTTGTTTCTAAATACTCCAGCGGTTTCGGAATAGTCATCAATTACACTTTCCGCTTGTCCAAGTCCATTTCCGGCAAAATTTGTGCGGAATGGTCCTGGCTCAACTATGGAAACCTTTATTCCCAAAGGTGCAACTTCTTGTGCCATTGCCTCGCTAAAGCCTTCCAAAGCAAATTTGCTTGCGTTGTAAATACCAAAACCTGCAAAAGCCTTAATTCCTCCGTGTGAAGAGATCTGAACAATGCTTCCACTCTTTTCTTTACGCATATATGGTAAAACGGTCTGTGTCATTTTTAGAGTTCCAAAAAAGTTGGGTTCAAAGACAGCTCTAACCTCTTTTAACGATGTTTCTTCAACTGCACCAACAAATCCCATTCCTGCATTGTTCACTAAAACATCAATTTTTCCGTGCTCAGAAATTAATTTTTTGATGTTGTCTTCAATGTTCTTTTCATTGGTTATATCCAGCAAAATTGCTTGTGCGTTTTTGGTGTTACTTTTGTTAAAAGCATCAACTTGTGATTGGTTTCGGAAAGTACCGATAACAAAATCGCCGTTTTCGATTACTGATTCTGCAAGTGCTTTACCCAATCCGCTCGATATACCTGTGATTAGCCATATTTTATTGTTCATAATTATATTGTTTTTTGATGTTTGATAAAAGTGTTTTTTGAAAATTAGCAATGGTTTTTTCCATTGTTTCTCTGTTTTTGTCTTGAACTTTAAAAACTGCACCAAAGCTAATTTTGTAGCCATCTGTTTTTAAAGGAATTATTTTGATTGTTGCTTTGTAGCTTGAAATAGGCATTGGGGTTTCTAACATTTCATAAACTATGATGTGTTTTTCATTGTCCAGTTTTGTTACCTTTTCTATAACTTCCAATTCGTTGTTTTTTAAGGTCAACGTAATCACAGAGCCTTTACCATTTCCAACCATTTTAGTTTTTGATATAATTTCTGGAACCAATTTATCTAAATTGGCAAGGTTTGAAATGGCAGTCCAAACTTCGTCCATATTTTCCGTCATTTCAATATCGTTTGCTATCTTGACTTTATTAAAAGTCTGTGCACTTATAATACTTGTAACACAAACGAAAATGAGTGTCAAAAATTTAATTTTATACCTGTCCATGGTTCATAGCTTTTTTAATTGTCCCAAATTGGAAATAAGTAATTATAGTAAATAGTAGGGTTGGTAATAACCATATTCCATTACCAATAAAGTCGTGTGCAACGTGAAAAGCCACGATATTGAAAATTACAGGTAATAGGAAAAGCCAACCTAAAAATCTGGTTTTAGGTACAACTAGTAAAATTCCACCAACAATTTCAACTATGGCGACCACCACAAATAAATAGGAAGTGAACATTGCGCCCATAAAAGATTGTGCTTTAGGGTCTGTTGGTGGTTCTACTGGAATGAAACCGAAGAATTTATTGAGTCCAAAGACTACCATTAAGATTGCCAAGAGCCAAATTGAGATATTTTGAATTGTATTTTTCATTGTTTTATTTTTTTAAAGCGTTAATAACTTCTGAAACTTCTACCCGATTTCTATAATCACCACCTAAAGATTTTGCAAACGAAATAGTTGCATCTTTTTCGATAATAAATACCGCTGGAATTGGTAATTCTCTTGAGTCGTCAGAATAATGTGCATCAAAATCAAAACCGAGTTCGGTCATTGTATTTACTGGTGCATCTGCATTTTTGAAAACAGTTGTATATTTTCTTGCAACAATATTTCCATTATCGCTTAAAACCTTAAAATCAAGTTGGTTCTTTTCTTTTACGTTTAAAGATTCATCAGGTGTTTGCGGTGAAATGGCAACTAATTCTGCACCTAAATCGTGAATTTCAGTTAATGATTTTTGATAGTGTGCTAATTGAAGATTGCAATAAGGACACCAAGAACCTCTGTAAAAAGTAAGTACAACTTTGCCTTTTTTAAGTAATTCTGAAAGTTTGATTGTTTCGTCCGTTACGTTTGATAGCGCAAAATCTGGTGCTGTATCGCCAACTTGTAATTTCAAAATGGAATTATGGTTGGATTGTAGGTTTTCTGCATCTTGGTCGAAAACATTTAATGCATCTTTAGGAAGCATTGTTCCTAAATTTGTACGTAATTCCTTTAAGTTTTCTTGATAAGAATTTGTTTCTGTGTTCATTTTTCTTTGTTTTAGATGAAGCCAAAATTGACTTAACAAAGGTGTGGTGAAGTGCCAACTTTAAAAATGAACTGGTTTAGGAAATACTCTTGAACTAGATTAAGTTTTTGAAGTAAGGTTTTTTCGGATTTTAGATAAAAACTCTGGTGTAAAGCCTAAATAGGAAGCTATAACCTTTTGTGGTACTCGTTTTACAATATTTGGATAGCGTTCTAAAATTTCCAAATACCGTTCTTCTGCGGTCATACTTAAATTGGATAACGCTCTTTTTCTTGAAAAAGCAAATGCTCTCTCTGTTGTGATTCTAAAATATTCGCTCAATCCGTGAATTTCTTTGCAAAGTCCTTCAATATCGTCATAGGTCATTTGAAATATAGTAGAGTCTTCCAAAGCCTCAACAAATAGTGTGGCAGGTGTTTGGGTTATGTAGCTATAAAAGTCACTCACAAACCAATCCTCAATTGCAATTTGTACTGTATGTTCTTTTCCTTCATTATCTATAAAGTAAGAACGGAATGAACCTTTCACAACATAATTCCGATATTGACAAACGTAATTCGGTTGGTCAATAAATTGACGTTTTTTGATTTTGGTCGTTCTGATTATTCCAATCAGCTTTTCCGTTTCCTCTTTGTTCAAACTAACGTATTTGCTTATGTTTTCTAATATGTTCTTGTATTGTTCCAATGATTCTTTAAATGTGTTACAACGGTTAGTATATGAGCAGTAACGGATTAATCGCATTAGTTTTTCGTGTTACAATATACTTATTTAAAAGCAATAGCGGTTTGAGTGTAAACTCGAACCGCTATTGCTTTTATACAGAGTTAGAGACAGTTTTTATTTCGTACTTCTTTGATAATAGGCAACAATACTCGCCTTAGCCAATGTATTATTCCATAAGTAATATCCAACTACTGCTGGGTTTGTACTTTCATTAAGACCAAGTTTATCTGTTTTAAGTGCGTAAACTGTAATTATATATTGGTGTAAACCGTGTCCTTCAGGAGGGCAGGGTCCACCGTAACCATTCGCTCCATAATCTGTAATACTCTGAATAACGCCTTCAGGTGTTAAGTTTAGTTTTGTATTTCCAGCTCCAGATACTAATTCGTTAGTGCCTACTGGAATATCAAATACTACCCAATGCCACCATCCACTGCCAGTTGGTGCGTCTGGGTCGTACATAGTTACTGCAAAACTTTTAGTACCTGCAGGTGCATTTTTCCAAGATAACTGAGGGGATTGATTTTCACCAGTACAGCCAAAGCCATTGAACTCTTCATTAATTGTAGCTTGTCCTCCTAAGTCATTACTTGATAAAGAAAATGTGTTTTGTCCGAAAACAGAAGTTGAAAAAGCAATTAATAGCGTTAAGATTTGAAATGATTTCATCATAATATTTGTTTTAATTATTAATTTATGATGCAAATCTAAACAGCAATTCAGGTTCTGTGTTAAGCAGAAAAGTTCAAAAAATATTGATATAAGTTCAACTTAATTGGTATTGTTTAGGGGTAACTCCGAATTTTGATTTAAAAGCTTGAATGAAGTTTGAAAGGTTTTCATATCCAATTTCTTCAAAAATATCCGAAGGTCTTTTTGATTCGTTTTTTAGAAGAAAAGCTGAGTGCTCGAGTCTTTTATCTTGAAACCACTTGCTAGGTGAGCTCTTAAAGTTTTTCTCGAACTCTCTCTTGAAAGTGGATACACTCATATTTGATAAAAATGAAAGCTCTTTTATTGTGAGTTTATTGAGTCTGTTGCTTTCAATTGTTTGAATGAACTTTTGATTTTGATTATCACCATTATTAACCAAAGAATAAAGAAAATCTAAACCATTCAAGTCTACAAGGTAAAGCATTATTTCCTCGAGTTTTGTTTTCAACATATTTTCTTGAATCGACTTAGAAAATTTCGATATGTCCAAAAGGCTTTCAACAAATCTTTTGATGAATGAATCATAATTGAACGAATATGTTGAGTATAGTTTTTTAGAATTAGAATTTTCTAATTTGAATTTTCGCAAAAATTTAAAAACTTCTTCGTCTGAAAAGAAAAATAGAACACTGCGATAGTGTTCTAAATCATTAGAGAGCTTCTCTGTCATTAAACAATGTCCAGATTTCATTAATAGAAATTGAGAATTATCTATCGCATATGCCGAATTATCAAAAAACACTTCTTTAGTTCCTTCTTGTAGAAAGCTGAAGGTATTTTTATTTAATAAGATTTGTTGTTTCGATATTTCAGTGGTGCTTTCATAATCATAAACCACAACGGACTTAGAAGAACTCAAATTTAATTCGTCTGGTAATGTAATAGTTTTCATTGGATTCTCTAATTGTTTCTAACGGTTCGGCTATGATTTCGTTGCGGATAAATCCGTCAGGATTTTTCCGTGTGAAATCCAGCTATTTAGCGGTAATAGATTTTAAAGTTAGTAAGAATGCAGTTATGAATCATAGCCATTGTTGGCAATAGTTATTTTTCTATGAATGATTAAAGCTATGATAAACCCTAAAACAATAAGGGTTGAATTGAGAGTTTAAAATAACAGGTACTACAACTACCAAGCCTCAATTTCACAGCGCTAAATACATCATACTACCAAAAACCTACTAGCGTATTGTTTCGAATGGGTGATTGAAAACCAAATAGCGAATAAAAAAAATCAAATGGAACAATATTTGAATCAAGAATAGGTTATATATTGAAAGAAATAACTTACATTATTGATTCTTTTTATGATGAAAAATAACCAAATAGGCCTCATTGGTATTTTACTGTTTATACTTTGTTTTCCTACAAAAGGCATTTCCCAAGATGAAAGTTGGGGCATTGGTACCTTAAGTGCTTATTATAAAAGCCACACTTTAACCGTTTATAACGCCCCCAACGGAACCATAAAAGGATCTTTGAGTGTTGATGACCGTGGTGAAATCGCCTATTGGGAAGATGGGCCACGATTAATCGTTGACGGCGATGCAAAGCTACAAGTCAATATAGATGAATTTCGGCTAAAGGTATTCAAAGAAGAAGAGGATTTTATTCAAATTTTCTCTAATGACAGTACGGATCAAGCATGGCTATCTTTAGTTGAAATAGCAAAAACCGTATACTATTATGTTCCCTGGATCGATTTCATGTCAACTCCTTCCCAGGACTTTTTTGCTCAAAGCTTCGGGATGAATTTGCGTAGTGAGCCAAGCGCATCTGGTGAGCTCATCACTACGGCAAAAGGCATGAATTTTACAATCATCCCCACTGGTTCTACCAATGGCCTGTGGGCAGAAGTCATTGTAATGGAATATGATGCGGAATATTGCGAGGAAAATCGAAAATTGATCAAAGAGAGCCGTGGTTATATGAAAATATTAGACGACAAAGGCTACCCCAATGTTTGGTTTGGTGGTTATTGCAGTTAGCATGTCATAACCTTGGTTGAAAACCTTGAAAGAGACCATACTCATAAAACACCAAAAGACTAATTCTCTTTTTGCGGAATATATCTTATTTACCGCCTTGGGTTTATATGCTAAATGAGCAGTACGGGAGCAAACTAGCGTTTGCTTTCCGCCATGCAAATAGCGAAATCTTTTGGTTTTCTTTTTTTCTTCGTCTCACTAAAAAGCAAAATCCGAAAGATTTTGCGGACTTAATAAAAATACACAAACCTTTGGGTTAAGCCCGAAACCCGGTATTGTTTATAGGTTTTGTTGTGCTTAGTTATTTTTTTCTATTACCTGGTAAAGGTTATAAACTGTTAATCCAACAGTACTTGCAATTATCAAAATATAAATCGGGAGCTTTGATGACTTTCCATACACTTTTTTTCCGTTCAATTTCACAATCATTGGATTCGTTCGGCTATTATCGGTTTCCAGATAAACTCTTAACTCTTTGCCTATTGCATTTTTCGCCAAAAACTTATTCCAATGGGTTCTATAATGGTTGGAAAGTTTATAGATTCTCTCGGTTCTGTCGGATGTAATTAACACAAGTCTTTGGGCTTCTCTGGTGATGAATGATTTTTTAGGCTTATACTTATAAGTTTCTAAGTAAGCTTTTCGCAACGTTCCATATTCCTGAGTAAGATCTTCCTTTTCCGCAATAATATTGGGAATGGCATATACCACAGACATACATATCAGAGCAAGGTTAATGAAAAACCATTTAAATTTACTAAACAAAATTCTTTTTAATGTCACGTCCTAAAATACGGCTACAGATTAATACTTGTTTTTAAGCGGCATTTAGATGCACGTAATTAGGTGTT
>CANMSI010000008.1 GCA_947500575.1 uncultured Flavobacteriaceae bacterium | reverse complement strand
ATCAGGGATGCCCTATGATGAAAACTATGTATCCCGATTAACTTAAAAGAACTTGTCTTTTAACTCAGTTCTTTGTTGTACACCGTTATTTTATGTATTCTGTATGAAGTAGCAAACGGTTTTTGTATTTGGTTCGACAAAAACAAACAAGCAACCATCGCACCAGAAGTTTAAATGATCAAAATATGTTTGCATATATTCATCCTCACAATTAATGTTTGTTCGCTTAGTTTTGATTTCCCCGAATGTCATTAATTGACAAAGGAACTTCATTTCTTTTTTATTTTTTGGGCAAACTGGTATCGCGCTATTCTGAATCCAATCGGGTTTACCTGCTATTCCAATAGGCTCAATATAATTATCGTCGTCTGCTGCTTCAAATTCCTGCAGCGATAATTTAACTTGATCAAATACAATTTCTGAATCTTCTTTTAGATCATCAAAAGCTGAACCTATTCCTGAACCAATTTTCGGTGAAATTATGCTTGGCGAAGATGGATTGCTGTAATCCATAAATATTTTTTCAAAATCTAAATAAATTGGCGATACAAGATTTATATCAAACGTTAGCCAGTCAAGTTTTTCATCTGAACTAGAGATCAATCCAATATATTGAACCCCTGCTAAGAAATCGTTTTTTGGAATATTGAAATCATCAGGAATTTCACCACCTAAACTATGAATTCCGTTTATATTTTCGATGAATGCGTATTCTTTTTTATTGTTGCTCAAAGGTTTTTTTTAATGGTGTACAACGGTCTTGTATATGAAAAGTAGCGGATTTATAAGCACTAATCTTTCGGAAAGCAATATACTTAATTAAAAGGAAAAACGATTCAGGCTTGTACCTTAGCGCTATTTTTTATATACGGTGTTACCTGCTGGCTTTTAATTTTATGTTTGGGAACTAATCCTATTTACACTTTAAATTTCTTCTTAAGAATGGTTTGTAATAAATCATTTCAAGATTTAAAAATAATATGCTTTATTCTTGAAATTTAACAAGTATCTCTATCTTTAAATGGAATTAGTTGATTTTGAATAGCATTACCATCAATTAAAGCCCAATGTGCTGTAATTTTTTTGTTTTTAAGTTTATAATATCTATAACCCTCAGTTGTAATATTTAAATCTGTAGGATTGATGCCTCTCCAAACACCAATGTGTTTAAGATTCATTTTTATTTTTACAATTACGTTATCTTCTTCGCTAACAATAGTATCAATAATTGTTTTATGTTCAAATGATTTACCAGTTCCAATAATCCAATTTTTCATCCCTTTTTTGTTGGTAGGTAATCTTGATGGTAGTGAATAGTCAATAAAATCATCAGAAATATAAGTATCCATTTTTTCAAACTGATTTAGATTCCATATCTGTTCAATAAAATCAATAACAATAGATTTATTTGTAGTATTCATATTAAACTATTCTTTAAGTATTTCTTGTTTTATTTTTTGTTCAATTTTTTCCTTATGTGTTGTAGTCAATAAAAAATGACCAGTATTTTTAAAGGTGGTTAATTCAACATTTTTGTTCAATTGTTTTGCTTTATTACTAAAATCTGAGATGGTTGAATATGCTATATATTCATCAGTTGTGCCATTAAAGAGATAAAGTTTGGTTTTCAAGTTTTGAATATGATTAATAGGCGATAGTTCTATTTTTTCGTTAGTAGTCATTACAGATGTTTTTAATAGTTCATCTTCCATTAAATCTACTGGCGAGGCAATGGTAAATACTCTATTCGCTATGGGGATTGATTCATCTGTATTCAATTGAGTCATTAGGGCCAAATGTCCTCCGGCCGAATAACCTATCAGAAATAACTTTGACATATCTAAGTTTAGTTTTTCCTTATTCTGCTTTAGATATCTTAAAGCATCTTTGGAATCGTTAAGACAGTCTTTAGGTGTTGTTGTTTTTAAATTGGCTAATCGGTATTGTACACAAACTGTATGATAACCTAATGATGAAAACATTTTAGCTTTTTCAAAAAAGAATGATGGTGACCCAGAAATCCAACCACCAGGATGAAAAAAAACAATTACAGGTTTTTTTTCCTCTTTATTTGAAGTGAAAAGGTGTAATTTTAAGAGAGTATTACCTATTTCTTTATAGGTAATACTCTCTTTGATTAATTGTCTATTACTATCTTCTTTCTGTGATTTACAGAAAGAAATGGATAGAATAGAAACAATAGCTATTAATAGATATTTCATTAATTATTAGAAAATCAAGGTTACAAAATCTTGAAACACCAACCATTTACCTTTGATTTTCACCAATGAATAAAAATTCTTTAATGTAGGTTTCCCAGGGCTTGTGAGTGTCATTTTTATTGAAGCCATATTATTTCCAATCAATTGAATATCTTCATAATTAGCAGTTCTTTCATATCCTCCAAATTTTTTGGTTTTTATAAATGATACATAAGTTTTTTTGTCCAAAATAGATGTGGCGTCTTTTTTAGTATCGTATAATACAACTCTAAAGTCATCATGTAAGTATGGTTTTAATTTTGCAACATCATTTATATCTCCTGCATGGATGTATGATGTTAGTGTAGATTTTATATCATCAGTATTACCATTTTGAGCTTTTGATTTACAAGAAAATAAGACAACGATTGTTAATAATGTTAAAATTTTTGTTTTCATAATTTTTAATTTAAAATGTTTAATTTATTAAAGTTAGCTAGACAACTAAATAGACAAAAAATTAGTCGCTTAGATTTTTTAGAATTTTATTTAGAATAGTTTCAATACTTTCATTTTCTTTTTCTGATAGTTTACTTAGACCTGAAAAACGGATTTTTTCGATAATAGGGTATAAGTCATTAATTAAAGTTTGTCCTTTTTTAGATATAGATAATTCAACTTTTCTAGAATCTATTGAAGATGGTGTTTTTATTATGTACTCTTTTTTTTCTAAATGATTAACCATTCTTGAAATAGTAGGCTTATCCTTTACAAGTTTGTCTCCCACAGAAATTTGATTTATATATTCATTCTCATTTATTATGTTTAAAACAAGCCATTGTTCAATAGTAATATCAATATTATGAGATTTAAGTACATTTTGGCCATACTGTCTAATTCTTCTGGCGGTAAGTTCTATTTTAAAGTATAGGTTATTATTAATCATTGATGCAAATATAATAAAATAGTTAGCTAAGCAACTATTTATTCTTAATTTAATTAATAAGTCCAATTGGTATGTTAGAGAAAATAGTTGTTGATACGTAACATTCAATCATATTTTTTAAACCACTCGAAATGTTGAAACATATTCAGGTGCACAAATTATAATTCCGTCTGCATTCGTAATTCTATTTCGAAAGGCAACAATTTGTTCTGGTACATTTTTGTCAGTCAGTTCTATTTTAAAATGTGGTAATTCATTCAAATCATCTATAATTCCCAAACCGAAATTAGCTTTACCTGATTCCAATTTGTATTCAAGCGTGGTTTTTTAGGCTTGCAGGTAACGGTCTCGGCTATGATTTCGGGCTGGGAAATCCGGTAGGATTTTCGAGCTATGAAATCGAGCGTACTAAAAGTAGGAAATATTCTTTATGATAGCCAACAAAGCCTGAATTATAGGCATTGTTAGCCACAGTTATTTTTTTCGTTTTGTAAAATCAGAGTTTGGTCTTTTAAACGGTTCTTTGAAAAACTTATTAATTATTCTATTAACATATTCGGGACTTTCACTTCTTGCCCAATGTGTCTGTCCTGGCATTATGCAAAGTTGTGCCTTCGGAATACTTTCATAAATTTCTACGGTATGACTATTTCTGATTATGTCTTCATCTCCAGCCATAATTAGAACTTGGGCTGCGATTTTCGAGAGGTCATTTTTCGGTATATTCGGTTGGTCTCCCAAAAGTCCTAAACGTTGTTTTCTCAAATTCCAATTTTGTGTGGTGTCTTTTTCAAATATTTTTGTATTGACAATTTTTTTCATTCGGTCAACTGCATTAACTGCAAACACATTTACTGCAGTCGAATCAGGTCTCAAATTTGCTCCCAATGCAACTATTTTTTTTATTTTAGTTTTTCTCGATATAGCCATTTTAAGCGCAACTATTCCACCATCACTCGAACCAAAAATGTTTAAAGAATCTAATTTTAAATGTTTGGCTAATCCTTCCCAATCTTTTGTGATCTGTACATAGGTTAAGGAATCAGTTTTTAGTTCAGATTTTCCGTGTCCTCTGCTATCCGCGACAATAACTCTGTATCTTGATTTAAAATATTCAATTTGATATTTCATTCTACCAATACTGCTTCCGTTACCGTGAATTATAAGTAATGGCTCTCCTTTTCCATATTCCTCATAGTAAATTTCAGTTCCATTGATAGTAACGTACTTTCCGATTTTTTCGTTGTTTCCATACGGAATATCAAAATCAGATTTCTTTTCTTCTTGTGCAGTTGCCAAACCACAAATTGTAGTGCTAAATAATAATATTAAAAGGTTGACTTTCCTATTCATAATGTTTCTTTCATTGTGGCTAACGGTTCGGCTATGATTTCGGGCTGGGAAATCCGGTAGGATTTTAGAGCTAAGAAATCAAGCTGAATTAAAAGTAGGAATTTTTCTTTGGGTTCACTAACAAAGCCTGAATTATAGGTATTGTTGGCGTATCGTTTTTATATAACATAGCTTGTAAAATTCCAGAAAGTATGAAACATTATTGATGGAATAACTGACTTAGATTTATAAAACAAAATTCCCGAAATTAATCCACCAAACATAGTAATATAGGCGTGATGGAAGCTAAAATCCATAAATCCGTAGAACAACGAAACAATTGGAATGTGAATCGATGCGAATAACAGAGATGATAAAATTATGGCTTTTGCATAATTATAATTTTTTATTAAGCCAGAAAGTATATGATTCCGAAAGAAAAGTTCTTCAGTTATAGGAACGAAAATTATAGAAGCAATAACATCTAATGAAGTCAATCTTTCAAAAGAGAATGTATAATCAAACCGTATTTCTTGATAATAGACTATGTTCAGAATCGGTTGAAAGAATACAAATCCGATTCCAAAAACTATCGCAATTAGGTAATATTTGGGCTCAGTTTTATTGAACTATAAAACATCAAATTGCTTGAAAGATTTAGATATAAATACAATTAAAACTAAGGTAGTAATAGAATCTAATAAATGAGAAACTTTTATAAATTCTATTTCATCTGGTACGAATAGAATCCATATTCCAATTAATTCTAGGAAAAAAATGAATAAAATAGTATGAAAAATAGCTTTCTTAAAACTCATTCTGGAATGTACGCCAACGGTCTAGGCTATGAGTAGTTGCGTGGGTTAGCACTTAACTTTGCAAGTACACACCGAACTGAAAATCCGCGAGGATTTTCAGAATTGGCACAGACCAAGCAATTACTTATAGCCATTGTTGGCAAATCGTTTTTTTTATTCATCAGGTAATAGGTCAGATGTAAATCCACTATTTTTTTCACATTCTTTTATTCTCTTCATTTTCTTTTTTTCTATAAATTTTCCAGTCCAAGGGTCGAATGAATAGACATTATACTTATAAGTAATTCTTGAACGCCCTTCCGTTTTTATGTCCTTTATTTCATCTGTAAATTCAGTTATGTAATACTTGAATTGTCCATTATAAAATTCAGGCTTTTTAAATTTTTCCCATTTTAAAAATTCAGACACTTTGCTTAAATCATTTGTCTTTAGGCCCTTTGATTTGGCAATTTCTATAGCTTTATTTTTATCTATTTTGAAAGTTTTATGATTAGAATTCACCTTTTCAAATCCGTAATTATTCCAAAATCCTTCGTTGGGAATGTATTCTCCATTTTCGTCCAATTCTATTCCAATCATTTCATCGTACCATTCAGAGGTATTTAATTTTACTTGATATCTAAATAGGAATTTTGTTGGTTTTCTTTTAATTGGCTCAACCCAATTTCCTACATATCCTTCTTTGTCATAAGTGGCACAATTAAAATCAAATCTAACGTGTCGTTCAAAAAACTCTTTACTGTAAGTGGAAATGATTAAACTGTCCGCTTTTAATTTCATTTTTTCGAGTATGTCATAAAAAGGGTAAAGGTCTTTATTAATCTCACAAGTAGCATTGTCATAATCTCTTATGTACATCAATTCTTTATCAAAATTGTATTCTTTCCAAACCCCAAGATATTTATCATCTTTTGTTCTCCATCCTTCTGTATTTAGTCTCGTTGTGTCTTTTATGAAATGAACACTATACCAGACGGAATCTTTGTTTTTATAAGTCTCTTCATAAACACGGTAAACCGAATTTCTGATTATTTCAATATTGGACGAGTCAGTTTCTATTTTCTGCCTACTGAATTGACCGAAAGATGAAAAGGAATTCAGGATTATAATGGTAAATATGATTGTTTTCGTTTTCATTCAAATGTTTGCCAACGGTTCGGCTATGATTTCGGGCTGGGAAATCCGGCAGGATTTTTCAGGTTAGAAATCAAGCTGAATTAAAAGTAGGAATTTTTCTTTGGGCTAACCAACAAAGCCTGAATTATAGGTATTGTTGTGCAACGTTTTTTTACGCATTACTTATTCCATTTGAGTTTGCAGTCCGCTGTCTTTTTTGAAAATCAGTACTATGATTCCAATAGCTAGTAAAATATGACATACCACAATAAGTATTCTACTGTCAAAAGCAAATGCGCCCAATCCAATTCCAATTACCCCAATGAAGACCAATATTGACCACGAAGTATGAGTTTTTATGAATTTTACTGCATGTGCCGTTAGTCCAAGATAAAATAGAGCTGGTCCAATAGTCATAAAAGGAATTCGAATTGAAGGTCTTTCTATTATTTGATTTGTTAATTTGTTCATTCCCTCAAGGTCGGTTCCATAACTCCACCATAAGAAATCTATCGTCGCTTGCCCGATTAGAGCAACAATACCCAAAGAAGTCAAAATAGTGGCTAGTTCGCTAAAAATGTTATCTGAAAAGATATAGTTTAATGATAAACACAGCAATACTCCAATTAATAATAACCAATGAGCATAGTCAATAGGTTCTTGATTTTGAATAAATTCATTTCCTCCCAGAAGCATTATTTGATTAATAATCAAAAAAGCCAGTCCGATTATTGCCGAGTATTTTAATTTCATTATTCCAGTTCTGTTGGTTTATATACTCAAAACTGTAACTTATCTGGAGAGACAAAAAGTTTTTAATGCTGAATCGTAGAATAGTGCTGACGGATTGTCAAAATGTTGCACAACGGTCTCGGCTATGAACAGTTCGGGAGCAAACTAGCGTTTACTTTCCGCCACGCACATAGCGAAATCTTTTTGTTTTGTTTTATTTTTTCCTGTCCAGAGCAAAATCCAAAAGATTTTGCGGACTTCATAAAAATACACAAACCTTCGCGGTTAAGCCCGAAGCCCGCATTGTTTATAGGTTTTGTTGTGCAACGTTTTTTTGCGTTCTATTATGCGAAAGCCCTTAGGAAAAGAGAAGTTGGCGCAATAATTAGTCCAATATAGAAAATGTATTTACCGTGTTTTCTATCATTTTCAGAATAGGAATATACTTTTTGTCCATTCGGCAGGGTTTTTTTCGCTGTCCACAAAAAGTAGCCGATTATTAGTCCCAAAAACCCACCTAATGCGGCAAATATATATCCCGTGATAATCCATGGTTTTTGATTCTCTTCGGGTTTTGCTAAGTCTTTTAATCGCTCATTTTTAAGCGAATTCAACAAATCTTTATCAATTGGTTTTCCTCGGTCAGTAAGTATTTTTTGGGCGAGAGAGTAATCAAATGGATTCCATTCATCAGCTTTCAGCAAGATTTCATACAGTTCTTCATCAGTAAATTCGAATAGATAGTAGTCGGGGTCAATTTCGTTGATTATGTTCTCAGCATCTTTCTCTAATACTTCCTCAGCTTTTTTAAAGTCAGACTGCTTAATTCTAAGTTCAATCTCATTTGACAATGTACTTCCAGAAAATGTAACATCAACAGGAGCAACATTATCAGCAAGTTCCGAATCAATGCCGTTTTTAAGAAGTAATTCCCTTAATTCAGTCGCTTGTTCAAGGTTCGAGAATTTTCTAAATATCGAATATGTTTCTGCCATCTATAAATTTGTAAAATGTTGCACAACGGTCTCGGCTATGATTTCGGCTTGGAAATTCGGTAGAATTTTCGAGTTAAGAAATTAAGCTGGTTTAAAGTTAATATTTTTCAGGAAAGTACAGGTAGAAAGCTGAATTATAGCCATTGTTGTAAACTGGCTTATTCTCGATTATTCAATCGTTTGACAAAATCTTGTTGTAAAGCCCATATCTCAGAAATTGGCACTGCTTTTTTACTTAAATCATTTATGTTTTTGTGCTTTGTCCACAAGAAAGGGTAAAATGAAAACCCTTGATTTCCTGTTATTTTGTTAACGTCTTTTATCCAATTCTTCCACCGCACGTTAGAGTAAAAGTCAGAAAGATTTCCAGTAAAGGTCCACCATAAAAAATCCGAATATCCAATGTCCAATGGTTCCCAATCTAAAGAATCTGGAGCGAAGTAATAAACCTTACCAAAATCTTCTCCCAAAGCTCCACCATTTATTCCGAAAAAGCCCCCAACAACGTCGTCAGCGATTAGTAAAATTGAAGGTTGTTCCCCAAATTCGTTAAAAGTTTTCCCTTTATTCCATTTCGGTAGAGTTCTGTCTAATTTTTCGTTTCCCGAACCTAATATCCTAATCCAACCGTTATCAACTAAAATTCCGCCTGTTTCATAGATTATTGCTCCCATAGGCGAACGAGTAGTCACTTGCGTTTGATAAAGAGCCGAATCTGCTTGCTTTTCATTCTTTGGAAGAACCTCAATCATATTAGTCGCCTGGTCAATCCATTCCAAAACTAATTCCCAACCAGGTTCCTCTTTATTTATCAGTTCACTTGTCGGTTTCATTTTCTTAATTTGGCCAAATGCCGTAAAATTTACTATTAGAAAAAGGAAGATGATCTTTTGCAAAGGGTCTTTTTAGCTTGTTTACAACGGTTTTGTGTATGGCTCGTTGCGTGTAAATTAGCGATTATTTTTCGGTTGAGCCATGAACCGAATTTTTAAATTTTACTATTTATCTTACTTTTTGGAAATCGTCAAATTTAAAAATTTGGCGACTTTCCAAATATGCCTTAACTTCGATTAAGCAAATGATTAGCAATGAGTTATACACGTTGTTGGCGGTAGTTATTTATTTTTTAATTCTTCAGAAGGCATATATTCTTGAAGAAAATCATGCATTTGCCAGAGTGTTCTTTCTCCAATTGGCGAGAAAAAATCCATAACATGTGGCCAACCTTCAATTCTGTCATAGACATAGGGAACTTTTTTTGATTCTAGTACTTGTGCCAAATTATCAGAATTTTTCACAGATACAGAACCATCAAGCGAACCATGTATTAATAAAATCGGTGGGTCATTTTGGTCTACATGTTGGGTTGTTGAAGCATCAATATAATTGGTAGTGTCTAAATCATAAGATGTTCCAATATATAATTCAGTAAAGGGATGCTCTCTTTGAATAGTCAAACTCATATCATGTATTCCATACAATGAAATTGCGCCTTTAAATGAAGATGGATTTAAACCCTTTACATATTCTCTATCAGAGTTAGCAGCTAGTGCTATAAAAGCCGCTAGATGACCACCAGCAGATATGCCATAAGTCATAATTTGACTAGCATCTATATTATACTCCTCTGCATGTTCGATTAAGAATAAAATGCCATCTCTTAAGTCTTCGATGTTGGCTGGAAATTTGTGATTTGTTGATAACCGATAATTTATTGATGCAACGGTGTAACCCATTTCAACAAATTCTATTGCACGCTGCGTATAGAACTCTCCTTTATCACCTGCTTTCCAATAACCACCATGAATTATTAGTATTAGTGGGTTCGATGATTTATCAGTTTTATTTGAGTATATATCCACACCGAGTGATAATCCATCAGTTTCTTTATAAATAACATCTGTTGATTTTTTGATGTTTTCAGGAAGAGAGAGTTTTGTGTCATATACCATTGGTACGTTTTGGGTTGCTACTCCAAATAAAAAAGCTCCATACATTGGAAAAGGCTCGTAAGCTGGCGGTTCTTCCAAATGATATAAACTATCATAATTAATTGCATTAATTCTGGGACCAAAGGTTTCTTTAGAATCTTTCAATTCCTTCTCTTGATGCTGAACACAAGAACTTAATGATAACGCCAATATGGTGATTAATGCAAGGTGTAGTTGTTTCATTGTTTCATTTTGCTTAATTACCGCCAACGGTCTTGGCTATGCCCAGTAAGGGAGTGGGGCTTTTGCAGTGACTTTCTATCTATTCAATTTACCTAAGGGCAGCACGAACAGTTGGGAAGTCGACCCAGCAGATAATAGTGTTTAGGTATTATCAGCGTAGCAGCAAAAGTACCTGTTACTAGCTTTCGGCCTGTTTTATTTTTAAAAGTAAGGAAAAATGCTCAGTTGGCAGATCAACCCTTATTGGATATAGCCGTTGTTACCTACCGTATTTTACTTTTTCATTCCGAAGCTTTCTCCGAAAATCAATTCATCATTTTCGCTCCAAGAGTAAGTGAAATAATATCGTGGAATTTGGTTTGAGCTCAAATGTGTAATGTCAATGCAAATAGCATCTGATTTGTTGTTCGAATTGTTTAGTGAAACACGTACGTCATAAGTAAGTCCGTAAGCTCTGATTTGTCCATCCGCGAACAGCTTTTCAAATCCAGATTTAAGCCCATCGATTAGGTTTTGACTTTCAGGAAAATCATTCTCTCCATCTTTAAATCCAACTGCAACTAATTCCCCATTATTTTCGATTTGAGAACCAAAAGGATAATATTCCTTACCATTGTTCAACATACGCTCCGCGAACTCAATAGAATAATCAATTATTGCTTGAATGTCCTTTTCTATCTCATTTTCCATATGGTAGGTAACGGTTCGGCTATGATTTCGGCTTGGGAAATCCGGTAGGATTTTCGAGCTAAGAAATCGAGCGTACTAAAAGTAGGAAATATTCTTTGGGTTCACTAGCAAAGTCTGAATTATAGGTATTGTTGGCAACCGTTTTTATTCTTCCGTCCTATTTTTTTCGTGTTTATTTTTGTCCGTTGCCCATTTTTTTATACGATCATTCAATTCCGTGAATCCTAATCCACCTAATAGCATTCCAATTGGCATTCCGATAATTGTCCGCCAAAATTCTTTCGGATTTCTCCTATAATCGGGTAAGTACGCCCAATATAAAAATACTCCGAAAAGAACAATTAAAACTGCTATAATAAGGTATGTTTCCATATAGATAATTACGTATCAATTCACATGCTTTACAATGGTTGCCAACGGTTTCGTATATGATTTGTGGCGGTCTGGCGGCTGAGAGTCGGAAAGACAAAATTTGCGTGGGCAAATGTTGGCAGCTGGCGCTTGCCAGCGTGAGATTCAGCAGTACGGCAGAGCCGCTCGATCAATTTATTCGGTAGTGAAGTTAGTAAATTTTGTAGGAAAACAAATTCACTTAACCATCGCCGCTATAAATTATATACGTTGTTAGGTAACGTTTATGCGGTTTTTCTCATTTCGAATGAACCATTTAGTATTTCTTCAAGATAATCATAACCATATCGTTGCTCAGAAATGGTCATCTCCCAGTTCCCTCGAACACTTAATTTATCATCTTCAAAAAAGCCTAGATAATGAATGTCAGGATGTTCGCTGTTAGGGTCAATAATAACTCCTCCATTTTCATCTATGAAATATGCACAAGGGTATTTCATAACAAAGCTTATTTTATCGTCATCTGCAAAGCCCCTTACTATTGCAGGCTTGTCAAATGAGCTTTTGGATTCGTTGTCGGTTGATATGCCAGTAAATGAATTTTCTACAAACTCTATTTCCATTGTAAATTCAACTTCTTTGATTTGATTGTCTAATTCATAACCTTCTTGATAGGTAAAAGTCCCTTTCCAATATTGTTTCTTATGAATAGTTTTCATCTAATGTTACCTAACGGTTCGGCTATGATTTCGGGCTGGGAAATCCGGTAGGATTTTCGAGCTATGAAATCGAGTGTACTAAAAGTAGGAATTTTTCTTTGGGTTCACTAGCAAAGCCTGAATTATAGCCAGTGTTGTGCGTTTGTTTTTTATTTCATTGTCAAACATTAAACTTCATTAAATCAAATTCATACTCCTTATTAGAGGTCATTTTATAAATCTCCTCATGAGTCTTTGAAATCCAATGTCTCGGGTACAAGTTAATTAGCTTTGGTTCTCCAGAATACAATTCTTTTAACACTATGATTTTTAGTTGAACCGCTATTTTCTTTGTGTTTATCGCGAATTGATGACTTGGTCTTTTTGAAATCGAATAAGGTAGTGGTTTGTCCTCCAAGAAATCACTTAGTTTTACGTAATCATATTTCTCGATAAATACTCCCATTTCTCTATTCCATCTATTCATGAGGTCAAAATATTCCTTTATTGCAGTTTGTACTTTTGGATATAATTCACTTTTTGCTATTTGCAATCCTACAGGTGGTTTTTCATTTCTTTTATAGTAGGGTCGTGATTCTCTTTTAAGAATCATAAACTTCTCCGACATTGGTTTAAAAATATTATACTTCTCCGTAATTTGAGGAATTGATTTATTAAGTTCATTTATCTTAAATAAATCGTCTAATTCTATTTGATATTTGGTGTTCAATTGGAAGTTATTAATGTGATGCCTAAAATGTCACGTCCTAAAATACGGCTACAGATTAATACTTGTTTTTAAGCGGCATTTAGATGCACGTAATTAGGTGTTT
>CANMSI010000007.1 GCA_947500575.1 uncultured Flavobacteriaceae bacterium | reverse complement strand
TTTTTGTCGGAAGATTAAGATGGTTGTACTCGATGTCCGTTATCCCCTTATTGAGGTCGGATATCATGTTGCCATTGGCATCATAGGTATATTCTGTGGATTGTGTAACCCCATTTTTAAAACCATACAGCTGGCTGGCACTATCCTCAACACTTATTAGTTTGTTTCCAGCATCGTATTGATAATCTAAATTATCCATGATGCCTAAACTGGTTGCCTGGAGGTTAGTATGACCATTTCGTATTAAGGTTTCTATATTTCCATTTTTATCGTAGCTAATACCAGAGACGCTGTAATTGGTACTGCTATCCGTGGCATCGGTAAGTCTGTTAAGGGCATCATAGCTGTATTTGTACCAACGTAAGGTATTGTCATTGGCGGTAATCCACTCTGTTTCCGAAATATTGCCGTTATAGAGTTTGGTAGCCCCATGATTTTCGGTGTTGTAATTAATGCCAAAAGCAAACAAATCGGTACCTAAGCTTGTGGGATCATTGATCTGCTTTAGCCACCCTCTTACATTATAGGTATAGTCTACAGATTGTAGACCTGCACAAGCGAGGGGGGTGCTGTTTACAGTCCCACCTACCTTTTTATTCACCAAAAGACCTAACTCGTCATAAGAATTTAATACAATCAATTCTTCAGTGCCGCTTGGTGCTGCGCCAGGGTTGGCATCTAAAAAGGCACCTGCCTGCAAAAAAGTTGTTGGGTTTACCAGAATGGAATTGGTAGCTATTTGGGTAGTATTGATAGTTGTATTAGTAAGAACCAAATTGGATTCTATGGGTGTGCCACCAGTGCAATGGAAGCCTAAACTGCCATCTCCAATGCATTGGGTTTCGCTTAGCAACCTACCTACCTCATCATAGGTAAAATTATCAATGGTGACAATGGTTACACTATTTTTGGTATGTGTTGTTCTTGTTTTTAATACCCTTCCTACAAAGTCTAATTTATTTTCAATAATATCTGTAGTTCCTAAATACTCATTTTTAACAGCTGTATAGATAACTCTACCCTTGGTATCATAGCCCATTAAAGTAGTAATCCAATCATCTGTTTCTAGGACGCGCACTTTACCGCCTGTGGCCAAGCCCTGTACCTGTGTAATCACTTCTTCACCATCTACAGAAGTGGGCAAGCTAAGACCATCTTTATCAAAAGTATAATTATCATAATAGTTAATAGTATAAACTTTGCTTACAGTAACTGGAAAGCCAAGCTCAGTATAATTTACATTGGTGCCCGCAATAGTGGTAGGGGTTGTTGTTTTAGCTACATAAGAGGTAGTTAAATTGTTTACAGAATTCTGCATGGAATTTCGTGTAGTCCCATTAGGTGCAGTATCTAATCCCGTATAAGCAACTCTCCCAAAAGCATCATAAGTGGTATATAACCATTGGTTGTTGGCCTTTAAGTTGGCATCTTGGGTTAAATAGGGTTGGTCTAGTTTGGTATACACAATAGATTCCCAACCTTTACCTGGTATTTTTTTCTCTACAAGTCGGTTTCTATGATCGTATTTGTATTGGTAACAGAGTTCATCGAGTTCCTCATTACTTATGCTAGTGTTACTCTTAATTGCTTTAGGTGGTAATACATAGCTAAGATTCCCGTAATCGTCGTAGACATAATAAGTATCTAAAGTTCCATTGTTAAATGTTTTCTTTAAAACTACCCGGCCGTTCTGGTCTGTATATTCTTCTGTAGAACGATTTTTCCCACTAGAATAATTTTCGTCATAAGTGACGTTTTTGTAGAGTTCGCCCGCGGCATATTTCCCGTCTTTTAACAATTGTGGGGCATTGTAATCCCCTCCTATATACGTAACATAGAAATTCCAAACATCATCTGCGTCTTCGTTACTATTATATGCAAATTGTATTTCCTTACCAGCACCCATTTTCCAATCCTTTCCTGGAGCAGCTTGTTTTAAAGGCCTGCTTAGAGGAGCATTTTCAAAGGTGGTTTCGCTGTAGGGATTGGTTTGCGCAACCGTTACATTGGTAAAATCTTCAGGATAGGCTGCTTTATAATACTGTTGACCCTTTAGCAAAAGATTTCCGGTATCCATACTCCCAGGAGTTCCCGTTTTTGGGAAAGCCAGATATTGCTTGTTTTGTCTTCCAAAAGGATCGTAGGTAATGGAAGTAATTAAATCGTTCCCATTGGGGGTGGCGTTGACGCTTAATTGTTGTATAGCTCTTCCCAAACCGTCAAAATAGGTGGCTTGGCCAATGACATCTTTTTTGGAAGTAATGGCGGTGGTATCGGTCATTGCTTTTTGGAAGCTGCGGGTGTATATATAATTCTCATTATTTAATACAACCCCCTCCTGGTTTTGCGACTGTGTTGTAAGTACCCATCCTAAAATGCATACCAAAGTTATCAATAGCTTTTTCATCTTAGTTTTGGTTTTTATAGTGGTATTGACTTTCAGAAATAAGGTTGTTGTCGGCATCTTTTACAAATTGCAATCGGCTAAACGCGTCATAGTGATAAGTCATTTTATACCCTTTTGGGTCCGTTACAGAGGTAACTCCCACTAAAGGATCATACGTAAAAGTGGTAATTAAGGCATTGGGAAGGCCGTTTCGCAAGGTGTTGGATTGTGCAGCGGTAATACCGTTTATTCCGATGGTATTTAAGGTGTTGATTCCAAAAACAGTTACAACATCAGCATAGGTAGCATTTTGTATCTGAGCAACGGGATAGCTAAAATTATAACCCCAGATATAGGTAATCCTAGCACCGTTGGTTTTTGATACCTCTCTAGGTTGCCCGTAGTTCGTAAAAGAGTGAAATTTTATGCGTTCTTCTAAGTTAGTGTCATCTCCCTTGGCAAAACTTGTGCTTTCGGGTAAATAAATATTTGATGCAAATGGCGTAGCTGAATAATTAGACAGCTGGGTGCTTAGTACCTCACCATTTTCATTCACCACCCAACTTTTAATAATTTCCTTTCGATTCTGATCTTCTAATGCTGTTCTGGCGGTGGCAGGAAGATCATTGAAAATCTGATTGGTTGAAGAGTACAATCTATGTTCTATACGTTGCTCTCCATCGGCAAGTGTCGTTGTTATCTTTGTGGGTTGTTCTATATTGGTATTATATTCGTACAACGTTTCCGTAATAAGGTCTCCATTGATTTCCTTTTGGATTTGTTTTTTATTAACCATATGACTCCAACCTCCAAATTGAATAAACTTCTGTTCCGCTCCTGCTGCTCTATTTTTGAAAATACTGAAATTTCCCGCTTGGCAAACTAGTTCCTGAGATGTCATATTTCTAGCCTCATACCCTTCAGAGAAATTGTTTGTTGCAAATTGGTCTGGATTAAATGAGAATTGTATAGAATCTATTTCTATTTGTTTTGCATTTAAATCTTTGATTAATGGTATTCCCCGCATCCATTCATAATCTACCGGGCTTCCCCTATAATCTGCTCTAATTTTGGAAGAAAAGGTATAGATGTTTCTAATATCAGGAAGTGTTGTATAAGATTGTGTATTGGTGTCATATCCTGCTATAGATTCTGTTACTTCTAGATATCCTACAAAGCCTCCTTGATTCGTTATTAAAGGATGTACAGGTGCTGAGGTAAACTGATGTACTCCTGCTTTGTATTCTGCAGGGCACGTGCCAAATGTTACCTCCATAAAATCTGCAAACACAGGAATACTAATGTTAGAGGTCATATTATTATCATAACCATAGGTGGTTCTAGTCACTGGAGTAGTATCATCGTTATAGGTAGTAATTTCTTGTATGCGCAAACCTCCAATAAGAAATAAATCTTCAACCCCCGTTTCGTTAATTATATTTTCATTGTTTGGACAACTCCAATTAAGTTTAAGATCTAAATAACCTCCGTTGGCTGGAAAGTCGGTGGCAATAACGTTTACATAGGCTTCATAAACGCCAGGAGTAAGATTTACACTATTAAGGTAATTGGTTCCCGATAAGGTGCTGAACGAAAATGTTACAGGATCTATTTGTCCTTGTTTGCTAATACCACCTGAAACATCGCAATAAGAACCAAAAATGATTTCTCCATTAGCGCCATAGCAGATATTAGAATATACGTTAATATCTACCTCTCCATTATTAAGAGCATCAGCTCCTATTTCAAATGTTTTTTTGTACCTATAAATGGTTAGTCCAGAAGCGGGATCAATTTCGTTATTGGCATAAGGAGCTTGTACCGAAGTTTTAAGATTCAATTCTTTGTTAATTTCGGGAGGGGATATAAAATCAAGCTCATCTTGGTCAAAATGTTCTAACCTTGCTCTGTTATTTTCATATGTAAATTCTTGATAGCCCCCCTCAGGATAGGTAACCTTTGTTAATACCGCTGCTTGAGCGAATTGGGGTCTAACATACCTATCTGCTTGAACATCGTTAGTAATTTGCTCATTAGGATAGTTTTCTACAGGAATTGTTGGTATAAGGCCTTGGTTTGCTATACTCCCGTTATAAAAGCCCCAGAAATCTTGGGCATACGACTTTTTATGGGGTAATGGAACAGTGTTGTAGTCAAATTGATATGCATAGCTTGAATGAGTTGAAGGGTTGCCCAAGACACCAGTAAATGTTAAACCATCTAGTTTTAGCCGTTTTGTATCTACTACAGGATTAAAACCAGATCCACAACTCACTAATTCAGCCGCAATAAGTTCACTTCCGGTAGGTACTGCACTTTGAAAATAACTATGCGCTAGACTTACTTTAAGAATTTCTGTAGCATTGCTATTTTTTACAATAATTTCAATAAGTCTTCTAGCATCCGTATCCCCAATATCGTTTCTGTTGGCATAAATAAATTCTACGCTTCCTTTAGAGGAAGTAATTTTTGTTATTCTAGAAGAGGTTGTTGTGGTATTGCTTGATAAGGTTGTATGTGATTCATAATCAAAATCAGATAAGGTTTGTTGCGTGTCTAAGCCATTATAAGTCTCCGAACCAAAGGAACACTCTGAAAGATTGAAGGTTTGATATTCAAAATTTATACTATCTCCAGTGTGTGTGGTAATGGATGCTAATTTCCAGGTGGTATAGTAGTTTACAGCTGGACTTGATGTAGGTGCGTATAGGATACCACCTTTGCGATCTACATTAAAGGATTGAGTAGAAGCTACTCTTTCTCTACCAGCGTTAAAAATGAATTTTGTGCCGTCCATGGTAATTACTTCCCACCCATCTATATGAGTACTTCCCATTATAGGAATGATTTTCACGTCGCTTTCCGGAAGCATAACAATTTGCCCGTAAGGCTCTTCTGCTGTCCGAACTTGGTTGAACATAAATTTACCAGAGTAACCCATAAAACTGAAGTTGAATTGATCGGGTTCTAGATCATTAATTCCATTTTTAAAGTTGTTAATAATCTGCTGTCTGTCATAATATTCTTGGTCTCCTAGTGTGGTGGATAAAGCTTCAAAGTCAACAATCCTTTTATCAGTAGTAGTAAGGTAGAAACGTTCATCTGGCATGCCTTTCATTGCACGTGTTATTTGCCCTCCAGTAGATAAGCTCCACCCCAAACCAGTATCGGAGGCTTGTTCATTGACCCTTATACCTCCAGCGTGGTAACTTAAACTAATAGGTGCCGAAAGACTTCTACCTTCCAAATTGTATATTGGAATACTAATATCGGGGATCCCAGTATAGTACGAAACTGGCGTTGCTTGAAATTTGGAAATGGATGCAGTTTCCGGAGTTTGCGGAATTATATCTGGCAGATCCTGAGAATATGCATAAGAGGTAATAAATAAAAGGAAAATGATATATATCTTCTTCATGATATCTTGATTTGTTTTTTGTTATTTATTTCGATGTTGATCATGCAATTTGTTGTTCATTTCGAATTACTATTTTCTTTAAATCCATTATAAAAGGATAAACACCTACATTTACATAGGTTTACATAGTAATATATATTAGGATTGAGAGTAGAATATTCTATTCAAATAGTTGACCATCATCTGTGGTTTGAAAGATGTGATGCTATTTTTTCCTAGAAGCATTTTCTAGTTTGCGTATCCTAGCGTCTTGTCTGCTAAGTTTTTCTTCTTGCATTAAGATGTAAAGCGTCAATTCTTCTATTTTCTCTAGCAGTTTCATTTCCATACTTCCTAGGTCTATTCCCTTAGATTCTATTTCTGCTGCAGAGGGAATGTTCGGTAAATGGCCATGCTCTTCAATATATCCTTGAACCTCTTTTAAGCTTCGGAGCTCATAGTTTTCTTTAAAAACATAGTCCGGAGCAGGAACGGAAACTGATACTTTTACCTCTTCGGCATGGATTCTTCCATCAACAGTAAGGAGTTCATCTGGAGTGGTGGTACCTATGCCTACATTACCGTTATCATAGGATATATCATTCCCACTTTGGGTCCATACAGAAGAACCACCCACCGGGCCATCTGGTCCCATGATGGAAATGTTATCAAAATAGATTTTTTTATCTGTTGTATCACCCGCAGTTGGCCTTCCTGCGTATATTTTGATTTCCGCAGTAGTAGCATTTGCAGTTAATGTCCATTCATATTCATGCCAGGTAGTATGCGTAATATCCATAGGAGTAAAACTTTCGAATCCAGTCCATAGTAAGAATCCTGGATTCCTATTATTGGTGGTTGGTCTTTTTGCCCAAATTTTAATGGTATATTGTTTCCCAATTTCAACATCGAATAGATATCTTGCTTTATACCAACCATCCCCATTTGCTAATAATCTTAGGCTAAAGGTTCCATTTTGAACTTCTTCGGTTACTGCGTCTAAAAATCCGTCGTGAGCCCAACCAGTATCTGTATTATTTTCTTGCGTAGGGCTGGCGGCATTGGCATCAGTAAATAATTCCTGAGCACTTAGTTGCATTGTAAATAATAGGGATGCGAGAAATAGGGTGAATACATTGATTAATTGCTGTTTTTTCATTGTTCAGTGTCTTAAAAGGTTTGTATAAATTTTTTTGCTTTAGTTCTAAATTGTAGTGGTATTAGTAATAGCATATATCTATTAATGTCTCCAGAGAAGAAATTGTTACCCTATATGAGAGAAAAAATTCCAAAAAATATCATTTTAATAGAAAATAAACAGATATATGCATTTTAAATAACTGTTTATAAAGCAATTAGGGAGTCATTAAAATTTGAATAAATTTCTTTTTTTAGGTTCAGATACCAGGTATAAAGAAGCAAAACGAAGCGCTCTATTGTTTTTAGCGGTATTCAGATATGGGTTGCATCAAAAATTATTTTTCACCTATTAATTAGCAGCAAGCTGGTAAGTTTTTGAAAAAGATTAATAGCTGTATATTTAAAGTTCAATTTTGAGTTTTTATAAAATTAACGCCATTTTTTTTAAATAGATCACTACTATAAAATACGACAGCTAAATGAACAAACATATTAGACCTCTTGCCTTCTTGTTGCTTACCGTAATCATTTGGGGGTGTAACCCCACTGTAAAATATGAGCGCCCAATTGAAACTTGGGCCTTTAGATCTGTTCTAGACGAACAGGCCCGTATGCTTACTATTGCCTTGCACGATGATTTATGGGTGGCCTACAATGCGCAGACAGCAACACTTTACAAAGCTTGGAAAGGAGGAGTGCTTTTTGATGGCGCCGTATATACTACCCAACATGGACCGCAACCTACGAGTTTGGGCTATGCCTATTATCAAAATGAAAATACCGATACTTGGCTTCTTTTAAAAGAAGATGCAGAAGTGCCCGCACAAATAAAATACCTTGGACATCAATTTAAAGAAGGGGGTATTCTTATCAATTTTGAATTACACACACCAGAGGGCGATGTAATTTCTATCAGTGAATCTCCAGAATACAAAGGGAATGCCACTCAAGCTGGGATTATAAGAAACTTTACAGTAACAAATAATACGCCCTATACCGTAGCACTTAGGACCACCATGGCTTCCTTGCAACAAGAAACAGATTATGCCACCAACGGAAACTTCGTTATAGAGGACACACAAAATAAGGAATACCCTGAAGGTACTTTAATACATCTAAAAGGACTCTTGAAGTTTGAAACGCCCACCGTTACTATTTCAAACATATATCATCCAGGGTTTGATGCGATAGCAGTTGCTCAGCAAAACGAGGATAAGGACGATTCTCCTAGGAATGTTGGAGCCGCACTAATAGAAAAAAGTGATTGTATTGCGTGCCACAACCAAGACGTAAAAACGGTTGGCCCGGCCTATATGGCTGTCGCAAAAAAATATGCAGATAATGAACAAACAGTAAACCTACTAGCTAGTAGAATTATTAATGGCGCTAAAGGAATTTGGGGAGAAGCACAAATGACCTCGCATCCTAATTTGTCCGAGGAAGATGCCAAAAGCATGGTGCAGTATATTCTTTCTCTTGATAATAATATAGCAACGGTTTTTGATAAAACTACCTTGGGAATTAAATCCATTCCATATTCTTTAGAGGCTTCCTATACTGGAGCTGCTGGAAAAGGACTTATGGTTAATAGGTATTACGATACTGCAATTGAGGATCTTTTGGAGATAGAAGAGAAGGCATCACCAGTGCGGCAAGGTCCTATGAATCAGTTTCATACCTTAAATGAAACTGATTTTGGAGAACGTTTAGAGAATTTTGCAAGTGTTATTAAAGGTACTATTACCATTGCCATGGAAGATCGATATAGCTTTCGACTGATTTCGGATGATGCCTCTTTCTTATTTATTGATGATCAATTATTAATTGATAATGGTGGAAGTCATGGTCCGCAAACGGTAGATGGCGAAGTAGTGCTTTCTCCTGGAAAACACAAAGTGAAAATACTCCATTTTCAAGGAGCAGGAGGTGCTTTTTTATCATGGCAATGGTTTAATAAAGAAACAGAAGCCTATGAATTGGTAAATGAAGACCTACTTTCTTTTGAAGCCGAAGATGTTACTAAAACAGTACCTTATATAGTGCCCCCCTCTTTGGCAGGAACCCCTGGAGATGGGATTCCTTTAGAAGATGTACACCCTTCTTTTGATTTGTTCCAAGCAAGACCACATAACTTTGAACCCAAAGTAGGAGGGATTGACTTCCTTTCTGATGGCCGTATGCTGGTTTGTACCTGGGAACCAGAAGGACCCGTGTATCTGATAGAGAATTGGCAATCTGGAGACAGCACCGCTATTAAAATGAAGAAGATTGCCTCTGGCCTGGCAGAACCATTAGGATTAAAAGTGGTGAATGATGAAATTTATGTGCTTCAAAAACAAGAGTTAACCAAGCTAATAGATCATGATGGCGACGATATCATAGATGAGTACAGAACCCATAGTGATGATTGGAAAGTATCTGCTAATTTCCATGAATTTGCCTTTGGATTGGTTTACAAGGAGGGTTATTTCTATGCCACTTTAGCTACCGCTATTTTACCGGGGGGTGCGAGTGCACAACCACAGATTCCAGACCGTGGAAAAGTGGTGAGAATTAGCAAAAAAGACGGAACTACAGATTTTATGGCGCACGGTTTAAGAACTCCGAACGGCATTGGAATAGGAGTGGATAACGAAATTTTTGTAGCAGATAATCAAGGAGATTGGTTACCAGCTAGTAAAATTGTGCATGTGACTGAGGGTGCTTTTTTTGGTTCTAGATCTGTAGACCCAGAAGGCACTAAGGACATGGAAGAGAAGTTACCTGTGGTATGGTTACCTCAAGACGAGATAGGCAATTCTCCAGGCACACCAATGTATATAGATAAAGGTCCTTATGCTGGGCAAATGATTCATGGAGAAGTGACACACGGTGGTGTTAAAAGAGTATATGTTGAAAAGGTGAATGGGAATTACCAAGGTGTGGTTTTCAGATTTATACAAGGCCTAGAAGCAGGGGTCAATCGTATTATTTGGGCGCCAGATGGTTCGCTTGTAGTGGGTGGTGTAGGAGCACCAGGAAACTGGGGGCATTCTGGGAAACTATGGTATGGTTTACAACGCCTTCAGTTCAATGAAAAATCTACTTTTGAGATGCTCTCGGTTAGCGCAAGAACCAATGGGTTTGAAATTGAATTTACAGAGCCCTTGGCAAAGGATCAAGAAATCACCGCCAGCGATCTAGGAATAGAGCAATGGTATTATAAACCAACTATAGAATATGGAGGACCTAAATTAGGTTTGGAAAGCTTGCAAGCAAAAAATGTACAACTCTCTTCAGACAGAAAAACACTATCTTTTGAATTGCCTGGTATACAGCCCAATCATATGGTATATTTTAAACTGAACAATGCTCTTAAAAGTGCATCGGGTCAATCTCTTTGGACTACAGAAGCATGGTATACACTAAACGAAATTCCTAAAAACAAACCGCTACGCTTAGATGCTAGCATATAATTAAAAACAAGAAAATGAAAAAAACAGTCTTACTATTGCTCTTAGGGGTGGTTTTTTATTCCTGTAAAACGGAGTCGAAAAAAACAGATACAGAAGTAACGCCAGAAACGGTTGTAGAGACAGATGATTGGATTTACCTATTCGATGGAAGCAGCACCGAAGGCTGGAGAGGCTACAATGCAAAAACCTTACCCCCAGGATGGACCATCAAAGATAGCACCTTAACTTTTGATACAGAGTTAAAAATGGAGGACGACTATGAAGGTGGAAAAGACATTATTTATGGTGCTGAGGAATTCGATAATTTTGAATTATATATAGAATGGAAAATACCTGAAGGAGGGAATAGCGGTATATTTTATCATTTAAAAGAAGGCTATGATGGCCCTCCCGAAGTAGCGCCAGAATATCAATTAATCGATGATGAGAACTATGCTACAATTCACGACTTAACAGCTTATAATACCAGTTTGGGATATGAAAATCCTGAAAAATTACAGCCGTTACAGCAAACTGCCGCAGACTATGCGATGTATCCGGCAGATCCAAATGAAAAAGTATTACACCCTGCAGGTGAATGGAATACAAGTAAAATTGTCTTTACTCCAGAGCGTGCAGAGCACTGGTTGAATGGAAAAAAAGTAGTATCTTTTGTTCCTTGGTCCGAAGATTGGCATGCGAAAAAAAATGCAGGGAAGTGGAAGGAAGTAGCGGACTATGGGAAATTTAAAACAGGCTATATTGGACTACAAGATCATGATAGCCCCATCTGGTTTCGGAATATAAAAATCAAAAAGTTATAACTTAAAATAGGTCAAAAATGAATAAAAGGGATTTTCTAAAAAATGCAGCTGCCATGTCGTCGTTAGCCTTATTACCTTCTTCTATTTGGGCCTTTTCCAAACAAGATAAAAGACTGCGAACTGCTCATATTGGAGTGGCTAATATGGGAGGTGAAGATTTGGGTTTTATTTCCTCACATGAAAAGGTAGATGTGGTTGCCCTCTGCGATGTAGATGCGAATGCCTTAGCGGGTGCTAAAAAACTGCATCCCAACGCCAAGAACTATGCAGATTATAGAATAATGCTAAAAGAGATGCGCAATGAGATCGATGCGGTGATTGTTTCTACACCAGATCATACTCATGCACCTGCTTCGATGATGGCCATGGAAATGGATAAACCGGTGTATTGTCAGAAACCCCTAACTCATCATGTATCTGAAGCTAGGGCCATGCGAAAATTGGCCGAAGAGAAAAATTTGGTGACTCAGATGGGCATCCAGGTGCATTCTTTTTACGATTACAAAATGGCGACCATGCTTATTCAATCTGGTATTATTGGAAAGGTAAGTAGCGTCCATGCTTGGTCTCCCAAAAACTGGGGTTATGATGGGGAAGTGCCAGAGGGTGAAGACCCAGTTCCTTATACACTAGATTGGAATTTATGGTTGGGAACCTCGGCAGAGAGACCGTATAAAGAAGGAGTATATCATCCTGGGAATTGGAGAAAGTTAGTGGATTATGGATGCGGTACCTTGGGAGATATGGGTGTACATATTTTTGATACTCCCTATAATGCATTGGCCTTAGATGTTCCAAAAACCATAAAAAATGAATGTAGAAAGCCTACCGGTTTTGGCTATCCAGAACAGAATGTGGTTACCTATGAATTTCCTGGAACCGAATACACCACAGAGGATTTTAAATGGATATGGTATGATGGCGAAGGAGCTCCGGCTACCCATAAAGATTTAGAATTGCCCAATGGGGATACTTTACCAGACCAAGGCGCTATGTTTATTGGAGAAAAAGGGCGTTTATTATTACCTCATTTTATGCAACTACCAAAGCATATTGTAGATGGGGCTTATCAAGAGTTAGATTTAAGTAAAATTGATACAGAAGCCTTGGGAGAGGTTATTAGAGATTACCCTGTCGAAGGCAAAAAACACTACCATCAATTTGTAGATGCTTGCTTGGGTAAAGATACGTGCACCGCACCTTTTTCCTATGCAGCTAGGTTAACGGAGACCATTCTTTTAGGAGTCATCGCTGGGCGTTTTCCAAATACCACTTTGCATTGGGATAATACTACAGCCCGCTTCGCAGAGGAAGAAGCCAATGCCTATTTAGAAGGAAGCTATCGCGACTTTTAATACAGCCGTTTGCACTTTAAATACAGTAAAAAATACAACACCATTTGTATCAAATGATGGTACATCATTTTGAAACAAGAACACAACCAACCCATATAACAGTTTAATTAGATTCAAACCACTTATCAAAAAACAAACAGAAACATGGACTTAGAAATCAAAAATTTAAGTAAAACCTATTCTAATGGAGTGCAAGCGCTCAAAGATGTTACGCTAAGTATTCCCCAAGGTATGTTTGGCTTATTAGGACCTAATGGCGCAGGAAAATCATCCTTAATGAGAACCTTAGCCACATTGCAACAAGCAGATTCGGGCTCTGCAACAATGGGAGATTTAGATCTCTTAAATGACAAAGCTAAAGTGCGCGAAATCCTTGGTTATCTTCCTCAAGAATTTGGAGTGTATCCAAAAGTAAGTTCTTATAATATGCTACATCATATTGCCTCTCTAAAAGGTGTTTCAAGCAAAGGAGAACGAAAAGATCTGGTAGAATCGTTACTGACAAAAACAAACCTTTGGCATGTTCGCAACAAAAGTCTTGGAACATATTCTGGAGGGATGAAACAGCGGTTTGGGATTGCACAAGCCTTGATTGGTGATCCTAAACTAATTATTGTAGATGAACCCACTGCGGGTTTAGACCCTGCAGAAAGAGTTCGTTTCCATAATTTATTGAGTGAAATTGGAGAGCAAACCATTGTAATATTATCTACTCATATTGTAGAAGATATTTCTAATCTTTGTAATAATATGGCTATTATCTGTCTTGGCGAAGTGGTAGCTAAAGGCAATCCTGCGGTATTAACGGAAGCGGTAAAAGGACGCATTTGGAAGAAGGCAATAGAAAAGAAAGATCTTGAAAAATACCAAGATGAGATGCAAGTTATTTCTACACACCTCAAAGCTGGACAAACGGTTATTCATGTTTTAAGCGACACCCAGCCCGACGCCTCTTTCGAAGCTAGCCCTTCTAACTTGGAAGATGTTTACTTTGCTGAGATTACATCACGTATGGAGACTATTTCTGCATAATTGTTTTATTCAATCACTTAAAATCAATCAATTATGTTTAAAGAAATTTTCTTATTCGAAATTAAATATAGATTAGGTCGCCCTGCCACTTGGGCCTATTTTGGAATACTCGTTATTTTTGGTCTTTTTGTGTCAATAGGAGGTAATGGACCCGCTTCTGAAAAGGTGTTTGTAAACTCTCCTGTGGCCATTGCTACGATGCTCTCAACCATTAGTATTTTTGGTATAATGCTTTCTAGCGCTATTATGGGAGTGCCTGTATATAGAGATATAGAGCATAAAACTGAGAACTATTATTTCTCCTATCCAGTGAGTGAGAAAGGCTATTTACTGGGGCGTTTCTTTGGTTCCATGTCTGTGCTTTTCTTAGTAAGTCTAGGGCTACATATAGGGTTAATTATCGGTTTTGCCATTGGGCCATTTGCGGGTTATGAGGAAGCAGAAAGATTTACAGTATTCAATTTATGGCATTATATACAACCTACTCTAACCTTGTATTGGACTAATTTTTTCTTTGCAGGTTGTATTTTCTTTGCACTGGTGAGTTTAACCAAAAAAGTAATGTTAGCCTATGCAGGTGGCGCTATTCTTTTTATTGTCTACCTGGTTACCGTAACACTTACGCAAGACATAGAAAACAAAGATTTGGTTAGTTTGTTAGATCCATTTGGATTTGGTACTTACAACAACATTATTCAATATTGGACACCTGAAGAACAAAATACTCAGACTGTACCTTTTAGTGGTATGTTGGTTTGGAATCGTATCATTTGGGTAGGGTTAGGATTAGTAGCAGTTTTATATACTTTATTTAGATTCGACTTTCAACGATTCCTAAGCAAAAATTATACATCTAAAAAGAAAAATGACAATCTTGACAGTCCAAATACTTCAGCTGCATTAACGAAAATCCCAAGCGTTTCAAAAGTATTTTCTGGTTCACTGAACATCAAATTACTTTTTAGATTGGCGGTTATGGAATTTAAAAACATCATTAGGGATAATTTCTTTAAGGCCATCCTTATTGCAGCGGTTTTATTCCTGTTTTTTGATGCGTGGTTTGGCTTTCCTACATACGGAACACCCTCTTTACCGATGACCTATTATATGTTAGAGGTAAAAGACTTTACGTATATCATACTCATTTTTATTCTTATTGTATTTATGACAGGGGAAGTGATGCATAGAGAACGGAATGTAAACTACGATCAGATTTTTGGTTCCTTGCCCATTCCCAATAGAGTGGTGTATGGTTCTAAATTCTTGGCTTTGGTCATGGTGAGTTTTATTTTGGTGAATATGATTTTGGTGAGTGGAGTGCTTAACCAGATTCTAAAAGGCTACTTTAATTTTGAATTTGATAAGTACTTTACCGATCTATATTTAATAGAATTTCCAAGGTATATCATCTTTATAATGCTAGCCTTTTTTGTGCATTCCTTGGTTACCAAAAAGTTTATGGGACATGTTATCGCTATTGCCATATGGGTATTGCTCTTTGGATTAAGTAGCTTAGGTGATGTAAATAATAATCTCTACCTCTACAGTTATGCTCCTGGGTATACCGTTTCTGATATGAATGGTTTTGGACATTTCGGAAAAGCCATATTCTGGTTTAGAACCTATTGGTTAGCTTGTGGGGGAGTACTAACCGTAATAGGTTACCTCTTTTGGAAGCGGGGAACAGATACCGGTAGAAAAGCAAGATGGCAGTTGGTAAAAGAACGTCTAAACCTGAAGACCATAGGTACAATGGCAATTTTGTTATTGATATTTATAGGTTCTGGTGCTTTTATAAATTACAATACCAAAACACTTAATAATTATAGGAGTGTTGAGGCGGGTACCATAGGGGCTGCTAATTATGAAAAGGCCCTTGGTAAGTACGATAAAATAGCGCAACCAAAAGTTGTTGATGTTAAAATTAATGCAGATTTAATACCTGAAGAACGTTCTGCCACCATCAAAGCCAAGTACCTCGTGGTGAATAAAACAGATGAAGTAATTGACTCACTACATTTAAATTGGGGGGCGGAAGGCTTACTTAAGAAAGAAGTAAAGTCATTTACCATAGATGGCAAAGCCCCTAAATTAGGAAAACGCTTTGATGATTACGGCTATGAAATCTATGCCTTTGATACGCCTTTAAAACCTAAAGACACTATTGCCTTGACATTAGAAGTGTCCGCTTCTTATAAAGGATTTCCAAACGAGGGATCTGGATCTACCATTGTTTATAATGGTACTTTCTTGAACAATAATTTTTTCCCATCATTTGGATACAGTTCTGTAGGTGAATTAACTAGTGATCAAGATCGTAAAAAGTACGACTTACCCATTAAAGATTACCAATTACCAGAGCAAACAGATCCATGGGGCACGAGTAATTTACTTTTTAATGATGATGCAGATTATATCACCTTTGAAGGGACGGTGAGTACAGCTCCTAACCAGATTGCTATTATGCCTGGTTATTTGCAGAAGGAATGGGAAGAGAATGGCAGAAAATACTTTACCTATAAAATGAAAGGGGAACTAGACTTTTTCTATAATATTTCTTCTGCTGAGTATGCAGTGCACCGAGAAGTTTGGACAGGTAAAAATGGAGATAAGGTGAATATTGAAATTTTCCATCATCTAACACATACTTATAATGTTGATCGATTTGTAAAAAGCATAAAACATTCGTTGGATTACTTTTCAGAAAATTTTGGAGCTTATCAATACCAACAAATTCGCATTTTAGAGTTTCCAAGATATCAAGGTTTTGCCCAATCATTTCCTAATACGGTTCCTTTTTCAGAGAGTTTTGCTTGGGTTGGGGATTTTAGTGATCCAAATGACGTTGATTACCTTTATTTTGTTACATCCCACGAAGTGGCACATCAATGGTGGGGCCATCAAATTACTCCATCAGCAACGCGAGGTGCAAATCAAATTTCAGAATCCATGGCTGAATATGCGGCACTTATGGTAATGAAAAAAGAATATGGAGTAGATGCCATGCAAAGATTTCTTAAAGATGAATTAGATCGCTATTTAAGAGGAAGAGCTAATGAAAGTAAGTTTGAAAAAACCCTTTTAGATAATGATAATCAAACCTATGTTTGGTATAATAAAGGTGGCTTAATTCTCTATGGGCTGCAAGATTTAATAGGAGAAGCCAACTTAAATAGTGGTTTCAAAGCGTACACTAAGGCAGCTGCCTTTAGACCCGAAGCACCTTTTACCACTACTATAGAATGGTATGATCATATGAAATCCGTCACACCGGATTCTCTTAAGTATTATTTGGAAGATAGCTTTGAAAAAATAACATTGTATTCCAATAAAGTAACGAATGCTTCTTACAAAAAGCTCGCTGATGATAATTATGAAGTGACCATACATGTAGAAAGCGCTAAGAACTATTTTGATGGTAATGGTAAATTACTGAAAGAGGGCAGCAAACCTAATTTACTTGAAATAGGAATTTTTGATAATGATATTCAGAATGAACAAGGGATGACCATTAAATCGCCCATCTTACTGAAGCGTATTTGGGTGAAACCCGGAAAATCAACCTATACCTTTACTACCGATAAATTGCCTATAAGAGCAGGAATAGATCCGTATAATAAAATGATCGACCGGATTCCTGATGACAATTTGGTAGGATTAGAGGAAGCTTCAGAATAATATTACAAAATGCTTGTTTAAAAATTAAGCTAAATTGTCATTACGAGCGTAGTGAAGTAATCTGTTTTTTAGTAAGCTGTAATTTACAGATTGCTTCGTTCCTCGCAATGACAGATAATTAGACTTTAGATACGCCTTATGATTAGAAACAAAAAAGCCCTGATATATCAGGGCTTTTTATTTTAGGTAGTATGTCTAAGCTGCTAAATCTAGGGTTTCTTCATCTTTTACTTTTTTGCCCGCTCCCCTTATTCTTAATTTAATGCGGTATACGATATTAAAAAGTACGGGAACAATAATAAGCGTTAAGAAAGTAGCTACTATTAATCCAAAGATTACCGTCCATGCCAAGGGCCCCCAGAAGATTACATTATCCCCTCCAATATAAATTTTTGGATCAAATTCTGAGAATAGGGAAAAGAAATCTATGTTAAGACCAATTGCTAATGGAATTAGTCCTAATACCGTGGTAATAGCCGTGAGAATTACAGGACGTAAACGGGCTTTACCACTTTTTACAATTACTTCTGCTACCTGTTCTCTATTGAGTAAATCTTTATCTTCCAATCCTAATTTTACCTTTTTTCTATCAATGAGGATTTGCATATAATCTAAGAGTACTACTCCATTGTTTACTACAATACCTGCCAAGGAAATAATCCCCATCATGGTCATCATAATTACAAAAGGCCAACCGGTAATGATAAGTCCGCCAAAGACGCCAATGAAACTCAAGAAAATAGCCATCATAATAATGGTGGGTTTGCTAATCCCTCCAAATTGGAAAATCAAGATAAGCATAATAAGCCCTAGGCCTACAAAGAAAGCGCCTACTAAAAAGTTCATTTGCTTATTTTGTTCTTCAATCTGTCCTGTATAATCTATTTTAACACCAGGAGGAAGGTCTTTAAAGTCTTCCATAGCACTCTGAATTTCGGTTACAATAGCCCCTGCGTCTGTAAATCCCGGTTGCAAACCAGAATATACAGTTACCACCCTCTTGGTGTCTTTATGTTTAATAGCACTAAAGGAAGAGGTGTTGCGTTGCGACGCCACTGCCGAAACAGGAATCTCCTTTATTTGTCCTGACGCTTGGTCTCTGAAAATAATATTTTGATTAAAGAGTGCACTGGTATTATATCTGAGGTCTTTGTTAAAACGTACATTGATGTTATAATCTTCTCCATCTTTTTTATAAATCCCCGCTTTATCACCAAATAAAGAACGCCTTAATTGCTGACCTACTTGGCCTACAGCAACCCCAAGTTCGCCTGCCTTTTTACGATCCACAACCACTTGCATACTGGGTTTGCCTTTGTTTACATCTACCTTTAATTCTTCTATCCCAGCAATATTTTTGCTATTGATAAAGTTACGCATGCGTTCTGCAGTGTTAATTAGGGTATCGTAATCAAGACCTTCAATCTCTACATTAATGGCGTATCCGGCAGGAGGCCCTATAGCATCTTTTTCTACAGAAATAGCAACTCCAGGATAGATGTCTTTTAAACCATCTTGAATTTTTTTCCGCAGTCCTTCAGAATCCAAACCATCTCTAAACTTAAACTCTCGCATTGAGATATTAATTTTTCCACGGTTGGGCATTTCTGCAGCAGAACCCCCTTCTGTAAATGGATTTTCTGCACCTTTCCCTACTTGGGAAACACTAGATTCTACCAGCACATTGGTTTTTCCTTTCATAAACTCATCGCCATCCGCAATTGCATAGACTTGTTGCTCTATCTCTTTGGTAATGGCATTGGTTTTTTCAATATCCGTTCCTTGAGGATATTCTATATAGACAAATACTTCGTTAGGAGTGTTGTCTGGGAAGAATTCTATCTTGGTTCTTTGACTACTCACAGACATTCCGAAAAACATAAAAGCACTTAGTAATAAAACAACCGTAACTCCAAAGTACCAATATACATTTCGGCCTCTGAGGGCGTGTTTAATTCTTCTTTCATACCAGTTTTCAAAACGTACCAAGGTGTTCTTTTGAAAACGTGTGGCCCATTTTTTCAAGGCGTATTTATAGACCCAGAACATAATAGCAATCAGAATAATTAAAGATCCTAAACCTCTAACCGCACCACCTACAACCATCATAAAGATGCCTATAACACCCATAAAAACACTTAGGCGAATTAATGCTTTTAAGGAAAGTTCTTTTTCTCCGATTTCCATAAAACTAGAAACCAGCATGGAGTTCATAAAGATGGCTACGAACAGGGAAGATCCCAATACAATGGAAAGTGTAATAGGGAAGTACTTCATAAACTCTCCCATAATGCCTGGCCAAAATGCTAAGGGTACAAAGGCTGCAACCGTAGTAAGTGTAGAAATAATAATGGGTACTGCAATTTCCCCAATTCCTTTTTTGGCAGCTTCTAATCTAGACATGCCTTCTTGCTCCATTAATCGGTATACATTTTCTACCACTACAACCCCATTGTCTACCAGCATTCCTAAGCCCATAATAAGTCCAAAGAGAATCATGGTATTCATGGTATATCCAAGCAAAGAAATGATCATAAACGACATGAACATGGACATGGGAATGGCAAACCCAACGAAGAGGGCATTGCGGAATCCTAGAAAGAACATTAAAACAGTCACCACCAGAATAATCCCAAAAATGATATTGTTTACCAGATCATCTACTTGGTTCAATGTTTTGCTAGAGGAGTCGTTCGCAATCGTCACGGATAAATCTGGGGGGAAATAAGATGCTTTAGCCTTGGCCACGATATCACGAATCTGATCGGCAGCAATGACGGTGTTTTTACCAGCTCTTTTCTTAATGTCTAGCATTACCACGCTTTTACCTTTTTCACGAGCGTAGGTGGTTTTATCTTCTTCTTTAAAGCTTATTTGAGCAATGTCTTTTAAATATACTGCCTGTCCGTTTTCAGCTTTAACAACAAAATCGCGCAGCTCAGATGGGTTTTCAATTTCTCCCATAATTCGAATGGTTCTTCGCTGTCCGCTAGTTTTCAAGTTTCCAGCAGACATGGTCATATTCCCATTCCCAATGGCCCCTTTTACATCGTCAAAACTCACTTTGGCAGCCATCATTTTATAGATATCAACGGCCACTTCTACCTCTTTCTCTTGAGCACCACGAATATCTACCGCTTTGATCTCTTCTAAATCCTCAATCTCATCTTCTAAATATTCTCCAAATAATTTGAGTCGCTCTACCGGATAGTCACCAGTGAGGTTCACATTCATTATAGGAAAAGATTCAGATAGATTTAGGTCAAAGACGTTGGGTTCTACTTTGGCATTATTAAAAATGGGCCAATCTTCTCCAGATTTTTCACTGTCAACTTCATCCTTCACTTTTTGTTTAGCGTTTTCAACAGTGATGTCTTCATCAAACTCTATAACAATCATGGAATAGTCTTCCTGAGAGGTAGACGTAATTTCTACCATATTGCTAATGTTATTTAGCTTGTCTTCTAATGGATCTGTAATTAACCGCTCCATATCTTCCGCAGTATTTCCAGGGAAAACAGTACTTATATAGATCTTAGTTTCCTTAACTTCTGGGAAATCTTCTCGTGGTAAGGAAAAATAAGAAGATAAGCCAATGGCAAAGAAAATGGTAATCATTACATAAATTACCGAAGGGTTGTCAATAGCCCAAGACGCTAATTTGAATTCCTTGTCAACGTTTTTTTTCTGATTGCTCATAGCTTATTCCGTTTTTGTTGATGCTTTAACTTTTATCTCTTGATCTTCTCTTACAGACCTAGCTCCTTCAAGAATAACCTCACTTCCTACGGGCAAACCAGAAAGAACTTCAACAAAATCACCTTGTGTTTTTCCTGTAGTAATGACACTCTTTTTGGCAATAGTTATGTTGTTATCTGGCTCTGCGATATATACGTATTGCTCCCCAGCTGCATTTTCGGAAACCACGCTTTGTGGGATTAAAATAGCACTAGCATTGGTATAATCGTTTATTTGAACTTTGGCAATAAGGTTGGGTTTAATAGCACCACTTTTGTTACTCACAGGAATTTCTGCTGTGAAGGAACGATTTCCGGGATTGATAAAGTTCCCTGTCTGACGTACTTTCGTCACAACGCTATCGCCCAAAGCAGGAAAATATACCTTCACTTCTTTACCTTTTGTTACGTTGCCCAAATAGCTCTCTGGAATATCCACATCTACATACATATCGGTAAGGTTCACAATTCTGAAAACTTCCGAACCAGGACCTGGGGATACCACCGTTCCTTGGTCTTTTATGACATCATCAATAATTCCTGAAAAGGGCGCTCTAATCGTAGATTTGCCTAACTGACTTTGCAACTGCTTTACAGAATTTGACATTCCTTCATAATTAGCTTTGGCATTTAAGTACTGAATCTCAGATCCAATTTTTTGATCCCAAAGTCTTTTTTGACGTTCAAAAGTTGTTTTGGCCAAAGCTTCTTGCGTTTGTAATTGGGCTAACTGACTTCCCATTCCACCATCGTCAATACTAGCCAATAATTGTCCTTTCCTAACATTCTGCCCCTCTTTTACATGCACTCGTAACAAGGTGCCCGCCATCTCTGGATAGATAAGTACATTCTGTTTGGTCATTACATCACCTTGGAGCTCTAGGTAATGATCAAAATTCTCTTCTTTTGCTTGAAAAGTAGTGACTAACGGAAGCTTCTTATCTTCCTTAGAACCAATAACGGAATCTAATAATCCAATTTGTTGATTCAATTCTTTCTGCTTTTCTGTAAGCGTCTTCTTATGCTCTTTAATAGCTTTCATATCTCCTGCTTCTATTAAATTTTCAACGGAGATATTTTCTCCACCTCCGCATGCAATTACAAGGAGACTGATGGTTAAAAGATAAAGTAGTTTTTTCATTGGATTCGTATTATAGATTGATATGTTGTTTTTTAGTACTATTTCAAATAGGGTTTCCTATTTTATTCGTTGTTCAATATAGTTTCTAGGATCACTTTGGCGTTAATTACGCTTACCATAGAGTTTAAATATTCATCTTGTGCTGCGTATAGCTGTATTTGCGCTTGACGTAATTCAAAACTACTTGCTAAACCTTCCGAATATTTTATTTGATTCTTTTTTTCAATACGTCCTGCTAAGTCTAAATTCTCCTTAGCCGTATTGTATTGTTCTATAGTAAATTGATAATCACTTTGAGCACGTTCTAGGCCTAAGCGAATTTGTTGCTTGGTTTCTTTTAGTTCGGTCTTCGCTTTTTCGTAAGCAATTTTAGCTCTTTGTGTACTGGCACTTCTGCCTAAAGAACTAAAAATTGGGATGCTTAAATCAAAGCCCAATACAGAAGAATTAAACCATTGTTGATCACTATTTAAGAAATCAAAATTGTCACTAAAAGCTGAAGCTCCATAATTTACAAATGCATTCAAAGTAGGAAGTGCTCTACTTTTAGACAGCTTAAGTTCATAGAAGCGTTGTTCGTTTAAATTTGTAACCAGCTTAAAATCCACATTATTCTCTATATTAAAATCTGTCTCTAACAAACCAAAATCGATTTGCTTCTGCGCCAATTGATCTAGGTCTTCTGCTAATTTGGTGGGGTTATCAATATCAATGCCCATCACAATATTTAGAAGTTGTAAAGTGATTTTTTCGAAACGCTTGGTGTTTTTTAATTGACTTTCAATATTGGCCAAAGTAATTTGAAGTTGCTCTACATCTTCTTCTTCCGTTAAACCATTTTCAAACAATTTTTGAGTTTCGTATAGGTTTTTTTCAACCGTAGCTTTGTTGCGTTCTACAATGGCAATACTCTCTTGCGATAGTAATACGTTTCCATAGGCTTCTACAACCGCTTTTCGAACTTCTAAATCCGTTTTTTCTTTATTATTCTGGCTAAAACTGATGAATGCTCTTGAGGCTTGGACACCTACAATATAAGAGCCATCAAAAATTTGCTGACGTAAAGTTGCGGTGGCCGTTGCGCTTTGCGCTTGTCCAAAAACAACTTCTTGAAATGTACCAGGTTCTCCGCCAAAGAACTCGGCCGGAATTTGAGTTACGGGTTGTTTTAATTGATTGTTGTACGTAATACTTCCTGTAATCTGCGGTAAACCAGAGGCAATAACCTCCCATTTTTGCTTTTGCGCATCGATTAAATCCCTATCGGCATTTAGTACGCTGTAGTTATTCTCTAAAGCAAATGCAATAGCCTCATCTAAGGTATAGCTAGCTTCGGATGGTTCCTGAGAAAATCCTTGAAAATTTAGTAGAAGTATAAAGCTGATTAATAATGTAGCCCTCATCTATTCTTGATTTGAGTTGATAGTTGCGTTTAATATTTTTCTTCCTTCGGGGGTAACAATGCCTCTTAAGTGGTACTCTAAATAATCATCCTGTAATTGGGTCATGGGAAATTTACTTAAAGGAAAAAGGCGATAATCCTTGATACTGGTAACACCAGAAAAGTAGATTCTAGAAACAAAATCTACGTTTAAATTGTCCCTATAAATACCTAATTCAATTCCTCTATTAATATTATCCACAACACAATCTTGCATCATTTCAAATTGTTTTTCTTTGAGTGTATTATGGATTACAGGATAGTACTTTTGAAGTTGGTATTGGGGAGACGACTTCTCATCCTTTAAATGTGCCATTACAAATTTCTTAATATCATAAAGCTCTTCAATGGGGTTTTTCATTAGGGAGCAGATATGGTCTATGCCATTAGAAATGGCACAGAAAAGATGCTGTGTGCAGTCTTCTACAAGCTGCGTTTTGTTTTCATAGTGTGCGTAGATGGTCTTTTTAGAAATACCCATCTCATTGGCCAAATCGTCCATGGTAACACTCTTAAACCCTAAGGATAAAAACAAATCTGTGGCTTTATGTAATATCTTGTCTTTCATAAATGGGAGGCAAATATACAACAGGAAACTTTAAAAACATTTAAAGTTTCCTAAGTTTTACATTTTTTTAACGCTTTTTTAACTCCCTTTTCGTTTACAAAAAAAGAGCAAAACCTGCGGTAGGAAAAGGAAAAAACCCGCAATTGTAGAAATCTCTTTTGAATTGTTAGGAATGGGTGCTGAAATGATTTCACGGAATGATAAGGTCCTTAAGAAAAAAATTAATAGGTCTAGGTTCTACGATTTAACTTATTTTTGGAAAAACTATCCCGAATGCATACCATAGAAGAATACCGTACTGTCTTTTTAAACCATTTAAGAGAGAAGACCACATCTAAAGAGCCGGTTAACCTATATGATCCTATTAATTATATTCTTGAATTAGGCGGCAAACGCCTACGACCTATTTTGTCTTTAATAACGTGTGATGTGTTTGGTGGGGATCATAGAAAAGCACTAGATGCGGCAATGGCCATAGAAGTATTTCACAATTTTTCTTTGGTGCATGATGATATTATGGATGATGCACCTTTAAGACGTGGTAAGGTAACGGTGCATGAAAAATGGGATATTAATACTGGTATTTTATCAGGAGATGCCATGCTCATTAATTCATATCAGTTGTTTGAAAGTTATGACGCAATTCAGTTCAAACCCTTAACCCAGCTTTTTAGTAAAACTGCCATTGAGGTATGCGAAGGCCAACAATACGATGTGGATTTTGAATCGAGAGACGATGTTACCATTCCAGAATACCTTAAGATGATTACCTATAAAACTGCGGTGCTACTAGCGGCGGCTATGAAAATGGGGGCGATCATTGCTGGGGCGTCTAAAACTTCGCAAGAAGGAATTTACAGTTATGGTAAATTGCTTGGAATTGCTTTTCAACTTCAAGACGATTATTTAGATGCTTTTGGAGACCCTAAAACCTTTGGGAAGCAGGTAGGAGGAGATATTATTTCCAATAAAAAGACCTTCTTGTATCTAAAGGCTTTGGAAATGGCTAAACCTGAACAGGTGCGAGAGCTAGAACATTTATATTCTGTACAACCCAAGGATTTTGAGGACAAAGTAAACACTACCAAGGCTATATTTAAGTCTAGCGGTGCTGCTGAACGTACACGGATTGAAATAGAAAACTACACCCAAGAGGCTTTTGCTGTATTAGAAACATTGGAAATTAAGGCAGAAAAGAAAGAGCTACTCAAAGTGTTCGGAGAAAATTTGATGCAGCGCACGGTTTAAAACAGACGCCTAAAGAGTGCCTTTATAAAAGGCTTTGCTGGTGGGGCAGACATAATACGAATCTCCTCTAAAAAACTAGTTTCTTCATTGAGGAATTTAAAAATAAGTTGGGGAGTTCTTTTCTTAAAGAGTGTTCCAAAAAATGCGCTTCCTAGATAGTTGTGCTTGTGCAAAACATCGAGCATTAATAAATCATAATACCAGAAGCGGGTTTTTTTGCCAAATGTTTCCAACTTTCTGCCAGATTTAAGATGGGTAACCAGTCTTTTGGTCTGTTTCGCTGTGTTTTTAAAAGTGTAACCTGTACTAGCTTTGGCCCACCCACCAGCGGTACCAATATGCATTAAAGAAGCAGTTGAATGTTCTGAAAAAGGATAACAGGTCATTGGAATGCTTCCTTTCTCTTTATCGGTAATGGTATATTCGTCGCAATGCAACCTATCCTTTAAATAAGTTTTGATGGCATCTTCATAAGCATGTTCGGGGAGCATCTGGGCAGAAAACAAGGTATACTCTACAAGGGCTTCCGTCTCCGAAAAGGGAAGTACATACATGAAACGAGTATTTCCTTTTTGAGCAACCGAAAAATCCATAAAAGTGGCTTGCTCTGGTTTAAAAACGGGACGTTTGGTTTTTACAAACCACCCAATAAAGTGCTGTTGCAATACCGGATATTTGGTTTGATGCGTGGCCATGTCATATGTAAAAAGACTGCTGAAACCCACCCTTCCTTGATAGGCATTCCCTTCGGTGTGCACCACAACGCCCTGTTCTTTACTTTTAATAGATACTACGGTTTCTTGCTTAAAAGTAATATTAGCATAGTGCTGAATCCGTTTTAAATAGTCATTATAAAAGTCGATCCCTCTGAGCATTTTATACTGATATGGAGCAATGGTAAGTTGTTTTTCATACGCCTCGTCTGCCACGTAGATATGATCCCAACGCTGATGTATCAGTGCTTCAAAATCGCCCTCTTCTTTTTCCCAAAAACACCAGGTTCTATCATTGGTTGTTTTGGGATCTTTGTCTAATAGAAGGATGGACTTTTCTTTAAAAAAGGCATCTTTGCCTAGCGCATTTGCAAGCATTAAACCTGCAGCACCGGCTCCAATAATGATATAATCGTATTCGGTCATTTGTGAGGCCTTATTCAATGAGGTAAGGAATCTGGTAGCTAGTTATTATAGGTATTTGTATGGTCTCTTTTACCTTTTCCGTTTTCGCTACAATGGCCATAATTTCAATACCAATATGAATCCCATATAAATTATCAGGGTTGCGAATTCCAAGATAAGATTTTGCATTCCCCGATACTTTTACAATTCCCGATTTGAAATTTTCTCTAGACGCATCGAATAAGTAATCAAAATCTTCTTTGCCCTTAAATTTCATAGCATTCTTATCCGTTTTTAACACATAGATGTCGCATATGTTGGCCCCTGGTGGAGGACTTAAAGAACGCACTGATTTTTTTAAAGTGCTATTATCATCAATATAGGTAGTGAGTTGAGATGCTAAATCAAAGCTTGCTAGGGTTCCTTTGATATCTTCCTCGTTTCGCGAGGCTGTAAATACATAGTACCATTCTTGTGTACCTTGCGGTAAATTAACAGGAAATACAATTCTGTTTTTACCTCCCTTAATGAAGGCATTGGAAGTGCTGTTTAAATAAAATTTTTCGGTTTGAACACTAACGGTTTCCAGAAGTTTGCGATCTCTAACAAGGATAGTTTCATATCCGTAGGTAGTATCTTTTTGTACACGATACCCCAGTTGTGCAATTTTTTTACCAGCAGCACTAACTTTATACGTTAGCAGATAGGTTGCTGGCTTTTGACTGTTATTTTGAATGACGAGTTTATAAAGGCTGTTTTTTTTGGCAATGATTGTATGAGCGTATTTCCTTGCGTTTTCTATCATTAGAAGTGGTTCATTGACAGATTCGTAAAGTGCTAATTGGCCTATTTTGGATTTGTTTTGCCCTACAATGTCTAAAGAGATAGCATCTCCTTTATAAGCAGGGATGAGGATTTCTCTTTCCTGATTTTCTATAAGCTGTATCTTTTTTTTAAGTGCTTCTTGCGACTGTCCTTGGGAAAAACAAATCAGAAAGAAAATACAAACAATTTGACGCATACCCGCAATGATTTCTTCAAAGATAAGGATATGATGGAGAACGTATATTTAGATAAGACTAAAAATATATTTATATAGATAAAATTTGTATTTTAGCACAATCAAAATTGTAAGGTGACACGTTCAGAGGAGAATTACATAAAGGCAATTTATCATTTAAGCAAAGCAGATAAGAAGGCGGTGGCGACCAATACTATTGCAGAACAAATGCAAACGAAACCATCTTCAGTAACAGATATGCTTAAAAGATTGTCCGAGAAAGCATTGATCAATTACATCAAATACCAAGGGGCAACTTTAACAGATGAAGGAACTAAGACCGCCTTGTCTATTATTAGGAAACATCGACTATGGGAAGTGTTTTTGGTAGAGAAACTTCATTTTTCTTGGGATGAGGTGCATGTTTTGGCAGAGCAATTAGAACATATAAAGAGCGAAAAACTAGTAGATCGTTTAGATCAGCACTTGGGCTTCCCCGAGTTCGATCCGCATGGAGATCCCATACCCTCCAAACTTGGAGTTTTTGCTGAAACAACCAAAAAATTGCTACATGAGTTAGCTGTAAAAAGTAGGGGAAGATGTGTGGGAGTAAAAGACTCATCTAGCACTTTTCTAAAATTTTTAGATAAAATTCAAATTGCTCTAGGTGATGAAATCACGGTTTTGGATAAAGAGGAGTTTGATGGTTCTATGCTAATACAAATCAAAGAGCGAAGTTTTCGAATATCCAATCAAATAACAACTAATTTATACATCAGAATGATATGATCACGTCAAAAGGTAGCATGTTTAGCATTCTTTTTTTAGTACTCACGCATACTGCTTTTCAAAGTACTTATGCGCAGGATGACGTTCCTAATGTACCAGGAATGGAAACGGATAGACCAGATGCTACGGAAGCATCTTCAGTAGTGCCCAAAGGTTTTTTGCAGGTAGAGACCGGAGGCTTGTATGAATCATTTAAGCAAAACGATATAAAGTTTGAACGAACCGTTTACAACACCACTTTAATACGATATGGCTTGTTGGATAATTTTGAATTTCGCTTGGGATGGAACTATGAGGAGCAGACAATTTCAGGGGTTGCAAATTCTTTTAATGGCCTGTCTCCTTTACTTTTTGGTATGAAAGTGGCCATTGCAGAAGAGAAGAATGGCATGCCAGAAATAGCATTGATAGGGCATTTGTTTTTACCCTTTTCGGCTAGCACCGATTTTAAACCCAATACAACAGGAGCCGATTTTAGATTTTCATTGAGCCATAGCTTAAGCGAAAACACAAGCATTGGGTATAATATTGGTGCGCAATGGGGCAATGACTCTAGTGAAATTGCTTATATCTACACGGTAGCGTATGGAATTGGATTAACTGATAAAATAGGTTTTTATGCGGAACTCTACGGAGACCTTCCAGAGAATAGTAGTGCAAATCACTTTTGGGATGCGGGCTTTACATACCTATTAAAGCCCACTATTCAGTTCGATGCTACTATTGGTTCTGGGATTACAAAAGGACAAGACATTTTATTGAGTGCCGGAGTGAGTTTTAGAGTACCTAATTAAGAAAAATATACAAATGATTCAAAAAATAATAACACTTTCATTGATGGTTGCGGTCATCTTTTTTGCAAGTTGTAAATCAGATGAAAAGAAAGACGGATCGTCCAAATTAAAGGTAGTAACCACTACCACCATGCTTACAGATTTGGTAGAAAGAATAGGAGGAGATTCTATACAAGTGCAAGGCCTTATGGGAAGTGGAGTAGACCCTCATTTATATAAAGCTAGTGAAGGCGATGTAAGTAAGTTGTTCAATGCCGATATTGTTTTTTATATGGGCTTACATTTGGAAGGCAAACTGGTAGAAGTATTTGAAAAAATGGAAAAAGGCAATGCCAATACGGTGGCTGTAGGCGAAGTGCTGCCGAAGGATGAGCTCATTGGATCGGAATATTTTGCTTCCAATTACGATCCTCACGTTTGGTTTAATATCGGTTTTTGGAAACAGATTGCTACGCATACGATGGAAGAGCTTCAGAAGGCAGACCCCAGCAATGCTAGCTTTTTTGAAGAGAATACCCAAAAGTATATTGCGGAACTAGAAGCTTTGGAGTTACAATTAAAAGAGACCATAGAAACCCTTCCAAAAGAGCAGCGAATTTTGGTAACAGCCCACGATGCCTTTAACTATTTTGGAGCAGCCTTTGGTTTTGAAGTAGTAGGCTTACAAGGGCTTTCTACAGCAACAGAAGCAGGAGTACAAGATGTACAAGAATTAGCAAAATTTATAATAAGCAGGGAGGTGAAAGCCATATTCGTGGAAAGTTCTGTACCCAAAAGGACTATAGAGGCTTTGCAAGCTTCCGTAAAATCTAAAGGCCATGAGGTGACCATTGGAGGTACTTTATATTCCGATGCGCTGGGAAATAAGGGAACCGTAGAAGGCACCTATATTGGCATGTTTCAATACAATGTAGAGACTATTGTAAATGCGCTTCGTTAGTAGTGCATCTAAAACAACATCTATGAAACAAAACATTGCAATTACTGTAGACGATTTAACCGTGGCTTATAATTATAAGCCTGTGTTATGGGATATAGATTTGGCCATTCCGGAAGGAGTATTGATGGCAATTGTAGGCCCTAATGGCGCTGGAAAGTCTACTTTGATAAAGTCTATTTTGGACATTATAAAACCGATTGCTGGCAGTGTTAAAATTTTTGATAAATCCTATAAAGAGCAGCATAAATTGGTGGCCTACGTGCCACAAAAAGGAAGTGTAGATTGGGATTTTCCAACAACCGCTTTGGATGTAGTAATGATGGGAACCTATGGTTCCTTAGGATGGATAAAACGCCCCGGACAAAAGCAGAAAAAAGAAGCTTTAGAAGCCCTAGAGAAAGTGGGGATGTTGGAGTTTAAATCCAGACAAATAAGTCAATTAAGTGGCGGGCAACAACAGCGGATTTTTCTGGCTAGAGCACTGGTGCAAAAGGCCAGTATTTATTTAATGGACGAACCCTTTCAAGGAGTAGATGCTACTACGGAAAAAGCGATTATTAATATTTTAAAGGAGTTGCGAAAAGCTGGGAAAACAGTGATTGTAGTGCATCATGATTTACAGACAGTTCCGGAATATTTTGACTGGGTTACTTTTTTAAATGTGAAAAAAATAGCCACCGGACCGGTGAAGGATATTTTTAATGATGATAATCTCACTAAGACCTATGGTATTAACTATAAGGTAAGTGTGCAACAATAACCTAGGAATTTAGCAATGAACATACAGGAGTATTTTTCTTTGGTTTTTAACGATTATACCTTGCGTACCATCACTTTAGGTACGGCAGTATTGGGTGCCATTTGTGGTATGCTGGGTAGTTTTGCGGTCTTGCGAAAGCAAAGCTTACTGGGGGATGCTATTTCACATGCAGCCCTTCCTGGAATTGCTATTGCCTTTTTAATTACAGGTGCAAAAAACAGCAATACCCTCCTCATAGGAGCTTTGGTTAGTGGTTTAATTGGAGCGTACTGGATACGAGGGATTACTAAAAATACCCATTTAAAATCGGATACTGCTTTGGGTTTAATTCTGTCCTTGTTTTTTGGATTTGGCATGTTGTTGCTCACCTTTATTCAGAAAATGCCCAATTCCAACCAAGCGGGCTTGGATAAATATCTTTTTGGACAAGCAGCTACTTTAATAGAAAGTGATGTTTGGCTTATGTGCATTGTTACGGCTATTAGTTTGGTGGTAGTGTTGCTATTTTGGAAGGAGTTTAAACTCTTACTTTTTGATGCAGACTATACAAAATCGCTTGGATACAATACGCAATTCTTAGACCTTTTAATAACAGCTTTAATAGTGTTGGCTATTGTAATAGGCTTGCAAACTGTTGGGGTAATTTTAATGAGTGCTATGCTTTTAGCGCCGGCGGCAGCGGCACGCCAATGGACCAATAGTTTAGGTGTTATGATTTTTCTTGCAGCAATTTTTGGAGCCCTATCGGGGGTGCTGGGAACAGCGGTAAGTGCCAGTTCTAACAATCTCTCTACGGGGCCTGTAATTGTATTAATAGCAGCAGTGTTTGTAGTGTTTTCATTTATTTTTTCACCAGGGAGAGGTTTGCTTTTTAAAGAGATCCGCTATTGGAAAAACCGAAATGATTTACAATTGCACAAGACCTTGGCTTTTATGCATAACATTGCCAAGACACATGAGAATATTTCACACCCACACTCTATTAAAATATTGAATAATTTTCAAGGATATACTAAAAAGTCACTCAAGAAATTGGAAGGAAAAATGTATATCACCGTCAATGGTTCCATGTGGGCTATGACGCAAGAGGGCTATGATGCGGCGGCTAATTTGTATAATCAACACAACAACAATGACTAGCGCTCAAATAGAAATACAGTTAATTGCCAGTTTGGTGGCTATGGCCTGCGCAATTCCTGGGACTTTTTTGGTTTTGAGAAAAATGGCCATGATTAGTGATGCTATTAGTCATTCTATTTTACCAGGCATTGTAGTAGGGTTCTTTTTAACCGAGGACCTAAACTCTCCATGGTTAATATTGTTGGCTGCGCTAACGGGCTTAATAACCGTTTTTTTAGTAGAGTTTATTCAGAAAACAGGATTGGTAAAAGAAGATACAGCCATTGGGCTGGTTTTCCCTGCTTTATTTAGTATTGGGGTGATTTTAATTGCAAAAAATGCGAACGATGTGCATTTGGATATTGATGCCGTTTTACTAGGTGAATTGGCTTTTGCGCCTTTTGATAGATTGTTGCTAAATGGGGCAGATCTAGGTCCAAAATCACTCTGGGTTATTGGGGCTATTTTGGTCTTAACAGTAGCACTACTTTTTACCTTTTTCAAAGAATTGAAGCTAAGCACTTTTGATAAGGGTTTGGCCACTTCTTTAGGATTCTCTCCGGTAATTATGCATTACAGTCTCATGGGTGTTGCTTCTGTTACTACGGTAGGTGCTTTTGATGCCGTAGGCGCTATTTTGGTAGTAGCATTGATGATTGCGCCGGCGGCAATGGCCTACTTACTCACCAACGATCTTAAAAAGATGCTCCTACTCTCGGTTATTTTTGGAGTAGTGTCGGCCATAACTGGGTATTGGATAGCGCATTGGTTAGATGCTTCTATTGCTGGTTCTATGACCAGCGTTTTAGGTATTTTATTTCTGCTGGTTTATTTATTTGCTCCTAGCAAAGGACTTATTTCTGTTTTATACCGACAAAAACGACAAAAAGTGGAAGTGCATTTGCTAACTTTTTTGCTGCATTTGCAAAACCATGAAGAAGAATCTGAAAGGCATGTAAAACATTTAAATGAGCATATTAACTGGCGCGAAGTACGCTCTAAATCGGTTTTGGACTTAGCTTCAAAAAATAATATGATTGTGATAGAAGATCAAATTATCTCCCTTACGCCTAAAGGGAAAGAGTTTACTTCAGAAGCCATTAAATATATCATGACCAACAAGAGCTCTGCCATTGAAGAAATGAAAGATCGCTTCTTTTTGTTTAGAGGGTAAGCTGCTTCATGGAGCATCCATGAATTGGATTAGCGACGGATTAATTTTTTAACTTCGTATCACATAAGTGAGATGGAGTTATTAACTATATCTCATTGTTGTAAGTAATTAAATTACCAATTATAAATTATTATGAAATATGATTGGGTGAGTTTCATTGGTGCAGTAATAATTTGGGCTTTCCTAGGGTTTCGAGGAAAACTCTCTGATGTCGAAAAAAAAATACAAATACTCAGCACTAATACCATTAATACTCACTGGAGTCTTAATATTCTATTTATATTCAATAGAAAAATAATTAGCAAATAATCTGATTATTTATAAACTGAATAAAAAACTACTTACAACAATACCTATAATTCAGGCTTTGTTGGCTACCCTAAAGAATATTTCCTACTTTTAGTATGCTCGATTTATAAACTGAAAATCCTATCGGATTTCCCAGCCCGAAATCATAGCCTAACCGTTATCTGCAACCCTGACCCGTCCTGAAATATGTATACAAAAATCAAATGTATATGTATAAAAATGATGGATATGTGAGACGTTATAGCGAGAGCTTTAAACTAAAAGTCTTAGCAGAACT
>CANMSI010000006.1 GCA_947500575.1 uncultured Flavobacteriaceae bacterium | reverse complement strand
TAAAACACCTAATTACGTGCATCTAAATGCCGCTTAAAAACAAGTATTAATCTGTAGCCGTATTTTAGGACGTGACATTAGCAATGAACTTCAAAATAAATATAAAGCATAATATTATAAATCAATTTTCGGAACAACTGAAGACCAAAGTCATTGACAATAAATTGAAATTTCCTTCTCATTTTGGTAGTGGGCAAATCGAATTACTGCAATTCCCCAATCAAATTGAATTTTATCATTTCAAATTCAATCTTTTAGAAATTGTTGAGCTTCAATCAGTAAATCCAAAAAATAGTGAGTGGCTGTTATTCAATATCAATTTATCCAAATTAGCCGTAGAAAAAACAGTAAACAATCAGAAAATTAATATCCAGAAATTTCTACCATCGGGAGTGTTGGTATATACTCCTGACACAAGTGTATATAGTAAAAGTCCTAAAAATTTAGAATTTGAAATCGTCCTAATAAGAGTCCATAAAGATTTTTTTAAAACATATCTGAGCACCAAAATTATTGAGCTGCAGAATTCTGAAAGCGCACTTTTATATGAAGATTTGGATTATGTTATGGAAAGTGCTTTAAAAGGTGTCATCAAGTTTAAAGAAAATAAAATTAGAGCATCTGCCTTTCTATTGCAATTTTTGGCCGATATTAATGACAAACTTAGAGACAGAGAATTACAGAATAACTATGAGCATCTACATCCTATGGATATCAAAGGCTTATTTATGGCTTCTGCTCATTTAAGAAATCCAAGGGAGCAAAATATCCTTTCAATAAAAGAGCTGGCGCAAATCGCAGGTATGGGGACTACAAAGTTTAAAACTACTTTCAAGCAAGTTTTCGGAAAAGCACCAATTCAATACCATCAAAAAATTAAATTTGACTACGCCAGAAAAGAATTAGAGAATAAACGTAAAACCGCAAGTGAATTGAGTTATGAATTGGGTTACTCACATCCATCAAAATTCACAAGTGCTTTTAAAAAAATCTTTGGAGAGCTTCCTTCCAATTTGAGCTAAAGCGTCTTATTGGTCTAATCAAACGACTTTTAAAGCTAACCTTGCGCCCTCGTTCTTTATAGTTTTGTCGTATGAAAATATTTTTAACAGGAGGTTCTGGATTTGTAGGTCAAAGTATTATTCCCATACTTATTAAAAATGGATATGAAATTTTTGCTTTAACACGAAGCAAAAAATCAGCAGATAAAGTAAAATCTATTGGAGCTATTCCTATAATGGACGACTTAACCTCTCTTTCGAAAAATACTGAAGATGCCTTGAAAAAATGTGAGTATGTGCTTCACTCTGCTGCACATATGGATTTGACTTATGATAAAGAACCATTCTACAAAGTTAATGTAGATGCCACGAATGATCTGCTTAAGAAATCTAAAGGCAATAATATTAAGAAATTTATTTATATAAGTGCTGCGCCGGTAGTTCCAGGTTCGCCAATAATAAATTTATTTGAAAAAGATGCTGGCACTCAATTACCGAAGGCACTATACCCGAAAACAAAAGCAATAGCAGAAAGAGCTGTTTTAGCTGCAAACGGCAACTCATTTAAAACTATAGCACTTCGCCCACCTGCAATTTGGGGTCCAAATAATCATCATTACGAAGATTTAATGTCCAATGTAGCCAGTGGCAAATGGAAATGGATTGGTGGAGGACATCAAATATTATCTACTATTCACGTTAAAAACTTGGCAAATGCTATAATGTCTGCCTTTAAATCTGAAAAAGGTGGAGAAGCGTATTTTGTAACAGATGGAGACAGAAGGTCAATGCGAAAAACCTTTACAGCCATATTAAATGCAGAAGGACTTGACCCAGGTGAAAAGGAATTACCAAGAGGTCTGGCTGTATTTTTTGCTCACCTTTTTGGTGGGATATGGAAACTTTTAGGCCTTAAATCAAGACCACCAGTAATGCCATTGATGATTCGGTTAATGGGAACCGAATTTTCGGTGTCTGACCTAAAAGCAAGAACCGAATTGGGATATAAAAATGCAATTGATTTTCAACAAGGAGTGAAGGAATTAAAAAAATAACTGTGCCCAATAACGTATATAAAAAATCGTGAAGAAAGCGCAAACCATAAGGTTTGCGCTTTTTTATTATCTTCAACAATCTAAAAAGTATTCTATTTTTAATTAACTACTTTTCATGCACAACACCGTTGACATTCATTAACTAGGCTTCCAAAATAAAAACGAAAAAACTGAATACACTTAAAAAATTTAGGAAAATAAAGAATTATACCCAAGAGGAATTAGCCAAACAATCTGGTATATCTATAAGAACTATTCAGCGTATTGAAAAAGGACTGAGTAAAGGAAGTCCTCATACCTTAAAAACATTAGCAAAAACACTAGATATTGAAAGTTCAGATATTATGGTTTTAGCAGAAGAAAATAACGCTGCTAACGATGATTTCCATAAATTAAAACTGATGAATTTCAGTATTCTATCTGTCTTACTTATCCCATTTGGTAATATTATTTTTCCAACCATTTTTTTTCTTCTTCATAAATCTAATAGACATGTAAATAGCTTGGGTAGGAGAATACTAAGCATTCAAATACTAAGTACTTTTCTTTTGTCTGCAATGGCAATTGGTCTTTTCTTTATTATTGGTCGAGGAGGTGGAGCTATTCCATTACCTGTGCCTATAATTTACTTTATGTATACAACAGTAAACATAATTATTGTAATTCATACCTCTATGGCCATAGACAAAAATAAGCAGATTTTAAAATTCTTTCCAAACTTGATATAGCAAGGCGATTGTCATAAAAATGTCATAAAAACTGCTTATGACTTTTTCACCAATAAAATCCCTTTTCGAATATTTTTGAGGTCAATCAAAACAAATCGAATATGAAATTAAAAACAATCATTTTTGCAACACTAGTTTTAATATCTAGTCTTAGTTTTTCTCAAAATTTTAAAAAAAGTAAGCTTGATGATTTTTTTAATTCGCTCGAAAAGCGAAACGAAGCTATGGGCAGTATAGCAATTTCTAAAAACGGAAAACTTATCTATTCTAAAGCCATAGGCTATAAAACTATAGAAGGCGAAAACAGAATTAATGCCACTACAGATACACATTATAGAATTTGGTCTATTACAAAGACATATACTACTGTAATGATTTTTCAATTGATAGAAGAAGGTAAATTATCCTTAGAAACCACCTTAGATACATTCTATCCTGTACTACCAAATGCCGAAAGAATAACCATAGAGCATATGCTTTCTCATAAAAGTGGTTTATTTGATTATGTGAACGATACAGATAAGGAAATAAGCTTGCATGGTATATCTAGCAAGGACACTGTTGCCACCATTATTTCCAAACTCAAACCTAATTTTAAACCAGGCGAACAATTTAGATATAGCAATACAAACTATCTATTTTTAGGGTATATCATTGAACTATTAGATAAATCAACTTATGAAATAGCATTGTCAAAAAGAATTTCGGCTAAAGCAAATCTAAACAATACCCATTTTGGCACAGAAACAATAAGCAAAATCAATAATGTTGCTGAAACCTATCAGTTTGACAATAATTGGGAAACTGTATCTGGAGAAGCAAATTATACGAATCATCTTGCTACCGGTGATGGTGGTATTGTATCTACCATGGAAGATATGACTTTATTTATTGATGCATTGTTTGATGAAAAGTTAGTTTCGAAAAAAAGTCTCAATAAAATGTTAGAAGGTGAAGATTTTTATAGGCTTGGACTCATGAAAACTCAGTTCGAAAACAGTGAAGGTTTTGGTCATACAGGGGGTTGGATATCCGAATCGAGTCTATTTCATTACCCAAAAGAAAACTTATCAATTGCTTACGCAACCAATGGCATAGTTATTAGAAAAGAAGATATACTAAATGACGTATTAAAAATTATTCATGGAAAACCATTTGCGATCTCTATGAATAGAAATATACAAGCGCTTTTAATTTTTGGAATTGGATTGCTATTCTTCCTACTTGGTAAGTTAAAATTCAGCGACTATGCAAATACAAAATATTCACTTTATGTAGGATACATAATCGTTCTGCTATTTTGGTTCGGAACAATAATCTCTGGGTTTTTATATGGTAATAATTATAGCCATATCAGAGATGGCATCCCATTATTAGATTCTTTTTACTCAGGTTCAGGCACTTTTAATTCAAGCATTCAATTCACAATTGCTTTGCTGTTTATTCCTTTTATTTATAACACGTATCAAATTTGCAAGCAACAAAGTATTAATGTACTTCCGCTCATACCATTGATCTTTATTCCTATACACATGTTAGGGTCGTCACTATTCCCATTCCCAAATCAGCTATTTTTCATTTTTACCAATTGTATTATACTAAGCATCCTAGCGCCAATACTTACTATAATTCTCTGGAGGGCCAAAATGTTATCTAAAATTAGGAAACAGGCCGTCATTAGCCTCTTTTTGATGTTAATCTCTATAGGTTTTATTATGAGCAGATCTTCTTTTCCAGAGTTTGTACATGCCTATTGGGGGCTTATTCAAAGGTTATTATTTTTGGGTTGGACATCATGGATTGTATTTCTAAATCTATATTCTAAAAAAGCCGCAAAACTTGATAATAAAAGTAATGTGGCCAACAAATAACGAAATGCCGATAACATGTATTATTAATTGCTTGGCAAGTGGGTTAACATAAGTAGTTTTCCCTCAAATTACTATCTTAGTTTCAACAGAAAAAACGCAAACGCAACAAACCATACACAAACACGATGTAGACAATTATGAAAATCGCACTGCTAACATTAACATTAACACTTGGAATTTTTAATTGCAATGCTCAAAATCAGCGTGAAATGGAAGAAAAAATACGTTCTAATATCAACGCAGAATTTAAACAAAACTCATCGAATTGTTCGTACGGAATTGATGCAGTTTCGGACTTTAATGATAAGGTAGAATTTTGGAATATATGCAATCTGAAAAATGGAAATCGAATAATAACAATTGAGTCTCACGAAAAGGAAAGGTATTATCAAGAAATCTACTTTGAAAAAAATGGAGAGTTAGTTTACGCAAAAGAAACGGAAAATTATATGCCGAAAAACCATTTCACTCAAATGAGCTGGAATTGCGAATTTTATACTGAAAACGGAGAATTGATTGCTCTAATGTCACTTGGACATGGAAAAACGGAAGACGAAAAATGGAATCCTGATGTCATTTTTGAGATGTATAAAAACAGATTGACCGAATTAAAACGAATAAAAAAACAACTATTTACAACAATGTATAAGAGTAATCATGGCGGATTCGACTACTTCCATATCTACTCGGAATTGCTAAAATCAGTGCTAAACCAAAAATTAACGCATATTCACCCGTAACTAAGGGTTATACGAGACCGTTATCCCTTATTCCCTAAAACTCTTGCGTTTGTATCCTACTGAAAACAGGTATTCCTTAATTAGGTCTAAAGAACAATGTGTAAAGTGAACCTGTACCCCCTAATCCTACTCCACCGCCAAAGTTTATTGCAATAGTACCGTCTCCTTTCAAATCTCCAACATATGAAATAGACCGCGCAAAACGATCACCATCACCCAGGACTAAATCAAAACCACCCTCGGTAGCACTAATCTTATCATAAGATTTTACAGTCTTATCACTATTTAGATACAAAATATAACCAATACCTTCATCTTGCTGATTCGCTCCTGTAATTAATTCTTTAATTCCATCACCATCGATATCTCCTGCAACACACATGGCATGGCCGAATTGTCCGCCAATAGTCCCATTAGGGTTTGTCTCTATATCTAGCATTTCTGTAAAGCCATTTAAACCTTCCGTTATTTTAACTTTGGAAACTACATTAAATGTTGCTGAGTCTAAAGAGAGTATCCAAATAGCTCCCTTTCCTCCATCAGACATAAATGCACCTACAGCTAATTCTATAGTCCCATCATTATTCATATCACCAAGCAAGGCAGCTTCTCTACCTCCAAATTGATCGTTATCTTCCAATCCTTCACCAAAACTTCCTTGCGTGGAGCTAATGGTTACTGTGTTTTCATAAAGAACTTCTGAACTATTATTTAAAAATAAAATATCAATAGCACCACGGTTTGAACCGCCATCATCTGATCCAGGATTACATGCTACTAAATCAATTTTATTATCATTATTAATATCCCCAATAGCACTTAAACCTTGAGCTATTATATTTTCATTCTTGACAAAATCTTTTACAGTTCCGTTTTCGTTAAGGTGAATAATATACAAAGAGTTATTAGGAGGAACAGGTGATGACACTGCAATATCTGGAATGCCATCATTATCATAATCACCAATACCTGCAACACCATAACCAAAGAAATTTCCAGCATTTAGCGTTTCATTAAAACCACCTTCTAACATTGATATTTTTTGATTAAATAAAACGGAACCATCATTATTCATAAATAGAATATAAACTGCTCCTGCATCTACACCTCCGTCATCATCTGATCGAGCTCCAATAACATAATCAATTACACCATCCTTATTTACGTCGCCTATAGCATCATGATCTCTAGCAAATCTATCACCAGAATCTAAATCGGCAACTAAGCCTCCAAAGCCATTCTCTATTGTTATAAAACCTTCTGCTTGGTAAGACATTTCGTTTTCATCTATTATTTCTTCATTTGAAACGGTATCGTTATCACTACTGCAGCTTAATAACAGTAACAGAAAATATCCAAAAATTAAAGTTTTATAAATCATATTATGTATTGGAGTTATATCATCTTAGACTTTACTTTGCCATAATGGTTTAGTCTTAAACTCAAATTATACTAAAAATAAGAAGTACCAAGGTGTATAATTAATTGCACTGGCCAGAGTTAGGCGGAAAATCCTTCGGATTTTCCTAAGATTCGGTTTCCTTTTGTTAAATTAGTAATGCATGACTCCTAACTAAACATATACAAACCCTTAGAGACAATTTAGAAGCAACTAAATACTATAAAAAAAGCTGTAGAAATGGATGGAGATCAAGAAGCTCAGGCTACGCTAAAGGAATTAGATTAGTAATAAAAACTGCCTCTAAAGATGGCTATACTAAATGGGTTCTTCTGACTTATACGAAGAGGTATGTGTATATTTATAATGTAGCAAAATCTTATGGATTTAGCTTAGGACAAGAAAAAATAAAACGAACCAATAAGCTTTAGCTTCGTGCTTAGATAGAAACGAAAAGTTTACCTGCCTCCCCACTGCGCTTCACTAAACTGTTGGACATAATTATAAAGGAATTGAAAGACTGTAACTGTTAGTTCTGTACCAAAATGAAATATTTTTCTGCAAGTCTATATGTAAAGATGCTTAACTGTGCTATAGCAGAAGGCATGTCTAGGGATGATTTTATGGATTTACCTACTTCAATAGATGAAGCAAAACATATACAGGTTATTGCCGCCGAAGAATTTCTGGATTTACATGAGCTACTCGATGATAAACTTGGGCCAGGATTTGGGGTCCGTGTAGGCCAACAAATGGTTATTGAGGATTATGGAGTGTTAGGGCTATCATGGCGAACCTGTTCTAGGGTTGGCGAAATTTTTGAACGCAGTGATCGTTACTTTAAATTGCTCTCAAATACCTTTGTATGGGAAATTAAAGAAGAAGGAAACGTTTCTCATGTTATACTCAATCGAGAAGCGCATCGCAGGGGTATGGAATTATCAACAGAAGCTAGCTTGTCAGCTACTGTTGTTGTGCTGCAGGCCATATCCGAAAAAGACATTACTCCTATCCAAGTTCATTTTAAACACCTTATACCTAAAGACCTAACCAGCTATAAAGATGCTTTTAAATGTCCCATATTATTTAACCAACCTAACTATTCCATAAGTTATAAAACGTCTGACTTAAAATTAAGAACTGCAAAGGCAGATGCAAGTATAAACAGTTATTTGCTAAAGCAAGTGGATGAAAACACCAAAGGTATTAAAATACCCGGCAATAAACTTGTGCGCGATGTAGAGGCTCTGATTAAAGATGGTCTTCCAACAGGTATCCCTGCAATTCAAAATATCAGTGAGCTCCTAGCCATGAGCAACAGAACACTAACCAGAAGACTTTCTGAAGCAAGTGTTACCTATCGAGACTTAGTTAAAAGGACTCAAGAAAAAATCGCCAAAGATATGCTACGAGATAAAGACCAAAGTATAGGCGATATTGCCTTCCTAACAGGTTTCTCCGAACAAAGTGCTTTTAATCGTGCTTTTAAAAAATGGACGAACCTAACTCCATCAGAATTTAGAAAAAACAACTAAAAATTCCATTTTGGCGCAAAATGTCAAAAGCTTGTCTATAAGTGTCAAAAATCCCTTTTGAACACTTCGCACCTTTGTATCATCAAATTAATTAACACAATTTAATGATAGTAACAATAGTAAAGCTTCTAATAGAAATCATTGTAACACTTTTAGTCAATTCAACAGATACCTACGCGCCAATTCAAGAGAGCTATGAATTAACGGCAGCATATGTTTCAAACTATACAGTAAAAGATTCTAAAGTAAAAGTCTTTCAAATTTTAGACAATAAATGTAACGTTTGCCATCACAAACGCAACAAAACACGCGTATTCACAACAGTAAACATGAATACTTGGGCTAAGGATATTTACACACAAGTATTTGTAAAAAAACGTATGCCTAAAGGCAAAGTAATAAAACTCACTTCTCAAGAGTATCAAGAACTATTAACCTGGATATCATCCACTAAAACTTCAACTAATGGAATTTAAACTAAAATTAATCGTCTTAATACTCGGTATACTATTTACTGGTCTAACAGCTGGACTATGTTTTACTTGGTCTAATGCTGTTACACCTGGAATTGGTCGGCTAGACAACCTTACCTTCTTAAAGTCTTTTCAATCAATGAATAGGGTTATCATAAATGGCAGATTTATAGTAGTGTTTTTTGGACCTGTATTATTACTTTTTCTTAATAGTTATTTATTCAAGAGTAACAGTACAAGCTTTTGGCTATTTCTAATTGCAGCAATCCTCTTTTTCATAGGAATTGGCTTGGTAACCATTTTTGGTAACGTTCCATTAAATGAAATTTTGGACAAATCCAAACTAGAAACACTTTCAAAAATCGAATTACAAGAACTCCGAAACAAATTTGAGCAAGCTTGGAATAATTGGCATACCATAAGAACAGTATCCTCATTTAGTGCTTTTGTACTCCTAATCATAGGCATGCTTTACACCAAATAAGAAAAATCATCTATTAAAAAACGAACAGTTATGAAACATTTAAGAGCTATTGGTATTGGAATTATAATTTGGATTATTGGCGTGAGCTTATACGCATTATCCTTTTATATACCTCTTTTAGAAAATGCAGAACAACAAGCCAATATATGGCTGTCTATCGTCATAGTTCCAGTGGTTTGGTTGGGAGCAAAACTGTATTACGGAAAGAACATTCGTACTCACGGATTTTGGATTGGCCTAATTTTCTTAACGATTTCCGCAATTTTGGATGCACTCATTACTGTTCCCTTTACCATACTTCCATATGGAGGAACCTATTATGATTTCTTTGTCGATTTCAGCTTTTGGTTTATTGCACTAGAGTTTATTGCGACAGTAACCTTGTATTGGCGCACCAAAGTTTATCCCAAAAGAAAATCAGCACTATTTATAAATGTAACACCAAAAAGTTTTAAAAACTGAAGTAGAATTAATATCAATTTAAAAACAAACAAAATGAAAACAGAAAACATCTTAGTTATTGGAGGAACTGGAAAAACAGGTCGCCGAGTTGCAGAAAATTTGACTCAATTAGGACACACTGTGCGCGTTGCGGGCAGAAAAACAAACCCAGTATTTGATTGGGAAAATCTAGAAACATATGATGCAGCTTTGAAAGATATGGATAGAGCCTATATCGTATATTATCCAGATCTAGCAGTACCTGGCTCAAGAGACGCTATTACAGCACTTACTAAAAAAGCTTTAGAAGCTGGTTTAGAAAAAGTAGTATTACTCTCTGGTAAAGGGGAAACTGAAGCGGAAGCTTGTGAGGAAATCGTAGCAAACTCTGGCTTAAACTATACATTAGTTAGAGCATCCTGGTTTAATCAAAATTTTAGTGAAGGTGCATTTTTAGAATTTGTGCTAAACGGCACGGTTGCGTTACCAATGCCCGAAGCAAAAATTCCATTTGTAGACGCAGATGATATTGCAGATGTAGTTTCTAAAGTAATTATGGATGATTCATATAATCAACAAACCATAACTGTGACAGGGCCTCAAAAAAGAACCTTTAAGGAAGTGGTTGAAATTATGGCAGAATCTATTAATAAACACATTCAATTTGTGCCAATTTCTATTGACGAATTCAAGGAAGGTATGAAAAAAGCAGGACTACCTGATTCTTATGTGTGGCTATTCGGATATTTATTCCTGGAAGTATTAGGAAATCCTGATAATCAAGAAGTCTCTGATGATGTTGCCAAAGTGCTAGGGAGACCTGCAAAAGATTTTGAAGCCTTCGCTAGAGAAACTGCTGCCACTGGTATTTGGAATCAGCAAATTACACAGAGTGTATAACTTAAATATTTAAAAATCAAAATATGAGAAAGAAGCATCTAAAAATAGGCGTACTTTTTGGAGCAGGGGTTGGACTTTGCGCGGGTATCTTAACGAATACTATTGCAATAGGATTGGCGCTTGGAGCCGGCGCCGGTTTAGTCCTTGGAAGCCCTATGAGAACTAAATTTAAAAAAAAGAATTGAAATTGTAATGAAGTAATTCAAGTAGAATGGAAAGAAGTCAGACAGGAAAGATAAAAGTATTTGATAATAATTTTACCCATCATACTTAGCAAGAACGATACGCTATCTTATTGTTATAAAAAAAGCCACACAACAAAACCCATAAACAATAAGAGCTTTCGGGCTTAATTAAAAGGTTTGTGTATTTTTATGATGTTCGCAAAATCTTTTGGATTCTGCTTGGAGCACAAAAAAAGTCAAAACAAAAAGATTTTGCTATGTACGTGATAGGAAGTAAACGCTAGTTTGCTGCTGCACCGTCTATAGTTAAGACCTTGTGTATAATTTGAAAATATGAATAAAATATTAGCTTTAATTCTTACTATGGGGCTAATCAGTACGCTATTTGGCCAATCGGAAAAAAAAGATTTCAACTCTTCGGCCAATCAAGAACTGCGTTTGGAATATAGTGTGATGAAGAATATTACCTTAGTGAAACTTAAGAAATATAAAAATCAAAAACAGTATAAGCAAATTGAGGATGGTATTTATATGGACCTAAACGATGAACATGAAGCCAAATATAGGATGACTTTATCTTATGAATTGGAATCTGACGAAACTAACAACCAATATCCTTTAGAGGATATTTTAGACAAATATTTAATGCACGTTTCAGATTTCTTGGAATCTGAAAATAAAATGAACTCTAATAAGTATATTTTTGAATTTGGAGGATATCTTGATAAGATGATAGAGGCAAAAGAAATTATTGGGAAAAAAGTATTTAATCGGGATTTTAGAGCCGAGAATGGACAAATAAGAGTTGAACTGGTAATCGAATAAAACTACACACAACAAAGTGTATAAGCTAAAAAACCAAGTGAATGTTAGAATTACAACCTGAATATCTGAATAATATTGCAAATCAATTAATAGTGATAAGTTCACTCTTAAGTGGATTTTCCATAGCTGTCATGGCTAATTTGTTAGTAGCAAAATCAGAGAAAAAAATTTCAAACAGCTTATTAAAAGTTACTACCGTTGCTGCCGCTTGTTTTTTGATCACAGTTTTCTCAATGACCAAAATTGTAATGATGACAACAGAAGGATACCCTCTTAAATTGGAAAATAGTGATCTGAATTTCCCTAAAATAGTTGGATTCGCAGCTTTCATAGTTGGGATTATTACATTATCAGTTTTGATTGCATTATCAGGTTGGACTAAATCAAAAAGGACAGGAATATTTACTACAATAATCGGAATATTGACATTCATAACCATTTTATTGAATTTATAAAAAGTCTCCATACAACAATAGCTATAATTCATAGCTATGCTGCTTAAGCGCTTCTCAGGAAATCCGCTAGGATTTCCCAAACTCAATCTCTTTTTGTTAACTTTAGTCCTGTGGCTACGAAACCATATACGAACACTTTGTAGCGCATTTGAGAAAAACATGGCCATAATGGATAATCATCTAATTATTAAAGGTTAATAATTAATGTTGATAGCAAAAACAGAATAAATCGATGAGCAAGTACAAAGGAATATTGGATCATATTGCCAAATATGTTGAACTATCAGATACTGAAATAGCAGACTTTACTTCTATCTTAAAAATCACTAGAGTAAAGAAAAGACAATTCATTATTCAACCTGGCTTCGTATCCGAATATCGAAACTATATTGTAGAAGGTGCCGTCCGGGTTTTTTATTTAGATGATGTTGGGAAAGAACATACGGTTAGTATCGGGGTAGAAGATTGGTTCTTCACGGATTTTCACAGTTATCTAAATAGAACTCCTGCGGAATATTATGCTGAAGCACTTGAGGATTCTGTAATTATACAAATGAAATACGACGATGTGGAGGAACTCTGCGGCAGAATACATGCATTGTGCCAATACTTTAGGCTTTATATAGAAAAGGCCTTGTCCCATTCTAATCAACGGGTTATTACCAATATCAGTAAAACTTCTGAGGAGCGCTATTGGGAGTATGTTAATAGATATCCACAAATCGCCAATAGAGTACCTCAGTATGTCTTAGCTTCCTATTTAGGAATCTCTCCGGAGTCATTAAGCAGAATTCGTTCACGCTCTTAATAAAAATTGATCTAAATCAATTTAACACCTTGATCTACGTCAAGTGTTTTTCTTACCACAGGTCATATTAATCTCTTCACGTATGACGCAACTTTGTCTTGTCAATAATTGACAGATTTAGATTTGGTTTAAGTTTTATGCAACTATTAATTCTTTAAAATCAGATCTCAATCTAATTCAAAAAAGCAAAAAGAAAAACAAATTAAAAATTTTAGTATGAAAGCAGTAGTGTATAAGGAACGAGCAAAAATTGAGATCGTAGATATACCAAAACCACAACTATTAAAAGATGATGATGTTATTGTACGTATTACCCTTGCAGGTATTTGCGGTGCAGATTTAGAATTTACCCAAAACGGACCAGAAATGGGTTTATTCAAAGGAATGCGAATAGGTCATGAGTTTGTTGGTGTTGTAGACAAAATAGGTAAAGATATTCATTCGTTAAAAGTCGGAGATCGTGTTGTAGCATCAGCCATGTTTGTTGACGGAGATTGTTACTATTGCAAACGCGATTTACCCTCCGCCTGTGATCATGGAGGTTTATTTGGTACACCGCTTTTTGCCCAACATGGTGGGGATGATATTCAAGGAGGCCAGTCTGAATTTATACGTGTTCCTTACGGTAATTCTTCATTATTTAAACTTCCTAAAGGTTTAACTGGAGATGAGCATGACACAAAAGTTCTTCCATTAGGAGATAATTTTGCTACCGGTTACCATGGTGCATTAAATGCGAATATTAAAACAGGAGAAACTGTTGTTATTATTGGAGATGGTGCTGTAGGTCTAAGTGCAGTAATGGCTGCTACATTATTCGGGCCATCTACCATTATTTTGGTAGGGCGTCATGACAGTCGATTAGAATTAGCTAAAACTATAGGAGCAACTCATGTTGTGAACTCTAAAAATGAAGATGCAGTGGCATTTGTAAAATCTCTTACGGAAGGTCGAGGAGCAAATTCTGTCATTGATTCGGTTGGTAATAAAACAGCAATTGACCAAGGTATGGAAATGACGCAGGCAGGTGCATCGATCAGTGTTCTTGGCTTTGGTCATCTTTACGAACCCGTTGAACAACCGTATTCATCAGCATTGTTTAGAAATATAACAATTCATACTGGTGTAGTAAACGTAGCTGCATATATGAATAAACTACTTCCTATTGTAGAAAGAGGCATTATTGACCCCAGCAAGATTTTTACTGATATTTTACCACTATCAGAGGCAGAAAAAGGGTATGCATTGATGCGCGATCGTTCCTCAGGCACGCTTAAAGTGGCATTACGTCCCTAACATTTTTAAATCAGAAATTCAAAACAAATGATTTACCATGAAAAAAATATATTTCATATTGATCTTAAATACAATTATTATGACACAAGTACAGGCACAAAATAACGATCTACAGTTGATTGAAAAAACGATCAATTATTATCTGGATGGAATGACTACACACAATGCAAAGTCTTTTGAAAAAGCATTTCATCCTAGTGCTACCATGAAATGGATAGACAAAAAATACGAGGAAGTAAATGCTGTTGAAGCATTAAGCGAGTATGTTAACTCAAATGATCCCGTAGAAACAAAAACCTTTATTAGGGCTATTAATATTGCAGGAGATGCAGCTAATGCTCAGTTAGAACTAGAATACAATACCTTTTCTTATATTGATTTTATGCATCTGCTAAAAATTGACGGCAAGTGGAAAATTGTTAGTAAAACTTATTCCACAAGAATGAAGAGTGCTAAGAAATAGAAAAAATAACAATAGACTCAGGCGGAATTTTTACAGATATAATTATGAGTACGTATTTACTTCCAGTTTTTGCCATTATCATCGGTGCTTTTATTGCTTTTGTAACCAAAAAACAAAGGTCAATAGGCACTAAACTCTTATTATCATTCAGTGGTGCATTTCTACTGGCATTAACACTTTTTGATTTGTTGCCAGAAGTGTATCATCAAATAGAAGCCAAGCAAACCGGATTTTTTATAATGTGCGGTATTTTATTGCAAATAATTTTAGAGTTTCTATCACAAGGAGTGGAACATGGTCATGAGCATGCACATAAAGAAGATAAAAAATTTCCCTGGGTGCTATTTGTAAGTATTTGTATTCATAGCTTTTTAGAAGGATTTCCTATTCATCATCATAATGATATGGTGTATGCTGTCTTAATTCATAAAATCCCGATTGCCACATTAATAACTACCTTTTTATTACAATCTCAATATAGCAAAATACAAATTTTCGGTTTCTTAGTTGTATTCATGCTAATGACACCTTTGGGCACCTTTATATCCAATAATATGGTCTTAATTACTGAATATGTAGACTATGTTAATGCCATTGTGATTGGTATATTTTTACATATCGCTACAACAATTTTATTTGAAACTGGCGAAGATCATAAGTTTAATTTATCCAAACTGGTAGTGATATGTTTCGGTGTATTCATAGCAAACTTGATCTAAAAGTTCTTAAAAAATAGTCAAGAGAATTGAGATACTAGTTGTAGAAAAGATTAAAAATAACCCATTGCTGAAAGTGAAAGAGGCAAAAGAATCACTTTTTGAAAAATCTAATTCAGATGCAACCTGCTATAACAACGTGCATAGTTCATTGCAAAGTCATTTGAGTGTCTCAAGGATTACTATTGAAATCCTAAAACCCCAATCCCTTTCGCTATCTTCGTTCTCAGTCACAACGAAACCATACTCCAACACATTGTGATTGTTAAACATAAATTATATGAATATTAAACTAATAAAATCAGTACCTGTATTTCTTTTTATGTGCCTCATAACCAATGCACAAAAAACTACTAAAAAGGATTATCCATTGAAAGAAGATGTAGAGACCATAGATGGTATTATTAAAGCCTATTATGATGTTATATCTGGTCCTGCTGGACAGCCAAGAGATTGGGAAAGAGATTTGTCTTTACACCACCCAAATGCGCTAATATCGGTTACTGGGATGGATAAGAACAATAAGCCTTATATCATCTCGCAAAATTTGTCCGAATATCATAAAAGTTTTGGAGTACCCAAAACTGGGTTTTGGGAATATGAAATCGACAGAGAAACACAAAAATTTGGAAACATAACGCACGTTTGGACTACCTATGAAACAACAGCAGAAAAAAATGGACCTGTTACCGAAAGGGGGATAAATAGTATTCAATTATACCATGATGGAAATAGATGGTGGATTCTTTCATGGATGTTTGATAACGAAAGAGCTGACAATCAGATACCAAAAAAGAACAAGTAAACTACAATAATCATAAAACACTTTTCTGATTTTTCGAAAAACGAAAGCATCATACAGTATATAGCAAATAGGGCGTTCAGTGGTTTACTAAAGTTCACTGCTGTTTACAAACACCGCCAAAACTTTTAGAATTGGCTTTTAACACTGAAGAGATAAAAACAAAAGCAAGCTATGTTATTTTAGCTTGCTTCGTTTTCAACTTTTGTTGACTTATTAGTGACCCCGGAGGGGTGTAAAAGTTGTGTTAATAAACAACATTACACAACAAAAACAGAAAATTTTGCTAGACTAGTGTTGTGTATAATAGCACATAATACATAATAAGCTATCAAATCGGTTTTACAAATGTCGGACGCAAAAGAGGTTTATATGATATGAGTTGCTAATAAAATTGAAACAATTTTATTCGTTTTTTTTACCTTGTTACATCTAAATAGGTATAAATGAAAAACGAACTAAAAAATAAGATTAATGAATTTATGATCTTTTATAGGGATAATAGGATATCAATTATTGGTGTTTTAGCCTTGGTAGTGGTAATTAGCTGTTGGTCTTTTACCTACTTTAATTTGAAGGATATGGATAGTGGAGAAAGGGGAACAATAGGAGATATGTTTGGAACAGTAAATGCTCTTTTTTCCGGCTTGGCTTTTGCCGGAATAATTGTAACCATATTGATGCAACGGGAAGAACTTAAAAGTCAAAGAGAAGAGCTTGCTTTAACCAGAAAAGAATTCCACTCTCAAAATAAAACAATGAAACTCCAACGATTTGAAAATACATTTTTTAACCTTTTGAAGCATCTTGATTTAACTATTAGTCACTTTGATTTAGAGATTAGACCAGATACTTCTGCTCATGCAGCAATGCATGGTGGTATACCAGTATCTAAAACTACAATTTTCACAGGTAGGAATGTATTTCATTCAGATTATTATGAATTGTTGCAAGATGTAAGGGTGCGGAAAATTTCTTACCAAGATTATTTTTTAAAAAGGAAAAAAGATTATGGACATTATTTTAGTTTGTTAGAGAGTATTTTGGAGTTAATTAATAGTTCAGATTTTTTTTCCGAAGAAGACGCTAGAAACTTTCATCAAAGACAAAACGAGCATAGTACTTTTAATAATGATTATCGTGATTATCTAATCGAACTAAAAAACCATGAAACTAGATTGATATATGCTTCTTTCCTAAAATCGCAACTCTCATATTATGAAAAACAGATGATATTTTTTCGAGTACTATGCGGTCGCACCTCACATGTTTTAGGAAGTCCTTCAACTTCTCGGTTTAAATATTTAATTGAAAAATATTCAATTTTTGATGGGATGGAGGCAGATGATTTTCCTGGTGTAGATACTATGTACAAAGAAACGGCTTTTAATAAGCTACTATATGGGATAGAACTCACTGATCAATTTGATAAAAATTCTTAAACTCTTATTTAGGATGGACATATTAATTGATGATTATTATAATCCATACTATTTTTGATAAACTTATTTGGACTCGACAATTGATAAGGATCAAATTCTAATTGAAAATCAAACAAGTATAACGTATAACTCTGTCGGAAGACCTAGTTTTACTTACATTTAACAAAGACAAGCCAGGTAAGTTGATTTTACATTTGTTATATGAAAAAATTGGTATTTTGATTGTTCAATATTTATCTTAAAATAACTATCAGGTGGGTTAGTTAGATGTCAATACCTAGATAACTTTTGCAAAGTTTTAAGCGAGGTTTGTACTATGCGTACCATCAAATATCAGATAAGTATATTAGCTGTTATTTGGATGAATATGGGGCGAGGTTTAATAATCTTAATTTTACTTCTAGTGATTTTTTTGAATGGAGTGAAAGCGTATTTCTTTTTAAGGTACTGATTAATAGTTAATTGTATGATCACCAGTTTTTATAAAGGTGCTCTATAGTATCTAGATAAGGTATAAGTAAATAATATGGTAATCGATTATACTATAAGGTGTAATTATGTAATTTTGTAGTAACATGCTTACCCCGCTTCCCGTAGAACAGCGCGCTCAGGGTAAGCTTTTTGCTTTTATATGGCTAAAATACCCTATACTAAACCAGCATTGACTTATGCTCAACAGATTACTCAATTAAACTCAAGAGGTTTACAAATAACCAACATTCCCAGAGCAACTCATCTTTTAGAAAGTATTAGCTACTATAGATTAAGCGGCTATTGGTACCCGATGCTTATTGATAAATCGAACCATATATTTAAGCCTAATTCTACTTTTCAAAATTCTTTTGATCTTTATTGTTTCGATAGAAAATTGAGAATTTTGATATTACGAGAGCTAGAAAAAATAGAAGTTTCCATACGAGCTAAAATGATATATGTACTATCTCATGAAAATGGGGCTTTTTGGTATGAAAACTCCAACCTGTTTAAGAGCCATAACTCCCACGCAAAGTCCTTGGGTAACATAGAAGATGAGTATAACAGAAGTGATGCGGAGTTTATAACTGCTTTCAAAAAAAAATATTCGAATCTCCTACCGCCTAGTTGGATGATGCTTGAAATAACATCATTTGGAACTCTATCATTTCTATTTACCAATTTAAAGCAGTCAAGAGAGAAAAGAGCTATTGCCAATCATTTTGGACTTAATGAGAGTACATTTGGTTCATGGATGCATAGTATTGTGTACCTAAGAAACCTATGCGCTCATCATTCAAGATTATGGAATAGAATTATGAGAATAAGACCCGTTGCTCCGTTAACAGCAAAGAAAACCTGGTTAAACAATACCTCTATATCTAATAATAAATTTTATTTTATTCTTTCATCAATGTTATACCTAATGCAAACTATAAACCCGAATAATTCAATTGTTTCAAGATTTAAAAATTTATTAACTGAGTATCCAAACGTAGATGTTACGGCTATGGGATTTCCCTCCGACTGGGAATCTGAACCTTTATGGTCTTAGGTTGTTGTTTACCACATAATTCAAGAAAAGCAAAAAGAGGAGAAAAGTAACATTTCAGAAAGTACGAAGAAGAGGTAAAGATCAATACTGGCATGGGCAATTTATTTAAAGTATCTGCCCTCAATAGGGAAAGTAGTTTATTAAATTTGACTAAATAAACCAGTAACACATAATACTTCTTTGTTAACTACAAACGGGATTCAAACCAATGCCCAGCATTCCTTCTTCTATATGGAAGAAATTTATATTTTCGGTAAACATAAGTTTTACTGTCCTTTTTTCGGTTAGTTGTGACCTTGATAGGGTCACTATTTTAACAACACAACTTACTGATTATTAATATGTTAAAATTTCTGCAGGTTCTTTTTCGTTAATTACGTCCAACATTTGTCAAACGGCTTTAAAAGGCAAAAAGATTCAAATATGGAATTTAAGTCGCTGAAAATCAATTATTTAAGGCTTAAAAAGTGGTTTTACATATGTCGGACGCTAGAGGATATAAATAAGGCTTAACATATTGATAATCAATTAGTTAAGCCCTTTAAATTGTGACCCCGGAGGGATTCAAACCCCCAACCCTCAGAGCCGAAATCTGATGCGCTATTCAGTTGCGCCACGGGGCCATTATTAGCGAGCGCAAAGTACGTAAAAAGAAGCTTATGATGCTACTAAAATAGGTTCAATTCTAGATGGCTCTTCCAATTTATTTTAAACTAGGAGCTTAGCTTCGCACGTACAATTCCAGAAATGGTTTTACCATCAGCCTGTCCTGCCAATTCTTTAGATACCATACCCATAACTTTACCCATATCTTGCATACCAGAAGCTCCAGTAGCTGCAATCGTTTGGACCACTACCTTTTCAATTTCTTCTGCGGTTAACTGTTCTGGCAAGAATTTTTCCAAGACTGCCACTTGAGCTAATTCCGGATCGGCTAAATCATCTCTTCCTTGTTCTTTAAAAATACTGGCACTATCTTTTCGCTGTTTCACTAGTTTTTGTACCAGTTGTATTTCGTCCTCTTCTGAAAGTTCTTCACCAGATCCACTAGTTTGTGCCAATAAAATAGCCGATTTAATAGCTCTTAGCGATTCTAAAGCCACAGTATCTTTTGCTTTCATTGCAAGCTTCATTTCGTCCATTACCTGTTTTTGTAAGCTCATTTTCTTTTATTTTTAGGAAAAGTGAATATAAAAAAATAAACCCGAAAATAGATGCTATTTTCGGGTCTAGTGTATTATTTAAATTGGATTCTTAATCCACGTTATCGTGTAAAAAAGAATTGTTTGAACGCAGTTGTATCTCATCATTACTATCTTCTCCTAGGGTAGTTCTAGAAACCTTACTTTCTCGAGGTGTTTCATCCAAATCTACTCCTTGTCTTTTATATGCAGGTTCTTTTTCAATATCTTCAATAGAATTCATACTATTCTGAAATTTATAGTTGAAATCTTTTAATTTCTTCCTACGTTCATTAGCACGTTCTTTCAACATTTCTTCAATAGGACTGTTCATAGGATCTTCATCCTCTACTTCCTGCTCCTTACTTTCCTCCACAGCAATGGTTTTCTTTTCAAAAACCAATTCGTCTTCTACTATCTTAGGATCGTACTCTTCCGCTTTAGATTTAGCTCCTGTTAGCTTATTCTCTAACTCCATATAATCATCCAAACTATAGCGTGTTTCTCCTTCTTTATTGTACTCCAATACAGGTACCACTTCAATATGATCATTCACATCCATATCACGGACTTCATCATCCAAATTAAAGGTTACTACATTCTCTTTTTCCTCTTCTTCTGTATCCTCTTTTGCCAACGGCATATCAAAGCTAAAAGCTATCTGATCTTCTTCTACTTTCTTAGGAGATACTAAAATAGGATCTACCACCTCCATATTTTTAATAGCTGCATCTGCATCTATAATAATAAACTCATCTTCTGCTACCCCCTCTGCTATGACTTCTTCATAAAATACATTAAAATTTCTAATGTAATTAGAAGTAGGAATCAATGCTATTTCTTCTTCCACTTCGTCCTTTACAATGGGTACAAAAACATCTTCTTCCTCTTCCACCAAAGTATGTTTAATTACTGGTTCAAAAGCATCTTCCTCTACCAGTGTATGTACTACCGTTTCTTCTTTAAAATGCTGTTCCGCTTTCTGTTCATCTTCTAGTGTATGAATAATTTTTTTCGTTTCTGTATTTACAATATCATCTTGCTGATCAATATCAAAACCTGTAGCAATTACGGTAACAGCAATGGCCTCTCCCAGACTCTCATCTTCACCAACACCCATAATAATATTAGCTCCATGACCAGCTTCTATTTGAATATGATCATTGATCTCACCTATTTCATCGATGGTGATCTCTTGAGAACCAGAAACAATTAATAACAATACATTCTTAGCACCCGTAATTTTATTATCGTTTAATAGAGGAGAATCTAGTGCCTTTGTAATAGCCTCATTAGCTCTAGAAGAGCCAGACGCAGTTGCAGATCCCATGATGGCTGTACCACTATTAGACAACACCGTTTTTGCATCGCGTAAATCAATGTTTTGTGTATAATGATGGGTAATTACTTCTGCTATACCACGAGCAGCCGTTGCCAATACTTCATCCGCTTTAGAGAAACCAGCTTTAAAACCTAAGTTGCCGTATACTTCTCTTAATTTATTATTGTTGATGACAATTAAAGAATCTACATTCGCACGTAATTTTTCAATTCCTATCTGCGCTTGTTTGCAACGCATCTTACCTTCGAATTGAAAAGGCATCGTTACAATACCTACGGTTAAGATATCCATCTCTTTTGCAAGTTTGGCAAGCACAGGAGCTGCACCAGTACCAGTACCCCCGCCCATTCCGGCTGTTATAAATACCATCTTGGTAGTAGTATCTAACATGCTCTTAATATCTTCCATACTTTCTATAGCAGCTTGTTCTCCCACTTCTGGGTTTGCTCCGGCTCCTAATCCTTCTGTTAAGGAAACACCCAATTGAATTTTATTGGGAACAGAACTGTTTTGAAGGGCCTGAGAATCGGTATTGCAGATAACAAAATCTACCCCGTTAATCCCGGCCTGAAACATGTGGTTAATAGCGTTACTACCGCCACCACCAACACCAATCACTTTAATTACGTTGCTCTGATTCTTAGGCAAATCAAAGGCGATGCTATCTAATTCAGTGTTCTTACTCATCCTATTTGTGTTACTGGTTTTCTATGTGTTATTATTATCTTTTACTCTGCGTTGTCTAAAAAATCTTTCAGTTTCTCTGACCATTTATCAAAGACGGATTTCCGTTCTTTTTTCACGGCTCCTGTCACCACCGTTTCCCCATGCGCTTCCATCACTGTCTCTTCTACCAAACCTTCTTCTTGCTCTTCCTCAGTACTTTTCCCTTTTGCCTCGTTCTCCAAAGCATTCATTAGAAGACCAACTGCAGTTGCATATAAGGGGCTTGCAATTTCCTGATCGGAATCTCCTGCTAAGTGTTCATTAGGATAGCCAATTCTGGTGTCCATTCCTGTAATGTACTCTACTAACTGTTTAAGGTGTTTTAATTGGCTTCCGCCGCCTGTAAGAACAATCCCTGCAATGAGCTTTTTCTTTTGCTCCTCGTGACCGTAGTTTTTAATTTCTACATATACCTGTTCTACAATTTCTACAACTCTCGCATGTATAATTTTAGAAAGGTTCTTTAAGGTGATTTCTTTTGGATCTCTTCCTCTTAATCCTGGAATAGAAACAATTTCATTGTCTTTATTTTCTCCAGGCCATGCAGATCCAAACTTCATCTTCAAAAGTTCTGCTTGTTTTTCTATAATAGAGCAACCCTCTTTGATATCTTCTGTAATTACATTGCCACCAAAAGGTATTACAGCGGTATGTCTAATTATACCATCTTTAAAAATGGCTAAATCAGTGGTACCACCTCCTATGTCTATCAACGCTACACCAGCTTCCTTCTCTTCCTGACTTAATACCGCATCTGAAGATGCCAACGGTTCTAGGGTAATATTTCCTAAATCCAAGCCCGCACTTTTAATACAGCGTCCAATATTTTTAATAGAAGATACTTGTCCTACTACCACATGAAAATTGGCTTCCAATCTACCCCCATACATGCCAATAGGAGCCTTAATTTCTGCTTGCCCATCTACTTTATATTCTTGAGGTAATACATGAATAATCTCTTCCCCTGGTAACATAACCAGTTTGTATACTTGATTGCAAAGACGATCCAAATCGTCTTCATCAATGACTTCTTCAGAATTGCTTCTAGTGATATAATCACTGTGCTGCAAACTTCTAATGTGTTGGCCAGCAATACCCACTACCACCGAACCAATCTTTAATCCTGAATTTACTTCAGCCTGTTCTACTGCTTGCTGAATAGATTTAATGGTTTGCGTAATGTTATTTACCACACCTCGATGAACACCAAGGCTTTTGGATCTCCCTATTCCTAAAATCTCAATTTTACCATACTCGTTTTCTCTACCAATTATGGCAACGATTTTGGTGGTTCCAATGTCTAATCCAACTGAATACTTACCCACTTCCATATTTTATATTTTAGTGCATACTACCTGATTATTAAATTCCAGGCTTACGATATTAAAATCTTCTAATGTCTGATCTTTAGCAGCTTTGGCATAAAAAGCTTTAAAATTGCTAAACTTCTCGTCCAAATCCTTGATACTTCCTAAATGCACTACAAAGTTCTCTAAGCGAAACTTTAACTGGTACATTTCTTCACCTTCAATGTGAATTCCTATCACATTTTTACGCAAAAAGTTATCTTGGTTAATGTGTTTCAAAATCACATACACATCTTCCAAACTTCTTCCTGTTATTTTACCTGTAATGATCGGCACTCTTGCTGAATGATATTTGGATAAAGGCATGCGTTTTCCTTCATCATCCACATAGAATTTTGTATTTCCCTCTACTCGTCCGATTGGTTGCCGTTGAACAATTTCAGTTCTAAGCTCCCCATTTACAGTAAGATAAACTTGGGCATCTTTCACCATTTCATTGGCCTCAATGGCCTTCTCTATAGTATTCAAAACTAATTTTTCTTTGGGCACGTTTGCGAAGCTTCCATAACTTTGTATTAACAATTTATTAACCGCCTCTTGCGTGATGTATAAATTCTGGTCTCCTACGAACTCAATCTGCATTTCTCCCACTTTTCTTTCACTACTTCTATGATCTGCAAACGCGTACAAGCCAATGACAATAAGCATTAGCGCTATAAACTTTATTTTATTCCAATTAACCCGCATAATCAAACTCTCTTTTAATTTTAATCACTTCCAATCCAATATCTCCAGCTCCCATGGTCACTAGAACTTCTGGATTTTGTTTTTTTATTTCTTCTATTAAATTTCTTTTTTGTACCAATTTTTTTTTGCCATTATTCATTTTTTCCAATAACCATTTGGAAGTAACTCCTTCTATGGGTTGCTCTCTAGCTGGATAGATATCTAATAACAAGACACTCTCAAATTTTGATAGGCTCTCTGCAAAATCTTCAATAAAATCCCTAGTCCTAGAAAATAAATGGGGTTGAAAAACTGCAAGTACTTTTTTATTCGGATGCATTTCCATTACCGCATCATAAACCGCATTAATTTCGGTTGGATGGTGTGCATAATCATCTATAAATACAAAGTGATCTTCTTTTATTTTGTAAGAAAAACGACGCTGTACTCCTTTAAAACTCTCTAATGCCTTAACAAGGCGATACTGCGGGGGTCCTGCTTGTATCGCCATTGCAAAAGCGACTAATCCGTTTAGCAAATTATGCTTTCCCGGTTGGTTGAACTTAACCCCTTCAATAGTAGTCTCAGGGGTTCCCAAATCAAAAATGTAGGTTCCATGTTCTATTTTTAAATTTCGAATACAATAATCCGAATCGTCTTCTATTCCATAGGTGATACCTTTTATTGGCAAACCATTGCGAACAAATAATTTCCCATTTGGCTTTAAACATTTTGTAAATGCCTCAAACGATTCGTGCAACTCATCGCCAGTGCCATAAATATCCAAGTGATCTGCATCCATAGAAGTAATACATGCCACATTGGGAGATAGTCGCAAGAAAGACCTATCAAACTCATCTGCTTCTACCACCGAAAAATCAGTTCCCTCTAACAAAAAATTGCTATTAAAGTCTTCCGATATACCTCCTAAAAAGGCAATTAGTGGTGTATTTGTCTCTTTTAGTAAATGAGCGAGAATGCTAGAGGTGGTTGTTTTCCCATGCGTACCTGCTACCGCAAAGCAAAAGGTATCTTTGGTAATCATACCTAATACTTCTGATCGCTTCTTCACTTCAAACCCATGAGTCCTAAAGTAGTTAAGCTCTGTATGATCTTGAGGAACCGCAGGGGTAAATACCACCAAGGTCTTTTTTGGATCCAAATACGGAGCTGCTATAGATGCCGTATTATCTTCATAGTGCACATCAATACCTAAATCTTCTAGTACAATGGTCAGTGGAGTGCTTGTTTTATCATAACCTGCCACTTGCTTCCCAACAAACTTAAAATAGCGCGCCAAGGCCGACATACCAATACCACCAATGCCAATAAAATAGACGCTATGTATTTCTTTTAAGTTCATTCTTATTTTATTTCTTTCAATAAAACCGCAATGGCATCCACAATATGTTCTGTTGCTTTTGGCATTGCCAATGTTTTCATATTCTTCCCAAGCAATTGCTGCAGATTCTCATCCTGTAAAAGGGAAGTGAAAATAGATTCAAAATTTGTTTCCAAATCTGGCTCTCTTACCATTAAAGCTGCGTTTTTGGAAACCAACGCATTCGCATTCTTGGTTTGATGATCTTCTGCTACGTTTGGAGATGGTATAAATAGTACCGGCTTTCCTACGATACATAACTCTGATACCGAACCAGCTCCTGCCCTAGAAATAATAATATCAGCAGCTGCATAAGCGAATTCCATTTGATTTAAAAAAGCGTGCACTTTTACGCTACTTCCGTGGTGTTTTTTATATGTTTGGTAATACCCCTTTCCACACTGCCATATCAATTGAATATTATGAGATGAGAAGAATGCAAGCTTCTTTTCTATTAATTGATTTACCCGTCTAGCGCCCAAACTACCTCCCAGTACTAAAAGAGTTTTTTGATTCTCGTTTAATTCAAAAAACCGCAAAGCTTCTTGTCTGTTATCTTCTCCTTTCATTAAATCCTCACGTACTGGATTTCCGGTCTTTATTATTTTATCGGCAGGAAAAAATTCCTGCATCCCATCATAGGCTACACAAATTTTAGCCACTTTATTCTTTAATAGCTTGTTGGTCATGCCAGCATATGAATTCTGCTCTTGCAGCACACATGGAATTCCTCTCCCAGATGCTATTTTTAAAAGAGGACCACTAGCAAACCCACCGGTACCAATAACTACATCGGGTTGAAATCTAGAAACTATGCTCCTTGCTTTTATCAAACTACTAATCAATTTAATTGGGAACAGCATGTTTTTAAATGTCAATTTTCGCTGTAACCCACTAATCCATAATCCTTCTATTTTATATCCCGCGAGCGGTACTTTCTCCATCTCCATTCTGTCTTTGGCTCCAACAAACAGAAACGCTGCATCAGGGTATCTTTTTTTTAATTCATTTGCAATGGCAATTGCCGGATAAATATGACCTCCTGTTCCCCCTCCTGAAAGTATAAATCTATAATTGCCCACTTAATACTGCTAAAGGATTGGTTTCATCTTCTTTGACACTGCTCTGTTCTTTCTCATTTTTAGTACTAGCGCTTAGCACAACACCAATGGCTAAGCAGGTCATCCAAATGGAAGTTCCCCCACTACTTATTAAGGGCAAGGTTTGCCCTGTTACGGGAAATAACTCTACTGCGACCGCCATATTAATAAAGGCCTGAAACACAATGGGCAAGCCTACACCCACCACTAGTAATTTTCCAAAAATGCTCGTATTTGCATTTGCAACAACCACAATTCTAAACAGCAGTAGCAAATAGAAAAAGAGTAATACAAGTCCCCCTACCAAACCATACTCCTCAATAATAATTGCATAAATAAAATCAGAAGAACTCTGAGGCAAAAAGTTTTTCATCCTACTCTTTCCTGCCCCGCTTCCCATAATACCTCCTCTGGCAATTGCAATCTTTGCCTGTTCTATTTGATAATCCGCTTCTGTATCTGCGCCATTTAAAAAACTATCTATTCTTCGCTCCCAAGTATCTACCCGGTTGCTAAAAAGATCTGGAGCCGCCTTAGCCACTAGAATAAAAAAAGTTAAACACAGAACTCCGCTTCCAACAATCCCTAAGAGATACTTTATAGGATAGCCTCCTAAAAAGCACAAAACCAATACCATAAAAAACAAGATAGCAGCAGTAGAAAAGTTTGCTGGGAGAATTAACACGATAACTAAAAATACAGGTAACCATAAAGGGAGAATGCTTTCTTTAAAGGTGATGGTCTTGTCTTTGATCTTTGCCAAATACCTAGCCACCCATATCATTAACACAACGGCAGCTAAGTTGGAAGTTTGAAAAGTAAAACCAACCAAAGGCAAACGAATCCACCTACTGGCATTAGCACCGTCTATGGTGGTTCCCTGAGCAAGGGTATATACCAACAAACCTAATACAATAGGCATGGCGATTATAGATAGACCTTTAAAAAAGTGTGTAGGTATTTTATGTACTCCATAAATGATTCCAAATCCTAAAAATAGCAGAAGACCGTGTTTCACCAAGTGCCCCATGGTAGTTCCCTTCCCTACTACATACACCAAATTACTACTGGCACTATAGACGGGTAAAAATGAAAATAAAGCCAATAGTGCCACCACGCCCCATATCGCTTTATCCCCTTTGATATTTTTAAAAAATTGTATCACTTACTTCTATAAATTTTTTATCGCTTCCTTAAATTGATTTCCTCTGTCTTCATAATTATCAAATAAATCGAAACTTGCGCAAGCTGGTGATAGCAAAACAGTATCTCCACGTTCCGCAATCTTATAAGCTACTTTAACTGCCTCCTCCATAGCATAGGTCTCTATCATTAAATCTGCTATATTCCCAAAGGCATCCACTATTTTAGAGCTATCCATACCAAGGCAAATAATGGCCTTTACTTTTTCTCTTACGAAAGGCATTAATTCACTGTAATCATTGCCCTTGTCAACACCACCTACAATCCAGACCGTAGGTGTTTTCATACTTTCTAATGCATAGTACGTAGCGTTTACATTGGTTGCTTTTGAATCATTGATATATTGCACATGATGAATTTTTAACACCTTCTCTAAGCGATGCTCTGCACCTTGAAAGTTTCGTATGCTAGCACGTATGGTTTCCTTGCGGATTCCAATCAGAGTAGCAGCTGCGGATGCGGCCATTGTATTTTTAAGGTTGTGCTTCCCTTCCAGTGCTAAGGCGTCTGTTTTCATTTCTATGGTATTATTTTTAATTCTAATTATTATGTTATTTTCTCGCAGAAAAACCCCTTCTTCCATTTCATTTTCCAATGAAAAAGGGATTAGGTTGGACTCGACCGGGTGTTCTCTTAACCAATTCACAATTACTTTGTCATCCGCATCGTAAATAAGATAATCTTCCTTCGTTTGGTTTTGAGCAATCCGAAATTTTGAAGCGATATAGTTGGTAAATTCATAATCATATCGATCCAAATGATCTGGTGTTATGTTGGTGATAATTGCTATGTGTGGTCTAAAATCTACAATTCCGTCTAACTGAAAACTACTAATCTCCAATACGTAGTAATCCGGTTTTGTTTCCGCTACCATCTTCGCATAGCTATCACCAATATTTCCTGCCATGCCCACTACCATATCCCCTTCTTTCAAAATATGATTTGTTAACATCGTAGTGGTAGTTTTTCCATTACTACCTGTAATTCCGATAAGCGTTGCTGTTGTATATCTTGATGCAAACTCTATTTCCGAAATTACTGGAATACCCTTTTCTACGAGTTGCTTTACAAGCGGCACGGAGTCCGGGATCCCTGGACTTTTCATTACCAGATCGGCATTATAAATAAGCACTTCTGTATGCTGCTCTTCTTCCCAATCAATTCCAAAATGTGCAAGAACGTTCCTATACTTTTCTTTTATCTTTCCTTTGTCAGATACAAAAACACTGTATCCCTGCTGCTTTCCCAATATGGCAGTACCTACTCCACTTTCTCCTCCTCCTAGTACTACCAGTTTTTTCATATTAGCGCACCTTTAAGGTCACTATGGTTACGATAGCCAATAGAATACCCACAATCCAAAAACGAGTTACTATCTTACTTTCATGGTATCCTTTCTTCTGATAATGGTGATGCAAGGGAGCCATTAAAAAAATACGCTTCCCCTCTCCTAATCGCTTCTTTGTATATTTAAAATACCCTACCTGCAGCATCACCGAAATAGATTCTGCAAAGAAAATTCCACATAAGAGAGGTATCAATAACTCTTTTCTAACAATAATGGCAATCACAGCAATTACCCCACCAATGGTTAAACTACCTGTATCTCCCATAAATACTTGAGCCGGAAATGCATTGTACCATAAAAATCCAACCAAGGCTCCTACAAAAGCAGCAATAAAAATCACCAATTCACCAGCCCTTGGGATAAACATGATATCTAAGTAATCCGAGAATACGATATTACCAGAAACCCATGCAAAAATCCCAAGGGTAAGTACAATAATGGCCGATGTTCCTGCAGCAAGACCATCAATTCCATCAGTAAGGTTAGCTCCATTTGAAACTCCGGTTACTATGATTATTATGATGGGAATAAAGATTAGCCAGGCATACTTTGCGGTTCCTTCTCCAGCCCATGAAATAAAACTGGTATAGTCCAGTTCATTGTTCTTAAAAAAGGGTACGGTAGTTTTGGTAGACTTCACTTCCTTTCCTTTTACTTCTACCACTTCGTAGTTTTCATTGATACGGGTGGAATCTCGCTCCTTTACCGTTACTCCTTGATGAAAATATAAAACAGACCCTACGATAAGCCCTAACACCACCTGTCCCAAAATTTTGAAACGTCCTTTAAGTCCTGCCTTGTCTTTTTTAAATACTTTAATGTAATCATCTACGAAACCAATGATCCCCATCCAAATGGTGGTTACAATCAAAAGGAGCACATAAATATTGTCCAGTTTGGCAAAAAGTAATACAGGAATTAAGGTAGACATGATAATAATGAGTCCTCCCATGGTAGGAGTCCCAGATTTTTGCTTTTGTCCGTCAAGTCCTAGGTCGCGCACGGTTTCTCCAATCTGTTTTTTTCTTAGAAAAAGAATGATACGCTTTCCATATACGGTAGCAATTAGCAAAGAAAGAATTACTGCCAATGCCGCACGGAAGGTGATGAATCCGAAAAGACTCGCTCCGGGAAATTGATATTCCTTCTCTAAATATTCAAATAGGTAGTATAACATACTTTAATATCTATTTTACTCTAGGCAGTATCTGCCCGCTATTTATTTAAACCAATTAAAACCTCTTTTACAATCTCAAAATCATCAAAATCTATACGATTACCATTGGTTTCCTGATAGGTTTCATGTCCTTTGCCAGCTACCAAAATAATATCATTAGCAAGCGCAAGCTGACAGGCTGTTTTAATGGCTTGCTTTCTATTTTCAATGGCTAAAACTTTATTGGAATTTTGGGGCTCAACACCTGCTTCCATTTCTTCAATAATAGCCTCAGGAGATTCTGTTCTAGGATTGTCTGATGTAAAAATCACCTTATTACTTAACTCTGATGCGATATGCCCCATAACCGAACGCTTAGACTTGTCTCTGTCACCACCACACCCCACTACGGTAATGACATTTTCATTTCCAGTCCTTAATGTGTTGATTGTATCAAGTACATTTTTTAAAGCGTCCGGCGTATGAGCATAATCAACAATGGCCGTTATTTGTTCTTTGGATATATAATATTGAAATCTTCCGTCTACATTTTCTAATTCACTTAGCAATTGCAGCGTTTCTAATCTTTCTAAACCCAATAGATCTGCAGTAGCATAAATTGCCAGCATGTTATAGGCATTAAAATGACCAATTAATCGAGTCCAAAGCTCATTATCCTCTATCTTTAAAAGTTGTCCACTAAATTGGTTTTCTAGAATTTGAGCTCTATAATCCGCATATGATTTAAGGGCGTAAGTATATTTTTTAGCTTGGGTGTTTTGCAACATAATCAAGCCATTTTTATCATCTATATTGGTAAGTGCAAAAGCCTTTTTAGGTAAATGATCGAATAAGGATTTTTTAATATCTCTATATTCCGCAAAGCTGTTGTGGTAATCCAAATGATCATGAGAAAGATTGGTAAAAATAGCCCCTTCAAAGACCAATCCCTCCGTTCTTTTTTGATCTATTCCATGCGAACTAACCTCCATAAAACAAAACTCTACTCCCTCGTCATTCATCAATTGCAAATGCTTGTTTATTGTAAGCGCATCTGGAGTGGTATGAGTGGTTTTATATTCCTTTTCATCTACCATAATTTTGATGGTAGATAGGAGTCCCACTTTATATCCAGCTTTTTTAAACAATTGATATAAAAGACTACTAATAGTGGTTTTTCCATTGGTCCCTGTTATACCAACAAGTTTCAAATTCTTAGAAGGATTGCCATAAAAATTAGAAGCCATAATAGCCAGGGCAGTATTACCATGATCCACCTCTACATAGGTAACTTCATCGATCATTTTTTCTGGCATTTCTTCACAAACAATGGCGTTTGCACCAGCAGCTATAGCTTTGTCAATAAATTTATGCCCATCCGTTAAGGTACCCTTAATGGCAATAAAGACATCATTCTTTCCAACCTTTCTAGAATCAAAACACAGCCTATTTACCATGATGCTAGTAGCTCCACTAACAGCAGAAAGCCGAACCCCATACAATATGTCTTTTAATAGCTTCATGAGAGTTCTAGTACTATTTTATCTACCTTATCTAAGTCCGTTCCTTGAGAAATGGATTGTTTTTGGACCTTTCCGTTTCCTCTAACTTCTACTTGTAATCCTAGGTTTTCTAAGATTGCTATAGCATCCATACCGCTCATCCCTTTTACATTAGGAACTTTACTATGCTCCTTCTGAGCATTTGCGTAGAAAGTTTCATAAGCTTTATCCAGCTTTTTAGTAGCTGGTTTCAAAGAATCTACCTCATCAATTATGGGAGAGGTAGCATAGATTTTACGTGCAATTGATTTGAATACCGGTCCAGAGACATCTGCCCCGTAGTAGCCAACACTTTTATCGGGTTCATGTATTACTACGATACATGAGTATTTTGGGTTTTCTGCAGGGAAATAGCCTGCAAAACTGGAAATGTATTTTAATTTATCCGGGTCTTTAGAAACATAATTCTTTTGACTTGTTCCTGTCTTGCCAGCCATGGAGTAGTTCGCAGAATATAAACCATGCCCGGTGCCTCTATCCTTCTCTACAACATCTTTTAGCAGTTGTTTTACTTTTGCCGCCGTTTCTTTAGAGCAAATTGCCTCATTAATTACATCTTTATCGAACTTATGAATGGTTTTATTCCATTCCTTTACTTCTTTAATTAATCGTGGTCGTACCATCTCCCCATCATTGGCAATAGCATTATAAAAGCTTAGGGTCTGCAACGGGGTCATAGAAACTTCGTAACCATGTGACATCCAAGCTAGAGAAATACCAGACCAACCTTCATCTCCAGGATACCTAATTACTGGTTTTCCCTCTCCTTTGATAGGCATTCCCAATTCTTCATGCAAATTCATTCGCATTAGTCTATTCACAAATTTTTCAGGTTTGTCTTTATAATTATTGTGAATCATCTTGGCGAAAGCAGTATTGGAAGAAACCTTGAATGCTTCACCTACAGATATTTTTCCATATCCTCCGTGTTTGGAATCGCGTACCGTCCTATCATAGATTCTCCATTTTCCTTTTTCGGTGTCAATTACGGTACTGGTATCTATAACTTCATCCTCCAAGGCAGCTACCAAAGACATTAACTTAAAAGTAGAACCTGGTTCGTGCGATTCTCCAATGGCGTAGTTTAGGCGCTCGTAATATTTCCCATCTGTGGTTCTCCCCAAATTAGAAATAGCTTTTACTTCCCCAGTTTTGGTTTCCATCACAATAACGCAACCGTGATCTGCTTTGTATTTTTCCAACTGACCTAGCAATGCATGATGCGCAATATCTTGCACATTAATATCTATGGAAGAAATTACATCGTATCCGTCTTTAGGTTCAATAATATTTTCCTGACCGATAGGCTTCCATTGTCCTTTTGCAATTTTCTGCTTCAAGCGTTTACCCTCTACTCCTCTTAAATATTGACCAAAAGCACCTTCTAAACCTACTCTTGTATAATAACCGTTAGCATCTTTGCGCTCATACCCAACACTGCGCTCAGCAATTTTTCCAAGAGGGTGCTCTCTTACAGTTTGCTGTTCAACAATAAAACCACCCCTATTAGGTCCTAAGGAGAACAAAGGGAACTTTTTGACTTCCATATAATCGGAATAGTCAAGTTTTCTGGCTATTAAGGCATATCTATTCTTATTACTTTTAGCTTTCCTAAGCAGTTGTTGGTAGTGCGATGAGGATTTTCCTAATAGCTTTGCTAGCGCATCTGCCAAGGGAACTACATTTTCTTTAAACACAGCATCTTCCACAGTCACGGCGTCAAAACGAATTGTAAATCTAGTTACAGATGTGGCTAAAAGACTGCCATCATCCGAATATAGATTACCGCGATTAGGAGCAATGGTGAACATTTTTTCTGTCCTATCCATAGCTAGTTGCTTGTACTTATCCCCATGCACCATCTGAAGACTCACCAGCTTTACTACCACGACAATAGCAAATAGAAAGAGGCTTCCTGCTACAAAGTATAATCTGCTTAATATGTTTTTTTCAGTTACCGGCACTATTGCTGTGTTTTAACTCTTATTTTTTTTGGTGGTGTTTCGGAAGGCTCAAGCCCTTTTTCGGCCACTGTTTTTAAAATGGTCGATTCTAGTTTTAGCTGCTGTAGATCATATCTTACATCTACAAACTGACTCCTTAATTCTTTTACTTCTTCGTTCATAGCAGCTACCTTATGTACTTTCCTATCTGCACTGTGCGAACTAGCAATCATTACGGCAGCTAAAAAGGAAGCAAATAGGATAAACAGCCAATTCTTAGGAGCATCTCCGCTAATTAAAAACCGCCCTTTTAAAACATCTAAAATTCCTTTTTTTACCATCATTTATTTCTTACCGACGCTAGAGCGATGCACTTTATATTCGTTGCGCAATTCTGAGTTTTGCACTCCGCGCCCTATTATTTTGTTTAATTTCTTCTTTGGAGGGGATTATAAGTCCGCCAACTTTCTTAAATGGCACATCTATATTGCCATAAAAATCCTTTTCAGGCTCACCTTCAAATTGCCCTGCTCTTATGAAACGCTTTACCAAGCGATCTTCCAAAGAGTGATAACTTATTACACTAAGCCTCCCGCCTTGATCTAATAAGGCAGGAGTTTGCGCTAAAAATTCCTTGATCACCGCTATTTCTTGGTTCACTTCGATACGAATTGCCTGATAGATCTGCGCCAAAATCTTATGCTCTTTATGCTGGGGCAAAAAAGGTTGCAATACTGTTTTCAGAGCTGCAGTGGTTGTAATCAATTGTTCTTCCCTTGCAGCTATAATCGTTTTAGCCATGGCATTTGCATTCCGCAAATCTCCATACCCAAATAATACATTTCTTAAATCATCATACGAATAAGTGTTAACCACTTCATGCGCAGATTTGGTATTTCGTTGCGTCATTCGCATATCCAAGGCTGCATCAAAACGGGTAGAAAATCCGCGTTCTGCTGTATCAAACTGATGAGAGGAAACACCAAAATCTGCCAAAATACCATCTACTTTCCGAATGCCATAGAACTTTAAAAATTGTTGGATGTACCTAAAATTTTCATGAATCAGCTGAAAACGCTCATCATCAATTATATTTTCCAAAGCTGCCTCATCCTGATCAAATGCCAACAACCTGCCTTTTGGACCAAGCTGTTTTAGTATTTCTTTTGAATGTCCTCCGCCTCCAAAGGTTACATCTACGTAAATACCATTTTCTTTTATCAAGAGACCAGCAACAGACTCCTTTAGGAGTACCGGCTTATGATAGTTCGTCTCCATCATCTCCCATTACCTCTTCTGCTAATGCCGCAAAATCTTCAGCGGTTTCCTCAATTACTTTTTCATAACTATCCTTGTCCCAAATCTCAATAATATTGATCGCTGAACTCAACACCACCTCTTTACTAATATTAGCGATGGTTACTAAATCTTTTGGAATGAGTAACCTCCCTGTTGCATCAATTTCAATAGGTTTAACTCCCGCAGAAAATGTGCGTATAAAATCATTATTCTTTTTCTTGAATCTATTTTTCTTATTCATTTGCTGCATCAATAGATTCCATTCTTCCATGGGATACAACTCTAAACAAGGCTGAAAAACCGATCGCTTAATAACAAAACCCTGATTTAAAATAGGAGACATCTGATTCTTAAGGGTCACAGGGACCATTACCCTACCCTTAACATCGGCCTTACACTCGTATGTTCCTATAAAACTGATCACTTTAAAGTGGTTGATTTTGGTTTAATAACTCAAATATATAGAAATTATTACCACAATTTACCACAATTTACCACTTTGTTGATAAATTATCTGTTTATTAGACCAAATGAAGCGCTAAAGTGAAGAATAAGAAGCCATTAAACCGTGGGAGAAGACGCACGTTATTTGCAAAAATCAAGCTATTAAAGCCTCCAATACCGATTCCCACAAAGGTATTGCTATTAGGCGGAAATGCCTATATTTGCCAACTGAGATAAGAAGTTATCCTGAATGGAAGAAAAGATTATTACAGAAGGAAAATATCGGTATATAGAGGTAGGTGAAGGTTCTCCTATAATTATATTACATGGACTCATGGGCGGATTGAGTAATTTCCACGGTGTAATGGAGCATTTTCCAAAAAAAGGATACAAAGTGCTGGTTCCGGAATTACCAATTTATGATATGCCTCTTATAAAAACCAATGTAAAAAGCTTTGCAAAGTTTTTAGAACGGTTTATTGAATTTAAGGGTCTAAAAGATGTCATTTTGTTAGGAAATTCTTTGGGAGGACATATTGGTTTACTGCACACCAAGATGTACCCTGAAATGGTGAAAGCGCTAGTGATCACTGGAAGTTCTGGTTTATACGAAAGTGCCATGGGTGATGGATATCCCAAAAGAGGCGATTACGAATTTATTAAAAAGAAAGCCCAAGATGTATTCTATGATCCAGCAGTAGCAACCAAGGAAATTGTAGACGAAGTTTTTGCCACCGTCAACGACCGAATGAAACTAGTAAAAACATTAGCAATTGCTAAAAGCGCCATTCGACATAATATGTCCAAAGACCTCCCTCATATGCAGACACCCACCTGCATTATTTGGGGCGAAGATGATACAGTGACCCCCCCAAATGTAGCCACTGAATTTCACGAATTACTCCCAGACTCAGATCTTTTCTGGATAAAAAAATGTGGACATGCCCCTATGATGGAACATCCAGAAGAATTTAATGTCCTTTTAGACAACTGGTTGCAAAAAAGAAAATTCTAGGATTAGCCTTTTTATACGTAGCAATACCAAATATCCAAACAGTGAAAATTACTTCGGCCCACTTCGTAATGAGCAATTCCAATGTAGACAAATGTCCTAAGGAACTGCTTCCGGAATATGCATTTATAGGTCGTTCTAATGTGGGAAAATCTTCCCTAATTAATATGCTAACGGATCGAAAAAATTTAGCAAAAACTTCTGGAAGACCCGGTAAAACTCAACTTATTAATCATTTTAAAATAAACGAAAACTGGTTTTTGGTAGATTTACCTGGTTATGGTTATGCGCGCGTATCCAAGCGAAGTAAAAAAGTATTTCAGAAATACATCACGGATTATTTTAAGCATCGCAAACAACTAGTAAGTGCTTTTGTTTTAATTGATATTAGACATGAACCGCAAAAAGTAGATCTAGATTTTATGGAGTGGTTGGGGGAACATCAAATTCCGTTCAGTATTATTTTCACCAAAGCTGATAAATTAAAACCGAGTGTTATTGTTAAAAATGTAGAAGCCTATATGAAAGAGCTTTTAGCTGGTGTTTGGGCAGAAGCTCCTAATCACTTTATTACCTCTTCATCCAAGTACATTGGTAGAGATCATGTACTACAATATATAGATGCTGTAAATACTGAATTTAGAAATCAACAGTAAAAATAACTCATAAATTAAGTTCTTTCTTCTAGCAATTTGATTAAATCTTCAGTATTATTCATTGACACTAATTCTTCCGTTTTAATATATACTTCTAGACCGTTTACAGTTACTCCAAGCACAATGGGGAAGGTAAATTTACTACCAAACTTAGAAGCATATGCCTTCGTAAACCCGTCCTTGTATAAAAACTCCATGGGGAGATCGTGCTGCGTTCTATATCGTTTCCATATTTTTTTCTCCCTAAAAGCCCCATACGTAATACTGCATAGTTTACAAGTATAAGTAGCAGGGCTTACTATCTTATGAGCACCATCTAATAGCGCATTGCGAATACCAGCATTTGCATTGTAAATAAAAATAAGTTTTTCTAACTTCTGCTTTTCCATTTTTTAAAGGTAATTTTAATTATTGGAAGACTTCATTATTGTCAACAAACTTGCTAATTCTACTCCTTATGCACCAGAAACTACTACCATCTGTTTTGCTCTGTTTTGCATTTATTTTGATACAGTGTAAAACGACCCAGCAAAAAAAAATTGCCTATCACTCTCCTACTCTTAAAATACTAGAAATTTCCCCTAATAGTTTTGTACATATTTCATATTTGGAAACCGAGTCTTTCGGAAAAGTAGCTTGTAATGGTTTGGTATATTTAAACAATAGAGAAGCAGTGATTATAGACACACCTATAAATGAAGAAGTATCACTGGAGCTAATAAAATGGGTTGCTGAACAAAAACTTTCCGATGTTACCGCTGTGGTGACTACCCACTTCCATGCAGATTGCTTAGCTGGTTTAGCAGCATTTCACAAATTAGGGATTCCTTCTTTTGGGCATAACCAAACACTACAAATGGCAGCAAAAAAGGGATTTACACCACCACAAATTGGTTTTGACGAAACTATGGAACTTACCGTTGGAGAAAGCACTATTGTGAATCGGTATTTTGGAGAAGCTCATACTAAAGATAATATTGTTTGTTACGTACCACAAGAGCAGCTTTTATTTGGTGGGTGTATGGTAAAATCGTTAAAAGCTGGTAAAGGCAATTTAGAAGATGCCAACGTATTGGCATGGCCACAAACTATAACAGAAATCCAGAAAGCATATCCAAGTGTTAAAACAGTTATCCCTGGACACGGAAGCGTGGGTGGTATAGCATTACTGACATATACAAAATCTCTTTTTAGCACTACTGAATAAAGACTCCAAAAAAAATATCAAAAATATTATGTAGTTAAATGGCTTCTTGTTATATTTGTAGCCAAATGACTTCATAATGAATTTAAGACGAGATGTTTTCCAAGCCATTGCAGACCCTACAAGACGATCTATACTTCTCTTACTGGCATCTCAGTCCATGACAGCTGGCGCAATTGCAGCTAATTTTGACACTGCAAGGCCTACCGTTTCTAAACACATTCAAATTTTAACCGAATGCGAATTGGTAAAAAAAGATCGGAAAGGGCGTGAAATATATTATCAACTCGACGTCTCAAAGATGAAGACCATTGATATATGGCTGGATCAATTCAGACAAATTTGGGAACAGCGGTTTAAGGAACTCGATCAGGTATTGCAAACCATTAAAAAAGAGAAATCATGAACAACGACTTGCTTTTTAACTTTTCTGTGAATAAGAAAACCAATACCATCTCTGTACAGCGAGAATTCGCAGCAGAACTTGCGCTTGTTTGGGACGCATGGACTATCCCTAAAATTGTAGATCAATGGTGGGGCTCAAAAGAATGGGTATCTACCACAAAATCCATGGAATTTAAAGAAGGTGGACAACGGTTTTATGTGATGCGAGGACCTGCTGGCGAAGAACATTGGGGAATTACGACTTATGAAAACATCCTATTGCATACCAGCTTTTCTGGGAAAGATTGCTTTTCTGATGAAAGTGGTCAAGTAAATAATGAATTTCCAGTGTCAGATTACCATGTTTCATTTAAAACTCTAGAAGCTAAAACCCGTATAGAACATCTTACTACCTATTCCAGCTTAGAACAATTAGAAGCGAGCCTGCAATATGGTTTTGAGGAAGGAATGATAAAAGCCTTTGAAGGAATGGATGCTTTGTTGTTCCAGATGAATCAGGAAAATTCCTAAATATTGCAAAAGGAAGTTAAACCCTTTGCCCCATTAAATGGTCTTATACATACTTAAGTATAAGATCTATGCAATACAAAGCTATTTTTTTCTTTTTCAATCTATTCATTTTTGCTTCCTGTGGTTCAGATAGTAGTTCTAATGAAACAGAGAATTGCATCATTACAGCACTTAATACTACCTATGGTTATACCGACCTATTAGAAGGTATACCTTCTAACCTATTTACAGCATTAACGGAACAGCCGAATGCGCTTGGCGCCTTAGGAAGGAATAAAGAGGGTTATTTCCATGTCCGTTTTCAATTAAATATAACTCGACTTACAGATTACGCCATTCAATTTGAAAGTACGGAGGCACTTACTTCTTTTATAAAAAGCGTGGAATATGCCTTTTCATTTCAAAAACCCGAGGGTGATTTTCAATTTAGTGCCCCTAACTACTTATTAAACTCTCCCGATTATATGCCACCCTCAGATGCAGCCTTAGCAAGTGGCACCGCATTCTTTGCCTATAGTTTAGGTATAAGTTTACAGAGTATTATGGAATCTAAATGGTATCAAACTGCTTCTTTCCTTGAACCAATAAGGCAACAGATTGAAGCCTTAAAACCCAAAATTGAAAGGATGTTATCATATCTTAAAAAGAACAAAGATGTATTGTACATGGTAGATAGTAAGGCACCAAATAGGCTACTATTTAATGCAATAGCATTCTATAGTTTAGGGAGGTATTTGCACCAAATAGATACACAAGACATTGGCTTAGACTTTGCGAATAAGGCCATGGCACAAAGAGATCTAGACTTAGGATACTTTATTGAAGGAGGCGGATGGGACTCTAGCTATAATGGAGTAGCCCTCCAATTAGGACTAGAATTCTTTAGTTTAATTCCAACCACAGATTTAACCACAAAAAGTAGACTCCAAGAAGCTCTCAGTTGTGCAGCGGCTTGGCAAAAATCCAGAATCCTAGCTTCCGGAGAAATTTCTACGGAAGGAAATACCCGGGTCTTTCCAGGAGGGGAAACTTTTCTAGGAAATGAAAAAGGAGTCGATGTTATAAAAACAGTGCGTGCATTTTTTTATATGAGCAAGTTATCCGGGTTGAGCGAATATGACCTAGTTGCTAAAAAAATTGTGAATCATTATCAATAAAATAAGATCGTCTAAAAAACCCTTTAAAGTTCTGTAAGTCCAAATTCATTTAAGAGAATTTGCCATTCTTGAGTTTCCATTAATTCTAGTATGCGCTGTGATATAGCTTGTTCCAATAGCACCCGATCTTTAGCAAGACCAAAAGCATAAAATTGTACGTCAAATTTTACCGGTAAGAGTTGGATTTTATTCAAAGTAGAATCTTGTTTGATTCGGTATTTTAGAATGGGCTCATCATAGAGAAAAGCATCAATGTTCCTTTTTTTAAGATCTGTAAGTCCGGGAGAGACACCATCATATACTTCAATCTGTTTAAAAAAATGATCCTTTAAAAAGCCATGTGCACTAGAGTTCTTTACGGAACCCACTGGCAACTCTTTGAATTCATTAAAACTATCTGGATTGCTACTCAACTTGTTCACGGTAAGACTAGATGCTATACTTGCTGTGAGACCAGAAATAAATAACAAACCCCCAAACATTAAGATTAAGGCCACCACTTTTCCGTTCCTACTTTTAGGGGCTTTGTCTCCATAGCCCACAGTAGATAGTGTTACTGCAGACCACCATAGACCATCCCATATACCACGATATCCTGGTCTAAAATGTTCTGGGTTCTTATTTTTTTCAAAGAACCAGGCAGCCAAACCAAATAAAAAGATGATTATAAAGAGAATAAACATGCCTTTTAAAAAATTAATATTGAAAAAACTTTCAACAAACTGAATAAACTTCTGGAAGGAAGAGGTTTCGGAAACGGCTATTGTAGAATTAGAAGCAAAAAAGGAGTGCGTAAATTCCATATATTTACTCCGCTCACCAGTAATAGTAAGTGGATTAATACTAACATCTATGGCACTCGTTCTCAAAGAATCTAGCATTGGAGAAAAACTCATTGGAATTAGCTCGTAGGTCAGGTCCAAGTCTTTTGCAACTCGTTCCCAGAGCCAAATATTGATACCTGTTAGCTGATCATTGGATTCAATGATAAAGGGAGGAGCCGATGTGTACCCCACTTTAAGTGTATCTGTGGTTACTTGCGCGGTTCCAATACTATATAAAAACAAGCATAAAAGAAAATGTATTGGTTTTTGCATACGAGTTGTAAGTGGCTGTTTATAGTGTACTTTAAAGATACGACATCTTTAAAAAAAAGATTTCTAAACACCCTCAATTGTAAAAAATAATATAAAATTATATTATAGTTAGTTAAACTTACTATATTTGTACAGGCAATGATGCCTCCTAAAATTTATTTCATTATGAAAAAAGCAACATTTTACCATGCTGGATGTCCAGTTTGCATCCATGCGGAAAACGAATTAGTAACCATTCTTGATGCTACTGTAGACGTAGCGATTGTGCATCTAGGAGAACAAGCTCATCTCATCCCAGATGCGGAGCAGGCCGGCGTTCGTTCTGTACCGGCATTGGTTCTTGAGAATGGCAATGTATTACACATAAATCACGGTGCTACAATAGAAGAAGTAAAGTCTTAAAAAAATTTAATCCATGTAGTTAGTTTAACTAATTAAAATTATGAAACAGATAATCCTTATAAGTTGTTTTATGCTTTGTATGGTATCCTGCAAAGGGCAACAAATCAATGAATCTATAGAATTCAAGAACTCTGATAATCTCAAAATTATTGGTAGTGAGGTAGCTCATGATAGGGAGCTACAACAATTAATTTTTACTATTTCCGTGAAGGGAGAAGCTGGTAAAAGTGTGCCAGAAAAATTTGGTAACATGGACGGTGCTCCCGTATTAGGTTATGTTTTCCCTACTAGTCTAAAATCAGAAGATGTCGGGTTTTCTAAAACCGAAGGAATTGTAGCTCTTGCACTTACATCGCATCCAGATTTCGATGATACTCCCTTATGGGACGAAAATGCTAATAAAAATTACGGAGATGATGGTATTGTATGGCATCCGCATTGGGTGGTATTGCAAGAAGACAAACGAGTAGCAGGTGGTTTGGCGGTAAAACAGTTTGATACAAACGATACCACGGTACATTTGCCTCCAACAAATCCAGGGATGCCCATGTATATGGACTCTCCAGGCTTTAACGTAATTACAAAAGGGAATCAAATAAAAGTGATAGTTCCGCTTTACAGAATGAATCATAGAACCGATTTTCAATTTGATGGGGTAGCTGCATATATGCAAGTAAACACTTCAGACTCAGAGCGGCCAATGTTAGGTGTTTATAGTGTTTATAGTATAGCATCTGGAGACCTATCCTTACCATATAGGGTACAAAAAAAATAGCTTTAAGCCCCTGAATAGTTAGGTCAACTAATTATTTGGGGCTATTTTTGTTTAATGGAAAGTTTTGATCCAAATCATCAAAATGCAAATATTGAGGGGAAAATTGTGGCCTCTCTTGAACGAATTTCCGAAGCCTTTAAAGTTCTTTTATGGCAAGAGGGCAAAGAACATTCTCTAACGCCTCTTCAATTGCAATTATTAGTGTTCATTAAGTTTCACACTTCCGACTATTGCAAAGTAAATTATCTTGCTCAAGAATTCAATGTAACCAAAGCAACCATAAGCGAGTCCATTCGTCTGCTCACTAAAAAGGAATACGTCTTCAAAGAAAAAGATGCTATAGACACTCGTAGTTTCACAATTCATTTAACACCAAAAGGAAAAGAGATCGTCTCTCAAGGGGGTTCCTTTTCGGAAGCAATTGAGAAAGCTGTACACGGTTTAGAAAAGAATCAAAAAGAACATCTTTTTCAGCATTTAATAACAATCATCGAAAAACTACAAAAAGCAGAAATTGTCACAACACAACGCATGTGTTTTTCATGCAGATTTTATGAAAAAGGAGAAGGAACAGCATATTGTAGGTTATTAAACATGCCCTTACTACAAAAAGATTTGCGCTTGGACTGCCCAGAACACCAAGCACAATTATAATTTTATTGGGTTTTGATTATTGCAATTCCAACTTCTCAGCAAAATAAGCACAAAAATCTTTCATAGTTGCAGTCATTTTTTCGTCTTGTGTAGCTTTCATAAACGTATCAGATAAAGAGACTAAGGTTTGGTGAAAGAAAATCTTCATCTCGTCTACAGGCATATCTTTTGTCCAAAGATCAATCTTAAGGGATTCTTTATTTTTACTATCCCATACGGATAACAACATTGCTTTTGCTTCCTCATTATTTATTCCACCGTCCTCTGCAGACCATGTGAGTTCTTCTGGTACTCTATTTTCATCTAGACCAACTGTTAAACTTATTTGAGATGTATGTAATTTTGCCATCTATCGTTTCGGTTTGTAGTTCGATTCTTTAAATATTTCTTCTGCCGAAAGGCTTAATAATTCGGCTAAACTGATTTCATTATTGTCCATAAAAGCTTTTACTATTTGCCATCCCATAAACCGTCCTATCCTACCAGGAGATTCACTGTCTAATTCCAATTGAAATTTAGAAAAGGGTGCAGGATCTAAAAACCGAGGTCCCAACTTATGATCTGTACTATAAAGCAATTCTTTTTCTATAAAATAGCGCCAAATTTGTTCCTCATTTGCAAAAGCCCAATCCAATTGTTCTTGTGTATATGCAATTTTTTGAGCATCCTGTAATTCTGGCATTAATTGATCCTTGAGGTATAGTTCCTTCCCATAATATATCATGTGTGATAAAAAAATACGATCCGTAGGAAAACGCAAAGACTTATTCACAAAGGCACTTGCCACATCACTCGCCAAATATTGTTTATCCAGATCTGCAGTTATATACCGTGCAAAACTGTCATAAAATCGATGCGAAGAACCCAAATAATTATCTAAGCCTAACAGCAATAATGAATCAGTTAATATAACCCTATTAGCATAATCCACGTTTGATGTTACGGTAACAACTTCAGGAATTTCATACTTAGGAAAGTAGTACTTAATATGCTTGAAGAGGCTTTGTAAATTTTGCTTTTCAGCTTTAAAATCTCCAAAGACCATATCCACTTCTTCTAACAAAGAAATTTGAATGGTATCTTTTAATTTTGCTTCCCAAACACTATCCGCGTATTGGGCAGGAAAAAAATAAGGATATTCCCTTTTTAATTCCGGAATATCAGAAGGAGTTGCTACTGCAAAAGCCCTATCAAAACGAGAAATCTTTAAGTCAACATCTATTTTACTAATGGCTTCAGCTGTCTTATTGTCATTCCCACAACCAAAAAGTAGCAGCAATAACGCTAGAAAAAGTAAAGGTCGCATATAGATTTTAAAGTAATTTCTTTTAAGTTTCATTTTTAAGCGCCTAGGCTTTATTTTTACACGGCTAAGTTACTAGTTTTAACCTAATAAAATACAGCTATGCAAACAGAAAAAATTGTAGATCACATTGTCAACTGGTTAAGAGACTATGCAACCAATGCCAATATCAAAGGCTTCGTCATTGGTATTTCTGGTGGAATAGATTCTGCTCTTACCTCTACCCTATGCGCAAAAACTGGTTTGGATCTTTTATGTTTGGAAATGCCTATTCATCAGGCAACAAGTCAAGTTTCGCGTGCGGCTAATCATATAGCTTGGTTGCAAAATAATTATCCTAACGTAAAACGACAGGAAGTAGAGCTTACACCGGTTTTTGATGGACTAGTAGAACAACTTCCCAAAGTTGAAAAGGAAGAAGATCGATTTATGTCTTTGGCCAATACGAGAGCAAGACTACGAATGACAACTTTGTATTATTTCGCTGCTATTGAAGGTTACCTAGTTGCAGGGACTGGCAATAAAGTAGAAGATTTTGGAGTCGGTTTTTATACAAAATATGGTGATGGTGGAGTAGATTTAAGCCCTATTGCAGATCTTCTAAAAACAGAAGTATATGAACTTGCTTCCTTTCTGGGTGTAAATGAAAATATCCTAAAAGCAGCACCAACGGATGGCCTTTGGGGAGATGATAGAACAGATGAAGATCAAATTGGAGCTTCTTATCCAGAATTGGAATGGGCAATGGAAATGGATGAAATTGGAAAAACAGTCAATGATTTTTCAGAAAGAAAAAAAGAGGTTTTTCGTATATACAAAAGACTAAATTCTGCAAATAAACATAAGATGATTCCTATACCAATTTGTAAGATACCTAAAAACCTAAAATAACCATTTAACTGAAAATAAAGCTATTACCTCGAAAATAATTAGTTTACTTAAAATTTGTTTCCATATTTGTTCCAGAATTAATAATTCGTTCCTATACACAATAGAAGAAAGTCTTATGACTTGGTGTATGAAAAGCTCTATAAAAAATGAATTTTGCATTGATTGATGAAGTAATCAGAAACTATAATAGTACTTCTATAATACAATACTGCAACTATTTATATATATTTTGTAAGAAAAATAATGTTAAAAGAATAATTATGCCCTAATTATACCGAATACCATATTTTTTTTATTTATTTTTAACGGATTATAGACATATTAAACAACCCAAAAGACCTTACAATATTTGTAAGTATTATTGTACAAATAGACTAATTATAACTAATAAATTACAGAATGACTAAAGTTTTAATTGCAGACAACCACCCAATCGTAAGAATGGGAATAAAACATGTGTTAGCTTCTGCTGCTGACTTCGAGGTTATTGATGATGTAGCGACTACTTCAGAACTATTTAACAAATTAGAGAAAGTTACTCCAGATGTGGTTATTTTAGAGATGGATATTCCTGAAATTAATGGGATTGCAACTTTAAGAAAAATCAAACAAGAGTATCCAGATATTAGAGTGTTAATTTATAGTGGACAGTCTGAAGACGTGTATGCATTGAGTACTATTAGAGCAGGCGCTTTTGGTTACCTTTCTAAAACTGCAGATTTAGATTATATAATTACCGCGGTTAGAAAAGTAAGTCAAGGTAATATGTTTATTACTAATGAGCTTGCACAACGTTTGGCCTTTGATGAGGGCACTCAAAAACCTAGAAGATTCTTTAGAAAACTTTCCACAAGAGAAGTAGAAGTACTAAAACTCTTAGCAAGCGGGAAGCGAAACAAAGATGTGGCTATTGGACTTAACTTAAATGAAAAAACAGTAAGTACGTACAAAGCTCGCTTGATGAGAAAATTAAATGTAGACAACTTAGTAGATTTATTACAGCAAGCCAAAGCTTTAGAGCTTTACTAGTATAAAAGATATACGTTTTTCTTCATAACGCAGAGAGCCCTTGCAATTGCAAGGGCTCTCTGCGTTTAGGACAATACCCTATTCAACTTTTTATTGAGCAGCGTATTTAATTGAAGGTAATTTACAATTTCCTCCAAGGTTTCTGTATTGTCATCTGTTTTATGTTCTGTATCTGCTTGCAACGCCACAATTCTTTTTTTAATTAAAAAAACACGAAGTGTAAGTATTGTTTCACTTACTAATTGCGCTATCCCCTTCTTCTTATCCTTTGGATAAATATCCTTGCGTTCCCAATTATGGAGCATATACTTTTCCTCCTCCATCAAAATGGAAGAAACTTCTGCTACCACCTCCTGCTCCAAATCAGCAACAAAAGTATTCACTGTAAAATTCTCTTTTTCATTAAGCGCTTCTATCAGCTTATAATATATGTTTCGAAAACGTTCGTGGGTAAGTTCTATTTCATCTTCTTGCAAATCCAAATATATTTTTTCATATACTTTAGCTTCCAATTGCTCCGGTTCTAATACTAGGTCGCCACTTTCGTTTTCCTTTAAAATTAGATCTTCAAATTCCTGTTGTTCATTTCCATATAGCAAAAGCATTTCAATAATCTTACGTTCTAATTCATACTGAACATCCACCTTTTGAGGTGTAGGTTCGTTTCTAACCACCTCAAAAGCTTTTTGATCTTGCTTCTCCCTTTTGGCTGCATCTGCTAGTTCTTTCTTTCCTAGTTGCGCTAGCGTATTAAAAAGCACTTCCTCTGAAATCTGCATCATACGAGCACATTCCTGAATATAAATCTCTCTTTTTATACGATCTGGTATTCTAGAAATACTATATACAATATCTCGTATGGTATCTGCTTTCTTAATAGGATCATTGGCTGCTTCTTCAGCTAGCAAAGATGTTTTAAACTGAATAAAGTCTTTGGCATTCCCTTCTAAATACGCTACAACATCTTCATAGCTATTATTTTTTGCAAAACTATCTGGATCTTCACCTTCTGGAAAGGTACAGACTTTAACATTCATACCTTGTTCTAGAATGAGGTCTATTCCACGAATGGACGCTCTTAATCCGGCTGCATCTCCATCAAATAGTACTGTAATATTGTTGGTAAGTCGGTTTATCAACCGTATTTGATCTGAAGTCAATGCAGTACCGCTAGAAGCTACCACATTCTGAATCCCACGTTGGAATAATTGAATCACATCTGTATAACCTTCCACCAGGTAGCAATTATCTTCTTTGGCAATTGCTTGTTTAGCAAAATAAATCCCGTAAAGCACCTTGCTTTTATGATAAATATCGCTCTCTGGAGAATTCAAATATTTAGCCGCTTTTTTATCATTGGTAAGAATACGTCCTCCAAAACCCAAAACTCTTCCACTCATAGAGTGTATTGGAAATTGAACCCTTCCCTTAAAACGATCAAACGTCCGCTTGCTTTGAGCATCGGTTGCACTCTCCTTTACAATTGTGAGTCCTGTTTTCTGAAGAAAATCTAACTGATACCCTTTGGCAAGTGCCTCCGTAGTAAAGGCATCCCATTGATCTAAACAATACCCTAATCCAAATTTTCGAATGGTCTCATCCGTAAATCCACGCTCTTTAAAATAACTTAGTCCAATAGCTTTACCCAACTCTTTTTCCCAAAGTGTTTCTTCAAAATATTTTTGAGCAAACTCAGATACCAAGTACATGCTTTCTCGTTCATTGGCCTGTTCTTTCTGCTCATTAGTTTGCTCCGTTTCCTCTATTTCAATCTGGTATTTCTTTGCAAGGTATTTAATAGCTTCTGGATAACTAAAATGTTCGTGTTCCATTAAAAAAGCAACCACATTTCCTCCTTTACCACTACTAAAATCTTTCCAGATTTGCTTTACAGGGGAAACCATAAAACTAGGCGTCCGTTCATCCGAAAACGGGCTAAGGCCTTTAAAATTAGATCCAGATTTCTTTAATTGTACAAAGTCTCCTATCACCTCTTCCAAACGAGCGGTTTCATATACTTGATCTATTGTAGTTTTTGAAATCAAAATAAAGGAGTTTGTTACTGCAAGGGGCAATATCGTAAAGATAAGTCGAAAACGAAAACCATATTCATAAAAAATCTCCCTGTTTACAGGGAGGTGTTTTTCACTAGTGAAAGGGTAAAACAACTACTACTTCTGCAACATCTTTGTATCAAATAAAAATATAAACCGATTAATAACTTAAAAACAACATTATGATCTGGGGAATTACATTAGTATTATTAAGCATTATTGCAGTACCATCATTGATCCTTTCCAAAAAACCGAATGCAAAAGAATTATTAGCCAAGATAGAACCTTATCAGGGTTGGATTGGTCTCATATGTTGCTTTTGGGGTGTCTGGGGTATCATAAGTGCCGTATTGACTATAAGTTGGATTAGTGTAGCGCCAATTTTATGGGCTACTTATCTTATAGGAAATATTGTCTCTGCTACTTTAGGATTTATGCTTGGCTTTGGACTTATTAACAAGTTTTTCTTATCCAAAAATGACGCAGCCAAAGAAAAGGCAGAAGCACTGCGAGAAAAAATTGCTCCTAAGCAAGGTAAACTAGGAATTGTAGGCATCTTCGTAGGAGCTTGGATGATTGTGGCTTCCTTTTTATTTACGATTGCCTAAATAGGCTAAATAAGAAAAGGATATAAAATTCGTTTTAGGTTGTAAACCAAAATAACCATGATTACAACAAAAACCATTAAAGTAAATGGCTCTCATGAATATGCCATACAGCCAGAATACAAGGCAAATATGATTGTAAGCCTAAACAATGTGTACTCTCATGAGTATATGACCTTTACGGAAGTTATTGACAACTACTTAGTAGAACTAGCAGCCGCCGGAATCACTAAAAGTGAACTTAGCGATGATCCCTTAGGATATCAACTTATGGGATACGAAAAAGAAGGAACCATTGTGAGTTACATAACTACCTCATTAAAAAAGCTCCAAAAGTTTTTGGAGGTAAAAGTAGAAGGAGTTATAAAATCGGACGTCACTTTTAAACTAGAAACGTCCAATTCACAAATAGAAAAATATGCTAAAGCAGCGATTACGGATGCTAAAAATAAAGCCGAAATGGTAGCTAAAAGCATTGGCAAAAAAATTGGAGATATTGTTCATATTGAAGATAGTAATTATACTTCTTCTCCAGAAGCATTATACTATGGCAATACGTTGGGGATGCGCACCTATTACGCTGCGGTAACCTTTGAACTCCAATAATAACAAAGTAAAATTGAATACAATTATAAAATGTAAAACGATGAAAAAAATAATGACTTCCATAGTCTTTTTAGTACTGACCATGGGCGTATTTGCCCAAGAAGTACCAAATACAATTAAGGTAAGTGGGGTGCACCAATATACTGTTGCGCCAGAATATACGGTCAAAATGATCCTTAGCCTCAACAACGTGTACTATGAATATGAGCGCATGACTTTTGAGGAGATCAAATCAAATTATCTAGAAAAGCTAGAGAAGGCTGGTATTCCAGCCAACGCTATAAAAGAAGACGCCCTAGCCTATGCACTAGTGGGGTACGAAAAAGAAGGTACTATACTAGTGTACACAACTACCTCATTAGAAATGGTAAAAAAGATCCTATCTGTAAAATCAATTGGTGTCACAAAATCCGATATCACTTCCAAAGCAGAGCTATCCAATGAACAAACTGCTACTTATGCAAAAGCAGCATTTGAAGATGCTAAAAATAAGGCAGAAGCGATTGCAAAAAAATTAGGTAGAAATGTAGGCAAGGCAGTCAGCATAAGTGATAGTAACTATAAGATTTTGAACGAATCTCTATACTACAACGCTGCATTGAACTCCAAACAATATGGAGTTAGCGTATCTTTTGAATTATTATAAAATATAGAACTATTTAGTTGGTTGTTTATGAAGAGAGCCTTGTTTGTCATCGTAGTATTGTCCATGTTACTGAAGGCATGTGGACAAGGCTCTTCTTCTACCTCAAAAAAAACAAGAGAAGATGCTGAACAAACCTCAATGCTTCCGCATCTATCCATAAACCAAGAAGGAACTACCATTCAAGCTCGTTTCAACACTCCAAGAGATTTTTATAGGATGGAAACGGACAGCATGTCTTTTGCTTCCTATTTACGGAATTTACCACTTAAAACCCCAAATTCTGAGGTGAAGTATTACAATGGAGAAGTAAAACCAAATTATGGTGTTTATGCAGCTGTTATTGATCTTCCCATTGGTAAGCGCAACTTACATCAATGCGCAGATGCTATAATGCGCTTGCGAGCAGCATATTTATATGAACAGAAAAGATATAAGGATATTCAATTTAACTTTACCAATGGTTTTAGAGTAGACTATTCTGAATGGATCAAAGGAAAACGAATTTCAGTTCAAGGAAATACCGTTCAGTGGAAACAAAAAACAACAGCGGCAAACAATCCAGATATCTTTTGGCAGTACCTAGAAATTATTTTTAGCTACGCAGGTACGTCTTCCTTATCGAAAGAAATGCAGGAAAAACCCATTAACGAACTCGTCATTGGAGATGTTTTTATCCAAGGAGGTTTTCCCGGACATGCGGTGATCATTGTAGATGTAGCTATCCATAAAACAACAAAAGAAAAAATCTTTCTTCTTGCTCAAAGTTATATGCCTGCGCAAGAAATACAACTTCTACATAACCCGCAAAACAAAAATTTAAGCCCTTGGTATAAGCTTTCAGAAATTGATGAAGAACTAAAGACTCCGGAATGGACGTTTAAAAGTACCGATTTAAAACAATTCCATGAATAAACTTATAATCCGAGAGCTCATCTTAAAAGAGAACACTCGGATTATTTAATGGCTAGCTTACAAATCGAATCGCAATCCTAAAGAGATATTGTTTTGCTCTACAGCAGCATCTTGAAAGATAGGACTAAGATCATATTTCATATACAAAACAGTATCGCCAAAACCAGCATACGCGCTTAAACCATATACCAAATCTGATGTATTATAATCTCTTTTAAGCTTTTCTTTGACACGCTCTCCATTTCTAGTATACTTTAGTTTTTGGCGGTTCCCTATATTAAAACCTCCATATCCCCCAACACCAATTCGGAACTGATTATGCAATGAATAACGAATCTTTTTTTCCGTTTCTTTGACTTTAGAGGGTCCAAATTCAAAATGAACTGGAAATACAAGATTGTCCATTCGGAATTTAGATTTTCTTAGATCAAATTCAAACTCCTCCAATTGCGTTTGTCCATCTTCAGAGACAAAAATTTGATTGCCTTTTGGTTTTAAACCATTGAATTGAAAAGATACTCCATAATGAAAACGCATAAAATTAGTATTCTTAAAGACTCTTGTTCGCCAAGCCCAACCCAGTTCAAAGAAACGGCTTCCACCTATTTTGTATGGAGAGTCGTCCAAGGATTGGCCATCCACAATGGCATTGTTAAACCCTATTGCCATTACCAAATCCGAATAAGTGCGTCTATCATACTTAATATCGCGTCTCCATTGTTGTTTTTCATTCCAAATAAATCCTGACTTATCCTTGCCACTAAAATCAATCCCCAGTTGCCATGTAACCTTGGTTGTGTCTTGTTGTCCAAGTTCTAGCCACTTGCCTTCATTGCGCTCTAACAATGCAATTTCATTATCTAGAATAGCTATTCTGTTTTCAATATTTGCAGCTCTTTTCACAGCAGCCGCTTCTTTTAAGTTTTTAGCCTCTTCTTCAGAAATTTTCTTAGCATCCAAACGTTTATTAATATCCTTAATTTCAATTTTCAACGCCTCCTTTTCCTGTGCAGTAATACGTGCTTTCTGCTCCTGAAGCACCTTTATTTTTTGCTGATAATTTTCATCCTGAGCCTGTAAACTGTGTGCAATAAGTGACATGAGTAAAACGGCAAGATATAAACTAATGATTCTCATAATTCTTTTGATTTTTCTCCTACCCCCGCCTCCGTTATACCATATCCTATGCTATAACAGAGCGCTGGATGTAAGACTTGATTAATTAATGATTGATGATTTTTGATTGTACTTTCCCTTTCCCTCAAAGAAAAGGGGGCTTTTTAATTGATGAATAAACTATGATTGGATTAATTATTTCTGTCGGCAACAGCTGTTCTAACCTTTAGATATCCTGTTTTAAGAGCATCGAATAACTGATCTCGTAAAGATCTATCCAACTCCCCTTCCGCCTCTGCTAGTAAGGCTTTGGCATCTACCGAATTATCTGCTCTAAACAGCTTATTAGTTAGTAATTCTCTTTGTGCTTTTCGCAAAAGGGAGTCCACTTCTAAATCGGTCATTTCCTCAGAAGTTCCATCTTTTTGTTCTACCTGGGCAATTACCTCAGCAATTTTAGCTTCTATTGCAACTTCTGTAGGCGTTTTTACCACTTCCTTTTCTAAGGTATTATCATGTATCGCTATTTTGTCTAAATCTCCTGTATTTTTCTCTAAATCCTTATAAGATTGCTCCGTTGCAGATGCATTAACCACATTCTCCTCTTTGGGTTGTGTTTTTATTGAAGGTTTCTTATCTGTCTGCACTACAACTTCTTCTTGAAATTCAGTAGGAACCAGTATGTCTTTTTTAATAACCGACTCTTTAGGTTGCTCCTCAGATGCTGGCGAAGTTACCATTTCAGTTGCTTTGGGATCTTGCTGTTCTTTTTTATTGAAATAAAGAATAGAGATCAATAATAAACCAATAAAACTTGCCGCAATTCCATACCAAAAATATCCTTTCTTTCTTGGCTTCTCTGATGTTGATAAACGATCTGAAATAGTATTCCAACTAGCATCAGAGGGTTTAATCTCGCGCGCATCTAACTTCTCCTTTATATGTTCCTCAAACTTAATGGGTGCCATAACTTAAAATGTTTTGTTCTTTTAATTTTTCTTGCAACATCCGCCTTGCTTTAAACAATTGTGATTTGGATGTACTCTCTGATATCTGCAGCATTTTTGCTATCTCCGCATGCTTATATCCTTCCACTGCATAGAGCACAAAAACCATTTTATACCCTTCTGGTAATTTGTCAATTAACAATTGTATATGTTCTACATCCATTTCTGTAGAAATAGAAGTGTGGTTTGTTGTATTGTTTTCATAAAGTTCATCATCAAAAACAACAAATTGTTTTTTTCGAAGATAGGAGATTGATTCACGGATCATAATACGACGAATCCAACCTTCAAAACTTCCATCTCCTCTAAATGATTCTAAATGTTGAAACACCTTTACAAATCCGTTAATCATTACATCTTCTGCAAACTGAAGATCTTTAATGTATTGTCTGCATACACTGAGCATCTTAGGTGCATATTTTGAATAGATCTGTTGCTGCGCTTCTGGGTTTCCTGATACCGCTTTCTTAATCAGATGTTTCTCGCTATTATAAAAAGTAATGATCTTCAAGTGTTTTGATATTGGCTTCTATGTATAAAGACGACACTCTATTAAAATTAGTTGCCTAGAGGGTATATTTTTTTTGAAAAAATTTAAAAATTACTGACAGTCAGCTATTTAAAAATCATTTTTTTCGATCTACTACATAGTTCACCATTAGTTCAAGAGAACTCTTATAGTCCGAATCTGGATACGCTTCCAAAAGAGCAAGTGCTTCCGTTTTAAATGCATTCATTTTACCCTCTGCATAGCTAAGTCCTCCTTTTTCCTTTACAAAATGGATTACCTCCTTTACTCTTTTTTTATTCTTATTGTGATTCTTTATAGAGTTTATGAGCCATTTGCGTTCATCTGTAGCACAATTATTCAACACATAAATAAGTGGCAGTGTCATTTTTTGTTCTTTAATATCAATCCCCGTAGGTTTTCCAATTTTCGCTTCTCCATAGTCAAATAGATCATCTTTGATTTGAAAGGCCATTCCAATTAATTCTCCAAACTTTCTAAAGACTTCTACATGATCCGTATTAGGTTTTACTGCACAGGCACCAATGCTGCAGCAAGCGGCAATCAGGGTTGCTGTTTTTTGTCTAATCACATCATAGTATACCTCCTCTGTGATATCCAAACGTCTTGCTTTTTCCATCTGCAGTAACTCCCCTTCGCTCATTTCTCGTACTGCATTTGAAAAAATCTTAAGTAAATCAAAATCGTCATGCTCTAATGGAAGTAATAAGCCTTTCGCAAATAGATAATCCCCTACCAAAACAGCAATCTTATTTTTCCAAAGGGCATTTATAGAAAAGAAACCTCTTCTTTTACTACTCTCGTCTACAATATCGTCATGGACCAAACTAGCCGTATGCGTTAACTCAATAATAGCAGCTCCTCTATAAGTTCGCTCATTCACTTCTCCGTCATTGAGCAATTTTGCTACCAAGAAAATAAACATAGGACGCATTTGCTTGCCCTTTCGGTTTACGATGTAGTGGGTAATTCTATTGAGCAGGGCTACTTTTGAGGACATGGAGTCATGGAACTTTTTTTCAAAAAGTTCCATTTCCTTTTCTACCGGTTCTTTTATTTGAGCTACGACTTTCACATCTACCAATTTCCTATCCCCGATAGTTATCGGCACGGATTAATCTGGATGGTAAATTTAATGAAAATAACAAGGGGAATAAAGCCTTTCAATGAAAGCTTCATAAAAGCAAAAAACCACTCCTTACGACTTATTCGCTAATTGTCCGCAAGCAGCGTCTATATCTTTTCCGCGAGATCTTCTTACCGTAACCGTGATTCCCTTGCGTTCTAGTCCTTTTACATACATATTAATGGCAGCATCTGAGGCCTGCTGAAAGGTTCCATCATCTATTGGATTGTATTCTATTAGATTCACTTTAGAAGGTGCAAACTTGCAAAAATCTATCAAAGCATTTACATCTGTTTGAGTGTCATTTATTCCTTTCCAAACAACATATTCATAGGTGATTCTACTTTTGGTTTTCTGATACCAATATTGCAATGCCTCTCTTAAATCTGCTAAGGGAAAAGTAGCATTGAACGGCATTATGGAGGTGCGTATTTCATCTATAGCGGAATGTAAAGAAACTGCTAATTTGAATTTCACTTCTTCATCTGCCATCTTTCTAATCATCTTAGGCACTCCAGAGGTAGAAACCGTAATTCGTTTGGGAGACATTTTTAGTCCTTCCGAGGAAGTAATTTTATCAATTGCTTTTAGAACGTTGTTATAGTTCATTAAAGGTTCTCCCATCCCCATGAAAACAATATTACTCAAAGGGCGATCAAAATACAAACGACTCTCCTTATCAATGGCTATTACCTGATCATAAATCTCATCGGGGTTTAGGTTTCGCATTCGTTTTAAGCGAGAAGTAGCGCAAAATTTGCAATCCAAGCTACATCCCACCTGGCTCGACACACAGGCTGTTGTTCTAGACTTCGTAGGAATTAATACTGATTCTACTATGAGTCCATCATGCAAACGCACTGCATTTTTTATGGTACCATCAGAACTGCGTTGCATTTGATCTACCGCAATATGGTTAATCACAAAATAAGTATCTAAAAGAAAGCGTGTTTCTTTGGAAATATTGGTCATGGCATTAAAACTATGCGCGCCTTTCTGCCACAGCCACTCATATACCTGATTGCCACGAAAAGCTTTGTCTCCTTGGGCAACAAAAAAATTGCGCAAATCTTCTTTGCTCAACTTGCGTATATCTTTCTTTTTTATTGAGTCCACAGTTCAAAGGTAGCTATAAAAAATCCCGTCTTGCAATCCTATATAGTGGAAACAGACGGGACTCTATTTTATTTAATGAAAATCTTATTTTAGATAATTAACATGGCATCTCCATAAGAATAGAACTTATATCCTTCCAAAATAGCTTCTTTATAAGCCTTTTTCATAAGATCGTGCCCCATGAATGCCGACACCATCATTAAAAGTGTTGACTTTGGCAAATGAAAATTAGTGACCATACAATTTGCAATACTAAATTCATAAGGAGGAAAAACAAATTTGTTGGTCCAACCATCAAAGGTATTTAAGGTATGCTCCGAAGATACTGCACTTTCTAAACCACGCATTGCAGTAGTTCCAACTGCACATATTCTACGCTTTTCTTTCTTTGCATTGTTTACAATATCTGTTGCTTTTTCATCAATCACCAATTCCTCACTATCCATTTTATGTTTGGAAAGGTCTTCTACCTCTACTGGATTAAAAGTTCCTAAACCTACATGCAATGTAAGCTCTGCAAAATCTACCCCTTTTATTTCCAATCTCTTTAATAGGTGTTTGGAAAAGTGAAGACCTGCAGTAGGGGCGGCAACGGCTCCTTCGTGTTTTGCATATATGGTTTGATAACGCTCTTCATCCGATGTTTCTACAGAACGCTTTATATACTTTGGCAAGGGCGTTTCTCCAAGTTCTCTTAACTTTCTTCTAAAATCAGTATAGGATCCATCGTATAAGAAACGTAAAGTACGTCCTCTAGAAGTGGTATTATCTATTACCTCAGCGACAAGGTTTTCATCTTCGCCAAAATACAGTTTGTTGCCAATTCTTATTTTTCTAGCTGGATCTACCAAAACATCCCAAAGACGTTGTTCTTCGTTCAATTCTCTCAACAAGAAAACTTCAATACGAGCTCCCGTTTTTTCCTTATTTCCATAAAGACGCGCTGGAAATACTTTGGTATTGTTTAACACCATCACATCGTCCTCTTCAAAATAGTCAATAAGATCTTTAAACATCTTATGTTCTATTTTTCCAGTCTCTCTGTGAATAACCATAAGCTTAGATTCATCCCTATTTTCTGCAGGGTATTCAGCTAATAATTCACTTGGAAGTTCAAAATTGAAGTGTGATAATTTCATAGATAAGGTGTGTTTTTTAACTAATTTTTGCGGCAGCAAATATACAACCCTGATATAGGGGATGTCAAGTAAAAGAGCTATTAAATTGTGTTGATCTGAAATTTTAGACTTTTAAGATCATTCCAAAAATCCGGATATGACTTAGAAACCACTCCGGCGTCATTCACAATAAGGGGTGTTTTCATGGCCAAAGGAGCAAAAGCCATTGCCATTCTATGATCATTATATGTATCTATTCCAACCTCGGCTAAAAACTCGTGAGAAGCCTGCAAAGTAAGTGATATACCACTTACTTTTATAGATGCCCCCAATTTAGTGAGTTCGGTTTTCAATGCTTCTAAACGGTCTGTCTCTTTAATTTTAAGGGTATGTAATCCTGTAAGATGACATCCAATTCCCAATCCAAAACAACTAACGGCAATGGTCTGAGCAATATCTGGTGCATTACTCAGATCATATTCAAAAAGCGTTGTCGTATGGAGTTGTTCTTTTTGAAGTACAATCTGATGCTCTTTAAAAGTAGTTGTAACGCCAAAAGCTGTATATATTTCTGCCAAAATGCTATCTCCTTGAAGGCTGTTTTCTTTATAAGCGCTTAGCGCAACCTGAGTTCCAACATCGCTTAAAGCTACAATACTATAAAAATAAGATGCAGAACTCCAATCAGACTCCACCACCATACTTTTCTCTTCGGTATGGACTAGAGGCTGTACTTGAATTACATTCTTCTCAAAAGAAGTTCTGACTCCTATCTGTTCCAAGAGCGCTAACGTCATTTTGATATAGGGTACTGAAGTAATCTTTCCAATAAGAGTCATTTTCAACCCTTCCTTTAGACGCGGTGCAATCATAAGCAAAGCAGAGATATACTGGCTGCTTATATTCGCTGGTAAGCTCACTTCATTCTTGCTTAACACTTTCCCTTTGATCGCAATTGGAGGATATCCTTCTTTTTGCTCATAGTGTATGTCTGCTTCTAAAGATCTTAATGCCTCTACTAGCACTTTTATGGGACGCTCAGTCATCCGTTGCGACCCAGTCAGAGTCACTTCTTTCCCCTCTTGGGTAGCAAAATAGGCTGTTAAAAATCGCATAGCCGTTCCCGCATGATGAATATCTACCGTTCCATGGTTGATAGACAATCCCTTCTTCATTACTTGCGCATCGTCTGAATTAGAAAGATTTTTAATAGAAATCGCCGGGTATAACGCCTGCAGAAGCAACAGTCTATTTGACTCACTTTTAGAGCCTGTTATTTTAATACTAGATTCTAAAACTTTGGTAGGAGGTGAAGATAGTCGTAGTTTCAATTTCTAAAGTGTAAAGGTGTCCTAAAATAAGGACCATTCAAAAAAAATTAAGCCACAAATATACGACTATTTAAGCTTTTTATTCTGATGATGTCTATCGTGATCTCGCTTTGCTTTTAGATCCAATTTCTTATCAAATGCCTCTTGCAGATTAATCCCCGTCTGATTTGCTAAACAGAGTACCACAAACAATACATCTGCCAACTCCTCTCCTAAATCTTTTTCTTTATCTGATTCCTTTTCACTTTGCTCTCCATACCTACGAGCTATAATACGGGCAACCTCCCCTACTTCTTCGGTTAACTGGGCCATATTGGTGAGCTCATTAAAATAACGAACACCATGATTTTTTATCCATTCATCAACGGCACTTTGCGCATTTTGTATGTTCATCCTCCTAGATTTTGGATAAAACTACCTTTTCTGTTTCTTTTTCCACCATTTGTCGGTAAAATTCTTTCAACGCATCGTATTGCATAGGTGCAATAATTGCTGAGTTTATGCTCACGGCTGCATTTATACTAATATTTCCTTTATTTTCTGAAATATTGTATTTAAAGGATCCCATCCCTTCTGGCAACATCAATGCCATTGGCTCTGGTATAGATTCTATCTTATACCCTGCTGGAACCTTCACATTAATGGTAAACTTATCCATCCAGGGATATCCAAAGTCTACCGGATATTCGCGCTTTTCCAATTTAAACGGATTCTCAGAAGTAACTATATGAAAGAAGGGTGAAAAATATAATTTACCACCTACCACATCGATCATATCTTCCTTGTAAAATTCATAGGATTGCACGATCGGTTTTCCTATATTTTCGTTATTTTTCAATTGATAATTAGATATTTCTATATCACTATTCTCTTTTTCCAGCTCTTCTAAAAAGCTTTCTTCTGTGGTTCGGTTGTATTTCTGTCTAAAATACAAAGCGTTATGATTGGTATATTGCTGTCTGAACTTACCGTTTATTGAGCCATCATCATTAATGGTTACATTCATCATATTCACTTCTGCAGATTTCTGCTTGGGCATTAAATCTATGGATATAGATTTCCCGGTATCAGATATTAATCTGCCATACCAATTTAAAGCCCTAACAGGCAACACATTCGGAGTGCTATAGGGATCCGTTGCATCCATAAGAGCATAACCATCTCCTATCTTAGCAGCTACCACCACATAATTAAATCCTTGTAAGGTAGGAAATAGAGGAATACCATTGTCTCTAGTACTCACAAGTACGGGGTAGGCATCTATCCCAGCGTGCTTTAACATGGCAATAAGCATAAGATTCATATCACCACTATTCCCGGTTTTAGTTTTAAATGCTTTTTTTACGCCCTCATCGCAATACACTCCTCTAGACGAATTCCATTTCACATTTTTTCTAAGAAAATTCATAGTCGAAGCTATCCGTTCCCCATCATTTGTAGACCCTTCTAATGCAGTGTTTAAATCATCTTCAAAATAATTCCCCTTTTTAAGTTCTCCCCCAAAAGAAGGGTTATCATAAATGGTTTCCACAACATCATCCCATGTCTTAGAGAAATTTTCATATGTGCTTCCAGGAATTTCTAAAGAAACAATTTCAAACTTTGCGGCCGATCTATAATTATCAATATTCGAAACATATTTTTCTTGTTTCATAGCGGGAACATCCGATAAGTTAAAATCTGTTTTTATTACGTCAATGCCTAATTGATTGTCTCTTGTTTTTTCAACTTTTGGATTTAGCATAAAAAAGCCTTTTTGACGCTGATTAAACTTAAAATATTCCAAAATTCTCATGGAGGCATTTAGTCGTTTAATAGGTATCTCCTCTTGCAATACAAATTCATCAATGCTTTGCACAAAAGGAGAAGTCACTCGGTATTTGTATTCTAAAACAGCGCCTTCTTTTACATTAGGCAGCGTAAGCTTCACTTGATTGATATTTTTGGAATATTCCGATTTAAAAATCCCATCTTTTCCTAATTTAGATTCGGAAATTTTTCCATTTTCCAAATTATAAGTAATCGCTTTTAAACTACTAAACTTCTCGTCCGTACTCCCGCTTTTATATAGGCTAATAGTTTTGGTAGCATAATCCAACCCAGCTTTATCATAAATTTTAATACGCTCGTGTATTTCTGTGATCAGCTGCAATCCACTACCTGAATAATATTGGTAAAATGAATTCCTATGCTTATATAAATAAGCTGCTACCGCAGAGGAATCTTTAGCATATACTTTTTCCTCTAGTTCTTCCTTGGAAACCTTTCCAAACTTTAGTTGTTGTGCTTGCATACCAATACAAAGAAAACACACAAAAATGAGAGCTCTTGTTTTTAAATTCATGCCGATTTTGGTTATTTGGTTAGTACTATTTTAAGATTATCGCCTTTGGCTACTTTTCGTCTAAAGTTTCGATATTCATTATACTCTTCTTTTGGATACCTTCCCTTTTTAATTAGTAATTTTCTTTTATAAACCAATTGGGTATCTGATTCTTTTTCTATGCTTACTTCATAACTACCGTACTTACTTTCCACTACTATAGGTGCTGGTAAGACAGAAACGGTATAGGATGCTGGCAACTTCACTTTATAGGTATTTTCATGCAAATACCCACGTGCAATTTCAAAAGGTTGTTTTCTATTTCTATAACGATCTGGTACAAAGTCGTTAATATCGAAAGGGTTCACTTTAAAAAGCATATCATTCCCTGCTTGATCACCATAATTAGGTACTTCTAGGGTTATATGTTCTACAAACTGAACCTCTTGCTTATTATTTAAGAAATTCATTTCTTTTATTTTTACCCCATTCATATGGCTCCAATACTCCTTGTAGTATGCATCCTTTCTCTTGTCGGAAAGACTCGCTATTGAAGAACGATTGTCATATTGTATTCCTTCACTTACAACGGCCACATCTGCTGTAAGCACTCCTTCAGATGTTAGTTGATAGCTAGCTGCGGTACTTTTCTTATTATCTTCATCTAGATAAGCCGTTGTATGTTTAAGAGTGCCACCATTTGGAGTAAGTACCAATACTTCTCTATCGTCGGTAAAACTGCCCATAAAACCAAATGGAGCATCTTGGCTTGTACATTCTAGCCAAACGTCTCCTCCATCGTTGGGCACGTTTAAAATAACATGATTTCCTTGCATTGAAGCAAAATCAGTTTCCATACTGCGTTTCGAAGCACCCGCCCAAACCACACTATAGTATGATTCTATCCCTTGAGATTTTAGAAGCGCTTTGGTATAATTGGTAAGTCCTTTACAGTCTCCGTATTTTACTTCATCTACTTCGGAGGCTGCAATAGGCATCCAACCACCTATTCCTAATTGTACGCTAATATAGCGAGTATTGTCTTGCACATATTCGTAAATAATTTTCACTTTCTCTATCGGGTCTTCAATACCTTCAACAAGTGAACTTATTTTTGAAACCGTTGTAGGAGGCAATTTATCCCTTTCCTGTATCATACTTTTATATCTCCATTTACCAAAAGACACCCAGTCACTGCCTTGCCCGTCTAAACCTTCTAAATGAAAGTTGTTCAAGCTCACTAATAATTGAGGTTCAATTTCGAAAAAAGACGGACTTAACATTTCATAGCGAGTAGCGGGCATATTATCCATCTGATAGTGAAGCGTATTTCCTTTGGAAAAGTTGGTTATAGGATAGCCTTCAAAATTCTTTTCTTTTTTACGAATCTCCATTCCTTCTGGGAAAGAAAAAGTATAAGAACTTTTCTGCGTACTCACTTTGTATTCATCCACTGGGGACCACTTAGGTAAAAAAGCAGTGTTTGCAGTTTCAAAACTATACGAAAACGAAATAGTATAAGGATATGCCGTAGGCACATATTCAAAATATTTTATTCTGGAATCACTATACAAAGTTCCGCCATCCACTGCGCTCACATCTTTAAAATCCTTTTTCTTTATTTTCTTTATTTGATTTCCGTTAGCATCATAAACAATTGCCTCTAGCTGTTTTAGCTTTGTCATTGGATCATAATAGGCATATGGATTTATGATTCCCTGACCGGCCGACTTTAAAACAGCTACAACACGCTTTTTGGACACCAACATTTTCTCCTTAGAAATCAAAGAAATAGCAGTATCATCCAAAAACACAACAGCATTGGCATTGTCCGTTAGTACTTTATCAATTGTATTGGCTTGGTAATTTGTCTCTTGCCCGCTCAAAAAAGAAAAAGAGAGGAACACGCAGAATAGCAGTAATGTGCGCATGGTTAATGGTTTGCTTGGTTATTGCAAATAAAAACCAAAAAAGATAATTTTCTTACTTTTCTGAACAAAAAATCGACTAAAAGCGATTATTCTTTGTTCTTTGTATCTATAAGTATGGTAACGGGGCCATCATTTACAAGCTGTATTTTCATATCAGCACCAAATACACCTGTCCTTACTTTACTTCCAATATCTTTTTCTAATTGTGCTACAAACCTCTCGTATAGTGGAATTGCAGTTTTGGGCTTAGCCGCCTTTATATATGAGGGTCTATTGCCTTTTTTTATGGAGGCGTGTAAAGTAAACTGACTCACCACCAAAGCATTTCCGCCGACATCTATTAGCGAAGTATTCATAACACCTTCTTTGTCATTAAAGATTCGAAGATTTGCAATTTTTCGAGATAGCCATACGATATCTTCATGAGTATCTAAATCTTCCACTCCCAAGAGAATAAGTACGCCATTTTTTATTTCTGAAAACAAGGTTCCATCAATAACAACACTTGCCTCTATGACCCTCTGAATTACTGCCCTCATTTATTTTTCTCCGTAAATATCGGTTCTATAACTCTCTTCCTCGCCTGCAACCATCTGAACATAACTTTTATACCTGCTCCAAGCAATACTATTAGCTTCTAAAGCGGTCTTCACAGCACAACTGGGTTCATCCAAATGCATGCAATTGTTGAACTTGCATTTATTTTTTAGCTCAAAGAATTCTGGAAAGTAATCTCCAATTTCCTCTTTTTCCATATCTACAATGCCAAAACCTTTAATTCCTGGGGTATCAATAATTTGCGCCCCAAAATCCATATCATACATTTCTGCAAAAGTAGTAGTATGCTGTCCTTGCAAGTGTTGTTGCGATATTTGTGCAGTTTTTATTTGCAATGTTGGTTCAATACCGTTGAGCAGGGTAGACTTTCCTACACCAGAGTGACCAGAAAACATACTTGTTTTATCTTTCATTAAAGTCTTTACCTGGTCTACATTTTTTCCCGTTTTTGCAGAAATGCCTATGCATGTATATCCTATTTTTCTGTAAAGAGCTGCTAGGTATTTTATTTCATCGAGCTCTTCCGGTTCATAGGTGTCAATCTTATTAAACAGCAATACTGCTGTTACTTCGTACGCTTCACAAGTAACCAAAAATCGATCTATAAAGGTGGTAAATGTAGTAGGATTGTTAAGTGTAATCAATAAAAAAACCTGATCCAAATTAGCCGCAATGATATGCGTTTGCTTTGATAGGTTCACCGACTTTCTAATAATGTAATTTTTTCGATCCTGTATTTCGGTAATAATCCCTGTAGTTTCATCTCCGATTGTTTCAATATCAAAAACAACAGTATCTCCAACAGCGATAGGATTGGTACTTTTAATTCCTTTAATTCTAAACTTACCTTTTATTCTACATTCATAAAATATACCGTCCTCTTCTTTTACAGTGTACCAGCTTCCGGTAGATTTATAAACAATCCCTATCATGCAATGCGCTATTTAATGCGTTGCGCAAAAATAGCACAATTCTAATGGATCAGTGCCATTTAGAAAGATCTATTAGAACAATTTAGACTTCTATAATTCCCAGAAATTCTTAAGTTTTCAATCCAACAATCAGCCTATTTTCTATGAATTTGAATAAATCGATTCTTTAAGACAAAAAATCGTAGTACTTTAGGGATTATAATAAACATCGTATTTCTAACATTCACTAAAATTTAATCAAATGAAAAAACTTTTAATTATCGCATGCATTGTTCTTGCAGCTACGGTAGATGTAAGTGCTCAACAATTTAAAGTTGTTACTAGCGTAGAATCTATTGTATCTAGTGGACTTGGTCGTTCAAGAATTATAAGTGCCAATGAAGAAAAGGATTATAAGCAATACACCAGTACCCAAACATCAGAAGACAATACTAGAAATAAGTCTAAAAGAGGTGAGATTCGTGTAAAAGATTTTGATGAAACTAAGCTATTAAATTTCTATAATGTTGCTGGAATTCGTTTTCAGAATATTGCTGCCAATGATGCTTTAATTACTTCAAAAATCAATACAATGGTTGCAGAAGGTTGGGAATTAGCTTTTGTAACAAGTGCCGTAGAAAGTTCAACGAAAGGAGATGCAGGTATTTTTATTACACGCTATATTTTTAAAAAGTAATAGCCAATAAAGAACATAAAAAAACCCGATAGATACTATCGGGTTTTTTGTTTTATAACCAAAGATCTTATTCTTTCATATATATTCTTCCGCCAGCAAAGGTCTTTTTATTAATCTCTTTTGGATTTCCATACACATAAACATCGCCTCCTGCCTTTACTTTAATATCTAGTTTATCTGAAGCATATACTTCTGCTTCTCCTGCCGCAATAATCTTTACACTCGCCGTTTCTGCATGTAATTCTCTCCCTTCAAAAATACCGCCGGTGTTAAGAACTACTTCTTGATTTTTTGCTAAACCAGATGCTTCAATTATTCCACCGGTAACAGACCTAATCATTACATGATTTACATCCAAACCAACTTTTATTTTGGCACCCTCCTGGGTTTTTAATTCAATGGTATTTTGTTTTATTTGAGCATTCGAAGTTATTCTTGCTCCTTCGTTCCCATCAATCAAAGCCAGCTTTGTATAATGTACTTCTACGAAAGTATCTTCTCCACGAAAGATTTTATCCAATTTCATTCGAACTTTAAGAGTTCCATTTTTATTAATGATCTCAATATCATCTACATTTTCTCCTTTAATTAATACCTTGTTCTCTTCGGACTGTATGAGATTTACCTCAATGAGGTCAAAAACTTTAACGGTATCAAAATCTCCTACTTCCTTGTCAATAATACGCTGTCCAAAAGTATGTGCTGATGCAAGCACTAAACAAATTACTATGAATCTTTTCATGATTGTGTTCTTTTAATTTATCTAAAGATAATTCAAAACTGCAATTGTTACAGTTAGCATATAAAAAGGCAGTTTAAAACTGCCTTTTCTCTTATCCCTTGATAATCTTTTCCTGATGGTTAATGGATTCTTGATGAATTGCTTTAAACATGCGTAAAACAAATTCTTCACTTAAGCCTTTAGACTCTCCTTCTAGAATCATATTCCCCAAAATAGAATTCCAACGATTGGTTTGTAAAACCGCAACGTTTCGCTGTTTTTTTAAACCTCCAATGGCATCTGCCACCTTCATTCGTTTCCCTAAAGTTTCTATAATTTGATTGTCTATTACATCTATTTGAGCTCTCAAATTATTTAATTTGCTGCTGTATTCAGCTTCCTCACTCGTTTCTTTTCTAATCCTTAAATCTTCCATAATCTGCACCAACCTATCTGGGGTTACCTGCTGCGCTGCGTCGCTCCAAGCATTATCTGGATCGTGATGCGTTTCTATCATTAGACCATCAAAATTTAGGTCGAGCGCTGTTTGGGAAACGTCAAAAATCATATCTCGTTTTCCTGTAATATGAGATGGGTCGTTAATTAAAGGTAAATCTGGAAAACGCGTTTGTAATTCAATGGCCAATTGCCATTCTGGTATGTTTCTATACTTGGTTTTTTCATAGGTAGAAAACCCCCTGTGAATAACTCCTAATTTCTTAATGTCTGCAGAATACAAGCGCTCCACTGCTCCTAGCCAAAGCGATAAGTCTGGATTTACAGGGTTTTTAATCAATACAACCTTATCCGTTCCTTCTAACGCATCCGCAATTTCTTGCACGATAAAAGGACTTACAGTTGACCTAGCTCCTATCCAAAGTAGATCTATATCGTGCTCCAAAGCCAAATCTACATGTGCCCTATTTGCTACTTCGGTTGCCGTTTTTAAACCGGTCTCTTCTTTTACTCTTTGTAACCATTTTAAACCAATAGCCCCAACCCCTTCAAAATTACCAGGGCGCGTTCTTGGTTTCCATATACCCGCACGATAGTAGTTGACATCCGTATTTTTTAAATCATGTGCAATTTTTAGCACCTGCTCCTCTGTTTCCGCACTGCATGGCCCCGCTATCACTAAAGGATGGTCTAATCCCATATCGTCTAACCATGATCTCATTTGTTTTGAATTCTCCATTTTACTGTTCTAATTTATTTTGTGGTATTCCGTTTAATATTTCTTTTATTTTATTGGTATTATCCATCTCTTTAAAAATGCCTTGATAATCATCGTCTAAAAGCAATTGCTTAAATGCCTTTAGATTCTGGATGTATTCTTCTAGGGTCTCTACAACATTCTCCTTGTTTTGCTTAAAAATTGGCGTCCACATTGCTGGAGAGCTTTTAGCTAACCTAACCGTGCTCCCAAATCCAGATCCCGCCATATCAAAAATATCGCGCTCATTTTTTTCCTTTTCTATAACGGTCTTTCCCAACATAAAAGAACTTATATGTGATAAGTGCGAGACGTAAGCAATGTGTTTGTCATGCGCATCTGGGTTCATATATCGTATCCGCATTCCCATTTTAGAGAATACTTCCAAGGCTTTTTCCTGTAATTTAAATGCCGTTTTTTCAACCTCACAGATTATATTGGTTTTCCCGATGTATAAACCTTCTTCTGCCGCCGACGGTCCTGAAAATTCTGTACCCGAGATGGGGTGGCATGCCAAAAAATTTCTCCTCCTTGGGTGGTTTTCAAGCGTTTTACAGATCAATGACTTAGTAGATCCTACGTCAATAACCACAGCATCATCCTGAATGGCTTCCAAAATCCTTGGCATCGTTTTTACCATGACATCCACAGGGATACTTACAATAACCATATCTGCCTTGGAAAGTTCTTCATATGTAGACTTAGCATCGATTAATTCCAAGGTCAAGGCTTCTTCCAAATGAGCATCGTTCGTATCTATTCCATAGATTTTAGCACTAGGATATAACCGTTTTATATCCTTTGCCATAGAACCGCCTATTAATCCAATACCAATTACAAATACATTCATTTTTATGCTTTTGCTACTTATTTAAATCGTTCAATGGCTTCTTTTATTTTTTCTTCTGTTACACAGAGTGAAAAACGAATATAGCCTTCTCCATTACTTCCAAAAATAGTCCCAGGAGCAATGAAAATATCTTTTTCATGAAGTAACGTATCTATGAAATCTTCTGCTGAAACGTGATTTGTCGGTAATTTTGCCCAAACAAACATCCCGGCTGCATTAGGATCATAACTACAATTAAGTATATCTGCTAATTCATGAACTAAAATTCTTCTGGAAGCATACACCTTATTTAATTGAGTAAACCAGGAATCTGCACTTTTTAAAGCAGCTACTGCGCCTTTTTGCACTCCATAGAACATGCCCGAATCCATATTACTTTTTACCTTTAGAACTGCATTCAAATTGGCTGCACTTCCTATGACCATCCCAACACGCCAACCAGCCATGTTAAAAGTTTTACTCAGTGAATTTAATTCCAAGGCAACCTCTTTTGCCCCTGCTACGCTCAATATACTAAGAGGTTTAGAATTTAGTATAAAACCATAGGGGTTGTCATTCACCAACAATATCTCATTGCGTAATGCGAAATTCACTAGTTCTTCTAGTTGTTCCTTATTTGCCAATGCACCCGTTGGCATATGCGGATAGTTGATCCACATTATTTTGACTTTAGAAAGATCTTGCTTTTCCAAAGTTTGGAGATCAGGAAACCAACCCTTGTCAGAACATAGGTGGTAGTATCTAGGGACTGCCCCTAACAATTTGGTGACAGATGTATACGTAGGGTACCCCGGATTAGGTACTAACACCTCATCACCTTCATTCAAAAAAGCCATGCTGATATGCATAATACCCTCTTTTGAACCCATTAAGGGTAATACTTCGTTGTTTGGGTCTACATCAACATTGAATTTACTTCTATAAAAGGTAGCAATAGCTTCTCTTAATATGGGTAGGCCTTGATAACTCTGATATTGATGTGCGCCTGGTTCGCTTAAGGCTTGTGTTATCGCTTCCAACACCTTATTTGATGGTAGCAAGTCTGGACTTCCAATTCCCATATTAATGATTGGTTTTCCTTGTCCTATAAGCCCTCTTACTTCCCTTAGTTTTTTAGAGAAGTAGTACTCTTCCACTGTATGTAGACGATCTGCTGTAGCTATCATAAACGTGCATTTTTATATTCACCTAATACCATCAATTCTTCCGCCATAATTCCCAAAAGGGATTTTGCTTTCTTATAATGTTCGTAGGAGTCAAAGGTAACATCTACAAAAAAGGAGTACTTCCATGGTTGCTCTATAACTGGTAGTGATTGAATCTTGGTGAGATTTAAATTACAATCGCTCATCACATTTAACACTGCAGCTAAACTTCCCCGTTTGTGTTCTGTAATAAATCTCAAAGAGGCCTTATTAATTTCTGTCTCAGGGAGTACACTATTTTTTGTTTTCACGATAATGAATCGGGTAGCATTATTTTTAATGGTCTGTATTTCATGCGCAATAATTTCCAAATCATACAATTCCGCAGCCACCTTTGGTGCGATAGCGGCAACATTCAGTAAGCGCTGCTCTTGAATTCTTTTTGCAGTCTCCGCAGTATCCACATCTTCTACCAATTTTATCTTAGGATAGCTTTTAAAAAAATCCTTGCATTGCAACAGTGCCATTGGATGTGAGTGCACTTCTTCAATCGCTGTTATTTTCTGACCTTTAGTAACCATCAGGTTATGATGAATTCCTAAATAATGCTCTCCAATAATGTGCAAGTTATTCTGATCAAGCAATGCGTAGTTAGGAATTATAGAACCTGCAATGGAATTCTCTATGGCCATAATACCTTGATCTGCATTCCCATTTAGTAGTTCTTGTACCAACCCGTCAAAAGAAAGGCACTCTACCAAATCTACAGTATTACCAAAACATTCCTTTGCCACCTGATGGTGGTTGGAACCTTTTATTCCTTGAATGGCTATTTTTAAACTCATTTAAATATTGATCAAAAAAAAAGCCTCGTTTTTCACGAGACTTTGATATTAATATGTTCATATTATCTACAACAGTCTCATGCCTCTACTAAAAAAGTAGAAGTAAAAATAAAAGCTGTTCCAGAAAAAATTCTTCATTTCAAATCAATTGAGCGACTAAGGTAATTATTAAAATGAAATATCAAATTGCTTTGCTACATTTTTTTGTAAAACACTGTTTTAAGCACTTTTTATTGATAAATTAAATAAAAAACAGCTTAAAAATTATGAATAATACGATTGTAGGTTCCTCTGCCGAATTGCTTATTTTTACCAAAAATTAGATGATATGTCTATAGACGTTGCAAACATTACCAAGATTTTTGGCACTCAAAAAGCCCTTAATGATGTCTCTTTTTCGATAAACAAAGGTGAAATTGTAGGTTTTCTTGGTCCCAACGGAGCAGGTAAATCTACCATGATGAAAATCTTAACAACCTATCATCAGGCAGATGAAGGAATAGCAACAGTAAACTCTTTTGATGTGCTTACAAATAAAAAAAGTGTACAGCAAAGCGTTGGATACTTACCAGAGCACAATCCACTACATTTAGATATGTATGTAAAAGAGTATTTACGATTCAATGCAGATGTATATAAAGCTGATAAAAATAGGATTGAAGCCGTTATAGAGCAAACAGGCTTAACACCCGAGGCTCATAAAAAAATTGGGCAACTTTCCAAAGGGTATCGCCAAAGAGTTGGATTAGCAGCGGCCTTATTGCACGATCCGGAGGTATTAATATTAGATGAACCCACAACAGGTTTAGATCCAAATCAATTATTAGAAATCAGGAAGCTTATTAAGACGATAGGAAAAGAGAAAACCATTTTATTATCCACTCATATTATGAAGGAAGTAGAAGCGGTTTGTGATCGGGTACTTATTATCAACAAAGGTGTTTTAGTAGCGGATAAAAGACTAGAAGATCTGCGCGAGGAAAACGAGCAAATTATAGAAGTAGAGTTTGATTATAGAGTTGAAGAAGTATTACTACAAAAATTACCAAACGTAAAAACTGTAAAAAACACGGGCGGTTTTGTTTATGATATTACCTTTAATACTTCCAAAGACATGCGGCCTGCTGTTTTTGATTTTGCCCATGATAACGAATTAAAAACGCTTCAACTTAGCAGAAAAAATAAAAACTTAGAGAGTTTGTTTACGGAACTAACGCAATCTTAATTCTGATCTTGTTTAAAAAAGTGTTGAAACTGATCTAAATATTCATTAAAAATCAAGGTTTCCTTTTCAGCCAAAGCATGAACATCATTATGTGCTAGTATGTCAATAATTCTGCTATATCCTTCCATTTCCCCTATGATGATTTCTATCTTATGGTACTGTTCATCCAAGGGCATATGTGCATAGTAGTTGAGCTGCTCCTGATATACTTTTTTAAGTTTTTGAAAAAGTTGATTCCCTTTTTCCGACTCACCCACCTTAAAATACCCATCTAGAAAAGGTTCTACAAATGCATAATACCCGTAATGTTCTACGGGGATATGCGTCATTGCAAGTTCGATGATCCTAGCTGCTTTTCGTATTTCTCCCGCTGCTAGCAAACTTTCTAGCAAACGGGCAAGACTAAGCCTTAGGGATACCCCTGCCTGTTTTCGTGTCTGAGGATCGTGATAAATTGTAGGGTCTCCGCCATTTCCCCATTCCCATTTATTTACAATATCATACATTAAATCATTGTCTATACGCCCCATGCTCAAAGCACCTGAATAAGCAGTTTTTATGGGTATCAGTTTATATACGAGAGCATCTAACTGTAAGTAGTCTTTAAGCCATAAATATTCGGAATCGTCAAAGCTTCCCCCAGAAAAATATAGAGGCCTTTCCCAATCATTATTGGCAAGGATATCTAGCATAATTATACTATTTTTTCCTATTCCTGTAGTAGGCAAATCAATATCCATATAATCTACTATTAGCGATGTATCTTTTTCTTTTACCAAACCCAGTTCAACGACATTCTTTTTATTTACAGGAACTCTTATCTTATTAGTAGGGTAGAATACCATTTCCAAATCGCTCTCAGAATACCCTTCCAGACTTGCCCCATTCTTTTCCAATAAACTTCTAATCTTTGTTTGGGGTTCATCACTTGCAACCCATTTCATAAAGTCTTGAATACTCCATCTGCGATCTGTAAGAGGCTGATAGTAAATGGCATCTCTAGTACCCCATTTGTATGCATCATGTGTGAGTTGAGAAGGAATTGGATCGCTTTCATAGGCTTTACGCTTCATTTGATCTATGTACCAGTCTGTATTGGAATAGGTAGTAACCATGATACGTACATCGGTTCTATATCCTTCTATTTCTTGTACATACCACAACGGAAATGTATCGTTATCACCCGTGGTAAAAAGAATAGCTCCTACATCTTCTTGAGTTCCATCTAAATAGGCTTTAGCCATGCTATTAGCAGTGTATTTATTAGATCTGTCATGGTCGTCCCAATTCTGAAAAGCCATAAGTCCTGGAACAGCCAACAAGCATATAAGTATCACTGCAGGAGAAAGTATCTTGGGCTGCAACCATTTCTGAAGACTGCAAGACAATCCATATACTCCCAAACCTATCCAAAGCGAAAAAATATAAAAAGACCCTACCAAAGAATAATCTCTTTCTCTTGGTTGAAAAATGGTAGGATTGGTATAAAATTGAATCGCAATTCCCGTAAACAAGAAAAAGACAAAGAGTACCCAAAACTGCTTAGGATTTTTTAAGATTTGAAAAAAAATACCTATCAATCCTAAAATAAGAGGAAGAAAAAAATAGGTGTTGCGTCCTTTATTTTGAAGTACATCGGAAGGTAGGTTCTCTTGGGTTTCCAAACGTAGATTATCTATAAATAAAATACCACTTAACCATTCTCCATTACCGTCATAGCGACCTTGAATATCATTTTGCCTTCCCACAAAGTTCCACATAAAATATCGCCAGTACATATAATTAAATTGAAACTGAAACATGAATTTTAAGTTTTCCCCTAAGGTGGGCGGTATTACCTCAATATAGCGCTCAAAATCTTTTAAGAAAGAAACATAGCCAGCTGCATCTATTTCTCCGTTATTATATTGATTTCTAAATTGATTTACTCTGCTTACAACTTCTTTATTTCCTCTATAGCTTCTCTTTATTTTGAATTTTAAAGCGCCAAAAAACTGAATATAGTTTTCCGCATTCTGATCGCTCCACATTCTAGGAAACCACCCTTGATGCTTGGGATTTGGTCCTCTTAAAGCATCTTTATATGCGTTTACAATTTTATATTTTCCTAGGATGGTATCTTTTTCATATTTGGGCTTCTCATCAATACTTTCCCCCGCAGAAGCAAAACCATCTGAATAATAACTTCCATAAAAGGGGCTATCCGTACTTGGGTATTGTTCTCTATTATAATATGCTAAAAGTGCCCTTGCATCGGATGGATTATTCTCATTAATGACCACATTTGCATTGGCTCTAATAGGCAGCATTAACCAAGAAGAAAAGCCCAACACTAAAAAAAGTATGCAAAGAATTGTAGTGTTAGCCGTCTTATAATTTCTTTTCCACGTGTACCTTAAACTCATTACGAACACCATCAAGAAAAGGAGTCCCATAAGTAAAGAGCCCGTATTAAAAGGCAAGCCCATTTCATTCACGAAAAAAACCTCGCTCCAACCAAATAGCTTTAATACATAGGTCAAAGAAAATTTATAGATGGCCATGAGCAGAACCACAGCAATTGCATTCGAAATCAGAAATTTTTTTAGCGTTAATTTCTTAAAACGTTTGAAAAAATATAAAAGGGTAATGGAGGGGATCGCTAAAAAACCCATGAATTGTACACCGAAGGTTAAACCAACAATAAAGGAAATTAAAATTAACCAACGATGACTTCTAGGATCTTCTATGGTGTCTATCCATTTTAATCCTAACCATAATAGCACTGCCATTACCAAACTTGCGGTTGAATACACTTCTGTTTCTACAGCGTTAAACCAAAAACTATCCGAAAAAGTAAAGGTCATGGCCCCTATAAGACCGCTCCCCAGAATGGCTACTGCCTTGCTTTGTGGAAGTTTCTTTTTATTTCCACCTACTAATTTTTTTGTAAGATTGGTAAGTGTCCAAAATAAAAACAGAATGGTAAACGCGCTAGACACCACGGACACGTAGTTCACCATCACAGCTATCTGCTCCGGATGCAAAGCAAACATAGAGAAGAAGGCTCCTATCATCTGCAATAGAGGCGCTCCTGGCGGATGCGCTACCTCTAATTTTGCCGCAGCAGTAATATATTCTCCGCAATCCCAAAAACTATTGGTAGGTTCTACCGTTAACGAATAGATCAGCAAGGCTATGCTAAAACAGAACCATCCAAGGTAAATATCCCATTTTTTAAAACTTGACGTATTCATAAGTACATACTAGATAGTACTTACAAAGAACGGATGGTACTCCTTTGTTATCGATTATAAAAGGTCTGATTTAAGGACTAGTACCAGTACTAATTTTGAAATCTGCGAAGTAATTCCTGTCTATTTCCTACGTTCAATTTGGTATAAATATGGGTAATATGGGTTTTTACTGTACTTACACTTATAAATAATGCAGCAGCAATTTCTTTGTTGGTCTTTCCGCTTAAAATAAGCTCTTGAATAGCGCGTTCCTGTTTGCTGAGATCTGGATTATTTGTAAGTCGCTTTCTTCTTTTAGGAATCATAAACACGAATAACAAGCCAACTAGCAAAATTCCTAAAACTAGATTTATCCATCTACTCAAAGCATACTTTTCTTCAACCACGTCTTGCGTAAGAAAAGCCAATCTACGCTCTAAAAATTGATATTCCGAAGCTGGTAAATCACTTGCTTTTAATTCTCTAAGCAGCGCTATATAATAAGAAGGGTTTGCATCAATATCTGTATCCAACAGTGCCTTATTTTCTAGTTGTTTAATACCCAATAGTTTTACCAGTAAAATTTGAAGTGAATCTTTGGTATAGCTTCGCATGGGGTTTAGTGTACCTCTGGTAACCTTATTATCCTGTAATTGTGTATAAAATTTAGATTCAAAATTTCGAAGCTGCTGCCATTCTGCATCTGCAATGTTAGTTGTTTCATATTTGGCAAAGAATGAGTTTCCTTTTTTAAAGTGGATGGTATCCTTAGCAGATAGGATAAACAATTGTTTATGTTGTGCTCTTTCTTTTTGTAAGCGCTGAATACGATTTACATGAAGCAAATATATCTGATTGGTATTGGATAGTACTTTTTTATCAAAGCTAAAAAAACCATCAGCAGCAATTTTTGAAGAAGCAATCAAAGTAGATTGTTCGTAATTGGGAAGTGTGTTTAAGGAAATTTTGGATAAATGAATGGTGGTTTCCCAAGATGATGCATCTGCTCTATTCACATAACCCGAAATAGCCTGTTGCGCCCATAGGCCCAGGCAATTAAAAAATAGTGCGACTAAGAATACTTTCCTGATCATTGATATCCAAAATAACGAACTACTAATGTAGCTTTTTTTAGCATCCGTGTCAATCTAATGCCCTAGGATTTCCTGGTTGACATCTTTAGATTCAATCATCAAATCTATGATGTCATCCAAATCTGATTGTACTAAGGGATTGGTACAGTTAATGAGTATTGAAAACACCATTTGTTCTTTGGGATACACATAAAAATTGGCATAACCGCCCACACCGTTTCCTACATGTCCATAATAAGGTCTGCCTTTTTTATCTACGCTTACTTGCCATCCCAATCCGTAATAGGTAGGAACCTCATTTAACTTTTCCGAAGTCAAAAAACTTGTTAGCACCTCAGCAGTACTTATTTTTTTATCCAAATATGCTTGTCCTAGACGGGCCACATCGGCAGCGGTAGACAAGTACCCCCCTCCGGCAAGTTTGTAAAAATTATTTACGGGAACTGCTTCTCTAAAACCCAAACGATTTTTAGAATAAAAGGTAGCATAATTGCTTCCTATTTCTCCTGAAATTTCTGGGAAGGTATCGTTCATATCCAAAGGTTCTAATACCTTCTCAGCAATATATTCTTCAATAGGAGTTTGCACTGCTTCTTGCATTGCCAATGAAAGTAATGACCAATCAAAGCTATTATACAAATAATCCGTTCCAGGTTGAAATAGCAAGGCATCTTCTTGGAATACCTTAATTCCTTCTTTTATGGAATATGGTTTGTTTAAAGCATATTCTTTTCCCTTATACCCTCTAAAACCGGCGGTATGACTTGCCAATTGCCGAATTGTAAAATCATATTTCTTTTTAGGAAAATAAGGCACATAGCTATATAAAGAAGCATCCAAGTCCATGGATTTATCAGCTACCATATGTGCCAGAGCAGTAGCTGCAAGAGGTTTGGAAACACTAGCGATTCTAAAAATGGTTTGTTCCGGATCTACGGATAATTTCTTATTGATATTGGCATAACCGTACCCTTTTTGCAATACTACCTTCCCCTCTCTTAAGACCGTTACCGCCATCCCAGGCACTTTCTTATCAGCAATCATAGCTTCCAAGAATGCATCTGCTTTGGATACACCTACCAAGGCCTTTTTTGTTTCCAACACCGTAGGAGAAGTAAATAGATTCTTCAAATAGGAAAAGACAGATTTCAAGGCTTTAATCTTTAAAAATAAGTTGTCCGTTAAACAATTCTTCTACTTCAATTACCGCGGGTCTATTAAAACTAATAACATCGCCCGTACCTCTAATAATACCAGTAATGGATGCCTGCGGGTTAACTCGCATATCATTAGACCCTCTATGATTTAGGTTCACGTTTTGTGCTAGAAGCGATTCCGCTTCTATTCTAGAGTCTCCTGCAGCAATAGTTATATTAAAATTTTGCGTACTCCCTCTCAGCTTAAAAAAGGCAATACCATTGGTTACAATGCGTATATTTTCCGAGGCCACTTCTAGATCAAAAGAGCCATCCGTAGTTGCCGCTTCTGGCACCGCAAAACTTTCAGAAAGGAGACTAATATTAGGATAGCTTAAGACACCATCGCTAGTTATTGGGAATCCTGTACTACTTCTAATCTCAGTGATATTGGGAGCAGTTACAAATACTTTTGTAAGTCCAAATTCTCTAAAAAAATTACAATCATTGGTATCTTGTAGAATAAGTCTATTACCTTCAACCACCACACTTACCTCGTCTCTTAAAAAAGCACCTGTCTCCACTTCTACAAGAATTTCAGGACCTTCTCTCACTACCAAACTTACATTTTCGAATACGGTAATAGTAGAGAAATCTGGTACTAGGACTTCTTCTCTGCTAATCTCCCCGGCATTTTGAAAACAATCAGGCGCATTTTCTCCGTTACAAGCCACTAAAAAAAGGACTATGAAAGGAATAAAATTTCTTGTTTTTAAATTTCTATACAAATGCTTCATTGTTTCAATTCCTAATACGGTTATGTTATTAAAGTCGCACCCCAATACCAAATTCTACCGCTTCTGCCGCCGCTCCATGCGACTTTAAAGTAATAGCCCCAAACCATTGATCGCCAAAATAGCGTTTGAGTCCTATTCTATTATAAACCCTTCCTTCAAAATCAAATGGATAATACACATAGTATCCCAATTGTGTAATGACAGACATTTTATTAATGAACAATTCATGGCCTAAAAAGAGACCTACTCTTTTAAAATCTGTATCTGCTGAAACTTCTAACTCAGGAAATGATATGGATTGAAAGCGGATGAGTTCTTTTAAGAAATTCGAAAAAAAGATATCAGTTCCGATTTGAAGGGCACTTACTTTCCCTATTTGTTTATCTGCATAGGCAGAGAGAATGTAAAAAGGAAACTGTCCTGAGCCAATTTCATCGCTTTCATTTAAACCAGTTCTAAACGCAAAATTATATTTTATAGGTTCTAGGCTAACTTCCTGTAATGTTCTAGGAACATAAGCTACGTCTTTAGAATCATTTAGATCATATACAAGTCCTGCATTAAATGCTAAGGTATTGGTAGAGGTATTCGGTGCTTTAAAATTAGCATTGGAATAATGAATTACAGAGATACCTGCTTTTAAACCCAACCTATCAAAAAGCCGTTCCTTATGATAGTTAAGCATTAGGTAGGTAGAACTCAATAAATGAGAACCATAAGCATTGTTCCTAAAGTTCTGGTTCTTATCATAAGGGTTGGTATTATAGGCAATTCCCTGCCCTATTCTAAACTGCACATTCCTTTTAAAAAAATAAAAATTATAATGGGCATAGAGTCCGTAGTTTTTCCCTAAAGTTTCATTTCTCAGGTCTTGATAAATAAAAGAAACCCCACTATCTGGGTAATTATAGGTATGTTCCCAATCTTTAAAACCAAAGGTTTTTTTATTCAGTCCTAGAATAAAACCAGATGGATGAGAATTGATCAGATGAGAAATATCAGAATTGTGCAAGAGAATGGACCCGTAATAAGGGGTGGCATCCAAGGTGAATTTGGAAGGTGGTGCTATCTCTTGGGAAAAGGCTATTACGGCAAAGAAAAACGATCCTAAAAATGCTTTGGGGTTCATGGGGTGTAAAATTAGGGAATCTCCTTGATACTTAAGCGAGGATTCTTGTTTCTATTCGCAGTACATAAACAATCAGCGAAAAATTGTCATTACGAGAAGCATAGCGCCGAAGTAATCTGTTACATCTGAAGTTCCAATCATGGGATTGCTTCAACTTCTCCGAAGCTTCACAATGACGGACTGGATTGTTGTTTTGATGTCATTACGAGGATCCCGATAGTTATCGGGAGACGAAGTAATCTGTTACATCTGAAGTTCCAATCATGGGATTGCTTCGCTTTTTCAAAAGCTCGCAATGACATTACGGTTTAACTAGCTTTGTCTTCATAATATCTAGTAATTTGTATTTCTTTTAAGCAAACTCCTATATTTAACTACTAATGCAGGGTCATTACGAGGAACGCAGAGACGAAGTAATCTGTTGCATCTGAGTTACTTTGATGAGATTGCTTCAGCTTCTTAGAAGCTTCGCAATGACGACTGCTACATGGATTACAATAAAATGAAGAAAACCACACCTTTTAACGGTATTAAAACTCAATGGTTATGTATCATCCTTGGCATACTATGGAGTCTTAATAGCACTGCACAAAACATAGGTCATGGCAATATTCCAGATTCATTGCTAAAATTAAGTTACCAAGAATTACGTGATATTTACTACCCTTTTATAGATAAGAAGGATACTATCAATGCTACTTTGTATATAAATGCACATATCAAAAAAGCAAAATTAGAGAAGAATATCAAAGAACAAGCTTCGGGATATTTTAATATTTCTGCTAATTCTAATATTGATATAGGTTTAAGGTATTCAGATAGTATAATTCAATTAACAAAAAATAAAAAGGAAAATAAATATTTATCATATGGATATTTTAAAAAAGGAAGTATTCAATTCAATATTGGAAATTATAAAGATGCCCTAGACAATTTTTCGATTGCCTTAAGTTGGACGGATACAGCTCATGTAAAACAAATATGGGATATTAAAAGTGGTATTTCAGCATTAAAACATAGAGCTGGTCAGCACAGAGAAGCTTTTAAGATTAGTCAAAATATATTAAAGAGTATACGATCTCAACAGGATTATAAGTCCAAATTTTATGAAGATTATTCTTCTACTTTGTTTAGTCTATCGCTAGATTATTTATATCTCGATAAAGTTAGAGAAGCTGAAAAATACATTAATATTGCAATTTATGAATCCGTAAATATTGGTGATTCCGTTAATTACTATCAATATTATTCAACCTTAGGTGAAATAAAATATCGAAGTGGTAATTACCCAAAAGCAATAGAAATATTTTCAGAATGCATTCCAAAAATTGAAGATTATAGTTTGGCCAATGCTTATACCTTTCGTGGGAAATCCTATTGGGATTTGGGTGATAAAGAAAAAGCAATTTTGGACTATGAAAAAGCAGATTCAATTTTATGGACCCTACAAGATTATTCACCTGAAATTTTGGAAGTCTATACTACTTTAAACAAGCATTATGGAGCGGAAGGCAATTACCAAAAGCAACTGACCTATATAAACAAATTAATACATGTTGATAGTATTTTGGATGCAGATGCTTTGTATTTAAGTAAGGAAATAAAGGACCAATACGATATCCCCTTACTCATAGCAGAACGCCAAGAGATAATTGACACCTTGGAAAACAAAAATGCCAATTATTCCAAATGGTTGTATGGTTTGGTCATTGCTTTGGGCACTTCCTTAGTTTTTGGTATCTACTACTATCGCAAACGTTTGGGTTATAAAAAGAAGTTTGATGCTTTAATAAAAGAACAGCATGCTGAAAAACAAGAAAGTAAACATAAGATAACCAAAGCTACTGATTTGAACATTGACCCAGAAGTGGTAGCAGCAATTTTGGAGAAATTAAGTCAGTTTGAGGAGGAACAAAGGTATTTAAAAAGTAATCTTTCCCTACAAAATTTATCCAAACTATTAGATACCAATAGCAATTATTTATCCAAAATTATCAATGCTTCTCGTCAAAAGAATTTTAGCAGTTATATTTCAGATCTACGTATAGTTTATGTTTTAGAAGAACTAAAAACAAATACTAATTTAAGGAAATACACCATCAAAGCCATTGCTACAGAAGTAGGTTTTGGCAACCCAGAATCTTTTACCAAAGCTTTTAAAGCAAAAACAGGAATTTATCCTTCTTACTATATTAAACGATTGAATAAAGGATCATAGTAAAACGTCATTACGAGAAGCGTAGTGACGAAGTAATCTGTTACATCTGATTGCTATTCATGGGATTGCTTCGCTTTTTTCAAAAGCTCGCAATGACAGTTTTGGAAAACTATAAAAGTTAATACGTGTCATTACGAGGAGAAAAGCGACGAAGTAATCTGTTGAATCCGAGTTCTACTTATAAGATTACTTCAACTTCTTTGAAGCTTCGCAATGACTTTGATTTTTAAAAAATAGCTTCCGCAATCTGTTTTACATTGTCTGATTTCCCCATAGAATAGTAATGCAATACCGGCACCCCAGCTTCTTTCAACTCTTTGGACTGTTGTATGGCCCATTCCACACCTACTTGGCGCACCTCTTTGTTGTTTTTACAATCTTCCACAGCATCTATTAAATCTTGTGGTAAGTCTATTCGAAATACCTGCGGTAACAGCTGCAAATGGCGTTTGATAGCCAAGGGCTTTATTCCAGGAATTATCGGCACGGTAATGCCCATTTCTCTTGCGGCAGCTACAAATTCAAAATATTTCTTATTATCAAAAAACATCTGAGTTACCACATAATCCGCACCCAATTCTACTTTTTTCTTTAACCACTTAAGGTCCGTTTTTAGCGATGGTGCTTCTAGGTGTTTTTCCGGATAACCCGCCACTCCAATACAGAAATTTGAGCAATTATCGGTTTCTATTACCTCATGCAAGTACACCCCATTATTTAAGTTTTTTACTTGTTTTACAAGATCAGATGCATATGCATGTCCGCCTTTAGAAGGTTCAAAATATTTTTCTTCTCGCATAGCATCCCCCCGCAAGGCCATAATATTGTCAATTCCTAAATAATGGCAATCTACCAGCAAATACTCTGTCTCTTCTTTGGTAAAACCACCACAGAGCACATGCGGAATGGTATCTACGTCGTATTTGTGTTTTATGGAGGCACAAATCCCTACGGTGCCCGGTCGCATCCGTGTCAATTTTTTATCTAATAAACCATCCCTATCAAGATACACGTATTCTTCTCTAGAGGTAGTTACATCTATAAAAGGCGGATTAAACTCTATTAGAGGATCTATATTATTATATAGTTCCTGAATACTTCTTCCTTTCACAGGTGGAATAATTTCAAAGGAAAATAGCGTCTTACCTTTAGCCTTTTTAATATGTTCTGTTACTTTCATCTTTGTTTTTCTGAACTTCTTAATCTACTATATTAGGGGCTAACCATTTGGCGGCCTCTTTTTCTGAAATGCCTTTTCTTTTAGCAAAATCGCTTACTTGATCTAATTGAATTTTTCCCAAACCAAAGTAACGCGCCTCTGGATGTGCAAAATAATACCCACTTACACTAGCAGCAGGCCACATGGCCAAACTTTCCGTAAGTTGTACTCCAATTTTTTCTTCTACTTGAAGCAACTCCCAAATAGTCTTTTTTTCCAAATGATCTGGACAAGCCGGATATCCCGGAGCGGGTCTAATCCCCTTATAAACTTCATCTATTAATTGATCGTTGGATAAGTTTTCATCTGCTACATAAGCCCAATGTTTGGTACGTACTTCTTTGTGCAAATATTCAGCGAAAGCTTCCGCTAATCTGTCTGCCAACGCTTTGATCATAATAGAACTATAATCGTCTAATTCTGCTTCATAAGCAGCTGCTAACTCTGCAGTACCAAAACCAGTTGTTACGCAAAAACAGCCCATATAATCTTGACGTTCCGAAGTTTTGGGGGCTATAAAATCTGACAGTGCAAAATTGGGGACTCCTGCTTTCTTTTTAAGTTGCTGACGTAGCGAACGAAAGACAAACTTCCCATGATCTATTTCAATATCGTCCTCATTAATTGTATTTGCCGAGAACAACCCAAAAACAGCCTTGGCTTTTAATTGCTTTTCTTTGATTACCGTAGACAACATTTTTTGTGCATCTTTAAATAATTCCGAGGCTTGTTTGCCAACTACTTCATCTTTTAGTATTGCCGGATATTTTCCATGCAAATCCCAGCTTCTAAAAAAGGGAGTCCAATCAATAAAGGGCAACAGTTTTTGAAGGTCTTGTTCTTCTATCGTTTGAACCCCTAGGGTACTTGGCGCGGTGGGTTTAAAGTTGTTCCAATCTATTTGAAATTTATTTTCTCTAGCTGCTTGTATGCTTAGATATTCTTTCTGTTTGCTCCGCTTTAGAAACTTATTTCTAAAGGATTCATAGTCCAATTTTATTTCCCTAACGTAACTCCCTGCACTTTCCTTTTTTAGTAAATCGCCTACTACGGTAACTGCTCTAGAGGCGTCGTTTACATGCACCACTGCATTGCTGTATTGGGTATCTATTTTAACCGCCGTATGCGCCTTGCTCGTAGTTGCACCTCCAATCATTAAGGGCACCTTAAAATTTTGGCGTTCCATTTCCTTGGCTAGGAAAACCATTTCGTCTAAGGAAGGCGTAATAAGACCACTTAATCCTATAATATCTACCCGTTCTTCCTTGGCAACATTTATAATTTTTTCTGGAGGCACCATCACTCCCAAATCAACTATTTCATAGTTGTTACAGGCAAGTACTACGCTCACTATATTCTTTCCAATATCGTGAACATCGCCTTTTACGGTTGCCATTAATATTTTTCCAGCTCCTTTTGCATCTTGAGATTTCGGATTCTTCTTCTTTTCTTCTTCAATATAGGGCAGTAAATATGCAACTGCTTTTTTCATGACTCTCGCCGATTTTACCACTTGTGGTAAAAACATTTTTCCACTTCCAAACAAATCGCCTACCACATTCATCCCTGTCATTAAATGCCCTTCTATCACCTCTATAGGTTTGTCTACACTTTGTCTTGCTTCTTCTGTATCAATTTCTATATATTGATCGATTCCTTTGACCAAGGCACGGGTAATTCTATCTTGTAAGGATTCTTCTCTCCAAGAAAGGTCTACTTTATTTTCCTTGGCTTTTCCTACCACGGTTTCTGCGAAGTCTAACAAACGTTCTGTAGCATCTTCCCGTCTATTGAGGATTACATCTTCTACTCTTTCCAATAGGTCTTTTGGAATGTCGTCATACACCTCTAACATAGTAGGGTTTACAATTCCTATATTCATTCCGGCTTTTATGGCATGGTATAGAAATACCGAATGCATGGCTTCTCTAACCGGATTGTTTCCTCGAAACGAAAAAGAAACATTGCTTACCCCCCCGCTAACACTGCAATGGGGTAAGTTCTGACGCACCCAGCGGGTAGCTTCTATGAAGTCGATCGCATTTCTTTTATGCTCGTCCATTCCGGTAGCTACAGGGAAAATATTGAGATCAAAAATGATATCTTCGGGGGCAAAATTTACCTGATTGACCAATATGTCATACGAACGTTTTGAAATTTCCAAACGACGCTCATAATTATCTGCCTGCCCAACCTCATCAAAAGCCATTACAATAACCGCTGCCCCATATCTTTTAATCAATTTGGCCTGTTCTATGAAAGCTGCTTCTCCCTCTTTAAGACTTATAGAATTTACTACGCATTTCCCTTGCACCACCTGCAAACCTGCTTCTATAATATCCCATTTGGAACTGTCTATCATGATTGGTACGCGCGCAATATCTGGTTCTGCAACAATGAGGTTTAAGAATCTCACCATGGCTTCTTTACCATCAATAAGACCATCGTCCATATTAATATCGATAATTTGAGCCCCACCTTCTACTTGATGTCTGGCAACTTCTAGGGCTTCCTCAAATTTTTCTTCCTTTATTAACCGAAGAAATTTTTTAGACCCCGCTACATTGGTGCGCTCCCCTACATTAATAAAGTTACTTTCTGGAGTCACTATCAAGGGTTCTAAGCCCGATAGTTTTAGAAGTCGTTCTTTACCGTCTGTACTATGTTGTTCGCGAATCTTATTCATAATTTTTCTACTCCTTGACACTCAAAAAAAAATTAACTATTAAGGGCAAACGACCTTGGGTCATATTGTTTTGCTAAATCCGTGATAGCCCTTATATGTTCTGGGGTAGTTCCACAACACCCACCTACAATATTTACCAATCCTTTTTCTAAATACTCTTTAATCTGACTAGCCATTTGCTCTGGTGTCTCGTCATATTCACCAAAGGCATTAGGCAATCCGGCATTGGGGTGTGCAGAAACCGCAGCTTCTGTTCGAGCCGATAACACCTCTAAATGGGGTACTAATTGGCTAGCTCCTAAGGCACAATTAAAACCCACAGATAAAATAGGAATATGAGAAATGGAGATGAGGAAAGCTTCTGCGGTTTGCCCGGAAAGTGTTCTTCCAGAAGCATCGGTGATGGTACCACTTACCATAATGGGTACTTCAATAGCCCTTTCTTCTTTCACCTCTTCTATAGCAAACAAAGCTGCCTTCGCATTGAGGGTATCAAAAATTGTTTCTACTAAGAGTAGATCGCAGCCTCCATCTAATAGGGCTTCCACTTGTTCCTTATAAGCAAGTCTTAATTCGTCAAAAGAAATAGCTCTAAAACCAGGATCGTTTACGTCTGGAGACATGCTTGCTGTTTTATTGGTAGGCCCAATACTACCTGCTATAAATCTTGGTTTTTGTGGTTCCTTTTCTGTAAATTCTTTCGCAACTTCTTTTGCAATTCTTGCTGATTCATAGTTGAGTTCGTACACCAATTCTTGCATATGATAGTCGGCCATGGCAATGGTGGTCCCAGAAAAAGTATTGGTTTCTACAATATCTGCACCAGCCTCAAAGTACTTTCGATGTACTTCGGCAATAGCCTGTGGTTGTGTAAGCGAAAGCAAATCGTTATTTCCCTGCAACGGATGTTTCCAGTCCTTGAACCGCTCTCCTCTAAAATCGGCCTCCGTAAATTTATAGCGTTGCAACATGGTACCCATGGCGCCATCTAGAATTAGCACTCGTTCTTCCAATATCTCCTGAATCTTTTTCATCAAATCTGTATTTAACCTTTTCAGGTCATTTGCGTTAGGGATTGCGGTATTATTGAAGCTCTCTTCCCTTGCCAAAGCTGGGAAGAAGCGACTACCAAAAGCCCGGTTCTCCGGAACTCAAAGCTTGCGCAGAGTAAAAGGAGAAAACGCTGTTATTAAAAATATCAAGTAAGGAAAAGTAAAGACCAAATGTCTTTTTTTGAGTTATCTGCCTGTATATTGAATAGGTTTCAATAATAGATAGAATGTAGCACCTTCTTTATAGCTAAAGGGTTGCTAAGGTTTCACTGGGTCTAATCCCTCCACCTTTCTTGATAACAATTATAATGTCTATGAACTGATTACAAAGAAACACTACACAGCACTTATACGCAAGGAAAGTATGTATTTTTTACTTGTATCTAATCCATAAAAAAACCTTCTGACTATAAAAGTTCAGAAGGTTGAAGCTAATTCTGGTAAAACCCTTTATAAAATACTCTGTACCACTTCCTTTTTCGCTTCCTTTTTTGTGCCATCAAAACCTTCTACACCTCCTACGGTTGTATATTTCATTACATATCGTTTACCTGGATTGATAATTTGATAAGCACTTTGACACATCACTGCCGCTTCGTGAAAACCAGATAAAATCAATTTTAATTTCCCAGGATAGGTATTTACATCCCCAATAGCGAAAACACCTGGAATATTAGTTTGATAATCGTAAGAATTATTCACTTTAATAGCATTCTTTTCAATTTCCAAGCCCCAGTCTCCAATTGGTCCCAATTTTGGCGATAATCCAAACAAAGGAATAAAGTGGTCTGTTTCCACATAACTCTCTCCTTTTTCGGGATCTTTATGTTTAATAACTACTGCGCTTAAACTGTCTGTACCGTGCAAGGTTTTTACTTCGGCTTCTGTATACAACTTAATCTTACCAAGTTTGGCTAGCTCTGATGCTTTCTCTACAGAATCTAGTGCTCCTCTAAATTCATTTCTCCTGTGTACCAAAGATACTTCGGAGGCCACATCTGCTAGAAAAATAGACCAGTCCAAAGCAGAATCTCCACCCCCAGAAATAACCACTCTTTTGTTTCTATATATCTCTGGATCTTTTATGATGTAGGAGACTCCTTTGTCTTCATAGTCCTGGATATTAGCAATTGGGGGTTTTCTAGGTTCAAAAGAACCCAATCCTCCTGCAATTACCACAATAGGCGCGTGGTGTTTTGTTCCCTTATTGGTAGTTACTATAAAAGAACCATCTTCTAATTTCTCTAAAGTTTCTGCGCGTTCTCCTAAGGTAAAACCTGGATCAAAAGGTTTTATTTGTTCCATTAAATTAGCTACCAAATCACCTGCTAGGATTTCTGGATAGGCAGGAATATCATAGATAGGTTTTTTGGGGTAAATCTCTGAACATTGCCCTCCAGGTTGGGGCAACGCATCTATTAAATGTGTTTTTAGTTTTAATAAACCTGCTTCAAAAACAGTGAAAAGCCCTGTGGGTCCTGCACCAATAATTAAAAGATCTGTCTGTATCATAATTTAATCTATTCTTATTATTATTTTAGAAATCTGTATGCCCTACTAATTGTTCATTTTCTTGTATGTATTGCATCCATCTTTCTCTATGTCTCACTACCTCTCCAATAATGATAATAGCAGGATTTGTTAAGGCTTGCTTAGCAACTATTTCTTCAATAGATGCAATGGTACCTATCCCAACTTTTTCGTCTACTCTTGTTCCATTCTGAATAATTGCAATAGGCGTTTCTGCTTTGCCCTCGCCTTTGAATAAGGCCACAATCTGCGCCAGCTTGCTCATACCCATTAAGATGACCACGGTAGCGTTTGATTTAGCCGCCAAGGGAATGTCAGTTGATAATTTATGTGCTTTGGTAGTGCCCGTAATTACCCAAAAGCTCTCTGAAGATCCTCTTTTAGTAACAGGAATATGCTGCGCCGCTGGCACCGCTAAAGAAGAAGAAATTCCAGGTACCATAGCCACCTCAATACCAAATTTTGTAGCATACTCCATTTCTTCAGCACCTCTCCCAAATACGAAAGGGTCTCCCCCTTTTAAGCGCACCACATGCCCATGGGTCATGGCTCTGCTCACAATGAGGTCATTGATTTGTTCTTGTTGATAGGCATAACATCCTCTTCGTTTCCCCACAAAAATATGTTCTGCTTGGGGTGCGTACGAAAGTAAATCTGGGTTTACCAAAGCGTCATATAATACCACAGCAGCCTGTTCCAGGGCTTTTACCGCTTTTATGGTAATCAAATCTATATCTCCTGGACCTGCACCAACTACTGTGAGTTTTGATTGATTATACATGGGCTAAATCTAGTTTTCTAAAGGTTTCTACTTTTTCTAAAAAACCCTTGGCGTCTGCTATATACTTTTCAGCAAAATTGGCTGTAGGTTCATTTGCTTTTATCTGTAATACCAACGACTTAAAATCCGTATTTAAGGATATTCTTGCTGTATCGATAAAGTGAGAATCAAAATCTTTGATAATACTATGATGTGTATTCACTTTTGTTTTTTCTGCAGTTAGTAAGGCCTTTGCAGAATTTACCATCGCAGCATACGCATGGTAGATACTTGCAGTCCAATTTTCATTATTGAAAGCCGCCTGGGCATTTTGAATTTTTTCCTCACTTTCAAACAACAGCGTAGCAATTAAATCAATAACCACACCTGCGCACTCCCCAATACCTATTGCTTTTTCATAACGCTCTGTATTTCCCCAATCGATAAAATCTTCTTGTGTTAAATTGTCAATAGAAGCCAAAGGCTTTAGAAAATCATAGAAGTAGGGTTCTCCCTGTTTCAAATAGTATTCAGTGAAAGAAGTGCCCTTTCCATTGGCATCAAAATCGTTCAGAATTAGACGCAGTGCCTCTGGTCCTCTTTTACTTGGTATTTTAATTACTTTATCCGCAAAACGACCCTTTCCATTTCCTGTATTTCCACCACCCAATAGCACTTGTAAGGCAGGCGCTACCAATTTATCTTTGGTACGAATTGACATTCCTTGAAAACCAATATGTGCCATATTGTGCTGACCACAGGCATTCATACACCCACTAATTTTGATTACTACATCCTTATTAGCTATATATTGAGGGTATTCTGCGGCAATTACTCGTTCTAACTCATCTGCTATTCCGGTACTGCTTGAAATTCCCAAATTACACGTATCTGTCCCTGGACAAGCGGTGATATCAATTGCTTTATTGTATCCTGCCTCTGCAAATCCCAGCATCTCTAATGCATTGTAAAAGAAAGGAACCAACTCTTCCTTTACGTAGGGAATTAGTATATTTTGACGAAGCGACAACCGCAATTCACCTGCTGCATAGTGTTGTACTAAATCTGCTAATAAGCGAGCTTTATCCGTATAAAAATCTCCTAGCTTTACCTTAATTCCAATAGCTACATAACCAGCTTGCTTTTGAGGTACCAAATTGGTACTCTTCCATTTTTCGAAGGCAGTTTGATCTTGAATATCTACTGGTGGAATAGACGTTTTCGCTACTTCTACCTTTGGATAGGCAGCTGCGTCTATGGGGTACGTTTTAAAAGGTACTGCTTTCTGCTCCTCTTCTAAGAGTGAAACAAAACCGTCTAGACCAACATCTTTTATTAAAAACTTCATTCTGGCTTTTGCTCTACTCTTACGTTCTCCATAGCGATCAAATACCCGGATAACACCATCCATTAAAGGAATTATCTTGTCTGCTGCTAAAAAAGAATAGAGCTCATCTGCATGACGTGGTTGAGAGCCTAAGCCTCCTCCCAACATTACTTTAAAACCGCGAACTCCATCTTGGATTTTAGCAATAAAACCTAAATCGTGCATATAGGAAAGCCCTGTATCTGCATCGCTTGCAGAAAAGGATACTTTGAACTTTCTACCCATTTCTTGACTAATTGGGTTTCGTAAAAAGTATTGAAATAAGGCATGCGCATATGGAGAAACATCGAAGGGTTCATCTACATCTATTCCGGCAGTTTCACTTGCGGTAATATTTCTAACAGTATTACCACAGGCTTCTCTTAGCGTAACATCATCTTTTTCTAGTTCTGCCCAAAGTTCGGGTGTTCTGTCTAGTGCTACATAGTGAATTTGGATATCTTGGCGCGTAGTAATATGTAAACGTCCTCTAGAATATTCATCAGAAACATTGCAAATTCTATGTAGTTGCTGAGATGTTACTTTGCCATAGGGGAGTTTAATACGAATCATTTGGACTCCTTCCTGGCGTTGTCCATATACCCCTCTTGCCAAACGTAAACTACGAAATTTTTCCTCGTCTAGTTTCCCTTCTTTAAACTGACGAATCTTCGCTTCTAGTTCTATAATATCCTTTTCTACAATCGGATTTTCTATTTCTGTTCTAAAACTTTGCATAATTTCTTCTACTTCTAGAAACATGACTATTGCAAGTCAAGTCTTATTTATATAATTCCTATCGGAATAATAGGTTAATAATTAAAGAGCACTTCCAACTCCTTTTGCAAAGGCTCTCTGGTACTTTTCTTAAGGCGATTAATTAATAAAGCCTACACCCGCCGTGGCATTGGTATGAGCATCTATTAAAATAAAGGCACCATTTGACTTATGATTTTTATAAGCATCGTAATAAATAGGTTTGCTTAATCTAATACTTACCTCCCCAATTTCATTCAATGCCAGTTGATTTTTAGTGATATCTACACCTGAATAATCAGTTGCAATTACATTATGAACAGCATCTATTTTAGATAATACTTTATTGGTATTATGCTGAATAATATATTTAGCTCCGGATGCAAGCTGCTTTCCATCCATCCAGCAGACCGTAGCTCTTATGTGTTTTTCTACTTTGGGAAGTTCATTCGTTTTTACTAACATATCTCCCCTGGTGATATTGATATCGTCCTCTAAGGTAATATTGACAGAACTTCCTGCTATCGCTTCCTTGTAGGTTTGATCAAAAAAATAGATCTCCTTTATTCTAGATTGCGTTAATGAAGGTAGTACGGTAACCGTATCTCCAACTTTAAGACTTCCACCGTAAATTTTACCAGCATAGCCTCTAAAATCGTGAAAATCTGTAGTTTTAGGACGAATAACTGTCTGAATAGGGAAACGCACTTGTTCTCCATCAAAAACATCCGTTGTTTCCAATTTTTCCAGATGCTCTAAGATTGTATCGCCATTATACCACGGCATAGTCTCCGTTTTTGAGACCACGTTATCTCCTTTAAGTGCACTCACAGGAATATAACTTAATTGCTGCTCCGCATAGGTACTTTTCTGATTTAAAGCTTCGAAGTCTCTTTTAATATCCTCGAAAATGGTCTCGTCATAGTCTACTAAATCCATCTTATTTACCGCAACAATCACATTTTTAACTCTCAGTAAGTTGTTTATAAAAAAGTGACGGTAGGTTTGCTCTATTACTCCCCTTCTAGCATCAATCAGAATAATCGCTACCTGAGAGGTAGAAGCGCCTGTAACCATATTTCTGGTATACTCTACATGCCCAGGAGTATCTGCGATAATATAACTTTTAGTGGGTGTAGAAAAATAAATATGAGCCACATCTATGGTGATCCCCTGCTCTCTTTCTGCCACCAGACCGTCTGTTGCCAAAGAAAAATCGAGGTAGTCGTATCCTCTTTGTTCGCTGCTTTTTTTAATTGCTTCTAGCTTATCATCGGTTAAGGATTTGGTATCATAAAGCAATCTTCCTATGAGGGTACTTTTACCATCATCTACACTACCTGCTGTTGCTATTTTTAGTACTTCCATGTTTCTTACTGGCTATTCTCTTGTTTGTATTCTTCTTTTAAAAGTATCCTTGTTGTTTCCGCTTTTCCATGGCAGCTTCTGAACGTTTGTCATCGATACGAGCCCCTCTCTCTGATATTTTGGATTCTCTAATTTCTGCTACCACCTTATCTATCGTATCCGCATAGGATAGTACTGCAGCAGTACAAGACATATCTCCAACGGTTCTAAAACGGACCATTTTTTCTTCTACCAGTTCATCTTCTGCTCTAAAAACCACCTCATCTTCTGCAGACCAGATGAGTCCATCTCTCATGAAAACCGCTCTTTTATGGGCAAAATAAATGGAAGGGATTTCTATCTTCTCTTTTTGGATATAGCTCCAAACATCCAATTCTGTCCAATTACTAATAGGAAAAACCCGAACATTCTGTCCAATTTCTATTTCTCCATTGAGCATATCAAAGAGTTCCGGTCTTTGGTTCTTTTCATCCCACTGCCCAAAATCGTCCCTAACTGAAAATATACGCTCTTTGGCTCGTGCTTTTTCTTCATCCCTTCTGGCTCCACCCATACAAGCATCGAACTTAAATTCTTCTATTGCATCTAGGAGTGTAGTGGTTTGTAAACTATTTCTACTCGCATACTTGCCAGTCTCTTCAATTACCTTCCCCTGATCAATGGAATCTTGAACATTTCTTACAATCAATTCTACCCCTAACTCTTTTACTAATTGATCTCTAAAAGCAATAGTTTCTGGAAAATTATGTCCAGTATCTATATGCATTAATGGAAAAGGAATTTTTCCGGGGTAAAAAGCTTTTTGGGCTAGCCTTACCAAGGTAATACTATCTTTTCCTCCCGAAAACAGAAGCACTGGTTTCTCAAATTGCGCTGCTACTTCTCTGAAAATATAGATAGCCTCATTTTCCAATGCATTAATTCTTAAAGTCTTTAAAGAAGCTTCTTCCACTTCTTTCTCCAATACAGCTGATAGGGTATGTAACATATTTTTATGAAATCTATTTAGGGATATTTCTTTGTCTTAGTGTACTCGACTTAGGTATGCAATCCACATTCTCTGTGCTCTAAAACTTTTGTTGGGTCAAAATACCGATGCTCATTGGGTAAATTGTGTTCGTTTAAATAGGCATCTAGTTGTGCATCATTCCAATGATAAAATGGACTTACTTTTAGCGTTCCGTCTTTACTTAAACTTAAAATATCTAAGGTATCTCTAAGTGCTGTCTGTCCTTTTCTAAGATTCGTAAACCAAACATCTGGCTTATGTTCTAACATTGCTCTTCTAAAAGGTTCTAGCTTCACTTGCTCCGTAAACTTAGCATGCCTAGCGTCTTCAATTCCAGGAATGCCCATTATGGAATCTCTATGCGCAGCTGTTTGTTTTGGAACATATAAATGGATATTTAATCCCAATAAGTTTGTAAGTTCTTCCGCATGTTTATAGGTATTTGGGGTATTGTATCCTGTATCGCACCAAATTACCGGAATACTACGATCTACATCCGTTACGGCATGTAGGATAGCTACCTCATAAGGTCTAAAGTTGGTGGTAACCACTGCTTTGTTCCCATACTGTATGGCCCAAGAAATGATTTCTTCAGGAGGAATTCCCTTGAACTGAGCATTTAAATTCTTAATCTGTTCTTCTGTAAAACTCATATGGTCATTTTATATCCATTGAAATAATTGCCGCATTTATTTCCCCCAACTAATATTATTCCAAATACGTTCGTGAAAAAAATACAAAATCATTTTAGAAAAAAGTTCTACAATACCTATAGAAAATGCCACCGCTAGTGTCCCAGTAACAAACCAGGAGATAAGAATTGTATCCAAAGTACCTATTATGCGCCAGCTAATAGATTTTACAACGCTTCTTGCAGGTTTCTCGGATTTTTTATCCGTTTTATAGCTTGCATTGGTCGACTTTTTATTTAAAATGAATTGGTCTGTAATCATTCTTAAAACTATAATTAATTACCCCATAGATTTAATAGGATAATCAAAAATACTATTATTTTGTATTCTAAGACGTTAAAAAAACATAAATATTACATTTATCCTATAGTTTTAGTAGATTAATTGAATTTTTAGATTTCAATTATCATATTTTCAGTAAAGCATGAAGAACATTAAGAAATTAAATCTGCCAAGGTATTGGAACGGTATACCTCTAAAGCACTGTCCCTAACTTGTAGCATTAATTTATGAACAGAGCAGACGCGTTCATCCGGGCAATCGTCGCATTTTTCGTAGAAATTAAGACTCACACAGGGAACCAAAGCTATGGGCCCCTCTAGCACACGGATTACGGAGGTCATTTGGATTTCTTCAGGATCTTTTATTAGGTAATAGCCCCCTCCTTTTCCCTTCTTAGATCCCAAAAAACCAGTTTTTCTGAGCGAAAGTAAGATACTCTCCAAAAACTTTTGCGAGATATTTTCCTGCTTTGCGATTTCTGCAATTTGCACAGGCTCTCTATCCTTTTGCAACGCTAGAAACGTAAGTGCCTTAAGCCCGTATTTGGTTTTTTTGGATAGCATCTTACGAATATAGGAAATTATCAACAAATCCTATAAACAGGGATGGACTATAGTCTTCTCTCCATTTTTATATTACTCCTATCGTAAGGAGGTATTTCTTCCATAGGAATGGTTACAAAGCCAAACTTTTTATAAATATAAATGGCGTTTTCCAAACTGGTATGTGAATACAATTGTAACATTTTCCAGCCATTACTTATAGAAAAATCGATACAATGTTGCATTAATTGCTGACCAATTTTTAGTCCTTGAAAGCTCGGAGAAACTGCCATTTTACCTAATTCATAGATACCTTCCTCAATTTTGATCAGCGAAAAGGTCCCTGCAATCTTGTCGCCTACTCTTGCAAAAAAAATATGTCCTCCTGGTTTTATAATGGTATCCTCGCATTGTTCCATAAGTTCAGAATCATGGGGTTCTACCGCGAAGTACTTTTCTAACCATGCTATATTCAGTTGCGCAAAATCTTTAGCGTATCTACTCTCAAATGGAATAATTTCTACTTTCATTTGTTCTTTTAAATGGCAGCAAGTGCTTGAGATATATCCTTTATAATATCATCTATATGTTCCAGCCCTACCGATACTCTCACGGTTCCATCCGTAATTCCCACGGCTATCCTATCTTCCACAGACAATTTGCTATGCGTAGTTGAAGCGGGGTGTGTTACAATACTTTTAGCATCCCCTAAGTTAGCGGAAAGGGATAGTAATTGAATACTATTAAAGAACTTTTGTCCAGCTTTAAGTCCACCCTGAATTTCAAAAGCGACCACACAGCCACCTGCTTTCATCTGTTTTTTTGCAATCTTATATTGCGGATGCGATTTTAAAAAAGGATACTTTACCCAATTCACGCTGGAATGTGCTTCTAAAAATTCTGCTAATTTCAAAGCGTTCTCACAGTGACGATCTACTCTTAGGGCCAATGTTTCCAAACTTTTGGATAATACCCAAGCATTGAAAGGCGATAAGGCGGGTCCTGTAATTCTAGAAAAGCGGTAAATTTTATCAATAAGTTCCTCACTCCCTACTGTAATACCTGCGAGGACTCTGCCTTGACCATCCATAAGCTTTGTTCCGGAATGAATCACCAAATCTGCACCGTATTTAATAGGCTGCTGTAAGTAAGGAGAAGCAAAACAATTATCGATCACCAAAAGCAGTTGATGCTTCTTTGCTATATTCCCTAGCACTTGTAAATCTAAAATATCTACTCCAGGATTCGTGGGCGATTCTGCATAGATCACCTTGGTTTTGGGCGTAATCATTGCTTCTATACTCTCCAAATTTTTTATCTCAAAATAACTAGTATTGATACCCCATTTTGGAAGAAACTGCGTAAAAAGCGTATGCGTAGATCCAAAGATATTTCTTGCAGATATAATATGGTCACCACTATCCAATAAGGCTGCAAAAGTAGAGAATACAGCAGCCATTCCAGAAGCAAAGGCAAAACCAGCTTCTGCCCCTTCCATTTTACAGACTTTCTCTATAAACTCTGAAGAATTGGGGTTGGAGTACCTAGAATAGATATTTCTATCTTTTTCTTCTGCAAAGGATGCCCTCATATCTTCTGCATCTTCAAATACGAAACTTGAAGTGAGGTACATTGGACTAGAATGCTCTAAAAATTTTGTGCGTTCCATCTGCGTGCGTATGGCCTCAGTTTCAAATTTGTTCTTAGGTTGTTTCATTCTATTATTAGCTTTGTTCTGCGATTCTTAAAATATCTCCGAAAACACCTCTAGCGGTTACAGCGGCCCCAGCTCCTGCTCCTTGAATCACCAATGGATTTTTTCCATAAGATTCGGTATAAATCTCAATGATAGAGTCCGACCCCTTCACCTGCCCTAAAGTACTTTCTTTTGGCACCGATATGAGCTTTACTTCTAAAACTCCTTTTTCTTTTTGTAAATCTCCAGATAATTCGCCAACATACCTTAGCACATGTCCTGGTTTTTGTATTTTTTTAATCTCATTAAAAGTATCGTCCAAAATTTCTAAATGCCGTAAAAATTCATCCACATTTCCTTCTTGTAATACGCTTGGAATAAGGTTTTGTATTTTAATATCCGAAAATTCATTTCGCAAGTCTAACTCTCTAGCCAAAATCAATAATTTTCTTCCCACATCGTTCCCAGATAAATCTTCTCTTGGATCTGGTTCTGTATATCCTTTTTTCATGGCCTCCTTTAAAATAAAAGAAAAGGGGGCGTTTACTTCTGAAAACGTATTAAAAATATAACTTAAAGAACCAGAAAACACTCCTTTGATCCGTGTTATATTTTCGCCAGATAGGTGCAACAATTTAATAGTATCTATCAAAGGTAGACCAGCACCTACATTGGTTTCATAGAGGTACTTCTTCTGATTTTTTAGAAGTTCTTCTCTCAAAATTTGATAATAATCAAAACCTAAAGTATTGGCAATCTTATTAGAGGATACTAAATCGAATCCATTTTCCACGAACTCAAAATAGTTTGCTACAAAATCTTCGCTGGCGGTATTATCTATAGCTATTAAATTCTCTAAATGATGTTCTTTGGCAAAAGCTAACACTCGCTTAATGGAATACGGTATCCCTTTCTTGTGAATAGCCGATTTCCAATTCTTTGGAGCTCCATTTTTATTCAGCAACAGGTTTTTAGAATTTGCCAGCGCAAAAATATTGAGTTGAATATTTTTTCTTTCTTCTATTTTCTTGGCCGATTTTAAAATTTGATCTACTAGTGTTCCCCCAACATTTCCATGTCCAAAAATAGCAAGGTTTACTTTTTTATTGATTCCAAAAATTTGCCCATGAACCACATTAAGGGCCTTGTTTAAAATTGATTTTTTTACCACTAAACTTACATTTCTCCCAGAAACTGTATTGTTCAATAGCAAAGGAACTACTTGGTTTTTAATAAGTGCATTATAGGGTTTATGAAAGGTACTCAAGTCTTGCCCTACAATGGAAATCACAGAAACATCTTCAATGACCGTAATTCTATTGATATCTTTGGATTGGAAATCGTGCTTAAACTCCTTTTCCAAGGCTTTTTTCGCTTTAGATGCTTTTTCAGATGCCACCACAAGACCTATTCCCCTTTCCGAAGAACCTTGAGAAATGATGCTTACGCTAATGTCATTTTCACCTAAAGATTTAAAAATCCTGGCATCTACTCCTACTTTTCCAAGTAAACCTCGTCCCTCTAGATTTACCAAGGTCACATCGTCACTAACAGATAAAGATTTTATCCCATCTTTACTGCTCTTAGCACTAATAAGCGTACCCGCGTTGTCGTTATTGAATGTATTTAAAATACGAAGTGGAATGTTCTTTTCAATTAAAGGAATGATGGTTTTTGCGTGCAATATAGTAGCTCCAAAGTTTGCTAATTCATTGGCTTCAGAGTACGAGAGATTTGCAATTCGTTGCGCATCTGGAACAAAATCGGGATTTGCCGTAAAAATACCATCCACATGGGTATAGTTCTGCAATTCCTCCGCATTTAAAAAATTCGCTAACAATGCAGCAGTATAATTACTTCCATTTCTACCTAAAGTAGTAGTCTCGCCTGCTTCATTAGAAGCAATAAACCCTGTAATCACAGGAACACAGTCTCCTTCTAATTTAGAGAACTCCTTTAAAATATAATCTTTAGAAAGTGTCTCCAACACTTTGGCGTTTCCGAAAGAGGTATCTGTTTTAATAAAATCTCTGGTATCAATTAAATGTGCTTTGATGCCCTTACCAATTAAAAGCTTAGTAAGCAGTTTTGCCGAAATCACCTCCCCATATGCCAATACTTGATCCTTTATTTTAGCGCTATAATCTCCTAGTAAAGCAACTCCTTCGAACAACTTTGCCAGCTCAGCAAATTCGCTAGAAAGGTTAATATTTTTAAAGCTATGCTTTTGATATTTCTCAAATGCCTCAAAGTCTTTCACATATGGCTTCCCTTTTGCTGCTTTCTTCAGTATACTTTCTAACTGGTTAGTTGCTTTTTCCCTAGCAGACAATACCAAAGCAATATTTTCTTTTTGTGCTATTTTCGTTTCTACTATCTGTAGAACGCGCCCAAGCCCTTCTCCATTGGAAAGTGATTTCCCTCCAAATTTTAGTACCTTAATTTTATTCGTTTTTCCATTTTTTGGAAACACATTTTTGAGCAACTCTTCCAATTGCTCAAACTCTATTAAAAAAGCATCATGACCATGTAATGATTCTATTTCACCATAGGTGACATTGCTATTAGCTTGGGCCAAACGTTTAAAAGTCTCTTTATTCTCTTTGGCAGTAAAAAACAAATCAGAATCTACCCCAATGATATGAATATTGGTAGTGCTCTGTTGCAAGGCTATAAAGCCTTCTTCACCATCTCTGGTGACATCAATAGTTTTTAACAACTGATTCATCAATTTATAAGCCGACAATTGAAATCTTTCTTGTAATTTTTCGCCATGATGTAACAACCAGCTCTCTACATTGAAAACCTGCAACGAATCGTTCGTACTGCGATGAAATCGTTCTTTAAAAGATTCTGGTGTTCTATAACATAACATAGCATGCATTCTTGCATCATGCACTGGTTGTTTAGAATTAGTCAAAAATTGTTCTTGTATCTGGCAATTAGCAATTAGCCAATCTGTAGATTTCCAGTCCGAAGCAACAGGAATTAGGTGCTCTGCTAAATTAGTGTCTAATGCCGCCATTTCCCAAGCAATACCTCCGCCCAAAGACCCCCCAATCATCGCATAGAGCTTCGTAATTTTTAGTAATCTCAACCCTTCTAAAAATAATTGGGCAATATCTTTGGCTACAAAATCTTTGTAATTATCTATGACAAAACTATCATACCCATTGCCCGGAATATTAAATGCCAATACGGTGTACTTTCTAGTATCTATACACTTTCCATTTCCTATTAAGGCAGACCACCAGCCAGTTTTTCCTGCGACTTCCGAATTACCCGTAAGCGCATGATTCACCAAAACGATTGGAGCCGTATGTAAAGGCGGACCAAAAATTTGATACGACAACGAAATGTCTTGAGTACTGCCACCATGTGTGGTATAATTAGTGATTTTAAGATGCTCTAGCATAGGATATGTTGCATTATAAGGAGGTCACTTATTTGCAATAAAGTGACACTCCCCTATTCTATAATTCATTAAGATAAAATAGCAGCATCAATACTAGTAAATGCCTGTTCTAAGTCTGCCGTTAAATCTATTATGTTTTCCAAGCCTACAGATAGTCGAATTAAATCTTGGCTTACTCCTGTAGCTACTTGGGCGGCTTCATCCAATTGTTGATGCGTTGTGCTAGCAGGATGAATAATCAGGGATTTGGTATCACCAATATTGGCTAACAGAGAAAACACTTTGGTTGCATCCGTTACCTTTTTTGCAGATTCAAATCCACCTTTTACTCCAAAAGTGACTATACCGCTTTGTCCTTTAGGTAAGTAGGCATCCGCTTGAGCTTTAAATTTACTGCTTGCTAAGCCTGGATAATTTACCCAAGCTACCTCATCTCTTCCCTCTAACCATTGTGCCAAAGCCAAGGCATTTTCGCTATGCTTTTTAATACGCACTTCCAATGTTTCTAGTCCCTGAATGATCTGAAAAGCATTGAAGGGACTTAAAGCAGCGCCATGGTCTCTTAAACCTTCTATGCGCACCTTGGCAATAAAAGCAGCAGGGCCTAATGCCTCATGATAGACCAATCCGTGATATCCTGCAGATGGTTCTGTAAACTCTGGAAACTTCCCATTACTATAATCAAAAGTACCAGCATCAATAATTGCCCCTCCTAGAGCCGTACCATTTCCATTAATATATTTGGTAAGCGAATGAATCACAATATTTGCTCCATGCGCTATAGGATTTAAAAGAGCCGGAGTAGCTACCGTATTATCTACAATAAAAGGCACTTTTGCACTTTTTGCTTCCGAAGCAATTGCCTTTAAGTCCAAAACGTCTAGCTTAGGATTCCCTAGAGATTCTACAAATACTGCTCTGGTATTTTCTTGAACTGCCCTTCCAAAATTAGTAGGATCCGAAGGGTCTACAAAAGTGGTTGTGATTCCGAAACGAGGTAAGGTTACACTTAATAAATTATAAGTGCCTCCATACAGACTATTGGAAGCTACGATATGATCTCCAGATTTTAATAAGACCAATAAGGCGGTAGAAATAGCGGCTGTACCAGAAGCAGTTACCACACTTGCAATACCTCCCTCTAGTGCGGCTAAACGCTGTTCCAAAATATCATTGGTAGGATTGTTCAATCTGGTATAAATAAAACCAGGTTCTGCCAAGGAAAATACATTCGCAGCATGGTCCGTATCATTGAATACATAGGCCGTGCTTTGATAAATAGGTACTGCTCTTGTCCCTGCCGTTGCCTTGGTATCGTGACCGGCGTGAAGGGCATTTGTTGAAAATTTTTGATCACTCATGACTTCGTTTTTTTAAATTAATAATATAAAAACACGAACTGCTCCATTTCATGGCTAGCAGCAAAATCAAAAAGTTATAAGAAGGAGAAACATACCAATTAGAAATTGGTTTCTGTGTTATCTGCCATGCATCTGCATGATAGAATGTAGCACCTTCTTTGTATAGAACAAAGGGTTGCTAAGGCTTCATAGGGTCTATTCCCTTCACCTTTCTTGATAACGATTCAATATGTGTTTGAACTTTGAAGGACAAATATAAGGCCGGAAAATTTTAATTTCCTAATTTTTTAAAAGAAATTTATGTTTAGGGTCATTGCGAATCTTTTAAAAAGATAACTCAATCTTATGATCAAAATAAGAATTCAAGAGATTACTTCGGCATTACGTTCCTCGTTAATGACTAAAAAACTAAATCCCAAACGCAGCTTTAACTTCAGCTACAGCATCTAACTTTTCCCAAGTAAATAATTCTACTTCCATTTCTACCTTTCCATTGTATGGGGATTCAAAAACTTTGGTTACCATCTTTGGCTCTTTTCCCATATGTCCGTAAGCAGCAGACTCTAAATAAATAGGATTTCGAAGTTTTAATCGTTCTTCGATGGCAAAAGGACGCATATCAAATAATGCACTTACTTTTTGAGCAATTTCCCCATCGCTCAAATTCAGTTTTGAAGTCCCATAAGTGTCTACAAAAATAGAAGTAGGTTCTACAACACCAATCGCGTAACTTACCTGCACCAAAATCTCATCTGCAACCCCTGCCGCTACCAAATTCTTAGCAGCGTGCCTTGCGGCATAAGCTGCACTTCGGTCTACCTTACTAGGGTCTTTTCCACTAAAAGCACCTCCTCCATGCGCTCCTTTTCCGCCGTAAGTATCTACTATAATTTTTCTTCCCGTGAGCCCTGTATCGCCATGCGGGCCTCCAATAACAAATTTTCCTGTTGGGTTAATATGGTAGGTAATATTTGCATCGAACAAAGCCTGAACATTTTCGGGGAATTGAGCAATTACCTTCGGCATTAAGATTCCAATAAGATCTTCTTTAATTGTTGTCAGCATCACGCTATCATCCGCTTCAAAAGGGTCGTGCTGGGTAGAAATTACGATCGTATCTATTCTTCGCGGTATGTTGGCATTAGAATACTCAATGGTTACCTGCGCCTTAGCGTCTGGTCTCAAATAAGAAATTTCGGTGCCATCTTTCCTAAGATCCGCTAATACCTGTAAAATTTTATGAGAAATGTCTAAAGCCAATGGCATATAATTAGCCGTTTCTTTAGTGGCATAACCAAACATCATTCCTTGGTCACCAGCACCCTGCTCTTCTTTTGCACCTCTATCTACCCCTTGATTAATATCTTGCGATTGCTCGTGAATTAAAGAAATTACTCCACAGGAATCTCCACTAAATTGGTAGGCACCCTTAGTATATCCAATTTTATTAATCACATCTCTGGCAATACCCTGCACATCTAAATAAGTAGCGCTCTTTACTTCCCCTGCCAATACCACCTGCCCTGTGGTTACCAAGGTTTCACATGCTACTTTGCTTTCGGGATCAAAGGCCAAAAAATGATCTAGTAATGCATCACTAATCTGATCTGCAATTTTATCTGGATGTCCTTCGCTAACAGATTCTGAAGTAAATAAATACGCCATGGCTTCTCTTATAGATTATAAACAAGGAAAAAATACCGACGATTGCAAGCGAAAGTAACTGGTGTTGAACCTTCTATTCAACAGCAACTGCTTTAGCATTTTTTTGAGGTTGCAATCAGTCAAATCTGTCCTCTTTTTTTTATTGAAGGACAAAAGTAGCGGAAATGCTTTTGTTAGCAAAATGATGGTGTTAAGATTTCCATAAATGATCCAATGAAGAGCATTCTAAAACCATTAAGAATTAAAGTTCATATGTAATCCCTAAAACAAAATACCGGGGTTGCACTAGGTACTCATAGGTGCTAATTAGGTTATTAGAAAAAGAATCTTGGCGTATCGAAGTGGTATTTAATAGATTTAGGGCCTGAATTTTAAATTCCCAATGACTGTCTTCTTTCTGATAGAAGAGGCTTGCATTTAAAAAATCATAATAACTAGTACTACCTCCATTGGTGTTTTTATATGCATTGTATTGGTAGTCTGCGGTAATCGCAAAGCCATTTAGAAAATAGGCTTCTATATTGGCAAATGGCCTATTGGTAACAAACCTATTATTTATGGTAGCACTGGCATAATCGTTCCATATTTTTTCAAAACCTATCTCTACATTAGGCGCTTCTTTAAACCTGGTTTCCAATGCTAGTTTATATTGCTGATTAAATGATCTATTAAAATTGCTAGCACCATCTATCTCATTGTTAAACTTACTATAGGCAACTCTGGCTTCAAATTTACCTTTCAAAAACGGAAATCTTCTTTCGTAACTACCAAAAAGTGAAAGCGTTTCGTTAGGTGCATCAATATTAATGGGACTCGCTACCCTGTCTAATCCTAAAAAATTTACTGTAGTTCCTATATTATCATAGCGCTTTTGATAGCTAAGTCCACCATTAATATTGGTAAAATTAAACCCACTAAAATTGAAGTAGTTCAAAGTAGCATTATGATACCACGCGTTTCTTAAATTAGGATTTCCCGAAAAAAGACGGTTATAGCCACTAAGCTGAACTCCTGAGGCAAAATTTTGGATATCGCTAAACTCTGCCTGAATATCATAATTTAATTGCACGCTTTGCGAACTATTAATCTCATACTTTGCTCTTAGCCTGGGTAGCAATAGGGTTTTGTCTAATTCAAATACTGATCCTCCTTGGGCATTTTCTGTATTATACATGTGAAAGTTAAGTCCAGGACTTACCACCAGCTTTCCAAATTTTACACGATAACCAATACCGAAATATACATCTAAGAAGTCGAAAGTGGTATCATTCCCAAAGGTGGTTTCATCTAGGATATTTTCTGTTCCATCCTCTAAACGCTCTGTCAAATTAGATGTTAAGCGTTGATTATTGACACTAATTCCGGCTTTAAAGCTTATATGATTTGTTGCATTCAATACTCTATAATAATTAAGTTCTGCATCTAACACATTTGTAAAAACTTCCTTATTTTGAAAAAGATTAAACGGATTTTCTCCTAACAGGGGTATGCTTCCAGGAAAAGGTTGTTGTGTTGTCAATAGATCATAGTCGGGTCGCTGTCTTTTATAGAGATGGGTAGTTTCAAAAGAAAAAATATTATTATCGTTTTTTGCATAAAAAGCATTCAGCAACTGCTCTACAGAAAAGGGTCTTCTAGTATTAATAGATCTAATGTCATTATTAAAACTATCAAAATTAGAATTTAATTGGTTTTGATCTCTAATATCCGACCCCTTTACAAAACCGTCGTAGTTTACATACCATTTAGCATTGGGCGTATAGGTAGTGGAGAACTTTAATAGACCCGCGGTATTCTCTTGCAATACATTAGAAGATAGTAACTCTTCATTATTCCCCTCTTCTCTGATATAGGTACGCTGCGAAACGCTAGACAGATCTGTTTTAACACCAGATACAATTCCGAAACCCGTAAAACTTATCTTTTTATTAGGAGTATAGGTAAAATTAAGCGCTCCCAATTTAGATGCTACATTTAGGGCTCTGTTATTTTGTAATAGCGATAAACCAATATCATCACTAGAAAGGTTCACCGAAGAACCCGATCTTCTTCCCAAACTAGATAGACCTCCACTAAATCTAAAGTAATCTCTTAAGGTAAATGCCTGTTCTCCAATATTATTTAAATCTCCTATAAAATTAACACTGAGCTTGGTAGAGTAATAAAAAAGATTAGGATGCGCCAAATAACGCTCTTGGGGGCCTGCGGCTACTGAAACATCTCCAAACCATAGATTCTTTTTACCATCTTTCAATTTTATATTTAGTGCTAAAGCATCGCTATTATTCACACCCTTCAATGGTCCAATTTCATTAAAATCTCTGAGTACCTGTACCTTATCAACAGCATTGGCAGGAATGTTTTTGGTAGCCATTTTAGTATCGCCATCAAAAAACTCTTTCCCTTCCACCAATACCTTGCTCACTTCTTTTCCTTGAACTTTTATTTGCCCCTCATCGTCAATTTCAAAACCTGGTAATTGCTCTAACACATTTTCCAGTTTTTTCTCCTTACCAGTAGTAAAAGCATCGGTTCTATAGGTAATGGTATCTCCGTTAACCGTTACGGGAAATTCTTCTACCAATTCCACACCTTCCAATTGGTTGGCTGCAGGTTTTAGAATAAGGGTTTTGCTTTGCGAATCAGTAGCTTTGAATTCTTCTTGAAATGTTTCAAAACCTAGATAACTGGCTTTTAAAATATATACGCTATCTTTTTTCAAAAAGAGTTTAAACTTCCCCTCGCTATCTGTAATCCCGTAAGAAGCAATTGCTTTAGAATTTTTATTAATTGCAAGTACGTTTGCTAATTCTAAGGGCTGTTGTAAACTATCTAATACTTTTCCTTCTAAGCTTATCTTCTGCGCATTTAAATTATGGCAAAAGCATCCTAGCCCTACCAAAAAGGTGATGAGTATTCTGTTCATTTTTGATTGATGTTTTTGGAATTTAAAACTAGGATGCTATTTACTATCCGTCTATTCGAATTTCAAAAGAGGAATTGTTTTTGCCTTTTTTCTTTCCACCTCCATACATTTTGTTCATCTTTCTTGCCTGTTCTTCCATAATTTCCTCATATTGTTCGGAGGTCACTTTTTTTCCTTTTGATGGGATTTCTACCGCCACTTTTTCTTCAGGGTTAAGAACTACCTTACTACAAACCATTACTCTGCTACCGTTGCTAACTTCTAAGATTAAACCTGGCAAACCCCAATAGGATTCTGGTCCATGACTTACCGGAATTTCTGGTGCATACCAAGCAGTGATCGTTTGGGTATGGGTTTTCTCTTCCTCTTCGCGTTCCCCGTTCACCTCTGAAATATGCATTTCTGTAACTTCACGTTTGGCTATTGCTTTATAACAACTGTAACTCCCTATTTGTTTAGTTTCTGAAGTTAATTCCCATTCAAAAGGAGTGAGTTCACCAGAGACTAAAAAAAGTTTCCCAAAAGCGTCTGTAGTTTCTAAACGTGTCTTATCCTTGGTATTTTTATACAAGAGGCCATCTACGCCTCCGCCCATTCCAACCATCTGAATTTGAATACCACTGCTAGGTCCAGACATTTTGTCTAACTCTTGGATTTCCTTCCAATTGGACTCAGATTTAGTAAAAGTGAGCTCATAGTCTTTTTGCATGGCCAAAGAAATTTGCTCATTGATGAGGCTTTGCTGATCGGAGGTAGTTTTCGTACTATCCATTGTAATAGACATTTTCATATCTGTCTTATAAGTGGCAACCCCAGTAAACTCTTGAGCAAAAGCTCCTGTAGTAAAACTGATGAATAGCAGAACCAAAAAAAGTGATGTTGTTTTCATTTCTATGCGTTTTAGTTGAACAATTACATCACAAATTTGAAGCATATCTTGGGCAAACAAGGTTAACCAGTGTTAACGAGTGTTAACCGATAGGATATTCCCCAGCTATTGTTCTTACTTTTGATATGTGGGACAAAAAAACTACAAATCACTTATTTATTTTATAAGCGCCACTATTGTGGTTACTATTGCTATTCAGTTGTATTGGAATATACAGAACTACAAGGTGAATAAACAACGCTTAATCAATGAGGTACAAATTAGCCTGGACAATGGTTTGGAAGCCTATTATGCCGATTTAGCCAAAACGGATTTCTTTGCATTTATCGAAGATTCCAATGATAGCATTCAATTAGATATTCAACACAATCTAACCTGGGATCAGTTTCACAAAGATTCAACCTTTTTCGAAATCCAGTCAGACAGTATTGAATACACTGCCGATATTAGAGGGTTTACCCAGATGTTAGATTCTTCTAGAGGTATAAGCTCCATGCGACCCGGACATTATTCTTCTGTTTCGGTTTTTAAAGGTAAGGGCGTGGTTGATAGTATTAAAGGTTTACAAAATCTTGCAAATAAAATTATTGTATCCATTATTCGGGATTCCCTGAATTTTGAAAAACTAGACACCTTGCTTCAAAGTGAATTTAAACGTAAAGACATCCAGATTACCTATGCTCTAAAGCATTTTAAAGAAGATGCTATGGTAGATAGTTTCAATCTTGACAACGCCACTTCTTTTCAACTAAACACTTTTGCAAAAACTACCTATTTACCTTATTCCGAAAAATTACAACTCTTCTTTTCCAATCCTACCTTGACAATTCTTAAAAGAAGTCTTACAGGTATTTTATTATCGCTCTTACTTTCAGCAAGTATAATTGCCTGTCTGTTTTATCTGCTGCGCGTCATAAATAAACAGAAAGAGTTAGCAGAAATTAAAAATGATCTTATTAGTAATATTACGCACGAATTTAAAACGCCCATTGCTACAGTTTCTGCTGCTGTTGAAGGCATTCAAAATTTCAACACTGCCAATGATCCCGGGAAAACTAAAGCCTATCTAGATATCTCTAACCAGCAACTTAAAAAACTGCATCAAATGGTAGAAAAACTATTAGAGACTGCAACCTTAGATAGCGATAAACTTATACTAAACAAAGAATCTACAGACTTAGTTTTTATGCTTCAAAGTATTGTAGAGAAATACCAATTATTCTTTAAGGAAAAAAGTATTGCTTTTAAATCCAATGTTTCCACTTTTGAAACCATGGTAGATCCTTTTCATTTCGAGAATGCTATTTCCAATCTTATTGACAATGCTTTGAAATACGGAGGAGATACGGTAGAGGTGCATTTAAGTTCCCTTTTAAATACTCATGAAATTACGGTGATAGATAATGGAGGCAACTTAGATAAAAGTCAGGCAGAAAAAATATTTGACAAATTCTACCGCGTGCCTACGGGGAACCAACACGATGTAAAGGGTTTTGGAATTGGTCTATTCTACACAAGAAAAATTATTGAAAAGCATGGAGGCAATGTACACTTAATACCTCATGCAAGTAATACCATCTTTAAAGTAGTTTTATGAAAGAATCTATAAAAATACTTTTAGCGGAAGATGAACCCGCACTTGGTCTAATTGTTAAGGAAAGTTTAGAAACCAGAGATTTTGAGGTCCTCTTTTGCAAGAACGGAGAAGAAGCGTTACGGATATATCAAATAAAAAAACCAGATCTTTTGGTACTCGATGTAATGATGCCAAAAAAAGATGGGTTTACATTAGCCAAAGAAATTCGCAAAGAAGATAGTAGCATTCCTATTATTTTTCTAACAGCAAAATCACAAACTAAAGATGTTATAGAGGGTTTTGAACATGGGGGTAATGATTATTTAAAAAAACCTTTTAGTATGGAAGAATTGATTGTTAGGATTCATGCTCTTTTAAATAGATCTCAGCTAAAACAGGCTAAAAATCATATAACAATTGGAAACTACCTATTTAACTATACCAAACAAACCTTAGTTTTCGAAGAAGAAACACAACCACTTACTCATAGAGAGGCCGAGTTGCTGTTTCATCTCACTGAAAAAAGCAATGCCATTTTAGATAGGTCAGAAATTCTAAAAAAAATTTGGGGCGATGACGATTTTTTCAATGCACGAAGTATGGACGTTTTTATCACAAAACTTCGTAAGAAATTAAAAAAAGATAGTAACATACAAATAGTGAATGTACGTGGCTATGGGTATAAGCTAATCTGTTAAAGACAAAATTATAGATCGTACTTTATCTTAAACATCACATATCTAGGTTGTACAATGTACGAAGAGGTTCTAAAAAAGAGATCGTTAAAACTATCCTGATTTAATTCTTGGTTGTCCAATAAATTAGTTATTTCAATACTATATTCCCATTTACTATCTTTCTTTTGATACGATAAAGCAGTGTCTAAGAAGGCATATTCGTTATCTATGGTATTGGCCTTATCCCGGTAGTGGTAGTAATCGTAATCCGCGGTGAAAATAAAATTCTTTAAAAAAGCAGCATCGAATTTTACAAAAGGCCTATCTGTAAAAAAACTCGAAGTAATACCACCATTATCATAATCATTTACCGTATAATTATAACCTATTTCCAGATTTGGAGCATCTCTAAAACTGGTAGCTACAGAAGCTCTATAAGTTTGCGTAAAGGACTTGGATAGTCGAGGCTGGTTGTTCACTATGTTATTAAGTTTAGAGGAAGATAAAGAAGCTCTAGTGCTTAACTTAATTTTTCCAAAAGTGCGTTGAAAATTAGCCGAACCAGATAAAATTTCATCTTCCAAATTCGAATTGATGGTAGAGTTTACCTGATTAATTCCTATAATAGTATTATTCCCTTTAAATGGATCAATACGTCGGTTATAACTAAAATTGGCAAATATGTTTTGAAAATTAAACATATTAAAGCTGAAAAAGTTAAGCGATACATTATGATATAGTGCACTTTCCAAATCTCTATTCCCCTGAAATAAAGAGTTATAATTATTAAAGATAAATCCACTCGCAAATTTATTGATATCCGTAAATTCTCTAGTAACCGAATAGTTCAAACGAATACTTTCTGATTGCTTTAGTTGAAAGTTTACAAATACATCTGGTACCAGATTAAAAAGATCGTCCTGCACCTGAGTCCCAAGTTGGGTATTTGTTGCTTTGTATTGATGAATGCTGAATCCTGGATTAATGGTAAACTTCCCAGCAACTACTTTGTAATGAAATCCAAAAAATAAATCCGAAAAGTCATAAGAAACATCATTATTCAAAGCATCTTCTATAAAATCTGTGCGACTCGTATCGTCCAGAATTTGGAAAATTTCTGAATCAAAATCTTGAAAACTCTGAATGGTTCCCAAAGTGAAATTTAAATTGCTTCTAGGACCCGTAACAAAGTAATAATCCACTTTGGCGTCTAATTTATTAGTGCGTACAACCCGATCTTGATTAATATTAAAGTTACTTTGTCCTTGATCTAATGGTAAAATTCCTGAAAAAGGCTGTATTTCTCTTATAGCATTGTAAAAAGGATCTTCATCTTGATAGAAATATTGGGCTTCAACCGCAAAAATATTTTGCTCATTTAAGGTGTAGTATATATTAGCATTATGATTAACACTCAGGGGCTTTTGCCGTTTTCTCTCAACAATATTATCAGTAACATCAGAAATTGTTTCTAGATTAATATCTTCTTGCTGATCTGACAGTTTTAAAAGCACGTCATAATCAAATTGAAAATTACTACTGGGTTTATAACTACTACTCAATTTGGCAAGACCAAGTGAAGTACTTTGGTCTGTTAGTGTATTTGTGATTTCTTGCTGATTCGTAGAAATAAAGGTTCTACTTGCCACGGTTTCTAGATCTGTTGAAGTATACGAATAGATTACAAAACCGCTAAGGTCCCAATTTGCAGTTGGTGCATAGCTAAAATTCATTGCCCCAAACTTGGTGTCAATGGCTTTTGCCCGATTGTTTTGAAGAACTGAAATACCCAAATCATTGGAAGAAGCCCTAAAGCTTGTGCCGCCTCTTCTCATTATATTTCTAAAACCTCCTGTAAAATTAAAATAGTCACGGGCAGTAAAGGGAAGTTCTCCAATATTATTAAAATCAGTTAAAACATTTAAACTGTATTTTGGACTGTAATAAAAAAGTTTAGGATGTGCTAAATAACGATCATCGAGCCCTAAGCCAGCGGTAATTTCCCCAAACCAAAAGTTCTTTTTACCCTCTTTTAATTTAATATTAATAGCAACGTTATCCTGATTATTAGTAACCCCTCTTAATTGGGAAACCTCGCTATGGTTACGAAGTACTTCAATTTTATCCAATGCATTGGCAGGTATATTCTTAGAAGCAAGTTTAGAATCGCCATCAAAAAAGTCTTTCCCTTCCACCATTACTTTGCTCACCGTCTTCCCTTCTACTTGGATTTCACCTTCATCACTTACTTCTACTCCTGGTAACTTCTTAAGTACATCTTCTAATTTTTTTTCGGTACCAGAGACAAAAGAATCTGTATTATATACAATGGTATCTCCTTTAATAGTAACAGGCATTTCGTAGGTAACTTCTACTTCATCTAAATTTTCTGCTTGTTGAAAAAGCACTACATTTTTAACAATATCAGCTTCTTCGGTTCTTAAGAGAATTTCTTTGGGCGCAAATCCTAAATAACTAATCTTTAGCTGGTATTCTGTATTCGCCTTTACCTTAATTTTATACATGCCTTGAGGCGAAGTAATCCCAAAACCATCTAAGCCTTTGGTCGCTACATTTACAGCAACCACATTGGCCATATCTAAAGGGTTTCCGATACTATCTTTAACACTACCCGTAATGGTAATATTTTGAGCATTGCTATGAAGACTCAGAAGAAATAATATAAAAAATACGCCGTATTGAAGTGTTTTACTATGCCCCACTAGTTTCGAATTCTAAAGCCTCCACCATTACCACGCCTATTGCCTCTTCCAAAACGTTCGGACATTTCTTTCACCTTATCCATCATTATTTTATTGTACGCTTCTTGGGTTACTTCTTTTCCCTTGGTAGGAGCTTCTATGACCACTTTTTCTTCTGGGTTCATCACAATTTTTGAACACAAAATAGTAGTTCGTCCAGAACTTACTTCCAAAATAAGGCCTGGCAAGCCCCAATACTCACCTGGTCCCATACTTATTGGGATTTCTGGAGTATACCATGCAGTGATCTCTATTTCTTTTGGAATTTCGATGCGAGAGAATAACGAATCTTCTTTGTCTTCTTTTGCCGTAGAATCTTGTTTCTGTGTTGTTTCTTCAGCTTCAGCTTCAGTTCCTCTAGTACCTCTGCTTCCCCTGTTGCCCCTTGACCCCCGTCTTCTAAAATTTGAAAAATCTGTAGAATCTACGGCTTTCACTGCGGTTGCCTTGTAGCAGGTATAATTTCCAATCTTTCTGCTTTCGGAACTTAACTTCCAGTCCAAAGTTTTGAGGCTATCTTTTATTAGAAATACTTTTCCAAACATTTCTGTTTGATTGGTATAAGCTTGCTCCTGAATGTTTTTGTAATATTTACCACTTCCCATACCAAAAGCCCTAAAATTAACTCCGCCACCCCCAGGTTGCTCCAGTTTTTCTTCTTCTAAATAAGTAGCAGAAGTGCGGTCAAAAGTCAATATGAAGGATTTTTCCAAAAAACTTTTCATACGCTCTTTGATCATTTTCTTTTGATCTTCTGACATTTGTCTTCCGCCAAAATCCATATCCATGGTCGTTTTACTTTGATAGACTGCTTTTCCTTGAAAGTCTTGACTAAATCCAAATTGATATACGAAAAGAAGCAAAGGAATGAAGAATAGTTTTTTGCTCATGTGTGGTGTTTTTGGTTATGTATTAGACCAAGTTAAATGGTTTTGGTTTAATTACTCCCTAAAAAAAACCAAATATTCTTAAAACATATTTTTTTCGGAGGATATTCCCTCAAAGATTTTACCATCCTATTCATATCTTGTATATTGTATCCCCAACCAATTTTAAACAAAACCAACACACCATTAAAATCATTGTATGCACATTGCCGTAGCTGGAAACATAGGAGCCGGAAAAACCACACTAACCAGATTGCTTTCCAAACATTACAAATGGGAAGCCCATTTTGAAGATGTTGTTGATAATCCTTACTTAGACGATTTTTATAATCAGATGGAACGTTGGAGTTTTAATCTGCAGATTTACTTCTTAAATAGTCGTTATAGACAAATATTACAGATTAGAGAAAGTGGTAAAAACATTATTCAGGATAGAACCATTTATGAAGACGCACATATTTTCGCACCCAATCTTCATGCAATGGGTTTAATGACGAATAGAGATTTTAATAATTATTCGAGTCTTTTTGATCTAATGGAGAGCTTGGTACAACCCCCAGATCTTCTCATCTATCTTAGAAGTTCTATTCCTAATTTGGTTAATCAGATTCACAAACGAGGTAGAGACTACGAAAACACCATTTCCATTGATTACCTCAGCAGACTTAATGAACGGTATGAAGCTTGGGTAGAGAGTTATGAAAAAGGCAATCTCCTTATTATAGATGTAGATAATTTAGACTTCGTAGATAATCCTGAACACCTTGGAGAGGTTATCAATAAAATTGATGCAGAGATTCACGGATTATTCGAACATTAGAAAAATAATACTATTAAAAAAGGGATGTACTTTAACGTACATCCCTTTTTTTTATTGAAAGAAGAACTATTATTATTCCTCTTCTATTTCTACATTTACATGAACTCCTTCTTTCGTAGCTTCAAAAGCCTCTACTTGTGTCATTACTTCCTCTAAGGTGCCTTCAAAAGCGATTTCTTCAGTCACTTTCTCACCATTTTCAACACTGGTATAGCTAATAGTAGCTTTGGCATTATCAATACTCTTTGTATCTACCTTTACTTGGATTTCTTTCGCATCGGTAGCCAAACCTGTTTCCTCTTCCGCATGTCCTCCTAAGATGGGTGCTATAACCAAACCTATTAAGCAGGTAAGTTTAATAAGAATGTTCATAGAGGGGCCTGAAGTATCTTTAAAAGGATCTCCTACGGTATCCCCAGTAACTGCCGCTTTGTGAGCATCAGAACCTTTATAAGTCATTTCACCATTAATCATTACTCCAGCTTCAAAGGACTTTTTAGCGTTATCCCAAGCACCACCAGCATTGTTCTGGAAAATTGCCCAAAGAACCCCACTTACGGTAACTCCTGCCATATACCCACCAAGCATTTCTGCAATAGCTTGGTTATCCATTCCAAAAGCCATAGGAAGAAAAGCAATCACCAATGGGAATCCAATAGTTAACAATCCAGGAAGCATCATTTCTTTTAAAGAAGCTTTTGTAGAAATGGCAACACATTTATCGTATTCTGGTTTTCCTGTGCCTTCCATAATTCCAGGAATCTCTCTAAACTGTCTTCTTACTTCTTCCACCATCTCCATGGCCGCTTTCCCTACTGCATTCATAGCCAAGGCAGAGAATACAACTGGAATCATTCCACCTACAAATAGCATCGCTAGTACCGGTGCTTTAAATATATTAATTCCGTCTATTCCCGTAAAAGTTACATAGGCAGCAAAAAGTGCTAAGGAAGTTAAGGCAGCAGATGCAATAGCGAATCCTTTTCCAGTTGCAGCCGTCGTATTCCCTACAGAATCTAAAATATCAGTACGTTCACGTACTATTGGTTCTTGTTCGCTCATCTCTGCAATACCACCCGCATTATCAGAAATAGGTCCAAAAGCATCTATTGCTAATTGCATTGCTGTTGTGGCCATCATCGCAGAAGCAGCTAAAGCAACACCGTAAAAACCTGCAAACGCATAAGATGCCCAGATGGCTCCAGCGAAAAGCAATACAGAAGGAAAGGTAGAAATCATACCTGTTGCCAATCCTGCAATGATATTAGTCCCGGCTCCAGTACTAGATTGCTGAACAATTTTTAAAATAGGTTTCTTTCCTAATCCGGTATAATATTCCGTAACAGATGATATAACCGCTCCTACCACTAAACCTACAAGTGTTGCATAAAATACACGCATTGAAGAAATTTCTTGTAAATCTTCTCCAAAGAAGTCCATTTTCATCGTATCGGGTAACATCCAAGTACACAAGGCAAAACAAGAAGCAGCTACCAAACCTATAGATACCCAATTTCCAACATTTAAAGCGCCCATTACCTGCGCTTCTTTCGCCTCATTATTTTTAATTTTCACCAACATGGTCCCAATTACAGAAATGATAATACCTGCACCTGCAATGGCCATGGGTAATAAAATAGGACCAATACCACCAAAATCATCGGCAATAGTTCCTCCCATATCTTTAATAACATAATTTCCTAGAACCATTGCCGCTAGCACAGTTGCAACATACGATCCAAACAAATCGGCTCCCATCCCTGCAACATCTCCCACGTTATCCCCTACATTATCCGCAATTGTTGCGGGGTTCCGAGGATCATCTTCTGGGATACCAGCTTCCACTTTCCCCACCAAATCCGCACCAACGTCAGCTGCTTTGGTATAAATACCGCCGCCAACACGGGCAAATAATGCAATAGATTCTGCTCCTAGTGAAAAGCCTGCTAAGGTTTCTAGTACAATAGTCATGTCCATGGTAGAGGTCCATACACTATCCATAAAAAACCAAAAGAAAAAGATAAAGAATGCTGTTAAACCTAATACGGCTAAACCAGCAACACCCAATCCCATAACAGTCCCACCGCCAAAAGAAATTTTTAGGGCTTGTGGTAAGCTTGTTCTAGCAGCTTGGGTAGTTCTTACATTTGTTTTAGTAGCTATTTTCATTCCTATATTTCCAGCAAAAGCTGAGAAAACAGCTCCAAAAATAAAGGCAACCACAATAAGCCAGTGTGTTGTAGGCACAATAAAAGAGACAGCGGTAAGCGCAAGACTCACTATTACTACAAAACCAGCCAAAAGTTTATATTCAGCACTTAAAAAGGCCAATGCGCCTTCATAAATATGATCTGAAATTTCTTTCATTTTCCCATCGCCAGCATCTTGTTTCATTACCCAAGATCTTTTGATGAACATATAAATTAAACCTAATACTGCCATTGCGATTGGCATATAAATCATCATTGATTCCATTTGTTCGTTGTTAATTATTTAGCTGGGCAAAAGTAGTAAAATCAAACAGAATAAAAAAAGCAATATCACTTGATGGGATATTGCTTTTTTACTTATTTAAATCTTACAAAAATTATTTTATACTTACTTCTTTTGTAGGAACATCACTATTTTTAAATCTTTCAATACATTTCACAACAATTTCTTTGGCCTCTGTTACGTCTCCCCAACCACCAACATCTACTTTTTTCTTCTCTAGATCCTTATACACTTTAAAGAAATGTTCAATCTCTTTGATAAGATGTGCATTCAGTTCATTTAAGTCATTTACCCTACTGGCAATCGGATCCGATACAGGAACACAAATCACTTTTTCATCTGGACCTTTTTCATCGGCCATATGAAAGACCCCTATGGGCTTTACCTCCATTACACAGCCCGGAAACGTGGGTTCGGTTACCAATACTAAAACATCCAACGGATCTCCGTCTAAAGCCAAAGTCTCTGGGATAAAGCCATAATCTGCTGGATACATCATTGAAGAGAAAATCATACGATCATACCTTATTTTTTTCAACTCAAAATCATATTCATATTTATTTCTACTACCCTTTGGAATTTCGATTAAAACATCGAAAGAAGAGATATCTGTTGCATTCATTTGTTCCTTATTTAACGAGGACAAAGGTAGGTCAAAATCTTATGTCAAACATCAAAAAAAAGTCCTAAAAACGGGCAAATGAGAGGTGTTTGATCAATTTAATTAAAAACTGAATCCAAAAGAGCCTGTTACACTAAACGGGCGCGCATTTGGATTATCTAGGTAATTGCCTCTAAAATTAAAATCGATTCGTAAAATTTTAAAAATATTACCTACTCCAAAAGAATATTCCCAGTAAATCTGATCGGTAGGCGCAAGTAGTGGAATATTGGTAGGAGCACTTAATGCAATATTGGCATCAGAAATATCACCCCAAACACCTCTTAAACCCACAATCTCTCTCAAATTCCATTTGCGAATCAGAGGAATTCTGGAAAAAAGGCGACCATTAAAATTATGTTCAAAATGTACGGAGGCATAGGTGTCTGTTACAAATTCATAAAAATCTAGATTGGGAAAGGTATTGTAAATAGAAAACAAGGTTTGATTTCCTGGAATTACATTGAGCAAACTCAAAGGAACCTCACCAAAGGTTTTTCCAACTTCTACAGTGCTAAATAATCTTCCAAAACCTCCTATTTGCCAGGGTTGTGAATAGGAAAATTGTAATTTCTGATAGTTGAAATCACTTTCCAAGAAACCATCGATCCCTTTTGTATAGTTTACTAAAATGGTACTGTAGTTATCATTAATATCATTGCGTTCAACCCCTGTTCCAATGGTTCTTCTTCCGGGCGTATAAATCAATTGCGTACTGATATCGAACTGTTTTATTTCTGAAGAAATTCCGGTGGGCGACGTTTCATCTATATAATCTAAATTAAAAGCCTCTGGTAAGGCAGAACTCAAGGTCCTAAAAGAACTTCCAAAACGCATTCTAAAGTTCTTTAGTGGCTCTAATTCTATGTTTAAAGCACTTAGGTTGATATTGGTAAGTCTATCATTCGCTCCCACAGTCAATACTGAAGAGGAAGCAATGCTTCTTCCTAAAACATCGTTGGTGGCCGTTAGACTTAAACCCAGTTGCTCCACATCGCGCCGATTGCCTCCAGAGATGATAAGACGACTCTTTTTGTCTATCAACCATTTTGCGGAAAAACCATGTTTAAATTTTTGGTCTTTAAAACCATAAGCCACATACCCTTGTAATCGCCACGGATCGTTTTGCCCAAAATAGGTACGGGCACCCAGACGAATGCGAGCTCCTTCAGCATCATTAAAGCCAAAAACACTGTAGATATTTCCAATATCGAGATTCCACTTATCAACTTCGATATAACCAGACCCCAAAATACTTACAATGTTATAATAGGTTTTAAATTTGGGCACTGTTTTAAGAGTATCTAAGAGTTGATAGATGCCTTTTTCGTCCTTATTCAAAGTTTCTAACCTATTGGATTCCCAAAAGGTACTGTCCCTAGAAAACACCACTGGATCAAAAGGATCTGCTACATCCTTATAGAATTTCTTTGGTCTAGGTACATCGAACTCATACCCATCATAAACAGTAGTTCTTTTTCCATAAATACCTTTGGATTTCTCTTTTTTGTTCAGACTAAAATCACTGAGCATATAATCTCGTTTCAAGAGAAAAACAGAATCGTTCACCACATCAAATTCTTGTTCTATATAAATCTCTTTCACCCAATTAATATTGGCACTTTTGGTGACCTCTAGATTAATTTTCTTAATAGCATAGGTAGAATCATTGACCCAAAAATCGCCTTTAAAAGTGAGCTCGTTTTTACGACGAGGATAGTATATGATGTTATAGCACCACTTATTATCAATATAGGTACTATCTGATAAGACATAATTATAGGTATCAATACCCGTCTTGGAAAGCGGACTGGTAAAACTTTTATCAAAAAACTTAAGGTAGTTGTTGTAGATATCATAATCTGAATACAAATCTTCTACAAAAGCAGTAATCGCCTGGTTGTTATTAAATCCCGAGTTTTTGTTTCCGAGCACATCTTCTTTTTCTTCTCCCAGTTCATTATCTCCATACACTTTGGAGAAAACCTCATTTAAAAAAATAGGCAAATAGGTTTTACCCGTAATGCGAGAGGTATCTAAATCGTCAAAAACAAACTCGAGTCCTCTGAACATTTTACTTTTAATAACCGCACTGTCGATGGTATTTAAATCGAACTCTACCTTTTCGTATTTATCGTACTTGTATTGTTTGAACTTTTTAAGACCGTTAACCCGCTTTTTTGCCCAAATTTTCCGAAGAATATCTATGGCAGGATTGTTCTTTTTAGACTGTTTTCCGGTATACACAATGACCTCATCTAGTTGCTCACTCGACTCTGTAAGCACTATTTTCATTTCATAGTTAACCTTATTAGTCAATACTATTTCCTTGGTCTCATAGCCTATAAACGAAACTACCAAAGTAGTATAGGTATTGTCTGATTCCATGTAAAACCGACCATTGTCATTGGTAATAGTACCTTCAAAAGAATCTTTAAATAGAATATTAGCAAACGCCACGTTTGCCCCAGATTCGTCAACCACAATACCACTTACTTTGGTTTGGGCAAAGACATAAAAAGAACTAAAAAATAATAGGAGAAGAAAGTATTTTTTCATGTGCAGGTATACATTGTGCTGATCTCATAAATGAGGCAAGCACAACAATTGTTTGTAAAGGGTTTTTTTTAGTGTAAAACTATTATCAAATACTATACCTTAAATTAAAAAAAAACTTCGCCAACAATATGTTGACGAAGCGAAGATACTTTTACAAAATGATTTTCTTTATTTATATAACACTTTCTTAACAGCCTTGATTACGTCATTATGGTTCGGTAACCACTCTGCTAATAGCACTGGCGAATAGGGTGCGGGTGTATCTGCCGTATTTATTTTTACAACAGGAGCATCTAAATAATCAAAAGCATGGGTCTGCACTTGGTAAATAATTTCAGTGGCAACATTTCCAAACGGCCATGCTTCTTCCAAAACAACCAATCTATTCGTTTTCTTTACAGAAGTAAGAATGGCATCTGTATCCATTGGACGCACCGTTCTTAAATCAATAATCTCGCAATGAATTCCTTCTTTTTCAAGTTCATCTGCTGCCTTATATGCTTCTTTTATAATTTTACCAAAAGAAACAATGGTGACATCTTTTCCTTCTCTTTTAATTTCAGCAACACCTAAGGGAATGGTATACTCTCCTTCTGGCACTTCTCCTTTATCTCCATACATCTGTTCTGACTCCATAAAAATAACCGGATCATCATCTCTAATTGCCGACTTCAACAAACCTTTAGCGTCATTTGGATTGGAGGGCACAACCACTTTTAGACCTGGGCAATTTGCAAACCAACTTTCAAAAGCTTGCGAATGAGTAGCTGCTAGCTGACCCGCTGATGCAGTAGGTCCTCTAAAAACAATAGGACACTTAAACTGTCCTCCAGACATTTGTCTAATCTTTGCGGCATTATTAATAATTTGATCAATCCCTACCAAAGAAAAATTAAAGGTCATATACTCAATAATAGGCCTATTTCCATTCATAGTTGAACCAATTCCTATACCAGCAAAACCTAATTCGGATATAGGAGTATCAATGACTCTCTCTGGACCAAATTCATCTAACATCCCTTTGGAAGCTTTATAAGCACCATTATATTCGGCAACTTCTTCACCCATAAGATAAATGGATTCATCTCTTATCATTTCCTCTGACATGGCCTCAGCGATCGCTTGTCTAAATTGCAGTGTTTTCATAAACGTATGTTGGAATTGCTAAAATGCAAGCAAAAATAGGAAAACTTTGTTCAAAAATAGGAATGCTTTCTTTAAAAAAAAGTAATAAAATTTACTATGCATGCATAGTAAATTTTAAAATTAATGGTTATCTTTACCCAGTTTTATTTTAAAAGATTGAAAATAGAAAGTATGAAGATATTAGTATGCATTAGTAACGTACCAGATACCACTTCTAAAATTAACTTTACGGAAGGAGATACCAAATTTGATACCAACGGGGTACAATTTGTAATTAACCCCAATGATGAATTTGGGCTTACCCGAGCCATGTGGTTTAAAGAGAAACAAGGAGCCACGGTACATGTAGCTTCTGTTGGAACGGCAACCACAGAACCAACCATCAGAAAAGCGTTGGCTATAGGTGCAGATGAGGCCATTAGAGTAAATGCAGAACCTACCGACGGTTTTTTTGTTGCACAGCAATTAGCGAGCATTGCAAAGGACGGTGCCTATGATTTAATCATTGCCGGAAGAGAGTCTATAGATTATAATGGAGGTATGGTGCCAGGAATTCTTTCTACTCTATTAGATATGAACTTTGTGAATACCTGTATTAGCCTAGAAGTAGACGGTACGAATGCCACAGCGCAACGCGAAATTGACGGTGGTAAAGAAACCATCTCAACCACACTTCCCCTCATTATTGGAGGACAAAAAGGATTGGTTGAAGAAAGTGATTTAAGGATTCCTAACATGCGTGGTATCATGATGGCGCGTAAAAAGCAATTAAATGTTGTTGAACCCGTTGCTGCAGATAAAGCTACAATGGATGTAAAATTTGAAAAACCTGCTGCCAAAGGTGCTGTAAAATTAGTAGATGCAGATAAGGTAGACGAATTAATTAGTTTGCTACACAACGAGGCAAAAGTTATTTAAATAAAAACACAAATTTCAAAAACTACTTCAAGATTTGAATTTGAACCCTTAAAAAAAACATATGTCAGTATTAGTATATACAGAATCGGATAACGGTACATTTAAAAAAAACGCATTTGAAGCTGCTTCTTATGCATTTGAAGTCGCCAAACAATTAGGCACTTCTGCCACCGCCTTATCCATTAATGCAGAAAATAATGAAAGTCTAGGAACATACGGGATCTCCAAAGTATTGCAAATCTCAGATGATAGCTTACAGACTTTCAATGCCAAAGCCTATGCAAATGCCATTGCACAAGCAGTGGAAAAAGAAAGTGCAGAAATTATTGTAGTAAGTTCTAGTGCAGATACTAAATTTTTGGCATCCCTTTTAGCTGGCCAACTGAAAGCAGGGTATGTACCCAATGTAGTAAGCGCTCCCGAAAGCACAAGCCCATTTGTAGTGAAAAGAACTGCTTTTAGTAACAAAGGTTTTGCGCATACTCAAATTGATGCTTCCCGCAAATTAATTGGCGTATCTAATAATGCTTTTGGTATTGTAGAAAACCCTACAACTGCTTCAATAGAAGTTTTTAACCCTACTATTAATGACACGGATTTCGGTACCAAATCCATTGAAATTGACAAAGTAGTAGGTAAAGCAACCATAGCCGATGCTGATATTGTAGTTTCTGGTGGCCGTGGATTAAAAGGTCCTGAAAACTGGGGAATGATTGAAGAATTAGCAGATATTTTAGGAGCAGCGACCGCTTGTTCTAAGCCTGTTTCTGATCTTGGATGGCGTTCCCACGGAGAACACGTGGGCCAAACTGGAAAACCCGTAGCAAGCAATCTTTATATTGCTATCGGAATCTCTGGCGCCATACAGCATTTAGCAGGAGTAAGCTCTTCTAAAGTAAAAGTGGTAATCAATACCGATCCAGAAGCCCCATTTTTTAAAGCTGCCGATTACGGCATTGTTGGAGATGCTTTTGAAGTTGTACCGAAACTGATCGAAAAATTAAAAGAATTTAAAGCTCAAAACGCTTAATTTTTGTTAATTTGTGCCCCTAAAGGGCTGTTTAAATAAGGAACAACTCTTTATTTAAACAGCCCTTTGTGGTTTACCCTGATATATGAGCTTAGTAAAATTAAAAATAAAGGGAATATCATACAGCCAAACTCAAAATGGTGCATATGCCCTTATATTGAATGAAGTGGAAGGTGATCGGAAACTTCCTATTGTAATTGGCGCCTTTGAAGCCCAATCTATTGCAATTGCTCTTGAAAAAGAGATAAAACCACCAAGACCTCTTACACACGATTTATTTAAAAATTTTTCGGATCGCTTCGATATTGTCATCAAACAGGTAATTATTCATAAACTAGTAGATGGTGTATTTTACTCAAGTATAATCTGCGAACGAGATAAGATCGAAGAGATTATTGATGCTAGAACAAGCGATGCCATTGCTCTTGCTTTGCGTTTTGACGCACCTATATTTACGTATAAGACCATCCTAGACAAGGCTGGTATTTTTCTTAAGTTTTCTTCTAAAGACAAGGATAAAGAGGAAGCAGATGACAGCATTATGGTAGATGAAATTTTACAAGAAGGAGAAACTGTTGAGATAGACAGCGGAGCTGCAACTGCCGGATATAAAGAACTTTCTTTGGAAGAATTGAATAACGAATTAGACAAAGCTGTTGCTAACGAGGACTACGAAAAAGCAGCTAAATTGCGCGATGAAATATCGAAACGCAACTAACCAACAACCCATTTTATGAAGCAAGGACTCTGGATTTCTCTTTTTGTATTTTTAATCTCCTTTGCTTCCGTCTCTCAAGAAGTTACCACTAATACAGATAGTATTATTAACGCATTGGTCCCTGAGGAAATGCAACTTCCTTTAGATCTACAAAAAGCATGGCAACTAAAAGATAATATACGCTATGAAAATATTGAGATATACCCAGATAGTATTGCTGCCATAACTCCAATAAAACAAGGTTCAGATTTCTTGTCCTTGCAGGAAAGTGGAAAGTATCAATCGCTCATCAATGGGGTTTTTACCAGTGGGTATTGGTTAAAGAATAACAATCTACTTTTATTTAAGCAAAAAGTACCTATTACTGTTGATGTTTACTACGAAATTACAGAACAGACAGAACGCACCTTGGTACTTAAAGATGTGAATACAAAGCTCTCATTTTTATCTGAATCACATCCAGACTATGTAAAAATAGACACTAAAGAAGATACCATTATTGATAATGGAGGTTTTACCTCTAAGAGTTTTTTTCGAGGTGTCCTAGGGATGTTGTTCCTAATTTTAATTGCATTTTTATTTAGCAGTAATCGAAAAGCTATTAATTGGAAAACCGTTGGAATAGGCCTATCACTTCAAATTTTTATTGCCTTTGGCGTATTAAAAGTTTCTTTTGTGCAAAGTGCATTTGAAAGAGTAGGGCAAATTTTTGTCAGTATTTTGGACTACACCAGAGCGGGAAGTGAATTTCTCTTTTCTGGGATTATTGATGTGAATTCTTATGGATTTATATTCGCCTTTCAGGTACTCCCCACTATTATATTCTTTTCTGCACTTACCTCGGTACTGTTTTACCTCGGAGTAATTCAGAAAGTAGTGAAGGCACTTGCCTGGTTATTATCTAAATTCTTGGGAATTTCTGGCGCTGAAAGTCTTTCCGTAGCAGGTAACATCTTTTTGGGACAAACAGAAGCACCTTTGCTTATCAAAGCGTATTTAGAAAAAATGAATCGTTCTGAAATACTGCTAGTAATGGTAGGTGGCATGGCAACTGTTGCCGGAGCAGTATTAGCCGCTTATATTGGTTTTTTGGGCGGTGATGATCCTGTATTACGATTACAATTCGCAAAACACTTATTGGCTGCCTCAGTAATGGCAGCACCCGGAGCAATTATCATTTCTAAAATTCTATGCCCGCAAACCGAGCCTGTAAATACCGAAGTAAAAGTTTCTTCCGAAAAAATTGGATCTAATATTTTAGATGCTATTGCCAACGGAACCACCGAAGGTCTTCGACTGGCCGTTAATGTAGGTGCTATGCTCTTAGTCTTCGTAGCATTTATAGCCATGCTTAACGGAATTTTTGGTTGGCTAGGCGATGTCACTTCTCTAAATACTTGGATAGCAGAACACACCTCTTATGATAAATTTTCCTTGGAAGCTATCCTAGGAACTCTATTTGCACCTCTTATGTGGATTATAGGAGTGGAGCAAGAAGATATGATGTTAATGGGGCAGCTTCTGGGAGTAAAATTAGCCGCAAGTGAATTTATAGGATACATACAACTTGCCGAATTAAAAAATATGGCAAACAGCTCGCATCTTGCTTATAACAAATCCGTAATAATGGCCACCTATATGCTTTGCGGATTTGCAAATTTTGCGTCAATTGGCATTCAAATAGGAGGCATTGGTTCTTTAGCTCCTGGACAAAGGAAAGTACTTTCAGAATTTGGCATGAAAGCTGTTTTAGGGGGTTCTCTTGCCTCTTTGCTATCTGCTACTATTGCCGGAATGATCCTCGGATAAAAACAACAGCTCGTTAATAAGTTTTTGAAAAAATCTACCCCAGAAAGAGCAAAAAGTAAAAGTCCTTTACTTACTTTGATCTCTCAGAAGAGACACATAAATACTTCCATGCAACAATACCACGATTTACTAAAACATGTTCTTGAAAACGGGCATCAAAAAGGAGATAGAACAGGAACAGGAACACTGAGCGTTTTTGGCTATCAGATGCGATTTGATTTAAGTGAAGGCTTCCCTATGGTGACTACCAAAAAATTGCATTTAAAGTCCATTGTTCATGAGTTACTTTGGTTCTTAAAGGGAGATACCAACATTGGGTATCTACAAGAAAATGGAGTTCGCATCTGGAACGAATGGGCAGATGAAAATGGAGATCTAGGTCCTGTTTACGGACATCAATGGCGTAACTGGAATAGCGAAGAAATTGATCAAATTAAAGAAGTAATTCACAGTATAAAAAACAATCCCAATAGCAGAAGGATGTTAGTTTCTGCATGGAATCCTAGTGTATTACCAGATACATCTCTTTCCTTTTCTGAAAATGTAGCGCAAGGCAAAGCCGCTCTTCCACCCTGCCATGCTTTTTTTCAATTTTATGTGGCCGATGGAAAGCTTTCATGTCAGCTATACCAGCGTAGTGCTGATAGTTTTTTAGGAGTGCCATTTAATATTGCTTCCTATGCCTTGTTCACCATGATGATGGCACAAGTATGTGGTTATGAAGCGGGCGATTTTATACATACTTTTGGAGATGCGCATATCTATAACAACCATATAGAACAGGTGAATTTGCAATTAAGTAGAACACCGAGAGTCTTGCCCAAAATGATCTTGAATCCAGAGATCACAGATATTCTCGACTTCACTTTCGATGACTTTACACTTGTAGATTACAACCCGCATCCACATATTAAAGGTGTGGTAGCTGTTTAAATAAGGGCTTTTATAAGTGTATCTTGTTTTTTACACTTTACAGATTACTGATCTTATGGTAGTTATTTTTGAACCTTTTATTCAAAAGACAGTAGGTTAAAGACAAGAAAGATTTCTCTTAATTTCCCTACCTTTAAGGTAAATTATTTAATGTATGGTACTTACGGATTCGTTACTCGATTTCTTTCTGGAAACCAGAGCACATACAGAACACTTATGCGCTCCCCTTGAAATAGAAGATTATGTGGTTCAGCCTATTGTAGATGTGTCTCCTCCTAAATGGCATTTAGGACATACATCTTGGTTTTTTGAAGAATTTATTTTAAAGCCGCATAGTGCTAACTATACAGAATTTAATTCCGATTTTTCCTTTGTTTTTAACAGCTATTATGAAACTGTAGGAAAGCGAGTTGTAAGAGCCGATAGAGGTAATATGTCTAGACCATCGGTACAAAGTGTATACGAGTATAGATCACATATAACCGATGCAATAAAAAAGTTGTTTCAGGAAAAACAAGATACTGTTTTGAATGATTTACTTGAAATAGGCATTCACCACGAAAAACAACATCAAGAATTATTACTCACGGATATTAAATATATATTGGGAAATAATCCTTTACTTCCTGTATATTCCACTAATTTTAATGAGCACCCAAGAACTCAGCAGCCTCAAGATTGGATTCTTATAAGTGAGGGGGTTTATGAAATTGGTCATGCAAATACCCAATTCTGTTATGATAATGAACTAGGAAGACACAAAGTTTATGTACATCCTTTTGAGATATCTAATAGCCTCACCACCAATGCAGAATATATAGCTTTTATAAAGGCAGGTGGGTATCAAAAATTTGACCTCTGGCATGCAGAAGCTTGGGATTGGGTATGCCAAAATACTATAGAGGCACCCTTGTACTGGCATAAAATTGGAGAAGAATGGCATTATTACTCCTTAGATGGTTTAAAGCTTGTTGAACCAGATGCTCCCGTAACCCATCTCTCTTACTATGAAGCATTTGCTTTTGCCCAATGGAAAGGCTGTAGACTTCCCACAGAATTTGAATGGGAAATAGCGCAAAGGGAGTTTCAGTGGGGTGTTAGATGGGAGTGGACAGAAAGCGCCTATTTACCGTATCCAAATTACCAAAAAGCTGACGGAGCATTGGGCGAGTACAACGGTAAATTTATGGCAAACCAAAAAGTATTAAGGGGAGGCTCAGTAGCCACTCCAATAAAACATACGCGATCTACTTATCGCAATTTTTTTCACCCCAACTTAAGATGGCAATATACTGGATTAAGGTTAGCCAAATAATTACGACCTAAAAGTATGCAAGAAAAACCTGCAGTGATTTTTGAATCAATATTTGAACAAGAAGTGTTTAATGGACTAACAGCTTTTCCTAAGCATCTTTCCTCTAAGTATTTTTATGATGAAAAAGGAGATAAGCTTTTTCAGGATATTATGGCAATGCCAGAATATTATTTAACGGATTGTGAGTTCGAAATTCTTAGCGAGCATAAGGCAGAAATTACTGCTTTATTTACCAAAGATACCCATAAAATTAATATTATTGAACTTGGTGCTGGAGATGGAAAAAAAACCAAAATTCTTTTGAGATATCTTGTGGAACAAGGAATTAATTTTGTCTATTCCCCAATTGACATTAGCCAGAATGCGCTAGATCTCCTGGAGCGTTCGGTAAAAGAAGAATTACCTGAAATCGAAATCAATCCTTTACAGGGTACCTATTTTGAAACTTTAGAAACTTTAAATCATAGAAATGGCACTAAAAATGTAATTCTCTTTTTAGGTTCTAATATTGGTAATTTATTACATCCGCAAGCAGTTGATTTTTTAAAGAGTATTCGGAAATTAATGTACCCGGAAGATCTACTTTTTATGGGTTTTGATCAAAAAAAGAATCCACAGACCATTTTGGATGCATACAATGATGCTGCCGGAATTACCGCAGCTTTTAATAAAAATGTGCTCGTACGCCTAAATAGTGAATTAGAAGCCAACTTCGAAATAGACCAATTTTTGCATTGGGAGGTGTATGACCCTGAAACCGGAACCGCAAAGAGTTATCTTGTTTCGAAAAAAGAGCAGCAAGTTTTCATAAAAAAACTCGACTTATCCATTGAATTTAAAGCTTGGGAAACCATTCATACTGAAATATCTCAAAAATATGATGATAAAATAGTGAATTGGTTGGCCGAAGAAGCAGATCTAGAAGTGCTAACAGAATTTAGCGACTCGAGACAATTTTATAAAGATTATATATTTAAGAAAAGTACGTAACGAAAAGATTATTATGAAAGCAATTTGGAATAACACCGTAATAGCCGAAAGCGTAGATACAGTAGTAGTAGAGAACAATCATTACTTCCCAGCAGAGAGTATTAAAAAGGAATTTTTTAAAACTAGCGATACACACACCAATTGTCCATGGAAAGGAATGGCTTCCTATTACACCTTATCCGTAGATGGGAAAGACAATCCTGATGCCGCTTGGTACTATCCGGAAGTAAGCGAATTGGCAAGAGCCATTAAAGGACATGTGGCCTTTTGGAAAGGAGTTACCATTGAGGAATAAACCTCAACGGTAACCTCTTACTAATTCTTTTAGATTTCTAAGACCGCATTTTCTGCACCCGCATACTCGTTCCATTGGTAACCATCTGCTTCGCTATCATTTACATAGGCTCCATCAATTAGGTAACGAAATTCAAACGTATTCTCTTTAGGTAAATAAAAAGTACCCTTAAAGGTACCGTTCTTTAATTTTTTTAAAGAGCTTTCCTTGGTGTTCCAATTGTTGAAGTCACCAACAACGGCTACATTTTTAGCTTCTTCTGCTACCGGTACCGTAAAAGTAACTTTACAAATCGGTTTTGTTTTAAGATATTGTTTTGCTATTGCCATGATATTAGATTTTAAATATGGTACAAAACAAGCTATTAAAATGCTCATTTCCAACGACAAAAGAGCGATTTATCATTTTGATAAAATATGGTCAACAATAAATTCACTTCAATAAAAAAACGCTCCTTAATTTGGCAAATACACAAAGCTTAAAGTGCCTTTTTAAGAACTTCTTCAATCCGATTGATATCTGCCTCCGAATTATAAAAGTGAAAACTAAGCCGTATTCCACTTCCTCTCTGGGCGCAAATGATATCGTGATCCGATAATTTTTGAAAAAGAGCATCGTCTCCTTTTATATTAAAAATAGAGCTATGTTCACCTCTTAAAAGCACGGAATCTTCTAAAAGATTTAGATCGGAAAACACCTGTTTCGCTTTGCTAGATAAAAGTTTTATTTTTTCCTCTATATTTTTCATTCCTATTTGCATGAAGTTTTCAATAGAAAAATGCAAGCTCCCAAAATTTAGGGTATCCAAATGACCTGGCTCAAATTGTTTGGAAAACCGAACATGATCTCTATTCTCCAAATTTGCATTGGCCGCATAAAAGCCTATTGTATTAATAGAGATGATCTCTTTTACTCGATCTTTGAAAAGTAAAAAACCATTACCATAGCCTGCTAACATCCACTTGTAAGCACTAGCACCTAATACATCAATAGCAGAATCTTCAAAATCAAAATCGCAAGTACCACAAAATTGGGTACCGTCTGCGATAATCAATAAATGCGGGTATGCCTCTTTTATTTGCTTTAAAAATTTCAAATCAATCTTTATCCCATTCGCCCATTGAATTAAACTAAGTGCCAGTACGCTAATTTTATGTTCTTGAAGTTGCTTTAAAATGTTTGCTTCTAAATTTGCATCAATTTTTACATATCTAGTAGAGAAGCCTCTGCGTTCAAAAGGCCAATTCACGGATGGATAATCCTCTTCTAACAACAACACTTGATGCGACCTATCTAAACCCTCTAACAACATATTTAATCCCAAAGAGAAGTTAGGTATCAAGGAAACGTTTTCTTGCGAACATTTAAAAAAACTGCTTACCGCTTTTTTGGTGGCCGTTATTAATTGAAGACTTTTTGCTTTCATTGTACTTCCTCCGATTAAATAGTCCAAATCGTGCTCTTGACGCCATTCTAAAAGTCGCTCAGACAATAAGCCAGTAGCAGCTGTGTTTGCGTAGGTATATTGTTTTAGCATCGGAAATTCATTAATAAACTTTTGCATATGCGATTAATTACAGGAAAGGATTTACAGTATCTTTGTTCTTAAATATAGGAATTACAAAGTTCTCTAAAAAAAGAAAACTACACAATGATTGTAATGATTGCAGCCGCCTCTGAAAACAATGCTTTGGGGCAAGACAATAAGTTGCTTTGGCATTTGCCAAACGATTTTAAGCGCTTCAAAAAATTAACCACAGGACATTTTATTATCATGGGTAGAAAAACCTTTGAAAGCTTTCCAAAACCCCTACCCAATAGAACACATATTATTATAACAAGAGATACCAATTACAAAGTTCGTTTCGAAAACTGTTATGTGGTTCACTCGCTAGAAGCCGCTCTAAAATTTGCAGAAAAAGAGGCACTCTCCTTTTTAATTGGTGGAGGAGAAATCTATAAACAAGGACTAAAATTTACAGACAAAATAGAATTAACTCGAGTACATGATAGGTTTGAAGCAGACACTTTTTTTCCAGAAATTGATGCTACTGAATGGAAGTTAGAATCTTCTATTTACCATAAAAAAGATGATAAACACAAATCTGCTTTTACATATTTAACCTACCTACGACGGAAATAACAAATTTCTAGCGTCTAAAAAGCTAAATACTTAATTTCTTTCTGTTCCTTGACATCATTTAAAAAATGTGTCAAAATTGCCACTTCAGAATTTGTATAAAAAATGTGTTTGCTAGACGTTTTTGAAGTTGACAGAAGATCATTCCTATCCAAAATAGCTTTCGTTTGCCGAGCTACCGCTTCTCCTGAATCTATAATCTTCACCTGTAAGGGTAATAAAGTTTTTAGCAAAGGTATTAAGTATGGATAATGTGTACATCCTAAAACTAGATAATCTATATTTTCCGCAATCATAGGATGCAAGTATTGTTTTAAGAGTGCTTTGGTTTCTTCCGCATGTACCTTTCCAGCTTCTATTAGCGGAACCAATCCTTTTCCCTCTCTTTCAATAATAGAAATAGTATGGGCATGTTGCATTGAAGTCTTATAAAATAACTCACTTGATAGGGTTCCTTTAGTCGCTAAAATTCCTATTTTTTTAGATTGCGAACCTAAGGCAGCTGGCTTTATAGCTGGTTCAATACCAATAAATGGAACTGCGTAGTTATTTCGTAGATAATCAATTGCGTTTGTAGTAGCTGTATTACAAGCTACTACAATAATTTTACAACCTTTCTTTAACAGTAGTTCTGTATTCTTAATACATAACTGCAAAATCTGATCCTTCCCTTTTTCACCATAAGGGGCATTCTTACTATCCGCAAGGTAGATAGTACCCTCATAGGGCAACATTTTGTGGATTTCCTTCCAAATAGAAGTACCTCCTATTCCAGAATCAAAAACACCAATAGGATTGTTATTGCTCATTCTATCTAAGTTGGAAATAAAGATACAGGTTTCAGGGCCTAGTTTAAAACAAAAAAGCCATCTTGCTAGAGCAAGATGGCTTTTCCTTAATTGTATTAGTATTCTTCTAGAATCCTAGTTCTTTTTTTACCTCAGGAAGTATATCCTTTCCGTTGGAAACGATAACACCAGCTCCTTGCGTAGCATCTAAGACATAATCATATCCTAACGCTGCTGCTACCTTCTCAATGGCAGCTTTGGCCTTATCTGAAATTGGAGCAAAAAGTTCAGCTTGTCTTTTCTGTAGTTCTTGCTGCGCTACTTGTTGCGCTTGCCCAATATTCTTTTCGTATCCTTGTAATTCCAAAGCTCTTTTTTCATTTTCCTCCTTAGACTTGGAAGGAGCTTCGTTTTGATAAAGTGTTGCTTTATTTCTAAACTCTGTAACGGAACCTTCAATATCCGCTTTATACGTTTCTTGTAATTTCTTTAATTCTGCTTCCGCCGACTTCATTTCTGGCATCGCCGACAACAATTCCTGTACATTGATGTGAGCAACTTTGCTTTGCGCATTTACAAAACTAGTTGTTGCTACAAACAAAACAACGGCTACTGCAATTTTCTTAAGGTGTTTCATGATTTCTAAATTACTTTTTTGAGTGTTAATTTTTGAATTAATATTTATTAGTTAATGGTATCTTTTGCTTTCTCTTTTAACTTTTTACGATCTTCTTCTTTTGCTTTTTTCTTTGCATCACGTTCTTCTAGCAACTTTTTTCTTCTTGCCTCGTAGGCCTTTTTTCTTTCCTCTCTAAGCTTTAATTGCTCTTCTCTTTTCTCTTGCGCTGTTTTCTTTCTTGCATCATTTGCTTGTTGCGCTTTGTCCTGACGTTCTTTTAAAGCATCGCTTATTACTTCTTCCTCTTCTCCTTCAAAATCTTCAAGTCGCGCTTGTTTCTTCTTCTTAGGTTTGCTTATTTTTCTTGTTCTAGCAATACCTCGTAAAATTAGCTCACTAATGTCGTGTCTTTTTTCGGAGTACAACATTACAACATCTGCAGATTTATCAAAAATAAAATCGTACTTTTTGTTGGCTCCAATTTTTTGAACCTCATTAAACACTTGATCTTGGATAGGCTGAATTAACAATCGTTTTTGAACTACAAAATCTCCTTGTGGTCCAAACCTATCTTGTTGGTACTCCAACATCTCTTTCTCTAATATCTGTATATCTTCTTCTCTCTCCGCAATAAGCTCGTCTGTAAGCAATACTTTTTCCGCCATCAGATCCTTCTTCATTTGCTCAACAACACTTTGCTTCTGCTCAATCTCTATTTTCCATTTCTCAGCCTTCGCTTCTAACTGAGAGGTTGCTTCTCTATATTCTTCAACATTTTCTAGGATGTATTCCATATCTACATATCCTATTCTAACACCCCGCTGTGCAAAGCTGTAAGAGGAAAACAATACAGTGATTAAAATTAAAAGAACTTTGTGTTTCATTAGTTTTCGTTTTTTACATAGAAAATATCGTGCCAAAATAACTAAATATTTTAAAATGAGCGGGTTATACTTTTGGAAACTATTGAAAAAACGCTTTAGTAGGAGGTTTAAAACTGTTGCCCTATTATGAAATGAACTTCCAATCCGTTGGGTCCTACAGAACCGGGGATATTATCCGAATCAAATCCATAACCAAAATCGATTCCCAATAAACCAAAAGCAGGCATAAAAATACGCAGCCCTGCTCCGGCCGATCGTTTTATTTGAAACGGATTAAATTCATTAAAATTGTTGAAAGCATTACCCCCTTCTAAAAAAACTAGTCCATAAATAGAAGCTGAAGGTTTCAAGGTAAGTGGGTATCTCATTTCTAAAGAGAATTTGTTATACACAATACCTCCTTCTTGCGCACCTGTTACAGGGTCTACTGGAGTTAGGGATTGATTTTCATATCCTCTTAATTGTACTACATCTCTACCATCCAATGTAAAGTTACCCAAGCCATCTCCCCCAACGAAAAATCGTTCAAAAGGAACATTGCCAATATCATTATTATAATTTCCTAAAAAGCCAAATTCAGCATTGGTTCTTAAAACTAAATCTCCTGTTAAACGAGTATACCAATCTCCTTTGAACTTCACTTTATAAAATTCCAACCATTTAAATCGCTCTTCTTCCAATTGTTCTCTACGAGCATTTAAAAGAGTAATCGAGGGATCATTTGGACCAAGGTTTCCAATTTCTTCAAAAATGGCCTCACTTTCTTCTCTAATAGCACCGAAGTCTTTATCATTAAAGAGCGAATAAGGCGGTGTAAATTTGGCTGTAATTTCGAAGTTAGATCCTTCTCTTGGGTATATACGACCCCCTCTGGTTGCGTTTCTAGCAATTCCCAAAGTATAGGTGAAGGAGTTAGATTTTCCATTACCAAAATTAAAGAGTCCTATATTATAATTCTGGAAATTATATAATTGATAACTCAATGAATGTGAAATGGTAAAGAAGTCATCTGGCCATTGTACTCTTTTTGCCAAACCAGCTGAGATTCCCGTAATAGAGAATTGGCGGTTCTTATCTACATCTCTTGTTCTAAAATCGAACTGAAATTGTTGCGTTCTAGAAAGTGAAAGATTAAAACGGACTGGTTTTTTACCCCCCAACCAAGGCTCTGAGAAATTAAGACTATACACCCTAAAGGTTCTACTAGCCTGCAAGCGCAACGCAAAAGTTTGCCCATCTCCCATTGGAATGGGTTTATATGCCTCCTTTTTGAAAATATTTTTCAAAGAAAAGTTGTTAAAGGATAGTCCGAGCGTTCCAATGAATCCACCGCCGCCATAACCTCCTTGTAATTCGATCTGACTAGAACCAGCTTCTACCAAGCTGTATTCAACATCTACAGTACCTTCATTGGGGTTTGGGTTCTGAATATCTGGTACAATTTGTTCAGCATCAAAAAAGCCTAATTGCTGCAAATCTCGAATACTACGTACAATATTATCCTTGCTATACTTTTGACCAGGTCTTGTGCGCAATTCCCTAAAGATTACATGGTCATTTGTCTTATCGTTTCCTTTTACTCTTACATTATTCAAAAAGGTTTCTTTTCCTTCTATAATGCGAATCTCAAAATTAATGGTATCGTTTTCAGCAGAAACTTCTACGGGATTAATACTAGAAAATAGGTAGCCATTGTTTTGATATAGATTCGTTAAATCTTGTGCATCTGGTTTAGAATCATCTGCAATACGTTCTCTTAGTAATACACCGTTATAGGTGGCACCTTTTTTAATACCCAACACTTGGGTTAACTGGCGATCAGTATATACCGTATTCCCAACAAAATCAATGTCTCCAAAATAGTATTTATTTCCTTCCTCTACCTTGATCTTTAAGAGAATATTATTATCGTCAATCTTTTCAATGGTATCAGACAAAACTCTCGCATCTCTATACCCATTCTCTGCATACTTATCTACTAGTTTGGTAAGATCCTCTTTGTAATCCTCTGAAATGTATTTAGACTTTTTCCAGAAACGATAAAACTTTCTTTTCTTTGTATTCTTTAAGGATTTTCTAAGTTTTTTATCCGATATTTTCTCATTGCCTTCAAAAACAATATCGCTAATCTTTACTTTATCCCCTTTCTTTACGTTAATCACCATGCTTTGAGCATTGGTGGCCGAGGTATCTTTTGCTGTAGCAATAGCCACTTTAGCATTCAAATACCCTTGTTTTTTGTATTTGTTCTGAAGGTAATTTTTGGTGTTTGCAATAAGACTCTCCGTGATCTTCTTTCCCTTTTTAAGGTCGGTATCTTTTATAATATCTGGAACTTTTCGTTTTTTAACACCATAGACCGTTACTTTGGATAGGGTAGGACGTTCCAAAATGTTCAGTTCAAGAAAAACTTTTTCACCTTCTACTCTGGTAATATAAAAAGAGATATCACTAAACAACTCTAGACCCCATAGCTTTTTTAGCACCGCACTAATTTGATCTCCTGGCAAGGTTATAGGCTGCCCCGCTCTTAAACCAGTGTAGGTCTTAACGGTTTGTTCATTGTAACTTTGTAGTCCTGTAACCTCTAAACCACCCAGAATATACTTTTTACCATTTTCATAGGACACTTCCTGTGCTATAGAACTAATTGTAAAAAATAGGAGTAAAAAAGTAGTTAGTAAGGGTTTCAAGGATATGAACCTTGTCATATCTTTAATTGAGTTGTTCGCTTGTTTTTCCAAATCTTCGTTCTCTGTTCTGGTAATTTTTAATTGCTTCTACCAAATGATGCTCACTAAAATCGGGCCAAAATACATCAATAAAATATAATTCGGCATATGCAATCTGCCAAAGTAAAAAATTACTGATCCTATGCTCTCCGCTGGTACGAATAAGAAGGTCTACATCTGGCAAATTGTGCGTGTAAAGATGAGTATTAATAATGGTTTCATCAATACTTTCAGGAGAAATTATATTATTTTTAACTTTGATACTTATTTGTTGTACGGCATTTTTTATCTCTTCTCTTGCCCCGTAACTAAGCGCTAGTGTCAATGTCATTCCTGAATTTACACTTGTTTTTTCCATGACTTCGACCAGCTCTTTGTATGCTTTTTTTGGCAGGGAAGTGATATTTCCAATCGTATTTAAACGAATGTTATTTTTATTTAATGTTTTAAGTTCCTTGCGCAAAGAAGACACCAAAAGGTTCATTAAAGTATCTACTTCTACCTTAGGTCTGTTCCAGTTTTCTGTTGAAAAAGTGTATAATGTGAGGAAGTCAATACCGATTCTGGCGCAATGTTCTACTGTATCGCGTACTCTATTTACGCCATGTTTGTGTCCAAAAACCCGTAATCGGCCTTTTTGTTTTGCCCATCTTCCGTTGCCATCCATAATAATAGCAAGGTGTTTAGGCAATTTAGTACCCTCAAGATCTTGTAGTGTGTCCATTGTTCTGTCACTCGAAACAATCGGAACATGGTTTTCTACCAAAGGTGTAAGTTAAAGTCATCCCAGAGAAAACGTACCAATCGTCACTAAAAATATTACCAAAATTAAATTGTGCAAAATTAGACTTTTCTGGGTTACTGGCATCTAAATTATCGGTAAAAGTGTATCTAGCTCCTATTTCTACTCCTAAAATCAGCGATTGATTAAGGCGATATTTAGCTCCAACAGTCATAGGAATTGCAATGGAACCATCTACTTGATTCAGGTTTTGCAGTTGTCCTGCATCAAAATAGTTGTAATCATATCTAAAATAGGTGAAGCCCGTATACAGATAAGGAGTAAATGCCGGACCTAATTTATGAAGATTGTATTCCACAAAATTAAACTCTAGGCCTACAGAAGCTTCTAAAACGGAATTATCCACTACAAAACCTCTTTGCTGTCTAGAAGAAAGGTCAGATTTGGAATCGTCTGCTGTAAAACTTCCATAAATGATACTACCACGCCATGCATAGCGCTTGCTTCGATTCCATTTAAAAATAGCTCCAAAGGCAGGGCCAGACGGCAATATATAATTAGTTCTTCCCACATCACCAATCGTATTTGCTCCACCAGCAAACACTCCAACTTCATAGGTTTGGGCGTTCATTTGAGCAAATGCCAATACCAGCAATGCAACAATACATTTTCGCATAAATTCTTAAAGTTTGCACATATAATAAATTGAGTAAGCACACTTACCAATTCGTAATATATCATGTTCTCTTTTGTAAAACAGCTTTTAGACCTATTTATTGTTTTGGAATAAGATCAATTACGTCGATCTTCTCCCCACAATAATTTATTTCGAAGTGTTTTCAGAAAACTCTCTGAAGTGTATTCTATCATCTTGATATTAAAATCGGCTTTCTGTAAAATAATTTCCCTTCCATTCTCCACAGTGGCAATTCTAGAATCAAGAGAAACCAGATGATTTTCCTCTCTTCCAGAAACTTTTAATCGGATTATGGTATCGTCTGAAATCACCAAAGGACGCGCATTTAGATTATGTGGCGCTATTGGCGTAAGAATAAGTGACTTTGCGGAAGGAGCTATTACTGGACCCCCACAGCTTAGGGAATAACCAGTAGAACCAGTGGGTGTGGCCACAATTAAACCATCTGCCCAATACGATGTTAAATATTCATCATTCAGATAGGTCTCTACAGTAATCATGGAGGTTGTATCTTTTCTACTGATGGTAATCTCATTTAAAGCATAGTTCACATCTCCAAATTCTTCAATTTCCGAATCAGCACAAATTTCAACTAAGCTTCTTTCAACAATGCGATAATCCCCATTGACAAACTCCTTCACCACTTTTCGAACATCTTCCTTTTTAGTGGTAGATAAAAATCCTAAACGACCGGTATTCACTCCTATTATTGGAATCCCTAAATCCTTTACAAAGGTAATAGCCCTTAGGATAGTTCCATCTCCTCCAAAACTGATAAACATATCGAAAGAGGTATCTAAGCCAGCCGCTTCTGTAAAGGTTTTATAAGATGCTATTGATTCTTTGGAGGATAACATTTCATAGAACGCCTCTTCTACATACACCTGAGCGGATACAGTTCTTAATTCATCTAACAACTCGGAGACATATACCACAGAATTATCACTATATGTCTGACCGTAAATGGCAACCTTCATAGAAAAGAATTATACATTCAGATATTTGGCAAGGTAATCAGATCGTTGTTTCAAATCTTCTAGAAACTGATCATCGTTATTACCATAAACGATGGTATAATTATATCTTCTAAAAGTTTGAGCTACTTCATTAATATGAGAAGTACCTATCTTTATAGTCACCTGAACTACATCGTTCTTCATATCGGTAATAAATCCACCAATAAATTTGGTATTATTACTTTCTACAATCTGCGCTATCTCACTAAAAGAATAATCTTTTGATCCCTTTGCAACTACCAAAACACTTCCTGGTTCAGTAAAAAAGGGTGTATCAATAAATACACCAACAATATCAGTCAGGTCATAGTACCCAATCACTTTATCCTGAGTATCTAACACAGGCAATAAATTGGCTTCATTTCTAGCAAAAACCTCAAGCACATCTAACCAACCCGTTTCTTTTCGAACCAAAAAGGAATCCAAACTATAGCGATAGTCTACAATTTTTTTATTGGGTTCAAAGTTCTCCACATCATTTTCTCCTAGGACCCCTAAAAATCTATTTTTTTCAGTAATGGCTACATGAGAAAAAGTAGTATCCTTAAAAAATTGAATTACATCTTCCAGTGATTCTTCTATCTGAAAAACCGGGATGGTAGTAAGTATGTGAGACTGAATCTGCATAAGCTATTAATTACAAACGAAAATACTAATTTTAAACATCAAAAGGCGTGCCTTATTCGTATTTTTGTAGTTGTAAAACGCAGAATTGCCAAAATGACAAAACTAAGTGTAAACATCAACAAACTAGCCACTCTTAGAAATGCAAGAGGAGGAAACGTTCCAAATTTATTAAAAAGCGCAAAGGATATTGAAGATTTCGGAGCCCAGGGCATTACCATACATCCTAGACCAGATGAACGCCATATCCGATATCAAGATGCACATGATCTCAAAAAGATAGTTACCACTGAATATAACATTGAAGGAAATCCAGTTCCCAAATTTATTGATCTTGTACTGGCAACAAAACCTACCCAGGTAACCTTAGTACCGGATGCTGTGGATGCTCTTACTTCCAATGCAGGCTGGGATACCAAAACACATGCATTATTTCTAAAAGAGACCATTGCTACTTTTAAACAACATGGCATTCGAACTTCTATTTTCGTAGATCCAGAGATTGCAATGATTGAGGGTGCTGCTCAAACAGGTACAGATAGAATAGAATTATATACAGAGTCTTATGCTGAAGGCTTTAATATAGACAAGGAAAAGAGCATACAACCCTTTATCGAAGCTGCTGAAATTGCCTATAAATTAGGGATAGGCGTCAATGCTGGGCACGACCTTAGCCTTGATAACATTGCCTATTTCAAGGAAAAAGTTCCTCATTTATTAGAAGTATCAATAGGACATGCTCTTATCTGTGAATCTATCTATTTAGGGCTAGAAAATGTGGTTAGCATGTATTTAAATCGTTTACAATAATGGAAGTACTTCATTCACGAATTATTGGAGAAGGGAAACCTCTATGTATTTTACATGGGTTTTTGGGGATGTCAGATAACTGGAAAACCCTCGGCAATAAATATGCAAATGAAGGCTTTGAGGTACATTTAATAGATCAGCGCAATCATGGAAAAAGTTTTCATGACCCCAACTTTAACTATGATATTTTAGCTCTGGACCTTGTGCATTACCTTAGACACCACAGACTTGATAAAATATCTTTGATAGGTCATTCTATGGGTGGAAAAACAGCAATGCAAATGGCTTGTTCACAACCTGAGTTAGTGGAACGACTATTGGTTGCGGATATTGCACCCAAATACTATCCACCGCATCACAACGCAATCATAGATGCTCTTAATGGCTTATCAACTGAGGCCCTACAATCTAGAAAAGGGGCAGAACGTGCTTTGGCAGAAGATATTACGGATGTTGGAACGCGTCAATTTCTTTTAAAAAATCTGTATTGGATTACAAAAGAGCAGCTTGGTTTTAGATGCAATCTAGCCGTTTTAAGCACCAAAATGGAAGAGATAGGAGAAAACATAAGTGCTACCGCTTTATACAATGGTCCAACCCTATTTCTAAAAGGAGATCGATCAGAATATGTTGTAGAAGCTGATTATCCAGAAATAAAGAGACACTTCCCAAAAGCGGTCATACAAACAATTGCGAATGCAGGACATTGGTTACATGCGGAAAACCCTTTACAATTTTTCGAAAAATCGCTCATTTTTATGAATTCCTAAAAAAATGGAGGAATTTATTATGCATGCATAATTTTTTTGCTTCTCTTCTTGCCAGTGTCATAATTTTGGTTAATTTTGGTTTTATGCCAAATTAACGGCGATTTAACATAAAACTAACTCAAAATAGAATCCATGAAAAAGATTGTAACCTTGCTCGCGTGTTTCGGGCTTGTTTTTGTTTCTTGTAGTGATGACGACGATGCCGGAGTACTTCCCCCAGTAGATCCACCCGCTATAGAATTTACTGCAGGTTCTGCAGATTTTTCAAATTATGTTTCCGTTGGAAACTCGCTTACAGCAGGTTTTTCGGATGCAGCTCTTTTTATTGATGGCCAAACTGCTTCATACCCAGCGATGTTATCATCTAATTTCGCCTTGGTTGGCGGAGGTGAGTTTAACATACCGTTTATGGCAGATAACTTAGGTGGTGCTACTTTAGGTGGTACTCCAATACTAGGCAATAGACTATTTCTATCATTCTCTTCAGGTTCTCCTATTCCAACTCCGGTAAGTGGAATGGGTGCTACGGAAATTTCCAATGTATTAAGCGGAAGCTTTAATAATATGGGTGTTCCTGGTGCTAAGAGTTTCCATTTGATAGCTCCTGGTTACGGAAATCTTCAGGGTGTTCCAACAGGTGCAGCCAACCCCTATTTTGCTCGATTTGCATCTACGCCAAACACAACTGTCTTGGCAGATGCTGCGGTTCAAAACCCTAGCTTCTTTTCCTTATGGATTGGAAACAACGATATCTTAAGTTACGCAACTTCTGGAGGTGCGGGCGTAGATCAAACTGGTAATCCAGACCCATCAACCTATGGCGGAAATGACATTACAGACCCAATGGCTTTTGCTGGAGTTTATGATGCACTACTACAAACCTTAACGGCCAATGGTGCTGGAGGCGTGGTAGCCAACATACCAGATGTAACTTCTATTCCTTTCTTTACAACGGTGCCACATGCACCTTTGGATCCTACAAATCCAGCTTTTGGACCTCAGATTCCAACATTAAATCAAAATTTCACTTTACTGAATCAGGTTTTTGCCTTCTTACAAGTACCCGAAAGATCCATTACCTTTTCAGAAACGGGACCTAGTGCTTTAGTAATTAAAGACGAATCTTTAACCGACTTATCTGCACAGATTACCCAGGTATTGCTTGCTAATGGTGTAGACCAAGGTACGGCTGCTGTAACAGGCTTTCTTTATGGACAAGCAAGACAAGCAACTCCAGATGATTTAATTGTTTTTACAAGTCAGACTGTAATCGCAACGCTTAATCAAGAGGCTTTTGCAACGCTACAAGGTTTAGGTTTACCCCCAGAAAGTGCAGGTCAGCTAGCCATCAATGGAGTTACTTTTCCATTGGAAGATCAATGGGTGCTTACACCAACAGAGCAAACAGCTGTAGCTACTGCGGTAACTGCTTATAACCAAACAATTGCAGCCTTAGCCATGCAGTACGATGTGGCTTTGGTAGATGCAAATGCTTATTTACGCGATGTTATCTCTGCTGATGGGCAAACACTAGCAGATGGTAGTGTGGTAACTGATACTTACGGTACCGGAGGAGGCTTTTCTTTAGATGGTGTACACCCATCTCCAAGAGGGTATGCGCTACTAGCAAATTTATTTGTTGACGCTATTAATACGAAATATGGCTCAAATCTTCCAGGGGTAAACCCACTGGAATTTACAGGCCTATATATCGAATAAGATATACCGATAATTTATTATCTTTAAAAGTACCGATTGTATCGGTACTTTTTTTTTCACATAAAGATCTAAATCATATGAAACTTTTATTAAGAATTCTTCTGAGTGCCGTTGCCGTTTTTGTATTAGCCCATGTTTTACCCGGTGTTGGCGTCGATGGCTATGTAACTGCTATTATTGTAGCAGTAGTATTAAGCCTTCTAAATTTTATTGTAAAGCCCATTCTTGTAGTTTTAACTTTGCCAGTTACTATTATTACTTTAGGCCTTTTCTTGTTGGTAATTAATGCTGTTATCATCTTACTTGCTGATCGATTAATCGACGGATTTACAGTAAATAGTATTTGGTGGGCCTTGCTTTTTAGCCTCCTGCTTTCCTTTCTTCAGTCCATACTATTTTCCTTCCTCAAGGAAGACAAGAAAAAGTAAGCTAGAAATAACGCCATCAAGGATTTAAAAAACTTGTAGGGGGAATCAAAAAGTATTATTTTTGCATCCCATTTTAGAGAAGCAAAATAAGACAAAATGAATATCACAAAAGAGCAGATAGACGAATTAAATGCCGTTGTAAAAGTTGCGATCACCAAGGAAGATTATCAAGATAAGGTAGATACCATCCTTAAAGACTATAGAAAACAGGCCAATATTCCTGGTTTTAGAAAAGGACAAGTACCTATGGGTCTTATTAAAAAACAGTATGGAAAAGCCGTTTTAGTAGACGAGGTAAACAAATTATTACAAGATAATTTGAACAAGTATCTTACTGAAGAAAAGTTAGATGTATTAGGGAATCCACTTCCAAAGCAACGTGATAATTTCAATTGGGATGCCGAAGATTTTGATTTTGAGTTTGAACTAGGACTAGCTCCGAATTTTGAATTATCGTTAAAATCCAAAAAAGCCATCACCCAGTACCGCATTGTTGCTGACAAAAAAATGATTGATGAACAAGTTGATCGTATTCGTAAACAATATGGCAAGTTGGTGAACAAGCAAGAAGTAGAAAAGAAAGATGAAGTAAGCGGAGTTTTTAAGAACGAAGCAGAAGAAATAGATAATAAGGCAGTCATTGAATTAGACAGTGTTAAAAGTAAGAAGGCCATAGACAGCTTGCTTAAAAAGAAAGTTGGAGATACCGTTACTTTAAAAACTAAAGGTCTTTTTAAAGAAGATTTTGTATTACCTGGCTCTCTTGGTATTAGTAAAGAAAAGGCTGAAAAATTAAACATTGATGTTGATTTTACAATCGAAGAGATCAATGAAAGAGAATTAGCTCCTTTAGATCAAGAACTTTTTGACAAAGCCTTAGGGAAAGATGCCGTAAGCTCTGAAAAAGAGTTGAAAGAGAAGATCAAAGAAGACGCCGAAAAGCAATTTGAGCAGCAATCCGATCAGAAGTTGTTAAATGATGTTACGGAGTATTTTATTGAAAATACAAAGTTTGACTTACCTAGTGGTTTCCTAAAAAAATGGATTCAAATGACAGGTGAGAATCCTTTAACAGTGGAAGAAGCCAATGAAGAGTATGAAAAATCTGAAAAAGGGCTTCGTTATCAATTAATAGAAGGCAAAATCATTGCTGACAATGATTTGCAAGTTCAATTTGACGAATTGAAAGAATTTGCCAAAGGGTTTATCAAATCACAAATGGCCCAATACGGTCAGTTAAATCCACAGGAAGAAGAATTAGATAACATCGCAACAAGAGTGTTATCAAATCAAGACGAAGTAAAAAGATTATCCGAGCAGTTAATGAGTCAAAAGTTGCTTAGTCTTTACAAAGAAAAGGCCAATCTTAAAGTAAAAGAGGTGACCTATGAAAACTTTGTGAAGGAAGTTTATGGATAGTTTTCCAACAAAATATTAGTTATATTTACGGTGCTGAAGATTATTTTTTTCGGCACCTTTTTTTTAAGAAAAACACGAATAAACATCTATGGATTACGGAAAAGAGTTCAAGAATTACGCCATAAATCATCACGGAATTAATAGCATGTACTACGATTCAATTTTGAGTAGCATGTATCCTACGAACATGACACCGAATATCATTGAGGAACGTCAGTTAAATGCGATCGCTATGGATGTGTTCTCTCGTTTAATGATGGATAGAATTATCTTTTTAGGCACGGGAATCAACGACCAAGTAGCCAATATTGTCCAAGCACAATTACTTTTTCTAGAAAGTGCAGATGCATCTAAGGATATTCAGATATACATTAATTCTCCGGGAGGAAGTGTATATGCAGGATTAGGCATTTATGATACCATGCAATTCATTAAACCCGATGTAGCCACCATATGTACAGGAATGGCTGCTTCTATGGGTGCTGTACTGCTATGTGCGGGTCAAGAGGGAAAACGCAGCGGCCTAACGCACTCCAGAGTAATGATACATCAGCCTTTGTCTGGAGCACAAGGACAAGCTAGCGACATTGAAATAGCAGCGAAGGAAGTATTAAAAATAAAAGACGAATTATATAATATCATTGCCAAACACTCTGGACAAAGCTTCAAAAAAGTATATGAAGATAGTGATCGAGACTATTGGATGAAAGCCGATGAGGCTAAAAAGTATGGCATGATAGATGAAATTTTGGTAAGGGATAAGAACTAATTTCGACCAAAAAGGGCGAAATCTAGGGTAAATGTGTAAATCCACAAACCAAAACCCGAAATGTATCGTTATTATAGATGAAAGTTACCAGATCATATGGCTAAGGAAAATTTAGAGTGTTCTTTTTGTGGAAGAAAAAAACCAGAAACCAACTTATTAATAGCGGGCTTAGACGCGCACATCTGCGATCGCTGTATTGAGCAGGCACATGGTATAGTTGCAGAAGAATCCAAGCAGTCTAAAAGTCAAGATCTCTCTTCAGAACTTGTGCTCAGAAAACCTATTGAAATAAAAGAATTTTTAGACACTTTTATCATTGGACAGGAACGTACTAAAAAAGTGATGGCGGTAGCTGTATATAATCACTACAAACGCCTACTTCAACCAAGTTCCAAAGAAGACGACGTAGAAATACAAAAGAGTAACATTGTAATGGTGGGCCAGACTGGTACCGGAAAAACCTTGATGGCAAAAACTATTGCACGTATGCTCAATGTTCCTTTAGCTATTGTGGATGCCACTGTGTTAACAGAAGCGGGTTATGTAGGAGAGGATGTAGAAAGCATTCTTACGCGTTTGCTTCAAGCAGCCGACTATAACCTTGAAAAAGCAGAACGAGGGATTGTTTTTATTGATGAAATTGACAAAATAGCAAGGAAAAGTGATAACCCTTCCATTACACGCGATGTATCTGGAGAAGGCGTGCAACAAGGCCTGTTAAAACTCTTAGAAGGGACAGTAGTAAATGTACCGCCTAAAGGAGGCAGAAAGCATCCAGATCAGAAATTTATCGAAGTAAACACAGAAAATATCTTGTTTATTGCTGGGGGTGCTTTTGATGGGATAGAGCGTATTATTACAAAACGCTTAAATATGCAGGCTGTGGGCTATAGTGCATCTAAAGCAGATGACAACTTAGATGATACCAATGTACTACAATATATCATCCCAAAAGATTTAAAAGAGTTCGGATTAATTCCTGAGATCATAGGTAGGTTACCCGTTCTCACGCATATGAATCCATTAGATGAAAAAACATTAAGAGCCATTTTAACAGAGCCTAAAAATGCGATCATCAAGCAATATGAAAAGTTATTTGCTATGGATGATATCAAATTTAAGATCACCGAGCAGGCGCTAGATTATATTGTTAGCAAAGCTATCGAATACAAATTAGGAGCTAGGGGCCTTAGATCACTTTGTGAGGCTATTTTCACTGATGCCATGTTTGAACTACCTAGTGCAGACAACAAAGAATTTAAGGTAACAAAGCCCTACGCCGAAGATAAATTGTCTTTTGAGACTATTAAAAAGTTAAAGGCAGTTTCTTAATCTTGGTAATGACGCTGAATTACAGTACCCAGTAAATCCTTACATACCTTTTGAATTATTTTCTCGTCCGTATATAACTCGTGACCAAAGTTGGGTATTAATTCCATTGAAACACCTAGCTCTTTTGCCCACTCTTCTGATGGTTTGTGTGTATCATTACCTCCGTATAGCAAGGTCATTGGCCCTTTTATAAGTTCATTTTCTTTGCGAATTCTTGTTGCAGAAACTGCATACAAGGACTTCATAGGCAAGCCTAAGAGGTTTGCTTTCCACGCAATGGTACCACCCGTACTAAAAGCCAAATAATGACTTGGTGTAGTTTCTTTCTTTAAAAGATGTGCCACGGCAGTGCAAATACCACCATTAACAAACTCTGCATGCACATTTTCTTGAGTGTCTATCGTAGGATTAATATTTGCCAATTGTTGACAGTCATAAAAAACGATATCAAAATATTGTTGTAAATAACCCAGATATGAAGTAATCCAGAGGCCTTTTTTAGCACCCCACATATCGGATAAAACGACGAGTCGTTCTGCCATAATTTATATTTTTAAGTATTGGTTTCGGTTAAGCTTGGTTCAATATGATCATAAAACGTAAAAACTCCCATTTTATTTGTTCAGTGGATATAATTCCTCGTTAAATTCAAGTTAATTCCAGTTTCTTAATACCAAGAATCATACCAACATTCCAGAATTAGTGCATTTAAGGTAGATCCTAATTGGGAACCTGAAGTCCATCCAGATTTACATTAATACCAGCTCCATTCTTTATGAATTCATAACTAACAATAAATAGACTTGCTAATCCAGCTGTTTTAAAAAGGGAGAATCTACGCTTTTTAATAATTTGAATATCATTTACGTGAACCCTAATAATCTTTCCAGAGCCAGTTGTTCCTGTGAGCGTGCTATCATTTATTGTAGCCATTCTGAATTTCTTTTTTTTACCATCTTTGGTTACTATTTTATACTTCCCATCTGCCTCTAACGGAGCATTTGTTGGCATTTTTTTATAACTAAAGCAACTCTGAAGTAATACACAGCCTAGCACTACATATAGCATACAGTATGTTGGTTTGTGTTTTCTACCATTAAATTTTCGAAATCTCATAGGCGCGGTTTTAAAGTTGTTCAAAACTATATTTCAACCAAAAAAGAACTATCCAAGATTATCCAAAACGTGGAAATTCGGACACCTTGAGCGCTTAGGAAGTGTATTCATTTCTATAAGCAGAGGGAGTTTGCCCTGTAAATTTCTTAAAAGCAGAATAAAAAGTAGATCTTGAATTAAAACCACATTCCAAACCGATCGAAACAATGGTATAGGCTTCAAAATCTGAAGACGCCAATAATTTTTTGGCATCTTCAACACGCATACTATTAATGTAATCAGAGAAGTTTTGCTGGCTATATTGATTAACGAGCATAGATAGTTTACTGGTACTAAGATGTAGTTCTTCTGCAAGCTTTTCCAAACTTAAATACGGATCAAAATAGCGTTGTGTATCTCTGACGTAGGAGTTAATCTGATTAAACTCTATTTCTTGCTTATCAATTTTTTGGGATATATCAGCTTTTTGATTTGCAGATATAGCTAGTGTTACTGTCTCCGCTTTGCGTATTTCCCGTCTCAAAACAATCCGATCTTTTAAAACGATATATCTAAAAAACGCTTGGTATCCAATCCAATAAATAAGAATGGAAGAGCCCAGGCGAAGCGGATAATAACTGTAGGGGGCTTTTATGGTATCTGAAAAAATATTGAGCAAGACAGCAATACCCCATAATACAAAAATGATACCCCCAAGCTTGATAAATCTTTTAATCCACTTTAAATCATCAAAAGTCAGAATCGATTGATATAATTCTTGATACGAATAAAGTACACGAATTGCTTTTATAAAAATGAAGATCGAATACAACAAAGCAATTGCATCTTCTAAGGAATTATATAGCGTTACATTTTCTAATGCCAACAATTTTTTTTCTACTAAAACTAACAAGGCAGTTCTTGCCAAGACAGCTATTACAAAGATGGTTATACTGAGTCCTATAAAGGGCAATCGCTTTTTTTCAATACCTAAGTAATGCACTAAAAACGCATAGAACATAGGAACTATTAACACATACCAAGGAAAAACAAAGTGTTTGAGGAAAAAGAAATCAAATACAAAGTCTTTGGCAATTAACCAAGATTGAAGGTTATTTAAAGACAGAAAGAACACAAAAAGGTTGAGAAAAACCACTGGTTTTTCAATCTTTTTCCGTGCCAAAAAAGTGGCAATATTGAAGATAAAACCGTGAATTGCGCCGGCAATTAAAAGAAAATTCAAAACAGCGGTTACATCCATGGCGCTATTGGTGTTTGAATAGGGTAAAATTTAATCTAAGCATTCATTTTAAGCAATTCTTCTAGATAATCTCGTTCATTAGAAAGTCTTGGTATTTTATGTTGTCCTCCTAACTTGTCTTTAGATTTTAACCAATCATAAAAGAGATTTTCCCTGGCAACATGCACTTTAGGCATCTTAAGTGTCATATTATTATAACGCTTAGCTTCGTAATCAGAATTCAAAGATTTAAGGGCATTGTCCAAAAACTCAGTAAAATAGTTAATTTCATCTGGTTCCTTTCTAAACTCTATGATCCATTCGTGCGCTCCTTTCTCTTTGCCTGCCATAAAAATGGGAGCCACGGTGTAATCCTTAATCTCTGCTCCTGTTTTTTTACAGATATTTTTAAGAGCCTCTTCCGTATTCTCAATAATCAATTCTTCACCAAAGGCATTGATATGATGCTTTGTTCTTCCCGTAACTTTTACACGGTACGGACTTGTAGAAGTAAACCGTACCGTATCTCCAATTTTGTAGCGCCATAAGCCCGCATTGGTGGTAATGATGATAGCGTAATTTTTATGAACTTCTACTTCCCATAAAGGAATCGCCTTCTGATGAGGGGTACCATATGTGTTCATTGGTATGAACTCATAAAAAATTCCATAATCCAACATTAAAAGAAGATCATCTGCATTGTTTCTATCCTGAATGGCAAAAAAACCTTCAGAAGCATTATAAATTTCATAATAATTAAAACTCTTGTTAGGGAACAAATTTTTATACTGCTGTTTGTAAGGGTTAAAACTTACACCCCCATGAAAATACACTTCTATGTTCTCCCAAACTTCAAAAATATGGTCCTTCCCTGTCTCTTGCAATACATTATTTAGAAGTACCAACATCCAAGAAGGCACCCCAGCTAAACTGGTCACATTTTCTTGCATACTCTCCTTAATAATCGCTTGCATTTTAATTTCCCATTCACTCATTAAAGAGACTTTATTACTGGGTGTACTGCTCAATTCTGCCCAAAACGGCATATTATCAATCAGAATAGCGGATAAATCTCCAAAAAAGGTGCCGTTATCCTCGTACAATTCCTTACTCCCTCCTAAGCGCAAACTCTTTCCCGTAAATAGTTGTGAATTCTCATTATTATTTAAATACAAGCACAATAAGTCTTTACCAGATTTATAATGGCAATCTTCTAAAGCTTCTGAACTTACTGGAATAAACTTACTCTTGGCATTAGTAGTACCACTACTTTTAGCAAACCATTTAATGGTGGTAGGCCAAAATACATTTTGCTCTCCTCGCCGCGTACGTTCTATCATAGGGTCTATCTCTTCATACGACCTAATAGGGATTCGCTCAGCAAACGTTTTGTAATTGGTAATAGAATCAAAATCGTAGGTTCTTCCAATCTCAGTATCCTTGGCAATATCTAATAACTGATGCAGCACTTCTTCTTGTACTTCAGCTGGATATTTCAAAAATAGTTCTATCTGATGGTAACGTTTTTTAAGCAGCCATGATGCGATAGAATTAACGAGTGGTATGGGCATTTTTGGTATCTTTATACCGATATTATCGGGCTATTAAAAATGAATTTTGGTTTCTTAAAAATAGCCCTTAAAGTTATCATTTTCAAATAGATTATTTTACATTCCATCATAAAGACTTAGTACTATGCAATACGAGGGCGTTTTACGGAAAATGCAAACCGAAATAGGACAACCTATTCAATACTATTTAGTTTTTGAAAACGACTTTATACACGTAAATCAGCTTCTCAATAAAGAATTGCATCTTCAATTTTTGAAATTTCAATGTTTGAACTGTGGTAACGATAGACCTATATATCGTCAGGGGTTCTGTAAAAATTGTTTTTTTGAAATACCCTCTGCAGGGGAGTGGATTCTGCGCCCAGAATTAAGTACTGCGCACTTAGATAAAGAAGATCGAGACTTGGCATATGAAAAGAAGGTGCAATTGCAACCCCATATTGTATACTTGGCCAATTCTAGTAATATTAAAGTGGGTGTCACCAGAAAGTCTCAAGTTCCTACCCGTTGGATAGATCAGGGAGCCCATGAAGCCATAGAAATTTTAGAAGCCCCCAACCGCTATCTTGCCGGAATTACAGAAGTCGCTTTGAAAGACCATGTAGCTGATAAAACAAACTGGAGAAAAATGCTTACCAATACAGGAGTTGATGAAGACCTTGTTGCGTGGAGTAAAAGGCTGAAGTCATTTATTCCTGAGGAAGCCAAAGCTTTTTTCCTTGAAAACAATAAGGAAACAGTCATAGAATTTCCCGTGGCACAATACCCACAAAAAGTAAAAAGTCTTAATTTACAGAAGGCAACAACCTATAGTGGGGCATTAAAAGGAATTAAAGGGCAATACCTATTATTTGAAGATGAAACTGTTTTTAACATCAGAGGTAATGAGGGTTTATATGTTTCCATCGGAATTGCCTAGCTACTCACATACCATAAATTACTTCTATTTTTTGCAGAATCTATTGCTCGAACCTTGATTACAGTTTAACGAAAATTGCAGACATCTCATATCTTTTAGAGAGAAATTACAGTATATTTATAGAAAGCATACAGGCATTTAGATCGCTTCAGAATTTGCGAAAATAGGAAACATGGGTCAGCATACATTTAAATTACAAATTGGAGGTCAAGAAAGATCTGCAAGTGTAGATATTCTTGAAGTAAAGGATATTGTTATGTTTGTAGCTGGCACTACAGATCCTATTAATACTACTGGGGGCAATCATCATGCTAATAAAACCTATTGGCAAGGAGAAAAAGCAGATCTTGAGAATCTGTGGAGTGCTGTTAAAGAATTAAAACCGCAATATCTTGATTTGCATATTCTGGACAAATTTTTCAGTTGGTCTGGAGATAATTCTAATGAAGAAAGAACGAAGGCTGCGGAACGTCTTTTAGATTTGTTTTTACGAGTTTATAGTAATTGGACGGATGAAGAAGTGTTTTTACATTTAATTGGCCATTCTCACGGAGGAAACGTGATTAATCAATTCACAGAAATTATTGCTGAGAGTCCCGATTTTCCTGAAAAGTGGAAAGTAAAAAGCATTATGTATTTATCTACTCCTTTTTTTCAAAAACAACATCAACTTAATCATGCGAAGCTTCATAGTGACTGCAAAATAATTAATGTATACAACGAGTATGATATTACCCAGCGATTTGTGGCAGATTTTACCTTAAAAAATCTGGAAATTTTACTGAGTAATTTTGACGATGCTGTAATTAAAAGAGGGATCACCATTATTCAGCAAACAGATTTTAGTGCATTTGACCTTCTAGGGGAGCTCAATATTAATAATAAAACAGAAGGCCCATTTTTGTGGACTCAAACTGAAAATTTGCTAGAAGGGGTAGAAGAATTATTTTCTGGTATTATCAGCTATGTAAACACTTTTGAAGATGGAGGTATACTCTCTGGTCAAAAAGCAGAGCTTCTGCTACGCTTGGGAGAAATTCATACTTGGGCCAGCACACAAAGACCTATTTTTGACGGAAATAGAACCACAAGAAGAGGCGGATATGGTCGTTCAGAATTTTTAGACGATCTAAATTTTGTTGGGTTGATGGGAATAGCCAATACCATATTTTCCATTGACACTGGAATACAGGATAGCTATTTGCTTGGTTTACTAGATAGCATTAGTACCAGTCCAACTGGCATTACAGATCGGATAGATGATACCACTTGGACCCCTGAAGAGCAAGTACAAGGTAAATTTGAGATTATCCCAGTCCCTATTCTAGACAAAGATCCCTATCATACAAGGAATAAAAAATCACAATATGATGGTTTTATTACAGGCGTGGAAAATTGTGTAAAAGCAAATAAACCCTTTACTATTAGGGAACTACTGATGCGCCTCTTTAGTCAACTAATTGCCCCTACCGCATTGGATGGAGCTATTTCAAAAATTAATAGTTTAGAATGGGTAATTAGTGGAGCCAATGATAGAGCAGCTAAAACATTAAAAGCCAATCTTATTCAATACCGAGGATTAATACAACAATACCATGCAGATTTAATTGCTGAGACAGATATTGAAAATACCTCACTTGCTATTAAACCTGGCAGTCTCCCCTACTTGGCCATGGATTCTCATAATTTAAGTAGAACAGCACTTTTCCCTAAAGCGAAAGAGGCATTAACATCGGCATTTGGGTCGGGAAAAAATCCAGGATATAAGGAATGAAACCTTGGCTTATATATTTTCTCTGGAGTATTGTCATTCTTTTATTGACGCAAATACTCCTGTATTTTTATATTGATTGGAACGGGATTGCGCTGACAGTAGGTTTCATAATTGCTCCTATAGTCGCCTTAATTTTTATACCCTTAGACTATGCAGTACTTTCCAAAAAAGTACCTCAAAAAGGGAATTTACTTTTGGTGAGAATTATTAGCATAGCCATTCTGATTCAAGTGATTTATTTTATTGCAGAAAAAATAAAATAACCACGAATTATTTTAGAGGGCATAATCTATAAATTAATCTGACTGTTTCGAAGGTGCCACCACCTCTAATTCTATCTTCTCCAGATTGCCAGTTACTTGTAAATCGGTTAGCATATCATTGGTAAGTAATTTTCCCTGATATTTAAAGTCGACCGTTTGGTCCTTTAAATCAATATTCATAGACTCCCCGATCATATCCTTTGTTTTTACGTTTAAGAAAATCGTGTCTCCTATTTTTGCTTCCTGAATCCTATTATTCATTGCATCAGTGATATAATAATCTACCACCCTAGGTTGTTTTTCTTCTTGCACAGGAACGGTCGTAGCTGCTTGCTTTGCATTCAAGTCGGTAATCTTCCACCATTTTTCAAAAACCACATCTCCAATCCTTAAGATACCTGGAGAAAATCTAAGAAGATCCGAAGCTGGTTCTCCTGTAAAAGCTCTAAAGTACCGTTCATAGTGGACAATATAGGTGTCAAAGAATTCGTAGTCTACCAACTTTGACATCCCATCGCGCTTATAAAAGCGAATATAACCTTCACACGTAGTATCTGGTGAGATTGCCAAACCCAGCATATCTGTAGTGCCATCAGCCTCAATTGTAACATCAAACAAGCCTCCGTTAGGAATCCCTTCAGGCTGTTGAGTTGCATTATTAAATTGCTGATAAAACTGAACGTTTGTATCTAGCACATTAATAGCCTTCCCATTGATAAAAAGTTTTGCTAAAAAACTCATGTAGTATTGAAACTTAGATATTTCTAAGATACGACTTCACATTATAAATTGAATACAATGGATCAAAATTTCGTTTAAGCGCAACATTACAGGCCTTTAAAGTGAATGATAATCAAAGAAAAAAGCGGTTTCACTGCACTGAATCTTTTTTAGTCCCAGTAGTATCTTTTTTCTTTTTCTTTCCAAAAAGCCCTCCAATAATATCTGAAGCTTTTTCTTTGATCGCATCCTTACCAGTATCCAAAGAATCCTTTTTAACTGCGCTCGAATCTTGTTTCTTATTTCCCTTTCCAAGAATGTCTAGCACATTGTTCAAATTATCGTTCGCCTTTGCATTCGTAGAATCCGAATTTTTAGTATTTCCGCCTAGTAAATCTCCTACGATGTTTTTCCCACGATTCAGTAATTTCTGCTTTTGAACTTCTACCAATTGGGCCGTTAAATTTTTAACTCCAGAACTAAAATCTGTAGTTACTTCTGGGCTGGCATACCCACCGCCTATAGATGCCTTTACAGGAATGGTTAAGTTTTCAACCGCCTCATCATCAATTTTTACGATTAAGCTATTTACTTCTTTCCCTAAGTGCTTTGCTGGCACCTCTAGGCTGGCGGTGTAGTTTAATTTTTGATCAAAAGAATGGCCACCAGAAATATGAATATCAATATCTTCATAAGCAATAGTGAATGGCTTTACTTTCACCATACCATCTTCAAAAGACAAAGCGGTTTTTAGTCCTTTTAAATTCAATTTATCCGACTTAAGGAAATCCAATTTACTTGTCAGCGAAGAAAGCAATTTAGTTTTTTCAGGATCTATATCTGTCGCCAATAACTCTGCCAATACTTTCCCAGAAATACTTGCCATATTTGGTGTAAAATCGTCATTCAAGTTCCCAGAAATCTGAATATCTGAATCCAATTTTCCCTTTAGAGCATTTGCAATTGGCGCCAATACCTGAAACAGTTCCATTGCTTTAAAAGTTTCTCCAATTTTAAAATTCTCCATTCCAAGTTGCATTGCAAAAGATGGCGTATCACTTTTGGTAGAAACCTTACCATTAAAAGCAAGGTTACCATCGAACAAAGAAGATTTCATTTGCGACAATTCTGCTGTTTCATCTTTTATACGGAGATTCCCTGATACATTTTTCAATGTAAGATTATCGTATATCACTGTATTCGCTTTCGCCTTAATTGAGCAATCTAGAAAGGAGGGTATTTTTATTTTTTCTTCCCCATCTTTTGAAATTTCAGAGCTGTTAGATTTTTCTTCAGACGGAGATTCTTCAACCATAAAATCGTTTACAACAAAACGATCCGATTTTAAATCAAAGTTTCCCTTTACTTTTTCGTCGTTAAAAAGAAACCCTAAAAAGTTGTCCATTGTTCCAGAAGCCTCAAAATCTGTTTCCCCCGTCTTCCCTTTAAATTCATTCACTTTAACGGTCTCTGGATTAAAAGTAAAAGCGGTTTTTTCAATAGCAATAGCATTTGCTAGTTCCTCAGAATTATATTCAAAATCCGTAATACTAAAAGTCCCCGAAGTCTTTGTATTCTCGTATTTCTTTTGTTCCACTGATTCCATATCAAAAGTGGTCTTCATATTCGCTTGCAACAATCCTTTTAAATCAACATCAGCTGGCATTGGATACGCTTTGGAGATATTTGCCAAATGAAGCAACGCATCTATCTGAGCGCTTACCTTGGTATTTCCTAGAAGTTCTCTAATTTGAGATTGCATGTAAAAGCGATCATCATCTATTTTAAAAGATAGTTTGTTAATATCAATGAAAGTATCTTCCGCTATTCCGCTGGTATTGGTTATTTCTGTATCAATATTTACATCTCTCACCGTTTTGGGCAAATCTGGATATTTAAAAGATGCATTGTTCGAGTTTATTTTTATGTTGAATGAGGGAATATGCGTATCGTCTACAACGCCTTGAAAACGCCCCTCTACTTCAAAATTTCCGGTAGTTTGTACATTTTCAATAGTACTTGCATACGATTCTGGAATTAGAGCGAGAAAATTAGTGAAAGCAGTGGAAGGGGTTTTAAAATGGATCGCCACTTCCTGATTCTCTTCATTTAGTTTCACAAATCCATCAAAAACTAATGGAAGCTTATTTACGATAGCCGTATTCTCTAGTAAAGAGTACTTATTTTCATTCAAATCAATCCCTATAAGGGCATCTAGTGCTATTTTATTATTAGACAAGTATGTTGTACTATCCATTTCAAAAGATACCAAAGCGCTTGTTTTTGTATCCAATTCTGAAGTTTCCAATGATAAATCTCCTGTACCAGAATGATTCATTTCCACCAATTCCAGATGTATGCCACTAGTTAAGTCGTCATAGCGTATAGCTGTATTGGTAATTTCATAGGATTCCAAAGCAAGGCTAAAACTATCTTCCGTATTTACTGAACTTACACTACCCTTTTCTTCCTCAGCCTTACCAATATCATAATTGCTAACCCCTTCTTTGTTTAATGCCAAATGTAGGTTAGCATCATTTACTTTTAAACTTTTAATAAGAATAGGTTCATCCGCACTTTTAAACAACTCATTAGCCGACATTTTCAGTACTATTTTTTCTGAGGCGAACAAGGTGTCTCCTTCAAAAGGAGCATGATTTATTAAAGAAATTCCTTCTAAGGTAACTTCCGCATTAGGGAAATTGCTGAATAAGCTTAGGTTCGCCTCTTCAAAATCAAAAGTTGCATTAATATTGGCATTCACTTTGTTTTTAATAATGTCTGCTATCTTGCCTTTTAAGAAGAAGGGGGCAGCTATTAATGTAATTACTAGTAGCAATAAGACAATACCAATAATCTTTAAGATTTTCTTTCGCATATCGGGGAAATGTATTCGTGGTTATGAACTAAAAAAAGCGGCAATTATTATGCCTCAAGGGCTATTTCTTGCCCCGCAGTTAGTTTAAACCGCTTTCTTAAGATATATACGAACAAATACAGTAAAGGGGTGTCTAGAAATGCTATAATTATCTTAAAAATAAATCCGCTGATAACTAATCCATAAAAAAGGTTCCATGGAAGTACCTTAAAAACGCATAGTAATAATACAACAGTAAACGTATCTATAAATTGAGATAAAAAGGTAGAAAAGTTATTACGTAGCCATAAATGTTTGCCATTGGTAATTCGCTTCCAAAAATGGTAAATAGCAATATCTACATATTGAGCAAGAAGATATGCCAACATGGAAGCCAATACAGCTATAGGAGATAAAGCAAATACCTTTTCAAAAATCGCATCGTTTACAGGTGAGCTTTCAATAGCAGGAGCAACATTTGCAAGCAAGATAATGCCCATAGAAAAGACAGATGCAAAAATACCTGCCGTAACAATCTGATTTGCTTTACGTTTTCCAAAAATCTCTGAAATTAGGTCTGTAATTAAAAAGGTGAGCGGGTAAGGTAAAATACCTACGGATAACTCAAAAATTGGAGCACCAAAAATAGTGACGTCTCCAAAAGGATTCCAATAAAAAAACTTTTGAAAAATAAGGTTTGACACCACCAAAGAAGTGATAAACAAAGCCCCTAAATATAGGTATATGGTGTACGCAAGTTTTTTATCCTTTGGCGTCATTTACACTATTTAATTTGTAAAGCAAAAGGCATTCTAGCTTGGATCCCTTCTTGTTCCAAAGCTGATTTTATTTCTTTCAGAAGCATGTAGGTTTCCATACCAATCTCTTCTTGAATAAATGCTTGCTGACTTTTGCTATTTGCGCTTCCCAAATCTTCCATTAACTTTTCAAAACCTGATTTGTACTTCGGATACTTACGAATACTAAAAGATTCTGTATCTGCAAGCTCCGCTGCAGCCGCTATCGCATCATCCAAACCCCCAAGTTCATCAATAAGCCCAATACGCTTAGCATCTACTCCGCTCCATACTCTTCCTTGCCCCATACTATCTGCTTCTGCTATGGTAATATTTCTTCCTTGGGCTACCCTTTGTAAAAAAGTATCATAGGTTTCTTCTATCCCCTCTTTTACAAAACTTCGGAAACCAGGACTCATTGGTTCAAATAAAGAATAATCTACTGAATTTTCATTGGTTCCTACCTGTTCTGCATTGATACCTATATCCTCCGCTAATTCACTAGCATTGGGAATGGTGCCAAAAACACCAATAGAACCCGTAATGGTAGTCGGTTCTGCAAAAATCTTATCGGCTCCTACTGCAATATAATACCCTCCGGAGGCGGCTACGTCTCCCATAGAAACTACCACGGGCTTTTTCTGCTTGGTTAGCGCTACTTCTCTCCAAATTATGTCAGAAGTTAAGGCACTTCCTCCTGGGGAATTTACACGTAAAACAATTGCTTTTACATCATCATCTTCCCTAGCTTTAATTAAAGCTTTGTTTATAATTCCCTGTCCAATAATGGTGGGACCACCTTCACCATATAAGATTTCTCCCTGAGCATAAATCACTGCAATCTTATCATCTCCTTTACGAATTTTTTTTGTATTGGCATAATCCATATAATCTCCTAGACTTACGTAGTTAATGGCATCGTCCTCATCTGTATTGGCTGCTTTTCGGAGTTGATCCTCGTACTGATCATAAAAAACAACATCATCTATAAGTCCGGTAGTTTTCGCATAAGACGGTGTTCTTCCACCCAGCGTATCCGCAATAGTATTGAGGTTTTCTTCCGATATATTTCTACCAGCAGCAATATCCGCTACCATTACATCCCAAATACTTTTAATTAATTCTTTTATTTGAGTTCTATTGGCCTCACTCATTTCGTTAGAGAGATACGGTTCTACTGCACTTTTATACTTCCCATGACGAATCACCTCCATCTTCACCCCAGTTTTCTCCTGTAAATCCTTGTAAAATAAAATTTCGGTGGCAAGCCCTTTAAAATCCATTGCCCCCACTGGATTAAGATAAACGCTATCTGCAACACTCGCCAAATAGTAGTCTTTCTGAAGATAAAAATCTGCATAAGCATAGATGAATTTATCATTTTCTTGAAATGCTTTTAACGCCTTTCTGATTGCCTGTGTTTGCGACCAGCCAGCGATTAAAAAATTATTATTGATGCTTATTCCTTTTATTTTGTCATCGTCTTTCGCGATGGTAATGGCATGTATAATTTCATCTAGGCCTTGGGCTTCATTAAACAATCCACCAAAAGGACTGGTATCATTTGTACCCACATAGTCTTGAACAGGTCTTGGGATGCTTAATTCTAAAATAGAATTCTCTTTCACTCGAACAGCACTATCCGAGCTACCTGCCAGACTAGCAAAAATTAAAAACATTATAAAGAGAATACCAAAAGCGATAAGACAACCCACAATAGCTGCCAATAAATTTCTTAAAAACTTCATCTATCTTATTAGTTACATACAAAGAACAAAGATAACTAATGTTGTAGTTATTTGTTAACATTTATAGGTGAACTCCTTTTTGTTTATTTATTTTGTTTTACCACTATGGATCAAAAGAAAACCTCATATCTTTCCCTTGGCAGTAATTTAGGTGATAGACCTCATCATTTACAACAAGCTATTTTCTTATTACAGAAAAAAGCAGGTGATATTATTCGTATTTCCAATGTTTATGAAAGTGCTGCGTGGGGTTTTGAATCAGCTGATTTTTTAAACGTATGCCTCTCTTTAGAAACCATATTACCCCCTCAACAATTGTTAGAAACTGTTCTTTCAGTTGAAAAAGAATTGGGAAGAGAAAGATCTCAAACAGATGGTTATGCGGCTAGAAGCATTGACATTGATATCTTATATTACGATTTTGAGATTATTGAAAGTGAATCTTTGACACTTCCTCACCCACAATTGCACTTACGTAAATTTGTTCTAAAACCACTTGCAGAAATTGCACCACAGTTCTATCACCCCATTCTTATTAAGGATACTAGAAACTTGGTACAAGAATGTAGAGATAAGAGTTCGGTAGAAAGAACAAAACACCGCTTATTTAAAAATAGATCTGCACTCTTTTCGGGTCTTAACTTTTTGGCTATAGAAGGAAATATCGGTGCTGGAAAAACAACGCTTGCAAGAAAAATTGCAGAAGAATTCAATGCGAAACTAGTCTTAGAACGCTTTGCGGATAACCCATTCCTACCTAAATTCTATGAAGATCAAGGGAGGTATGCATTCCCATTAGAAATGTCGTTTTTAGCAGACCGTTACCAGCAGTTTACGGATGACACTTCGCAATTTGATCTTTTTAAAACTTTTATGGTGAGCGATTATGACATCTATAAATCTTTGATTTTTGCTCAAATTACGTTGCAGAAAGAAGAATTTGCCCTTTATAGAAAGGTGTTCAATTTTATGTATCAGGAGGTGAAAAAGCCCAAGATTTATGTATACCTCTATCAAAATACAGATCGGTTATTGCAAAACATTAAAAAAAGAGGGCGAGACTACGAGCAGAATATAGCACCAGAATACCTTGAAAAAATTAACCGTGGCTATTTTGATTTTATTAAAAGTTATCCTGAACAAAACAATTTGGTAATCGATGTTTCCAACTTAGATTTTGTTAAGAATAACGAAGACTATGAATTTATCCTCGATGAAATTCAAAAATTTGCTGCCCAATTAACTTTTTAAGATAATTTTCACACTTTTCTTGCATAAATGTCATGGAATTACTTAATTGCGGTTGCTACTAGCGAACTAACTAACTCAATTTTTATATTTTCAAAACCCTGACAAGCATTGTTAGGGTTTTATTTTTTAAGTCATCTTTAGAAACATAAGGAGATCATCTAGCGTTTAATTTGGACCATAAATCCCAGATAACCATTCCTACGGTTACAGAGATGTTTAAAGAATGTTTGGTGCCGTACTGAGGAATTTCGATAATAGTATTGCAGGCAGAAACTATTTCTTGAGCTACTCCTTTGACCTCATTTCCAAAGACCACCGCATATTTTTGAGTATCCAATGCTTTAAAATCTTGCAACATTTGTGCATTTTCTGTCTGCTCTATTGCTATTAGCTCATAGTTTTGTGTTTGCAATTCCTGAAGGAGGTCTAATCCATTTTCCCTATACTCCCATGCAACACTATCTGTGGCACCCAAAGCCGTTTTATGAATGTCTTTGTGTGGAGGTTGTGCAGTGATCCCAACTAAATAAATCTTTTCAATTAAAAACGCATCTGCAGTTCTAAATACCGAGCCAATATTATTGAGGCTTCTTATATTATCTAGTACAATCACAATGGGTGTTTTAGTCGCTCCTTTAAATTCATCGACTGTTAATCTATCTAACTCACTGTTCTTTAATTTGCGCATGGGTGTTATTTAAAACTTTTGAAATAACCTTATCTATTTTAGGGATTGCAAAGTTATCCTGAAATATCAACAAAGGTTTACTTTCCTATCGGAAAATACTATTTTCGTTTTTAGCAATACTGTTACAAAAATAAACTAATAAATCGCTTTTGTCTACCAGTAAAAAAACAAAAAAGGTAACTCCTTTAATGAAGCAATACAATACCATCAAGACTAAATATCCTGATGCTTTGTTGTTATTTCGCGTAGGTGATTTTTATGAAACCTTTGGAGAAGATGCGATTAAGGCATCTCAAATATTAGGCATTATTCTTACCCATCGAAATAATGGAGGAGACAAGACAGAACTGGCAGGTTTTCCACACCACTCTTTAAACACGTATTTGCCAAAATTAGTCAAAGCTGGGCAGCGCGTAGCAATATGCGATCAGTTAGAAGACCCTAAACAAACTAAAACAATTGTAAAGCGAGGTGTTACAGAACTTGTGACTCCCGGTGTTGCCTTTAACGACGATATTTTACATGCTAAAACCAATAACTTTTTGTGTGCCCTGCATTTTGGCAGAAAACAATTAGGAGTTGCTTTCCTAGATATTTCAACTGGAGAATTTTTGACCGCCGAGGGCAACGAAGAACAAATAGATAAACTTCTCCAAAACTTAGGACCTAATGAGGTTTTGGTCTCTAAAAGTCATAAAAAAGAATTTTTAGAAATTTTCGGAGATCGGTTGCACACCTTTTTTATGGAAGATTGGATCTTTCAAGAAGACTATGCGCTTGAAACACTAACGGGGCATTTTAAAACAGCTACACTAAAGGGCTTTGGAGTTGCTCATTTACAACAAGGAATAATTGCTTCAGGGGTTGTTTTACATTATCTCTCCGAAACTCAGCACAGACAATTAGGGCATATTAATCGCATTCAACGTATTGCTGAAGAAGAATATGTGTGGATGGACCGATTCACCATACGAAACTTAGAACTTTATGCTTCTACCAATCTACATGCTGTAACCCTTATAGATGTTATTGACAAAACTATTTCTCCTATGGGTGGGAGAATGCTTAAACGATGGTTAGCATTACCCCTAAAACAGCTTTCCAAAATACAGGAACGCCATCAGGTTATTAGTTCGCTCATAGAGGACGAAGAAGCCTTACCAAAACTACAACAATGGATTAAACAAATTGGGGACCTAGAACGGCTTATTTCTAAAGTTGCGACTGGTAAAATAAGCCCTAGAGAAGTTGTACGACTTAAAAATTCCCTAGAAGCCATTATCCCTATCAAACAACTGGCTTCCCAAAGCACTAATAAAGCCTTAAAAGATCTAGGAAACCAACTACATGCTTGTGATTCGCTTCGAGAGAAGATCAAAGAAATGATTAAGGAAGATGCGCCAGTAAACCTTTTAAAAGGAAGTACTATCGCTGAAGGATATTCTAAAGAATTGGATGAACTTAGAGGGTTGGCATTTTCTGGTAAGGATTATCTAGACAAAATGTTAGAGCGTGAAGCAGAACGCACAGGCATTACTTCGCTCAAAATAGCATCAAACAATGTTTTTGGATACTATATTGAAGTTAGAAACACCCACAAAGACAAGGTTCCGGAAGAGTGGACACGTAAGCAAACTTTGGTGAATGCAGAACGTTATATTACAGAAGAACTCAAAACCTACGAGGCTAAAATTCTAGGTGCCGAAGAAAGAATATTAAGTTTGGAACAACAGCTATTCTCGCAGCTATTGGTATGGATGCAAGAATATATTGCTCCCGTGCAACAAAATGCCGAACGCATTGCTACCCTAGATTGCCTTTGTGGATTTACACAACTAGCAAATGAGCATCATTATGTAGCTCCTGTACTGGATGAATCTACTGATATTGAGATTACAAATGGAAGGCATCCCGTTATAGAAAAACAGCTCCCCATTGGGGAGGCTTATGTACCAAACGATGTTATTCTGAATAGAACCGAGCAACAAATTATTATGATCACTGGCCCCAATATGAGTGGTAAGTCTGCCATTTTGAGACAAACGGCCTTAATTGTTTTGTTGGCTCAAATGGGAAGTTTTGTACCTGCCGAAGCAGCCAGAATAGGATATGTAGACAAAATATTTACACGAGTAGGAGCCAGTGATAATATATCCATGGGTGAATCTACTTTTATGGTAGAAATGAATGAAACCGCCTCTATTTTAAATAATCTTTCAGAGCGCAGTTTGGTTTTACTAGATGAAATTGGAAGAGGCACCAGCACGTATGATGGTATTTCCATTGCTTGGGCTATCTCTGAATACCTGCATGAACACCCTGCAAAAGCCAAAACCCTATTTGCAACACATTATCATGAGCTTAACGAAATGGCAAGCACCTTTGAGCGAATTAAAAATTATAATGTAGCAGTAAAGGAATTAAAAGACAAGGTGCTCTTTTTAAGAAAGTTAAGTGCTGGAGGTAGTGAACACAGTTTTGGAATCCATGTTGCAAAAATGGCGGGGATGCCTCAACAAGTAATTCACAAAGCCAATGCTATTCTCAAAAAGCTTGAAAAATCGCACTCCGGTGAAGAACTTACGGATAAACTTCAATTGGCGCAGAACGAAATGCAATTGAGTTTCTTTCATCTAGACGATCCCCTATTAGAGCAAATCAAAGAAGAAATTATACACCTAGATATCGACACCCTTACTCCTGTAGAGGCTTTGATGAAACTCAACGAGATTAAAAGAATGCTGAGCAAAAAGAAGCAAGCATCATCCTAAATTATTTTTCAAGTAGCGCTTTTTGTTTCCATACCCACTAATTTAATAGAATACAGGAGATTAGGTGAATAAATAAAGAAGTGCACTTCGCCACTGCACTCTTCTAAGCAAAAGAAAACCCATTTTTACCGCCTTTTTTAAACAAAATTGCTTTGCCTTTTATAGAATTGTATTAAATTTGCATCCGCATCGGTTAAAGATGCTTACGTTCATATTACATGCGAAAGTAGCTCAGGGGTAGAGCATCACCTTGCCAAGGTGGAGGTCGTGGGTTCGAATCCCATTTTTCGCTCATTATAATTTTAATACCAATTGACTGTTTATCGAAACAGTATGAGGCTCGAGTGGTGGAATTGGTAGACACGTTGGACTTAAAATCCAATGGACATTAGTCCGTATGGGTTCAAGTCCCATCTCGAGTACAAAGGAAAAGCCAAGATTTTAAATCTTGGCTTTTTTCGTTCAGATATAGTAATTTACCTTTTTCTTTTTTAATCATTTACGTTGATTTAATTACTTTTATAGAGTAATGATTCAAGCCATAAACCATAGCAATTTCCTTGCAACTAACTTACAAAAAAGCTTGCTCAATCATTAACAAAGAAAATAGATGGATACGAATCTGCACCAAATCAAAACGGAAATTTACGATAAATGCGCTCTTGAGATTTCTAACTTCAAACTTGAAACTGAAAGTACTGCGTACAACGCCTGCAGATTTGAATTGAGTGGAAGAAAAATTTTAAGCAGAAACGCCAAAATTACTCCAAAGAAAGCTGGGCAATTTGTGACCTTTTGGAAACGAAAAGGAAATGGACCCATTGAGCCTTTTAACGAAGTTGACCCAATTGATTTCTATACCGTTAACGTTCGAACTAAAAATAGGTTTGGACAATTTGTTTTTCCTAAATCAGTGCTGATTAAAAAAGGAATTATTTCGACGGTTAAAAAAAATGGAAAAAGAGCATTTAGAGTGTATCCGAATTGGGATATTGTAAAAAATAAACAAGCAGAACGAACTCAAAAATGGCAATTGAACTATTTTTATGAAATTGGTAAAATGGCTAATTTTAAAAAAATAAAGGAATTGTATGATGCGAATTAAAAATCTAATCATTGTCTTTACAAAAATGGCTGTAAAAAAGCATTAGTAATGATCCATACATCTGTAAAGATCACCACCCATCTAAACCGTCTTTACTAGAAATTCATTCTAATTCTACAAAGCCTTACTTGTTTGGTCTTTTTGTTAGAACTATCTTTGCTTTTTGATATAAAAATTATTGATCAACCAATTGTATACCAGTTTTTATAAATCTAATTGATAATCGCTTAAACTTATAACCTAATAGACATTAGACTCCATTATTTGAAGTCCTGTAATATGCACTAAAATCTCAAATAATCCGTTGATCTTTGAGAAATTTTCATTTGAACTTTATACAATTTAGTAGTTGATTCAAGATTTAATCATAGCGATGCTTTGGAGCATTTCTCCGTTCGGAGAAGCAAAAGTTGGTATTCCCTATGGGATGCTCAACAAAGTCAATATCTATTTGGTATTTGTCTGCTGTCTTTTAGCCAACATACTGGTCTTTCCAATTATGATGTTCTTTTTGGAGCACATCAATAAATACCTATTGCGTTGGAATTTCTATAAGAAATCTGCCATATATGTAGCTCGAAGAGCGAAGGTAGGTTCTGCCAATAAAATTAAAAAGTACGGTTTTTGGGGGCTCATCTTCTTTGTAATGATTCCACTTCCAGGAACTGGTGTTTATGCAGGCAGCATAGCCACCTATCTTCTAAAAATTAGTAAACCCAAAGCTTTTTGGGCCAACACTATTGGAATTACAATTTCTTCCATTTTTGTTTGGGTTACTACATATTTATCTATGTAAAGTACAGGGGCTTATCTGTTTTATACGCAAACTGGCACCCATAAAAGGAAAAATCTCCTAATTAGCATTAGGAGATTTCTAAAAAGTTCTTACAGAATTTGCCGGATCATTTGATTTGTAAAACCCCATTCATTGTCATACCAAGCCAATACTTTAAGTAAGTCTCCATCTACCACTTTTGTAAGAGACAAGTCGGCCACAGCGGCATATGGACTCTTAATAATATCCGTAGAAACTAAAGGTTCAAAAGTAGCTTTCAATACTTTTTTGTAACGAGGCGTATTTGCTTCTTCTTCTAATATCTTATTCACTTCTTCTACTGTAACTGGGCGTTCTGTAACGATCGTAATATCGGATAAAGAACCCGTAGCTATAGGGACTCGTACCGCCATACCATCAAATTTGTTTTGGTATTCGGGTAGTGCTTTTGTAGTTGCCTTAGCAGCTCCTGTTGTAGTAGGTATTATATTATTAATAGCAGACCTTCCCATACGAGGATTCTTTGCAGAAGGCGAATCTACTACACTATTAGAACTAGTAGCCGCATGAATCGTGGTCATAATTGCTTTTTTAATACCAATTCTTCGTCCAATTATTTCGATCACAGGACTTATATTATTGGTAGTACAGCTGGCACATGAAAAAATATGTGCTTCTCCATCTTTGCTGTTTACACCATGCACCACTGTAGGCACCTCTGCACTTTTAGAAGGTCCGGAAAGTACGACTGTTTTAGCACCTGCCTTAATATGTTTTTTAGCATCTTCATACTCCGTAAAAATCCCAGTGCTTTCTATTACTACATCTATATTCAATGCTTTCCAGGGTAGTTTTAGCGGGTCTCGTTCATTTAAAAATTTGATCTTATGACCCCCTACTTTCATATGATCACTAGCCGCTACAACTTCTTTGTTATAAGCACCATGAACACTGTCGTATTGCAACAAATATTGAATATTATCAATAAGTGCAATATCATTCACTGCTACCAATTCCAATTCGGGAGTTTCCAATATTATTTTCAAAGCGGCACGTCCAATACGTCCCATTCCATTAATTGCTATTCTTTTCATTTTATATGTTTTATTTTAAGGTTAACGGGCTCTATAACTTCTATAGTCTCTCCCAAAATGATTCGTTTTCCTTTTTCGGTTATAAGCACATAGGTATTCACCGTTAAATGATACATACTTCCCTAATGTGCTACATCACTATATTCTGACAAACTATTTGCCTTACTTCTGCTTCTAAAACTTCTACTGGATCTAAAGCCTTAATAGGATAAATACGAATTTTAGATATATAAGATCCTTTCATCTTTATGCTATTAAAGCTTTCGATCTGACTCTTTTATAGGTAGATCGTTAATACTTGCAAATCTTTTTTCCATCAATCCATTTTCATCAAATTGCCAATTTTCATTACCATAGGCCCTAAACCACTCTCCTTGTTTATTACGGTACTCGTACTCAAAACGAACCGCTATTCGGTTACCTCTAAAGCCCCATAGTTCTTTTTTTAGTTTGTAGTCTAGTTCTTTCTTCCATTTATTTGCCAAAAAAGCTTGAACTTCCTCTCTTCCTTTGATAAAATCTATTCTATTTCTCCATTCCGTATCAACCGAATATGCCATAGATACCTTTAAAGGGTCTCTACTATTCCATGCATCCTCTGCCATTTGAACTTTTTCCAGTGCTGTTTCCTCATTAAAAGGAGGAAGTGGGTGTTTTTTTTTCATATCATTTATAATCAGTAAACTGATGTGTGATTATTTGACCATCAGTGATTTTACAATTTTCTTTGCAGTTTTTACGGGCTCTTGGTTTTTAAATATTTGACTTTCTATAATGGCGCTTTCAAATAATAGATATGCATGATCTGCTATTTGCTCATTTGTTATTAACGATTTAATGAAGACCTTCAATTCTTTTTTATGATTTTGGATCACTCCTAAAATAGAGGTGTTATCACTTGATATTTCGGAAAGGGTATTTAGAAAACTACATCCTCTAAAATTTTCCTTTTTATTCATTTCCATTAAAAAGTCGAACACGCTTAATATCTTTTCTGAAGGTTTCTCTTCCTTTCCCACGTACAACTGCAGTTGCTGAAACCAAAAGTCGTGTCTGCTATTTAAATAGGCGATGCATACCGCTTCTTTTGATTTAAAGTTGTAGTAAAAACTTCCTTTAGCGACTTTAGCAACCTCAATAATCTGATTAATACCAGTTGCATTATAGCCCTGGGTATGGAAGAGTGTTGTGGCTGTTGAAAGAATGCGATCGTATACCTTCATTAGTTCATTTTTTCTTGAAATAGTGGATGAAATACACATCCTTAGACAAGTCTGTCTAAAAATAAATACATTACTTACAAAATGAACTAGAAAAAATTAACTAGAACCCATCTTTTTTTAATATAAATACCTGTAGTAACTCAACTATTCTGTCTACTTTTAATTTTAATTAGATATATCTAATCTGATAATTCCATGGAAAGTATTAGTGTCTTTGACATGTTAAAAATTGGTGTAGGACCTTCTAGTTCACATACATTAGGCCCTTGGCGTGCAGCAGAACGTTGGATAGCAGAATTAAAGGAACAAGATCTTTTCGACAAGATCACTGCGGTTAAAGTAGATTTATTCGGATCCTTATCCCTAACTGGTAAAGGACATGCTACGGACTTTGCGGTAGTCTTAGGTCTTTATGGTGCTGATCCAGAAACCGTTCCTATTGATGCTATTTCCTCTATTGTTTCGGAAGTGAAATTAGGCAATAGCCTTTCTTTAAATAATGAAAGAGAAGTGCCTTTTAATTTTAGCACCGATATTGTTTTTAATAGAAAGTTTCTTCCCTTTCATTCCAACGGTATTCGTTTTACAGCGATCACAGCCAAAAAACAAATTACCTCTACTTTTTATTCCATTGGAGGTGGATTTGTAGTAAAGGAAGAAAGAGAAAATGCTGAAAAGAACAAAGTGGTATTTGCAACCTTACCGTATCCTATAGAAAAAGGAACCGATCTGCTAGCCTATTGCAAAAGCACGGGTACATCCATATCAGAGCTCGTCTTAGAGAATGAAAAATCCTTGCGTACAGAAAAAGTAATTGATGTAGAATTACAGCGGATTTGGACAACCATGTTAGAATGTATGTATACAGGTTGTCATACCCAAGGAAACCTACCAGGCGGTTTAAATGTGAGACGAAGGGCGTTTGATATGCACTTAACTTTAAAAGGCGATTTACCGTATGAAAATCCCGTAGAATGGCTCCATACTATTCGAAAAACGGAAGTAAAATTTAGACAGATTTTAAAATGGGTAAGTTGTTTTGCCCTTAGTGTAAATGAGGTAAATGCTGCGCTTGGAAGGGTAGTTACGGCTCCTACCAATGGAAGTGCTGGGGTTATACCGGCTGTTTTAATGTACTATATGGTGATTGAAAATCACAACGCTGGCTTTAAAGAGATAAAACAATTCTTATTAGTTGCAGGAGAAATTGGAAGTATTTTTAAAAAAGGCGCTACCATTTCTGCAGCAATGGGAGGTTGCCAAGCAGAAATAGGTGTTTCCTCTGCAATGGCTGCAGCAGCTTTATGTGAATTAATGGGTGGAAGTCCTGAACAAGTTTTAATTGCCGCTGAAATTGCCATGGAACATCACCTAGGACTTACTTGCGATCCTATTGGAGGCTTAGTACAAGTGCCATGTATAGAGCGTAATTCTATGGGCGCTATAAAAGCCATTAACGCTGCAGAGTTAGCTTTGGATGCTGATCCTGAAAATGTAAAAGTTCCGTTAGATAAGGTAGTAGATACCATGTGGACCACTGCAAAAGATATGCATGCAAATTATAAAGAAACCTCAGAAGGAGGTTTGGCAGTTGCTGTGGGTCTCTCTGACTGTTAATACTTTCTTAGGATATCTTCAAAACTTAGATTGGCATTCACATTTGATGTATCTTGATCTTTAATGTACTACTTCGGATGAAAAAGAAATTAAAAATTGGAACTTTAACTGCTTTAATTGGCTTGGTTGTACTTATCTGGGGAGCAAATTATACGATAACAAAAACTGTAGCAGATAAAATTTATACATCAGTTACCGAGATTCCGAAAAACAATGTGGGGTTGGTCTTAGGTACTTCAAAAAAACTGACCAATGGAAATCCTAACCTGTATTACTCCTATAGAATTAGTGCTACATTGGCCCTGTACAATGCGAAGAAAATCAATTTTGTATTGGTAAGCGGCGATAATGGTAGCAAGTATTATAATGAGCCCGAGACTTTTAAAAAAGACCTAATAGCAGGTGGAATTCCAGCAGAAAAAATTTTCTTGGATTATGCCGGTTTTAGAACCTTAGATTCCATGGTCAGAGCTAAGGAAATTTTTGGTTTGACCGATGTAACTATTATCTCTCAGAAATTTCATAATGAGCGTGCTATCTACTTGGCAAAAAAAAAAGGATTAAACGCTATAGGGTTTAATGCAAAAGATGTTTCTGGAAGAAATGGTTTAAAAGTACAGTTACGAGAGTATTTAGCCAGAGTTAAGGTATTCATTGATTTATTGCTTCAAACAGAACCTAAATTCTACGGAAATCGTATTGAAATTAAGTAAGACTAAAAAGCGTATTTTAGTGCCAATAACCCAACCATACATGTCTCAATTTAAAACCCTTCTCAGAAATTTAGGCCCTGGTTTGCTCTTTGCAAGTATGGCTATAGGAACCTCCCATTTGGTATTATCTACAAAGGCAGGAGCTCAGTATGGATGGCTTATGGTAATTCCTATTCTCCTTGCTAATCTTTTAAAATACCCTTTTTTTGAATTTGGAATTCGTTACACAAATGTTACCAACAAGAGTTTAATTGAAGGGTATCTAAATAGAGGTAAAGGGTACTTATGGTTATATGCTCTTATAACCCTTGTAACCACTTTTACCATTTTAGCAGCCTTATATGTGGTTACTTCCGGACTCTTCATTAATCTATTCGATATTAAAGCTGACCTTATTCACTATGTGGCATTAGGCTTATTTGTTTTCATTAGCATCTTGCTCATCGTTGGGCGTTATAAGTTCTTGGAGGTTTCCTTAAAATTTGTGGTATCCATTCTTTTTATTGCACTTATTGTTACTACCGCCTTGGTGGTCTTTAACGGCAAAGTAAGTCCCGTATCAGATTTTAGCCCTCCTCCAATTTTTAACGAAGTTGGAATCTTGTTTCTCATTGGTTTGGTAGGTTGGATGCCAACTGCAGTAGAGGCTTCTAGCTGGGTAAGCTTATGGAGTATTGAAAAATTAAAAGTAACAGGCAAAAAATTATCATTAAAAGAAGCATTACAGGAGTTTAATACTGGTTATATAATGACAGCTTTATTTGCTGTTTTCTTTCTCATTATAGGCTGGATGACACTCTATGGAACCAATACCGAAATAAGCGGAAATGCAGCAATTTTTGCAGATCAATTAGTAACACTATTTACTGCTAACATTGGTGCTTGGGCTTATATTTTTATTGCGGTAGCCGCTTTTGCAACCATGTTCAGCACCTGTATGACAGCACATGATGCGGTGGCAAGAGTTAGTATTGATATTATTGAATTGTTGTTTCTTAAAGACAAAAAATATAACAAAAAATTATATTTCAGTATTGGAGTAATTGTACTAGCTATTATCAACTTTATTGTAATAGCTGCCTTTGGAGCCAATATGGGACAATTGGTGGCATTGGCTACCTTTATTTCTTTTGTTCTAGCACCGGTAATCGGATATATGAACTTAAAAAACGTTATGAGTGATGATCTTCCTGAGGCTTATAAACCACAGGCAGGACTGCGCATCCTTACTTATATTGGCATTGTATTTTTATCTCTATTTGCAGTCTATTATTGCGTAATGATTTTTAAATAAGATGGTCTACTAAAGTGCCTTATCCATAATATCTTGCACTACCTCCGGATTTAGCAGTGTACTGATATCTCCTAAATTCTTGGTATCCTTACCAGCTATCTTTCTTAAAATTCGGCGCATAATTTTTCCACTCCTAGTCTTTGGCAACCCTGGAACAAATTGAATTTTATCAAGCTTGGCTATGGGCCCTATTTGCTCTGTAATTTGTTGATTGATTTCTTTTTTAAGATTCTCCCGATCTCTCCCTTCCCCTGTTTCTTTTAGAATAACAAATCCGTATAACGCATTTCCTTTCACATCATGCGGAAAACCAACAATTGCAGATTCAGCCACGGCAGGATGTTCATTTATAGAATCCTCTATGGGAGCAGTTCCCAAATTATGTCCAGATACAATAATAACATCATCTACTCTTCCAGTAATTCGATAATAGCCTACAGCATCTCGTAGCGCGCCATCACCTGTAAAATACTTGCCTTTGTAGGCAGAAAAATAGGTGTCTCTATATCTATCATGATTGCCCCAAATTGTACGTGCCATGGAAGGCCAAGGAAATTTGATACACAAGCGCCCCTCAACTTGATTTTCTCTCATCTCTTCTCCATTTTCATCCATTAAAGCGGGTTGTATTCCAATAAATGGTAAGGTAGCATAGGTAGGAGTAGTTGGGGTAACATAAGGAATTGGAGATATTAATATACCTCCTGTTTCTGTCTGCCACCACGTATCTACAATAGGGCTTTTTCTCTTACCAATATTATTATTATACCAATGCCATGCTTCCTCGTTAATAGGCTCTCCAACGGTTCCCAATACCTTTAGAGATGATAAATCGTATTTTTCTACAAACTCTAGTTTCTCTTTCGCCAAAGCTCTTATCGCCGTAGGCGCTGTATAAAACTGCGTAATTTTGTGCTTCTCTATGATATCCCAAAAACGACCATAATCTGGATACGAAGGAACCCCTTCAAACATTACGGTAGTAGCCCCATTTGCCAAAGGACCATACACAATATAGGAGTGCCCTGTAATCCATCCAATATCCGCGGTACACCAATAGACATCTTGTTCTCTATATTGGAAAATATTTTTAAAAGTATAGGCCGTGTACACCATATAACCCGCACAAGTATGGACCATTCCTTTTGGTTTCCCTGTAGAACCCGAGGTATATAAAATAAACAAGGGATCTTCCGCATCCATTATTTCGGCAGTAAAGGTGGATTTGGCTTTATCCAAAAGGGGTTGTAACCACTGATCTCGTCCCTCTTTCATTTGAATGGTACTACCTATACGATTCACAACAAGTACGCTGCTTACTTCTGAACAATCTTCCAATGCAACATCTACAATTCCTTTTAAATCTATTGTTTTATTTCCTCTATACGACCCATCAGAGGTAATCACCATCTTGCAATCGCAATCATTAATTCTGGTTGATAACGCAATGGAAGAAAATCCTGCAAAAACAACAGAATGTATTGCTCCAACCCTGGCACAGGCTAAAACCGCGACTGCAAGCTCTGGGATCATTGGAAGGTAAATACATACGCGATCTCCTTTTTGAATACCATTTGCTCTTAGCACATTGGCCATTTTACAAACACGCAGATGTAATTCTGAATAGCTAATATGCTGTGCAGCTTCTTCCAGATTATTTGGTTCAAACAGGATGGCCGTTTTATTTGCTCGGGTATCTAAATGCCGATCTAAACAGTTTTCAGTTATGTTCAACTGCGCATTTTGAAACCAAGTAACCTCAGGCGCATCAAAATCCCATTTTAACACTTTATCCCAGCGTCTTCTCCAAACAAAATGCTCTTCGGCAATTTCTTCCCAAAATTCTTCTGGATTACGCACAGAGTTTCTATATACTTGAAAATATTCTTCCAGATGTTTGATATGGTAATTACTCATAGACTTTTTTTTTAATGAGCATCTGCTTCGCCTGCTCCGCTCGGAATTCGAATGTCCAGCACAATTTCCTGCACTTTTTCAGGTGGTGAGGGAGTAAATTGTGCAATTACTATTGCTACAATAAAATTAAGTAACATCGCAACAGTCCCAAAACCTTCAGGAGAGATACCGAACCACCAATCAGCGGTTCCACCTCCTCCAAACATATTAAACTTAAATTTCAACATGTAAAATAGCATAACTCCAATGCCAACAACCATCCCCGCAATAGCACCTTCTTTATTCATTTTTTTATAAAAAATTCCCATTATTATGGCAGGAAAAAAGGATGCTGCCGCTAATCCAAAAGCCAAGGCAACCGTAGCGGCCACAAAATCAGGAGGGTCTATACCAAAATAACCAGCTATACATACTGCCACTACAGCAGATAAACGAGCTGCAATCAATTCTCCCTTGTCGGAGATATTGGGTTTCCATTGTTTTTTAATCAGGTCGTGGGATATGGAAGTAGAAATTACCAACAATAACCCAGCAGCAGTAGACAAAGCTGCGGCCAATCCACCGGCAGCAACCAAAGCAATTACCCAATTGGGTAAGTTCGCAATCTCAGGATTTGCTAACACCATAATATCTGCATCTACAAGCAGCTCATTCTGCTTATCGTTAGCCACATATTGGATAATACCATCGCCGTTTTTATCCGTAAATGTAATAAGACCTGTGGTTTCCCATTTCGAAAACCAAGCAGGCATATCTGCATATTTTTTATTGCTTACTGTTTCAATTAAATTGGTTCTGGCAAAAACCGCGATCGCCGGAGCTGTTGTATATAACACAGCAATAAAAAGTAAAGCATAACCAGCAGATTTACGGGCATCTTTCACTTTTGGAACCGTAAAAAATCTAACAATCACATGAGGTAGACCAGCAGTACCCACCATAAGTGCTGCCATAATAAAAAATATATCTATCGTGGATTTAGAACCATCGGTATATTGAGCAAATCCCAAATCTGTAGATAGACCATCTAGTTTATCCAAGAGAGATATATGTTCTCCAATTACATTTTCTCCCATTCCCAATTGGGGAATTGGATTTCCTGTCATCTGTATAGAAATAAAAATTGCAGGTACCATAAAGGCAAAAATGAGCACGCAATATTGCGCCACTTGGGTATAAGTAATTCCTTTCATACCTCCTAAAACTGCGTAAAACAGTACAATGATCATTCCTATAATAACACCTGTATTGATATCTACTTCTAGGAATCTAGAAAAGACAAGGCCCACGCCTCTCATTTGACCTGCAACATAGGTAAAAGACACTAGCAATGCACATACCACAGCCACCGTACGTGCTACATTTGAATAATAACGATCTCCAATAAAATCGGGTACTGTGAATTTTCCAAATTTCCTAAGATATGGTGCCAATAATAAAGCAAGCAGGACGTATCCTCCAGTCCACCCCATTAAGTATACAGATCCATCATAGCCTTGAAAAGAAATTAGACCCGCCATCCCTAAAAAAGAAGCAGCAGACATCCAATCTGCAGCCGTTGCTAAGCCATTTGCCAAAGGTGGAACTCCACCACCTGCCACATAAAACTCCTTGGTAGAACCTGCTCTAGACCAGATAGCAATACCTATATACAGAGCAAAAGTGAGTCCTACAATTATATAGGTCCATGTTTGTACATCCATGTTTAAACGCTTGTTTGGTTGGTTAGTTGTATGAATTATTCATCAAAACCATACTTCTTGTCCAGTCTGTTCATTAGCCAGACATACACGAAAATTAAAATAACAAAAATGTAAATGGCTCCTTGTTGTGCAAACCAAAAACCAAGTTTAAAACCTCCAATAGAAAAACTATCCAAAGCTTCTTTGAACAGAATACCACAACCATATGAGGCAACAAACCAAATACTCAGCAATATGGACAAATACTTTAGATTCTCTTTCCAATAGCGGGTAGCTCTTGAAGACGTATTCATATTATTATTATTTCCTTTAAATATAGCAAATCCTAAAGTACCATCTAGGACCTAGTAATAAAAAGAAATAATGAAAGAAAAACAGGAAAGAAAACTTTAGAACAAACCATTCGAATTTAAAACTACAATCAGCGTTCGTTCATTTTTTTTGTGCAGTATTTCAAGGCAATACACTCCATTCTTGCAATTATTGAGAATTTTACTTTCGCCATAACCCACCGCTTCAACAATAACGTTATCTGCCACTCCTTGTTGAATTAGGTAGTTTTTAATGGCGTTTGCACGTCTTTGGGATAACCTCAAATTGGTACTAGTTCCTCCTCTACTGTCTGTATGAGAAGCTATCTGTAATCGTAATTGAGGAAACTGTTGTACCGCGTATACTACCTTATCTAATTCCAATGCAATTTCTGGCGTAATAGTAGATCTCCCCCTAGTAAAATAAAATTTTCTAAGTTTAATAGTTGGTAGTCCCTCTTTTTCTTCTACCAAATCTTTAATAAAAGGGATTTCAAAATCCAGAGAAGTAAGCATCGCTTGTTTCAAACCAACAGCATCATACGACTTTGCAGCACTTGCGTACTCTTTTTTTGAAACGGAAATAGTAACATCTTCTCTCCATGGAACTTCAATACTGTAATTACCATTTTCATCTGTTAGTACCTCTTTGATCAATGTATTATCTGTATCCAACAATTGAACAGAAACCTCATCAATTCCATCTCTAGTTCCAGGTGCTAATACACTTCCTTTAAGCATCAATGTTTTTAATCCAGGTGTACTAGCGCCCCTAAAACTATAGATATCATCATTTCCTTTTCCACCAGGTCTATTTGATGAAAAATATCCAGAAAAGCCACTGTCTTTTTCTGCTCGGATGATAAACCCAAAATCATCTCCCTGCGAATTAATCCCTTCTCCAAGATTCACAGGAATACTAAAAGAAGTATCTCCTTGAATGGTACTTTTATATATATCCATTCCACCTAATCCATAAAACACGTCCGAGGAAAAAAATAAGTTATTTTCAAAAATATAAGGGGCAATTTCATTTCCTGGAGTATTAATTGTTGGCCCCAAATTAATAGGTGCAGACATTATATTTCCTCCATTGGTATTCACATAGTACAGGTCTGTGCCTCCATAACTATCTTCAAAATTAGCAGCAAAATAGAGTCGCTCAGTACTTGATTCATAAAAAGGATAATAAAAAGATGTACTTAAATCTTTTAATAGATATTGGAAATTTCCAAATCTGTCTGACATCCCAATTGCTAACGCATTTTTTCCTTCTTCATTAAATGCAAGTTCTCCCTCTTCTGTATTGGAAACTATATAATAAAAACTGCCCGTCTCCTCTGCATAGAAAGGTGTGGCTTGATGAAACTTTGTGGCAGGAATGCTTTTAAAAATAGTAGCATTAGCCGCATTTCCATCTTGGGTAATTCTGGCTACAAAAATATCCAAATATGATTCTCCTGATGGTCTATATATATTTTTTGAAGTAGCTTCTCGCCCACTGCTAAAAAGTAACTTATCCTTATAAAAACTAGGAGAAAAATCTGCCTGTGCACTGTTCGCTCTTATATTGGATATTTCAAAACTAACAGTGTCTGTTGCAACTCCCAATAACTCAAAATTGAAGCTAGCATTTTCCATAACTTCTGGCGGCAAAGAAGATCCCTTAGTAGCCAAAAAGGCATTAACGCGTTCCATTTCATTATTTTTAGAAAAAGCCTGAAGCATCTTATTGAAATGGTAATTGGACATGGTAGAGTCTTTTTTGAAAACTTCTACATATAACTTAGAAGCGCTTTTGTAGCTGCCAATTTTAAAATAAGACTGTGCCAAATTCAAGGTTTGACTGTTGGATAAGGGTGCCTTTAATTGCTCTTTTTGGTATTCCCGAATAGCATCTTTGTAGGCGTATTCATAAAAAAGTACATCTGCTCTGGATTTCCTATTTTGGCCAAAGGATAGGGTGACCATCACAAGCAAAAAACATAAGCTAATCCTACACTTCATACCTACTATATTTTTAAAAGAATCTTGGTGAATCTATTTGTTTTGGTTTGCCTTTTGCGTTTCTATTTTTACGGTTTCTATTGCTACTCCCATCTCCCTTACCTAAATAAAATTTTAAAATAACTTCATGAGAACCCTGATTGAACTCTCCAAGGCTATTAGTATTATAATCATACGCATACCCAACGAACATTCCGTTGGAAATTTGAAAACCAGCTAAACCACTTACCGCATTATCTAATCTATAGGCAGCACCAAGGGTAAAAACATTTCCCATCAGAAAATTTGCTGATACATTTGCATTCAGTGGGATTCCTTTTTGGTAATTTAATAAAAAAGCTGGTTTAAATTTTAGAGCATCCGAAAGTTGAAAAACATAACCTCCAATCATATTCAGTTGTAGTTCATCATCAATTACACTTGCCAGCGCTTCGTCATATAAACTATTGGGTAATACATTTGGCACAGAAACCCCCAAGTACCAATTTTCAGCATACAAAAAGGTGCCTATACCCGCTGTAGGATAGAATTTTCCTGGCTCCTGAGTACCAAGTAATGGTTCATTATCAATTTCAAAATCTCCTTTAGAAAAATCAAGATCAAATAAAGAGCCCCCTGCGTTGATACCAAAGGAAAGTTTGGTCTCGTCTGACAAAGAAATTTGATAGGAGTAGGCTATATCTATAAAAGTTTGGCTAACTGGTCCAATCTGATCATTGACAACATTAAACCCTAGCCCTGTTTTCTCATTTGTGAAAGGAAGGTTCACGCCAAATCTAATTGTTTTTGGTGCTCCAGGAATACCACTCCACTGAGTTCTATATAAACCCGCAATTTCTGCAGTCTCTACCGTTCCAACATACGCCGGATTAAAACTCCCAATATTATACATATACTGCGTATACTGAGGTTCTTTTTGAGCAAAGATCGCAGCGCTAGCTCCTAATCCTAATAGGAAAAACAACACCCAGTTTTTAATACATCTTCTTTGCATGTAACTATATTCTTTGCCTTGTTTCTCTTAACGAATAATTTGAATCCAGCCTTTTTTCACTTCGGTACCATCTGCCAAATTCAGCAAATAAAAATAGGTTCCTTTGGGTAGGTTTCCATTCTTCCCAGTTCCGTTCCAACTATTATCATAATTCTTAGCACGGTACACATTATTTCCATATCGATCAAAGATCTCCAACGTATTTCCAGGAAATTGCTCAATGCAATTGATTTTTAAGAAATCATTAATCCCATCTCCATTGGGTGAGAACTGACTAAAGAGAAAACCACAGTCACCGTTGGTTGGTTTGCCAACATTAATAGTTATTGTAGCTTCATTATTGCTCATATCACCATCATTTGGAAAAGACTCTAATAGGTTTGCCGTATTATCATAATCGCCATTCTCTAGCACCTCTACCGTAATTTCTAAAGTATGTATAGCTAATGGAGCAATCTCAAAAATCTCCCAAATACCATCATCCCTATTATAAGTACCTATAGAGGCTTGATCTGATATATACTGGAATCCAGAGGCAATTACTTCAGATATCTGAATTCCTAATACTCTATTCATACTAAGATTACTAAGGGTAATAGTAAAAACCACCTCATCTCCTACGATAACCGTTTCTTTATCTGCGATCTTCTCCACAGAAAGATCAATATCTGCTGGCTGACAATCTGGAGTTAAGTTAGGGTCGCAGGCATCAAAAGGATCTGTACCATCTGCAATTTCATCACCATCGCTAATGCCATCATTATCCGTGTCGCATAAACCAATGGTATTGTCAGGGATACAAGGATTATCATTTGCAGGATCTAACTGATCTACCACTCCATCCATATCAGAGTCTAAAACATTGGAATCTAAGGCATCTATAATTCCATCTTCATCTTCATCCAAAGGATTATTCAAATCTGCTCCTACTTCTTCACTATCGTTGATACCATCTCCATCTGTATCTTCATTATTTGGATCTGTTCCCAATGTGGCTTCTTCTCCATCTTTTAAACCATCATTATCACTATCAGGAAGGCAATCATTAACAGATATTGTTACTTCTACAGATTCATTTGTACATGGAGCCAATGCGATATTTGTGGTAAATTGAAATATATAATCTCCATCTGGTAAATCTTCAAAATCAACTTCATTATTGGCATTGATCGCTGCATTTCCTCCAGATGGATCAGATATTACGGTCCAAAGACCTTGATCTGCTCCCATTAGCTGATCGTCTAAATCAACAACAGTGGGTCCGCCATTTCCTGAAATACTACATGCCGCGGTATTCGTTGTAGTTCCTGCTGAAGGTTGGGGATTTACGGTAATAGTTACAGCAATTCTATCTGATGTACACCCATTGGCAGTTGCTTCTACAAAATAACTTCGAGTAGCTGAAACAGTAGGCGTTACAAAACTTCCTCCTGTTTCAATAATATCTGTACTTGTTGCTGTTTCGTACCAATTTAATGTTCCTCCTGCACTTACAGAGGCTGTTAAAGTTAAAGAACCAGGGCCGCAAATAGTGCCTCCAGTGGTGCTATTAATATCTGGAGTCATGTTCATTACCAACGTAATCTCTAATGTTGGACTTGCACATAGATTTACTGCATCGTAGAAAAATCCAAAATAAGTACCAGCAATTGGATTGGCCACCGCATTGTCTGCCAAATGCCCACTAACCACTAAAGGGTCTGGATTGGTACTCCAAACAAGGGTTGTTCCCGCAGGCGGGGAAGAATTGGTGTATGCATTTAAGCTCACATCTATATTGTCACAAAAAATAGTTGGGATACTATTTACTAATTCTGGTGGGTCATTTCCGGCGTCGCACGTGGGCGCGCAATCTGTTACTGTAATAGTTACCTCTACCGATTGGTCTACACAGGGCAATATTGCCGTATTGGTAGTATATCTAAATATATAATCACCATTGGGTTGCATATTAAAGCTAACCACATTGGTCATGCTAATGGTAATGGTATTTCCTGCAGGACCTGAAATCAACTGCCAATCACCGCCTTCTGTCTCGTCATTGATTGTATTATCCAAGTCCACATTGGTAATTCCATTTCCTGTTCCTGCGACGCTGCATCGTTGGTTATTATTATTGGGAGTTCCCGCGGAGGGTGTTAGATTTACGACAGCATCTATGGGCATACGGGCAGATACACAATCGTTCTCTATGGCTTCTACATAAAAGGTGGTAGTTGCTGAAATATTTGGTGTTGTAAGCACAGGACCCGTTCCTATACTAGTTCCTCCTGTGGGCATATCAAACCAACGTAGTGTAGCTGTGACCGAATTTGTCTCAGCTCGTAATATGGTGGTACCTGAATCACAAATAGCACCGTCCGAAGATACTGTTGTAACCAAAGGTGTAGTATTTAAACTAATGGTTAACGGCGCCGTTGGACTAACACACAGATTTAAACCGCTTACTCCTAAATATACGGCAAAATAAGTGCCAGAGACCGAAACAATAGAAGTAGGCAACAAATCAGTCGTGCTGGTAGGCAAAGCTATAATACTCCATCGTAAATCTGAATTTGTAGGTGGCACACTTGTTACAAAAGAGTTTAGATCAACATTAGTCTCGTCACAAAAATTAGTAGATAAATTGCCATCAATTTCTGGAGCTACTTGGCCAGCAGTACATTGCGCGTTTGCTGTACTGTGAAAACACAGAAATACAAAGGCACATAGAAGTCCCTTAATGTATGAGGGAACGCTATTTTTGGGCAACAACGTATTCAAATAGTTTAATCTCATCATTTATAGTACTTTGAATCAACTTCATCAATTCAAAGCATAAACATAGGTTTTGCTCAAAAATGGGAAGCAATATTACAAAATAAATAAGCCACCACCCTAATAATAAGGGTTAAATGTGGTTTTTGAATCTGTAAAAAAGGAATTAATTAGGAGTTATTCGGAAATTTCTGCCGCAGCTGTTATTGCTGTTCGGTCTATCTTACGCATTAGCCCTTGCAAAACTTTACCTGGGCCCACTTCGGTAAACAAGGCTCCTCCATCTTTCATCATATGCTGCATACTCTGCGTCCATTTCACAGGCGCAGTTAATTGAGACATGAGGTTTTTCTTTATTTCATCTGAGTTTTGTACCGCTGTAGTAGTTACATTCTGATAAATAGGACAGGCAGGCGTATTAAATGTGGTATTTTCTATAGCTAGTGCTAACTCCTCGCGTGCAGGTTCCATAAGAGGCGAATGAAATGCGCCCCCAACCGGTAATATCATTGCCCGACGTGCACCGGCTTCTTTCAGAACTTCACATGCTTTTTCTATAGCCTGCAGTTCGCCTGAAATCACCAATTGTCCGGGGCAATTATAATTGGCAGGCACTACAATACCATCAACCTCATCACAAATATCTTCTACTTGTTTATCTTCTAGGCCAAGTACCGCAGCCATGGTTCCAGAGGTTAATTCACAGGCTTTTTGCATTGCTTGCGCTCTTTGGGAAACCAACTCCAATCCGTCTTTGAAATTCAAGGTCCCATTCGCTACAAGTGCAGAAAACTCTCCTAAAGAATGACCAGCAACCATATCTGGTTTAAAATCATCACCCATCACTTTGCTAAGGATTACGGAATGTAAGAAAATAGCGGGTTGGGTTACTTTTGTTTGTTTTAGGTCTTCAGGAGTGCCCTCGAACATAACATCCGTAATATGAAACCCTAGAACATCATTTGCTTGCTCAAAGAGCTCTTGCGCCAAAGGATATTTTTCGTATAAATCCAAGCCCATACCTACAAATTGAGCTCCTTGTCCAGGGAATATATATGCTTTCATTTTCTTATCAGTTTTTGGTATGGTAAAAATAACAAATATTGGCTTTGGACCACTTTACTTATTAAAAAAAGCTACAAACATTTGCCATACGAAATGAAGGATCACTATACAGCTACTAATTCTTAAGTTTATTTCTTAAACCAGCTAGCATATTCTACATAATTAGCGGCAATCCGATCTATTTCTCCCGAACTAAGTTCTGGACTAATATCCTTGATTTTTTTCGCGGGCATCCCAGCAAAAATACTCCCTGACGGCACATGGGTTCCTTTAGTTACCACCGCACCAGCAGCAATAATACTGTTACTTTCCACAATGCAATCGTCCATTATGATGCTTCCCATTCCAATTAATACATTGTCCTTAATGGTACAACCATGAACGATGGCGTTATGTCCTATAGAAACATTATTTCCAATAGTTGTAGGTGACTTTAAATACGTGCAGTGCACTACCGCTCCATCTTGAACATTTACCCGATTACCCATTTTTATAAAATGCACATCCCCTCTTAGTACTGCATTATACCAAATACTGCATTCGGCCCCCATACTAACTTCCCCTAAAATAGTTGCATTTTCAGCTACAAAACAATCCTCTCCTATTTGAGGTGTTTTTCCCTTCACGGTTTTAATGATCATCCCTTAAAATTTATTTATGATTTTGTTCTATGCTCTCAGTTCTATTCAAAATACGACAAAAACTCTTTTTTCTTTGAAGCTGAAACCAACAACTCCTTGCCGTTAGAGACTACTACGCTACCTCCCTTTCCTTTGCGGTATTTTGTGACTTCGTTTACATTCACCAAATAGGATTTATGGATACGTGCAAAGGGAAATTCAGAGAGTGCATCTTCAAAATACTTAAGCGTTTTGCTCACTAATATTTTTTTGTTCTCTAGGTAAATCTCTGTATAATTATCATCTGCCTTACAGAAAAGGATATCTGAAACATTTAATACCTGAAATCCATCTTGTTGTGGTAATGTAATTTTACCATCCACTCTTTTAAGCTTGGATTTTAAAATACGATCTTCCAGAGCATTTTCCTTGCTTCGTATATCTGTAACATACTCTACTGCTTTCACCAATTCGTCTATATTAATCGGTTTCATTAGATAGTATGCAGCATGACTATTCAATGCATCCATTGCATATTGATTGTAAGCAGTGACGAATACAGTTTCAAATGTTCGATTTGGAATTTGATCCAAAAGGTCAAAAGCGTTTCCAAAAGGCATCTCTACATCTAAAAAGACCATGTCTGGCTGATGTTTATTAATTTGCTCTTTGCCTTCTTTTATCGTAGCTGCTTCTGCTAATATTTTTACATTTTTGCAATATTTAGTAAGGTAGTTCCTAAGAATTTCTCTACTATTTGCTTCGTCCTCTACTATGATCGCATTTAAATTCATTAGTCTTTCTTTAATGTCAGTCTTACCCAAGTTCCTGTAGCGTCTTCCTCTAAATCAGCAATGGAAACATCTACTTTATCTTTATACATATCATTTAAGATTCCAATTCGTTTTTTGATATTTCCCATTCCTTTTGATTTCTGTTTCTTTTGATTCATGGTTTTTAATTCGGCCGATTTTTTTCGTCCAATACCATTGTCTTTTATCTCAATTTCTACAATTTCCTTGTCTCTTTGCTTTAATTCTATTTTCAAGAACCCCTTGGTTTCTTTGTACCGCAATCCATGCCAAATGGCATTTTCTATATAGGGTTGCAACAACATAGGAGGGATTTGAAAAGCATTTACATCTATATGTTCATCCACTTTGATATCATAGTCGAACTTGTCTGGAAAACGAGAGTGTTCTAGTTTCACATATAATTCTAATAACTCTAATTCCTTTGAAAGCGGTATAAAATCTTCTTCCGAATTCTCTAGGACAGAACGCATTAAGGTAGAAAACTCACTTAAATACCTGTTGGCACTTCGTTCATCGCTCTTTGCTATATAATTATTAACTGAGTTCAACGCGTTGAATATAAAATGAGGATTCATTTGAGAACGTAGTGATTTCAAAGCCAGTAGGTTGTTGGCTAATTTCTGTTGTTTGTTGCTTCTGTAAAAAAAGAATGCGGCCAAAGCCATTAATAGCAACCCAAAAATTAATGAATAAATCACCCATTTTTGTCTCTTGTAATTTTCTTGAACCAACTTTTCGGAGGTAATGGCCAAATCGTATTTGCTTTCCGAAAGTTCTCGTTCTTTTTCAAGACCAGAAATTCTATTCTGCTTGGAAGTAATCTCTCGGTTGAAACGGGCTGCACGAGAAATTTCTTGCTCTTTTCTTATGTATAAGGTATCTACGACCGCCACATATTTTTGATACGTCTCCAATGCTTTGGTAAAATCTCCCTTATACTTAAACACCTCGGAGAGTTTTCTAGTAGCATCTTTTTGCACTACCAAATCATCATCACTATCTGCTTCTTTAATACTTTGCTGCAAATAAGGAATTGCCTCATCTAATTTATTCTGAGCTATATAAGCATTCGCAATTTTATAATTGATTCTTTGGGTAGTAATCGTATCCTTAAAAATTGACCCAGGCTCAGAACCGCTAGTTCCCCCATCAGCCGTGGGTTTGGGCAACTGCTCTAAATCGTTCAAAGTTTGTTTACGAAGTTCAATTTCTTCATCAAAGCGACTCTTTTTATTGTAAAAATCGGCTACCTTTTCCTTTTCCTGAATGGCTCTTTGTGGTGCTTCTCTTTTTGCCAATTTCAAAGAATTTCCAAAATAAGCGTTGGCCTCCACCGATTTATCATCTGCCGCATAGGCATCTGCAATTTTTGAATTGAGATCTGTTAGTTTAGGAGTAATCTGATTTTTCTTTGCGATTGCTAAACTTTGATTGTAATTGGTTACCGCTTTATCTACCTGTCCCAATCCCTTATAGGTATCGCCCAATCCTTCGTATAGCTGAACCGTTTGAAAAGCCACCATATTTTTTACTTTCTTTAGCGCTAAAAAAGTGCTCTCCGCATTCGCATATTCTCCTTTTTTCAAATACGTATTCCCTAAAAGAATAGCAGTTCTAGTTGTTTTTTGAGCCTCCATGGCATCCCTAAAATTATCGATGGCCAAATCATATTGCTTATGATACAAATACACCTCACCAAGGGTAGTAAGGGATACAGAAAGTTGTTTTTTATTACCTCTTCTTCCTAATTGTTCTATAGACTTTGTTATAAAATCAATACTTTTTTGAATATCTGTTTTCTTGTAGTAATTGGCAGAATCCAAATATGTCTGATGCATAGAAATGGTTGTTCTTTTCTTACTTTCCTTGCTCTTCTCAAAATTTTGCTCTGTGTAACCTTCTACTAAAACATCTATATCTTCGTCCTTTTTTACGATATAACGAACGGTTTCAAATGCAGGACTTTGCACTATAATTTCTTCTCCAATAAATGCCTGAATCCTAAATTCTCCTAAACCATTGGTAATGGTATAACCACCACTTCTCGTAGTAACTTCTACCCCAGAAATAGGCGTAAGACGCTCTTTACCTTTTACAGATCCTTTTACTATGAAGGTAGCGTTAGTTCTAGTAACCTGTGACTGAACTAGAAAACAAGCTAAAAAGAACAGAATAAATAGGGCTGCTATTTTTGACGTATATCTTATTTGCATAGGATAAACTTAAGTGTTTAAAATGGTTTTTGAAAATGGTTAACCCCCTAACAACAGCATAAAATGGTCTCTTTTGGGGGTTTAATACATCCAAACATCACGTTCCCTCATTTAAAAGTATCATTCCCTCAATGCTTATTTTTTTAGAAAAAGTTTGCTTCTACTTTTATCCCATTATTAGCAACAAATAAATTTACATCAAATGAGAAATACAAAAAACCTATTAGGACTAGCCTTCATGTCATTAGCTATGAGCACTACCTGGGGCTGTGAGTTAAAAGCAAAAACAGCTACAACAGAACCCATTGTTGCGCAAGCGACTCTTCCGAAAGATGAACCTAATAATAATGTAGTGAAAATTGCATTACTACTAGATACGAGTAATAGCATGGATGGACTTATCAATCAGGCGAAATCACAATTATGGGATATTGTCAACAAATTTACCTATGCCAAATGCGGCAACGATGCCAGGCCTAGTTTACAAATTGCCCTGTATCAGTACGGGAATGACGGGCTTTCGTCGCAAGAAGGATATATACAACAAGTATTAGGTTTTAGTAGCGACTTGGATGATATTTCAGAAAAACTATTTTCTCTGACTACCAACGGAGGTGAAGAGTTTTGTGGAGAAGTTATTCAGACTTCTCTGAAGCAATTAGAATGGGGAAAGAATGAAGATCATCTTAAAATGATTTTCATTGCAGGAAACGAACCTTTTACACAAGGTAAGCTAAATTATAAGGACGCTGTTACCAATGCAAAAGAAAACGACATAGTAGTAAATACCATTTTTTGTGGAAACTATGAGCAAGGGATTTCTACTGATTGGAAAAATGGAGCCACTTTAACCGGAGGTGAATACATGGCTATTGATCACAACAAACAGGTGGTGCAAATTGACACTCCTTATGATGAAATCATCATTAAGCTCAACGGAAAACTAAACAAAACTTATATTTCTTATGGAAGTTTAGGGGTTTCTAAAATGGAAAAGCAAGCAATGCAAGACGCAAATGCCATGGAAGTGGAAGAAGATGTGGCTGTAAAAAGAGCTGTAAGTAAAAGCTCTAGAATGTATAAAAATGCTACTTGGGATTTGGTAGATGCATCTGAGAAAAAAGATTTTAAAGTCTCCGAACTTCGGAAGAGCGATTTACCAAAAGAATTAAAGGACAAATCTGATACTGAAATCAAATCCTATATTCAAAAGAAAAAAGGAGAACGCAGTGCGATCCAAAAGGAAATAATGGCCTTGAACGTAAAGCGTGAAGCTTACATTTCAAAACATCAAAAAGAAGATAGTGAAGGTGCTTTAGAAAATGCAATGTTAAACGCCATTAAAAGACAGGCTGCCAAAAAGAATTATCGCTGGGAATAAAATGCATAAAACATACAACGCACATCATGGTTGGTGTTTAGTTGGTGGGTCTACCTATAGATTAGGGGTAGGCCCATTTTAAATTCATATAATAAAAGAAAATATGAATTAGGAGTTAGTAATTGGCTGCCGGACAATAACAATCGTAACGTCTTTCAGATTGTCCAAAATTATATCCTAAGGTTATTTGATGAAATCCTCCGTTGTCTAAACGAATATCACCAGACTGGTAAGAGTAGTTATAAGAAACCATGAACTGGTTTACATTTACTCCAATGATTGGAGTAAATAATTGTAAGCGTTGTTCTCCAAAACTACCATTTGTTTGAAACTGCGCGCCGTCAAAACTTCTTCTGTAAGACAGACCACCCCACAGGGTACCCCACTCAAAATCTTTATATACTTTAGCATTAATATCCAAAGTCTTCTCTTTTGTGAAGTCTGTTAATTGAAAAAGTACAGAAGGCTCTATCCTCAATTCATTTTTACCAAAAACATATCCTACGGATAACAAATAACGTCTTAAATTATCAAATTCAATAGCGGTATATAAATCGCGACCGCTTCCCAGAATATTTAATGCAGCTACATGAGCATAAAATTCAAAGTAATTGTAAGACGCGCCTAAATCCACATTAAAATAACTTACTGTGTTCTTAGTTCCAGTGATAATTGGATCTGGTATCACAGATCTAAATTCGGTTTCATCCAAACTACTTAAAATAGCTCCAGCACTAAGACCAAAAGATAATTGATTTAAATTTTGTGCATCTCCCGCAAATCTCAAATGATGCGCATACGTAGCTTTAAAACCTGTCTGGGAGTGATATCCATTGGCGTCATTAAAAATAATACCACCTACCCCACTATTCTCTCCAACTCTGAAATGTGCATTGACCGTTTGAAGACTAGGAGCTTCATCCACACTAAACCATTGCTTTCTGGCGGTTAGTCTAACTTTTCCACCTTCTCCAATACCGGCCATTGAAGGATACACCAAATAATAGTTGTCTGCTAAATAGTCAAAATAAATTGGAATCCCCTCTTGAGCCATCGATGAAGATCCGAAAGCGAAAAAAGTTAGTACTAGGAATATAAGGCGTTTCATCAAAGATGTTGGGCTATGAGGTTTGTTATATCGTTCAAATATAAGTTATAACGGATGAAATGCAACATTATTATATATGCAAAAACTTAGAAAATGGTTGTACTTTTGTAAAAAATTAGCATACTATGAAGGAGTATACCATTACGGTTGTAGAAACGAATAACCCAGCAATTCTAAAATTTGAAACCAATCATTTCGTCACAAAACATACGAATTACGAATTCAAGAACATTGATGAGGCTAAAAACTCTCCGTTAGCCCAACAGTTATTTTATCTTCCATTTATTAAAACCGTGTACATATCGGGCAATTTTATTGCTTTGGAACGTTTTGATATTGTAACATGGAACGACGTTAAAGATGAAGTAGCCCAACAACTGGTAGAGTATTTAAACGCAGGAGAACCTGTTATTTTAAATGAAGAGGTTTCTAAAAAAGTGCCCATAACCCTTTATGCCGAGGTAACACCGAATCCGGCAGTAATGAAGTTTGTAGCCAACAAAAAAATTGTTCCTGTAAGTTTTGAATTTAAGAATATTGATGAGGCCAAGGATTCCGAATTAGCAAAAAAACTTTTTCAATTGCCTTTTGTGAAAGAGGTATTTTTAGACGAGAACTATGTTTCGGTATCTAAATACGATGTTGCTGATTGGACTGATATTACTTTAGAAGTTCGCGAACTTATTAGGGAATTTATTGCAAATGGTGGGGAAGTAGTTTCTGAGAATAGTGTCCAAAAACAAGCTGAAGAGACTCCTCAAAAACAACTTCAAGATCAAAATCTGGATGATACTTCCAAACAAATTATAGACATCTTAGAAGAATATGTAAAACCAGCAGTTGCAAGTGATGGTGGAAACATACTTTTTAAATCGTACGAAGCGAATAGCAAAACAGTAAACGTAATTTTACAAGGCGCCTGTAGTGGATGCCCGTCTTCTACTTTCACCCTTAAAAATGGCATTGAAACTATGCTTAAAAATATGATGGGAGATAAAGTTGAAGAAGTAGTTGCTTTGAATGGTTGATTTTTTAAGTCAATCCTCCCTTTTTCTATTTTATTTATTAACTTTAGCTGAATTTAAAAACACTAGATTATGGCCATTTTAAAAGTAATAGAAGTACTATCAAACTCTGAGAAAAGTTGGGAAGATGCTACTAAAAAAGCGGTAGCACATGCTTCCAAATCAGTAAAAAATATACGCTCTGTCTATGTACAAGATCAAAGTGCTAGCGTTAAAGATGGAGAGGTAACAGATTTTAGAGTGAACGTAAAAATCACTTTTGAAATAAAGTAACTTTTTTACAAAGGAAAAAGAAAAAGCGTTCTTAACAGAACGCTTTTTTTTGTACCCTGAATACACTTAATATATTGCATTTAAAGATATGCTCGAAATTACATTTCTATGACTCAAAAACACACCAATGCGTTAATAAATGAAAGTAGCCCTTATCTATTGCAACATGCTCACAACCCAGTTAATTGGGTAGCTTGGGACAAGGAAGTATTGGAAAGAGCAAAGAAAGAAAACAAGCCATTGCTTATTAGCATTGGATATGCTGCTTGCCATTGGTGCCATGTAATGGAAAAAGAGTGTTTCGAGGATGAAGCTGTAGCGGCTGTAATGAATGCGAACTTTATAAATATTAAGATAGACAGAGAAGAACGCCCAGATATAGATCATATCTATATGGATGCTCTGCAGATGATGACTGGCAGCGGCGGGTGGCCATTAAACATTATTGCCTTGCCCAATGGAAAACCTTTTTGGGGTGCTACTTATGTCAAAAAAAATGATTGGATAGACGTATTAGAAGAACTAGCAAATGTATATAAAGAACAGCCAGAAAAAGTAGCCGAATATGCCACTAATTTATCTAAAGGTATCCGAGAGATTAATCTAGTAACACCATCAACTTTTAACGAAGTTATTCCCTTACCAGACTTGGAAGAGTTGATAAAAAAATGGAAAACCTATTTAGACACTTATTTAGGAGGGTACAAAAGAGCTCCTAAATTTATGATGCCAGGGAATCTAGATTTTTTCTTACACTATGCTACATCACAACAAGATGAGGAATTATTAGCCTATGTCCATACCACGCTGAGGCGCATGGCCTACGGAGGTATTTTTGATCATGTTGGAGGTGGGTTTTCAAGATATGCAGTGGACACCAAATGGCATGTACCTCACTTTGAAAAAATGCTATATGATAATGGACAACTTATAAGTTTATATGCAAAGGCGTATGCTGTAACCCAAAATGACTTATATAAGGAAACCGTAGAAAAGACTATTGGGTTTATTACTAGTGAACTAATGCATTCCAGTCATGGTTTTTATTCTTCCTTAGATGCCGATAGCCTCAATGAAAATGGCCAATTGGAAGAAGGTGCTTTTTATGTATGGCAGGAGGCAGATTTAAAACACCTTTTAGGGAGGCATTTTGATGTATTTAAAAACTATTATAATATCAACTCCTATGGTCTTTGGGAAGAAGGAAATTACGTTTTAATACGTGATACTGAGGAAGCAAAAATTGCGGAGAAGCTAGGCATGTCCGTAGAACAAATGCGAGGTATCATTCAAGAAAGTTTACAGCTATTAAAAGTAGCGCGTGAAAAGCGTAATCGACCTAGACTAGATGATAAAATCTTAACCTCATGGAACGGATTGGCCTTGAAAGGTCTGGTAGATGCCTATAAATACTTAGAAAACGAAGAATACTTAAAATTAGCGAATGCCAATGCTGCATTTATTGTGGCACACATGATGCAAGAGGACGGTGCTTTATTTCATAATCATAAAAATGGAAAAAGTTCGATTAGCGGATATTTGGAAGATTATGCACCAGTCATAGACGCCTTTATAGCATTATACCAAGTTACAATTGAAGAAAAATGGCTATTGAAAGCGAAATTGTTAACCGATTACTGCATAAAGTATTTTAGTGATTCCATTAGTGGTCTTTTCTTTTTCACCTCCATACAAGAGGATTATGTTATTCGGAGAACTCTAGAAACGGTAGATAATGCTGTTCCTTCTTCCAATTCCATAATGACAAAAAATTTATTTAAACTCTCCAAATTTTTCCCAGAAGAAACTTATCACCTACGCTCTAAAAAAATGCTACTTGCTATGCAGGAAGCAATTGCGAAAAATCCTGAAAATTATGCCAATTGGCTACATGTGTTGCTCTATTTAAATACCAATTTTCATGAAATCGCAGTGATTGGCGAACATTGTAAAATAATATTAAAAGAACTGAGTAAGGAGTATTTACCCAATAGTATGATGGCAGGAAGTAAAAAGACTAGCGAATTATCTCTTCTAGAGCATAGGTATATAGAACAGGCAACAAATATTTATGTCTGCCAACATGGTAGCTGTAAATTACCTGTCAGCACTTTTGAAGAGGCTTTGAAATTAATACGAGAATAATCGTATTTTAAAGGGTACTTTCTTTGATATACGGATATATTTTGTTTTGCTTTGCATTATAAAGTTACATCATGGATAAATTTATAGATTACAAACAACATATTTCGAATGCCATTGATTGGGTATGGGATGCACTGCCAAATTTAATCCTAGCACTCGTGATTCTTTTTATTGGTTTTTGGATCATGAAATTCATTAATCGAATGGTTCATCGCTTTTTTGAAGTGAAAGACTACGACCCTACATTAGAGTCTTTTTTACAAAGCTTTATTAGAATTAGCCTCAAAGTAATTCTGTTTGTATTAGTAGTTACACAACTAGGAGTTAAATCTTCCTCGCTTGTGGCGGTAGTAGGTGCTGCAGGACTTGCGATTGGTCTTGCTTTACAAGGTTCTTTATCCAATTTTGCTGGGGGTGTTCTTATCTTACTTTTTAAGCCTTTTAAAGTGGGAGATTTTATTTCTGCTCAAGGAGTAGATGGCACCGTTAAAGAAATCTCTATTTTTACTACCAAACTCAATACTTTTGGAAATCAATTGGCTATTATTCCCAATGGGCAGCTTTCTAATCATAATATTATCAACTACAATTCTGAAAGTACCCGTAGGGATAACATTAGTGTGGGTATTGGTTATACGGCAGACATTAAAAAAGCAAAAGCCATTTTGTTAGCAATTTGCGCTGAATATGATGCCATTCTAAAAGATCCGGAACCAGAAGTATACGTTAGTGATTTAGGAGATAATGCCATACAATTAAGTCTACGATTTTGGGCTAAAAATGATGTTTTCTGGGCTTCCCATTTTCATGTATTAGAAGAATTAAAGCATCGTTTTGATACAAACCATATAGAAATTCCCTTTCCGCAGCGCGTTATTCATCAAGCAACATCAGCGATCACTTCAGACAATTAATATTAGGTTGACTTACTTTTTTGCCTTTGTCTGAAGGATAAAGTCTTTTAAGTAATAGGGTTCAAAATAGGCAACATCTTCAAAATCCTTTGTTATAAATTTTGAATAAGAAAGTGCGCACATTTCCCTAGCAGATGGAATTATAGAAGTATTGTAGTCAAAGTTTGGGTGCGCTAAAATTTCTCTGCATTTTTCAGCACCACTTCCTATTAAAAGTACTTTCCCGTTTTTGGCAAAAGAAGCGAAAGAAGTACCTTCCACAATCTCGGCTTTGGTTTCACCTATTTCTTTATATTCATGGTCATAGACAGCCGCATACACTTCCATTCTGCGCGCATCTAATAAGGAAATAATAAATGTACTCTTCTCTATTTTTACCTGATGTGCCATACTTTCTAAAGTAGCTATGGAAATTAAAGGAAGGTTCAGTGCGAAACAGAGTCCTTTGGCTGCTGAAACACCAATGCGAAGCCCTGTATAAGACCCTGGGCCCTTGCTTACGGCTATGGCATCTAATTGGTTAATTGATACTTTAGCATCCTTAAGCACTTCTTGTATAAAAACATGTAATTGTTCCGAATGTGAGTAGCTCGGTGTATTATGTTCCTTCAAAATAAGAAGGTTGCCATCTCTGGCAATACTCACAGAGCAATTAGTAGTAGCAGTTTCTAAATTTAAAATTAAAGCCATAGGATTCACAAAGATAGCAGATGCTATCCTTTTTGAAATAAAAAAACCCTTTCAATTGAAAGGGTTTCTACTAACTTATTGTATTCAACGAATTTCTAGTTAACGCTAATCGGGATTCCAAAGTAGAACTCCAATACTTTTATTCTAAAAATATAGTCATACTTAGTACGGATTACATCTGCCTCTGCATTATCTACTCTCGATTGTGCCTGACTAAAATCAAAGGCATTCATTAGACCTACATCAAAACGTTCTTTAGAGTAATTATATGCCAAACGACGTGCTTCTAGTGTCTTCTCTGCCGCTTCATATGCTTTTGCAGAGCTGTTTACATCTACGTAGGCCTGATTCACATTGGTCTCCAATGCAAGCTTATCTTGCTCAAATTGGACTTTGGCTTTTTCAACGTTAATGACAGAGCGCTTTATATTATTTCTAGTACTAAATCCATTAAAAATTGGAACGTTCAGTTGCGCTCCATAAGAAATACCATCAAAAATCCATAATTGATCTTTAAAACTTGGAGTAAAAGGTACTCCATTTCTGTCTGGTATTACGGTAACATCGGAATATCTGGTACCATAATTAAAAAATGCATTTAATGATGGATAGCGCGCCCCTTTAGAGATTTCCAAATCCTTTTGGGCCAATTCCACATTCGCTTGAGATAATTTAATATCATTTCTAAAGGTCAAAGCTTTATCAAAAATGACTTTAGGTGAATTATCCAAAATATCAGATGGAGGAATTTCGAATGCTTCATCAGCGATATCAAAATTTTCATAGTCCGTAATCTGTAATAACTGCGCCAAATTAATTCTAGAAATTAGTACTAGATTATTCGCGTTCACTATCTGTTGTTCTTGGTTGGCAGCTGTTGCTTCAATTTCCAACAAATCTCCTCTTGGAACCACCCCTGCTTCTACCAATTCTGCCGTACGTTTCAGGTCCTGTTCAGTGACACTAAACTGAGCTTCAAATACTTTCAAAGACTCCTTATTGGAGAGTACATTTAAGTAGTTTAAAGCCACATTTAACCTAATATCATCCTTTAGATCATCCAAACGATATTGAGCGGCCAAAGCATTCATTTTTGCCCTACGCAGCCTGTTCATATTTTGGAAACCGTTAAAAACGGTTACGTTAGTATTAAAACCTCCATTCACATTAAAGTTAGTGCTATTGGTTGGCGCATTCGTTGTTGGATTAATTGAGAATCCCGTGTTACTACTTGCCGTAGTAGAGGCATTTAAATTAGGCAACAAGGCTCCAAATGCATCCGATTCATTGATTTCTATATTTTGCAAGTCGAGCTCAAACTGTTCAATAGACAAGTTATTATCAACTGCATAAGTAACGCATTCTTGTAAGGTCCATTTTTTCATCTGGGCCGAAGCTATTCCAAGGGATAGCATTACAAGTGCAATGGTAAGTTTAAATTTCATGTGATTTACTTTATGGTTATGATTGATGATTTTATATTAATTATCGTCGTCTGCATTGTTATTGTCTTCGTCTTCGACAGCTTCGATTTTATTCCAAACTTTGATTTTATCTTCTTCTGTAATTCCAGAAAGCACTTCAACATAGATACCATCTGAAACTCCTATTTCTATGTCTTTTCTTTCAAATTCGTTTTCACCCGTCATTACTTCTACATATGGCTTTTCAGTCTCTTTGTCAAACTGAAGATGTGCCTCTTTTAAAGATAATACACTATCCTTTTGATCTAGAACAATAGAAGCATTAGCGCTGTAACCTGCCCGTATGGTGAAGTCTTCATTCACTTCTACATCTCCCTCAATTTTAAATTGAACTGCGCCAGCTTCCTCCACACCTTTTGGTGCAATGAATTTGAGTTTAGCAGCTAATTCCTGATCTTGGATAGCACCAAGGGTAATACTCAATGGCATGTCTACCTTTAATTTTCCAACTTCTGCTTCATCTACCTTTCCTTCAAAGATCATCTTGCTTAAATCAGCAATAGTTGCAATGGTGGTACCATCATTAAAGTTGTTACTCTGAATAACCTGATCTCCTTCTTTTACGGGAATCTCAAGAATGGTCCCCGAAACAGTAGCTCGGATATTCGTATTTGCTGTTGCCGAACCACCAGCAGAACCTCGTCGAATAATTTGATAGTCCGATTGCGCATTGGAGACCTCTTGTGAAGCCTGATCATAGCGTAACTTTAGATTATTAAAATCCTGACTAGAGATTACCCCTTTATCAAATAAAGCCTTGTTTCGATCGTATTCAATCTTTGTATTGCTCAATGAAATCTCCGCATTTCTAACACGCCCACGAGCTTGGTTCAATGCCTGCTCATTTGGAACTACCTTAATTTTGGCAATAAGATCACCCGCTTTTACTTTCACTCCTTCTTCCAAGTAAATCTTATCAATAATACCCGAAATTTGAGGTTTAATAGCTACTTCATCTTCTGGAATTACTTTTCCAGTAGCCAATATTTTGTTTAAAATATTTTGTTTTGTTAGGGTTACCGTATCATAGGTTACCGCTGGCTTACTATTGGTTTTAAACACTCTGGCAACTGCATACAACACCGCTAAAACTAAAACTATTATTAATCCGTACTTTACTATTTTTTTCATTTTTTCTTGGTTTATTCTTCTCTTAATGCTTCTATTGGTCTAATTCTTGTTGCCCTATTCGCAGGGATGAGTCCTATTAATAGGCTAAGGCCTACCATTAACACAAATGAAAATATCACTTGTGGGATACTTACTGTGGGATTTACAAAAGGATAATCTCCATGTCCGTACAAATTATCTAAAAGGTGTAAGCCCGCAATAGAAATTACAAAACCAACGATCCCTGCAAAAGCAGTTAATACGATTGATTCTAATAAAATCTGTCTTTTAATGATTCTTGGAGTTGCACCCAATGCTCTTCGCACACCTATTTCATTTGTTCTTTCTTTTACAGTAATAAGAAGGATATTACTAACCGCAATAACCCCAGCTAAAAGCGTAAATATTCCTACGAAAAAGGCAAATCCTTGCAATACTAAGGTAAAAGCATTGATACCTGTAAATATTTGTGAGAAATCAAAAGAACCTATTGCCCTAGCATCATCTGGATGAATATTATACTTTTTCTTTATGATCGTTTTTATTTTGCGTTCGGCCTGAGCGACTTCTTTGTCCGAGTCGATTTTAATAGCCATCCACCCAATCCTATTTCCACTATTAAACGCTCTTTGAAAGGTGGTAAAGGGCACAAAGATGGCGTTCTCTCCCTCAAAATTGATATTATCATTCTTTTTAAAAACGCCTACTACAGAAAAGTAAATACCATTAATTTGAATAGACTTACCAATCGCTTTTTCTCCCTTATCAAACAGTAATTTATAAGCATCTAGTCCGATGACGCAAACTTTTTTGGCTGCATCAATATCATTTTGATTAATAAACCGACCTTCTACCATCCGTTTTTTAGAAACTAGGCTAATGGATGGGTAATCTCCATAAACACCTGAACCGCTGGTTTTACCATTTCTTACTACCGTAGAAGTTGCCTGAAAATTACCGAGTTGGATTCTTGGCGCAACAATATCTATTTCGGGCACCTGTTTCTTTATTAACTCCACATCTTCTAAGGTGAAATTTATTCTTCTCCCTCTTTCAAATCCCTTATGAGGAATAGAAGTGGTCTGTGTCCACATAAACATGCTATTGGTGGCGGTACCTGCAAATATTTTATCAAACCCGTTTGACATACCTGTGGTAACACCCAAAAGGGATATCAAGATTACAATAGCAAAAATGACTCCTAAGGTTGTAAGGAACGTTCGAAGTAAGTTCTTACTTAGCGTTCCAAATACTTCATTCCATAAATCTCTATCAAATATTCCCATCTTAATCTGCTCTTAATGCTTCAATTGGTTTAACTCTTGCTGCTTTGGTAGCCGGAATCAATCCTGCAATGAGCCCTGCAACAACCAGTACTATAGTACATGTAATAACAGTAACGTTATCTACCGAAGGATTTGAAAAAGCAGGAGCGTCTACCAGAGGTGATATAATTGCTACGAGGCCCATGGCAAAAAGAAGCCCTACAAAACCTGAAATTGTTGTTATAAAAACGGATTCTAACAACACCAGTTTTATGATATCCATGGGTTTTGCTCCCATGGCTTTTCGAACCCCAATTTCTTTGGTTCTCTCTTTTATAATAAATACCAGTATATTTCCAATACCAACAATACCAGCTATTAAAATTAGTATTCCAATTCCAATACTGATTACATTTAATAAAGTTGTGAAACCCGATACATTAGAGTATGCTTCTGCATAATTATTAAAGTAGATAGCGCCTTGATCATCTGGATCTATAATTAGACGTCTTCGAAGGGCAACATCCATCATATCAGAAAAGTTAATCGCTTCAACATAACTAAATGCAGAATTATAAGTAATAGCAATTTCATCTACCCTATCAGTATTTCCATACAGTCTCTGAAAAGTGGTAATGGGTGCATACATTTTATTTTCTTCTCTTTCATTTCCCTCATCTGAGAATACTCCTATTACCTTATGAGACAATCCATTTAAGATTACATTTTTACCAACCGGATCTTCCTTTGGAAAAAGTTCTTTGGCAATTACCTTTCCTATGACCACTACCTTTAAGGAGTTTTTCATGTCATTTTGATTCAGGTAACGCCCCTTATCAATTACGGTGCGCTCTATTACTAAATGATCTGGATTAACTGCTGTAACTCTGTAATTACCTGTTTGATTTCCGTAACTAGCATTTACACTTCTATAGAATCTGGGTGTTATTAACTCAAATGAACCCTCAAAGGTTTTTCTGATATATTCAATATCTTGATTATCAAATGAAATTCTTCTGCCAGCTTCAAAACCACCATAGGGTTTGGTAGTTACATTAGGGTATATAAAAATTGAATTCTGAGCATCATCATTAAACTGCTTTTCAAAACCATTACCCATACCGTTCACAGATGCTAGCAATAGCACCAAAATAAATATTCCCCATGCCACTGAAAAGCCTGTAAGAAAGGTGCGAAGTTTGTTTTTTCGTATACTATGAAAAATCTCCTGCCAAGTATCTCTATCGAACATAAACGTTTATGGATTTGAAATGGTTTTCTTAGCTTACATATTGTGAAGCCCGTACCTGTTTTATTTTCTTATCTTCTACAATTACGCCATCCTTTAAATGCACAATGCGTTTGCACATTTCAGCTATGTCCTCTTCGTGAGTCACTACCAAAATAGTATTACCATCATCGTTAATTTTTTGGATAAGATCCATCACTTCGTAAGAAGTGGTACTATCTAGGGCACCTGTAGGCTCATCGGCCAGCAATACTTTTGGCTCAGCAGCCATAGCACGCGCAATTGCCACCCGTTGTTTTTGACCTCCAGAAAGTTCACTAGGCAAATGCCCTGCCCATTCCTTCAGTCCAACCTGGGCCAAATATTTTAAGGCCTTTTCTTGTCTTTCTTTACGTCCTACTTTTTGGTAATATAAGGGAAGTGCAACGTTTTCTACAGCACTTTTATAATTGATAAGATTAAAAGATTGAAAAACAAAGCCTAGAAATTTATTTCTGTACTGAGCAGCTTTGGTTTCGTTTAAATTTTTAATAGGCACATTGTCCAGGTTATACTCACCTTCATCTGCTACATCTAGCATGCCTAAAATATTAAGGAGTGTAGATTTTCCAGAACCGGAAGAACCCATTATGGCAACAAGTTCACCTTCTTCTACAGAGAAGTTAATCCCTTTTAGTACGTGAAGGGAATTGCTCCCCATTTTGTACGACTTATGCAAGTCTTTAATTTCGATCATGGTCAGTTGTATTCGTTCTTGATTGTTGTGTTAAAAGAACTTTCTATAGGGGAAACATAAAAGTCTCTTTAAACTACTATTGTGTATATGACTAGCAAGTTGTTAAAATGTTACAAATACTCTTCCAAAATTTTTGTTAAATAATTCTTCATACCAAGAAGCAATAAAACATGACTAAATAATATATAATAGTAAAAGCTTGTCATGTTCTTAGAATATGACAAGCTTTTACCAATTTGAATTTACATAAACTAATTATCTATATCAGGAATCTCATCAGCAGAGCAGTCCGCTCTACAAGTAATTCCAGTTGCATGGCAGATTGCATGTAACATAACATCCACCGCAGCTCCAAACCATCCTACGGAAGGTAAAGCATCAATAGTTTCATGACAGGTCTCTTCTCTTCCATTACAAAAGGCGATGCAGCCTGAGTAATAATTTTCAATGTAATCGAATTTTACCCTTTGTAACTCTTTTAAGAAAGCAGCTTCATTTTTATCATTTTTTATAGAATAGTCATTTAAAAGATCTTCATTCGCATCTCTTAAAATCTCCATATCGTTAATAAATGAACCAAGATTTTCATAGTCTAATATTTGAACTGCAATAAATTCCATATCTTCTCTTTTAAGATTATAAAAATCTATAGAGACATACTTTTTCTGTGGATTCTTCTTTAGAATCTTATAGAATATTGATCCTTCAATTTCTACAATTTTTTTAAAATTTGGATTATCTTCAATATCCAAAAAAACATCATTAGGACTAATTTCACAGGTTTCATTATCAACCAAAATAAGAGTACGAGATTCTGCCCAACTCGAAATAGAAATTAAAAATAAAACTAAAAAAAACACTGACTTCATACTATAAATATTAAATAACACCTACTCTATTTATGGTTTTTCGGTTTACACCATTAAATTGAAATGTGAAAAAAATCACAATAAGAAAAATATTACCTAAGGAACATGTCTTAATTTACCACACAAAAATCTTTTTGAAATGAATAACATTATTTGTTAAAAACCTTTTGCTTATCTTTTATTTAGCATTCTCTTCCACTTTCCACGCCATACTCACTAGAATCATTAATAAAATAAACCCGAGAAGTAATGCCAATTCTTGCCAAGTAGTTTGATGACATAAAAAATCTTCAGAATATTTCATTTTAGATTTATCTATCATCACTAGCATATCTTTCTTTTTTAAGTTTTTAATCTAATTATACCATTGAACTATTACCAACTTATGAGGCCAATGGATGCTTGCCAAAAATTCGTGTAATTTCATTGTTACTGCTCACAGAAATGGCTATATCTATTCTTAAATGAAACTCGTTCAAATAATAATATGTTTCTCTACCTCTATCATAACAAATTGCGGCCTTATAATCTCTAAGCTGTCCGATAAGATGATATACCAGACGTTCGCTGATATGCATTCTATTTGCAATATTCCTTGGAGATCCACTAACTTCATTTTCTATTAAAGAATGTAATTGTTGTAATCGTTCTAAGTTTTTAATGGTCTTCATATGTGTTTTAATTAGTTTGGGACGAATGATAGTCTCCTCTACACCTTGGTTTGATGAAGTAAATCTATTCTTCAAAATCCTATAAATCAAAAGAATACTAACGTGTTTCATGAATTCAGACCTTTCATTCATGAATTAAGACTCTTAGGTTTTTCCCTACATTAAACACCAACTCCCTAATAGTTGAAGAGAAAATACTATATTTAGGTTTTGCCTAAACCAATCATTTTATGTATCCAAATCAAAAGGATCAAATGCCCTACAAGGCTTTTGACTCGTATTGTCTTCGCACCCCTATTTTGCCTTTTCAATTTTTTGAAGAGCTCACCGCTCGTTCTTCCGTATCCGATGACATATTCTTTGAAAAATTACAAAACCCATTTATCCAAGAAGCGCTTTATTTGGCTTCACCTGAGCTTTATTTACAATTACAGAAATGGAAGACTGCGGAAATAAAAGAACAAAAAAAAATAAAACGCCTTAGATATGCCTTACTAAAATACCTAAGTAGGATGGCTACACGCTGCACTCCTTTTGGCCTTTTTGCAGGCTGTAGCACTGGCGTCATTGCAAAAACTACTGCTTTAGAACCCCTTTCTTGGGACAGATATACCAAAACTACCCGCTGGGATATGCACTTTCTGGCTCTACTAGCTGTTCATTTAGTGCAACAACCGTCAATAAAAAAACAACTACACTACTATCCGAACTCTACGCTCTATCTCATTGGAGATAGATACCGTTATGTAGAGTACTACTATGAAGAAAAACGCAGGGTACATTCTTTAGAATCTGTATCTCATTCTTCTTATCTAGAAGCTCTCCTCAATGTTGCCAATAGTGGCGCTTCTATCAAGACATTAACCGCTGTTCTTACTCAAAAAGATATTGATAGAGTAGAGGCAGAAGATTTCATTAAAGAATTGATTAAAAATCAAATTTTAGTTAGTTCAATAGAACCGACTCTTACGGGGCCAGATTATTTAAAACAGTTATTTTCAAAATTAAAGTCCTTCAAAGGGGTTGAACCAGAACTTAAGTTAATCACAAAAATGCTTAAGGCAGTAAAAATACTAGATAAAGCTATTGGAATTCCGCTAACCACCTACCAAAAAGCGGAAGATCTAATTGTTCCGCTAAATCTTCCATTTGAACGAAAATATTTGCTACAGACAGATACTTTCACCAACTTAAAACAGAATTCCCTCAGTTCTGACCTACTTATTTCTATTAAAAAAGGAATCACCTTTTTAAACAGAATTTCTATGCCTCAGAAGAATCACAATTTAGAAAAATTTAAATCTGCCTTCTTAAAAAGGTACGAGCATCAGAAAATAGACCTCCTAAATGCTTTGGACGTAGAAACTGGAGTGGGATATATGCAGAATCCAAATAGTATAGATGCAACTCCTTTCTTGGATGACTTAATTCTTCCATATCCAAAAGAAGACTCCAATGATTCTAGTTTTAGTTGGTCTTCTCTGCAAAAATTATTACATCAGAAATTAACAAAGTGCTTAAAAGAAGGGACAGATCTCATTGAAATTACGGATACGGATATTAAAGACGAAAAAGTAACATGGAGCAACTCGCCAGACACTTTAGCAACACTTGTAGAAATTATAAAGGAAAAAGAAAAAGAATATGTGGTAATGGATTTCGCAGGAGGCTCTAGTGCTGCAAATCTTATGGCGCGTTTTTGTTATGGCGAAGAGGCTATGCTGAAACTGGCAGAAGAAATTACGCAGAAAGAAGCGAAATTAAATAAAGAAAAGCTTGTAGCCGAAATTATTCATCTTCCAGAATCGCGCACAGGCAATGTCTTAAGGCGTCCTTATTTAAGAGAGTATGAAATACCTTGTTTGGGTATGTCGGATCTCCCCCTAGAGAAACAAATTCCCCTTAACGATTTACAAATAAGTATTGTAGACAACCAACTTAAGTTATTTTCAAAAAAACATCAGAAAGAAGTACTCCCCAAATTAACAAATGCCCATAATTATAGCGCTAACCCCTTGCCTGCATATCATTTTTTATGTGACTTACAAACACAAAACAAACACAGCTATGGATTTGGATGGGGATCATTTTTTGATCAATATTCGCACTTACCCAGAGTACTTTATAAAAATCTAATACTTTCCAAAGCACGTTGGCATGTTCAAAAGAAAACGATAGCACATTTACTAGGGAATTCAGATAAAGAAAATCTATTGATGAATGCGGTAGGAAATTGGAGAACAAAAGGAAACATTCCGCAATATGTTCAATTAATGGATGGCGACAATACCTTAACCATTAATTTTAACAACAGTACTTCAGTAAAAATGCTTTTGGATACAGTAAAAAATCGAGAACGTTTTACACTGGAAGAGTTTTTATTTTCAAACGATGGTTTTGTTAAAAATAGAGAAGGGCATTATTCCAATCAACTGCTTATAGCCTTCTACAAAGATAATCCTATAAAGAAAGCAGTTTAATGGTACAGCGAAAATTTATTTTGGGAGAAGAATGGATGTACTATAAATTATATTGTGGTGCAAGAACTGCTGATATGTTATTGGCTGATGTAATATATCCTTTGACTCAAAATTTAAAGAAACGCCAACTTGTTAGTGAATGGTTTTTTATACGCTATACAGATCCAGACCCACATCTGAGAATTCGTTTTCTGTTGACCAATGAAGAAGCTCTATCCAAGGTTATAACTCTAGTAAAAAAGGCGTTAAAGCCCTATTTGGAAGAACAACTTCTTTGGAGTTTGCAAACGGATACCTATGTACGTGAATTAGAACGCTATGGCTCCAAGACTATGGAAGTTTCAGAAACACTATTTTACCACCATAGTGAATTAGTAGTAAAAGCATTGACAACTATTGAAGATGAGGAGTTGTATTTTCTTTTTATTCTTAAGACAATTACTAAATTCATTTCCCAATTTGACTTAACTACAGAAGTAAAGCTCAACTTTTATCAAAACAATGCGAAAGCATTTAAAGAGGAGTTTGGGGTTCAAAAAATTACCAAGCTTGGTTTGGATAAAAAATACCGTGCAATACGAGATAAACTACAATACTTCTTAGAAAATACCCATCCAGACTATGACACCTTATGGGAATTGTTAGATGAACATATCAAAGCAATACAACCAGCTATACAAAGTATTTTAACCTTAAGTAAGAAGCAGCAATTGGAAGTGAGTTTGGAAAGTTTATTAGGTAGTTATGTACATATGCTGGTCAACCGCGCTTTTAGAAGTCGACAGCGTTTTTACGAATTGGTAGCTTATGATTTTTTAGAGCGGAATGCTAAGACTGCGTTTTACAAATTAAAGAGCGTTCAAAAATGAAGAAACAAATTATTGTCGTTTTTCTATTTTTAATGGGTTTCCAGTTTGTGGTAAGTCAGGATAATACCGTAATTCCGGATTCTTTGACAAATAAAAGCTACGATTACCTATTAGAAAGACTCTTACCTATATTGTCTAATAAAAACTTGGCAAATATATACTCAAAGAGCTATTTGAACAAAGGCAAAAAAGATCGTGATACACTTAAAACACTTGAAGGCTTCTATTATTTATCAATTATAAATGATACCTCAGATTCACAAAAATATACAGACAGCGCCATTGCTTTAAGCAAGAATGTAAGAGATTATCTTCCATCACTATATTTAAATAAGGGTTATTTCTATCATATAGATAGAAAATACAAATTAGCTATCGACAATTATTTAATAGCAAAAAAAATAGCAGAAGAAGAAGGCCAGTATTTGCTGTTTCCTGATATAGATTACAATTTAGGACTGGTAAAATTAAGAATTGGGGCTTACAAACAGGCACTATCTACTTTTAGGGAAAATTACAAGTACTCAATCAAAAATAACTTGCATAATAATAATCCATATAGCCATATGCTAACGTTATCCGGGCTGGCATTTGCTTTCAAATATAATAATCAAACTGATTCAGCAAGTTATTATAATCAGTTAGGACTTACAGAAGCCTTAAAGTTAGAAGATACAATTGCCTATAACAAAGCGAAAGTTTTTGAAGGAATACTTAGTTATGATCAAGGAAAATACAAAAATGCTCGTGATAGTATCCTAAAATACATTCCTTACATGGAGATAGCAAAGGATTCTATTAATATATGTCTAAGTAGATTTTATCTGGGCAAGACATATCAAAATTTAGGTGATTTGCCCAATGCTATATTGCAATTTAAAAAGGTAGATACTTTGATAGAAAAAAGTTCTGGCTACTTAATTGAAGTTCGAGAGAATTATAACATCCTTTACAAGCACTATAAGTCCAAGTCCAATTCTAAACTAGAACTAAAATACCTTGAAAAATTGATAAATTTTGATAGTATCCTATACAGTAATAACACCTATTTAAATAATACTTTATTCCTAAAATATGACACTCCTAATCTTATCAAAGAGAAGGAAAAGTTGATATCATCCCTAGAAAAAAAGAATAATACCTTCTCCAATGGGATTTATCTTTTATCTATCTTATTACTTTTTATGGCAGGTTTGGCTTTTTATTTTTTTAGAAAAAGAAAAATATCCAAACAAAGATTCGAATTATTGGTAACTCAAAAAGAAAAAGAAGTAGTAATTCCTAAAAAAGAAAAAACAACTGTTTCTGACAATACCATTAAAGAAATATTAAAAAAACTAGATAAATATGAATTAGAAAAGGGATACATCGACCAAAACACCTCTTTGGAACATTTAGCTAAGCGATTGGACACTAATAGTAATTATCTCTCACGTGTAGTAAACACCTATAAATCAAAAAACTTTAGTTCTTATATTTCGGATTTAAGAATTGAATATGCCATAGTGGAAATTCAAAAAAATAAGATACTTCAAAATTATACAATTAAAGCCATTAGTGCCGAATTTGGGTTCAAAAATTCTGAATCCTTTACCAAAGCTTTTTATAAAAAGACGGGCATTTACCCTTCATTTTACATTAAAGAATTGAAGAAGGGCCAGAGTAAATAGAGGAGACATTAAATTTCAAAAAATACTACCCAAATTCATGAAAATCGATATCTTCCATTGCTAACTGTCAAAAAAAAGAACTACTTTTCATTTATTAATATTAAAATTTTCTAAAATGAACAAAAAGCAAAACAAAAAATTAAGTTTAGGCAAAAAGAACATTACAAGATTAACAAGTTTGAATTCAATCGTTGGAGGAACTGGAACATTTGTAGATACAAATACTAACCCTTATAACCCTGGAACACCAAGTCCTGAGGAACCAAAAACCACAGATCCTACCATTACCAAGCCAAAAGGGACAGCTGTAGGTACTATTGGCAAAACAACAAGTAAATTGTGCTAATAAGTTATAAAAAACAAGTAATTTGCCCAAACCCTTCCCACATTACAAACAATTTGATTCTAAAGACTGTGGAGCCACGACCTTAAAGATCATAGCCAAACATTTTGGCAAGGGCATTCACATTCAGGAGTTGCGCGAGCTTACAGAAACCACGCGCCTAGGAAGCACCCTACAAGGGCTAACCAATGCGGCTGAAACTATAGGTTTGCATAGTTTTCCTGCGTAATTTGCTTGTAATTAGTAAAAATTTTGAAGCTATATTAGTTATTGGAATAATAAACAACTAATTATATTTTAGGACGAAGAAGATAATATAGGAACATAATCATGTTTTATAAATAAATATGTGGTAGAATGAAACAAAAAATTATTTTCCTTTTCCTTTTGCCAATTTTTATTAATTGTAAAGGAACTTCATCTCAAAACCAAGTTTCTTTTTTTCCTTCCATTCATTTCTTAGAGAAGAACAATTTATATCTTTCTACGGAGGAAAAAAGGAATTGGTATACCAAATATATCTTTCAAGACAGCATACTTGGTATTAGTCTAGAAAAAGCTTATAAAGAAATACTAGGCAAAAAGAAAGGGGATACCATTATCGTGGTAATTATTGATATGCCTGTAAAAATTGACCATACAGAACTAAAAGGACAACTATGGATCAACCTACTCGAAATACCAGATAATAATTTGGATGATGATGATAACGGCTATATAGATGACATCCATGGATGGAACTTCTTAGGAGACAAAAATAAAGGCAGTAGTGAATTTGTGAACTATGAATATACGAGAATCATTGGAAAGTATGACACCCTATACAAAGGAAAAGAACTTGCTCAAATTCTTCAGGAAAATCAAAACATATTTTTAGAATACACCAGAGCCAAAGAAGCATATATAGAACAGATGAAATATTCTGATTCCAATTATGGCCGTACTAAAGTAGATGTGTTCGCACCGGGTCTAGATATTTACACTACTGATCCTTCTAGTGAGCAATACGCATTTGTGGATGGAACATCGGCCGCGGCGGCCATAGTATCCGTACTATCTGCATTATTGCGTTCTTATTATCCAGAACTTAGTGCTGCTCAAATCAAATTTATATTGCTAAATTCAGGTATCGATTATAATGTTCCAATAAAAGTAGGTGATGAAGAGATTTTAATTACATTTAACCAATTGTCAAAATCTGGTAAAATTGTGAATGCATATAACGCTCTGCTACTTGCTGAAAAAATAGCACAAAAGAAAAAGTAATTTGCCCAAACCCTTCCCACATTACAAACAATATGATTCTAAAGATTGTGGCCCTACAGCATTAAAAATTGTAGCCAAACACTATGGGAAGGGTATTAACATTCAGGAGTTACGTGAGCTTACAGAAACCACCCGTTTGGGAAGCACCCTACAAGGACTTACCAATGCGGCTGAAACCATAGGCTTGCGTAGCCTACCTGCTAAAATTGCCTTTACCCAACTAGAAGAAGTACCCCTACCTTGTATTCTACATTGGAACTCTAACCACTTTGTAGTACTCTATAAGGTAGAAAAGGATATCTGTTATGTGTCTGACCCCGCACATGGTTTACTTACTTATTCTAAAACCCAACTACTAAAGCATTGGATTGGCAATAATGCCACTGAAGCTACTGAAGAAGGGGTGGTACTCCTTTTAGAACCTACCCCTAAATTCTACAAAACAGAATTTGATACTTCTGAAGACGAACTAAGCTTTAGTTTCCTTTTCAAATATCTCTATAAGTACAAGAAGTTTCTATTACAGCTACTCTCTGGTTTGGTGGCTGGGAGTTTACTACAACTCCTATTCCCTTTCCTTACCCAGAGCATTGTAGATGTGGGGATTAAAAACCAAGACATCCATTTTGTATACTTAATCCTTGCGGCACAACTCTTCCTTTTCTTTGGGAAAACTGCAGTAGAAGTTATCCGCAGTTGGATACTGCTTCATTTAAGTACCCGTATTAACATCTCATTAATTTCCGATTTCTTTATTAAATTAATGAGCCTCCCCATTGCTTTCTTTGATAGCCGGTTAACAGGAGATATTCTGCAACGTATTAATGATCATGAACGGGTGGAACGCATTTTAACATCCTCTTCCTTGAACGTCTTATTTTCCCTCATTAATCTGGCGGTTTTTGGGTTGGTACTTGCCTATTACAACCTACTAATCTTTGGGGTATTCTTATTGGGAAGTTTGCTATATTTTGGGTGGATTATGCTCTTCTTGAAAAAAAGGAGAGTGCTCGACTACAAACAATTTTCGCAGGTAAGTCAGGAACAAAGCAAGGTCATTGAATTAATAAATGGCATGCAAGAAATAAAGCTCCACAATGCGGAAAAACAGTACCGATGGGATTGGGAACACCTGCAAGCACGACTTTTTAAAATTTCAATAGAAGGTTTAAAGTTAAATCAATACCAAAGTGTGGGTTCTGGTTTTATAAATGAACTAAAAAACATCCTAATTACCGTATTATCTGCGAAGCTTGTTATTGACGGAGATATTACCCTCGGAATGTTACTGGCCATTTCCTATATTGTTGGGCAATTAAATGGACCCATCTCCGAACTCATAGGATTCATACAAGAAGTGCAAGATGCAAAAATATCGCTAGAACGGCTTTCAGAAATACACCTTAAAGAAGATGAAACCCCAAGAGGAGAAAAGCAATCCATAATTCCTAAAGAGATTAGTTTTGAATTAAGCCAAGTTCATTTTAGATATCCAGGAATGGAAGAAGCTGTTTTGAAAAATATTGATTTAACAATTCCTAAAAATAAAGTAACCGCTATTGTTGGTCCTAGTGGAAGCGGAAAAACTACCTTACTAAAGCTGCTCCTTAAATTTTATAATCCTCAAAAAGGGGAAATTATCATTGGAGAGGTTCCTCTTAAACAGATAGCACCAAGAGACTGGAGAGCACAGTGCGGAGTAGTAATGCAAGAAGGCTATATTTTTAGCAATACCATTGCCAAAAATATAGCTATGGGTGAAGATACAATTAATAAAGAGAAACTTGCCCATGCAGTCGATGTTGCTAATATTAAGGCTTTTATAGAAGAATTACCCTTATCCTATAATACAAAGATTGGAATGGAAGGTATGGGGTTAAGCACTGGGCAAAAACAGCGTATCCTAGTGGCTAGAGCCGTATATAAGAACCCTCAATCTCTTTTCTTTGATGAAGCCACTTCTTCTTTAGATGCCAATAATGAAAAAATAATTATGGAGAAGTTACAAACCTTCTTTAAGCAAAAAACAGTGGTGGTCATTGCACATCGTTTAAGTACTGTTAAAAACGCTGATCAGATTGTGGTATTAGAAAAGGGAGCCATTACTGAAGTAGGAACTCATAAGTATTTAACTGCTTTAAAAGGCAGCTATTATAATTTAGTAAAAAACCAGTTAGAACTAGGAAACTAAGACTATGGCAAATTCCTTAGAAGATATTGAATTACGCAGCGAAGAAGTGAAAGATATTCTTTCGCATGTACCGCCTTGGTTAATTCGTTGGGGAAATTTACTATTCTTAATTCTTATTGTTTTGGTCCTGTCATTATCTTGGTTTATAAAATATCCAGATGTTGTAACCGCTGAGGCAAACTTAACAACCGCAATTCCTCCACAAAAAGAGTACGCCAAAATCACGGGGAAAATAGATACCTTACTTGTTACAGATAAACAAGTGGTTTCCGAAAATACCGTCTTAGCCGTTTTAGAAAATACGGCCCTATATCAGGATGTTTATACATTAAAATCCATCATGGATACCCTGCTTATTAATAAAGAGAATATTTCCTTTCCTTTTGATCAATTACCCCTATTATTTTTGGGTGACATTGAACCCGATTTTGCTCAGTTTGAAAATTCTTATTTCCAATATATTCTAAATAGAGATTTGCAACCTTTTTCTAATGAAGCCTTAGCCAACAAAACTTCCATTACCGAATTAAGACGAAGATTACAAAGTCTTATTGCTCAAAGGGAAATTAATAAAACAGAACTTTCTTTTAAGGAAAGGGATTTAGAACGAAATGAAGGCCTATTTAAAAAAGGCATTATTTCTGCTCAAGATTACGAAAACAAGCAGTTAGAATATTTAACGGCACAACGAAATTATCAGAACAGAGGTGTTACCATATCGCAGATCAGAGAATCCTTAAGCAATGCCAGCAACACCTCTAAGGGAACAGAATTCAATAAAAAGAGAGAAGACATCCGTTTGCTAAAAAATGTTTTACAGGCCTATAATCAGCTTCAAACGGCTATTAAGGAATGGGAGTTGAAATATGTTCTAAAATCCACCATCGATGGGAAAGTGTCTTTTCTAAACTACTGGAACACCAATCAAACGGTAAATAGTGGTGATCTAATATTTACAATTATTCCTATGCAAGATTCTCCCTATGTAGCTAAACTAAGAACTCCTGTTACCAACTCAGGAAAAATTAGAGTGGGACAGACTGTTAATTTAAAATTGTATGATTATCCAGAATATGAATTTGGTGTACTTAAAGGAAAGGTAGAGCGTATTTCAACTACTTCTGATGTAGAAGGAACTTATATTGTTGATGTAAGCATTCCAACCGATTTGATATCTTCTTATGGAACTCCACTTGCATTTAAACAAGAAATGAAGGGAGAAGCTGATATTATCACGGAAGATTTAAGGCTAATAGAACGTCTGTTCTATCAATTCCGAAAGTTGGTTTCTCGTTAATTTTATGGTACAAAAAAACCCTCTAAGGTTCGAAAGAACTTTAGAGGGTTTCGAAAAAGGCGACGACCTACTCTCCCACTTGGTATAGCAGTACCATCGGCGCGGATAGGCT
>CANMSI010000005.1 GCA_947500575.1 uncultured Flavobacteriaceae bacterium | reverse complement strand
GCATCGTACCAAACGATGGTAGCTCCAGCAGGTGGTGTAGCGGTAGCAGTAAGGGTTTGAATAGGATTGGCTTCACATTCGGTTTGATCTCCACCAGAGGTAGGAGCGTTTACAGTAGGACAGCTACAATCCGGTGCAGTAATAGCAATGGTATTGATACACCCATTTCCAGCAGTAACTGTTAAGGTGATATCGTTTCCAGCAGTAATGTTATCAATGGTCCAGTTGTTTCCACCGTTATCAGTAACATTTCCTTCGGTAGTGGTTACAGTACCTGTACTCACATTCACAGAGAGGGAATAGGTTAAAAGATCAGAGGAACAGCTAGGGGGAGAACTTACCGTAATTGTTGGCGCAGGATTTACAGTAACTGTTATAGTATCGGTATTTTCACATCCATTTCCATCAGTACCTGTTACGGTATAGGTGGTGGTTGCTGTGGGATTAAAAGCAACGCCATCAGTAACACCATTATCCCATGTATAGGAAGTAGCTCCAGAACCCGTTAAAGTGACTGGATCACCCTCACATATTAAAAGTGTGCTGGCATTTGCAGTTACCGTAGGCAAAGGATTTACGGTGATTGTTATGGTATCCGTATTTTGGCATCCATTCCCGTCCGTACCCGTTACGGTATAAGTAGTAGTACTAGCTGGTGTAAAAGCAACTCCATCAGTAACACCATTATCCCATGTATAGGAGGTAGCTCCAGAACCCGTTAAGGTTACTGTATCTCCGGCACAAATGGCAGTACTTGTAGCATTTGCAGTTACAGAGGGTAAAGGGTTTACGGTGATGGTTATGGTATCGGTATTTTGACATCCATTCCCGTCAGTACCCGTTACCGTATAGGTGGTAGTGCTGGCTGGTGTAAAAGCAACTCCATCAGTAACACCATTATCCCATGTATAGGAGGTTGCTCCAGAACCCGTTAAGGTTACAGTATCTCCGGCACAAATGGCGGTATTCGTTGCATTAGCAACAACCGTTGGGAGAGGGTTTACTGTTAAAGTTCTTTCCTGCGAAATTGCATCGGCACAAGAAGGACTTATACCACTAACAATAACACGGTATCTATTTCCATTAAGCGCTAAAGTGGCTCCGGTAATGGTTAAGGTACTTGTGGTTGTATTGCTATAAGGAGCAGTATCGGACAAATCGGTCCAAGTACCGCCACTAAACAACTGCCATTGGTAAGAACCTGGGCTAGAAGCTACAACGGTAAAAGTAGCAGTATCATTTTCACAGATGGTTTCATCAGTAGGCTGGGTTGTAATTGTAGGTGCATTGTTCACTTCAATATCCAATCTTGCTCTTGGGCTTTCGCAATTTGCAGAAGAGGTAGTTTGGGTTACCCAAAAGGAAGTGGTTCCTACAGAAGCAGTGCTAGGAACAGTGTTACCAGGAATTACATTTCCTCCAGTTGCAGCATCGTACCAAGTAAGGTTGGTCCCCGTAGCATATGTATCCAAAGCCTGTGCAGTATCGCCAATACAGAATTGAACCGGACTGGTAACACTAGGGGCTGTTGGAATTACGTATACAATTACTTCTATAAGTGCTCTATCGCTTATACAGCCAGTGCTGCCGTTAATTTGCTGTACATAATAATTTGTGGTTCCTGCAATACTTGTATCAGGTGTAGGGGCACTTGCCAATGCGGTGCCGCCCGTTGGTACGGTAAACCATTCCAAACTATTTCCTGAGTCTGCTGTTGCCGTAAGTTGGGTGGCAGTATCTCCTATACAATATTCTATTGGGGTAGTTACCGCAGGAGGATTTGGTCTGGGATCTTCAATTAAGGAAATAGAAGTTCTCGTTGCACTAGTACATCCTGTTATGGGGTTTCTAGTTTCAACGTAAAAAGTTCCAGGTCCAGAAGGAGTATAGGTGTTGCTATCTGCAATTAATAAATTCCCACCAGAAGGAGCGTCATACCAATCGGCTACTTCCGTAGGATCAGTGCTCACGGATAGTTCTGGGATAGCAGTTCCTTCACAATAGCTAACACTATTACCAACTGGAGGATTAATATTATTTGTAACGGTGACGTTAAAAGAGTTAAAGTTGATGTTCCCTACAGCATCTCTTGTAAAGTATTCTAAGGTGGTGGTTCCTACAGGAAATTCTACACCACTTCTAAAAGGTTGCCCACTAATTTGAACAACTCTTCGTACCGCCGCAGTACATTGCCCAGAATCTGCTTCATCTGCCACAACAAATCCAGGGAGGTAAATGTTATCTAAAAATGCAACATCACCCCTGTTATCATCAGTATCAAATTCAAAAAGCACATAAAAGTCTCCACTTACGGTAATGGGAATGTATTCCGTTTGAACGTTTTCGTTAGTGTACTGTTCATTGAATATGGGTGTTATTACTCCGCCAGTACTCACCAAAGAAACTGTGATTCTAGAATTACGCATTGTTAAGTTCCCGGTACCTCTATCAATCATATGATCAAAAAAGATTTCTCCAGCACCATTAAACCTAGTTAATGGCATCATAAAGGAACGAGTATCGAAATTTACAAGATCTTCAGTTTCAAATTCATTGGTTCCATCAATATTTCCGCCATTGCCAATAGCTGCACCTTCAAAAACATAACATAATTGTGAAAAATCTTCTCCCCCATCAAAATTTTGTTCCAAAGGAGATTCTCCAGTACCCGCCGGGCAGTTATCTGTAGAAGAAGGATAAGGAAAAGTAACAACAGCACCACAACTTCCTGGATCTGCACTTACAGTGATATCGGAAGGAACGTTGATAATAGGTGGTTGAAAATCACTTACGGTAACATTGAAAGAACAAAATGCAGTATCTCCGTTGCTATCAGTTGCTCTATAAATTACTCTATGTGTCCCAGGGAAGAAAGATTCGCCTGGATTGTAATTACTTGTAACGGTCACAGTACCTACTCCTCCAGAAACATTAGGGGGGACCCATAATACGGAGGCGGTGCAATTACCATTGGATGGTGTGATACCAGAAATATTAGAAGGGCAGTTGCTAAAAGTGGGAGGTGGCGCAACATTACTTGTATTAACACTTTCCTTTTCCGTAGCCGGCACCGCATGGGTTGGATTTACAGATAGGGTAGCACTGTAACTGTGCACTACAACTAGGTGTAGCAATATTGCTATAAAAGCTTTGAGTAGGTTATTTATCATTCGAATTGAGCTTAGATTTAGTCTAATTACCCGTTTCAATGGTTTGTTCGGCGTGTAGTATTAGGTTACTTTAATCTATTTATCAAACGTCGAATTTAACATTTGACATATGAGCGGCTCTTTTTTTGTTGTGAAAGGGTACTTTTACGGCATGTAGCGTCTAATTATGTATATTTCCTACATCATAGTTGTGGTGTCAAAATAAGCTAAATATATGTTTTATAGCACTTTATCGACGAAATACATAAGAAAATTCTTATACTTTAAATGGAAAGAGTAGCATGTTTTCGTCATAAAAACCTATGAGTATATTTCAGTTTAGAGTATAAAAAAACCATCAGTAATTACTGATGGTTTGAAAACACGTAAAATAGTGTTTAATATCTAATCTTTTTTATCTTCAACATCGATATCGATGTCAATTTGATCTTCCTCTTTAGAAGCATCTTTGAATTCTTTGATACCGCTTCCTAGACCGCGCATTAATTCAGGAATTTTTTTACCTCCAAAAAGTAACAAAACAACGACCACAACTAAAACAATTTGCCATGGACCAAAAGCTAAAAAAGTATGTAAAGCTATCATTCGTATGAAATTTATCAAACAAAGGTACTAAAAAAGTGAATACTTAGGGTGTAATTACTAACGGTAGTAAAGGTTTTTAATTGCATTGACCCAAAATTGATTTTTTCTCGTATACAATAGTGTAATAGCAAAATAGAGAAGGGTGTAAATTTCATTTGTAATCCATGCTAAATTCAATCTGAACCTTATATTTGTATTCCATGGCTAAAAAAGGGAAGAAAAGAAAAGATATTAAAAGAAAACTTTTGCATAAGTATCGCTTGGTGATTCTTAATGAAAGTACTTTTGAAGAAAAAATATCTTTTAAGCTGAGTAGGTTAAACGTGTTTATTACGGGATCCTTATTTATTATAGGGCTCATTGGACTTACCACCTTGTTAATCGCTTTTACACCCCTAAGAGAATACATTCCAGGGTATTCATCTACCCAGCTAAAAAGACAGGCTACTGAGCTTACCTATCAAACAGATTCTGTTGTAAGGGTTTTAAATTATACCAATAAGTATTTAGATAATATTAGAAAGGTACTCAAAGGAGATATTGAGAATAACGAAATGAATAGGGATTCTCTTTTTGAACAGTTTAAATTAGATCCTTCTACTGTAGATCTTACCCCCATTCGAGAAGATTCAGTACTTAGAGCCGAAGTGGCACTAGAAGATAAATACAATTTATTTGAGAATAACAAAGGCAATAATAGCATGGTCTTCTTTACACCCGTAAGTGGTACCATTTCTCAAAAGTATGATGCGCAAAAAAAGCATTATGCAGTAGATGTAGTAGCCGCTAAAGATACCCCTGTGAAGGCGGTGGCCGCTGGAACTGTTATTTTTTCTGAATGGACCGCGGATACTGGTTATGTAATTATTATAAAACATAAAGATGGACTCCTATCTGCATATAAACATAATGGATCCCTAAATAAAGGCCAAGGAGATATTGTAAGAGCAGGAGAGGTAATTGCCTCTGTTGGAAATACAGGAGAATTAACAACAGGACCACACCTTCATTTTGAATTATGGGCCAAGGGAAGTCCTGTAAATCCTTTGGATTATATCGATTTTAAATAAATTTCCATGTCGCTAAAATCCTATGCCGCAAAAATTTTTGCTAGAAGAATTGCTAAAAAAACAGCGAAATGGGTTCAAAATCCGGTTCAAGCCCAAGAAAACGTATTTAAAAACTTAATTCAGCAAGCGGCTGAAACACAATTTGGGAAGGACCACCATTTTGATCAAATTCATACGTTTTCAGATTTCGCTAATAAAGTACCTATTCGCGATTACGAAGGGCTAAAATCCTATGTAGAAAGGGTAGTACAGGGGGAATCAGATATTTTATGGCCAGGAAAACCCATTTATTTTGCTAAAACCTCAGGAACTACCTCTGGAGCTAAATATATTCCTATAACCAATGTTTCTATTAAGCAACAAGTGGACGCTTCTAGGAATGCCATCCTAAATTATATTCATGAAACGGGAAACAGCAATTTTGTAGATGGTAAAATGATTTTTTTGCAAGGAAGTCCGGAATTAGAAGATAAGAACGGAATACAACTCGGAAGGCTCTCGGGTATTTCTGCTCACTACGTGCCTAACTATTTACAAAAGAATAGATTGCCAAGCTGGGAGACTAATTGCATTGAGGATTGGGAAACAAAAGTGCAGCAGATTGTAGAAGAGACCATCAATGAAGATATGACCGTAATAGCGGGTATTCCTTCTTGGGTTCAGATGTATTTTGAAAAGTTAAATGAAAAATCGGATCGTAAAGTAGGATCGCTTTTCAAGAATTTTGAACTTTTTATTTATGGAGGAGTCAATTTTGAACCTTATAGAGCAAAATTTGAAGATCTAATCGGAAGAAAAGTGCCAAGCATAGAACTTTTTCCTGCAAGTGAGGGCTTTTTTGCCTATCAGAATTCCCAAGAAGAAAAAGGCATGCTATTGCTGCTAAATGCTGGAATTTTTTACGAATTTGTAAAAGCAGATAGCTTCCATGAAGAAGATGCGAAACGACTTACGATACAGGATGTAGAAGTTGGCGTAAATTACGTGATGATCATTTCTACGAATGCCGGGCTATGGGGCTATAACCTAGGAGATACCGTTCAGTTTATTTCTGTAAACCCTTATAAAATAATAGTTTCAGGAAGAATTAAACACTTTATTTCTGCCTTTGGAGAACATGTAATTGCCAAAGAAGTTGAAGAAGCAATGCAAATAGCGATTGCTCAAACGGGCGCAAGTGTAAATGAATTCACGGTGGCCCCAGAAATTACTCCGGCCTCCAATGAGTTAGCATATCATGAGTGGTTTATAGAATTTGAAAAACTTCCCTCTGATCTCCAAGCTTTCTCTCATATATTGGATGCTAGCTTACAAAAGCAGAATAGCTATTATTTTGATCTTATTGAAGGCAAGATTTTACAGACATTAAAGATTACAATAGTTACGAAAGGAGGTTTTACCCAGTATATGAAAGCTATTGGAAAGTTAGGGGGGCAAAACAAAGTGCAACGATTATCGAATGATCGCTCTGTAGCAGATGCCTTGAAGCCTTACACAAAGGAGTAAGAGGCATTCTTCTTTAGGAAAATACAATCTTCCATTTGAAATCGCAATTTTAATTGTAATTTTGCCAGAACTCTTTTTATGAGCAAAGCAACAAGCACTACTAGGGCACAAGAATCTACAAATGCCATTGAGCGTTTATATATTACAATGCGCCATTTGTTCAACCGCGGATTTTATAAGCCTTCCGGGGTTTCCGGAGAAGCCTTGAGAAGCGCCTTACTCCAACTTCGTCCAGAAATATACGGATCTGTCGCAGAAGAAAAAGCAGAACTAAACGGATTGGTATATGTTATTGAACGCCTCCCAGAAGGGATAGAACAATGCCGTTTTATTAATCTTACTTCTGATGAAGGTTATGGGAAGTCGCATTTTAAACCTATAGTACCTCCTAAGCGTAGAAGAAATTGCTATAGAATTGATGAGGAGCAGATGAATATTGAGATCACCCGAGGACGCTCTGATATTTATGATATTCTTACCCACCTTACCTTTCTTTATATAGAATCTCAAAAAATATGTAATCGTGTATTAATTGAGGATACCGATAAAACAATTAGAGATTGGGATAAATTAGAAAGTGCCATAAAAAAGAATAAACTTACCCAGGCAGAAAGAGAGATTGCCATTATTCATGCCGCAAATATCTTAGGAAGGTCTTTTGCAGAGGTGGTAGAAGTGTATGAAAAGTTTGCTACAAAAGAACAACCAGAAAGATTTTTAAAGATTGTCTATTGGTTGGGAAAATTAGCAATTGAAGAAGAGACCACTGGGAATAAAAAGGTAATTACCTTTAGCGCCCTTTTAAGAGAACGCTTAGGGCATCACATTCACGGAGAAAGATGGGCTAATACCATTAAAGAAACCCTTCAGAAACAAGGTCTTTTGGAGAGACCAATACATATTATAAGCGCTAATATGCATAGCGTTATGAACTCTTTGTTTGCAAGAAATGCATTAAAAAAAGAGTTTCCTAAGAATGAGTCTTTGGAAATTTATGAAGCCTTAAGCCTTTCCGAAAATATGGCATTGCGGAAAAAGGTAATGAACATGGCTAAGAAAAATGGTATGATTTCCATAGATGACATGTCGGGTACCAATATTGACGTACAAATATTTGATATGGCCAAGCTAGGAAAAGATACCTGTTGCTATACGCTAAATGAAGAGCTTTCAGATGCTGAGAAACCTGTGATTTTTGTAATGGACTATGCCTTTGGAGAGCAAGCATACGAGACCATAGACGAGTTATTGAAACCCTACCAAACCAAAAAAAACCAAAAGGTATTTTTAGATGTTGCCTCCATTTCTGTCATGGGAAAAGCGGGTATTTTGGAAGGAGGTAAGGGAGACTTAATGATACCTTCTGCTCATATTTTTGAAGGTAGTTCGGATAATTATCCCTTTGTAAATGAACTCTGTTCAGAAGATTTTGATGGTTTTGGTTTAAAAGTATTTGAAGGAGCAATGGTCACCGTTTTGGGTACATCTCTTCAGAATAAGGATATTTTGAAATTCTTTCACGATTCTACATGGAACGTTATTGGCTTAGAGATGGAAGGGGTTCATTATCAAAAAGCAATACAAGCAGCTTCTAAAGTCCGGAAAAGCATTCGAGAAGATGTAAAAGTACGCTATGCCTACTATGCTTCGGATAATCCATTAGAAACAGGAAGCACATTGGCTTCTGGAGGGTTGGGTACTACTGGTGTAAAACCAACCTACCTGCTAACTGATAAAATTTTAAAGCAAATTTTTAATTAATAGTTCATGAACAATCAGCAACCACCACAGCAAGAATCCACAGAAGAAATAGATCTTGGACAGCTATTTAAGATGATTCGCAACGGATTTGGAAATATCTTTAAAGTACTTCTTAGGGTCTTCTTATATCTTAAAAGGAGTAGCTTAAAAATTATTGGTTTGGGAGCTTTAGGTGTTGCACTTGGATTTGGAATTAACCAATTTAAGGACACTAGTTTAAAAACCGAGGTGATTGTCAAACCTAATTTTGATAGCAAGGACTATTTATACAATACCATTGATGAAATAGATGCAAATATTAATACCAAAGACTCTGTATTTTTTAATAAACTGAATATTGACTTGGCACATTTGGATGGTTTCAAAGTTTTGGTTGAACCTATTGAGGAAGAAAAAAATACGGATGATGGCGACGATTTAGAATATTTAGAGCTTCTACAAAACTTTAAAGATGAAAGTTTTGTACTTGAAATTTTAAAAACAGAGATGTCTAAAAAAACAGCTATTAATCATAGAATTAGTTTCCACTATAATAACCCAGTAACTGGAAGAGATATTACCAATAAATTGCTTAAATATATCAATTCAAATTCATATTTTAAAAAAGTGAGTGAAGTACATAGACAGAACACGCTCACTAGGATAGAAAAAAATAATGTTTTAACACTTCAAATAGATGATCTTATAGCAAACTACTCAAAAGGGCTTAACCAAAAAAAGAATGAACTTGGAGAAGGTAGGGTTTATTTAGAAGGGGAAAACGGACTTAATGTAACGGGTTTGTTAGGATTAAAAAATAGACTTGTAGAAGAAACGGAGAAGAAAAGAATGGAATTGGTGCAGACTAAAGATGTCATTAATATTATTAATCTTGGAAACTCTCAAATTGTGAAGAAACCATTTCTTGGACGGAATATTATATTGATACCACTTACCCTAATTGGCTTGTTTTTTGTCTTTTCAGGAGTTAAGTACCTCAACAAAAAGGCAAATGAGCTTCAAGATTAATGATACACTAAGCGATATTACGTATATTCTAGTAACCGGAGGAGCTGGTTTTATTGGCAGTAATTTCATTCCTTATTATTTAGATCGTCATCCCAATTGTTGTATAGTCAATGTAGATAAACTAACCTATGCGGGAGATTTGACAAATCTCGAAGAATTGAAAAATAACAAAAGGTATTTTTTTGAAAAAGGGGACATATGCAACCCTAACTTTGTAAATCAAATCTTCCATAATTATCCAATAAAGGGAATTGTTCATTTTGCAGCAGAATCTCATGTAGATAACTCTATAGAAGGTCCAGATACTTTTATAGAAACGAATATTAGTGGCACATTTATCCTTTTGGAAGCTGCAAAAAAGTATTGGATGGACGCTCCTAACCTACCTAAAGAAGGATATAAGAATGCCCGGTTTCATCAAATATCTACGGATGAGGTATACGGAAGTTTGGGTTCGGAAGGGTTTTTTACAGAGCTTACTCCCTATGCTCCAAATAGCCCTTATAGTGCTTCAAAAGCATCTGCAGACTTTCTTGTTAGAAGTTATTTTCATACCTATGGTTTAAATGTTGTGACCAGCAATTGCTCCAATAATTATGGGCCAAAACAGCATGATGAAAAGTTAATTCCTACCATTATTAGAAAGGCTCTTGCGAGCGAGAAAATCCCTATTTATGGCGATGGTCAAAACATAAGAGATTGGTTGTATGTAACAGATCATTGTAGTGGTATTGAAGCGGTTTATCACAAAGGTAAAACAGGTGAAACCTACGCTATCGGTGGGGGAAATGAGCACAATAATTTGTACATTGCTAGAAGTATATGTGCTATTTTGGATGAAGTGTCCCCGAAAGCTAACAAGGAATCATATGCCAATCAAATTAGTTTGGTAGAGGATAGATTAGGACATGATTATCGGTACGCAATAGATGCATCTAAGATAAAGGAAGAATTGGGCTGGAGTTCAAAGAAAAACTTTAATTCTGGCATACGAAAAACCATAACTTGGTATCTTAAAAAATATCAAAATAACTAATATGAAGGGAATTATCTTAGCAGGTGGATCAGGCACACGTTTATACCCCATTACCTTGGCATTAAGTAAACAACTAATGCCTGTGTATGACAAACCAATGATTTATTATCCCTTATCTACATTAATGTCCGCTGGTATTCGAGAATTTTTGATAATTACTTCGCCACAAGATGCGCCACTATTTCAGAAGTTATTGGGAGATGGCTCGCAATTGGGCTGTAATTTTCAATATGCCGTACAGCAAAAACCAAATGGACTTGCAGAAGCCTTTATTATCGGAGAATCTTTTATAGGCTCAGACAAGGTAGCTCTTATTTTAGGAGATAATATTTTTTACGGTTCGGGGCTTGCCGAGTTATTACAGCAAAATAACGATCCAGATGGAGGAATTATCTACGGCTACCATGTGCAAGATCCAGAACGCTATGGAGTTGTTGAGTTTAATGAGGAGGGTAAAGCCATTTCTATTGCAGAAAAACCAAAAACCCCTAAATCTAATTATGCGGTACCGGGTATTTACTTTTTTGATAATGAAGTGGTTAAAATTGCAAAACAAATTCGACCTAGTAAACGCGGAGAGCTAGAGATTACAGACATTAATAAGGCCTATTTAGAACAAGGAAAACTAAAAGTAAGTATTTTAGATAGGGGTACTGCTTGGTTAGATACAGGCACATTTGATTCGCTTATGCAAGCCTCACAATTTGTTGAAGTAATAGAAAATAGACAAGGATTAAAAGTGGGTGCTATTGAAGAAGTAGCATATATCATGGGCTATATTTCCAAAACGCAATTGCATAAACTTGCCAAGCCACTTATGAAAAGTGGGTACGGCTCCTATTTAATGGAACTGTTATAAATTCAATATTCATTTGATACTATTCGTAAATTGAACATAGAAAAAACTGCATTATCAGGTTGTTATATTATACAACCAAAATCTTTTACGGATGAAAGAGGAATCTTTTTCGAATCCTTCAAGAAAAATGTGCTGGAGCATGAACTTGGCTATAAGGTAGATTTTGTGCAAGACAATCATTCAATCTCTTACAAGGGCGTTTTAAGGGGATTACACTTTCAAGAAAGTCAAAAATCCCAAGCAAAAATGGTGCGAGTAGTGCAAGGGGAGGTAATAGATGTGGTAGTAGATATTCGAAAGAACAGCAAAACTTTTGGCGAGCATATTAAGGTTAGATTATCTGCCACTAATCGCAAAATTCTCTTTATACCAAAAGGGATGGCTCATGGTTTCATTGCTTTAGAAGATGCCACTCACTTTGTTTACAAATGCGACCAATATTACAATAGGAAGGCTGAGGGAGGAATAATTTATGATGATCCAGATCTAAATATAGATTGGGAATTTCCGAAAGAACAGATCATTCTTTCTAAAAAAGATCAAAAATTACCTTCTTTTAAGGAACTTGTATTATGATTCGAATTTTGGTAACTGGATCCTATGGCCAACTAGGGAAGAGTATTCAGGAAATAGCACCTTCTTACAAGAACCTTTTTTTTACGTTTACCAGCACTGCTACTTTGAATATTACAGATCAAGAACAGGTAAATGCAGTTTTTGACGCTGATAGTTTTGATTATTGTATTAATTGCGCAGCTTTCACTGAAGTAGAAACCGCGGAACAATTCCCTGAGAAAGCGTTTGCAGTAAATGCTATTGGAGTTAGAAACCTTGCCTTGGCCTGTAAAACAAAGGATGTAGTACTCATACATATTTCAACAGACTATGTCTTTGATGGCAGAAAAGGAGAACCGTATACAAGCAAGGATGTTACCAATCCAATTAATCAATACGGGAAATCCAAATTAGCTGGAGAAGAAGAGATTCAAAAAATACTAACAGACTATTTAATTGTTAGAACCTCATGGCTATATTCTGACTTTGGAAAAAACTTTTATAAAACAATTCTCCAAAAAGCTAAAATAGAATCGGAGCTGTATGTTACCGATGCGCAAACCGGCTGTCCTACACATGCACGTAATTTGGCAAAATACATTCTTTCAATGTTACTAAAACCAGACGTTATACAATTTGGGATATCTCACTTTACGGATAGAGAAGTCATGACATGGTACGATTTTGCCAATAGAATCTTAGAGGAAAATGGGTTAGTAGGTAAGGTAGCGCTTAAAAAAGCTAAGAATTATCGTACTTTTGCCGAAAGACCTGTATACAGTGTTTTGATATAAAACAAGATTTAATAGCTAAACCACTTAATGGTACCATTAAGAATTTAATTTGGGCCTAACAACCGACCTCTACCGCTTTATATTGTATGTTATTCAATTCTTTTGACCTTACAATTTCCCTTCATTAGCTTTCACATTATACTAGGTTTGTCATAAAAATATAAAAGCAAGAGGTATTTTTATACTAAGTGCAAGTTAGATTCGCTATGGATGGTTGGATTGGCGATTGATAAAAAATTATTTAGCTAAAACCATTGATACAAAAATTTAAAGCTTATGATTCTGGATTACGGAGCACAAAGAAGTATAATAATCTGCGCTATGATAGAATGGTATTAAAATTTTAGAATTTTACGAAAAAAATATCAATATTGTCATTTTTTGGTATTATAATGGCTAATTGGACGTCTAGAAAGAAACCTTTTGAAATAAATTTAATGTACTTTTTCTAAAGCAAAAACTAAATTAAAGAAGATACTAATGAGTTCTAAGAAGGCACTAAAATCCTTATCATTCCTATGGATAGGTTCATTGGTTGGGAGTGGAAGTACGTTTGTTATTTATACGGTACTAGCAAGAAAAATTGGACCAGAATCTTTTGGTCTTTTTTCGTCTGCCTTGGCTACAATTACTATTTTTTCTTTACTGGCTGGCTTTGGGGTTTCTAAAGTATGGCTTAAACTTTTTGGAAAAGAAGGATGGGCAGGAACTAGATGGATAAAACCTTCTCTTAATTTTGTTGCACTTACCCTTGTATTGATTTCTGTAGCGGTGTTCTTACTAACTTTTTTAGAATTTCATGATAACACCACTAGAAAGTTATTGCTTGTTCTAATATGTTATATCTACGGGTATATTTCCGTAGAATTAGTATGCTCAAAACTGCAACTGGAAGAACGTTACAAACAATTGGCCTTCTGGCAACTACTTCCTAATTTATTTAGACTAATAATAATAATAGGGTGTTTTTATATTTTAGATATTTCGCTATTAGTAATAGAGGTGGGTTATATTTATGCCATTGTAGGATGTGTTTTTGCATTTCTAGGAGTGTATCAATTATATAATATGAGTAAAGGAAAGTTTGCATTAAAAGGGCATAAATTCACCGAAAATAGTTTATTGAAGACACCAAAGGTTAAAGAAGTATTTAAGGAATCATGGCCTTTTGGGTTGGCTAATCTTTTTGCATTTGTTTACGTTCAAAGCGATATTATAATGGTGAAATATATAGCAGGTGATATAGAAACTGGATATTATAATGTGGCGTATGTAATTTTAACAGCTATTCTAATTATTCCCACGATTTTGTTTGGTAAGTTTTTGATGCCTAAATATCATAGATGGGCGAATCATGATAGCGATAAATTCTATCGGGTATTTAAGCAAAGTAATTTAATTATGCTTATTGTTGGGAGTTTGATAATGTTGATTGTACTTTTGTTATCTCATTTTTTCATTCCAATAATTTTTGGAATAGAATATATCCCTTCAATTACATTGATTAATATTTTATCCATTACAATGCCAATTTCTTTTCTTGCCTACGGCGTAGGCGCTACCCTTGTTACAAAAGAACATATGAAGTTAAAGGTAAAATTGATGGGTGTTATTGCATGTTTAAATATAGTACTTAACGTATTTATGATACCTAAATATGGAGCAAAAGGCGCTGCTTTTTCAACCGTGATAAGTAATGCGATTTTACTGCTAATATATTTTTATTCGGCAAAACGTTTAGTATTTCAAGATAAAATGTAATACATGATTTCGGAAAAGGAACTTAATGAATTAAATGATTTCTTGGAGAAGGAAAATTGCCTTTTTTTTAAAGACTATGTCATAAAGTATGAAACGTATTTTAAGACAGGGGGTAAAATAAAGTTTTTTTTGACCCCAATATCTATTGATCAGTTTAAGTTGGTCGTTAATTATTTATTTAAAAATAAACTAGATTATAAAATTATTGGATTTACCAGTAATCTTTTACTACTTGATGAAGTTGAGTATTCAATTATTATTTCCACAAAGAATTTGGTTAAAGTAGAAGTTGAGGATAATATGGTAAGTGTTGAATCAGGGTACGCTTTAAGCAATTTGGTTCGTGTTGCTTTAATGCATCAAGCGAAGGGTTTTGAGGGTTTAGAGGGTATACCTGCAAGTTTGGGAGGAGCTATCTTTATGAATGCCGGGGCGTATGGCCATTCTGTATCCGACAACTTAGTTTCTGTTGATTGTATTGATGAGAACAATAATCATGTAACACTTTCCAAGGAAGAATGTAATTTTTCTTATAGAACATCTGTTTTTAAAAGCGGTAGTTATATTATTTTAAGTGGGAAATTTCGTTTACCGAAGGGTGATCGAGAAGAAATTGCTAGAAAAATAGAGACGTATCATATTGCTCGACATTCATATCAAGATTTTGTCTATCCCAATTTAGGTAGTATGATATCAATTCCAATAAATCTGTATCAAAGGATATTGAAAAATGATAAAGTATATACAATGCGTTATTGGTTTTTAAAGTATATCCACAAGAACCCTTTAATGAAGCTTATCAACCGTAAAAAACCCAATCAGTTAGTGTTTAACAAGCTACAGTTAAAGTATCTTAAGTCTAAAAAGAATATTGAATTCGACTATAACATGTCAATTAAAAGCTCAAATATTCTGATAAATGATGGTACAGTCGACACGAAAGAAATTATGAATTATGTATTTACGACTTATCATTTGTTGGATAAAGAATATCATATTGAAAATGAGATTCTAATTGGCCCTACAGTGTATTCAATAAACGATAATTTTAAAGAAACATATCATTATATATCCTCCGAGCTAAACCAAACAAAATGAAAATAGCATTAGTTACAATACATAAAGTTACCAATTATGGTGCGGTTTTACAGGCCTATGCTACCAAAGTTGCATTGTCCAAGTATGGAACTGTAAGTACTATTGATTATTATAACCCTCATTTAGCGCGGCATATGGATATGGTTAGGTTTGAATTATCCGTGCACGGGGTAAAGATGTTAGCACATGATCTATTAAACCTTCCTAACCGTTATAAATTACTTTCGCGATTTAAGAAATTCCTGTCTTTACATATGAACCTGACGAAGGAGTTTAGATCAAATGAACTTTTGGAGGACAAAGTGAACGGGTATGAGGTCTATGTTTGTGGGAGTGATCAAATATGGAATCCGGGAGTTGTTAGCGAAGTTGGAAAGGTAGACCCTATCTTTTTTCTATCCTTTGTAAAAAAGGATTTCAAAAAATTTTCCTATGCCTCAAGCATTGGACATCATATGTATTCTGATGAAGAAAAAGAGGAAGTAAGTTCCCTACTAGATGATTTTAGTATGATTTCTGTGAGGGAGAAAGATGGGCAAAAAAAATTACAGGAAATACTTCCTAAAAGGGACATACACCACGTAGTAGACCCTACATTACTTTTAACCCAGGCAGAATGGTATGCTAGTTTTAATATTAAAGAAGAAACACCAAAAGAAAACTATATTTTGGTTTATTCTGTTCCTAGAACTGCTTTGATAAAAAAGGCTATCGATTTTTTTGGCAAAAAATTAAACTTAAAAATTGTTGCAATAGATAGAATGCTCTTGCCAATTACAAAAATAGATAAACACGTTAGAGATGCTGGTCCACAAGAGTTTATTCAGCTGTATTCAAATGCTAGTTTTGTGATTACGGATTCTTTTCATGGAATGTGTTTTGCTGTTAATTTTAAAAAACCATTTGCTTGTATTTCAGCAAATGAACGCGCTAATAGACAAGAAAGCTTGCTAGAATTACTAGGAATAAGAGAGCGAATTATGTATAAGGAAAGTGATTTTGAAAACCTCACCCTTACCTTGGAATATGCTAATGTAACTACTAAACTAGAAGAAATTAGAAACGCATCTTTGCAGTATATAGAAACTGCCATACAAGGCTAAAAATAGACGAGAACCAACATTTATATAAAATCGTTACTTCATTAAATAAGAATTCGTTGCATTTTGTTTTACATAAACCAGACTAAATAAAAGCCCAATGAAAACGGCAGACATTCCTGCTCCATATACATGCCCGGCCATCGTCGAAATAAGCAGGAGAATACCAATCATTAAAAGCACCAAACTTGCAAAAGGATAGTCCCCTGTCTTCCAAAATCGCTTAGCTTGCATTAGTAAAAGCACCATCATCCCAATAAAGATTGCAACCCCTAAGAATCCATATGAGAAAAAGATGTCTATAATGTCCATTTCTACGATTTTGTTTTCATTTAGGTATTCATATTTTGCACGGCCAACTCCTATTATTTTTTCTAAAATGGTATACTCATTCCAATAAGTGTCAAACGATTTTTTTAAAAAGGTATTTCTACTGGATAGGATAAAAGTCCAGAAGTCAAACTTTTCATAAAAAAATTGTATTCTTAAAATAAGAGCTGAGTTTTGGATGAATTTCCAAGATGCAAAAAATACAATTGGTAGAAAGACAACCACAGAGGTAATCAATGCAAGTAACTTCTTAATGCTAAACGAATTTTTTTGAAAAGGGATTGCAAAAAAGATGAGAATAATACCCAAAACTGCTGTTTTAGAACTAATGGTTAGCGCCGCAAGTAAATTCAATACTAAGAAGAGGTAATATGCTTTCTTTTTCCCGTTTAGCCATAATTTAAAACCTAGAATAGCACTTACAATAATAAGTAATGCAGAAAGCTCATTGCCTGCAAAGAAGAAACCTTTGCTGCCTATATTGCCATTAGCATAGGCAGGATATCCAAGACCAATATACTTTATAAAAGTATTGATAACCAAAACTGTATAGGAAAACCATACTAGCTGAATCAATTTACGGTAAGCATACCCTTCCCTTTTTTTTATGAACTCTACAAAAAAAAGAAAACAGAAAAACGGAGTTAGATATTTAGTTATTTTAACAACTTCTGTAAATAAAGAGATATCTGTAGAACCTATAATAGATTGATAAACCGAAGGAAGGAATAATAAGAATCCAATGATGGAAGAAGTGACCAGAAGCTTTGCCTTAAAACAGAATCTAAAAAACAAAAAAACAAGAATAAAAAACTTATAAAATTGTCCTAGACTAATGGGTAAATTAACATTGTTCTGTAGTAATATTCCATTTACCATATCTACAGGTAAAAGGGCAAACATAAGAAGGATTATAAAGTTGTCAATATAACTTAACTTTAGCATTAATCAAGGATAAGATAATTTCTCTAAGGGTTAAAAATACCATTTTATTCTAAGTTATATAGATCCTTTTGTAAAACCATATAAGGAAGAATATGTTAACGCAATATAGCTTAAATTTGCTCATTTAATTTCTAAAAACAATTTACAAGAGAATAAAAGATATTCTTAGACTTTTGTGAGAGCCGTTCATTGTAAATGACAGTTTTGAAAGGCGAAATTTAAGGGTATTATTGGAAAATTAATTTGCAAGAACGTATGAAAATAAAATTTCTTTCAGACTTTAAAACAGCTACCCGAACAAGCTTTTGGCAGCGGTTTTTTGAAGGAAGTTTTCTTCTCTTTTCTTTTTTTCTTCCCTTGCATACAGGAGTAAGTAATATCTTTTTAATAACCTCACTTTTACTGGCCGTGATTTTCTTAAAGCAAGAACCACACTTTAGAGTTTTAACGATTAAAAAGAGAATGCTGCTATATTCCGTTTTCCCTTTTTTTCTACTGCACCTAATGGGTATTTTTTATACAAGCCACCCTGACGACAGCTTTAGATATATAGAAAAAACACTTTCTTTTATACTAGTGCCCATTGTTTTTCTTTTTTTTCGACGAGAACAATTAACTATTGTATTAGGATCTATTTTGAGGGGCTTATTTTTTGGATCCTTTGTTTCCATGTTAATCCTTTTGACATATAATCTATATCACTATTTTTTGGATCAGGGAGGTTTTACTATTGGGAAAGACTTATTTGACTATTATCACACCTATCAATATTTCACAAAGCCTTTAGATCAGCACCCAACGTATTTAGGAGTGTATTGTCTCACTAGTCTTATTTTTATGAATAGGATAATTAATAGAACGCGGATCAAAATTATATTTGTAGCATTCTTTTTTCTATGCTTTCTTTTTCTAAACTCCAGAATTATTTTCTTCGGAATGTTTTTGATAGGCGTATTATTTATTTGTAAAAGCGCTTACAAGCTATTTGCGACAAGGAAATACAGCCTACTTTTTATATATAGCTTGGGCTTAGGGATTTTCCTTTTTACTACCTTACAGTATGTTTCTGGAACCTACATAGGGTATCGAATAAAGAATATTTACAAATTTGAAATATCGACAGAAAATGAAGAAGAATTTAACTCTAAAGCGAAGGCCAACCCCAGAATGGCAAGATGGATTTCTGCATTAGAACTCGTAAAGGAGAGACCTATATTTGGATACGGTGTTGCAGATGAGTATCCAAATTTGAAAAAGCAGTTTGAGCGAGATAAAATGCATATTGCTTCTAAAATGGGTTATAATGCACACAATCAGTTCATTGGATACGCAGTAAGATTTGGAGTTGTGGGGGTCTTTTTTCTATGCTTTTTCTTTCTTTCGAACGTACAGCTAGCGCTTGCAAATGGAAACTACCGTTATGCCTCGTTACTACTTATTATTTTTTGTGTTTGTATAGTGGAAAATTTCTTTGATCGAAACTATGGAATAACGTTTAGTGCAGTATTTTTCACAATATTTTCTTATTTAGGGTGGTATCATTTGAACCCCCAAGAGGTAAAAGTGCTAAATCAAAATTCATGAAAATATACCTGTTGTCTAATATGTATCCCTCTGAAAAAAATGTCAGATATGGTATTTTTGTGAAGCGTTTTAAAGAGGCTATTAAGGAAGATTATGATGTGGTTAATATAGTTTTGACAAAAAAACAGGGAGTATTGGCCAAAGGGATTGGGTATGTATGGCTCTATTTAAGAGTTGTTAGGCTTTGGTTTATTGCTAGAAAAAAGGATATTATTTATGTTCATTTCCCATTGTATTTTGCTCCTGTTCTAATGCCATTTACATGGAGAGGAATAACAACGGTGTTAAATTTTCACGGTAGCGATGCGGTTTTTGAAACAGTGTTAAAACGCTTTCTTGCAATTTGGTTAAAAGCAAGTTTGCGGAAAAGCAAAGTAGTAGTCCCTTCTGCCTATTTTGACCAAGAGCTTCAGAAGACTTTTCGGACAGAAATTACCAACTCCATCTTTATTTATCCTTCTGGAGGGGTAGATGGCAACATTTTTTATCCAAAACATATTACTTCTAAAACATTCGTTTTTGGATTTGTTTCTAACTTTATAAAGACAAAAGGATGGAGAACGTTTGTAAAAGCACTTCAAATCCTTAAGGAATCTTATGGGATGTTAGAATTCGAGGCGATCATGGTAGGGGACGGGCCAGATTTACGAAAAATAGAAGAACAAATTAATACCACCAAGGTGAAGGTAACTTTAATAAAAAGTGTTCAACAAGAAAAACTAGTAGACATATATGGGAAATTTGATGTATTTATTTTTCCAACGTTTAGGGAGAGTTTAGGTCTAGTTGGGATAGAAGCCATGATGTGTGGGAAGCCAGTTATAGCGAGCAACATACCAGGGCCTAATGGCTATGTAGCCCAGGGGCATAATGGGTATTTGGTAAATAAAGGAGATAGTGAAGATTTGGCAAAAAAAATGTGGACGTTTTATCAGCTTTCAGAAGAGGAAAAGAAAACAATGAAGATAAACAGCCTGGAAACCGCCAAAAGATATGATAGTTTTAAGGTTAGACAAGAGTTATTGAGCTGGTTAAAAACCATTAATTAATGGAAGAAAGAGTAAGTAAATTTATTAATAAGAAAAGAGTCTTTGCCTTTGAAAGCAAGCAACAATTATTGAATTTTGTGGACCAAAAAAAGGGAATCTTAATAGCCTTGAATGCTGAGAAATTAAATAAAAATGATCTTGCATTGGATTCCTTAATTAATGATAACTATGGCTATCCTGATGGCATTGGGGCGGTTTGGGCATTAAAAAGGAAAGGAATAAATTCAATCAAAATACCTGGCGCAGAGTTTTGGCTAGATATTATTGAGAGGTTTAAAGAAGAGAAGTCGTTTTATTTTATTGGAGGAACCGAATTTGTTATCACCCAAACTATAAAAAAGTTACAGACTCAGTTTCCTGAACTTAAGATTAAAGGTTTTAGAAATGGATATTTGGAGCAGGGAGACTCGGAAGTTTTAAAGAAGACATTTAAGAAGAAAAAACCAGATATTGTTTTTGTGGCCATGGGGAGTCCAAGGCAAGAGTTTTTAATGGCACAATTTCTAGAGGCGTATCCTGCACTTTATATGGGTTTAGGAGGTAGTTTTGATGTGTTTTCAGGCACAAAGAAACGAGCCCCTAAGTTCTTCATTAAGTTTGGATTGGAGTGGTTTTATCGTTTATTGAAAGAGCCAACAAGAATAACAAGACAGTTAAATTTAGTAAAGTTCTTTTTTAAAATTATCTTTGATAAACTCTAATTCATCAATTCATTGCTTTGTATTTTTTAGAAACGGCAGTTGCACTATTTATAGGAGCATTTTTGTTAACCTATTTAACCATACCTAAAATAATTGGGGTTGTTGAGTATAAGAGGTTAATGGACAACCCTAATCAAAGAAGTTCGCATTCTGCTAAAACACCTACCTTAGGTGGAATTGCATTTTTCTTTACATTGATTTTTGCAATTTTCTTTATCAAGGATCGGGCTGTTTTTGACGAGGGAATGTATATAATTCCTGGACTCACCATTCTTTTTATTCTGGGATTGAAGGACGATTTGGTAGTCCTCTCACCAGGATCTAAATTATTGGGCCAAATTTGTGCGATTGCTTTTATTTTAGCCAATGATAGTTTTACAATAGATTCTCTAAATGGCTTTTTAAATGTGTATGAGATCCCCCATTATTTGTACTTGGTAATAGCAGCTTTTATTATGCTAACGGTAATTAATTCCTATAATTTAATAGATGGTATAGATGGTTTGGCTTCCGTTGTAGGGATTGTTATAATGATTATCTATACTACAATTTTTTATACAACCAATGAATGGTTTTTTGCGCTCATTAGTATTACAGTAAATGCCATTTTGATGGCGTTTCTTGGTTTTAATTTTTCTTCTCATAAGAAGATTTTTATGGGTGATACTGGATCGTTAATTGTTGGGTTTATAATTAGCATTCTGACTTTGAAGTTTTTGGCTTTGAAACCAGCAGACTACACGGAGCTCCCTTTTTTATTGGAGAACGCACCCCTTATAGCCATCAGTATTTTAATAGTACCGCTATTTGATACCGCCAGAGTATTTGCAATTCGAATTGCTAATAAAAAAGGACCTTTTTCACCGGACCGCAATCATGTTCATCATGTCCTTATAGATTATTGGGGTTTAAGTCATAAACAAGCCAGTTATATCATTGGGCTCTTCAACTTAATGTTTATTGTTCTCTTTATTGTTTTGGGGAGCAAAGCAAAGAATTTGGGTATGGTAATTATGTTGGTAACGGTGGTTGTTTTATTAGGATATATTTTTTTTAAATACAACTATAATTTTAGCACGCTTAAGCAGAAAATTATTCTTAAAAAGAAGGTGAGTAAATTAAAAGCAAAGGTTGAAGACAATACAAACCAAATTGTGAATTCTAAAAAGAAAGACAAAAAAGAAAAACTTAAAAAACTATAGCCTAATTTCAACCCATAAATTGGACGTTAGCCCAAAAGATTTGAATTGCCCACCCCTTACAACTACTTTTGCCGTGCTTAAACCACGAAATAGGAATATGCAATAGCGTATGAAAAAAATACTCATTACCGGAGCCGCCGGATTTTTAGGATCACATTTATGTGATCGCTTTATAAAAGAAGGATACCATGTGATTGCCATGGATAATTTAATTACAGGAGATCTTAAAAATATAGAACACCTGTTTCAACTAGAGCATTTTGAATACTATCATCATGATGTTACAAAGTTTGTGCATGTTCCTGGAGATCTGGACTATATTTTGCATTTTGCTTCTCCTGCTAGTCCCATAGATTATTTAAAGATTCCTATTCAAACGCTAAAGGTGGGTGCTATGGGCACTCATAACCTTTTAGGTTTAGCCAAAGAGAAAAATGCACGTATTTTGATTGCTTCTACTTCAGAAGTATATGGAGACCCCTTGGTACATCCACAAACAGAGGAATACTATGGGAATGTTAATACCATAGGCCCTAGAGGAGTTTATGATGAAGCCAAGCGCTTTCAGGAGTCTATAACAATGGCGTACCATCGTTTTCATGGCATAGAAACCCGTATAGTGCGTATATTCAACACCTATGGTCCTAGAATGCGTTTAAACGATGGTAGAGTTATCCCTGCATTTATGGGACAAGCATTAAGAGGAGAAGATTTAACAATCTTCGGCGATGGATCACAAACAAGGTCTTTTTGCTATGTAGACGACCAAGTGGAGGGAATTTACCGTTTACTAATGAGTGATTATACCTTGCCGGTCAACATTGGAAATCCGCACGAAATTACCATCAAGGATTTTGCAGAAGAAATCATTAAACTTACAGGGACCGACCAAAAGGTGATTTATAAACCATTGCCAAAAGACGACCCTATGCAGCGCAAACCAGATATTGCTAAGGCTAAGGAAATCTTGGGATGGGAACCGAAAGTAGGCCGCGAAGAAGGGATGCGAGCAACTTTTGCCTATTTTAAAACCTTATCCAAGGCAGAGTTAGAAAAAACAGAGCATCGCGATTTTTCTAAGAGGAACAAAAAGTAATTTTAAAGATTTATTCCCACAGATATATTGCGCTATTTGTATTTCAAAATGTATTTTTGAGCAAATTTTGAGATATGAAGATTCTTATTCTTGGAGCAGGCGGAAGAGAACATACATTAGCTTGGAAACTTGCGCAGAGTTCAGAAATAGACGCTCTTTACGCTGCCCCTGGTAATGCAGGTACAGCATCGATCGCCACAAATATACCAATTGGTGTAAATGATTTTGAAGCCATCAAACAAGCAGTAATTGCCCATGCTATTAGCATGGTGATCGTGGGTCCGGAAGATCCTTTAGTGAATGGAATTCACGATTTTTTCTTGAAGGATGCAGCGCTTAAGAATATACCCGTTATTGGACCTCAGAAGGCAGCTGCCGAATTAGAAGGAAGTAAAGAGTTTGCTAAAAAATTCATGATTCGGCATCAAATACCTACGGCTGCTTATCAAAGTTTTACCGCAGAGAACTTGGAAGAAGGCTATGCTTTTTTGGAAGGTTTAACCCCACCATATGTCTTAAAAGCGGATGGCTTGGCAGCAGGAAAAGGGGTGCTAATTCTCAATGATATTGAAGAAGCCAAAAAAGAACTACAGCAAATGTTGGTAGCTGCAAAGTTTGGAACTGCCAGTGCCACAGTGGTGATAGAAGAGTTCCTAAAAGGCATTGAATTAAGCTGTTTTGTATTAACGGATGGCGAAAATTACAAGCTACTGCCTACAGCAAAGGATTACAAACGCATTGGAGAAGGCGATACTGGCTTAAATACCGGTGGTATGGGAGCAATTTCACCCGTACCGTTTGCAGATGAGGTCTTTATGACTAAGATTCACGACCGTATTGTGAAACCCACAGTGGAAGGACTTCAAAAAGACAATTTACCTTATAAAGGTTTTATTTTTATTGGACTTATTAAGGTAAACGAGGACCCATTCGTAATAGAGTATAACGTGCGGCTAGGAGATCCAGAAACCGAAGTCGTTATTCCTCGTATTCAAAACGATTTGGTTTCCGTTTTTAAGGCAATAGCAAATCAATCACTGGATACGGTTGAATTGAAGATAGATCCTAGAACAGCAACCACCGTTATGGCAGTATCTGGAGGCTATCCTGAAGCCTATGAAAAAGGCAAAGAAATTTCAGGTTTGAATACGATTAAAGATGCCGTGGTGTTTCATGCAGGTACCAAACCCGAAAATGAAAAAATTCTTACGAATGGAGGTAGAGTGTTAGCGGTTACGGCTTTTGGGTCAAATTTCAAAGATGCGCTCGAACAATCCTACAAAAATATAGAGCAATTACATTTTGATGGAATGTACTACAGAAAAGATCTAGGATTTGATTTATAGCTTTTTAAAGAAAGCGCAATCACAAAAAGATTACAAATAGGAATGAGAAGTAACACTTTTGTCTTCTTCTCCGTTGTCATTGTACTTTTTAAGTTGTAGCATCCAATAGATAAATGCAACAGCACCAATTGCAAATAATAGCCAGTTAACGATGTTAGAAAATGCCCAACTTTCATAGGCAGCTTCTCTTAACATATCGAAAGGAGCAAAAAGGACGTTTACAAATAAATCTTCTATCGCTTTAAAAATTGATTTCATCTTGGCTATATTTACGGTACAAAAATATAAAAACCTAGGATGATTTCAAGCATTTTTGAAAAAACAAAACCTATAAATTATATCATTCTTCTAGGATTTCTCTTTATTTTCTACTGGAGCATCCATTTTTTAGTATTCAACAGCGTATATCAGCCAAAAGAATTGCTCTTACACATAGGTATTTTAGCCCTTCTTATGTTCAGTATTTTTGTAGTCAATTTCATTGTAAAAAGAAATAAGGTTACCGGTACAAATTCCTTTGCTATTCTATTTTACACCCTTTTAATTGTTGTTTTTCCGGAAGTATTAATGGATAGCAATGCTATTTTGTGCAACTTTTTTCTCCTACTCTCTATCAGAAGGTTGCTAAGCATTAAATCTTTAAAAAATATAAAACTGAAGATATTTGATGCTACTTTGTGGATTACTGCTGCAAGTTTTTTCTATGATTGGGCGTTGTTGTACCTGATCCTAGTTTTTGTATCTATTTACTTCTATGAACCCAAGAACATCCGCAGCTGGATGGTGCCTATAGTAGGTGTTTTTACGGCTTTTATGATTGCCACTTCCTTACTTATTTTAGCAGATAACTTAATCTTTTTTGAAAATCATTTTGTTTTCTCCTATGACTATACCGAGAATTACTTTTTGGACTGGAAGAATAGTGTTAAGCTCGGTTTGTATGCCTTATTAGTTTCTGTGGCAGGAATTCTAGGGTTTGTACGTTTGGGGAAATCAGGTATCGGTAGAATTATTACCATGCGATTTATTGCCATTTCTTTTATCTTAGGGCTTGTAGTAACCCTATTAAAGTCTTCTACAACCCATTTTCCCGTGCTAATCACCTTTTTTCCTGCGGTCATTTTCGCTACCAATTATGTAGAGGTAATTAAAAGACCCAATGTGAAAGAAATTGTTTTGATAGCTGCGGTTCTTATTCCTTTTATCGTATTGACCGTGGGAAGGCTGACTTAAAAAGAATGGGTATCTTTGTATTAAATTATTGCAACAATGTTTAGTGAATTTGCCTACCGTATTTTTGATGAAAGCATCCATACCTATCATGTAAAGGACGATGTAAATCAACCCTTTACCAATAAATATCCTAAAGATGATATAGCACATTTGTTATATAAAAAGAATTGGATAGACACAGTGCAATGGCATTATGAAGATATTATTAGAGATCCGGAGATTGACCCCGTGGCCGCCCTAGATTTGAAACGAAAAATAGACAAGAGTAACCAAAATAGAACTGATTTAGTGGAATTTATTGACAGTTATTTTTTAAATAAATACCAATCGGTTCAAATTAAAGAAGGAGCCACCATTAATACAGAAAGTCCTGCTTGGGCAATTGATAGACTATCTATTTTAGCACTGAAGGTATACCACATGCAAGAAGAAGTAAATAGAAAGGATGCTTCTTCAGACCACAAGGAGGCATGTTTTGCAAAACTTCAGGTACTACTAGATCAAAAACAAGATCTTTCCATTGCCATAGATCAGTTGGTGGCGGATATAGAAGCAGGGAATAAGTATATGAAAGTCTATAAACAAATGAAAATGTACAATGATGAAGAATTAAACCCTATTCTTCGTGGCAATCAGTAAGCACTCGAAACCTATTGCAGAAGAAAATATCAATCACCTTCTTCTAATTCGTTTATCTGCTATGGGAGATGTAGCGATGATAATTCCTGTAATTTCAGCCTTATCTCAACAATATCCCAATCTAAAAATAACTGTTCTTACGCGTGCATTTTTTCAACCAATGTTTAGCCAATTTCCAAACGTTGTTGTTTTTGAAGCAGATGTAAAAGGAAGGCATAAGGGAATTAAGGGGCTTTGGAAGCTCTATAAAGAATTAAAAACCTTAGGCATAGAAGGTGTGGCCGACTTGCATAACGTACTTCGCAGTAATATTTTAAAAGTCTATTTTTCCCTTACAAAAATTCCATTTGTTCAGATCAATAAAGGGAGGAGCGCAAAGAAAGCCCTCATAACAGCGAAAGGCAGGGATATACAACCTTTAAAGACAACCCACCAACGATATGCGGATGTTTTAAATGCTTTGGGCTTTTCGGTAGATGTATCTAATGTAATTGCCTTACCACAGCGGTCTATATCTCCAGTAACTCAGCAACTTGTGGAGGCCGATACCAAAAAATGGATCGGGATTGCACCATTTGCCGCTTTTGAGGGCAAAATGTATCCATTGGCATTGATGAAACAAGTAATCGCAGAACTAAATACCAGTAAAAAGTATAAAATACTATGTTTCGGGGGAGGTTCAAAAGAGAAAGAACAATTGGAATTATGGGCACAAGAATTTGAGTTCTGCATGAATATGGCAGGAAAAGTTAGTTTTAGTGAAGAACTAGCCCTTATTTCACAATTAGATATGATGCTGGCAATGGACAGTGGTAATGCCCATTTAGCCGCAATGTTTGGAATACCAACCATTACACTATGGGGTATTACCCACCCCTACGCAGGTTTCGCACCTTTTGGGCAGTCTGTTAAAAATAGATTATTATCGGATCGAAAAGAATACCCGCTTATTCCAACCTCCATTTATGGAAATAAATGTCCTAAAGGGTACGAGAATGCAATGAGCACTATTTCCCCTGAACAGATAATGCAAAAAATAAATGAGGTTTCTGGATCCTAGTTGTGGGAAATATGTTCTTTATTTTCTAGCGCCTTAAAATACTGTCTAAGTTGCGTCATAAATCTATATTTTCGGGCACTAGGAGCGGTCTCTACCATAAGGGTTCGGATTCCAATAAAGGAACTTATTAAATATAGAGCTACCCCCTCACTATCTACATGACGGTCAATGTATCCATTAAATTTTCCCTTTTGAACAGCAGATACTAAGTTGACTTCCCAAATTTTAAGAATGTCGTTTAAGTATTTCATTATTTCCGGATTCTTCCCGTTGAATTCATTAATAAAATTACTGAGGACAAAGCCGTAATCTAATTCATTATGTACAGCTGTTTCTAAGGCGTTTTCAAAACAATTTGTAATAAGGTCTAGTGTATTTTCATGACCCTCAATTGGTTCAATAAGCATGCTGTATACTTTTCGAACTACGAGGTTCTGTATAATTTGAATGAAGAAGTCTTCTTTGGATTCAAAATGGTAGTAGAAAGCTCCTTTAGACAAGGAAAGTTCTTTTAAAATATCGTCTACACTGGTATTATAATATCCGTTCTTGTAGAACAATTCTAGGCCAGTAACTTGCATTCGTTGCATGGTAGCCATGCGTTTTAAACTCTTTTCCATAAGATTTGGGTTTTATGGGGGAAACAGACCACTGGGTCCAATACAAAGAACTTTCAAAATTGAAGAATGTTTAAAAATGGAGGTTGTACAGCGAAAAAACTCGGTATAAAGCACAATACAACCAATTTATGTTCCCTTTTTCTCAAAACTACCAACCATCTAGTCGGTAAAAAGAACACATAGTCGATCTAGATAGTTCGCTGAAAAGGTAAATAAATGATATTAAGCAACTGTTCCCTGGCAACTACTCCCTGCGCCTGCCGTACAACCATAGCAATGTTGAGAAATAATAATGTTTCTATCATTTAAGAGATCTTCATTATAGTCCTTAATATGCTTTACCTTACTAGCAACTTTTAAATCGAGCATTTGATTAAAATCACAATCATATAGCCATCCATCCCAACTTATAGAGATGGTATTAGTACACATAACATTGGCAACCGCACTTGGATTATAAGCCTCTACCAAAGCATACATATAATCTTCATAGTTTTCAGAAGCGATTAGATAATCTAAGAAACGAGCGATAGGTAAATTGGTGATCGCAAATAGATTGTGAAATTCAATATCAAAATCTTCTTTCAACGCCTTTTTAAAATCACTTTCTAAGGCCATTTGATCTCCCGGGAGGTAAGCGCCAGAAGGGTTATATACCAAATCTAATCGCAAGCTATTGCCTGGCATTCCATATCCTACCGCATTTAATTCTTGTAGAGCTTTTATTGATTTATCGAAAACACCATCCCCTCGTTGCTTATCCGTTTTTCCGCGAGTATAATGAGGCATGGAAGAAATCACATGCACATTATGCTTTTTAAAGAATTCAGGTAAATCATGGTATTTTTTATTAGCTCTAATAATGGTTAGGTTAGAACGAACAATAAAGTCTTTGATTCCTGCTTTAGAGGCTTCCTCTACAAACCATCTAAAATTGGGGTTCATTTCTGGCGCACCCCCAGTGAGATCCAAAGTGTGGGCTCCAGTGTTTCGGATAACCTCTAAACACTGTTCCATGGTTTCTGTGGTCATTATTTCTTTCCGATCTGGTCCAGCATCAACATGGCAATGCTCGCATACCTGATTGCACATATAACCCACATTAATTTGTAAAATCTCGAGTTTTTTAGGCCTTAATGGAAAATGCCCTATAGCTGCAATCTTATCTTTGAAAAAAGGCAATTCGCCCTCTGCAAAAATACCTCCATTTAAGATTTCTAACTGTTTATTTGTTATTGCAAGCTCATTGTCTCTTGCTTTGAGTGATTTTGTTGCCATTTTTTAAGATTGTATATTTTTTTAACAGTGGGCGCAAAATGCTCCAAATGTCCTTAACACTACATGGATAATTTATTGTACTTATTCATCATTTGAACGCCATGCACTAAGGTTGCTCCGCTTTCAATAGCAGCCCCTGCATGTACAGCCTCCATCATTTCTTCTTTGGTAATTCCTTTTTGCAAACCATCTTTGGTATAAGCGTCAATGCAATAAGGACATTTTACTACATGGGATACTGCTAAAGCAATTAAAGATTTCTCTCTGGCAGATAATGCTCCTTCTTCAAAAACCTTCCCGTAATAATCAAAGAATTTAGTTCCAAGTTCTTCACTCCATTCTGTTATTTTACCGAATTTTCTAAGATCTGCTGGGTCGTAATATGAGTTTGCCATTTTTATATGTTTTAAGTGTTTGTCTACGATTTATTGAAAGCCAATGGATATTGAATTATGTACTATGGATATTACTTAATAATACCATAGAAATGTATCAAAGTGATAAAGAAAAACGATACAGGAATTCCTGTGATCTGATACAGATTAGGAAAAAGGAGAACCCTTATTAAAAGGAGTAGCGCTAAAGGAACGAATAGAAATTACGGATAGATCGGAATAAATAGGTGTTTTCGAACTAAAAATGAGCTTTAATATAGAGAGCAGCTTAGCATGCAAACCCCTACCATAATCAAAAAGTCTTTTTAAATCCTGAAACTCATCGATATCAAATAAAGTGGTAAGCGACTTTATTTCTTTTTCTTCTTTTATAGCTAAGGAACAAATACTGCGATACAGTTCTGAACTTTGCCAAGGGAGGTCTCTGAGCGTTTCAGAATTAAAAAAAGAAGCATGCAGCCCCATCAAATAAAATCCACCATCTGCAGAAGGGCCAATCACTAGTTTTCCTGAAGTCAGATGAGCGGATGCATCAATAATGTGTTTTGCATTCAGGTGAGGAGTATCATTTCCTACGGTGATTACACTTTCATAGCCTTGATTAAAAACATATTGTATGGCATGCGTGAACCGCTCACCAAAGGTTGCTCCAATTTGCTGCTCTTCCGAGACATGAAAATAGGGGAAACCAGTTTTTTCTACCGTTTTGATAATTCCGTAAGTAAGCGCATCAAAAAGCTCGGTCTCTTTTGAGATAGCCTTATGCTTTAATTCTTCTTGCGAAGAATGAGCAAAAATTAAAACTGCTGTTTTGGAATTTGACGGCGATCGCATTGAGTGTAATTCAGCTATAAACTTACAAATAATTTAGTCGAATTTCCATTAATTTCATTACAGTCCACCAAAATTTTAATGTGTACGGGTATTTTAATAAAAACAACTATCTGGTCGGTTTTGATCTTAGTTACTAGTAAGTTTCCATAAAAAATGAAGGATAAAATGGAATAGATATCGGATATAACCCTATTGATGTCTTCCTAATTTATATAAAAATGTAAAGAACAAACTAGGTGGTTGGTGGAAAGGGATTAAAATAAAATAAAACTTTATTGGTTTCTTGTCAAAGGAATTACTTTTACACTAGAAAAATCACAAGACAGGTTTATGAAAGATGCTATAGCGTAAAATTGATATGGAACTAGAAGAATTACAAACAAAATCCATAGGTTTAGTACTCTCTGGAGGAGGCGTTAGAGGAATGGCTCATATTGGAATGCTAAAGGCTTTTAAGGCCTATGGGATTTCGGCAGATATCGTATCTGGCACTAGCATTGGGGCCTTGGTAGGTGCTTTATATGCCAATGGAAATACCACAGACGAAATGTTGGCTTTTTTTAAGGAAACCCCTTTATTTAGATATAATTTTTTTACCATTATTAAGCCTGGCTTAATAGATACGGAACGTTATTATTCTATTTTTAAAGCGTATTTTCCTGAAGATACCTTTGAAGCATTAGAGCGTAAGCTGTATGTAACGGCAACAAATCTTCAGAAAGGAGAGGCAGAAAGCTTTTCGGAAGAGGCACTTATAAAACCATTATTGGCATCTACAGCCTTGCCCCCAATATTTAGCCCTGTAGCGCTTCCAAAGGGACTCTACGCAGATGGTGGAATAATGAATAACTTTCCATTAGAACCTGTGCGTACAAAAGCAGATTATATAATAGGCAGCAATGTTTCTATTATTAAAGAAGAACCAAAAGGAGCCATCCGAACCTCTTTGCAATTAACCAATAGAATAACGGGCTTAATGATTTATGCTTCGAGTAAAGAAAAATTGCAGAGTTGCGATCTTATTTTTCAACCTCAAGCAGTAGAAACTATTGGAATGCTAGATAAGAAAGGCATTGAAAAAGCATGTACTATTGGCTATGACCATGCTATGGAAGTTCTTAAAAAAAGCTTTTCCAAGGAATAACAAAAGGTAAAATAACACACCAAACAAGAAAAAAGAATGCCATTCCACTTGGATAAGGTTTTTTTTCTAACATTGCCGGAATACATACAAAAAGCAGCCAGGTCCCTTTATAAATAAGTTGAAAGAAGAGTACCAAAGCCATTTTTTTAGGATAAAAGAGCCCCAATACTGATAGAACAAATATCGCTCCCCATAAGGTCCCTACCAATTTAATGATTTCGGAGTACTGAATGGCCTTAGAGAATACAGTGATTACTGCCCTTTTAGGGTAGAACAAGCTAGAAACACTAATCCAACCCGCAACCAAAATGTTGGCGAAGTAAACAAGTTTTAACCCAATCATTTTTCTGCAATTCGTTTTATTTTCTCCATAACTTCTGGAAGCATGGCTCTAAATTTAGGTCCAAAGCGTTTTGCAAACAAATTAGACGTTAAACCTTTAAACCATACCTCATGAATAAAGTAAACAGAGGAGTCTTTTTTTTGAAGAGTGCGTTTTATATAGAGGCTTCCTAGGGGAAGTTTTGTCTTTAAAGTGTATGAGATTCCTTTTTTGTAACTAACCACTTTAAATTTCGATTTCCTGCCTTCCAAAGAAGTAATACTGCCCTTAGACCCTAGTTTGAAATTCGTTTTCATGGAAGCGTCCTTAAGACCAGTATCCCAATCTTTCCAGTTAGCAACATCTGTCCATATATTCCAAACGGCATCCGGAGAGGCCACCGTTTGCATGATATGAGAAAAGTGTTTGTAATTTTGTGGAATTTCCTGAGCGTTTATATTTTGCATTGAAATAAAATAAATAAGCGATAAAGATAAAATTGCCTTCATTTTTTATCCCAAAAGTAAGTGCGGGGTATCTCCACTACAGTTACCCTATGGTAAATTCGAAATATTAGTGTATATTTTTTCGAATTCTACTGAGTGATTGTGGGGTAATTCCAAGGAAAGAGGCAAGATGTTTAAGAGACACACGTTGCATAAATTTTGGATTTTTCTCCAAAATAACTCTGTAACGTTCTTCTGCAGTTTTATTTTGAAGTGACTCCATTATCTGCTCCGTGAAGTGTTGTACCTCTTGAATAAGTTTTCGGACAAACGTATTATAGGAGGGGATTTGCATTAATTTTTGATTGTCATCAAAACCTATTTCCCAAATAATACTGTCTTCTAAGACTTCAATATTTTCTTTGGTAGGTTGTCGGAGATTAAAACTGCGTTGAGAAGTAAAAGTATAAGGAGCGAGTGTAAAAAATTTGCTAATAGCTTCTCCATCTTTCCAAATAAAAAATCGCAAAAAACCCTGCTCTAAAAACCAAATATGGTTACAAATCTGCCCTTCTTTTAGCAATATATCTCCCTTTTTTAAATGCAGTGGATGCAATCGATTGGCTACCATTTCCCACTCTGCATCTGTTAGCTTTTCATATTGATGGATAAAGTCTCTAAAAGCATTTTTAGACATCATCATAATCTACTTTGATCGTAGGTGTAAGCGGATGCGCCTGGCAAGTAAGAATAAAGCCTTCTTCTATTTCGCCATCCGTAAGAATTTGGTTTTTCACCATTTCAGCTTTGCCCTCTTTTACACGTGCTATACAGCTACTACAAACGCCTCCTTGACACGAGTAAGGAGCATCAATATTCTCTTTCAATACAGCATCTAGAATAATTGTTTTCTTGTCCATGGTGAGCGAAAAAGATTCGTCATCTACAATGACTTCTACCGTTGTTTTACCATCCAAGTCTTCTGCAATGGTATCTACGGCTTCGGAAGCTGTAAAAAGCTCAAAATGAATTTTCTCTTTAGAGATATTGTTTGCTTTTAAAGTGTCAGACACCTTATCTATCATGGGTTCTGGACCACAAAGATAAAAAGCATCAAAAAGAGTTTCTTTGAATTTATTCTTTAGAATATAATTTACCGTAGAAGCGTCTATTCTTCCAAAAAGTGCTTGTTCTTCTTGCGCTTTGCTGTAAACGTTTTGTATAAAAAACCGATTGGGATATTTTTTTGAAAGCGTCTCAAGTTCCCCACTAAACATGGTTTCAGCCGGGGTTTGATTTCCATAGACCAACACAAAAGTATTGTTTAAATGACTTTCCAACACCACTTTCGCAATACTTAAAATGGGAGTAATACCACTTCCAGCGGCAAAAGCTCCTATGTGCTGCACAGTGTTAGAGGGAGTAAATATAAAGCGTCCTTCTGGAGGCATTACCTCTAATACATCCCCTTCTTTTATTTCGGAATTGGCATAGACAGAAAAAGTACCTCCATTAACTTTTTTAACACCTACCGTAATTTCATGGGCAGTTGGTGCGGAGGAAATAGAATACGCCCTCCTTACTTCGCCTCCATTTATGGTGTGTTTTATGGTAATATATTGCCCTGCAACAAAAGAAAATGTATCCTTTAAAGAAGAAGGAATATCGAATGAAATAGCTACAGCGTTAGTAGTTAATGTATGTACTGCAGAAACAGTAAGGGAGTGAAAATCGTTCATCAAATCAATTTTAGTGCAAAACTAAGCAATGCCTTCGCTATTTGAAATGAGATGGGCAAAAAAATAGCAAGGTCTTGTAACAAAAATTATATTTGCTACACTAACAAAGCAATAAATCAACCTAAAAATCATGCTCAAACACTTCATTGCTTTACAATGGAAATCCTTTTTTAGAGCAGCTTCTTTTAAAACGAATGTAGCTTTTAAAATCCTTATGATTTTTGGAGCAATCTATTTTATTGCTGTTTTTTTAGGATTGGGCTTTGGCGCTTTCTACCTCATTGAAGATGCCGAATTGGGAGATCCATTTAAGATTGTAAATAGTTTTATGATTTATTATTTGGTAGCAGACCTTATGTTTCGATATGCGATACAAAAAATGCCCATTACCAATATTAAACCCCTATTGTATTTGCCTATTTTAAAAAGTAAGGTGGTGCATTATTCACTAGGAAAGACCATCGTATCTTTCTTTAACTGGTCGCATGCCTTTTTCTTTATTCCTTTTTCCATAATTCTAATTATTGAAGGATACAATCCACTAGGCGTGGTAGGCTGGCATTTAGGAATTATGGCACTTTTCTATTGCAGTAATTTTTTGAACGTATTATTAAATAATAAAGACAGTATCCTATACCCTGTTGGGATTGTTTTTGCTGTTTTAGGGATCTGTCAATACTATCAGTTATTTGATATTACAGTATATACCGCCCCCATTTTTAATAGCTTATACAACTTCCCTTGGATGGCTGTTATTCCATGGTTGTTGGTTGCAGGGTTATATTACTTGGCTTTTTCTTATTTTAAAAAGCATATGTATCTAGATGCAGGTTTGGCAGTTAAAAAATCAGTGGCCAAAACGGAAGATTATACCTGGTTAAATAGATTTGGAAATTTAGGCGTATTTCTTAAAAACGATATTAAACTGATTCGAAGAAATAAACGGTCTAAAACAACGGTTATTACCAGCTTCTTTTTTCTTTTTTATGGCTTGCTCTTTTTTACAGGTGCCATAGAAGTTTACGATAATGCTGTTTGGAAAATTTTTGCTGGAATTTTCGTTTCAGGTGGCTTCCTTTTCACTTTTGGACAATATGTGCCTAGCTGGGACAGCTCTTATTATCCCTTAATGATGAGCCAAAATATCCAATACAGAGAGTACTTAAATTCTAAATGGGTGCTTGTTATTATTGCTACAGTAGTAAGTACGGTCTTAGCGGTTCCCTACATTTATTTTGGAATAGATGCATACTTAGCCATCTTGGTAGGGGCCATTTATAATATTGGAGTTAATTCCTATTTGGTATTGTGGGGAGGAGCATATATTAAAACACCCATAGATCTTACTTCTAACAAGAAAGCTTTTGGAGACAAGCAATCTTTTAACATGAAGACTATCTTGCTAACCATGCCTAAATTATTACTTCCCTTGGTCGTATATGCCATTGGACATTATTCAATAAGCCCAACAGCAGGTTACATTTCAGTAGCCCTAGCAGGAGTGTTTGGATTTGCTTTTAAAAATTGGGCATTTAAAAAAATAGAACAAGTATACAAGAAGGAGAAATATAAAACTCTTTTAGCATATAAACAGAATTCTTAAATAGTATTCTGCGCATCAATAATGTTGAAACTAAAATTATGATCACAACTAATAATCTAACCAAATCGTATGGCAAGCATACGGTGTTAAATATAGAAAGCCTAATTATTCCTAAAGGAGAAAGTTTTGGATTAGTAGGAAATAACGGTGCGGGGAAAACTACTTTTTTCAGTTTATTATTAGATTTAATACAACCTAGTACAGGTAGCATTAATAATAATAATATAAAAGTAAATGAAAGCGAAGATTGGAAACCTTTTACTTCTGCCTTTATTGACGAAACCTTCTTAATTGGATACCTTACCCCAGAAGAGTATTTTTACTTTATTGGGGAGCTACGTGGACAGAACAAAGCAGATGTAGATGCCTTATTGGCCACGTATCAAGATTTTTTTCATGGTGAAATTCTAAATCAAAAAAAGTACTTACGAGACCTTTCCAAAGGAAATCAGAAGAAAGCGGGAATTGTTGCTTCCTTCATTGGAAACCCAGAAGTAATTATTTTAGATGAACCTTTTGCCAACCTAGATCCAACTACACAAATACGTTTAAAACAGATCATTAAAGATTTAGCGCAAAACAAGGATGTTACCGTCTTGGTTTCTAGCCATGATTTAATGCACGTAACAGAAGTATGCGAACGTATTGTTGTTTTAAATAAGGGAGAGATTGTAAAGGATATTCAAACGTCTACAGAAACATTAAAAGAACTGGAAAGTTTCTTCGGGGGATGAAACTTATCCAAAAAGGTCCTTCCAAACTTCGGAGGGACCTTTTAATTTTTAAAGATAAATTACTTTAGCAGTCTTCCGATGGTTGCGGCGTATAGAAAAATTCTTCTCGCACTATTTTCCCATTTTCTACTTCATACATACATACTTCATCTAGCGTATTTCGTATTCCTCCTTTAAAGGTAGCTTCCATGGTCATTCTGACCGAAAAGAAATTGTCAGCAACCAAAGGTTCAGACACCTTCATCCCATGAAATTCTTCTACCATGCTGTTAAAGTGTTCCGTTTTTTGTTTTACGCCTTCAAGACCTTTTACTTCTTTCATTGGAGCTCCATCGGGTTCTACACTTACGATGGTATCGGCATAAAGTGCATCGATCGCTTCAGTAAATTGTCCTTGTCTGCAATAGCCAACGAGTGCGTCGGCAACTTCTTGTGTGGTCATAGACTTTTGTTTTATGATTAATAGCAGACCAAAACTACAAAAGCACTTCACCAAAAAAGATGGCAGATTCAGACAGTTTAAGGGGTTGATTGTGCCATAAAATTCTAGTAGTTTTGAAAAAAGCAACGGAATGAAACAGGTTAGTATATTGGTTCCTAAAGGGCATGCAGTGCTTAGCAGTGTTGTTGGACCCTATAAAGTTTTGAAAGCGGTAAATCAGTTTTTGAAACAAACAGGCAAAAGTTCTCAAGATTTTTTTGAGGTGCAACTTGTAGGAATAGATAGAGATGTTGTGTTATATGATGGGGCTTTTAGTATTCATTGCGATGCTATTCTGGAAGAAATTTCGAAAACAGATTTGATATTGATTCCAGCGTTTAGGCCAGATGATTTATTAAATGATGCCCAGCGGAATAAGGATTTTGTTCCTTGGATTATTAAACAAAGAACTATTCACAAGGCCGAGGTAGCTAGTCTATGTATGGGCGCATTTATATTGGCAGAAACGGGTTTACTAAATGGGAAAACCTGTGCAACGCATTGGGCAGGAACACAATTGCTTCGAAAAAACTACCCAGAAATACAGGTACTAGATAGTAAATTGGTTACGGAAGACGATGGTATTTATACCAGTGGAGGGGCCTATTCTTTTTTAAATTTAATGCTACACCTAGTAGAAAAGTTCTGCGGAAGAGAAACGGCAATTTATATATCAAAACTATTTGAAATAGAAATTGATAGAGAGAATCAACATCCTTTTGCCATCTTTAAAGGTCAAAAAGACCATACAGATAATGCTATAAAGGAAGCACAAGGATATATCGAGAAAAATGTTTCTCAAAGAATATCGGTAGCGCACTTGGCAAATAAGTATGCTATAAGTCGAAGAAACTTTGCAAGGCGTTTTAAAAAAGCCACACAAAATACGCCGCTGGAATATATTCAACGAGTAAAAATGGAAGCAGCTAAAAAGAGCTTGGAATCTACCCAACAAAATATTATGGAGGTAATGTTTGCCGTAGGGTATTCAGATCAGAAAGCGTTTAGGACGGTCTTTAAAAAGTATGTAGGTCTTTCTCCTATTGCCTATAAAGGCAAATATAACAGAAGCCTCGTAAAGCAAGATACTGCAGTATCTACCTGGTAATTTTTCTAGAGATAAAGAAGCTAAATTTTCGTAATTAATTTGAGAGTTCAAACTACTTCTATCTAACAAACAAAAAATAAACTTAATTTTACCGACCAACGGTATACTAAACCCGTTGTTTTTAAGTTAAGAATAAGTACGAATACAACGAATTTTGAAGCTTCGCAATCTATTTATTTTAGTAACGGTTCTTTCGGGAATCCTTTTTAACGCCTGTTCTACCAAGAAAGATGCATTTATAAATCGTAATTGGCATGCGCTAAATACGAAATATAATGTCTTGTATAATGGCAACATTGCTTTTGATGAAGGAAGAGCAGAACTCAATGCAAATTACAAAGACAACTATTGGGCTTTACTACCCGTAGAAAGATTAGAGGTAAAAGATGAGATAAAGCTCGATTCGGAAAATAACAATCCCAATTTTATAATTGCAGAGGAAAAAGCCACCAAAGCCATACAAAAGCACAGTATGGATATCAAGGATGAAGAACGCAATCCTCAGACCGATGAAGCTTTTCTTCTTTTGGGCAAAGCGCGTTATTTTGATCAACGATACATCCCAGCTTTAGAGGCATTTAATTATGTATTGCGCAAGTATGCGCAAAGCGACAAATTAAACGAAGCTACTATTTGGAGAGAAAAAGTTAATATTCGTTTAGAAAATGAAGAGTTGGCACTTAAGAATCTAAGACGTCTTTTTAAATATGAAACACTAAAAGATCAGGAGTATGCAGATGCAAGGGCTATTATGGCACAGGCGTACATTAATCTTAAGGCTCCAGATACCGCTATTCAGCAATTAAAAATTGCTTCTGCCTATACCAAGAAGAACCCAGAAAAAGGAAGATACTATTTTATCATTGGTCAATTGTATAATCAGCTAGGACACAAAGACAGTGCTAATTATGCTTTTGATAAGATTATAGCACTTAATAGAAAGTCGCCAAGAGTTTATATGATCAATGCGCACCTTCAGAAAATACGAAATACAGAAATTACAGAAGAGAATAAAGAAAGCCTTTTAGAATATCTTACAGATTTAGAAGAGAACCGGGAAAACAGGCCTTTCTTAGATAAAATATATAGACAATTAGCTGAATATCATTTAACAGGTGGTTCCGATAGTTTAGCGCTGGCGTATTTTAATAAATCCCTACGAGCCACACAGAACGAACCTCATTTAAATGCGCTTAACTATGAGAATTTGGCGACCTATAACTTTGATCAGAATAGTTATAAAGTAGCAGGTGCATATTACGATAGCACCTTAACAAATCTTACCGAAAACACAAAGAAGCATAGGGCTATCAAAAAGAAACTAGACAACCTAGAAGATGTAATAGCGTATGAAGATATTGTGCAATATGCAGATAGTGTTATTACACTATATAATATGCCTGAAGAAGAACAAACGGTATACTTTGAAGCGTATATCGCAGAGCTAAAACGGATTGATGAAGCAGCAGCTAAAAAAGAAGAGGAAATAGCAAATGCAGGGATTGTTGCTTTTGGAGAAACGAAAGGCGGGAAAGAAAATAAAGGGAAATTCTATTTCTATAATATTACCAGTTTGGGATATGGAAAAACAGATTTTACAAAGAAATGGGGAGATCGGCAATTAGAAGATGATTGGCGTTGGTCTAATAAGACAAGATCTGTACCACAAGACGCTAATGGGGAACTTATTGCGGCAACGGATGCTGATCCGGAAGGTGTAACAGATGAACAGAAATATGACCTGGCGTTTTATATGGATCAGATTCCAACAGATCCTAAAGTAATAGACAGTCTACAAACAGAGCTTAATTTTTCTAATTACCAACTAGGTCTTATCTATAAGGAAAAGTTTAAAGAAAACTTTTTGGCAGCGGGTAAACTGGAGACGGTTTTAAAATCAAATCCGGAAGAGCGTTTAATATTGCCATCGAAGTATAATCTGTATAAGATTTATGAGGAAATGGAAAGTCCCTTAGCGGCAGATATGAAAGCTAATATTATTGCAAACCACTCGGACTCTCGTTATGCTGAAATTTTATTGAACCCACAGGCAGTATTGGAAGACAATTCGGATAGTCCTGATGCACGCTATGCACAATTGTATAAATTGTATAGAGAGCAGAAGTTTTTGCAGGTAATTACAGGGACTGAAGAAAATATTAATAGATTTACAGGAGACCCTATTGTTCCAAAGTTCGAAATGCTAAAGGCAAATGCTATTGGAAGACTTCAAGGATTCAATGATTTTAAAGAGGCCCTCAATTATGTAGCTTTAAATTATCCGAATAATCCAGAAGGAAAAAAAGCACAATTAATGGTGGCTGAGCAATTACCTAAATTGGAACCAAAAGAATTTTCTTCGGAGGTAGGATCTTCCGGGGCGGGTAATTGGAAAGTAGTTTTTCCATTCAAAATAAGAGATAATAAAGATGCAGTAAAGGTTTTGGAACGCTTAGAAAAAGCCATTGCAGATTTAAAATATAAGAATATCGTATCCAAGGATATTTATAATTTAGAAGATCAGTTTGTAGTGGTGCACGGATTTAAATCCAAAGACTTTGCATTAGGTTTCGCAGAACTACTAAAAATTAACAAGGATTACAAGGTTGATAATGAGAATTTTGTAATTTTATCTTCTAATTATAAGGTAATACAAGTTCACAAAAACCTAGGTACCTATAAAAAGCAACTATTAACCCCAAAACCTTAGAACAATGTTTTCAGACAACAAAAAACCACGAGTTATGACAGAAGTAGGCGGACAACCCAACAGAATTGAAAAGAACACTAAAATTAAAGGAGATATTATTTCCGAAGCAGATTTTAGAATTGACGGTAAATTAGATGGTAATTTAAAAACCTCAGGAAAGGTAGTTATCGGAAAAGATGGATATATTCATGGAAAAGTAGAATGTGTAAATGCAGATATTGAAGGAAACTTTAATGGAGAATTATTGGTTTCTGATTTACTCTCTTTAAAAACCTCAGCCGTAATAGAAGGTACTGTTGCTGTTTCTAAGTTAGCGGTAGAGCCAGGCGCTACTTTTAACGCATCATGTACTATGAAAGGAAAAGGTGGCTCAGGATCTCTTAGCAGTAACACTTCTTCTACAAGTAGTTTTAAACAACCGCTAAGTGCGGGTGCAAATGGCCCAGCAAAAGCTTCCTAAAAACTACTCAGAAATGGCAAGGGAATTCCCTAAGCTATTTTTTAAAGTGGTTAATAGTTAGCGCCCTAGCTTAAAATGGAAAAGAATATTAGGCAATTGCCGTACTTTTGGGTGCGGCAATTTTTATTTTAGGTAATTTTGCAAAATCGTATTGCTAACACAAATTATGTCCAAACCTAAAAATCAAACAAAGTACTGGTTAAGCCTTACCGGGATTGCAGTTCAGATGGGCGTTATTATTTATTTAGGAGCAAAGGCCGGGAACTGGTTAGATGCTACTTATGGAAGCGAAAAAAATACGTACACCATTATTCTGACACTTTTGGCAGTGGCCATAGCAATGTATCTGGTAGTAAAACAAACTAAGAAATTAAATCCCTGATTTTGAATAAAAAGTTAATTGTATTTGCAACCCAGTTACTCGGAGTATTGGTCTTATTGGCGGTGCTCCATGTGGGTTTTTTATACGCTCGCTCTTTTGATATGCCTATAGATCAGTTGGTATTGGGATATGCTGTAAATTTTATACTTGCAGTTGTTATTTACTATGCACTACTTCGTATGGCAGAGCATCAAAGCAAGAACTTAGGGTTTCTCTTTCTTTTCGGGAGCACTTTAAAATTTGCGGTTTACTTCTTAATTTTCGACCCTTTGTTTTCTCAAGATGGAAGTCTTTCCAAACTAGAATTTTTTACTTTTTTTATTCCCTATTTTGCCTGTTTAATCACAGAGACGCTAGCCCTCGTTAAACTGTTAAAAGAGATCGATTAAACGCCCGTTTGCCGCCTGTGCTTTTTGCATAAAAATAAAAGTGTAAATGCTTTTTTCTTTCTGTAAGAATAGCGTACATTTGCACCGATTTTTAGAGACCGATATTTTGAATGGTATGCGAAAAACATTTTTGATAAAATTCCTATTTGTTGTTGCGCTTTTTTTCAGCGCTTCTACTTTTGCAAGTGTTAAGGAAGACAGTAGTGAGGGTGAAGACAAAGACCTGAAAACACATATTCAGGAATATATTCAGCATCACCTTAAGGATTCTCATGATTTTTCTTTGTTTTCTTATGATAGTGAAGACGGTACAACCCACCATGTAGGCTTTCCACTTCCTGTAATTTTAATCGATAACGGATTAAAGGTTTTTTCATCTTCCAAGTTCCATCACGGAGAGACAGTTGCAGAGGTAGATGGATCGTATTATAAGTTATATCATAGTAAAATATACAAGACAGATGCAGCGGGAACCATCAATTATGATGAGAAGCACCATGCCACTAATGAGAAACCTCTAGATTTTTCTATTACAAAGGGAGTGGTAATGATTTTCTTTACCTGTCTTTTAATGTTCTTTTTGTTTAGAGGACTAGCAAGGTCGTATGCCAAAAATGGAAGTATTCCAAAAGGGGTAGGTCGATTTTTTGAGCCAATTGTTTTGTACATAAGAGATGATATTGCTATTTCTAATATTGGAGAAAAAAGGTATAAAAAATACATGCCATTTTTATTGACGGTATTTTTCTTTATATGGTTTTTAAACATGTTTGGTTTAACACCATTGGGCGTAAACGTTACTGGGAATATTGCAGTTACTGCCGCCTTGGCAATCATTACTTTCTTATTAACAAACTTAACAGGTACCAAAGATTATTGGAAGCACTTGTTTGATCCTTTGGGAGACTCAATGCCTTGGTATGGTAAAATACTATTGTACATTATATTAATTCCTATCGAGATTTTAGGAATCTTCATAAAGCCATTTTCGCTTTTAATTCGTTTGTATGCAAATATGCAGGCAGGTCATATTGTGGTAATGAGCTTAATTGGATTGATGTTTATTTTTAAAAGTTGGGTGGGTAGTCCATTATCATTTGGATTGGCTTTTGCCATTTCATTGATAGAAATACTAGTAGCGCTTTTACAAGCTTATATTTTTACAATGTTATCAGCATTGTACTTCGGATTTGCTTCCGAAGAACATGAGCATGCGGAAGCCCATTAAATTGAATGTTTAATTTTTAATATATATATGTTATGACAATTCCAAGAATTGTAGGTGCAGGATTAATTGTAATCGGAGTAGGAGTAGGTATCGGTAAAATCGGTGGCCAAGCTATGGAAGCGATTGCGCGTCAGCCTGAAGCTTACGGAAAAATTCAAACAGCAATGCTTATTGCAGCAGCGCTTATTGAAGGTATTGGTTTTGCTGCGTTGTTTGCAACTGCAGAAGCCTAAGATTACAACAAACGGTTGTAACGGTTGGTTGCAACCGTTTGTTATCAATTAAAATTAAACGCTTAATAGCACAAAGATATGGAGCAGTTATTAGAAGATTTTTCACTAGGATTGTTTTTTTGGCAGTCTTTATTATTTATTGCCTTAGTGCTTCTACTATGGAAGTTTGCATGGAAGCCAATTTTAGGTGCTGTAAATGACAGAGAAGAAGGCATTAAGAATGCTTTAGCAGCCGCAGAGGATGCTAAGAAAGAAATGCAAAATGTTACTGCAGATAGTGAGAAATTGCTAAAAGAAGCAAGAGCAGAACGTGAAGCAATGTTGAAAGAAGCTCGCGAAATCAAAGACAAATTGATTGCAGATTCTAAAGAGCAAGCAAAGCTTGAAGGAGATAAAATGATAAAGCAGGCGCAAGCCGCTATTGAAAGTGAAAAGAAGGCTGCTGTTGCCGATATTAAAAGCCAAGTGGCAAATCTTTCAGTAGATATTGCTGAAAAAATAATTAAAGAACAACTTTCTGATAAAAGCAAGCAATTAAAATTGGTTGATGATTTATTAGGAGATATTAAATTGAACTAAGAGCCCATGAGCGATTCTAGAGCAGCCCTACGTTATGCAAAAGCTATTCTTGACCTTGCTGTTGAGAATAAGGCTACGGATGCCTTGGAGAAGGATATGCGCACTATCGTGGGAACCGTTTCTGAGAGTAAAGAACTCCGAGAAATGTTGGCTAGCCCGGTAATTAAAGGAGCGGCGAAAAAAGAAGCCTTGTTAGCTGTTTTTGCAGGCAGCCATGATATTACGGAAGGGACCATCTCCATGTTGGTTTCTAACAAGCGAGTTGCTATGTTAAATGAAGTTGCTTCCAAATACCTTATCCTCAACGAAAAGTTGAAAGGAAAAGATATTGCTTTTGTAACTACAGCGGTGCCTTTAACTGCAGAATTGGAAAAGAAGGTTTTGGCCAAAGTGGCTGAACTAACGGGAAGCAAAGTATCGATTGAAAATAAAATTGACGAAAGCATCATAGGTGGTTTTGTTTTGCGAGTGGGAGATTTACAATATGATGCCAGTATCGCAAATAAATTGAGCAGTTTAAAAAGAGAGTTTACAAATAGTCTATAAATAAATATTTAGGGATGAGACGTTCTGCGTCTTATGTCTTACGTCTTATATCTAGAACATATGGCAGGAGTAAAAGCCGCTGAGGTATCAGCAATTTTAAAGAAACAATTATCAGAATTTGAAGCTACAGCTTCTCTGGATGAAGTAGGAACGGTATTGCAAGTAGGTGATGGTATTGCACGTGTATACGGACTATCAAATGCAGAATATGGCGAACTGGTAGAGTTCGAAGGAGGTCTTAAAGGGATCGTTCTGAACTTGGAAGAAGATAATGTTGGTGTTGTATTATTGAGTCCATCCCGAGATGTGAAAGAAGGATCTGTAGTGAAAAGAACACAAACAATTGCTTCTATCAACGTAGGAGAAGGGATTGTGGGTCGTGTGGTTAACACTTTAGGGTTGCCAATTGATGGTAAAGGTCCTATTTCAGGAGATACGTACGAAATGCCATTGGAGCGAAAAGCACCAGGAGTAATCTTTCGTGAGCCAGTTACAGAGCCATTACAAACGGGTATTAAGGCAATTGATGCGATGATTCCTGTAGGTAGAGGGCAAAGAGAACTTGTTATTGGTGACCGTCAAACAGGTAAGACTACTGTTTGTATTGATACCATCTTAAATCAAAAAGAATTTTACGATGCAGGGGAACCTGTATATTGTATTTATGTCGCAATTGGCCAAAAAGCTTCTACTGTTGCAGGGATTGCTCAGACCTTAGAAGACAGAGGCGCTTTAGCTTATACAACTATTGTTGCTGCAAATGCATCTGACCCTGCCCCAATGCAGGTATATGCTCCTATGGCCGGAGCCGCTATTGGAGAATACTTCCGTGATACGGGTAGACCAGCTTTGATCATTTATGACGATTTATCAAAACAGGCAGTTGCCTACCGTGAAGTATCTCTTTTATTAAGAAGACCTCCAGGACGTGAAGCATACCCTGGCGATGTTTTCTACTTACACTCTCGTTTATTAGAACGTTCTGCAAAAGTGATCAACGATGATGGTCTTGCGAAAGACATGAACGACCTTCCTGATGCATTGAAACCAATGGTTAAAGGAGGAGGTTCTTTAACAGCATTGCCAATTATTGAGACACAAGCTGGTGACGTTTCAGCATATATTCCAACCAATGTAATTTCCATTACGGATGGACAAATTTTCTTAGAACAAGATTTATTTAATCAAGGGGTACGACCAGCAATTAACGTAGGTATTTCTGTATCGCGTGTTGGGGGTAATGCTCAGATTAAGTCTATGAAAAAAGTGGCAGGTACCTTAAAACTAGATCAAGCACAATTCCGTGAATTGGAAGCCTTTGCAAAATTTGGTTCTGATTTGGACGCAGCTACTTTAAATGTAATTGAAAAGGGACGTCGTAACGTTGAAATCTTAAAACAAGCACAAAACGATCCTTTTACAGTAGAAGATCAAGTAGCAATTATCTATGCTGGTTCTAAGAACCTATTGAGAGATGTTCCTGTTGAGAAGGTAAAAGAATTTGAAACTGATTTCATTGAGTTCTTAAATGCAAAGCATAGAGACACTTTGGACACATTAAAATCTGGGAAACTTACAGATGAAGTAATTGACACTTTAACAACAGTTGCCAAAGATTTATCAGGAAAATATAGAGCTTAATAATTGTTTTTATAACAACAGAAAATGGCGAATCTAAAGGAAATTAGAAATAGAATAGCATCGGTATCATCAACCATGCAGATTACTAGTGCCATGAAAATGGTATCTGCTGCAAAGTTGAAAAAAGCCCAAGATGCTATTACTGCCATGCGCCCGTATGCTAATAAGCTTACGGAACTCTTACAGAGTTTAAGTGCTAGTTTGGATGGGGATTCTGGAAGTAAGTTTTCCGATGAGCGTGAAGTTCATAAGGTATTGTTGGTCGCAATTACTTCGAATAGAGGTCTTGCAGGAGCATTCAATTCGAACATCTTAAAACAATGTACCATCTTGATGGATGAAACATATGCTGGCAAGCAAGTTGATTTTGTGGCCATTGGTAAAAAAGGAAACGACTTTTTGAGCAAAAAATCTACCGTTCTTGCAAACCATAGTGAACTGTATGAGGATCTTAGTTTTGATAAGGTTGCCGTCATTGCAGAAGATTTGATGGAAAGGTTTACCTCTGGCGAGTATGATAGAATAGACATTGTTTACAATAAATTCAAAAATGCTGCAACGCAAATTGTGATGACGGAACAATTTCTGCCTATTGTTCCTATGGAAGGAGCCGAAGGTTCTGGGGGAGATTATATTTTTGAACCCTCCAAAATTGAAATCGTAGAGCAGTTGATCCCTAAGTCCTTAAAAACACAACTTTATAAGGGTATTCGTGATTCGTTTGCAAGTGAACATGGAGCTCGTATGACTGCCATGCACAAAGCAACAGACAATGCAACGGAACTTAGAGATCAGTTAAAATTAACATATAACAAAGCAAGACAAGCGGCCATTACCAATGAGATTTTAGAGATTGTTGGGGGTGCCGAGGCATTAAATAATTAGAGCCTATACTAAGAAGAGCAGATAATTTTACTGTTGAATACTTAAATAATAAAGATCAATAAACAAAAAGCCTCGTAGGATACGAGGCTTTTTGTTTATATCAATTAAATATTCATCCTTTTATATTCATTTTTTTAACCGATTTTTGTCGCTCTGATGAAATCTAAAAAAACCGCCTTACTCTTTATTTTTATCACCATTCTTGTAGATGTTATTGGAATAGGTATTATCCTTCCAATTATTCCAGATCTGATCATGGAGCTAACGGGAGAAGGGACAGCAAAGGCAGTTATTTATGGAATGTGGTTAACCACCGCTTTTGCAGGGATGCAATTTTTGTTTTCACCTGTTTTAGGTGAAGTTTCTGATAAATATGGAAGGAGGCCAATTTTACTAATTGCTTTATTAGGGCTTAGTATTGACTACTTAATACACGCTTGGGCACCCACCATCATGTGGTTGTTTGTAGGCCGATTTCTTGCCGGTATTACGGGGGCAAGTTTTACCGTTGCCTCGGCCTATATAGCAGATATCAGTACCAAGGAGGAAAAGGCAAAGAACTTTGGTTTAATTGGTGCAGCCTTTGGACTTGGATTTATTATTGGTCCCGGTATTGGAGGTTTTTTTGGAGAAATAGATGTTCGTTTGCCTTTTTATATTGCAGCTGGCTTAACCTTTCTCAATTTTCTTTTTGGATGGTTTTTTGTTCCAGAATCATTAGCCGCGGAAAACCGAAGACCTATCAATATAACGAAAATGATTCCTGGAGTTTCATTGGTCAGTCTTAGAAATTATAAAGGAGTGTTGCTACTTATCTTAGCCTTCTTTTTGGCAAACTTAGCAGGCCAAGCATTGCCCTCCACATGGTCTTATTATGGCATAGAGCGATATAATTGGAGCCCTAAAGAAATTGGCATCTCCTTGATGGTTGTGGGTCTTTTGGTGGCAATTGTGCAAGGTTTCTTAGTAGGAGTAATTGTAAAAAAGTTTGGAAAACGAAAGGTGGTTATTTTTGGGTTTTTACTCTGGACTATTGGAATGTTTCTTTTTGCCATAGCTTCTGAACCATGGATGCTGTATGCCTTTTTAGTACCCTATGCACTTGGTGGAATTGCTGGTCCCACCGTGCAAGGATTAATTTCCAATCAAGTATCTGAAAAAGAACAAGGAAATCTGCAAGGAGCCATTACAGGATTGGTCAGTGTAACAGCAATTTTAGGGCAGTTCATCTTCTCTCCAGTATTTTACTTTTTTATTCGTCCAGAGACTACTATATATTTCCCGGGAGCGCCTTATGCATTAGCAGCGATTTTTTTATTAGCTGCTTTTCTTTTTGCTTGGTGGGCCATGAATAGGATGGATCTTTCTGAGGAAGAAACTCCAGAAGATCTAAGTGCTGTTTCAGAGTAGCATATCCTATTTCTACACACAAATATTTTCTAAGGATGTAACATTTTTAGCAAAAGCCATCTAAAGGGTATAATCACGTAAAACAAAAAACAGATGAATACGCTAAAAACCCTTTTTTTTATTGGATTACTTGTTGGTACTCAGCTCTTACAGTCTCAGAATAAAGCTTTTGAAGTTACGGTAACTGGGAAAGGAGCGCCAGTCTTGTTATTTCCTGGATTTACTTGCACGGGCGCTGTATGGGATGATACCGTTGCTGAACTTTCTAAAAATTATGAATGTCATGTATTTACTTTTGCAGGTTTTGGAAAAGTTCCTGCCATTGAAAAGCCTTGGCTTCCTAAAATAAAAGAAGGCATCCAAACCTATATTGCATCAACTAAACTAGACAAACCCACTATTATTGGACATAGTTTAGGCGGAGCACTTGGACTTTGGTTGGCATCCGAGGGCAGTAATTTTAAAAAAGTTATTGTGGTAGATGCACTTCCGTCTGTTGGAGCGCTTATGATGCCTAATTTTAAGAGTGAAAACATCGTATATGATAACCCATACAATAATCAACTCTTAGAAATGGAAGGAGAAGCTTTTGAGAAAATGGCGATACAAATGGCTTCTGGAATGTGCCTAACAGAAGAAAAAAGGCCTCAATTAGTAGACTGGATTTTAAAAGCCGACAGAGCTACTTATGTATATGGTTATACCGATTTGTTGAAATTGGATTTAAGAGAAGATATAGCTAAGATTACAATTCCAGTTACTGTTTTAGCGGCCACCCATCCGTATGGTGAAATGGCTAAAAAGACTTATGAAGAACAGTATAAGAATCTAAAAAAATACGATATTATGTATGCCGAAGGTGCTGCGCATTTTATCATGTATGACAAACCCGAATGGTTCTTATCTCAAGTGAAAACAGAATTGAAATAGAAAAGTATAGGATACCGTTGAAAAGGAACAAAAGCCACTTTAAGGAAATATACGAAGCTAATTATCCCAAGGTAATGCGTTTATGCATGAGCTATGCTAAAGGAGATGAGACACTGGCTAAAGACCTAGTACAAGAAGTTTTCATCAAGGTTTGGGAGCACTTGGAGAGCTTTAGAGAAGCGTCTAGTATTTCTACTTGGATTTATCGTATCGCAGTGAATACTTGTTTAATTGCCCTTAGGAGTCAAAGGAAAATGCAAAAAACCACTCAAGTAGACAGCTTACATATTCCAAGCAAGGATGAAGATATAAACGAAAAAGAAGATCAATTATGGCAATTGCACCAATGTATAAATAAGCTTCCAGAAGGTAGTAAAACGATTATATTATTGGAGCTTGAAGGATTACCACAAAAGGAAATTGCGGCAATTACAGGAATCTCGCATGAAGCCATTCGAGTTCGAATACATCGTATTAAAAATAATCTAACAAAATGTATGAAACATGACAGCATTTGACGACATAAAAAAACAATGGGAATCTCAAGCTTACCCAAAAACACCAGAGAATGGTTCTGAGAAAGTGCTAGCGAAGGTAAGCGCTATTAAGAAAAAGCAACAAATTACAAATGTTATTTTGAGCGCTACCGCACTCATACTCATCGCTTTTTTCTTTTATATTTCAGCGTATAAAGTAAGCAGGGCTATGCTTGGGTTATTTCTAATGATAGGCGCCTTGGGGTTTCGTATCGTACTAGAAGTAATGAGTATACAACGATTAAAGCAATTAGATAGAACTTTAGATGCTAAAAACTTTAAACAGCAACTCATTTCTTACTATAACAGAAGAGTATGGGTCCATGGTTTGGCCACTCCACTAATTCTTGCTGCCTATTGCGTAGGATTTATCATATTACTTCCGCTTTTTAAGGAAAATTTATCCGAAGGCTTGTATACCTATGTGTGGGTTTCCTCTATTGTACTGCTACTTGTATTTAGCATTTTTATTGGTATTCAGATTAAAAGGGAATTTCATGTCCTAAAAAAGATGAAGTCTGAAACCATGGAGGAAGACAAAAACCTATAAAAGATTTCGTTAGGGATATATTTGGCATTACTTTTGGTTTTATTATATAAATCAATAGCTACGGCATATGAAAAATTCAATCTACGGTATTATTATACTGGCTTTAAGCTTAACTAGTTGTTCATCTCAAAAGAAACTAGTAGCAGAAGCACCCTTTGTATTAGGCACTGCAACGGTTCAAGAATGGCTGGGCGGGAAAGAAGAAAGTGGTTCTGGTCAAACCATTCAGATAGAGGTGACACAGATGAACGGAGAAGGCGTTGTAATGCAAAACTTGTATTTTAGAGGACGGATGACTCCTGTACATATGGAATTAAAGGAAGGTGTAATGTACGCTATGTGCGATTTAAAAACTTCGTCCACGGAGAACAAGCCAGATATGGTAATGCATGCAGATAGTACCAAAGAAGTTGGAAATCAGCCTCCAAAGCTTTCAAAAAAAGATAAGAATGCCTTCCCATTTGAACTAAAAGCAGATGAAGCGGTACTTAGTTTTATGGAAGATGAGAAAGTAAAATATTACAAGGTTACCGGAATTAAAGAGAAAAAAGCACTTACATATCCAGGAAAATCTAAGGATTAAATCAGTTTTCAACTAAGATTAAAACCCATACAAGCATGTAGATTTAAGAAATTTAGATGTTTGTATGGTATAAATACCTAATTTTAGGTTCTAATTGTATCAGTGCTCCTTGAATCCGCTCAAAAAACTTTTTAAGCAAACCTTTATTTATGGCTTGGCTACGGTACTGCCAAGAATGCTTTCTTTCCTTTTGACACCTCTATATGTGGTGGTTTTAGATTCTACAGATGAGTACGGAGAAGTTTCTCTCATTTTTGCTTGGTTTGCCATTTTCAACGTGATATTGGCCTATGGAATGGAAACCGCATTTTTTCGTTTTTATCATAAAGCTGAACATAAGAATACGGTAGTAACCACTGCCTTGATCTCCATACTAGGATCAACCGTTTTCTTTGCTATTGTTGCTTTTGCTTTTCAGTCGCAAATGGCTGAGCTTACCAATATAGATGCAAAATATATTAGATATGCTATTGGAATATTGGTATTAGATGCCTTGGTAATTATACCGTTTGCCTGGCTTAGAGCTACTGAAAAACCTTTGCGTTATGCCTGGATTAAAATTACCAATGTAGTAGTGAATCTTGGGCTCAATGTATTCTTTCTTAAAATTTTACCAGATCTGGTTCAAAGTAATCCGGAAACATTGCTTCACGGTATTTACAAGCCCAATTTTCAGATCTCCTATATCTTTATTTCCAACCTTATCGCAAGCGGTCTTACGCTTCTACTCATGGGAAGACTCTATCTTCAAAAAGCCTATGTTTTTGACAAGGTTTTATGGAAAAAGATGCTTACCTACGCAATTCCTGTACTTATAGCAGGGGTCGCTTTTACCATCAATGAGGTTTTTGATCGAATTATGCTCCAAGAATTACTAGAACCTGCACTGGCGAAAAGTGAAATAGGAAAGTACTCTGCTTGTTATAAAATAGCGCTGTTTATGACCCTTTTTGCTACCGCTTTTCGGATGGGAATAGAACCCTTTTTCTTTAGCCATGCTGGCACCGATAACCCGCAAAAGGCCTATGCTCAAATTACCAATTACTTTGTTATTCTTGGAAGTATTATTTTATTGGCAGTGGTAGTATATGCAGATGTCTTAAAGTGGTTTATTGTGCCCAATGCGGATTACTGGGAAGCTATGTCGGTGGTACCCCTTCTTGTTTTAGCGAGTTTTTGTCTTGGAATCTATCACAATCTTTCGGTCTGGTACAAAGTAACAGATCGCACCAAATTTGGCGCGTACATTTCTATTGTGGGTGCAGTAATAACCATTGGGGTTAACTTTTTCTTTATTCCAAAAATTGGATATGTAGCTTCTGCTATTGCCACTTTAGCGGCCTACGGATGTATGATGCTTCTATCCTATTACTTTGGAAAGAAATATTACCCAGTGCCATATAATATGCGAAAAATTATATTCTACTTGTCTTTATCTATTTTGTTTTCGGCTATTTCCTTTTATGGATTCAATCGAAATCTAATTATAGGCAGCGGATTACTTTTAGTATTTTTGGGCTTAGTTTACAAGCTCGAAAATGACAAACTAAGAAATATATTTTTTAAAAGATGACCATACAAATTATAAATAAATCAAAGCACAATCTTCCGCATTATGAGACCAATGCGTCGGCAGGAATGGATTTACGTGCCAATATTTCTGAATCCATTACGTTACAACCTTTAGAGCGTACCATTGTTAAAACAGGACTCTTTATAGAACTTCCTATTGGCTATGAGGCACAAGTGCGTCCTAGAAGTGGATTGGCTGCTAAGAAAGGAATTACAGTGCTAAATGCTCCGGGTACCATTGATGCAGATTATAGAGGTGAGATAGGAGTAATTTTGGTAAATCTCTCCAAAGAAGATTTTGTTGTTGAAGATGGAGAGAGAATAGCACAGTTAGTCATTGCAAAACACGCCAGAGCAGAGTGGATTACAGTAGAAGAACTTTCTAGTACGGAAAGAGGCACTGGTGGTTTTGGAAGTACAGGTGTAAAGTAAAAGAACATAGGATTTCTATGCGTAGTGAGACATATAAAATAAGTATACCATTAAATTAAATAATACATGAAAATAATAGTTCCCATGGCCGGAAGAGGATCTCGTTTAAGACCTCATACCTTAACCATACCTAAACCTTTAATCCCAGTTGCAGGAAAACCCATTGTGCATCGTTTGGTATCTGATATTGTCAAGGTGTTAGATCAGGAAATAGAGGAAATCGCTTTTATTTTGGGAGATCCTGCTTTTTTTGGTGAAGAGGTGGTAGAGAGTTTAAAAGCTTTGGCCAAGAGTTTAGGAGCTAAACCAAGTATTTATAGGCAATTAGACCCTAAAGGGACAGGACATGCTATTATGTGCGCAGAGGAGTCTCTTTCGGGCCCTGCGGTTATTGCATATGCAGATACATTGATAAGAGCTAATTTTGACTTAGATCAGGAGGCAGATAGTGTTATCTGGACGAAAAAAGTAGCCAATCCGGAAGCATATGGAGTGGTCAAATTAAATGAGCGAGACGAGATCGTAGAATTGGTAGAGAAACCAGAGACTTTTGTAAGTGATCAAGCTGTGATAGGGATTTACTATTTTAAAGACGTAGGAGTTCTTAAAAAAGAATTACAATATGTTCTAGACAACAACATTATTAATGGAGGAGAATATCAAATTAATGATGGAATTAAACGAATGATGTTGGACGGAAAAGTATTTAAAACGGGTACTGTTGATGAATGGATGGACTGCGGTAATAAAAATGTGACCGTGGAAACCAACGCACGGATGCTGGGGTTTTTGTCTAAAGATGGGGAACCCTTAGTAGCCAAATCTGTAGTTAATGAGAATTCTTCTATCATAGAACCTTGTTATATAGGAGAGAATGTGGTGATCAAAAATAGTTCTATAGGCCCCCATGTTTCTATTGGAGATGGAACTACTATTGAAAACTCATCTATAAAAAATAGTCTAATTCAAAACCAAAGTAAGATCAGCAATGCTGATTTAGAGAACGCTATGGTAGGAAACTATGTGGTTTACAATGGAAATTTTGAGACCATAAGCATAGGAGATTATTCGGTAATGGAATAATTATTGCACATATTTTTTTGGGGCTATAAGAACCAAAAATAAGAACATATGGATATGAAAATAAGATGGCACATACATGCAGTAGGGCTGGTACTTCTTTTGCTACCCTATGTTGTGTCTGCGCAAGAAATAGAAGAAAGCGCTGAGGTATATTTAGAGGAATATTCGGATGATTTTCAGGAAAACTTTTTTGAAGCCCTTAAGCAAAAAGGGATAGAAAACTATGATAAGGCTATTGATCTTTTGTTAAAATGCAAGGCATTAGGTAAAGAAAACAGTATCGTAGACCATGAACTTGCAAAAGCGTACCTAGGAGATAAACAGTATTTTTTAGCACAAGAATATAGCATTACTGCGGTAAAGGCAGATCCTACAAATGAATGGTATTTAAGCACTTTAATACAGATACTCGAAAAACAAGGCAGCAATTTAGAAGCTGTTAAAAGTCAAATTCCATATGATAATAATGCATTAAGAGAACACTTGGGAAGCATTTACTTTCGGAGAGGGAACTATAAAAAGGCACTCCTGTCATTAAAAGGCATCGCATATAGTCCTTATGTATCTGAATTGACGCAAAAAATTAATGATTCTCTAGAACAACAAAAACAAACGGTAGTTACTACAACTTTTACGGTTTCTAACACAAATGAAACCAACCCTTTAGATCTTTATAAAGTCCGTATTGCTGGTTTTATAAGGAATAATAATCTGACTATTTTGGATACCATCAGTGAGGAGGCGTTAGAAACATATCCTTCTCAACCCTACTTTTATTATGCTCGCGGATATTTTTTTAATAAAAAAATGAAACATAAAGAGGCTATTGAAGTCTTAGAAGTAGCACTAGACTATTTGATAGACGATATCAGTTTAGCAAATAAAATATATAATGAGTTAGCAGATGCATACACGGCCAACCGGAATATGGCGAAGGCTAATATGTATCGTAGCAAGGTAAAACCAGGGTTTTAGCATGAGAAAAAAGGAAGCTAATTGGATAAAAAGAACAGTATGGTTTTGCGCTGTACTATTGCTGATCACCTCTTGTAAATCCAAGAAAATAGTAACAGACGGCACGGCAGATACCAATTTGTCCGCAAAAGCAATTATTAAGAGTCATTATAAAAATCATCTAGATTTTAAGACTCTTAGAGGGAGAATGAAAATAGACTATACCGATGGGTATTCTTCTCAAGGTTTTAGTGTTAGTCTTCGAATAGAAAAGGACAAAGCTATTTGGATAAGTGCGCCCATAGGCCTTGTAAAAGCCTATATTACACCAAAGAGAGTTACCTTCTATAACAAAATTGATAACGAGTATTTTGATGGTGATTTCACGTACCTCAGTAATTTACTAGGCACAGAATTGGATTTTGAAAAAGTACAGAACTTATTGTTGGGTCAAGCTCTATTCGACTTAAGAGATGAAAAATATATAGCATCTGTAAATCAAGGAAATTACCAATTGGATCCTAAAAAACCAGGGGAACTATTTACGACCTTATTTCAGATTGAGCCTCAAAATTATAAGATGGCAACACAGCAATTATCGCAACCAAAGCAAAGACGCTTTTTGGAAATTGAATATAAAAACTATCAAAAAGTAGAACAGCGTATTCTTCCCAATGATATTGCAATTAAGGCGACTGAGGCAGACAGCCAGAATCTTATTGACATTACCTATAAGAACATTGAGTTTAACAAGCCATTGAGGTTTCCCTATAAAATTCCAAAAGGATTTAAAGAAATAGTTTTAAAGTAGTACATGAATATTTCAAGCATTTTTCGCATCTATATTACATTATTGCTAAGCTTGGTTTGCAGCAGTTTGGTGCAGGGACAAACCAATGAACAAAAGGCTCTGGAAGCAAAAAGAGCACGTCTTCAGAAGGAAATACAAGATATAAACAGACTCTTATTTGCAGAAAAAAAGGAGCGAGGAGATGTATTAGATCAAATGCAAGCACTGGATCAAAAAATAACCGTAAGACAACAACTAATAAGTGTTACTAACCAACAGTCTAACTTGCTGAATAGACAGATTAATACCAATGTTCGCAACATTGCAAAGCTTAAAAAAGATATTGGGATTCTAAAAGACGAATATGCGGTATTAATTCAAAAATCATATCAGAATAAGTCTCAAAAGAATAGAATTGTATTTCTTTTATCTTCAGAGAGCTTTGCACAGGCGTTTAAGCGAGTTCAGTATATGAAACAGTATACTGCATACAGAAAAGAGCAAGGGGAGGTACTTGTGGTCAAAACAGCAGAGCTTACGCAGCTAAATGTAGATCTTGTAAAGCAACGAAAGACAAAAGACAAACTGGTAGCAGAGAACAAACGTGCGAAAAGGCAGATGATGAAGGAAATGAAAGTGCAAAAAGAACTTTTAGCAAGCATTAGAGAAAACGAAAGTAAATACACAGCCTCCATCAATAAAAAGAAAAAAGAAGCTCGAAAAATTGATCAGAAAATAGAAGAAATGATCAAAAGTGCCATTGCAGCCTCTAATAAAAAAACAGGGAAAAAGGGGACTAGTAGCAGCAAATTTATACTAACTCCTGAGGCCAAAAAGATAGCAAATAGTTTTTCTGCGAATAAAGGAAATTTAATCTGGCCCGTAGAAAAGGGGGTAAAGAGTCAAGGTTTTGGTGTTTATAGTGATGCGGTATATCCCGGAATAAAGCATCAGAGCAATGGGGTTATTATTGTTACCGAAGAAGGTTCTAAAGCGAGAGCGGTTTTTAAAGGGGAAGTTATTGCAATTTTAGCTGTGCCCGGAGGCAATAAAGGAGTTCAAATAAAGCATGGAAACTATATTAGCACCTATTATAACCTTTCTGCTCTATACGTTAAAAAAGGAGATAAAGTAGCTGCGAAAGATCCATTAGGAGAAATCTATACAAATAGGTTGAACGGAAAGACACAATTAAAGTTTTATCTCTACAAAGACACTTCTCGTCTCAATCCTGAAGAATGGATTTATAGACTCTAATTTTAAAGTACTTATTAGTCCATAAATAAGGCTCTAAGTTCAGTAGCTTTCTGAGGCTCTAATTTTCCAGCAAGGACCAAACTCAGTTGTTTTCTTCGCAATGCTCCATCATAACGTTCTATTTCCAATTCAGTTTCTGGTGCTATTGCAGGTACTTCGGTAGGTTTTCCGGTATCGTCTACAGCAACGAAGGTATAAATAGCTTCATTAGCTTTGGATTTTTCTCCGCTAAAGCGATCTTCCATCCAAACATCTATATACACTTCCATAGAGGTTCTAAAGGCCCTAGAAACAGTAGCCTCCACGGTAACAACGCTTCCTAGAGGTACGGAACGATTAAAAGCTACGTGATTTACAGATGCAGTAACGGTTATTCTTCTACTATGTCTGCGGGCTGCAATACTCGCGGCTCTATCCATTCTGGCGAGTAATTCACCTCCGAACAAATTGTTTAAGGGGTTGGTTTCACTGGGAAGCACCATATCCGTCATAACGGTTCTGGATAGCTTAGGAGACTTAGACTGCATAGTTATACAATTTTATGCAAAGGTACGCTCAAATAAGAGTGGTTGAAAGAAGGAGGTGAAATTATTTTTTAGAAAGAAGCCAAGCATCAACAGATTCAGTTCGTTTTATTTTCTTTAAGTAGCTAAGCGCTTCTTGAGCATCATTAAAACTATCGTAGCTAACCTGATGCAATCCATAAGCATTCTTACCAATTAAAGAAGCCTTAAAACCTCTTCTTCTTAATTGACGCACTTTTTTATCGGCATTTGCTTGGTCTCTAAAAGCACCAGCAATTACATGATGAATCCCGGAGCTTTTTTTATCCACTTTTAAAGTAATGGATGGTAATTGAAGAGGATTAGTATCAAAAAATGTGGCTTCCTGTATGTTTTTAGAAACCACTTCTTGCGCCTCTTCCTGTGCTAATTGCTGTGTACTTATCGTATCGTTATAAACTCTATATCCTGTAAAACCTGCAGAAATGGCCAGTAAAACCACAGCAGCATATTTAAGATACGGCCTAAGACCACTTTCTTTTCGTTGTTCGGGTGTAATTATAAACGGGATGTCTTCTTCTAAAGCTTCCACTTCTTGTTTAAGAACTTCTCTTACCAGTGGAGTAGAAACAAATGAAGATAAACCAAAAGAGGAGGTTAGATAATTAATCTTAGTAGTGGGCTCAAACTGAATTTTCCCTTCTGAATTTCTCCATAATTCTCCAATTCCTTCGAACAAAATACGTTCTCCTTTGTTCAATTGCTTTTTCCAATTAGCTACAGTAGCAGCAATCTCCTGCAAAGCAATTTCATAGGTAGTTTCAGCATCATCTGCCATGTATGAAACCAATAAACCATCATTGGATGCCAATTGACTATTAAAAGAGATTACTTTAGAAGGAGGATAAAAAGCATTTGTTCCTTCTTGAATAATGGCCGATTTACGCTGGGTAAGGAAAGCACCGAAATCTGGTACTACAACACAGTCATATCGATATAAAAGCTCTGCTATGGAATGTTCTGTTCTCACTAGAACAAATATTGAAAAAAAACTAAAGGCTCAATACACCTCACATAACTTTTTATTAACATTTTAATTTATGTATTTTGTGAATAAAATTGGAATAGTTGACAAATGACTAAGGATGAACTAATTGCACTACTGAGGTTGCAAAATATCCCACATATTGGGGATGTTACGGCCAAAAAGCTGATTTTACATTGTGGCAGTCCAACAGCAGTTTTTGAAGACAAAATGCAACACCTCCTCAAAATTGATGGAGTAGGTACACGAACACTTCAAAACTTAAAAGACGCTTCATACTTAAAATTGGCGCTAAAAGAGTATGCCTATATCTTACAACACAAGATAGCATATGTTTCTTTTTTAGATGCCGAATATCCTTCTTACTTAAAACATTGTGCAGATGGCCCTATCCTTCTTTTTAAAAGAGGAAGTATAGCGTTAAAAGAGCAGAAGATCATCAGTGTTGTAGGAACCCGAAATATTACTGGCTATGGAGCTGCCTTTTGTGAAGAGTTTATAGCCGAGATAGCCCCGTTAAACCCAGTTATTGTAAGTGGGTTTGCCTACGGAGTAGATATTTGTATTCAGCGAGCAGCAAGGGCCCATGGGCTTCAGACCATTGGTTGTCTTGCACACGGATTAAATCAGGTGTATCCCAAAAGGCATGCTAAATATGTAAAGGAGATTGAAGATAATGGAGGGTTTCTAACAGAATTTTGGAGTACTAGCAGGCCTGAACGCGAACATTTTTTAAAACGAAATAGAATTATTGCTGGCATGTCTGAGGCTACGGTGGTTATAGAATCTGCTGAAAAAGGAGGAAGTTTGGTAACAGCAGACATAGCACATAGTTATCATAGAGATGTGTTTGCGGTTCCCGGAAGAGCAGGAGATACCTATAGTTTGGGGTGTAATAACCTTATTAAGCAACAGAAAGCTCATATGTTAACCTCCGCTGCAGATTTGATCTATCTATTGGGTTGGGAATTGGAAACTAAAAAACCAGAAGTTATCCAACAGCAGCTCTTTGTTAACTTGGAACCAGCAGAGCAAACGATTTACAATTATTTGCAGAAGAAAGGGAAACAAGTTTTGGATATGATTGCGTTGGATTGCCGCATTCCTATTTTTAAAACCTCTTCTACGCTTCTAAATATGGAAATGAAAGGAGTTATTAGGCCCTTACCTGGAAAATTGTTTGAAGCAGTCTAGCAAAATTACAGACCGATTGGTTTGTGTATGTGAGAAAGAGACACTTGGAGCTATTGTTATTGGTAGTTCATCGATAAAATGCCGTTTTAAAACCTATAGAAAGGAAGAGGGAAATCTAATAGAAAAAGACCATAACCGACTGCTGGGTTTGTTTTCTAATGGAAGCTTCTGCTTGGCTTTCGATACCTCCAAAGAAGGATTTATAGTTAGACTGGAAGAAAAAAGAGGCTGTATTGCCCTCTATTAGATCCGAAACCGTGAAATTAGTAGCCCACTTTTGTTCTCACTCGGTTTAATACATCATTCGCTACTTTTTTGGCCTTCTCAGCGCCTATGGCCAATGCATTATCTACTTCTTCCAGATGATTCATATAGTACTCATAACGTTCCCTAGCTTCGCTAAACCTTTCTACAATTACTTCAAACAAGGCTTGTTTCGCATGTCCGTACCCATAGTTTCCATTTTCATAATTGTTTCTCATTTCCTGAATTTGAGTATCCGAAGCTAAGATTTTGTACAATGCAAAAACATTGTCTGTGTCTGGGTCTTTTGGATCTTCCATGGGGGTACTATCTGTTTTTATACCCATAATTTGTTTGCGAAGTTTCTTATCAGTTTGAAACAAATCAATAATATTTCCTTTGCTTTTGCTCATTTTAGCACCATCCGTTCCAGGAATGTACATAGTTTCTTCTTGCACTTTGGCGTCTGGCAAAACAAAGGTTTCACCCATTTGTGCATGAAATCGGGAGGCCACATCTCTAGTCATCTCCAAATGTTGTAATTGATCTTTGCCTACAGGAACAATATGAGCATCGTATAACAAGATATCTGCAGCCATGAGCATGGGGTAGGAAAACAAGCCGGCATTCACGTCTTCTAATCTATCCGCTTTGTCTTTAAATGAATGGGCAAGCGTTAATCGCTGATATGGAAAAAAACAACTTAGATACCATGCCAATTCGGCTACCTGAGGCACATCGCTTTGTCTGTAAAATACTGTAGTATTAACATCCAATCCAAAGGCTAGCCATGTAGCAGCGGTAGCGTAGGTATTTTGCCGCAGCATTTCCTCATTTTTAATCTGGGTAAGCGAATGCATATCCGCAATAAAAAGAAAAGATTCGTTTTTAGGATCCTTTGCCATTTCAATGGCTGGGGCAATGGCTCCTAAGATATTGCCTAGATGAGGTGTTCCTGTACTTTGTATGCCTGTTAAAATTCTTCCCATTTCTGCTTGTTCAAAGATGCACAAAGGTAAAAGAAAACATAAAAAAGGGCACAAAATTGTTACTTTTGATTCCATGATTTTGTTTTTACGTAACATAGGTCATGTGTTATACCGAATTTGGTTTTATCTTTTGGTAGCATTGCCTATACTTCTTTTCTTTCCATTCTTACTTATATCCACACTATCCGAAAAGTGGTATCCTCAATTTTTTTGGTTGGCAAGAAATTTATGGGCTACACCCATTTTATATGGAATGGGCTGCTTCCCTAAAATAACTTGGGAGCAAAAACTTATAAGGGGAAATAGCTATATGCTGGTTGCTAACCATACCAGTATGTTAGATATTATGCTGATGCTAAAGATTAGCAAAAACCCTTTTGTGTTTGTTGGAAAGAAGGAACTGGGTAAAATCCCTTTATTTGGCTTTTTTTACAAAAGAGTCTGTATTATGGTAGATAGGAGTGATAGTAAAAGTAGAACTGCCGTATATAGAAGGGCTCAAAGAAGATTGAATCAGGGTCTCAGTATTTGTATTTTTCCGGAAGGTGGGGTGCCAGAAGAAGAGGTGCTTTTGGATACATTTAAGGACGGCGCTTTTAGAATGGCTACTGCTCATAAAATTCCGGTAGTACCTATTACTTTTTATGATAACAAAAAACGTTTTTCCTTTAGCTTTTTAAGCGGAGGTCCTGGCCCCATTAGGGCTAAGGTGCATACCTTTTTTGAAACGGGCTTGTTGGAAGAAGATAATAGATCAGAACTAAGGCAATGGGTAAGAGAAGTTATTCTTAACGAATTAACAAAAAAACGCCCTTAACAGTGTCAAGGGCGTAAAAGGGGCCATCGTTTAGGACAATGACTCACCTAACCAACATTTTTAAAATTTAAAATTAACACCACTATACACACCAATAGAAAAAGGGTTAAAACTACCTGCGGTATCAGAAAAAGTATTTAACTGATACTTAAAAACAGGTTCTAAACTTAATTGTACTTTGGGTGTAAACTTATAGTTAATACCAAAACCAATATTGGTACTAAAGTTAACATCGTTAATATTGTTTGCTTCTCCCACGTCCGTAGATAGTCCTTCAGATTCCAAAGTCACAATATTATTAATTAGAAATAAAGAACTTACTCCACCAATAATATGAACTCCTAGTTTTTTATCCAATAAAGCATAATTTAATTCTAGCGGTACTTCTAAATAACCAAACTCTTGCACCATTCTTCCATCTAAGGCAGCACTTTTTGCAGTAAGATCTCCCACGGAAGCCTGAGGAGTTGTACTCGCTTTACTTTGCACCACAAGATTCCTAGAAGTAACAGTATAATTTATATTGTTGATGAGACTGTTTGTAGAACCATCCAAAGAGGACGAAAATGCAATATCATTTGTGTCATAACCGTAATCTACCTTGTGAATTCCGGTACGTACACTTAGTTTTTTACTGATATCATAGGATACCGCCACTCCATAACTTAGATTCAGATTACCTGATTTGGAATTGGATGAAAAGTTAGAATGTATTGGAGAGCCTTCGCCAAAAGAGTCAAAAAATACCGGAGCTACGCTAGGCCCTACGGACCATTTCCCCTTAGAACTTTTGGCAATAGCATCTTCTTCCTCTTCGCCTTCTTTGTTAATCTCGTCGAAAATAGATTTCTTTTTAGGGTCTTCTATTATTTCTTCTTTTTCTGACGGATCGTTTTGTGCAACCGCTTCTTTTGGATCTAATTCTGTAAGAACGGGATTTTTAAGAAGCGCTTCTTTTGTTCTTTCTTTTGGATCTTTAGTGTCTTTACCACTGGTCTTGTCTTCTTGGACATTGCTATCCTTGTCTTTTGAAATTGAGATTTGTGCAACTGCTTCTTTTTCCTCTATATCTGGAGTAACATCTAGCAAGTCTCTTTTATCAATAGTCTCTTTCTTGATAGATTTTTCTGAAATAGTTGTTTGGGTAATTTGATTTCGGTTTGAACTTATGTTTTTAGGTGTAATTAGTGTTCCCTTACTTTCATTGAGGTTTTTAGAAGTACCTGTACCCTTTCTCTGGGCATCTGTGGTTAGCACAGGGACCGGTTCTTTTTTATTTTTAAGATCGTCTTCTTCAGCTACCGTAATACCTGTATTATCTTCTGTAGTTGTTTTAAATAATTCTTGAGCTGGTGGCGTATCGTTTTTTCCATTTTTAAGGCTGTCTGTTTGTTTTTCAACATTGGAAATAGTATCATCCATTTCGCTACCAAATGGATTTGTTACATATAATAATACCGCCAATACAGCTGCTACACCCCCCAGACGCCACCACCATATGGGAATAACGCGACGGGATTTTTTCTTTTTGTCCAAAGAAGCTTCGATAGACGTCCAAACCTGCTCGTCTGGAGTCTCCTCAAAGTTTTTCAACTTCTCCTGAAACAGTTTGTCTAAATTTTGTTTACTCATTGTACATTGATTTAAGCAATGTTTATGGTTTCTTTTTGAATTTTCTCTCTTAAAATCATTCTTGCTCTTGCAAGATTTGATTTTGATGTTCCGGCAGATGTCCCCAGCATTTCACTAATCTCCTTATGACTGTATCCATCTAGCACATATAAATTAAAGGTGAGCCTATATTTATTAGGCAGTTCCTGAATATATCCTAATAAGGTAGAAAGACCAATGTCTCCATGGTTTGTATCTACTTCAATTTCTTCCTCCATATTTTCCGAAACTACATTTAAGTGTTCCTCTTTTCGGTACTTCTGGAGTACTGTATTTACCGTTATTCTTTTCATCCATCCTTCAAACGATCCTTTATGTTTAAACTGACCTATTTTATCAAAAATGGTCATAAAACTATCGTGAAGATTATCTTGAGCCTCCGTTTTATTGCGCGAGTATTTTAGGCAAATACCAAACAATACACGAGAGTACTTCCTGTATAATTGTCCTTGTGCTTGCCTGCTGCCTTGCGTGCAATTATGTATGAGTTCTTCCAGACTCAATTGGGTGTTGGTTAGATTATGGTTTTTTATTGATTAATTGCGTTTGGAACAACAGGTACCTCAATTTCTAAATATTGTTGTTCCCCATTTGTATCCTCTCCAGTCCAAAAACGGAAGGTGTAGGTGCCTGTAAATCGAACAGAAAAATTAAATGATGTGGTTATTTCTTCCTCTAGGGTATTACATGAACTCTCATCCGTTAGGACAGAACCAATCACCACAACGTTTCTTGTAGTATTATCTACCTGTAAGACATCGAAACCATTGAAAAAAGTACAGTCATCGGGTCTAATATAGGATACTTCAATATCATAAGAGCCACCAAATACAAAGGATTCAGGCAATTCAGCATTGATAATCCTCAAAGGGGTAAAATGAAAATTCTCCCCATCATCAACGCTACAAGAAATAGGACTTAAAAGCCCTATAAATGCTGCGAAAATCAAAAAATACCGCTTCATAATCATTCATTTTTTCAAAAGATGAATTTATCGCCCGAAGGTTGCGTTTTCGAAGAACAAAATATGCGGTTTAAAAATAGGCTATCCCTATGCTTTAACGGTTTGAATGGCCTCTTTGATCTTAGCTTCCAACTCTTCCGATAATTCGGGGTTGTCTTGCAGAAGACTTTTAACAGCATCTCTACCTTGTCCAAGTTTGGTATCGCCATAACTGAACCATGAGCCACTTTTTTTAATAATTTCATATTCTACACCAAGATCTAGTACCTCTCCTACTTTGGAAATACCCTCTCCGTACATAATATCAAACTCCGTAGTTCTAAAAGGAGGAGCTACTTTATTCTTGACTACTTTTACGCGTGTTTTATTTCCTTGTACCGCTCCGTCCGTATTTTTAATTTGCGTAGATCTGCGAATATCAAGGCGCACGGAAGCGTAGAATTTAAGAGCATTACCCCCTGTTGTGGTTTCAGGATTGCCAAACATAACACCAATCTTTTCACGTAATTGGTTAATGAAGATTACGGTACAATTGGTTTTACTAATTGAACCAGTAAGTTTTCTTAAAGCCTGAGACATTAAACGAGCATGTAGTCCCATTTTAGAATCTCCCATTTCCCCTTCAATTTCACTTTTTGGCGTCAAAGCTGCTACAGAATCAATAACGATAATATCAATTGCACCTGAGCGAATTAAATTATCAGTAATTTCCAAAGCTTGTTCCCCATGGTCTGGTTGAGAAATGATTAGGTTATCTATATCCACACCTAATTTTTCGGCATAAAAACGGTCAAACGCATGTTCTGCATCAATGAAAGCCGCAATACCTCCATTTTTCTGTGCTTCTGCAATGGCATGCAGGGTTAAGGTAGTTTTACCAGAAGATTCAGGACCATATATTTCTACTACTCTCCCTCTTGGATATCCACCAACACCCAAGGCCAAATCCAAACCTAAGGAACCAGAAGGAATTACTTCTACATCGGCTACTATACTATCCCCCATTTTCATGACAGCACCTTTTCCGTATGTCTTGTCTAATTTGTCTAGCGTTAGTTTTAGGGCTTTTAATTTGGCATCTTTTTCGTTACTCATCTGTTCTTAAATTTGGAGAGCTAAAATACCATTTCTTTTTGCATATCGCAATCGCAACGCAACCTTTTTAGAAGTGAGGTATCTTTAAAAAAGATAGTGTCAGTTTTTTAGTATACCATAGCATTAGAGGCTATGAGCAACGGTGGTCATCTTCCTGGTATAGTGATTTTCACTCTATGAAAAAGAAAACCTATAGAAGTGGCCTCAAAAGGGTTTTGAAAATTTTCAAAACCCTTTTTATTTGGTACAGCAGAATAATTCTTATTTTTGCCTTTCAATTTTTAGTTAACTTAATTTAGAGGTATAGCATGCAACTGTACAATACGTTAAGTGCAAAAGAAAGAGCGGCACTCATTGCCAAAGCAGGGAAGGAACGCCTTACCATTTCTTTCTATACATATGCACATATAGGAAATCCGGAAATTTTTAGAAATCACCTTTTTATTCATTGGGATGAACTCGATGTTTTAGGGAGAATTTATGTGGCGAATGAAGGGATTAACGCACAATTATCCGTTCCAGCTGAGAACTTTAATGCTTTTAAAAAACATTTAGACAGCATTCTTTTTTTACAAAATGTTCGCTTAAATATTGCCATTGAACAGAGTAATATGTCTTTCCTAAAACTAAAAGTAAAAGTAAGAAAAAAGATTGTTGCTGATGGATTAAACGACGCCACATTTGATGTTACTAACAAAGGAATCCATGTGGGGGCAAAAAAGTTTAATGAGCTAATTGAAGATCCAGATACCATTTTGGTGGATATGAGAAACCACTACGAAAGCGAAATAGGACACTTTAAGAATGCCATTACTCCAGACGTAGATACGTTTAGAGACTCTCTTGATATTATTGAAAAGGACCTTGCCGCTCATAAAGAAGATAAAAAACTAGTGATGTATTGCACGGGAGGTATTCGATGTGAGAAAGCCAGTGCGTATTACAAACATAAAGGCTTTAAAAATGTCTATCAATTAGAAGGGGGTATTATTGAATATACAAGACAGGTAAAAGAGCAAGAACTAAATAACAAGTTCTTAGGGAAAAACTTTGTTTTTGATCATCGTCGCAGTGAACGTATTTCTGAGGATGTAATTGCTCATTGTCATCAATGTGGAAACGCTTGCGATACCCACGTGAATTGTGCGAATGAAGCCTGCCATTTGCTATTTATTCAATGCGAAAGTTGCGCGCAACAAATGAATAATTGTTGTTCAGATGCTTGTAAGGAAATACATGAATTGCCTTTTGAAGAGCAAAAAAGTCTAAGAAGAGGAAAAGAAGTAAGCAACAAAATTTTTAAAAAAGGGCGTTCAGAAGTTCTTAAGTTTAAAAAATAGGTCCCTACTTCTAAGAGGCGCTAACATTTTTGGTCTAATCAAATTATACTATCTTTACATTGGATACCAAGCCAATAGTGATTTTTTGATAGTTTGGTATATAAATTTTTATGAACCTACTTTAGCAAAAGCATTTGATTTTTGCTAAATCAAGATACAAAATATGGGTTGCAGCAGTTGTTCAACTGGTAAAGACGGACAGCCGCGTGGCTGTAAGAATAATGGAACTTGCGGCACTGATGGTTGTAATAAATTAACGGTTTTTGATTGGCTTTCTAATATGTCACTTCCCAATGGGGAAAAACCGTTCGACTGTGTTGAGGTGCGTTTTAAAAACAGTCGAAAAGAGTTTTTTAGAAATTCGGAAAACCTCACTCTTTCTATCGGAGATATAGTGGCATCACAAGCCGCTTCTGGGCACGATGTAGGTATGGTAACACTTACAGGAGCATTGGTGCGTGTACAAATGAAGAAAAAGAAGAAGGCTATTGATGACCCTGAACTTCCTAAAATATATAGGAAAGCATCTCAGAAGGATATCGATATATGGCAGAAGTGCAGAGACAGGGAAGAGGAGATTAAAAAACGTTCCAGGGAAATTGCGATTGCTCTGAAATTACAGATGAAGATTTCTGATGTAGAATTTCAAGGTGATGGGTCCAAAGCAACCTTTTTTTATACGGCTGAAGATCGAGTAGATTTCCGTCAATTAATAAAGGATATGGCCAAAGCCTTTGGAATACGAATAGAAATGCGTCAAATTGGATACAGACAAGAAGCGCAGCGTCTAGGAGGCATTGGTTCTTGTGGAAGAGAACTTTGTTGTTCTACCTGGCTTACAGATTTTAGATCTGTTAGTACAGCCTCAGCAAGGTACCAACAACTTTCTTTGAATCCTCAAAAATTAGCAGGACAATGTGGTAAACTTAAGTGCTGTTTAAATTATGAGCTAGACACTTACTTAGAAGCCCTAAAGGACTTTCCAGGACAAGATAGCAAGCTCTTTACTGAAAAAGGATTGGCCTTTTGTCAAAAAACGGACATTTTTAAAGGAACCCTTTGGTTTTCTTATAAAGACGAACCGGCTAATTGGCATATATTAACAAAAGAGCAGGTACATGAAATTCTTCAGAAAAATAAGAAGAAAGAAAAAGTGGCTAGTTTAGAAGAATATGCTGCAGATAATGTAATGGAAGAAACAAAGGTGTTCGAAAATGTAGTTGGACAAGATAGTCTTACACGTTTTGATAAGCCAAAAAATAAGCGTAGAAATAATAAAAATAAGAAAAGAAGAAACAATAGAAAAAGACCTGCCAAGAATGCTTAGAATTGTTTGTTGTGCTTTATTAGTGGTGTTTTTTATGTCGTCTTGTGATGATAAGACGGTACTTGCGTCCTATAAAGCAACCGAAAATGGAAGTTGGTCTCAAGACAATGCCGTCCAATTTGAATTTGCCGACTTAGATACTATTTCCTCATACAATATGTTTATAAATATAAGGAACGACGAAACCTTTCCTTACAGTAACCTATTCCTTATTGCGGAGCTCAAAGCTCCTAATGGAGAAGTTGTTACGGATACTTTGGAATATGAGATGGCCAAAGCCAATGGAGAATGGCTTGGAAAAGGGTATGGAAGTCTAAAAGAAAATAAACTTTGGTATCAAGAAAACATCGTTTTGGAGAGCTCTGGCGTATATACCTTACGCTTGTCTCATGCAATGCGCAAGAATGGGAGTGTTCATGGGGTAATGAATTTAGAAGGCATTACCGATGTAGGGTTTCAAATTGAAAAAAGTAATTAATATAGTATGGCAAAAGCAGTTAAAAAAAAGGCCAAAAATAGCTACTTCAAATTTGTAAAATGGCTATGGGTTCTCTTTGCTTCAGGTGTTTTTCTTGTGGCGCTTGTTTTTTTATTGGCTTCTTGGGGGGTTCTAGGATATATGCCCACCTTTGAAATCTTAGAAAACCCTCAGACAAATTTAGCGACAGAAATTATTTCATCGGACGGACAAACGCTGGGAAAATATTACTTAGATGATAACCGTACCGACGTTTCTTTTGAAGACCTTCCAGATAATCTAGTAAATGCTTTAGTGGCCACCGAAGATGCACGTTATTATAATCATGCAGGGATCGATGCTAGAGGTTTTATGAGAGCGTTGGTAGCCAAGTTAACCTTTAGAAATGCAGGTGGAGGAAGTACAATATCCCAACAATTAGCACGTCAATTATTTGTTGGAAAAGCAGCAAAAGATTGGAAAAGATATACTCAAAAAATAAGAGAATGGGTTATTGCCACCCGTTTAGAACGTAATTATACCAAGGAAGAGATTATTACCATGTATTTTAATATCTATGATTTTGGTAATAATGCAGATGGTATTCGTTCTGCCTCCCGTATTTATTTTGGTAAGGAACCTAAAGACCTAAAAATAGAAGAGTCTGCTATGTTGGTAGGGATGTTTAAGAATTCTTCGCTTTACAACCCTAGACCTCATAGAAACCCTGAGGGTACAAAAAACAGAAGGGATGTAGTGTTGGCGCAGATGGCGAAATATGAATATATTTCAGTAAAGGCAAAAGATTCGCTACAGGCTATGGATATGGACATCAATTACAATCCAGAATCCCATAGAGAAGGCTTAGCCACTTATGCAAGAATGTATTTGCAACGCTTTTTAAATGGTTGGATAGAAGAAAATCCAAAAATTGAAGCCAATGGAGAAAAAGGCAAATACAATATTTATCTAGATGGTTTAAAAGTATACACTACCATAGACTCTCGTATGCAAGCGAATGCAGAAGAAGCCATGCAGATGCATATGAAAAAACTGCAAGCAGAGTTTTTTAATCAGAATACACCAGACCGTAATAAAACAGCTCCCTTTTTAGATATAACGAAATCAGAGATAGATGGAATTCTGAACAGAGCTATGAAAAATTCGGATCGTTGGCGCTCCATGAAAGCAAGAGGCGTATCTGAAAAAGAAATTAGAGCTTCCTTTCATAAGAAAACGGGTATGACGGTGTTCGATTGGAATAAGGAGACCAAGGAAAAAGACACCATTATGACGCCCTTAGATTCCATACGGTATTATAAGACTTTTTTGAGGACGGCCATGATGTCTATGGAGCCACAAACCGGACATGTAAAAGCATGGGTAGGCGGATTAAATTATAAGCATTTTCAATACGATAATGTATACCAAGGTTCTAGACAAGCCGGGTCTACTTTTAAACCTTTTGTATATGCTGCCGCAATAGACCAATTGCGTTACTCACCTTGCGATCAATTGCCAGATACCCAGTACTGTATTGAAGCCAATAAGCATGGTAACCCGGAACCTTGGTGCCCAAAGAATTCGGATGGAAAATATTCAGGGGAAGATTATTCACTGAAAAAAGCGTTGGCCAATTCTGTGAACACCGTTACTGCTCAATTAATAGATAAGGTGGGCCCAAAATCTGTAGTCTCTATTGTTAAAAATATGGGATTAACAAAAGAAATCCCTGAAGTACCTTCTATTGCCTTAGGAACACCAGATTTTAATGTGTATGAAATGGTGGGGGCTTACGGTACTTTTGTGAACCAAGGCGTCTATGTTAAACCAGTATTGGTTACTAGAATTGAAGATAAAAATGGTACCGTTTTATATGAATATGTACCTAAAACTAGAGACGTTTTAAGTAAAGATGTTGCCTATGCGATGGTGAATCTAATGGAAGGTGTTGTTCAGAGCGGATCTGGTGGGAGATTACGCCACAGTTATAACAAAAATAGTACATTATATAAAGAGGTTATGACGGGGTATCCTTATAACCTTACCAATCCCATTGCAGGTAAAACAGGCACAACTCAAAACCAAAGTGATGGTTGGTTTATGGGAATGGTACCCAACCTTGTCACAGGTGTTTGGGTAGGCGGTGAAGATAGATCTATACACTTTAAAAGACTTGCTTATGGCCAAGGAGCTTCTATGGCACTGCCTATATGGGGTCTTTATATGAAAAAGAATTATGAAAATAAGGAATTGGGAATTTCTGATAAAGGATTTCCAAAGCCATCTGGATTATCTATTGAAGTAGACTGTAGTAAAGTACAAGAACAACAACAAAAAGATAATGATTTAGATGATGATCTAGAAGATCTTTAAAGAACAACTTCAAAAATACTTTAAATGATTCGTAAGACAGTTGCCAATGTAGAAGAGGCACTAGAAGGAGTACAAGATAGCATGACCTTAATGCTCGGAGGTTTTGGTTTATGCGGAATTCCTGAGAATGCTATTACTGAATTAGTGCGCTTAGGAGTCACAGACCTTATCTGTATTTCTAATAATGCAGGGGTAGACGATTTTGGATTGGGTCTTTTATTACAAAAACGTCAAGTTAAAAAAATGATTTCTTCCTATGTGGGTGAGAACGACGAGTTTGAACGTCAAATGCTTAGTGGAGAATTGGAAGTAGAGCTTACTCCTCAAGGAACCTTGGCAGAGAAATGCAAAGCAGCCCAAGCAGGATTTCCTGCCTTTTATACGCCTGCCGGATATGGAACGGAAGTAGCGGAGGGGAAAGAAACCAGAGAGTTTAATGGAAAGATGTATGTCCTAGAAGAAGCGTTTAAAGCAGATTTTTCTTTTGTAAAAGCGTGGAAAGGAGATGCTGCCGGAAATCTAGTCTTTAAAGGAACCGCAAGAAACTTTAATCCATGTATGTGTGGGGCCGCCAAGATTACAGTGGCTGAGGTAGAAGAATTGGTGCCAGTGGGAACTTTAGATCCTAATCAAATTCATGTGCCAGGAATTTTTGTGCAGCGTATTTTTGAAGGAAAAGCCTATGAGAAACGCATAGAACAACGTACGGTACAATCTAGAGCATAAGCATATGAGGTTACAGTATGTATGTGTTTCTTGCAGACAACCAAATAAATATACCCCCGTTGCTGCCACCAGAGGAGACTTGCAAATGAAAGTGGGAGATGAGGTTCAAGTTAGCTGCAAACGTTGCAAGGAAGAGCAAAAAGTACATCTCAATAAAATAAGTGCCGCGGTTAATAACAAATGGATTGTTATCAGTTTTTTTATTAGCCTCATCATTAGCCTTATTCTATGGATATTATTTGCAGGAATTTGGTTAATTATAGCAATACCGATACCAATGATTTTATGGGCAGCAGAGAATAACGCTGTTCGAAATTTTAATAGATATCGAATCAGAAAAAAATAATATGCTTGATAAAAATGGAATAGCAAAACGTATAGCCAAGGAGGTGAAAGATGGATACTATGTAAATCTTGGTATAGGCATTCCTACCTTAGTTGCAAATTTTGTAAGGGAAGATATTAGTGTAGAATTTCAAAGTGAAAATGGTGTGTTGGGAATGGGTCCCTTTCCTTTTGAAGGAGAGGAAGATGCAGATATTATTAATGCGGGTAAGCAAACTATTACCACTTTAGCTGGCGCCTCTTTTTTTGATTCTGCTACTTCCTTTGCTATGATTAGAGGACAGCATGTAGACCTTACCATTTTAGGTGCCATGGAAGTATCTGACAAAGGAGATATTGCCAATTGGAAAATTCCAGGTAAAATGGTAAAAGGGATGGGCGGTGCGATGGATTTGGTCGCATCTGCCGAAAACATTATTGTTGCTATGATGCATACCAACAAGGCAGGGAAATCTAAATTACTTAAAAAATGTAGTTTACCACTTACAGGAGTTGCTTGTGTAAAAAAGATTGTAACCAATTTAGCAGTTTTGGAAATAACCGCTAATGGTTTTAAATTACTAGAACGCGCTCCAGGTGTAAGCGTGGAAGATATTAGGAAGGCTACCGAAGGAAATTTAATTATTGAGGGCACCGTTCCAGAAATGCAGCTTTAGCATTTTATACCTGCATTTCATCGAAAAAAGGAGTTGTTCCTATTTTTCACAACACTTTGTTGACACTTTACAACAATAATTTCAGCTTTTTTCGTTTAACTACTACATTTACATCGTATCAAACGATAATGTCCAAATTTTGTAGACCTAAACCTAAAGCTATGGATGCCCAAAACAACGCAACGAAAGAAGAAATTCAAGTGTATCGAAACGACTTTTATAGTGGTATTTTGATGCTGACACGAAAGCTCTTTATGTTATAAGAGTTTTTAGAAAAATTTTAAAGTCCTGATATTTATCAGGACTTTTTTTTGTGCTAATTTTAAGGCACAATCTTTCTTCATGGAATTAAAGCTTGAAAAATGTGATATTCATCACCTAGAAAAGTTACTACAAATTTCTAGAGAAACTTTTTGTGCCGCTTTTGCTGCAGACAATAACCCAGACGACTTTAGAACCTACATTCAGGAAGCATTTAGCGAAAAAACGCTTGAAAAAGAACTTCGAAATATGGACTCGTTTTTCTTTTTTGTGTATGTAGGATCAACATTGGTGGGCTATTTTAAATTGAATGAGGGAGTTGCACAAAATGAATTTCAAAATCCTAATGAGGTAGAATTAGAGCGAATATATGTACTGGAAAAATATCAAGGCAAAAAAATAGGTTTGTGGATGCTCAACACCATAAAAAAAATGTGTTTACAGAGAGGTAAAACCTATGTATGGCTTGGGGTTTGGGAAGAAAATAAAAGAGCTATCGCATTCTACAAAAAACAAGGATTTACTAAGATAGAAACGCACCCTTACTTTGTAGGGAAAGATAAGCAGACAGATTGGCTAATGCGTTTTGATTTAAGTATCTTAAAGATCTCTTAGAAACTATATATTATGAAACCTAGGTATTTAATACATTTTTTTCTTTTACTCCTTTGCGCACATTTCTCGGCAGCCCAAGAGGAGTACTATTTTCCTGAACGGAATGCGGAATGGCAAGAAAAAACGCCTAAAAGCTTTGGAATACATCCGGAAAAACTTGCAGAAGCAATTACCTACGCAGAGAAGAACGAGTATTCGGGGGCTAGAGATTTGCGAATTGCTATTTTAAAAGGTTTTGAAAGAGAACCCTTCCATGAAATTTTGGGTCCTACTAAAAAAAGAGGAGGTCCTGCAGGAATGATTCTTAAGAATGGCTTTTTGGTAGCAAGTTGGGGCGATGTTCAAAGAGTAGATATGACCTTTAGCGTCACCAAAAGTTTTTTATCTACCGTGGCAGGTTTAGCGGAAGATAAGGGTCTCATTAAAGATGTAAAAGACAAGGCAGGAAGCTATATTTGGGATGGTACTTTTGATGGAGCACATAATAGCAAAATTACATGGGAACATCTATTGCAACAAAATTCAGACTGGTCTGGAGAACTATGGGGAGGTAAAGATTGGGCAGATAGACCTCCGCGAGAAGGGAAATTAGACGACTGGAAATATAGGAAATTGAAAGAACCAGGTACTGTTATGGAGTATAATGATGTACGTGTAAATGTATTAGCGTATTCCTTAACCCATGTGTGGCGCAAACCTCTTCCTATGGTACTTAAAGAAAATTTAATGGACAAAATAGGAGCATCTACCACTTGGCGTTGGCATGGTTACAAACACGCTTGGACAGAAGTAGATGGCTTGCAAATGAAATCGGTTACAGGCGGCGGGCACTCAGGGGCCGGACTCTTTATTAGCACCGAAGATATGGCACGGTTTGGGCTGCTTTTTTTAAATAATGGTGCCTGGAAAAAAGAGCAATTGCTTAGTACGGATTGGATTTCCAAAGCGGTTACGCCCTCAACACCCAATACGAATTATGGGTATATGTGGTGGTTAAATAAAAAAGGGAGTCGCCATTGGGAAGGTCTCTCAGAAAATATCTACTATGCAGCAGGATTTGGAGGCAACTTTATTGTTATTGATAAGGAAAACGATCTTGTGGTGGTTACCCGTTGGTTAGAACCTAATAAAATAGGAGTATTTATGAAAATGGTGAACACTGCCTTGAACTAAGGAATCGCTAATTTTTTTAGTAAGGAAGATTTGTATAAACGGCCAATAGGAATTTGTTTTCCTGCGATGGTTAAAAGGTTTCCCGATATTTTTTCAATTTCAAAAGGGTTAACGATATAGGACCTATGCACTTGAATAAAGGAATTATTTTCTAATTTTTTGTTCCAATTTTTTAAAGAATCAATATAGGTAAGTTGTTTATTTTTTGTTACTACCGTTACATAGTTTCTATCTGAAAGAATATACAAAATATCCGCAATTACGATGCGATGCAAGGTTTTGTCTACGTTTAAAAATAGTGTTGGAGCATCACTGCTTATTACTTTTGATTCCTTTTGGGGTGATCTTTGTTGTTTTTTTACTTTGTTAATTGCTTTTAAAAATCGATCAAAGGAAAAAGGCTTTACCAAATAGTCGTAAATAGTATCTAATTCAAAACTTTCGGCGGCGAACTCTGAATAGGCAGTTGTCATTATTATTTTTGGAGGCCTTACCAGCGTTTTTATGTATTGAATCCCTGAAATATCAGGAAGATTAATATCTAAAAACACTAAATCGATAGAATTAGTTGTGAGCATTTGATTTGCTTCCAAGGCAGATTGAAACGTTTCAACAAGTACTACTTCTGGAATTTTCCCAAGGTAGTTTTGTAGTACTTTTTGTGCTGGAATTTCATCTTCAATAATCAAACATTTTATCTTCATACTAGGGGTAGTGTTAGAACAACTTCGTAAAAATCATCTATTTCAATTTGTAATTCATAAGTGTCTTTATAAATCAAGGCAAGGCGTTTTTTTAGGTTGTCTAATCCAATTTTTGAAGTTTCAATTGGAATCCTATTGGAGGCTATTTTATTTTTACATTTACAGTAAAGCACCCCATTTTCTACCGTAATATTAATGTAAATAGTGCTCTTATTGGCACTGTGTTTAAATGCGTTTTCTATTAATGAGATTAATAATAAAGGAGCAATTTGATACTGCTCATTATCAATACTCTTAAGATACTCAATCGTCTTAAGGTTTTCAGTACGTATTTTTTGAAAAGTGATATAGTTGTCTATAAAAACAAGCTCTTTAGCTAAAGGCACTTTATCTGCATTGCTTTCATATAAAACATGCTTTAGATTATCAGACAGCATTAAGATCATTTCAGGAGCTTTATCGGGCTGTTCTAAAGCGCAAGAATAGATGGTATTTAGGGTATTGAATAATACATGTGGATTTATCTGAGATTTCAAAAACTGTAGTTCCATCGCTAAGTGTTCTTTTCTAATCACCGCAATCTCTTCCTGTTTTTCTAGATAACGGTACAATAACCAAACAAAGGAGAAAAAAACAATGGGAACAAGGGTTTGCCAAAGATAATCTGATAAACACTTCATAATAGAGCAACCACATTGCGCAAAGTAGTTACAATATAGTTGGGTAGCTAAGAAGGCAATAGCACCGATGATCACAGCATAAATAAAATAATTCTTCCTTTTAACAAAATACGGAAGAAGAATGCCATTGTTAACATATACAATGGCGATTAGGATAAAGAAATATTGAAGAAAAGGATTTTCTTTCCAGTAATAATCTGAAAACACAAAGAGAGATATAAAGACAAATAACGCCCAAAACAAGAGGTGAATCAAGACTCTGGAGACCTTTTGACTTAAAAAACTCATATGTAAAAATTAGACATTGAAAGTACTAAGAAAGAACAAGTTCTTCAAAAATGCTGTACAAAATACAGTTTCATGAATACGAACGACCTGTTTTTCTAAATAATCACCGTGAGCATATGCATTCAAGTAATTTAAACCACTTTCTCTTTGCTTGGTGTAAATTACTGTGGATCTCATGTAAACCCATCTATGTTTATAGCCTAAACTAGATACCATGATGTCAAAATTAGGATTATTGATAGTACTTCAATGTATGTTCATATTTCCTGCGGTATTGGCCCAGGAAATAAATACCAAAGTGACCGATACATTTGGAAATGAAAAATTAGTAGGGAAAATTTCAAAAACTGGATTAACGAAAGATTCCTTTGCCAGTTGGTTCAATAGGGGGTATGAGAATTACACAATTGAGGATACTACGCTAAAAGCACTTCAGAGTAAATTAGAAGGATATCAAATCACCATTTTTATGGGTACATGGTGTGGGGACAGCAAACGTGAAGTGCCGCGTTTTTACAAAATTTTGGAAGCTTTAAATTTCTCTAAAGAGCAACTCACCGTAATTGCTGTTGATAACGACAGAAAGAACTATAAAAAGAGCCCTACGGGCGAAGAAAAAGGACGCAATATTCAGAAGGTACCCACCTTTATTTTTTATAAAAACGGCAAAGAATTGAACCGAATTATTGAAAGTCCAGTGAGTTCTTTGGAAAAAGATATGCTCAATATTCTTACTTCCAATACCTATATTCCTAACTACGTAAACCTTAAATAGTACACAGTATATCTGCAGCTTTTTCTAGGGTTTCATTGGTTTTAGCAAAGCAAAATCGAAGTTGTTTGTCATCTTTTTGTTGTGCGTTGAACACAGAAATAGGGATGCTTGCAATGCCTTTTTCCAGAACGAGTCTTTCAGCGTAGGCGACATCAGATTCCTGGGTGATGTCCGAATAATCTAATACCTGAAAATAAGTACCCTGACTTGGAGTGAGTTTGAATCTGGAACCTTCTATGGCACTTAGGAAAAAATCTCTTTTCTCTTGATAAAAGTCATTTAGTCCAAGATAGTGTTCCTCCTGCTGTAAATACTGAGCTAGCGCTTTTTGTACAGGATGATTTACACAAAAAACATTGAACTGATGTGTTTTATGAAATTCTTTCATTAATGCACTAGGGGCCACACAATACCCTATTTTCCATCCAGTAATATGAAAGGTTTTCCCAAAAGAAGCACAAATAAAACTTCTAGAAGCTAGGTCTTCAAATTTAGCTGCACTTTCATGGGAAGCACCGTCAAAAACAATATGTTCATATACCTCATCGCTAATAAGAATAATATTGGTGTCTTTCAAACACGCTTGTAGTTGTAACATATCTGCTTTAGACAAAATGGTGCCACTAGGGTTATGTGGCGTATTAATAATGACCATTTTGGTTTTGGAAGTAATTTTGCTTCTAAATTCGTCCCAATCTATATGAAAATCTGTGCCTTGTAATTGAACAAATACCGGAACACCTCCATTTAATTGGATTGCAGGTTCATAACAATCATAGGCAGGTTTTAAGACAATTACTTCGTCACCGGTGCGGATAAAAGCAGAAATAATGGTATATATCGCCTGAGTTGCCCCAGCCGTAACAGTAATTTCGCTTTCCGGATTGTACTGTGCCTGATAAAGTGAATTGAACTTTGCGGCAATTGCCTTTCTAAGTTGCATAGTGCCCGCCATAGGAGCGTATTGGTTATATCCCTCCTTCATGGCATTAGTAACTAAATCTAAAAGTAGGGGATCTGGGCTAAAATTTGGAAAGCCTTGAGATAGGTTTACTGCTTTGTGCTTATTTGCTAAGGCACCCATAGTAGTAAAAATAGTGGTCTTTACATGGGGAAGTTTAGAAGAGATATGTTCATTTGACAGAGGCATAGCGTATACATTTATAATATAAATGTACAGAAATTATACCTGTTTCATAGGGACAATCTCATATGATAAAGAACCACTATTTATAGGCACAATTTTCTATCTAGAAAGATCTTATCGCTCTCGGCTTGCAGTTGTTTGGCGAGCGAGTTTTCAAAAGCAATTTTCAGCAAATGTTTTATTGCTTTGGAATTAGATTTGGTTAAACTATTGGTTCTATAAACAACATCTCGTATTGTGGAAAAACTGATGTTTGTATGCGAAGCAATATTTGCAAAATCGTCTTTGGTGGTATTCCTCCTTAAAATGGCGGATAATTTTTCGTTTATGGGTTTTCCATATTCGTCTTCTTGGAACATAAAGTGTTTTTTTAAAAGATTATTGTGCTATAACTATATGATTAACAGTCTAATATGACTTGTTGATATAAAATGCATAATAATATTACGCATTTTACTATATTTGTTTGTAATTGGTGTACAGATATGTGTATTTAAATTGCATATTCTACATAATATGTAAGATTATTACACAATAATACAATTTTATGTTTATTTTAAAGCAATTAAGGCGTAAAAAAAATTTAAATCAGACAGATTTGGCGAATGCTGTCGGTGTTAGTTTGCGTACTATTCAGCTTTATGAGAAGAAAGGCGCAAACATACCCATCAAAAATCTTACAAAAATTGCACAATATTTTGATCTTACCATTGCAGACCTGTATACCCATGAGGTAAATGAAACAGATTTGCAATACCATATTCTTAATGGATCTAAGGAAGAAAGCCAACATATTACCACCATCGGGAAAGGAAAGTACATTATCTCTGCTCCCTTGATATCTAAAGAAACACAAAAGCAATATGCCCTAAGTTACACGGATCAAGATTATATAAAGAGACTCCCCCAAATTAGCTTTGTTGTAGATGAAGTAACAAATAGTCCCTATAGAGCTTTTGAGATTACAAATGACACCATGGATAATGGAATAAGGGATGGAATACCAAATAAGACTATTGTTCTAGGTAAATTGATAAGTACGAAAGAACTAAATATGCAGACAGTGGATCCACAGACTGCTTGGGTTTTTCTTTACAAAGAAAGTATTTTATGTAAGTGTTTTATTGCTTGGAATGAAAAGCATAAAACCATTCGCTGTCATAGTTTAAATCCGTCACCTGAATACGCTGATTTTGATATCGAAATACAGCAGATAAAACAACTTTTTGTCATTGTAAAAAAGCAAATGTAAGCTCAATTTTTGCCAGACAACTGCTTATAAGGTTTTGTCTACTTCCAAAAAAATGCTAAGTATCATTTGCACTGCATTCTTATAAAATGTAGGAGTAATTTCTTTGTAGTCGTCTGTAGGTTGATGATAGCCAGGATGGTCTTCATCTCCAAAATATAAGAAAGGAATTTTTGCAGCATGAAAAGGGCCATGGTCAGAAGCATAGGTCCAATCTTGTTTACCATCAGTACCATCATGCCCCTCTAATAAGTTGGAACTGGTAGGGTTTTTAAAGTTTTGGATTATGGTTTTTAATTGATCATTATAACGTGCACCTACCACATAAAGTTCATCTTTCTTACTTCTACTGATCATATCCATATTCATGTTCGCTACTATTTTTTGATTTTTCATTTTATCAACAAAATAGGAAGCCCCACGAAGCCCTAATTCTTCAGCGTCAAAAGCGGCAAGAATAACGGAATGTTTCGGAGGGTTTTTACTTAAGTATTCTGCAAAACTTAGTAATGCGGATACACCAGAAGCATCGTCATCTGCCCCATTGTATATTTTCCCCTCACTAATACCCAAATGATCATAGTGGGCACTTATCACAATATATTCATCTTCCGTAGTGGTACCTTTGAAAAGGGCCAGAACATTTACGGCGTCATACGCAGTGCCATTTTTGGTTTTAAAGGTAAAATGATGCTCATATGTATTCCCAAAAGGAAGTGCTTTTGTTTTTTTAAACTCCTCAATAATATATGCTCTTGCTAATGCATTTCCTTTTTCTCCCGTTTTCCTGCCTTCAAATTTATCAGAAGAAAGGATTTCCAATCTATTTAGGAGTTGCTCTTCATCAAAAGAAGCTACTAGGGTATCTTGTGCGCAACTTTGCAAAGAGAAAATTAGCACCAGACCAAGAGATAAAACAGTATTTTTCATAGTTTAAATATAAAGGTATTTATTAACTAATATGGGACACAAAAAAACCTCGAGTTTACGCTCGAGGTTTTTTGTAATTTCTAAGGGCTCTTCTTTACAGAATTTCTTAGCCTTTTAAAGAAGCGGTTAAATATTCTCTATTTAGACGGGCAATGTTTTCTAAGGAAATTCCTTTAGGGCACTCAATTTCACAAGCTCCTGTGTTGGTGCAATTACCAAATCCTTCTAAATCCATTTGACGTACCATATTTTGAACACGCTCCGTTGCTTCCACCTGTCCCTGGGGCAAAAGCGCAAACTGAGAAACTTTGGCCGAAGTAAATAACATGGCACTTGCATTTTTACAAGCAGCAACGCATGCTCCACATCCAATGCAGGTAGCTGCATCCATAGCCTCATCTGCCTTTTCTTTTTCAATAGGAATGGCATTTGCGTCTACCGTATTTCCAGAGGTATTCACAGATATATATCCACCGGCCTGTTGAATTCTATCAAAAGAACTGCGATCTACAATTAAATCTTTTAAAACAGGGAAGGCCTTAGCTCTAAAGGGCTCAATCACAATTGTATCCCCATCCTTAAACTTCCGCATGTGTAATTGACACGTAGTCACCATGCGATCTGGCCCATGAGGCTCTCCATTAATTTGTAAAGAACAACTACCACAGATTCCTTCTCTACAATCATGGTCAAACTCCACGGGTTCTTCTCCCTTATTAATTAGTTCTTCGTTTAGAACATCTAACATTTCTAGAAAAGACATATCACCTTCTACACCATTTAAAGGGTATTCTTTAATCTGTCCTTTAGAACTAGCATCCTTTTGACGCCATATTTTTAAGTGTAATTTCATAGTTTTTCTTTTGTTGTTGCTTGCTAATTAAGAGCAGTTCTGTATCCCGCGCTTTAAAACAATCAAACATGAACTATTTATAACTTCTTGTTTTCAATTCAATATTTTCGTACACCAACTCCTCCTTGTGTAAAACGGCTTCTTTAGGTGCTCCTTTGTATTCCCATGCAGAAACAAACTTAAAGTTTTCATCATCTCTAAGTGCTTCTCCTTCTGGGGTCTGATATTCTTCTCTAAAATGCCCTCCACAAGATTCATTTCTGGTCAAGGCATCTTTAGCAAATAATTCTCCTAGTTCCAAGAAATCTGCCACCCGACCTGCTTTTTCCAACTCTTGGTTCATGGTGTCTGCACTACCCAGAATTTTAACATTCTCCCAGAAATCTGAACGCAAGGCAGCAATCTCGTCAATTGCTTCTTGCAGCTCTTTGGCATTACGAGACATTCCACATTTGTTCCACATTATTTTTCCCAGCTTTTTGTGGTAATAATCTACGGAATGAGTTCCCTTGCCGCCCATTAATTTAGCAATTCGATCTTTGACATCTTTTTCTGCTGCATCAAATTCTGGAGAATCCGTAGGAATCGTACCCGTTCTAATATCATTAGACAAATAATCTCCAATGGTATATGGAAGCACAAAATAGCCATCTGCTAAGCCTTGCATTAATGCAGATGCTCCTAAACGGTTGGCACCATGGTCACTAAAGTTAGCTTCCCCAGCTGCATAACAACCAGGAATGGTTGTTTGCAAGTTATAATCTACCCAAAGACCTCCCATAGTGTAATGCACTGCAGGATAGATTTGCATTGGGGTTTTATATGGGTTTTCATCTACAATTTTTTCATACATCTGGAAAAGATTCCCGTATTTGGCCTCAATAATTTCTTCTCCAAGCCTTCTAACGCTCGCATTATCTGCATCTTTCATACCAGAAGTAAGTGCTTTTTCCTTGCCATAGCGCATAATTGCCGCGTCAAAATCCAAGAAAACCGCCTCTCCAGTCTTGTTTACTCCAAAACCAGCATCGCATCGCTCTTTAGCTGCTCTCGAAGCAACATCTCTTGGGACTAAATTTCCAAAAGCAGGATACCTTCTTTCCAAATAGTAATCTCTATCTTCCTCTTTAAGCTGCGTTGGCTTTAAATTTCCTTCTCTTATCGCTTTGGCATCTTCTATTCGTTTTGGCACCCAAATACGACCATCATTTCGTAAAGATTCAGACATCAATGTAAGCTTAGATTGATGATCGCCAGAAACAGGAATACAAGTAGGGTGTATTTGTGTAAAACATGGATTGGCAAAGAAAGCACCTCTTCTATGGGCTCTCCAAGCTGCCATTACATTACTTCCCATGGCATTAGTGGATAAGAAAAATACATTTCCATAACCCCCTGTTGCCAAAACAACCGCATGTGCCGAATGTCTTTCAATCTCTCCAGTAACCAAATCTCGAGCGATAATACCTCTTGCTTTTCCATCAACCAATACGAGGTCCATCATTTCATGACGGTTCATAGCTTGTATCTTCCCTCGATTAATTTGACGGTTCATAGCTGCATAAGCACCTAAGAGAAGTTGTTGTCCTGTCTGTCCTTTGGCATAAAAAGTTCTAGACACCAACACCCCGCCAAACGAGCGGTTGTCTAGAAGTCCTCCATACTCTCTTGCAAAAGGAACTCCCTGCGCAACGCATTGGTCAATGATATTTGAAGACACTTCTGCTAATCGGTACACATTGGCTTCTCTAGAACGATAATCCCCACCTTTCACAGTATCGTAAAAGAGGCGGTAATTACTATCTCCATCTCCTTGATAATTTTTTGCTGCATTAATACCTCCTTGAGCCGCTATAGAGTGAGCTCTTCTTGGAGAATCTTGATAACAGAAAGTCTTAACATTGTACCCTAATTCTGCTAGTGTTGCTGCGGCGGAACCACCAGCCAGTCCCGTACCTACAACTATAACATCGATATTACGTTTGTTGGCCGGATTCACTAAATCTATTTCGTTCTTATGCTTGGTCCATTTGTCAGCTAAAGGACCGCTTGGTGCTTTGGAATCTAATACTGCCATGATTAGTGCGTTATAGGATTAAAATGATGATATAATGCAATGAAAATAAACCCTGCCGGGATTGCTATCGCATATAGTTTTGTAAAATTTTTGATAGCGCCGCTGTATTTGTTATTCACACCAACACTTTGAAAAGAAGATGCAAATCCATGCCATAGGTGAAGCCCTAACAATGCAAAAGAAATGACATACAATACCGTGCGCCATATGGGGGCAAACTTTTCTACTGTTTCTGCATAGTACCTTGTAGGGTTTTCAGGAGAACCATCTATATATTTATACGTCATTTCATGGATCCAAAAATCGTAAAAATGCAATCCAAGAAAAGCTAGGATTACCAATCCAGAGATGATCATATTTCTAGAGACCCAGGGAGCGTTTGCACTGCCCTTATACTTTACATATTTTACTCCTCTAGCACTGTTGTTTTTAATTTCCAATACAAAACCCATTACAAAGTGAACAATTACCCCTGCTATTAAAATAGGTTGTAATAGGTACTGAACTATGGGATTGTAACCCATAAAATGAGACCAAGAATTGAAAGTTTCTGGGTCAATAACGGAGGTGATATTAATTGTAAAGTGTTGTCCTAAAAAGAAAACCAGAAAAAGACCAGAAAGGGCCATTACTACTTTTCTGGCAATAGATGATTTAATCAAACCGCTCATGAGGTAGTTATTTTTAATGCAAATTTACTGTACAGGCAAGTTATTAACAAACTTTGCCGTGTTTTAGTATCGTATTTAGACCCATTTTAAACGGAAACACTCTTATTGTTTAGAGTATTCGTCTCAAACGTTGGAAATATGGACAAAACATGAAACAACTTGAAAATTCTTGCACCCTTAATAAGGAGATATACAGAATATAATCACTCAAGTTTTGGTATGAATGTAATTTTTGCCCGATATTACATACTGATTCTAAACACTAACTTGGTTTTAATGGACATTGGACTACTATCTGTGAGCCGAAATGTATATTCTACAAGGAGAATTGCAGAAGAAGCAGAGAAAAGAGGGCATCGTATAGCAGTGATAGACCATACCAAATGTTCTGTAAAATTAGGTGCTGGGAAGCCCCAAGTGTTCTTTCAAGATGAAAATATTACTGATGAGTTTGATGCCATAATCCCTAGAATAGGCGCTAAGGTTACAAGGCATGGGGCTGCCATTGTGAAGCAATTTGAAATGAATAATGTGTTTAGCACTGCCCGCTCTTTAAGTATAACAAGGGCAAGAAATAAGGTAAGAACCCTTCAAATTATGGCGCGTAAGGGAATTCCAATCCCTGAAACGGTGTTTTCTGTGAATCCAGAAACGATTGAAGAACAAATAGAATTGCTAGGAGGAGGTCCTGTAATTATTAAATTACAAGAGGGGACTCAAGGACTAGGTGTCATTCTTGCAGAAAGTAAAAAATCTGCTAAATCCATTATAGATACCTTTTATAAGATGGATACCAGTATACTTATTCAACGATTTATTGAGGAATCTAATGGGGAGGATTTGCGCATTTTTGTGGTGGGCAATAAAATAGTGGCTAGTATGAAACGCACTAGCGAGGTGGGAGAGTTTAGATCCAATGTACATAGGGGAGGCCATACAGAAGTAATCCAGCCCACCGGTAAGGAACAATATATAGCCTTAAATGCTGTAAAATATTTAGGAATTGGTGTTGCTGGGGTAGACCTTATACGGTCTAAAAAGGGACCCTTGCTCATTGAAGTAAATGCGTCTCCAGGTTTACAGGGAATAGAGGGAGCTACAGGAGTAAATATAGCTAGAGAAATTATTTTATTTGTTGAAAAAAATGGAGCTCGAAGAAGAAAATAAAGACATTACTATTAGAGGCGAAAAAGTATCGCCGGGAGAGGATAAATTATTGCATATTAATATTGATCGACTTCCTACTGGTACGTTAATTGATATTCCTGTACACGTTTTTAATGCTAAAAAACCAGGGCCTACACTGCTGATTCAGGCCGGTCTTCATGGCGACGAAATTAATGGCATTGAGATTGTTCGTAGAATGCTTCAAGAGAAACGATTTAAGGTTAAAAAAGGCGCAGTAATTGTTGTGCCTTTGCTCAATGTGTTTGGGTTCATTCATTTTTCGCGCGATGTTCCTGATGGAAAAGATGTAAATAGAAGTTTTCCTGGCACTAGAACGGGTTCTATGGCTAGTAGAATGGCCTATCATTATACCTCAGAGATTTTACCTCAAATTGATTTAGGTATTGATTTGCACACAGGCAGTGCCCAACGTCATAATTTCCCTCAGGCCAGGTATACCGGCGAGGATATAAAAAGCAAGGAATTGGCAGAAATTTTCAATGCTCCTTTTTCTTTTTCTTCCAAATTAATCAAAGGATCGTTTAGAAATGCTGCTTATAAAATGGGAAAACCTACCATTGTATACGAAGCAGGAGAGAGCATGCGTTTTGATGATTATGCTCTAAAAGAAGGGATGCAGGGTATTTTAAATATTCTGGAGCACTTCAAAATGATAGCTACTACGAATACAAATAACTATGCAGAACAAACAAGAACCATTCATCTGAATGATCGAAGGTGGTTACGAGCACCTACTGCTGGAATGTTTATACCAAAAATTACGAATGGTAGTTCCGTAGATAAAGGACAGATATTAGGATTAATTACGGATACTTCGGCCAAGCGAAATAAGACCATAAAAGCCCCTTATAACGGTCATATATTTTGCATTAATCACCAAGCAGTAGTGAACCAAGGTGATGCCCTTTTTCATATGGGGAAATAATTGAAATCTCAAGAATTTTTATCAGGATATTGCTTAAAAGGGTTTCTTTTGAGATCAAAAAAGGAAAGTTTTACAAACCATATGGTTTGTAAAAACACTATTGAAGGTGTAAATCACTACAAATAGGACGTTAATCGATAAAATACCCATCAAAATCGATACGCTTGGACTGTGAGAACAAACCCATAAGAACCTAAAACCGACTAGTGAGTCGGTTCAAGGTTTTTAAAAGATTCACGAGTTTTAAGGAAAAGAATTACTCAATTTCGAACTCTTGAGACGTCTTCTTTCCATTGGAAAATAACTCAATTACATACCCCCCTTTAGGTAGATAGGTTTTACCATCCTTGGCCTCCTTTAGTTCTTTTTTATTCTTTTTTAGATAGGCTAATTTTCCCTTTTTAGAAAAAGCCAAATCGTAGGATGCAATGTTAAAACCTTTGCTCGCTTGCATTTCCAGGAAACTCACTTCAATGCCATCTAAGGTGCTTACTTTTACAACACAATTTTGGGCGGTATTCACATAAAAGGAAACGTCAATTCCCGGTGTATTTGGTTTGGACCAACTGCTAAATGCATTGCCCCATCGTCTGGAGTGTTTCACATTGTCTATTGGAAACAGAACAAGGTCTTCTGTCATCCCTTCCGGAGTCATTTGTTGTAAATGAGCAATACTGGTGGTATAAATACTTCTTCCATGAGTACCTACTAAAAGATGCTTGGCTTTTGGCTGAATTACCAAATCATGAACGGCTACATTCGGGATTCCATTTTGAAATACCTCCCAGGAACCTCCTTGATTAAAAGAAACATAGACGCCATTGTCTGTACCTGCAAATAATAAATTTTCATTAGAGGGGTCTTCCAAAACTACGTTGACGGGGGAAGCAGGAATGTTAGCAGCGATACTCTTCCATGTAACCCCATAATCGTTACTCATGTAGATGTAAGGAGTGAAGTTATCATTTCTATAACCATTTAAACTTATATATACACGTTCTTTCTTGTGTTTGGAAGCAGCTACCCTACTTACCCAAAGATCTGTCAGATTTAGGTCAATATTTTGTCCAATTTCTTTCCAACTACCGCCGCCATTTTTTGTTACTTGAATCATGCCATCATCACTACCTGTATAAATAATACCAAATTTAAAAGGAGATTCAGAAATGGTAGTCAACGTTCCATAAGCAACATTTCCTTGTTTCCCTCCTCTGGTAAGATCATCAGAAATAGCCTCCCAATCGTCTCCTTTATTAAAAGATCTATGCAATTTATTGCCTCCTAAATAGAGAATGTCTTGGTTGTGCGGAGATAAAAGAATGGGAGTTTGCCAGTTAAAACGATAAGGTGTCTCACCCAATTCGTGCTTAGGCTGTATGTAAGTTCTTTTTTGGGTATCCAATTCCAATCTAAAGTAATTACCAAATTGATAGCCTGTATACACCGTATTGTGATTTCTATTATCTATCTGCACCTGCATGCCGTCTCCTCCTAAAATGGACTTCCATGGATATTGGCCCGTTTGATGCCAACGGCTATTTTCCGTGGCCGTATGTGCTCCTTTCCAAACACCATTATCTTGCAACCCACCATATACATTATAAGGCTCTTCATTATCTACATTGATATAGTAAAACTGCCCTACCGAAGGGGAGTTATTTTTTATCCAATGCGCTCCATCATCGTAAGAGATATTGATACCCCCATCATTTCCATTGATTAAATGACCTGGATTTTTTGGATGAATCCAGAGTGCATGATGATCCGCGTGCACATTTTCCTTACTGATAGAGGTATAGGTCTTACCACCGTCTTCTGATTTGATCAGAGGAACACCGGCAAGGTATATTTTTTCCTTATTGCTGGGATCTACCCTGATTTGAGCAAAATAGTAGCCATAACTATAGAATAAATCATCTATATAATCCGAGTTCATTTTTTTCCATGAACCTCCGGCATTATCGCTTCGATATACTTCGGCACCCACTACGGGAGTGTCAAACAAAAGCGAATTTGCATTCTCCAAATACGAAGCTAGATCTGATGGTTTGGCAACACCGCTCCGCACCATTTGCTTTACATTCGCCGCTCTATATTTTTCTTGGAAGCCATTCGTTTTTAGATAGGCGTTTAACTTTTTATCATCCAACTTTAAAAAACTACCCGCATCCATTTCTTTAAAGTCGTCTTTCACCAAGGCATCAGATTTTTTTTTGCTTGGAGCCGTCTGCGCTCTTCTAAACTGGCTATCGTGTACTGCATAAACGGTGTTTTCATCAAAAACAGCCAAACCTATTCTTCCTACGCCTTCCCCAGTTGGGAAACCGTTTTGAGTATTAGAAATTAAATTCCAACTATTCCCTCCATCAGTACTTTTATAAATTCCAGAACCAGATCCGTTTCCAGTAAAATTCCAAGCTTTTCTATCCTTTTCCCATGCCGCCGCATACTGAATGTTGAAGTTATTAGGTGCCATCGCCAAGTCGATAATCCCTGAACTATTGCTCACAAATAAGGTCTTGGACCACGTAAGACCACCATCTGTAGTTTTATAAACACCACGTGCTTCATTAGGAGTATATAAGTGTCCAGTAACACCTACCACTACTTCATTTGGATTGGATGGGTTAATAAGAATACGGCCAATGTGGTGCGAGTCTGCCAATCCCATATTTTTCCATGTTTCTCCCTGGTCTGTAGATTTTAAAATTCCAATTCCGGCATATGAAGATCGCGATGAATTATTTTCCCCTGTTCCCACCCAAATGGTTCCAGTGCTCCAATCAACCGCGATATCTCCTACATTTTGCGTTTCAGAACTGTCTAAAATGGGTACAAAAGAAGTACCATTATTTTTAGTATGCCATAAGCCTCCAGATGCATATCCAACATAAAATTCATTTGGGTTCTGCGGGTTTACATCCACATCTACCACCCTACCACTCATTACCGTAGGACCAATATTTTTAAATGGAATATTCTTTACGATTGAATTTTGTTCCATTTGCGTTTTTTGCTCAATGGCATCGGTAACTGCTTCAGGGGCTGTTGCTATTTGCTGTGCAAGCGCGTTTAAGGAGTAACACACAAGACATACTGTAAAAAAAAGGCGTTTCATAGGTGGTTTTATTTGAATTTGCTTGGTGAAGTTATGAAATTGTAAGGCCCATGCAAAACTTTCAAAAATATGCTAAAAACAAGCTCAATTTTTCTCATAATCAAATATTTGGAAGCTTAAAATTGCGTATTAGACTAAATTTTTGTTAATTTATTGTTATATAATCAACTAAACTAATTACAATGGAAGAGTATTTACCGTTAATTATTCAACTTGTCACTGGTGCCTTAGGAGGTAATGTGGCTGGGAAATTATTGAAAAACTTGTCTTTAGGAACTGTTGGAAATTCTATTGCCGGAATTTTAGGAGGAGGCCTTGGTGGTCAACTTATTGGAATGCTAGGCTTAGGAGGTGCAGCAGCGACAGGAACCGATGCTACCGCAGCAACGGAAGCAGTTGTTGGAGGCATGGACATGTCCAGTATCCTCGGTAGTGTTGCCGGCGGAGGAGTTGGAGGCGGTGTTGTAATGGCCATTATTGGAGCCGTTAAAAAAGCTATTTCTAAATAGTCAACCAGACTTTTTATTAGGAAGAGGGCTCCATTGGAGTCCTCTTTTTTATTGCCCTTAAATTGCTATTTTTGAAGAAATAGAAATAGCATGAAATACCATCCCATAGATTCCCAATTGTTTATCAGCAATCGTAAGAAATTTACGGCACAAATGCAGCCTAAGAGTGTAGCGGTTTTCAATTCTAATGACATCTATCCTATTAGCGCAGATAGTACCATGCCTTTTGAACAGCATAGTGATATTTTTTATCTGAGTGGTGCAGACCAAGAAGAAACAATTCTTGTTCTTTTTCCAAATGCCTTAAATGAAAAACACAAAGAGCTTTTATTTGTCAGAGAAACAAATGAACATATAGCCGTATGGGAGGGAGAAAAATTAACGAAAGAAAAAGCCACAGCAGTTTCTGGGATTCAAACGGTGTATTGGCATTCTGAATTTGAAAAGATCTTTTTTGATCTCATGACAGAAGCAGATACAGTTTACTTTAATACCAATGAACATTATAGGCAAGCGGTAGAAACGCAGACAAGAGAAGATCGTTTTATTTTAGACTGTAAAGCAAAGTTTCCGGCACACCGTTGGGCAAAAAGCAACCCAATTCTTCAAGATATAAGAGGAGTAAAAGAACCTCAAGAAATTGCTTTGATGCAAAAGGCCTGTGATATTACTGAAAAAGGATTTAGACGTATTTTAAATTTTGTACAACCAGGCGTATGGGAATATGAAATAGAAGCAGAGTATTTACACGAATTTGTTAGAAATCGATCCAAAGGATTTGCGTACACGCCCATTATTGCCTCTGGATCCAATGCCAATGTGTTGCACTACATTCAGAACAACCTTCAGTGTAAAGATGGCGATTTGTTATTGATGGATGTGGCGGCGGAATATGCTAACTATTCCAGTGATATGACGCGAACAATTCCTGTAAACGGGAAATTTACGGACAGGCAAAAAGCAGTATATAATGCCGTTTTAAAAGTGAAAGATGAAGCTACTAAAATGCTTCTGCCAGGAACTTTATGGGCAGACTATCATAAAGAGGTGGGCAAGATAATGACTTCCGAACTGTTGGATTTGAAATTACTAGATAAGGCCGATGTGCAAAACGAATCCAAGGATTGGCCTGCTTATAAAAAGTATTTTATGCATGGCACAAGTCATCATATTGGTTTGGACACGCACGATTATGGAGCATTAAAAACGCCTATGAAAGCCGGAATGGTATTTACGGTAGAACCAGGAATCTATATTCCAAAGGAACAAATGGGAATTCGTATTGAAGATGATGTGGTTATTCAGGAAAATGGGGTTCCTTTTAATTTAATGCAAAACATTCCTATTGAAGTAGACGAAATAGAAGATTTAATGGCGAAATAGAGCCAAGCTTGATAGTTTCTTTTTTAGATCTTTTGCACGGATCGGAATCCACTTTTTAGATTAGCAAGGATAAAAACCACCAAAGCAGGCAATACCCACCCCATACTATATTCACTTAAAGGAATATACTTTTGAATGGGAGCTATGTCTGTTCCCCATCCTAGACTTCCAAGAAAATCTGGAATACTAAATAGAATGGTAGTAATGACTACTGCTCTAAAAACAAAGGAAGATGCATAGTTATTTGGAACCACATTTAATAGGATCAATACAATGGTAATGGGATAAATGATCATTAAGGCGGGAATGGCAATGACAATAATGGAATGAAAGTCTAATTGCCCTACTAGAATACCAATGGCACAACCAATAATTCCTGTTAGCACATAGGCCAATTGAGACCCTTTAAACAGGCCTTTAAAATAATCTGCTGTTCCTGTGATAATGCCAACGGCCGTTGTAAAACAAGCCAGCGAAATGAGAACACTCAATACGCTATTGCCAAAGGTTCCCAAGGAAGCTATGCTAATACCCCTAAGAAGCGAAGCTCTTTGCATATCGCTACTCAATTCTTGATCAACAAAAATATCTGCTCCAAAAAACGCTCCTACTGCAATTAAACCGGCATAAATTATAAATAGACCACTGCCAGCAATAATTCCAGATTTGGTAATTATTTCTTTTTTGGCTTCAAATGAAGTATGCCCTCTTAGGTTTAAAGAAATAATTATAACAGCCCCTACTACCACAGCTCCAATAGCATCAAACGTTTGATATCCTTCCAATATTCCATCTACAATAGGGGCTTTAAAAATGGAAGTATTCATGGTCATCTCATTTGAAAACAATCCAATCCCAATTACCATACATAAAATAAGCACAATGAAAGGAGTTAGAAATTTTCCAATGAAATTTAAAATCTTTGTTCTATTCAAAACAAAAACAAGAACCAATGCAAAATAAATGCTACTAGTTAATAAAGGACTTGTTCCAAAAGTTGGGTGTATTGCAATTTCATGAGTGGCCGATGCTGTTCTTGGTGACGGAATCGTAATAGAAATGAGGTATACAATGATACAATAGATTGTACTAAACAAAGGAGATACCTTTTTCCCAAAGTCGAACATAGTGCCCTGCAATTTGGCATGAGCCAAGATTCCTAAAATTGGAATCACTACAGCGGTAATTATAAAACCTAAGGTAACCCATCCCCAAGCTTCACCAGCATTATAACCTAAAAGAGGTGGCAGCAATAAATTTCCTGCACCAAAGAAAAGTGAAAACAAAGCAAAGGCGGTAACAAGGGTTTCTTTTCGGTTTTGCATTTTACTAAATTGATTGGAAAGATAAGTGAAAATGGTGTGATGGCAAATATGAATATCGTCAGAAAAAAAACACCGTTCATCGAGAAAAAATACGTTCATCGAAAAAATCGTAAAAAATATCGATTGCACCCAATAAAAAGCAAGGACCGTACGTTCATAGTTAAAGCATTTGTTTAAATAGCAAAGCAAGAGTAACCCAAAGTACCCAAATCGTTTGCATTAAAGGTCCCAAAACCTTTCAGTGCAGTTTAAAACCTACAAGCATGAAAAAAGTAATTTCTAACTATGGCTCAAGACTAAGTGGCTTTTGCTGCAGTATTTTTGGACATCGCTACATTGTTTCAAAAAAAGTAACACTACATATAAAAGAATACAAGTGCATGCATTGCGCTAAGGAAGTAACCACGGATGTAAGTGGAAATCTTTCTGCTTTAACTCCTGAGTTACAAGATATCAATAATACCCTTGAACATCTTTATCAAAAAAGACATAGAGCCACCCAACAACAAGTGGCATAACTATGCTTTGGCAACCGAATTCTGACTCTAAGCGGAGATTGGAATTTTAAAGTTATTCCTGAAAATTTAGTACGTCTACTTATGCGATTCAATCATGTGCCCCGTGATTGCGAAGCTAGGATTGTGCTTTTTTTTTGGGAATTCTTTTTTTTAGTTATTTCCTATTTTGGCCATTCCTTTTCTATACTGCCAAACCATAAACCCAATAGCTAACAGACTTCCAAATACAGAGGGCAATACCTGGCTGTAGGGCTTATAGTCAGGGAATACCGTTCCTACAAATGCGGCAAATAAAGCTGTAAAAGCACCAATCATTTTATAGATATGTTCATAAAGCCAAATATTTTTATACCGCTTGGCAGGAATTAAATATCTTAAAAAATCATAAGTAACAATTAAAAACAATGCGCCAACAGTGGCATAAATTGTTACAGGGCTCCACATCATTCCAATCGATTTAAGGAAATAGATAAAATAGATTCCTGAACTTACCGAAACAAGTGCCACAAAAACATCAATGAGTTGAACAACATTCTTTTTTGTTTTGGAAATGCGATATCCAGAATATGCATAATAAGCACTTAATAAAGTCAGTACTACTAAGAAGCTATTTCTCCCAAATGCAAAAACACCTAGAAGCCCGGTGCCTATAACGATCGCTACAAGAACAAGAAAAATTCGTCCTAAACGCCTATGCAGTGTCCTTCCTTTTTTTGCAATAAGAATGAGTATGCCTACTATTAGCGCAGTAGATCCGGCAAAGACATGAATTATAATATTTATTTTATGAGCGAGAGTAAATTGATCCATGGTATACGTTTAAGATGGGTAAAGAAGTAGAATTTTAGAGGCCCCGTAAAGAGACTTGGACAAAACTAAATGGAGTATCTAAAAGACACGACCCAACCTATCGGCTGACACCTATATGTTTCTTTTGAATTCGGAAGGGGTGGTTCCTAAGTATTTTTTAAAATACCTATTAAAAGAAGATTTTGATTTAAAGCCGCAATCAAATGCGATACCAAGAATAGAGAGATGATCAAATTTGGAAGAACTAAGCATTTGCTTTGCTTCTTCTATTCGATATTGATTAATGAAATCGTAAAAGTTGACTCCAAAATGTTGGTTAATAATTTGTGAAAGTTGTGTATGGCTTAAGTCATACATCGCGGACAAAGAAATCAATGTAAGATCTTCCTTTAAATAGGGCTTTTTAAGTTTCATAAAAGCCGTTAACTTGGAGGCATGTTTTTCTATATCATCTGCGCTAAGACCAGATTTTGAATAGGAAGTATGTAGGGGTTTTATATCCTCTACTAGTACCTTTTGTTGTGCAAAGCTTAAGTGATTATTCGTAAAAACTGCTGTTTGTCTAAAACCATAAAAACCAAAAGATACTAGAATTAGGCCAAGTGCAATTCCTACAAAGGCGAAGGCAAAATAAATTGGAAATAAGCCAAATTGGGTGGCACCAAAAATAAGAAAGCTCGCAATAATAAAGAGTGCCACAAAGCTATAAACAATGTACTCTACCCACTTTAAATGCACTTTTTCCTCAAATGAAAAAAGATGTGGAATATTTTTTTGATGTTCCTTTAGGAGTATCCATGTCCAAAGAGTATATACAAAGCCTGAAATGGCCAAAGGAATGGCATAATAGGGCATCCAGAAAGGAGTTGCTTCCATTAAGAGGTAGCCCTTTTCTGCAATGATAGTGCCTTTTGAAATAGAATGAACTGTTAGAAAAAAAGCAACATATAAAACATAGGTACTAAGATGAAGAAGTATTTGAGTAACCTTTATTGGCTTTCCTACTAAATGGGTAATATAAAGGAATAAAAGAGGTGCACTTAGTAATGGGAGTGCAAAACCAGCAATTGCGAAAAATCCTTCTAAGGGATATTGGAAAAGTGTTATTTGGTAAAAACAAATTTGTAAGAGAACAGCCAGTATCCAGAAGAGAAAATAATAATCCTCATGCTTCTTTTGTTGCTTAAAAATTAAGACAAAAAGCATTAGAATTCCTGCTCCAAGACCAATACTTAATACAATTTCCATTTATGTTTTACCTAAGGCATTCCACCCTTGTGCTACCAAAGGAATTTTAGTGTTACCCCTAGTGATTAAGTGTGCTCCCTCATTTTCAGAAGCCATATGACCTATGACTGTTAGATTAGGGTTTCCTTTTATTTTTGGGAATGCAGATTGATCTATTGTAAATAAAAGCTCATAATCTTCTCCACCACTAAGTGCTACCAAAGTACTATCCAAATTAAATTCTTCACAGGAAGAAATGACCGTTGGATCCAACGGAATCTTATCTTCAAACAGATTGCAACCCACCTTACTTTCTTTGCAGAGATGTAAAATTTCAGAAGAAAGTCCATCGCTAATATCAATCATCGCACTAGGTTTCACATCCAAGCTTTCTAATAAGGTTGGGATATCTTTTCTTGCTTCTGGTTTTAATTGTCGTTCAATAATATAAGAATAAGGCGAAAGATCAGGTTGGTTATTAGGATCTACTTTAAATACTTCTTTTTCTCTTTCCAGTACTTGTAATCCCATATACGCACCCCCAAGATCTCCACTTATCACTAGTAAATCGTTAGGTTTAGCGCCATTTCTATAAGTAATGTTTTCTTCCAAAACGGTCCCTAAGGCCGTAATACTTATCAGCATTCCTTTTGTGGAAGAGGTAGTATCACCTCCAATTAAATCTACCTTATAGGTTTCTGCAGCTAAAGCAATTCCTTGGTAAAATTCTTCTAAGGCTTCTAAAGGAAACCGGTTTGATACGGCTAAGGAAACCGTTATCTGTGTTGCCTTTGCATTCATTGCATAAATGTCGGAGAGGTTTACCATAACCGCCTTATACCCCAAATGTTTTAAAGGCATATAGCTTAAATCAAAATGGACTCCTTCTATTAACAAATCTGTAGAGACCACCGTTTTTGTTTCTTGAAAATCGAGAATAGCGGCATCATCACCGATTCCTTTTATGGTGGAAATCTGTTTATTGGTAAAGTTTTTAGTGAGGTGCTCAATAAGACCAAATTCACCTAATTCTTCTAAAGTTGTTCGTTTTGGAGTTTTATCTTCTAACATGCGGCAAAAATAAGTAGGATATCTATTAAATTGTATCTTTACTTAAAAGAATACGCTAATCCTTTAATCTTTATGCTATGAGGAAGTTAAGTTTCATAGCCATCACTTTTCTGGTGATGAGCTGTTCCAATGATGATAATGGTGGTACAAATATGCCCAATGACGACGATGGGGGTTTTATCCCTTCAACTGGTATTACGCCTTGTGAAAACGGAATGGCCGGCATTTATCCTTGCAATGGATATGATTTAGTGGGACGCATCTCTTTGAACACATTCCAAGCCAATTCTGGAAATGATATTTGGGGGTGGACAGATCCAATGACCAATAGAGAATACGCCCTTGTTGGACTCAACAACGGAACTGCTTTTGTAGATATAACGGATGAAGAAAACCTTGTTTACCTTGGAAAGTTACCCACAGCAACCAGTTCTAGTTCCTGGAGAGATGTAAAAGTATATCAAAATCATGCCTATATTGTATCAGAAGCAGCCAATCATGGAATGCAAATATTTGATTTAACGCGCCTTCGAAATGTAACAAATGCCCCTGAAATTTTTTCAGCTGATGGACGGTATACGGGCATTGGAAATGCGCATAATATTGTTATCAATGAAAATACGGGATATGCATATCCTGTAGGTACGGCTAGAGATGATGCATTTAATGGGGGAGTTCATTTTTTAAATCTTCAGGATCCTGAAAACCCTTCAGAAGATGGAGGTTGGGGCGATAATGGGTATACCCATGATGCGCAAGTAATTACCTATAATGGTCCAGATATGGATTACAGTGGTAGCGAAATATTTATTGGCGCCAATGAAGACCAAGTGGTGTTGGTAGATATCACAGATAAGAACAATCCGTTCGAAATTGCTACCATTCAATATGGGAATATTGGATACACACATCAAGGTTGGTTCACAGATGACCAACGGTATTTTATTTTAGGAGATGAGACGGATGAAATTAATTTTGGCTTTGATTCTCGCACCCTAGTTTTTGATTTTTCAGATTTAGACAACCCAATACTACATACAACGTACTTAGGCACAACCGCCGCTATTGATCACAATGGATATGTAAAAGGCAATGAGTTTTGGTTAGCCAATTATACAGCAGGTGCCAGAGTACTAGATATTGCTGGTATTGATGGAAGGGCTATTAATGAAGTAGGGTTTTTTGACACTTTCCCCTCAAATAACACGGCTGGGTTTGATGGTGTCTGGAGCGTATACCCTTATTTTACTAGTGGGAAGATTGTAATAAGTGATATTAATTCTGGTTTGTTTGTTATTCAAAAATCGAACTGATGAAAAAATATATAATAGTTTTTTTAATAGCAGGTTTGCTAGGATGTTCTAGTGATAATGAAACTGGAAATACGGATATCCCTCTACCTGCAGCTTTTCTTGGCGAAGTAGATTGGGTTAAGAGCTTTGGAGGTACGAATGAAGATACAGCACAATCTGTGATTAAAACCTCCGATGGAGGATATGCTATATTAGGATATACGAATAGCACGGATGGCGATCTTGTTGGCAAAACAACGGAGGTTAATGACTTTTGGTTGGTAAAATTGGATGGGACAGGCAACTTACAATGGAGCAGAACCTATGGAGGTAGTAAAGATGATAGGGGCACTAGTGTAATACAAACTTCAGATGAGGGCTATGTGTTGGTTGGTTATGCCATGAGCAGTGATGGAGATGGAAGTAATAATGAAGGTTTTCATGACAATTGGATTCTAAAATTGAATAGCAGTGGTGAAATAGAGTGGGAGAAAAGTTTTGGTTTTTCGGGACACGATCATTCCTATGATGTTGTACAAACAGCAGATGACGGTTTCTTTTTCGTTGGATTTTTAGATGTTACTGCATCTGGAGGTGCAGGAGGTGAAACTAGCAAAGGAAATTTTCTTACAAGGCATGGAGTAGGAGAATTTTGGGGAATTAAATTAGACGCACAAGGCAATTTAGAATGGCGTCGCTTTTTTGGAGGAACAGGAAATGATAGAGCCTATGGGGTTGTAAAAACGGCAGATGAAGGTTTTATATTAACGGGTTCTACGGAAAGCAATGATTTTGACATATCTGATAGTAGAGGAAGTTATGATATTTGGGTAATTAAAATTACTGGCGAAGGAGACATTGTCTGGGAACAGTCTTTTGGAGGTACGGGTATAGACAAGGCATGGGATATTGCAAATACGGACGACAATGCTTATGTTATTGTGGGGAATACTTTTAGTACCGATATTGATGTCACCAAGAATAATGGGGAGTCTGATATGTGGCTTATTAAAATTGACGACATGGGAAATTTAGTCTGGGAACAAAGCTATGGGGGAAGTCAGTTCGATTCTGCACAGTCTGTAAGTGCCGCTGCCGATGGAGGGTTTATACTTAGCGGTAATTCCAAAAGCTTGGATAGCGATGTTACAGAAAATGTGGGAGAAAATGATGTCTGGATTGTAAAAATCGACACCAATGGAAAGCTGCTTTGGCAAAAATCTTTTGGTGGTGGAGATTTAGACTATGGGATAGATGCCGTAAGCTTGGACGATCATAGTATTCTGCTTGTTGGCGAGACTCGAAGTAATGATTTTCCAGAACTACAGCACAAGGGAGCATCGGATATGGTTGCCTTGAAAATTAAGTGATTCACCCCTTTCTTTTTATTTAAAAACCCTCATAGAGATTCTTTATCTCCCTATACGTTATAATAATGTTAGGAAATGAGGGAAAACACTACTTATATAGTATATTTGTAAACTATTTAGAATAAATCCAATTAAGTATGATTCAGGTTTCTGAAACAGCAAAACAAAGGGTAATTACATTAATGACCGAAGAAGGCTATAACGCCGATACCGATTATGTTCGGGTAGGTGTAAAGAGCGGTGGATGTAGTGGGCTCTCGTACGAACTCAAATTTGATGATGCGATCGCAGAATCAGATAAATTATTTGAAGACAATGCGGTACGTATTGTAGTAGACAAAAAGAGTTTTTTATACCTCGTAGGAACTGTACTAGAATATTCTGGAGGTTTAAATGGAAAAGGTTTTGTTTTTAACAACCCAAATGCTCAGAGAACGTGCGGATGTGGTGAAAGCTTTTCTTTATAATCAGTGTTTAAAAAATAGATAATGCGTCTTTTTATTCTGTAATAATGAGACAAATAAAAAATATATGGCATATACAGAAGAGGAATTAAAGAAAGAACTAGAAACCAAAGAATACGAATATGGTTTCTATACAGACATAGATGCCGATACTTTTCCTAAGGGGCTTAGTGAAGAAATTGTAGTTGCAATTTCCAAAAAGAAGGAAGAACCGAATTGGATGACGGAATGGCGTTTAGAAGCATTTAGGATTTGGAAAGAGATGGAAGAGCCAGAATGGGCCAATGTAGATTATAAAAAACCGAATTTTCAGGACATTTCATACTATTCTGCTCCTAATAGCAAACCAAAGTACGATAGTTTGGATGAGGTAGATCCAGAGCTTTTAGACACTTTTAAAAGACTAGGAATTTCTCTAGATGAACAAAAGAAATTAGCAGGAGTTGCTGTAGATATTGTGATGGATTCAGTTTCCGTTGCCACAACCTTCAAGAAAACTTTAGCCGAAAAAGGCATTATTTTTTGCTCCATTTCAGAGGCTATTAGAGAGCATTCGGATTTAGTGCGAAAATACCTAGGGAGTATTGTACCTCAAAAAGACAATTTTTATGCTGCGTTAAATTCTGCGGTATTTTCTGATGGTTCGTTCTGCTACATACCAAAGGGAGTTCGCTGCCCTATGGAATTATCTACTTATTTCAGAATCAATCAAGCAGGAACTGGGCAGTTTGAAAGAACACTAGTTATTGCAGATGAAGGGAGTTATGTAAGTTACCTTGAAGGATGTACAGCGCCTTCTAGAGATGAAAATCAATTACATGCCGCTGTTGTAGAATTAATTGCTTTAGACGATGCTGAAATAAAGTATTCTACTGTTCAAAATTGGTTCCCTGGCGATAAAGAAGGGAAAGGGGGCGTTTATAATTTTGTAACCAAAAGAGGGTTATGTGAGAAAAACGCAAAAATTTCATGGACACAGGTAGAAACAGGTTCCGCAATTACATGGAAGTATCCTTCTTGCGTTCTAAAAGGAGATAACTCTATAGGAGAGTTTTACTCCATTGCCGTAACCAATAATTACCAACAAGCAGATACAGGAACTAAGATGATACACTTGGGAAAAAACACCAAGAGCACTATTATTTCTAAAGGGATTTCTGCAGGAAAATCACAAAACAGTTATCGTGGATTGGTACAGGTAAATAGTAGAGCTAAGAATGCCAGAAACTTTTCGCAATGCGATTCGCTTTTAATGGGGAACGAATGTGGCGCACATACCTTTCCATATATTGAGGTAAATAATAAAACAGCTCAAATAGAGCATGAGGCAACTACTAGTAAAATAGGAGAAGATCAAATATTTTACTGCAATCAAAGAGGGATTGATACAGAAAAAGCCATAGCACTTATTGTCAATGGTTTTAGCAAAGAAGTATTGAATAAGCTCCCTATGGAATTTGCAGTAGAGGCTCAAAAATTATTAGAGATTAGTTTAGAAGGTTCGGTAGGGTAGTAGTAAACGATAAAAGATAACTCATGAAAAAAATCATTGCACTTTTAGCTGTTATTCTTATTTTTTCTTGCAAGGAAGTAAAGAAAGAAGCCACGGTTGACAATGAAACAACCAAAGAAATTTCTAAACCTGCCTTAAAACTATACACGTTTAACGGAGGTACGGTAATGGTAAATAACCTAGAATTGTTCTCGCAGGATACCACCTATCAAGGACAAACAAAAGAGTTTGCAGATGCTTTCTATGTAATAAGTCATCCCAACGGGAATCTTATTTGGGATGGAGGTCTGCCAGAAGCTTTGGTAGGTTTGCCAGAACCGTTTACATCTCCTGATGGGAATTTTACGGTTTCAAGAAAAGATTCTGTTATCAACCAATTAAGTGAGATTGGATTAAGTCCTTCGGATTTTGACTATATCGCGCTTTCCCACACTCATTTTGATCATAGCGGAACAGCAAATACATTTAGTTCGTCTACCTGGCTAGTGCAGGAAACGGAATACGATTTTATTACCAGTGAAGAATCCCAAAAAACAAATACGGATAACTATAATGCCATCAAAGAGTTAACGAATGTGAGAAAACTTGCAGGAGATTTTGATGTCTTTGGAGACGGTTCGGTAGTCATCAAATCCATGCCTGGTCACACGCCTGGACACCAAGTTCTATTTGTTGATTTGCCAGAGCATGGTCCTGTATTATTGTCGGGAGATTTATATCACTTATACGAAAATAGGGAACATATGAGAGTCCCTAGTTTTAATTTCGACCTAGATCAAACCTTGGCAAGCATGAAAGCTTTTGAAGCTTTTGCCAAAGAAAAAAATGCAAAGGTGTATTTACAGCACCAGAAAGAAGATTTTAATAAAATGCCAAAGGCACCCAATTATTTAAAATAAAATAAGAACTAAGCAGATGCTGAAAATTAAAGACTTACACGCAAGTGTAGAAGACAAAGAGATCTTAAAAGGAATTAACCTGGAGGTAAATGCAGGAGAAGTACATGCTATAATGGGCCCTAATGGTTCTGGTAAAAGCACCTTGGCTTCTGTAATAGCAGGAAAAGAAGAATTTGAAATTACCAAAGGAGCGGTTTTTTTAGATGGGGAAGACTTAGAAGATACGTCACCTGAAGAGCGCGCTCACAACGGGGTTTTCTTATCGTTCCAATATCCGGTAGAGATTCCGGGTGTATCTGTCACAAACTTCATGAAGACTGCCATTAACGAATCAAGAAAAGCAAGAGGTATGGAAGATATGCCTGCGAAAGATATGTTGAAACTGATTCGTGAAAAAGCGGAACTCCTAGAAATAGATCGTAAATTTTTATCTCGCTCTCTAAACCAAGGGTTTTCTGGAGGAGAGAAGAAAAGAAACGAGATTTTTCAGATGGCCATGCTAGAACCTAAGTTGGCTATTTTAGATGAAACAGATTCTGGTTTGGATATTGATGCCCTTCGAATTGTGGCAAATGGGGTGAATAAATTAAAAAGTAAAGACAATGCGGTGATTGTTATTACGCACTACCAGCGTTTGCTAGAACATATTGTTCCAGACTATGTGCATGTATTACATAACGGTAAAATTGTGAAATCGGGCACCAAGGAACTTGCCTTTGAGTTGGAAGAAAAAGGATACGATTGGATAAAAAATGAGGCTGTAGTATAATTTTGCAGAAGAAAGTATAAGTAGGCATTTATGCTGCTAACTGGAAGACTGCCACTGTGAATTGAGTTATTTATGGATTTAAAAGAAAAATTAGTTTCCTCCTTTATGGCGTTCGAAAATAACGTCGATATAGATCATCCGGTGCATGATGTACGTGCGGAAGCCATGAAAAATTTTGAGAAGAAAGGATTTCCATCAAAAAAAGAAGAAGCGTGGAAATATACCTCATTGAACAGCCTCCAGAAGGTTGACTTTAGTATATTCCCAAAACAAGATAATACACTAGATTACAAGGACGTCAAGAAGTATTTTATTCATGATATTGACACCTATAAAATTGTTTTTATAGACGGTATTTATAGCTCTAACCTTTCGGAAACAACTCATGATGGGGTTGATATCTGTTTAATGAGCTCGGCACTTACAAAGCCCATGTACAAGCAGATCATTGATGTTTATTTTAATAAGGTTGCTTCAAAAGATGAATCCCTAACTACTTTGAATACAGCATTTAGTAGAGAGGGCGCATATATTTACATTCCCAAGAATAAAATGCCAAAGAAACCGGTAGAGATTGTTCACTTTGCAACTGGGAAAGAAGCTTCATTGATGTTACAACCGCGCAATTTGATTGTTGTAGAGGAAAATGCTGAATTACAAGTTATTGAACGGCATCAAAGTTTAACCTCAAATGAGGTGTTGACCAATTCAGTTACTGAAATATTCGCAGCCAAAAGCGCCATAGTAGACTATTATAAAGTTCAAAACGATGCGGCTACCGCTTCACTTGTAGATAATACCTATATAAATCAAAAAAGTAAAAGTTTTGTCAACGTACATACATTCTCTTTCGGAGGAAAACTCACGCGTAACAACCTTAACTTTTACCAGAATGGGGAGTATATGGATTCTACCATGAAAGGCGTTACTATTCTTGGAGAAAAACAACATGTGGATCATCATACATTGGTACACCATATAGAACCTAATTGTGAAAGTCATCAGGACTACAAAGGGATTTATGGGGAAAAATCTACTGGAGTTTTCAATGGTAAGATTATTGTAGACAAGATTGCCCAAAAGACCAATGCTTTTCAGCAAAATAATAACATTCTCATAAGTGATAAGGCAACCATCAATACAAAACCTCAATTAGAGATTTTTGCAGACGATGTTAAATGTTCGCATGGATGTACTATTGGTCAGTTAGATGAAGAAGCGTTGTTTTATTTACAATCCAGAGGAATTCCAAAGAAGGAAGCCCAAGCTTTGCTAATGTATGCTTTCACTAACAATGTTCTAGAGAGTGTGCGTATTCCTGAATTAAAAGCGCGAATTAATAAGCTAATTGCCAAGAAGTTGGGCGTTAATTTAGGGTTTAATTTGTAGTACGGTATTATAAATTACACAGGAGGTTGTTAAACACTTATTTTATCTAGGAGCTTTTACCACCAGCCTAGTTATGTCCATTTAAATAGATTTTAATATCAACAATGAACATATATGTCACAGGCTTGGTTCTATTTCTTTCTATAAGTGTTATGGCTTGCAGTGATGGTGAAACAAATGACGATTTAGAGGAGTATAGCCAAAGCCATGAATTAGCAGGAACACTCCGTTTTGGATAGATTTTTTCAAGAATTAATTAGCATTTTAAAAGGTGAAGCTTAAGATTAAATTAGTGAAGAAGCTCGGAATAGCATTGACTTTATTCTTTTGTTGTATGTCCATTTTTGCTCAAGAAACACATTTTGGGATAAAAGCTGGGCTTAACTATGCTTCCGTAGTTGGGGATTTAACAGAGGGAGTTAAATTTAGATTCTCAGGGCATGGGGGGATTTTTCTTGAAGTAGAATTTTCTGATAAATTTTCGTTGAAACCAGAACTCGTCTACTCATCTCAGGGATTTCAATTCAGCTCTGACCTTCAAACAATAGAGAATGGAGGAGTTACATTCGATCAGAATGATATCCGAACCAATGTGCAATTCAATTATTTAACAATTCCTGTGCTAGGGAAATTTGCGCTAAATGATCGAGTCGCAGTCGAATTTGGGCCGCAATTTGGGTTTCTTTTGAATCAGGTAACAAAAATCAAAAACCTTGACCAACGTAATGGTGACGTTCCAGAAAATCGAAGTACGATTTCAGGAAATTTTCGGTTAGACTATGGTGGCGCTGTAGGGGTAAGTGTTCAAATCACAGATAAAATTTCAGTGGCACCACGATTCTATATCGGATTGCGTAATCAGCTGGAAGATTTCGAGGGCAATCTTCAGAATTACAACGCAGCAATACAAGCATCTGTAGAGTACACTTTTTAGAAAGTATATTTCCTGGCGCACAAGCCAAAGACTGTGTAGCACCTAGTTGAAAAAATATGAATTTAAGATGGACAGAACCTTATTCTAAACGGATATTATTAACAACCCAATAAAGGTTGTAAACGACTGGCCCTCGGGTTTAATAAGTGGTTATACTCCAAGATATATGCAGTATAGTAAGTATCTTTGTAAATTAGTTATGCTATGTTCGATGTAAATAAAATACGTGCAGATTTCCCTATTCTCCAAAGAACAGTTAATGGAGCGCCCTTGGTGTATTTAGATAATGCTGCCACCTCTCAGACACCACAACAAGTGATAGATGTAATAGTAAAGTATTACAGTGAGTACAATGCCAATATTCATCGCGGGGTACATACCTTGTCTCAAGAAGCAACGGATGCCTATGAACAGGCACGCTTAAAAATTAAAGAACACTTTAATGCGGCCAAAGCGCACGAAATTATTCTTACTTCTGGTACAACGCATAGCATTAATTTAGTAGCAAATGGTTTTACATCTTTGTTAGAAGCAGGAGATGAAATCATTGTGTCTGCTATGGAACATCATTCAAATATAGTACCATGGCAAATGCTATGTGAAAGAACGGGAGCCCTGCTTCGAGTAATTCCTATGAATAAGGAGGGAGCCCTGGAAATGGACGCTTATTTGGAACTTCTTTCAAACAAAACCAAACTGGTATTTTGCAATCATGTATCCAATGCTTTAGGCACTATCAATCCTATTAAAAAGATTATTGATGAAGCGCATGCCGTAGGCGCTGCTGTGTTGGTGGATGGTGCTCAGGCTGCTCCTCATATACGACCAGACGTACGAGCCTTGGATGCTGATTTTTATACCATTTCTGCACATAAAGTATGTGGTCCAACAGGTGTTGGTATGTTGTATGGAAAAGAGCAGTGGCTTCAAAAATTACCGCCATATCAAGGCGGTGGAGAAATGATTTCGGAAGTTACTTTTGAAAAAACAACCTATGCAGACCTTCCCCATAAGTTTGAAGCAGGCACACCCAATATCTGCGGCGGAATTGCCTTTGGAGCAGGTCTGGATTATATGAATGCCATTGGTTTTGATGCTATCGCATCGTACGAAGAAGCGCTTTTAAAATATGCTACGGAAAAGCTTTTGAAGATTGAAGGTTTAAAAATATATGGCACTACTGCTCACAAGACAGCAGTTATTTCCTTTAATATAGAAGGAATCCATCCTTACGATATAGGTACTATCCTAGACAAATTGGGAATTGCCGTAAGAACAGGGCACCATTGTGCACAACCCATTATGGATTTCTTTCAAATTCCTGGAACTGTAAGAGCCAGTTTTAGCTTCTATAATACCAAAGAAGAGGTAGATACCTTAGTAGCTGGTGTAGAACGTGCTAAAAATATGCTTTCATAAAAACCACGTATTTAAATTGTTAACAACTTTTTTGTAGTCCTAAACCTACGATTACTAGGCGTGTTCGTCGATGAAATGCATCAATAATGTTCTACTATTATGACATAAATTTTAACAAAAACTTGACAATTTGTTAAAATTTTATAACTTCGCCAGCGATTAACACTAATTTTAACATTAACTTTTATGAAAAAAGTATTTATGGGCCTAGCTGCGCTGGCCTTTGTTTTAGTTTCCTGTGAACAGGAACAAGAGAATTCTCCCCTGAATGATGCGCAAGAAGTTCAGGTAGATATGAGTGATTTTTATGTATACACAGATGAGGTAACAGATGTAAGTTCTAAAGGAGCCAATGGGAAGGATTGTGCTTCAATGAAAGTATTAAATGCGAACCTAAATGCCAATCCAGGTTTGGCAAAAAAAATGTATGACATTGAGAAAAATGCAAGAAAGTTTATCGCTGCAAAGAAAGGCGGTAATGGGAATGGAAATGGTGGAAATGGCGGAGGAGATCCGGTAGACCCACCTGTTGATGATGGTTTAGGAGTTATTAATATTCCTGTTATTGTTCATGTAATTTATAACAATAGCAACGAAAACATAAGCAGTGCTCAAATTGACTCTCAAATTGATGTATTGAACAAGGATTTTAATGCTACCAATAGCGATGTTGGTTTGGTTCCTTCGGAGTTTGCGGGTAGCGTAGCCGATTCGGATTTTAGCTTTACTCTTTCGCAAGTGGTAAGAGTATCTTCTTCAAGAACTTCTTGGGGCACTAATGATGCTATGAAATCATCTGCCAATGGAGGTTCAGATGCTATTACTCCAGATACACATTTAAATATTTGGGTTTGTAACATTGGTGGTGGAATTTTAGGGTATGCTCAATTTCCTGGAGGTAGCGCCGCTACAGATGGTATAGTTGTTTCACCTCAATATTTTGGTACAACTGGCTTTGTTTCTTCTCCATTTGATGGTGGTAGAACAACCACGCACGAAGTAGGACACTGGATAAATTTAAGACATATTTGGGGTGATGGTAGATGCCGCCAAGACGATTTCGTTGCGGATACGCCATCTTCAGACCGTCCTAACTACGGTTGCCCATCATATCCAACAGCGCATTGTAGATCGAATGATATGACAATGAACTATATGGATTATGTAGACGATGCATGTATGTATATGTTCTCTGAAGGACAAAAGCAAAGAATGCGTGCTGTTTTTGCACCAGGTGGTCCAAGAGATGGTTTTATCAACTAGAATTATATGATTGATTAATAGATAAAAGGCGCTGAAAGGCGTCTTTTTTCATTATCTAGCACCTATGAAAAATTTATTTATAATTACGCTACTTTTGTGCAGTTTGCAAGGCTGCACACAAGAGAAAAATACGATTACATCTCTAACGTATAAGGCATCTTCAAGAGGACTCTTTTACGACATCGCGCTTTCTTCTCAAATGATCTCGATACAAAAAGAGCGTTCATCCAACAAAAGATCTGAAGTTGCAATACCCGAGAAAAGCTGGGAAGAATTACAGAAGTTATTAGAGAAGCTCCCTACAGATATAGCAGAGAACACAGAGGTTGAATCGGAAAAACTTTGGATAGATGCGGCCATTCAAGGAGAACTTAGTTTAATTAGAGCAAAAGGAACAGCAACTACCATAATACATTTGGATCATAGCAATCCTCCTGCTGAATTGAAACCATTGATAGATCGTATACTGTCATTGGCAGAATCTGTTGAATAGCATGTTTAGTTGTTGTACTTTTGTATAAATAATAGCAATGAGCATAAAAGAAATTCAAGAGGAGATTGTAGACGAGTTTTCTATGTTTGAAGACTGGATGCAGCGGTATGAGTATATGATAGAATTGGGAAAATCATTGCCTTTAATAGAAGAGCAATACAAGACTGATGATCATATTATAAAGGGATGCCAAAGTAAAGTTTGGGTACATGCCGCCTTAGAAGAAGATAAATTACAGTTTACAGCAGACAGTGATGCTATTATAACCAAGGGAATCATTGCCATTTTAATACGTACGTTTAGCAATCAGAAACCGATGGATATTATGAATGCAGATACGGATTTTATAGATGAGATTGGCTTAAAAGAACATTTATCCCCTACCAGAGCAAACGGATTGGTTAGTATGATAAAGCAATTGAAATTATACGCAGTAGCGTATCAAACACAAATGAATTAGAACAGTCCTAAAAGAAGATTATGAGTGATACAGCAATAGATACCAGAGAGTTAGGCGAGAAAATAGTAAAAGTAATAAAGACCATATACGATCCAGAAATCCCTGTAGATATCTATGAATTAGGATTGATCTATGATGTCTTAGTAAATGAAGATAGCGATGTTAAAATTTTAATGACGCTTACATCTCCAAATTGTCCAGTGGCCGAAACCTTACCCGTAGAAGTAGAGGAAAAAGTAAAATCTATCAATTCCGTAAATGATGCGGAAGTAGAAATTACTTTTGACCCTCCATGGACTCAAGATTTAATGAGCGAAGAAGCAAAATTAGAACTGGGAATGTTATAAGTACCTCCTCTCGTTTTTACCAAAAAATTATGGAAGAAGAGATTGTCAATAAAGTTGCTCAAAGTCAATTAATTACCTTCGATTTGGAAGATCATTATCCAGAAGGAAAGCGTGCCGTTCTGGATATTAAAGATTGGCTCTACGAGGGATTTATTCTTAAGGAGAAAGAATTTAGAACTGCCATTGCAGAACACAGCTGGGAACAATATACGGATGCGTATGTAGCTTTGGATTGCTCCACGGATGCCATTGTTCCAGGCTGGGCTTTTATGTTAATTGGTACTAAACTGCAGCCTTTTGCCAAGAAAACAGTAGTGGGAAATTTAGAGCAATTAGAAACCACATTGTTTCAGTCAATTATTGAAAATTTAGATGTTTCTTCCTATCAAGACAAGCCAGTGATTATAAAAGGATGTAGTAATAAGCCAGTTCCACCGAATGCTTATTTATGGATTACTTCCAGAATACAAAGCGTCGCTAAAAGCGTAATGTACGGTGAAGCATGTTCCTCCGTGCCTTTATACAAGCGTAAAAAGTAGAAGATATTATTAAATCTTTGTGACATTTCTTACTTTTGCGTGTCTCAACTCAAGAGATTCAACGCTATTTATAATTAATAAACACTAATCTTACACATCATGAAAAAAGTATTTTTAACAATGGCATCACTATTAATGATGACATTATGTTATGCTCAAACAGAAGAGGAATTGAAAGCAGCTCAAGGAGCTAAAAAAGATTCCATTGCTGCCATTCAAGGAAGAGTAGACGCACTGCAGGGCCAGATAGATGCCTTACCTGGATGGAAAACAGGAGCTTTTGGTACTATTGGAGGAAACATTTCTGGCTTTAACAATTGGTTTGCGCAAGGAACTCCCAACAACTCAACGGGGAACATTGGTATTACTGTAAACGGATTTGCCAATTTAAAGCAGGAGAAGTTTTTCTGGAGAAACTCTTTAAATGTAAATCTTGCTTGGATTAAATTTGATAATGAAGACGATCCTACAGACGATGATAGCTTTCAACAAGCAACAGATGTTTTTAGTATTACCTCTTTGTACGGAAGAAAGCTAAGTGAAAAATGGGCGGTTTCTGCATTAGGAGAATACAGAACAACCATTCTTAATAATTTTAATGATCCTGGTTACTTGGATTTAGGGGTTGGTTTTACTTGGACTCCTCTAACAGATTTGGTGGTAGTAATACACCCATTGAACTACAACTTTGTATTTGCAGACAACGACGCTATTTTTAATTCTTCGTTAGGTGCTAAAATTGTAGCTGATTATACAAGACAGGTTGGAAAAATTAATTTTAAATCTAACTTATCTGCTTTTCAAAGTTATGAAAGCTCTGACTTAAGTAACTGGACATGGATTAACTCTTTTGGATATACCTTATTTAGTAAGATAGGAGTAGGATTTGAATTTGGTCTAAGAAATAACAGGCAAGAGGCGCTTAATTTTGCTACCAATAATTTTGTGGTAGGAGATCCAAACCCTCCTACTTTTGATAATTTAGATAACGATTTACAAAGCTATTGGCTTTTAGGTCTTAATTACGCTTTTTAAGAAGTTTAAAGGGAACAACAAAAAAGCCCCGGCATTTATGTCGGGGCTTTTTTAGTTAAGTAGGTTAATCTATGAGGGACTTTGGGGAGTCCCAAATTTTTTTGAGGTTAAGTCATTGTTTAATTTGGGGTTAAACGCTATCACTTAATTACAATGTAAAGATAGAATTAGAATGTCTATCTGCTAAATTTATGTTGTCAATTCAACCTATAATGTGGTGTAAATTTAAAAGACATAATTTGTTCGATGAACTGCAGTATTCTTTAACAATTAAAAACAAAGAAATACAATTTTGAAATTGTCATATACTAAAAAAGTCCTCCAGAAAGAGGACTTTTTTAGTAAAGTAGGTCTTGTAAATTTGGTTGTAATTAAACTATTAGCTAAGTAGGTTTTGTTCTAAGGACTTTGGGAAATCCTTTTTTTTTGAGGCTAAGTTAATGTTCAATTTGGGGTTAAACACTATCACTTAATTACACTACAAAGATAGGAGCAGTTTAGCTGTTTACTAAATTTATGTTGTCAACTTAGTGTAAAATGTGGTGTAAATTTAAACGGTAGGATTTGATCGACGAACAACATTAATTTAGACCATCTTTGCTTCATTTCTCCTTATCAAGACTATTTCCATTCCTAATAAAGCATTGTTAATAAGGTAAAAAGCGCATTGCAGCTAGTATTAACATAGACTACTTATGCCTTTAAAGATGGTAGCTTAGAGAAAGATGAAGGTTAACGGTGGGTTAATGGATACCATTTGTTATTCAGAATATCAGTTTTGCGCTACTTTTGAATTGTTGAAGCAATAGAAATAAAGCCTTATGCAACAAAAAATAAACATCCTTATCGGCACTGCCATTATTACACTGCTGGGGTTAATAAGCATACAAGCCTACCTTATATATAATACCTACGAGTTAAAGAAAGATGCTTTTTTAAATGAAACCAAGAAAGTTATAAATAGGATAGATGATGAAACAGCATCTTTAAATGATATCGAAGAAATATGGGGCTTGCGTTTAATGGGCTTATTGGCAGATTATAAATATGGGTCATTATCTAAAGAAGAGTTTATTTTTAAATTGACCAAAACTGCAGATTCTTCGAATGCAGAATACAATCGTTTGTATAAAGAGCAGCTCGCTAAAAGTGAATTGGGCTACGATGTAAAATACAAAAAGAACATTCATCGAATTATATTACTAGACTCCGTACAGAACGACACGATTTATTCATTGAAAGAAAACAAACCCGTTTTTCTGGTGGGCGAGAATTTTGATGACGCCACCGGATATAGAATTAGCAATGCTCGTTGGCAATCCAATTACCAAGAAGAAAGCAGACTGTATGGAGGAGAACCTAGAGATGTAGAATTTGAGTTTAGAGTGGACACCCAAGATAGAATGAATATTTCTGAGTGGAAGCGAATTGTGCTAGGCAGAATGGTTACAATTCTTGTGGGATCTATTTTATTACTATTGTTTGTAGTAGGACTTTTTTATTATTCCATAAGCAATCTAATAAAACAAAAAAAAGTAGCGGACGTTAAAACAGACTTCATCAATAATATCACTCACGAACTTAAAACACCTTTGGCCACATTGGCCATTGCAACAAAGAGTTTAAAAAAACAAGAAATAGTAGAAGCTCCAGAGGCTTTTGAAAATACCTTGGGAATTGTAGAACGTCAGAATAGTAGACTTCAAAAATTGATAGACCAAGTAATGACCAATAGTTTAGGTTCTGAAGATTTGGTGCTGCATAAAGAACAGCTAGTAGATGATGTATACTTCAAAAATATTGTATCGGATTTTTCACTTTCTGTTCAAAGCAAAGATCTAAACATTGCCCTAGAGATAGAACCAAAAGAAGTGATGCTTCGAATAGATCGCTTTTTATTTACAACTGCATTATTGAACATCTTGGAGAATGCTGTAAAATATGGAAAGGAAACGGTTGCAATTAAAGTACAAACACAACTAAAGAACAATCAATATCAAATTGATATTTCCGACAATGGAATTGGAATTTCGGAAAAAAATAAGGAAGTAATTTTTGATAAATTTTATCGAGTTACCTCGGGCAATGTGCATAACGTAAAAGGGCTGGGACTAGGGCTGTACTACACCAAACAAGTAATTGATGCTCATAGCGGAGAAATAAGCCTTCAGAGCGAGTTACATAAAGGGACAGCATTTAGCATCATAATACCTGTAAACTAAGAACATGACACGAGTTTTATTAGCAGAAGACGACTTTGATTTTGGAAGTATTCTAAAGCAGTATTTAGAGATTCATAGCTTTAATGTTACCTGGGCCCAAGATGGGAAAGAAGCTTTAAATATTTTTAAAAAGGATGATTTTGATATTTGTGTTTTTGATGTAATGATGCCTAAGATGGATGGGTTTACGTTGGCAGAAAAGGTAATCAATATGAATCCGGAGGTTCCTTTTGTATTTCTGACAGCCAAAAAATTAAAGGAAGATAGAATTATTGGTTTAAAGCTTGGAGCGGATGATTATATCGTAAAGCCTTTTGAAGCAGATATCTTGGTATTGCGATTAAAAAATATTTTAAAACGCACTCAAAAAGTACAAGTTACCAAAGCACAAATAGAGACTATAGGGAATTATAAGTTTGATGCTAGCAAACAATTGTTGCACTTTAATGAAGTGGAGCAACGCTTAACCGAAAAGGAAACAATGCTAATTCAATACTTGTATACCCATAGAAATAATATCATAAAACGCGATGATCTCCTCAAAGACGTTTGGGGCAACGACGACTTTTTCTCAGGAAGAAGTATGGACGTATTTATTAGCAGATTGCGAAAGTATTTTAAACAAGATCCTAGCATAACCATTGAAAGTGTGCGGGGTTTGGGACTAACCTTTAAAATTGATATAGGAAGTAAATAGAGTTTATTCATCATCAAAAACAACAATTATGCAAAAAATAGCAAGTTTGTTACTACTCATCATAGTGACTATTATAGCACGGGCGCAAAGCCCAGAGGAAACTTTAAATTACCAATTAGATAGTATTGCAGCTCAGGAGGGATTGGTAGGCTTTGGAGTATCTGTTTTTTCACCTGAAGAGGTCTTATTTCAAAATGGGTATGGCTATGCAGACAAGGAGCATAAAAAACCATATACTTCAAGTACCATTCAGAATATTGGGTCTATTTCGAAAACGTTTATTGGTGTTTCTTTAATGAAAGCTGTTGAGTTAGGTCAGCTCCAAATTGATACGGAAGTCAATGATATATTGCCATTTAAGGTAGTGCACCCCAAGTATCCAGAAATACCCATTACAGTAAGGCATTTAGCGACGCATACCTCTGGTATTTATGATTGGGGAAAAGGATATGATAAAAGTTATGTTTTGGAAGACCCGGAGCAGATACAACCTCAATTATATAATAAAGAGATTGCCAAATACATAGAATCTATTCAGGAAAATAAGGGAATGGCACTCGGAGATTATTTGGAAAAGTACCTAACGCCTAATGGAGCATTCTATCATAAAAAGAACTTTTTAAAAACTGCACCGGGAGCCCAGTATGAATACTCCAATATTGCATCTGCCTTAGCGGCTCATTGTATAGAAGTTACTTCTGGAATGTCATTTGCCGCATTTACCCAGCAGTATATTTTTGATAAGATTGGAATGAAAGATACGGGATGGTCCTTCGATGCAATTGAAAGAGAAAAGCATGCAAAAGTATATACCAAAGAAAAGATAGCATTACCAGCTTATTCTTTGATAACCTATCCAGATGGAGGTTTACGAACTAGTATAGGTTCTTTAACTCAGTATATGCAGGCTATGATTCGTGGGTATGAAGGAGACAATACAATTGTAAAATCTAGTCTTATTCAGGAAATGATGACCGGCCAAGTTACCAAAGAACAGTATGGACCCACGGAAGATTTGGATGATAACTATGGCTTTTTTTGGGAATCTAATAAGCCGGGAATTTTAGGGCATAATGGCGGGGATCCAGGTATTTTCACTATGATGTACTACTACAAAGAGAAAGGAATTGGGGTTATATTTTTTACCAATACCAATATGATAGATAACCCTAGTGTGGCAAAACATGTGCAGGCTTGCTGGAATGCTATTAAAACCTATCAAAAAGAAAAATTTAAAAACAGAAAATCATAAAAAACGAAATCATGAAAACAATTATTTATATCATAAGCATACTCCTAATGAGTTTAACAAATATGTATGGGCAAAGTGAACCACCAACTCCTCCTTCCACCCCAACCACTTCAAAACATTCAAAGAAAAACAAGAGTAGCACCTCTATTCATATAGATGATACTAACTATTCTTATTTCTCTACTACAGATTCTGATGAAGATTTTAAAATAAAGGCCAAATTTGATGAGGGTAAAAGCTCCAAGATTAAGAGTTATTTAATGGAAGAGCTTGGGCGAGAAAACCTCGTTATTTCGGGAAACAAATATGTTTGGGAATATACATATGATGGAGATATTGCGTATGAAGTTCGTTTGGATAAGGGAAGTCTTCGAATTGATGTTGATAAAGAACTGGCCTCTTCAGGAATCGAAAACAAAATGAAGACGATCGGAAAAAACATTAAAAATTACACTTCGGGTTCTAATGAAAAACGAGACAAGGAACGGTTAAAAAGAGAAGCAGACAGAAAGTTAAGGGAAGCCGATCGTTTAAAAAGAGAAGCCGAAAGATTAAAGCGAGAAGCTGAACGCTTGGAAAGAGAAGCGAAGCGCAAAGCTGGGAATAGATAATACCTTATCTAAAAAGGAAACATTGAATTTGTGACAAATAAAAAACCCTGACAGTTCTGTCAGGGTTATTTTAGTAAAGTAGGTTTTTCGTAAAATTTGGTTTGGTATTCTTTAATTTTAATACTTTGGTTAAGAGTCGATTTGGGTTCGAACTTCTATTGAATCAAGTAATAGAATTGATTTGGGGACAACACAATTACTTAATTACACTGTAAAGATATAATGATCTTCCCTTGCGACTAAATTTTTGTTGTGAACCTTCTTTAAAGTGTTGTGAAAATTTTAACAGGTATGATTTTCCCGATGAATGGTCAATTTTATTCTTAAAATGAACCACTAATATTGATCTAGGTGTTCTGGATATAGGAAGTTATTATAAGGAAATCTAGTTACATAAATGTCTCTTACCTCGTCATATACTCTTTTTCTAAACTCGTCTAAGTTCTCTTTGTTAAGTGCTGAAATAAAAATAGCTCGGTCACCAACTCGCTGCATCCATGTTTTCTTCCATTCGGCAATAGTGAAATGTTTATGGGTCTTTTCCGTAATCAAATCATCTTCTTCAATGGTTTCATGAGTATATTGATCAATTTTATTGAAGATCATAATTGTTTTTTTATCTCGGCTTTTAATCTCATCTAGAATCTTGTGAACAGAATCTATATGTTCTTCAAAATTGGGATGCGAGATGTCTACTACATGAAGTAAAAGATCTGCTTCTCGTACTTCATCCAACGTGCTTTTAAAACTCTCTACGAGTTGGGTAGGTAATTTTCTAATAAAGCCTACGGTGTCACTCAGCAAGAATGGCAAATTGCCAATCACTACTTTTCTTACGGTAGTATCTAAAGTAGCAAACAATTTATTTTCTGCGAAAACATCACTTTTGCTCACTACGTTCATCAAAGTAGATTTTCCCACATTGGTATAACCAACGAGGGCAACCCTAACAAGAGACCCCCTATTACCACGTTGGGTTCCCATTTGCCTATCAATTTTGGCAAGTTTCTTTTTTAGCAAAGAAATACGGTCTCTCACAATTCGTCTATCTGTTTCAATTTCCGTTTCTCCTGGCCCCCGCATTCCAATACCTCCTTTTTGTCTTTCTAAGTGGGTCCAAAGTCCAGTTAAACGAGGTAACAAATATTCGTACTGCGCAAGCTCTACCTGTGTTCTAGCATAGCTTGTTTGCGCTCGTTGCGCGAAAATATCTAGAATAAGACTTGTTCTATCTAGAATTTTACAACGAAGTTGTTTTTCAATATTTCTCTGTTGTGCCGGACTTAGTTCGTCATCAAAAATAACAGAACTAATCTTATGTTCCTCTACATACGACTCTACCTCTTTCATTTTACCACTACCTATATAGGTCTTGGGGTTGGGAAGTTGTATCCGCTGTACAAAACGTTTACATACCTCTCCCCCAGCTGTGTACGTGAGGAATTCTAGCTCATCTAAGTACTCTCTTACCTTCTCTTCATTCTGCTCTTTATTAATAACCCCGATGAGTACGGTTTTTTCATAAGCAATTTCCTTTTTCTCTAGCATACGATAAATTAAAGTGCAAATCTAATCAATAGTTCCCAAGCGATTTTTGTATTTTTAATCCCCCTCTTAAAAAAAAATCATGCTTTTCTCATTTTTCAAACGAAAGAAAACTAAAAACCTACATACGATTGCATTTTACAATGTAGAAAATCTATTTGATACAGAAGATGATCCAGACACTTTAGATGATGATTTTACACCTGGAGGGTTTAAAAAGTGGTCTAAAAAAAGATATAAAAAGAAGTTATACAAACTGGCAAAGACCATGTCGGAGCTAGGCAAAGAATCTACCAGGAGGCTGCCTGTTCTTATAGGATTGGCAGAGGTAGAAAATGAAAAAGTAGTGAAAGATCTTATTTTTTCAGAACCGCTTAGAGCAACGAACTACCATTATGTACATTACGACTCTCCAGATGAAAGGGGTATAGACACAGCTTTAATTTATCATAAAGAATATTTCGAAGTTATCTTCTCGGAGCCTATTACCTTATTAGTTTATAATCCCAACGGTGAAAGAGACACTACTAGAGATATTCTATATGTTCATGGAAAATTAAATGGAGAAGAGATACATGTATTTGTAAATCATTGGCCTTCGCGCAGAGATGGGGAAATGGCTACAGGTTACAAGAGGGTGAGAGCCGCTGAAATTATCCGAGAACAAATGGAGAAAATAGAAAGGGAGTATAGCAGTCCAAATTATATAATTATGGGCGATTTTAATGACGACCCTCAATCTGAGAGTATTCAAAAGTTAATGGAATCGAATGCCTTGTATAATCCAATGGAAAAATTACTTTCCCCAGAACGCGGCAGTGCTAATTACAAAAGAAGCTGGAGTCTTTTTGATCAAATAATGGTGTCTCATAATTTTTTTAATTATGAAAAAGGAACACATAGCTTTGCCCATGCCAATATTTTTGATGAGCGTTTTTTAACCGAGTTTAAAGGCAAATTTAAAGGAACTCCTTACCGAACTTATGCTGGACGTAAGTATATTGGAGGATATAGTGACCACTTTCCAGTGTACATCCAATTAAAGTATAATGCGTAACTCCTACAACTAACTTTTTCTAGTTCTGAGCACAGGAAAAGTGCATTTCATCGAATAAATCGTGTTTTTTATCGATTATATTGGGTAAATTCTATATATTTGTAGTCCAAATCTTACTTATTCAATTATGGACTACCTACTCCAGACCTTTCTTAAGGGTTGTAAACGCATCCCTATTTTGCTCATCTGTATTGTAACTTATACCTCCCAAGGACAATCCAAGCAACAAATAGAAAAGATAACCAATCAGTATAACTTCGCTGCCATTGATCAATTGAGTAGGCAATTCCAAAAGGAATACCAAGCTAAAAGTTCGCGACTTTCCTTATATAAGGCATCTAATATGTGGCCTGCTAGCAAGAAAACTGCAAATGGAAACTCTTTAGAACTTCAAGATATAGGCCCAGACGGAACTCCTTTATATTATACGATCTTTAATGATAATGTGAGTCATGCTTCCAGAGCCAATGCACTTTATACAAATGGCTCATTGAACTTAGGAGTCACTGGGAAAGGAATGCGAGTAGGAGTTTGGGATGCAGGGATTGCCCTCACAAATCATCAAGAATTTGATAATAGGGTTACAGTTTGGGACCAAACAGAAAAAGTAGGATCGCATGCTACCATGGTAATGGGTACCTTGCTAGCCTCTGGTGTAAAGCGAAGAGCTACAGGAGTGGCTTATGAAGCTACTGCTATCAGCAGTGATTGGTCTAAAGATAGAAAAGAGGTATTGGATGCGGCAGCGGATGGATTATTATTATCCAATCATTCCTATGGTATTAACCCTGCTAATGTTCCCGATTGGTATTTTGGAGCCTATTTACATGTTTCTCAAGATTGGGATAAGATAATGTTTGCTGCCCCTTATTATCTAATGGTAACTGCTGCTGGCAATGCACAACAGCTTCATTATAATGAAGCATCTATTGATGAGAATGGCGCTACAGGCTTTGACTTACTACTAGGTTTTGCGACCTCCAAGAATGGCATTACCGTCGCAGCAGCTGATACTCATATTGATAATCAAGGAAATTTGTTAGATGCATCTATTAGCAATTATAGTAGTTTTGGTCCGGTGGATGATGGCAGAATAAAACCTGATATTGCTAGTGTTGGATCTGCTATTTATTCTTCTGATTCCAAAGGGAAAAAAAGTTACAGAGTAACTTCTGGAACCTCTATGGCTACGCCAGGTGTAACAAGTTCCATGCTATTATTACAGCAGTATTACGAACAACTCTATGGAAATTACATGAGAGCTGCTACTCTAAAAGGATTGGTACTGCATAGCGCAGACGATGTAAATCTACCAGGCCCAGATTACCAAATGGGTTGGGGGATTATGAATACTAAAAGAGCTGCGGAAATTATCACTGCAAAAGAGTATAGCAGTCTAATTCTAGAAGAAGAACTAGTGCCTGGTGAAAGTTATACCATTACGGTCAATGCTTCTGAAAATGAAGCGTTGGTTGCATCTATTTCATGGACCGATCCGGCAGGGAATTATACGAATTCTGGAGATCTAAATAATACCACTCCTGCGCTTATCAATGATTTGGATATTAGAATTACCCAAGAAGGGACTTCTCATTACCCGTGGAAATTAAACCCAACTAAAGCAATGGATAGGGCTAGTAGGGGAGACAATTTGGTGGATCCATTTGAAAAAGTGGAAATAGAAAACCCGAAGGGAGCATACACCATTACCATTTCACATAAGGGAGATTTAGTATACCCTAAACAACAATTTTCATTAGTGGTATCTGGGGTACAATTAACAGCATGTAATACCCTTGTGCCTTCAGGTCTGTATTTGTCTGAAGAAGAGAAAGGCAAGGTTAAACTTCACTGGGATGCAATACCTGAAGCAAATTATTTCTTAGAATACCGCGAAGTAGATGCAGAGCAATGGAATGCGGTTCAAACATTGCGTAATTTCTATTCATTGGAAAATTTGGAGGAAGGAATAACTTATGAACTACGCATTCAAACCGCGTGTAACGCAAGAATAAAATCAGAATTTTCTCAAATTATGGGTTTCACTTATGTGGAGAATGCTACAATTTTGAAAGATCGTAGCGCCTTAGATAACATTGTGAATTCTAACGAGCTTGCATTTTCAATGTATCCAAACCCTACTACAGATCAACTTTATTTAGAGGGGAATTTTTCTGAGCAAACGGAATATCAAATTATCAATACAACAGGAATTGTAATAAAGCAAGGAAAAGCCTCTGAAGCCGCTATTCGGGTATCTAATTTAGCTTCGGGAATGTATTTTATTACGCTTGTGGATACACAAGGAACTAGAACAGGGAAGTTTTATAAGAACTAAATATGTAATATTTCTTCCTGTACCAGAAGCGACTCATTCCTTAATCTTAGAAAAACCTGAGCCGTGGTAACAACATCTAGTTCACAGTAGGTAATAATGCGATCTAAATTCTTCTCTTTATAGTAAACATCTTTTACCATGCTTCCATCAATGTCTTCTTTGGGAGATGGAATTCCCAAGACACTGGCCATTAACTTTAAAGAAGTATAATGTTTGTAATCTCCAAACTTCCATAATTCCATAGTATCTAAGTGCGGCACTTCCCAAGGCTTTTTACCAAAAAGGTTTAACTTATAAGGTAGTTCCACGCTATTTATTAGCATGCGACGGGCGATATATGGAAAATCAAATTCCTTTCCATTATGGGCGCATAATAAGTGCTTAGTTTGACTAAAATGACTAGATAGTAGCGCTTTAAATTCTTTTAGTAACTGTATTTCATCTCCGTGAAAACTCGTAACTCTAAATTGTCTTTTGTCGTTTTTGAGGATAAAGTAGCCCACAGAAATGCAAATTATTTTTCCAAATTCTGCCCATATTCCTGCATTTTTGTAGAAATCTTCCGCACTTATAGCATCGGTACGTTTGTATTTTGTCTTTTGATCCCATAGCTCTTGCGTTGGCTCTTCTAATTGATTAAAGTGCTCATTTTCAGGAACTGTTTCGATGTCCAGAAATAAAATATGTTCCAAATTTAATTTGTGTAACATCCAATTTGTGATTAGAACCGTAAATAATACCAGCAAGTTGAAGATAAATTAAAAAATAATACTTCAAAAAACCTACTTGTTAATTTAATGATGCTTGCATTGCCCTAAATGTACAAACAAATCGCTATTTAGAAAAATTACTCAATATTTATTAAAATTATCGAATATACCATCAAAATGGTAATTCATCGACGATTAATTCCAATGAACGGTAGTTCATCGAATTGTTGGATGTAGTTCATCGAAATCTATTCGATTATTTCAATATGTAGGCGAATGCTTACGTTGTAAATACCCCAAATACCAATGTGAAACTGACCAATACCGTTGTGAAACCGTAAAAAATTAATGTCAACCCCAAAATTAAAACTTATGCGCAGCACTTTATTACAGACAAAACAAAGCTTTTTAAAAGCATGTATTCTTAGCCTTTTCTTATGTTTAGGAATGGCTTGTTCCAAGGACGATACAGCTATGGAAGATGATCTAGAAAATGTAGACCCTCAAGAAGAAGGAACAGATACCGAAAATGACCCTGCTGATGGGAATGATGATGATGGTGGGAATGATGATCCAGACCCCAACAGTGGAAATGATGATAATTGCTCTGTGGGTGATTATATTTTTAACGAGGCCAATGGTTTGGTACTTGTAGAATTTGAAAATGCTGAATTTCCTAGTGGTTGGGAATTAAGAACCAACGAAAGCGGTTATTCTGGTGATGGTTTTATGGTGTGGACTGGTTCTCAAAACTTGAGCAATCCTGGTACAGGTTTAACCACCTTTAAAATAAAAATCAATAACCCGGGAACGTATCAGTTCATATGGAGGTCGGCAGTTACTATTGGTAGTAATGGTACGGATCATAACGATTCATGGTTGCGTTTTCCTGATGCTGACGACTTTTTTGGGCTAAGGGATAATAGTAAAGTATATCCAAGTGGATCTGGGAAAACACCAAATCCTGCAGGTGCTTCAAAAGAAGGTTGGTTTAAAATATATAGAGGTGGAAACGATTTAAGCTTTAAGTGGCAATCGTCTACCTATGATAATAATTCTCATGATATCTATGTAGATTTTGATGCTGCGGGTGTATATACCATGGAAATTTCGGCACGTTCTTCAGGGCATGCAATAGATCAATTTGTACTTTTTAAAGCTCCGCAGACCAAGACTGATGCCATAGCAAGCGGAAATACTTTTAGTACCTTCAATTGTAATTAAAGAACCCCCGAATCAATAAGTCCGGTACGTTGTGATTAATTTATGTAACTTTAGAAAAAAAGTTGCATGAAATCCAGTATCGGACTTATCTTTTGGATAATCCTTGGATGGTTTTTGTATGGGTGTTCCAATACCGATGAAACCAATGAGGAGCTTGCCGAAAGGCAAGAAATACCTGCCTTTACCACAATAGGAGAGGATCTTAGCAGCGTATATCAATACAATTATAGTAGCACCTCTGAAGAGGGAACACTTATCAACATCACTTCTGAAACAGGCCTAAGTTCGCAGTACCTAACCTTAAGAGAAGTTGGGGATGTACTCACGTTTTATACTTTTTCTTCTGGCAGTTTTACAGCCCTACAAAGAAATGCGCGTACGGGCGAAAATCAACTTTTAGAAGATTTCTACACTGTTTCTGAGGAACAATCTATTTTATGGGGTGCTAATTCGGAAAATCAGCTTTTTGTAGGTTATTATAGTCCCAGGCAAACAAATAACCTCGGCGTACGAATTATTGATATAGCAACGGGTACTGAACAAGATATTTCAATAGCAGCGGGAGTGCAAAGTACTTTTCAACCATTGTATTTTAAGGAAAAATTACTGGTTTCCTTTCTAGATGGAGTGGGAAATTATAAAACTGCTGTCTTAAATACCAAGGATATGCTTGTTTTAGAAATATTGGATTTTGGACAGGAAGCCGCCAGTATTTTGATAAAGAATGATGGGGATATTGCTATTTTCAAAAAACAAAATGGAAATGGCTATACCTACACAGAACTAGATTTTGAGAGTCTAGCCGTAACGGATGAACGCTCGTTTTCAATAGAGCAATCTTTTGCTCCGGGAGTTTTAGAAGCTAATATTGCTGATGATCAATTGTATTATTTAAATTTCTTAGCGCAGCCATCACCGGTATTATTTGCTCCCGCCGTTTATAATTTTGGTACTTCTTCCAATACCACTATTGATATTTTTAGTATTCTAAGTGATTTTGAGCAAGAAATTGGGGAACAAATAGATTTGGTTTCTCAAGGATACAATAGTAGTAGTAATTTATTTCTTTTAGGCTACCGAAATGTGAACGATAATTCACAATCTAGTGGTGGTGTTCTTGTTGTTGATGCCAATGGAAGCCGGATAGGATTTATAAGACTTCCCTTTATCCCTACCTATTTTGAAAATGATTGTATTTGTCTTTAAATTATGATGATTCTGGCTATTTTGTTTAAGCCTGCATTATTTTTAAACTAGAAAAGGCAAAATCACTTCTTCTTACATACGCCCTTTAATCTCTAGTATTTTTGTTGTATTTCGTCGAAAAAGGCTGTGTTTAATCGTTAAAATGTTAAAATTTAACATATATTTAACCAGAATAACCTTTAACAACATTAAACAAAACAGATTATGAAAAAAAATTACGTACTGTCTTTTTTTCTGATTTTTGCGATGACTTTCGTATTTGCTCAGGAAAAAGAAGATCTTACCAATGTATCTGGTAGAACCCTAGATGAGAATGGAAATGCAAAGGCGATCCTTTTCTCTGGAGAAGCCACTTTAAGTCCTCAAAAACCCAATGTATTATTTCAGCAATACTTAAAAATCTCCAAAGAGGATGAGATGAAAAAAATAGCTTCTAGAAAAGATCACTTAGGGTTTACACACGATAAGTATCAGCAATATCATAATGGTATTAAAGTAGAATTTGCTACCTATACGGTGCACTCTAAAAATGGCAAAGTACAGTCCATGATGGGGCAATATTATAGTGCTAAACAAACTGCAAGTAAACCTTCTCTAAGTTCGGAAGCTGCATTGAATAGAGCTACTTCGCACATTGGTGCTAAGTCCTATGTTTGGCAAAATAAAACCCAATCCAAATCACTCAGCTACGAAAAGCCGAAAGGGGAGCTCGTAATTTTCCCTAAAATAGAAGGCATTAGTACGGAAGCTGTACTTGCGTATAAATTAGATGTATACTCTCAAGACCCTATTTATAGAGCAGATGTATACGTAGATGCGAAATCTGGACGGATTATTTTTGAAAATGCAAGGATTCATCATGCAGATACCCCTGCCAGTGGTGCTAGCTTGTACAACGGTAATGTTTCATTTACCGCAGATAACACAGGGAGCGGATTTCGACTAAGACAAACCGCTGAAGGTGTTGAGACCTATAGCCTTAATAATGGTACTAATTACGGCAGTGCTACAGATATAACCAGCAGTTCTGCTAGTTTCTCTAATCAGCAAACAGGAGTTCAGGCACATTATGCGGCAGAGCAGACCTCTCGTTATTTTGTTCAAGAACACAATCGAAATTCATTTGATGGCAATGGTGCTGTGCTTCGCTCTTATATTAGCTATTCTTCCAATTATGTGAATGCCTTTTGGGATGGGAGTAGAATGACCTATGGAGATGGAGATGGTGTTACCTATGGTCCTTTGGTAACTTTAGATATCACAGGACACGAAATTACACATGGAGTTACGGAGTTCTCTGCGAATCTAATATACCAAAGAGAATCTGGGGCGCTTAACGAGTCGTTTTCAGATATTTTTGGAGAATTAGTGGAGAATTATGCTACTGGAACTAACAATTGGCAAATTGGAACAGAAATAGGATTGACAGGAAGTGGAGCATTTAGATCTATGAATAACCCTGGGCAGTATGGAGATCCAGATACTTACGGGGGCTCCAACTGGACAAACCCTCAATGTGGAACACCTACTAGGGCTAATGATTATTGCGGCGTACATTCTAATTCTGGTGTTCAGAATAAGTGGTTTTATGTGCTTGCAGCAGGAGAGTCTGGCACAAATGATATAGGAGATGCTTACAATGTATCTGGTATAGGATTAACAAAGGCAGGTGCAATAGCCTATAGAAACTTAACCGTTTACCTTTCTGCAAACTCTACTTTTGCAGATGCTAGAACGGGAGCAATCCAAGCGGCAATTGATTTATATGGAGCCGGTTCAGCCGAAGAAATTGCCACCACTAATGCATGGAATGCCGTTGGTGTTGGAGCTGCTTATATCCCCACCTGTTCTCTTGCAGCGCCGGGGAGTTTAACCGCTTCTAATATTGGAGATAACGGTTTTGAACTTAATTGGAATGCTGTCTCTGGAGCAGCATCCTATAACCTAACCATTGGTGGAAATACAGTTGCAGTTTCAGGAACATCGTATGTGGCTACTGGTTTAACAGCAGCAACGGCATACACTGTTACCGTTGATGCTAATTGCAATACAGGCGGAAATGGAGCTTCTTCTAGTATAAGTGTAACTACTACTGGAACAGCACCACTAAACTATTGTGATTCTTCTAGCACCAATATTAACGACGAATATATTGGCAGTGTACAATTAGGTGGTATTGATAATACCTCTGGAGGGCAATTTTATACAGATTTTACGGGAATTTCTACATCGGTAACTAAGAATACCTCTTATACTATTACAATTGCACCCGTATGGACTGGCACAGTATATAATGAAGGATATGCGGTATGGATAGATTACAATAATGATGGTGATTTTGGTGATTCTGGAGAACTTGTTTTTTCTCAGAATCCAACCAATGCAGCTTCGGTTAGTGGAAGTTTTACCATCCCCAGTACAGCGCTGGATGGTGCCACAAGAATGCGTGTTTCTATGAAATACAATGGAGTACCAAGTCCATGTGAAACCTTTACTTATGGAGAAGTGGAAGATTATACTTTGAATATTACTCCTGGAACACCAGATACAGATGCACCCACAGCCCCTTCCAGTTTAGTTGCTACAAATAGTACACAAACAACTACAGATTTAAATTGGAATACTGCAACTGACAATGTAGGAGTAACAAATTATACCGTATACCAAGATGGAAATTCTATAGCATCTGTTTCAGGAACTTCATATCAGGTAACAGGTTTAACAGCGAGTACTACCTATAGTTTTGCAGTAACCGCTAGCGATGCTGCTGGAAATGAATCAGCGACGAGCAATACCGTTAACGTAACTACCCAAGATATTCCCAGTGGAGGTGGTTCTGAAGTACTATTACAAAGTTTCTTTGAAACTGGATGGGATGGATGGATTGATGGAGGAAGTGATTCGTTTCGTTATTCAGGATCACGTTCTTATGAAGGCAACTATTCCATTAGATTAAGAGATAATACCAATACTTCTACAATGACTACAGGTACTTATGACGTTAGCGGGTATAATAGCATTGATATAGAATTCTTCTTTTATCCAAATAGCATGGAAAATGGCGAGGATTTTTGGGTTCAATTTTATGATGGATCTAGTTGGAATACGGTTGCGGCATACAGTTCTGGGACTTCCTTTACAAACGGGAGCTTTTACACTGCTACGGTTACTATTGCCAATACGGACTACAATTTTGATGCAAATTCTCAATTTAGATTTAGATGTGATGCTAGCGCCAACCAAGACCAAGTATATATAGATCAGGTGACAATCACTGGAAACGGAGGCAGTGCTATTACGCAACAAAGTATTGTAGATTTAGGAGCCCCTCAACTAGGTATTTTAGATATTACGAATAACGAAGTAGACTTTGAAGGGGATTTCTTAGTATTACCTAACCCTGTAAAGAATAGTTTAAACCTTCTATTACCTGAAGCAGGAGAAACTAGCACGTTTAGAATTATAAATTTATTGGGTCAAACCGTAAAAGCAGGTACTATCAACTCCAATGCAATTGATGTTTCGCAATTGGCAGGTGGTATCTATATTATGGAAGTAAATGATGGAGAAGAAATCATGGCACAGAAATTTATTAAAGAGTAATAATTACTTAAAATAGGATGTCAAAAAGCCTCAACAGCAATGTTGAGGCTTTTTTTAATAAACCAACTAAACGGTTTGTAAATGATTGCGAATAGAAGATGGTTTTAGAGACTAGGATAGATTGGTAAAAACAAAAGATCGATGAACGGTATAAATCGAAATGCTTACACTCTTAAAAGTCAGTATAACAAACTACCTAGTCTGTAAAATTTAAAATAGACTTTGTTGCTTTACAGGACTCTCATGGTCCAAAAGCCATTTTTTTCGATGTAATCCGCCTGCATAACCCGTTAAAGAACCGTCGCTTCCAATAACTCTATGACATGGAATTACAATCCACAAGGGGTTTTTTCCGTTAGCCGCGGCTACCGCTCTTATGGCTTTAACATCTCCCAATGTTTTGGAAAGATCTAGGTATGACACGGTTTTGCCATAGGGGATATCCCGAAGTGCTTTCCAAACTCTTTGCTGAAAATCAGTGCCGCTTGGATTTAGAGGTAGACTAAACGAAGATCGTTTCCCCTCAAAATACTCTTGTAGCTGGTATACTGCATCTTCTAAGACTTCCGGAATAATTGTACTTGTTTGTTCCTCACCATTGAGTATGGAAATGGAAGCAATGCCATTTTCATCACCCTCCAATCTTGCCACTCCCAAAGGAGTTGTTATGGCCACTGTTTCCATCAATCCCTTTTTAAATCTTCTTCAATAATCCCTAAACGTTTGGCTCTTTGTTCCCAATTTTTCCTTGCCAATTGTTGCAAATCTTCAACTGCATCACTTTCATCCATTATTTCTAGTCCCAAAAGCGTCTCTATCACGTCTTCCATAGTAACAAGACCACCAATAGAACCGTATTCATCTACTACGAGCGCAATATGCTCTCTTTTAGAAATAAAAGTGTCAAATAACTGAGGAATAGGCGTATCTCGTTTTACAATGCTAATTTCTCTTTTGATGGTAGATAAAGGACAATCTCCATTATCATTAATAATTTCTTCTAAAACACTATCCTTCAGCACAAACCCGGTAATCTCTTCTGAAGAAGCACCATGAATGGGAATTCTCGAGAAGCGTAATTTGGGATTCGCAGCATAAAATTCTTTGATGGTAGCCTTTTCTGAAGCGGTTTTCATTACTGTTCTCGGGGTCATCACATCTTTTACAAGAATTTCATCAAACTTTAATAAGTTTTTGATGACCTTGGATTCAGATTCCTGAAAAACTCCTTTTTCATGAGCAATATCTGCCATGGCTGTAAAATCTTCTCTACTTAAAACGCTGCCATGGTGATCTTTACTTCCAATGAGTTTCGTAAACAATTGTAAAATCCAAAGAAGCCCCGTCCACTTAAGTACCCAAACCATAGCGTTTAGAGCTTTGGTAGTAAAATTAGCCAATTGCTTCCAGTAAGTAGCACCCACTGTTTTAGGGATTATTTCGGATGCAACTAGAATAAGAATGGTCATTATAGTAGATACTACACCCACCATAACGTCTTCTGTAAGTTCAATTCCTAAAATGGTTCTGGTGGTATTCCCATACATTTCTGCATAGGCAACCTTAGCCTGAACACCCACTAGAATAGCACCAACAGTGTGCGCAACGGTATTAAGTGTTAGTATGGCAATAAGAGGCTTATCTACATCCGTTTTCAGCTTTTCTAACCCCAAGGCGTATGTTTTCCCCTCCTTCTTTTTAATATTTACAAAAGTTGGAGTAACACTCAGTAATACGGCCTCCAATATGGAGCACAGAAATGAAAAGAAAATAGATATAAGGGCAAAAAATATAAGTAGTCCCATGATGTAAATGTATTGGACGAAGGTACTAATAAATTAAGAATCAAGACCGCTACTCTGTATTATCGGATTCTGCTTTGTAAAAAACTTGCTGTAAGGCTGTTCTAATATGCAAATTGTACAAATTACGATGCGTTCTTGATGGGTATACTCTATTGGATAGGAAAATAAATACCGATTGGTTTTTAGGATCAGCCCAAACAAAGGTCCCTGTAAAACCAGCGTGTCCATAGCTTTCCGGACTAGCCTCGGGTGCTGGGTATGCCTTTTCTAGAGGTAATTTAGAATTGTTTAAAAGCGGTTTGTCAAATCCAAGGCCTCTTCTATTTCCGTTCTCTGAATATTGTACTTTGGTGAATTCTTTTACGATCTCTTCTGAGAAATATCGTTTGTTATTATAGACACCGTTTTGTAAATACAATTGCATTAATGTTGCCAAATCTTCTGCTGTGGCAAAGAGTCCGGCATTACCAGAAACTCCTCCTAGCAAAGCGGCATTTTCATCATGTACCCAACCTTGGGTGAGCTCCTTTCTAAAGAATGTATCTTTTTCCGTGGGCACAACGGCATTGAGATGTTTCTTTTCCCAGGGATTAAAACCCAAGGTGGAAGTCCCTAAGGGTTGGTAAAATGATTCTTGTAAATAGGTTTCAAAGGCTTTACCGGTAAGTTGTTGTATTAATTCAGGATATAATAAAAAACTAAGTCCAGAGTATTTATATTTTTTATCAGTGGCTACCGGGGAATTGGAAATACTTCTATAAACTTTCTTTTTAAATCGGTTGCTCACAAAAATATTTTTAAATGCCTGCCGTTTGAAGCCTGGTTTCGGTTGCTCCCTGATGTACTTTCTTTTAAAACGCCCCTTTTTCATTGCTTTATTCAAGAAAACAATATAAGGTTCCAAACCGGCCTGATGACTCAATATTTCTCTAAGCGTAAGATGCTTCTTGTCTTTTCGGTTTCTCCAAGGCTTCCAATAGGTGCTAAAAGGCGCATCTAATTGTAGTTTTCCCTCATCCACCATTTTCATGAGTGCAGGTAAGGCAGCGGTTATTTTGGTCACGGAAGCTATATCATAGAGGTCCCTTAAGCCAACAGGAGTTATTTTACGGTAAGTATGATGTCCGTAGGCTTCATGAAAAACAATTTTCCCATTTTTAGCCACTAAAAGTTGTGCTCCAGGAAAAGCCGATTTTTTAATAGCAAAAGCCATAATAGAATCTACTTTGGAGTAAATATAAAGCGAATCCAAATGTGCTTCAGAAAGAGAACCATAAGAAAGCGTGTTGCTTATCCTTGAAGATTGAATGCCTTCTTGAGACCAAATTTTCCCATGCAAAACACCTATTAATAAACCAATTAGTATAAAATGATTTTTTATCATAAAGGCTTATTTTATTACAATTTCAAGAAGTTATCCCATTAGTTTTACCGCATCTTTAGCAAAATAACTTGCAATGATATTTGCACCTGCGCGTTTTATTGCCAATAGTTGTTCCATCATAACGGCATCATGATCTAGCCAGCCTTTTTCCGCGGCGGCCTTTAGCATAGCATATTCACCGCTTACTTGATAAACGGCAACGGGAACATCTACCTCATTTTTAATTTCACGCACAATATCTAGGTAGCACAATCCAGGTTTTACCATTACGATGTCTGCTCCTTCATCAATATCCATTTCTGTTTCTTTAATGGCTTCAAATCTATTAGCGGCATCCATTTGATAGGTTTTTTTATCACCAAAACCGGGCGCGGAATCCAAGGCATCTCTAAATGGGCCGTAAAAAGCACTGGCATATTTAGCACTATAGCTCATAATTCCTGTATCTATATATCCTTCATCTTCTAAAGCCTCCCTGATGGTTAATATCCGCCCGTCCATCATGTCGCTTGGTGCTACAAAATCTGCACCTGCTAATGCATGCGAAACACTCATTTCTGCCAGTACTTCTGAAGTTTCATCATTCAAGATTTTACCATCTTCTACAATACCATCATGCCCAAAAGAGGAATACGGGTCCAAGGCAACATCGGTCATCACTAGCATCTCGGGGCATACATTTTTTATGGTTTTAATGGCACGTTGCATTAAACCATCTTTGTTCAATGCCTCCGTTCCTTCATTATCTTTTAAATTGTCAGGAACTTTTACAAAAAGGAGTACAGCACATAAGCCCATTTCCCATAATTCTTTTACTTCCTTCTCTAGATAATCTAAGCTTAGTCTGTAATAAGCAGGCATGGAAGTAATTTCTTGTTTTACTCCTTTTCCCTCTACTACAAACAAAGGCACCAAAAAATCACTGGGAGTAATAATGGTTTCTCGAACCAGATGTCTTATAGCGGCATTTGTTCTGAGCCTTCTATTTCTTCTAAGTGGATACATTTTTAAGTTTTATTAGTGATTTGATCATTAAAAAGTGATTTCTCCTTCCAAATAGGGGACTGCTTTTCCAGATATGGAAACTCTTTCGCCCAAGTATTCACAATGAAGAGTGCCACCTCTGGGAGACAACTGTTTTGCTGTAAGGGTATTTTTTTCAAGGACTTTTGCCCAATAGGGCGTTAAACTAGTATGTGCTGAACCTGTAACCGGATCTTCCGGGATTCCACATTGAGGTGCAAAAAAACGAGAAACAAAATCAACATTATTTCCTGGAGCGCTAATAATAACTCCTCGGCAATCTAGCTGATCTATAAGATGAAAATTTGGGGTTATAGTTTCTATTTCTTCTTGTGAATTGTAAATAAGAAGATAATCTGTTTTGCCTCTAAAAATTGCCTTGGCCTTGGCTCCAACAGCATCTTCAATTTGAGAAGCCTCTACAATAGGTTCAAGAGGATCTGTTGGAAAGTTCATTTGAATACTGCCATTTTCTAACTTTTGTATCAGCAATTCACCACTCCGTTCCGAATAGAATTTTAAATTGGATGATGTATGTCCGTAATAGGTATACAAGACATAGGCAGTTGCCAGTGTGGCGTGCCCGCATAAATCAACTTCCGTTTCTGGGGTAAACCATCGAATTTCATAATAATCCTCCTTTTTTACTGCAAAAGCCGTTTCTGCTAAGTTATTCTCCATGGCAATTTGTTGCATGGTTTTCCCATCAATCCAAGCATCAAGAATACATACCGCAGCCGGGTTTCCAGTAAATACGGAATCTGCAAATGCATCTATTTGGTATATTTTCTGTTTCATAGGCTCAACGAATTTAATTTACTTCATTATAATCCATTCAAAAGCAGTTCTAAATTAATACTTAATTAAGTAGAAACACGAATTAAAAAGCATGCTGTTCCTTTCAAAGGACTTATTCAACTACACCCAATTTTTAGGCTCTTTTAATACCGCCACTAATTTTGCTTCCTCACTGCCTTCATTTGGTTGATGATCATAGCGCCATTGCACATGTGGCGGAAGACTCATCAAGATACTTTCAATACGGCCATTGGTTTTTAAACCAAACAGTGTTCCCTTATCATGTACTAAGTTAAATTCTACATAACGCCCCCTTCTAATTTCTTGCCAATTGCGTTGTGCATCCGAATAGGAAAGTTCTTTTCTCCTATGTACAATGGGGAGATAGGCTTCTAAAAAGTGATCCCCCACCTCGGTTACAAAATTATACCAATCTTGCATGCTAATTTTTTCGGTTGCTTTGCAGTAATCAAAAAACAAACCTCCTATTCCTCTGGCTTCGTCTCTATGGGCGTTCCAAAAATAAGTATCGCATCGCTCTTTATATGTTGAGTAGAACGAAACATTGTGGGCGTCACAAGCCTGCTTACATACGGAATGAAAATGAATGGCATCTTCCTCAAAAAGATAATAGGGCGTTAGATCTTGTCCTCCTCCAAACCATTGATCTACAATTTCTCCTTTTTTGTTATACATTTCAAAATAGCGCCAATTGGCATGTACCGTGGGTACCATAGGATTTTTGGGATGCAAGACTAGACTAAGCCCACAGGCAAAAAAATCGGCATCTTCCACACCAAAATAGTTTTGCATGCTTTTAGGCAAGGCTCCATGTACTGCTGAAATATTGACGCCACCTTTTTCAAAAACACCTCCGTTTTCAATTATTCTAGATCGGCCACCACCACCTTCAGAACGTTTCCATAGATCTTCTTTAAAGTGTGCCGTTCCATCTACAGCTTCTATTTGCGTGCAAATCTCATCTTGGAGTTGCTGTATGTAGGCATAGAATTTCTCTTTCATTTTTTACAATACTTAAATAGTGGAATTCAATTCGTATAATTCCATATCCATTGGAATTCCGTTGGGAGGAGTAAATTCGTTTTCAAGGGTACGTATCCAGGAATAGCCACATTTTTCTGCTACTCGTTGGCTACCTATATTCGTTTCATGTACTATAATTTGCAGTGTCTGTAGTTTTAAAACAGCAAAGCAATAGGTAGAAATTTCTTGTACAACCAGAGTTATCCAACCCCGTCCTTCATATAAACTGTCAATGCAATAGGCTAATTCTCCTTGTTTTTTATACCAATCAATTCTCTTTAGAATTATAAGTCCCGCTAATGCATCGGTTTCTTTATCTTTTATTCCATAGGTGTATTCAAACTTTGTATTTATTTCTTCTTCCTTCGTTGCAATATAGGCTTCAGAAGCTTTCTTACTTAGGTTCTGGGCAAGAGTGCCAGGAAAAAAAGACTGAAACCTTTTTTTATTCCGTACCATTAAAGAGCTTAAGCTAGCAGCATCTTCTAACTTAAATGGTTCTATTCTTAGCTCTTCTGTTGCAATCATATTTATATGCTTATTTGAATTCCTTAACAGCGTCTACAAAAGCCTTAGCATTCTCTAGAGGGATATTGGGTAAAATACCATGACCTAGGTTCGCAATGTATCTATCTTTTCCAAAAGCATTGATCATTTGAGTAACCATTTTCTTTATTTCTGCAGGGGGCGATAGCAAACGAGAGGGATCAAAGTTTCCTTGAAGTGTTATATTACCTCCAGAGAGATACCTGGCATTGCGGGCAGAACAGGTCCAATCTACACCCAAGGCTGCAGCTCCTGATTTGGCCATATCGTTTAGCGCAAACCAGCATCCTTTACCAAAAACTATAACGGGAGCTTCTTCTTTCAATGCTTCTACTATCTGCTGTATATATTGCCAAGAAAAGGTCTTATAATCTTCTGGTGAAAGCATTCCACCCCAGGAATCAAATACCTGTACTGCATTCACGCCTGCTTTCACTTTTGCCTTCAGATAAGCAATAGTCGTATCTGTTATTCGCTGCAGCAATTCATGTGCAGCTACTGGTTGTGTAAAACAGAATTCTTTGGCCTTATCAAAGGTCTTACTTCCTTCTCCTTGAACGCAATAACATAGTAAGGTCCATGGTGATCCGGCAAAACCGATAAGAGGAATTTCATCATTTAATTTCTCTTTGGTCATTTTAATTGCGTCGAAAACATAACCTAAAGTCTCATAGACATCTGGAACTATCACTTGGTCTAAGTCTTTTTGCGAACGTATAGGACTAGGCAAATAAGGACCAAAATTGGGCTTCATTTGCACTTCAATATTCATGGCTTGTGGAACCACCAGAATATCGCTAAACAATATGGCAGCGTCCATTCCGTACCTACGAATGGGTTGTACAGTAATTTCAGAAGCCAGTTCTGGCGTTTGGCACCGTGTAAAAAAATCGTATTTATGTTTTATTTCCATAAACTCTGGTAAATACCTACCTGCTTGTCGCATCATCCATACGGGTGGGCGGTCTACCGTTTCGCCGTTGAGGGCTCTTAAAAATAAATCGTTTTTTATGCTCATTTGTAAAGGGACTAAATCGTTCTTAAATATTTGATTGCCTGAATTATGGTATTTTCAATCGTGGGTTTATTGGCTATAATCACGGTGTCGGTGTTTTTTTTGGCAGTTTTGGCAGTAGTTTCTCCTATACAAAAAGCAGGAGCAGGATGCAAACTATTGTGAGCTACATAACTATCCACGGCACTGGGACTAAAAAACAAAACACCATTAAAACTACGTACTATTTTTCTTGGTTGTAAAGTGGTTTGGTATACCTGTACTTCTTCTAATGGGATGTTATTTTCCTTTAAAAACAAAGGCAATTCTTCTCTTCTTTTATTTCCTGAAAAAAACAAAAAAGTCTCTTTTTTGTACTCTTTTGAGATCATTTCTGCCAATTTTGATGCATTTTTGGTCATTATGGCTACTTTTTGACCATTTTCTTCCAAAAGCCTTTTTGTTTTTTCACCCACACAAAATGCTTGTTTAATTTGCACATCTGCTCTTTTGATAGCTCTTACAGCATTCTGACTTGTGAAAATGGCATTCTCAATGACTGATTTGACGTTAAAATCTATGAATTCAATGGAAATGGCATTGTATTCTACCACCCCTATACCAGAATTAAGCAGCAATTCTTTTTGTGCTAAGCTTAGTATTTTAGTAGAGAGTAGTGTTTTCATTGATTCTTGACTTATAAGCAGATGGATTAATTCATCTCTTTCCTTATTGCCTGCATTAGCGTACGTCCGCCCTTTTCTAAAACGATGTTCGCACAAGCAGCTCCAAACCCTTTTACATCTTTTATGTTAGTATCTTCTGTAATTGCCACTTTTTCACTTCCATTAAGGGCAAATAAAGCTCCCTCAAAAGAAAGCACTTCTTGTTTTATAGTGGCAATTGCTCCAATAGGAGCCGTACAACCTCCCTCTAGCGTTTGTAGAAAATCGCGTTCTATCTGAGTGCAAATTTCTGTTTCGGGATGATTTAACTGACCTGTGGCTTCTATGGCAAAGGAATTATCTTCCTTTGTTGCAATCATCATAGCTCCTTGCGCAGGTGCAGGAATCATCCAATCTAAATATAATGCATCATCTGGTCGTAAATGAATGCGTTCCAATCCAGCAGTTGCGAATATGGCACCGTTCCAATGGCTATCCTTTAGTTTTTGCAAACGCGTATTTACATTTCCTCTCAAATCAACAACATCATGTTCTGGATACCGATGCAACCATTGTGCTTTTCTTCGTAAACTTCCGGTAGCAATAATCCCCTTGTTGTTTAAAAAGTCAATTCCTTTATGAACTAAAAGATCTCCGGGATTGGCGCGCTTTAAAACTGCGGATTGAACAATTCCTTTGGGGAGTAAAGTAGGAACATCTTTAAAGGAATGCACAGCAATGTCAATAGATCCGTTTAGCAATGCCACATCTAAAGTTTTTGTAAAGATTCCTGTAATTCCAAGCTCATATAAGGGTTGGTCTAACCGCAAATCCCCTTCTGATTTAACGGCTATAAGCTGTGTAGTATACCCTATCTTTTCCAATTGGTCTTTAACGGTATTTGCTTGCCATAATGCTAATTCACTATCGCGGGTGCCAATGCGGATGATTGTACTCATTTGGAGTCTACTTCTAATTGAAATACTTTTTTGATAAGCTGCAAACTAGTATCTGCATCTACTTCAGAATCTTTTAAATGATTGGCAAATTGCTTGGTAATCTTTTGAATAATCCGATCTGAAATAACGTCAGCGTGTTCGGGATCGAAATTGGATTGTTTTTTACTCTGAAAATCCAATTCTTCCTCTTTAATCGATTTTAATTTCTTTTTTAAAGCTTTTATTACTGGAGCAAATTTTCTGGTTTCTAGCCATTGTGTAAAGTCTTCATGAATTTCTTCAATAATACGCTCGGCATGAGGAATAAATTGTCTTCTTCTTTCTAAGGTTTCATCAGTTATTTGGGAAAGATGATCCAAATGGATAGCTGTTACATGCTCTAGTTCAGCAACATCATCTGCCACATTTTTAGGAATGGATAAATCTAGAATGAGCAACGGTTTTTTTGTATGAATGAGGTCTTTACTTATTGTTGGGGATTGCGCCCCTGTAGCTACAATAAGAATATCGGCCCTTCTAATTTCACTCTGTAACTCTCCGTAGTCTTTTACAATAAGATTAAATTTACCAGCAATTTTTTCTGCCTTCCCTTTGGTTCTATTAATGAGCGTGATATGAGAATTTTTGGTATGCTTAATTAAATTTTCGCAGGTATTCCTTCCAATTTTTCCCGTACCAAAAAGCAGAATGTTTTTAGTAGGAACATCGGGGACGTTTTTAAGGATATATTGTACAGAAGCAAAGGCTACCGAAGTAGCACCAGAAGACAATTCGGTTTCGTTCTTTATTCGTTTGCTCGCTCTAATAACAGAATTACACAAACGTTCTATAAAAGGATTGGCCAAATTATGTTTTTTAGACCGATAAAAACTCTGTTTTATCTGGCTAATAATTTCAAAGTCGCCCAAGATCTGACTATCCAAACCTGTGCCTACTCTAAATAAGTGTCCTATAGCGTCTTTATTTTTGTATACATAGGCCACCTCCTGAAATTCTTCTACGGTTCCATGCGTATTATCGCATAATAACTTAATAAGTTGAAAAGGATGTTGAGCAAAACCTTGAAGCTCTGTTCGGTTGCAGGTAGAACTTACTAGCAGACCGTCAATACCTTCAGCTGCCGCTTGTACTAATAAAGCGTCTTTGGAAGCATCGTCTAAACTAAACTTCCCCCTAACCTCGGCGTCCGCTTTTTTGTAACTCAATCCAATGGTATAGAACGAATTGTGTTTAGATATGTGGTATTGCTGCATATAGGATATTGCAATTAAGGCTCAAAAATAGTTTTTCATTTTTATTAAAAACAACGCTAGCGGTACTTTTAATACCGTTATAGGTTTAGAGATGATTTTTAGAGCACTTCTTGCGCTAAATTCATTAAATTTGCTTATTCATGGGGTTTAATATTCAATTTGTTTAGAATTATTCTAAATAAATTTCGAAAAAATGATTTCAAATGAAGGAAAAAAACATCGCTGAAGGTTCGTTCAAAGAAGTGCTTATTGAACAAGGTTTTTATGTACTGAAAATTCAAAACGACGGAGTTCAAGTACAAAAAGTGAGTAGAGAAATTGATAGCTCGTTTATTCAGTTTCATTTCTGTTTAAAAGGGAGTGCCAAATTTATTTTTAATGAAGGAAGGTATGCACTGGATGTTTCAGAAGAGAATTCACTCTTACTTTACAATACTCAAATAGACCTTCCTTTAAATGTAGAATTACACCCTAATTCTTGGATGGTATCGGTGGTAATGACCCTTCGTAAATTTCATTCCTTGTTTTCAAAGGAGGCTAACTATATTCCATTTTTAAGTATTGAAAGCAAAGAAAAAAAGTACTATTCTCAGGAAGGCGTAAGTCCGGCCATTGCTGTAATTCTTAGTCAGATGATGAATTATAATTTGCATCCATCAATTAAAGAGCTTTACATCAAAGGGAAGGTATATGAGCTTTTATCACTTTATTTTAATAAGACCGAGGATACGGACATTGAACAGTGTCCTTATTTGGTAGACGAAGATAATGTGAAGCGCATTAGACAAGCCAAGGAGATTATTATAGCTCGTATGGCAGAACCTCCAACGCTGGCTTTGCTTTCCGAAGAAATTGGACTACCACTAAAAAAATTGAAGGAGGGTTTCAAACAAATTTATGGAGATTCTGTGTATAGTTTTCTTTTTGATTATAAGATGGAGTACGCCAGAAAAATGTTAGAAACTGGCCAATACAATGTGAACGAAGTAGGACTAAAAGTGGGCTACAGTACCGCAAGTCATTTTATCACTGCCTTTAAAAAGAAATACAATACCACTCCTAAAAAATACCTAATGTCGCTTTCTACCAGCTAATATTGTGCTGTTTATCGACAGGAATGTACTATGAGCGGTGTTTTTGATGAGATGTGTAGCAGATATTCGATCTTTAACGCTGAGAAAGAAACAGCTATTTGTTATGAAAAAAAACGATATTATTCCAATACTAGTAGTAGCCCTAATTTTTTTTAGTTCTTGCGGAGGATCTAGCGGGGACGATTCGCCTATGGTTCCAGACGCAGATACTCAGGCTCCCTCCGTTCCATTGAACCTTAGTACATCCAATGCTACTCAAAGCGCTATAGATATAGCTTGGGATGCATCCACAGATAATGTTGGAGTAACAGGCTACATTGTCTTTAGAGATGGAAATGAACTTACCACCGTTTCCGGTACCTCATACACTGCTATGAGTTTGGAGCCTAGTACCGCTTATAGTTTTGCGGTAGCTGCTGTAGATGCTGCCGGCAATAGATCGGCTACAAGTAGCTCGGTAAATGGGACAACTTTGGACCCTTCTATGCAAACAGACCAGGTATTGGTTTTTACCAAAACCACAGGCTTTCGTCATGGTTCTATTCAAAACGGAGTTACTACCTTAACCAATTTGGGAGCAACTAATAATTTTGAAGTAACCCAGACCGAAGATGCCGATAATTTTACCTTAACTAATTTACAAAGCTACGGACTAGTTGTCTTTTTAAACACCACAGGAGATGTTTTAAATGAGGAACAGCAAACTGCTTTTGAAAACTATATTCAAAACGGTGGAAGTTATATGGGGGTTCATTCGGCCACAGATACAGAATTTGATTGGGCATGGTATGGAGAATTGGCTGGGGCCTATTTTATGGATCACCCGGCTATCCAAGAAGCAACAATGGATGTGCTTAGTACGGATCATCCTGCCACCTCACATTTAAATACTACTTGGACTCGTACAGATGAATGGTATAATTTTAGAAATATCAATCCTAATATTACGGTCTTGCTAAATTTAGACGAGAGTACATACACGGGAGGATCTAATGGGAACGATCATCCCATTGCCTGGTTCCAGGAGTTTGATGGAGGGCGCTCATTTTATACGGCAGGAGGACATACAGAAGCTTCCTATGATGAGCCCAATTTTCAACAGCATTTGTTGGGAGGTATTTTATATTGCTTAAATAGGTAGGTCTAAATTTTCTGCAATACTTCCTAATTACATTATAATTAGCAGATATTTTATAATTAATGTCACGAAACTTGTTGAACTCCTTTAAGATGTTTCATTGAACTTTTTGTGCTATCTTAACATTCAGTAGTTTTTATTTTAAAAATTAAGCATGAAAAATATAGCAATTATTTTGGGCATTTTTGTACCCTTCTTTATGAATGCCCAAAAGACCGATTACAATCTAAGTTCCTACTTGGGTCAAGGTGTTAAAGCACCCAATACACATCATATTGGAGACGCTTGGTTGAACTTTTTAGTGTCAGCAGACGATAATTTCGATCAGAATATTACGCAAGCAACTTTCAGTCCTAATTCAACATTGGATTGGCACAAACACGCTACACCTCAGATCATTATTGTCGTGGAAGGCGAGGGTTACTACCAAGAAAGGGGTAAAGATCCGGTTGTTCTTAAAAAGGGAGATATTGTTAAGTGTAATAAAAATACAGAGCATTGGCATACTTCATCTGTAGACAAAAAAATTTCGTATATAGCCATTTATGGGAAGCAACCAACAGTTTGGACCGAGAAACTCACTCAAGAATACTATGATAGTGTGGCTAAAAAATTAAAAGAAAAATAGGATAAAAAAATCTTATTAAAAATTACGATAGTACCCAGAAATCATGAAAAAAATACTTCAATTAGCTACTATTTGCGCACTCTTACTAAGTACTGTTGGCTATGGCCAAGAAAAAGAAAACGATGCCGTATTGGTCTTTACCAAAACCGAAGGATACCGTCATAAGTCTATTGAAAAAGGAGTAGAAACTCTTAAGGAATTAGGAAAAGAAAATAAGTTTTCCGTGACGCAAACGGAAGATGCTTCCTTGTTTGAACTGGGGAATCTAAAAAAATACAAGACCGTTGTTTTTTTAAGTACTACCATGGACGTGCTCAATAAAAAGCAACAAACAGCTTTTGAAAATTATATACAAAGTGGGGGCAGTTTTATGGGCATTCATGCTGCTAGCGATACGGAATACGAATGGGCTTGGTATGGACAATTGGTAGGGGCTTATTTTGAAAGCCACCCTAATAATCCCAATGTCTTAGAGGCTCAAATGAAAGTGGTAGATAAGAACCATCCTGCTACTGCTCACTTGGATACTTCTTGGACTCGCACAGACGAATGGTATAATTATAAGAACATTAATCCAGATATTAAAGTGTTAATCAAATTGGATGAGAAGAGTTATAAAGGAGGTACCAATGGAGAAAACCATCCTATTGCATGGTATCATGAATTTGATGGGGGGAGAGCTTTTTATACGGGTGGAGGGCATACCAACGCTTCTTATGAAGAACCTGCTTTTAGACAGCACTTGTTAGGTGGAATGTTATACTGTTTAGGAAGAGACTAAAAAAGTTTCTAGAAAATTGGACGGGCTACCATGATGCCAATATTGCTTTTAATACCTTTTAAATAATCTACTAATGGCAATTTAGATATTTCTACTTGTCCTGATGAGGATGCGTGCAAAAGGTGAATTCGCCCATCAGCTTCGCGTGTAGCAATTCCGGTATGAGTTACGTCTAATCCTTTAATAGAGGTGGTTAAAGCAATAATATCACCTGTTTCTATCAGATGTTCATTTAATGCAATTTTTTCTGGAGGCAAATTACAGAAAGTGGTATTATTTAATCTTTCTTCTGCTTTTTTAACTGCCAGATAATTCGCATCGTCTTTTAAAAAAGGATAAAGTTCTCTATGAGTACTCATAAAATCAATTTGCTTCGTAATTTCTTCGCCTCCTAGTAAGGAGGTAATAGATTTTACCAATCCTTTTTCCTCATTATCCGAAATCCATTCTGTGAAATAATGCAATCTAGATCCGTAACCTTTTAGTTGCCCATCTCGATAACGGATATTTTGAAGGAAAGTAGCAAAACTGTCGAACCCTTTTTCTTTATTTTTTTGCATCAAACTAAAGGCCATTGCATTTTCTACATAGGTAGTGCAATCCAATCCTTGAAGGTTAATAACTAGGGCTTCTTTCTCTCCAACCTCCAAAGTTTTGGCTACATAAGGTGTTCCTAAAAAAGTTTTACCAATAAGAGCTAAACTGTCACCTATATGGGTTCTTTCTTCCTTAAGATTTTCAATTTCAAGTATTTTTTGGGTAAAAGTATTTTTGTCTTTTAAGGAACAAATAACCTCTTGCGCGTTAGCAAGTTGCAGAAAAAGAAAGAAGAAAGAAATAAGACCTAATTTCATATTATTATTTTATTTTGAAAAAATAATTACTTCTTCTGAAATTCTAAATGGGTTAAAATTTGGATCTATAAATTTTTGTAGAATAAAATTTGAATAAGTATTATTAAGATATAATCGGGTAGATGAGTACGTTATCTCACTTAAATTAATCAAGGGATATTGCTGCAAGATTTCTTGAGGAATTGCTCCAACGTCTCCAGTGAATGTGTCTGATGAAATAATATTCCAAGAAGTGCTTACCCAATCTAAATCCAATGTTCCAGAACTAAATCTCCAGTTACCAGTTTTATAAAAGAAGCTGAAATTTGTTGAAAATCTAAAATCAGAAATAGAAGTATTTTCAACAGTCATCACTGGATTTTCAGGGATTTCTATTTTTTCTGGTTTATTACCATATTCTAGAAAAGAATACCTATAATCGTTTGTAGTAAAAATAAATTCTGTTCTATAACGATTAAATCTGTCTAAAAATGGGATAGGAAGAGGGTTAAGATTTACATCATCATTAAGGAAAGTATAGATTTTATTTAAATGGAACCCTCCACTATGTCTATATTCCTGGTCATCCTCATAAGCAAATACAGAGGAAAAGTATTCTCCTGATGCGGGTAAAGAAATGGTAGTTTCACTATTAAATGAAGTAAATTGGTTGTAGTCTAAGGTGATATTATCACCATCTTTTAAATTATCGATGAAGGTGTATTTGGAGTTTTTATTTCCATCTAAAATTGCAAGCAAATATTCTCCTCCATTTTCAAATAGACTTAGGTTTATTGAAGTTGAGGAATTAGTAGAACTGCTGCTACCTGTAAGACCTCCAAAGGCATCTGAAGCATTAAACAAAACAACCCCAGGAACATTTGTAATAGTAACATCAAAATCACCGATAACATTCCCTCTTGTCTGTGTTACTGCATCAGGCTCCTTAAGAATCCATCTGCTACCCCTAGTAATTTCTGGGTAGGTAGAAAAGTTGTTTAACGTATTTCCACCACCGGAGCGTTGAGAGAAAAAAGTAATTATAAGTTGGTCTGTTAGTACACTTTCTAGTGCCTCAAAGCTTAAATTTTCGGAACTTTCAAAAGGTTTAAAGTCAAGCAAATTGCCATTTTCTGTATAGATAATTATCCAATCATCAGTGTTGGACGTATCTCTTCCATCTTCCACCTCTAAAGTAAAATAAACAACAGGGGATAGTGTTCCAGGATCTTCTCCCATAGGATCAGAAGGGTCATTGCTTTCAGGGGTATCATCCGTACCACAATTCATAGTCAGTAATATTAATACCACTAAAAGAGTACTTCTTAAGGAGATCATTTTTGAGGAATTCATAATTAAAGAGTTGATTAAAATCTCTTTAGGTGTTTGACCAGAAGATATTTTATTATTTTCAAAGGTATATCATTTTTAAAATTGTTCTAGTAAAAACCATTTTTTTTACATATTTAATTGGAATGTACTTACTATTTGAAAATAGTGAATATACAATATCTTATCATGTTATATGGTTTAAAACCAACACTTTATAATTTTTAGATGTTAACTGGTCTCTCAATAGTTGTAACATAGTGAGCATTCCTGCTACATATATTTGAAGCTTTTCTGAAATGGGTTTATTAACTCATTTTTTTTACCGAAATTGAATACCTAAATTTTATAGAATATAAAACACTTAAAAACAAACCAATACTATGTCTGATGATTTTGATTTATTAGAAACGGATTCTTCGTCTAAGCAAGAAAAAGTGGATGTTAACTGGGGAAAAGCAGTAGACCAGATGAAATCCAAGTTGGCGCAAGAAGATGACCCAGAAGTGCGACAAAATATATTAAATGCTACCCTAGACGATGTGGTGGGAATGGCAGAAAAAGATAGAACTTCTTTGCTAGATGCTATCAAAGATTTAACAGACTACCAGGATGAAGTAGGAATTATTTTTGAAAAATTCTCTACGCTGAATGCCGCAGAGCAGAAGGTAATAGACGATGCTCAGAAAGGATTGGATAGAGCTAAATTGGCATTAGAAGACGCAGAAAATGTAAAAGATAATTGGTGGAATAATCTTTGGGGGCGTAAATCTAAAATAAAAAAACGTCAAGCAGAGCTAACAGCTGCTCAGAAAGTAAGAGATGGTGCAGACATGAAAGCCAAGCAAATGTTCCAAGAGCGCATAGAGTCGGCAGATATTCAAACCCTTTTAAATGAACTTTCCTACAAGAGTCAGGCTGCTGTTGGGAGGTTAAAAAATAGAGAAGTAGAAATTAAGGAAGTAGAAGATAAATTACAAGTAGCCATTGTTGAAGCAAGTAAAAATCATAATAAAGCACTTGCTAAGAAAAAGGAAGTAGAAGATAAATTAGAGGAACAATATGCTTTATTAAAGCAAGCTCGGCAGGAGTTAGAAGAAATTGTAGATAAACAATCTCCCGAGTATTCAGATGCTATTGCTAAAGTTACTACGGTAGAGCAAAAGGTTGAAGAGTTAGAAGGTTTAAAGAATGCCTATACAACCCTGGCTGCCAGTAAAGATAGTTTTGTACACAAACATAATTTAACTATCAAAGTACTTACATCTTTACGTAGCAACTTGCAAACGCACAGAGCTAAACTAAAAAGTGATACAGATGAACGTTTAAAATATTATGACGGTTATGTGGTGGCTTTAAAGGCACGTACCGACCAAGAGTTTGCTGCTATTCTTGAGCATTTAGGTGTTAAGACAGATGAACATATTGGACAGACCTTAGCATCCATGCATACGGCTAGTGCCAAAGCACGCCAAGAAATGATGGATAATATTCCGGTTCACGAAAAGGTGATGCAAGGAGTATACTCTAGCTATGCAGAAGCCCTGCAGGAAATTCGGGTGAAGGATGCCGATATCCAAAAAGACTTTGCCAACCGCTATGGCATTGATATGAAAGAAATTTTTGAGGAGTATTACGCTTCAGATGGAAATGCACCCGCAGGTGATGGAGACGATGCTATCCCAGAACCACCAGCACCGGCAGACGATGATCTCTTAAGCTAAGAGATATTTTTTAAGCTTACTTTCAATTACTATGAATCTATATTACCATTGCTTGCGCTTATGGCTGTAAATCGTATCGTAACCCCACTAGATAGTGCCGTTCTTGAAACAAAAGAACAGTATTCGGTTTACTTTAAAATTGTAACCCATGCATTTAAGGAATTAATTAAAAGTATTACCAAAGAACAGATATGTAGTATTCATGAAGCGACCTTTATTGAGCAATATGGAGAATTACTCACCTATTCATTAGAGGCGTTTAGAATTAAATATCTTTTTGATGATGAGGAAAAAATGCGAATCGATTTAACCGAGTCTGGTTTTCCTAACTATTTGGAGTTTAGATACCTAATTAATGATCTAGATTTAAAACAACAACATATGAGTAAGCTGCCCAAAGTAGCGAGCTTAAAAGAGGAGTTTTTAGAGACTTTACTGAAATATAAAGAACCAATTTCGGATCGAAAATTGCATCAAGCAGCTTCTGTGGTATACTATACAACCGTAGAAAAGAACTTTATATTTAAGCGCTTTGTACAAGGTAAAATTATACGAGTAGATGAAGGTTTAGGAGCAGAGTTTATGGTAAGTTGGTCTTTCTATGACATTACTTACAACAGACCTTTTATCTGCTTTATGTATTTTGATTTGTATAAAGAAAGTGTAGAAGACTACAAATCGGAAATTTATAAGGTATTAGAAACTGTTGCCGATAGAGATATGAATTTGGATATTATGGCATACGCTATTGATAAGAAACTGCCTAAGCTGTGGCCTAAAAAATTGCGTAAAATAGATTTAGGACCATTACACAATGTATTTGCTAAAGATGAACTAGCGTTAACGCATAGTCTTTTAGAAGGTATTATTGAAAAGACTTTGGAGCTTTCTAACTATGCAGTTTCGGTAGCTATAGATGAAATTAATTCGACCGGGAATTTTTCTGAAGGAGGACTATTTAGCAAACAATACTTACAAGTTTGGGAAACCAAAAGACAAGAAACCTATTTGTTTACTTCACATAGAGTAATGCAGCGCCTCTATGACAAAATACCAGAAGTTGTGCGCAGTTTAACCAGAGAACCGATAGAAATACCATCTTTAAAAATTTAATAGTAACATGGAACACAACAGTACATTTCCCATAAAATTAGTAGAGCTGCAAACGCTAAGAGATGAGGCTACTTCTTACTTAAAAGGGATCCAATGGGAGCAAGGTGGGAAAGCTAAAAACAGGGATAAAAGCAAGAAAGACGATTCTATTCTGTTGTATCTCTCCAAAGCAAATGGCACCTCTAAAAGTGATGTAGTATCGGTATCCAAAACCATTCTTGCTTTAAAGAAAAGATTGCTTCCAGATTCCGTAGCAATTCCTTTGCAATTAAACCAGGCACTATTTGCCCTGCAGGAAGGAATTACTATGGGAATTTGGTTAAAAGATAGTTATTATGATGCATCGGGATTATCTGCTTTGGTAGAGCGCAAATCTACTCTAGATACATCACTTCGTAGAGAGTATGATTCCAAGATGCATACCGCTACCGCTTTTATGCTTCATGGTATAGCCTACCGTGTTTTGTACGATTTAAAACCCTTGGCATCCGATGATTTGAGTGTCATGAAAAATAAGTTTGCTGGTATTCCAGAACTTTCTTTTATGTCGCCCTTAAAAGGAATTTCATGCCTTTTATATTATTATGATAAGTACCTCAATCATCCAGAAATAATAGCTTCAGATACCGATGTAATTAATTTTGCAGTGGTTTTTTTTGAAGCAGTAATTGCAGAGATTCAACTACGATTGAGTTCCTTGGAGTATACAGAAACAATCACTGACAGAACCTACAAATTAGAGCAGAGTGAATTTGCCGTTTCTGGTTGGGAAAATGTGTTCGAAGGGACTGCGAAGAGCGTAGAGTTCAATAAAATTCAATTTGAAGAAATAGTCGGGAATAGAGATGCAAAACATTTTGCAAGAAGACTCACAGAACGGATGTTGAGTTACGATTTTGACGCCCGAAAAAACCCTTTTCAGGAACTAGGAGGGTTTATGCCTGTTTTTATGGGGTATGGTATTCCAGGTACAGGTAAAAGTATGTTGATTGCCGCCATTGCTACCCGACTTAAAGAACACTGTGATGCCTTGGATATTCCTTTTCTGTTTCATCCAATGCCAGACACTCTAATCTCTACCTTTCAAGGTGGTTCTGCAGAGAAAATGGTACAGTGGATGAAACCTCTGCAAGACCCTTCCAAACTTATATTTGCACCTATTGATGATGCCGAAAATAATTTGCAAGAGCGAACTGCACAAGGCGTGTCTGCTGGTGTGAAAGAGGTTATAGGAGTATTCTTAAGATATACAGAAGGTGCTTATGCCATTAACTATGGCAATAGTTCTATTGGACTTTTTACAAACCTACCCGAAATGTTAGATAAAGCAGTGATCTCTAGAGTGCAGGGACGGTTTAAAATTGATGGTGCTAGAACCATCCCAGACTTTATAGATCAGGATTATCTATGGTGGCGTAATTTTGATAAGACCATGCCCAATTTTGTGAACATGGATAACCCAAAAGAGTATAGCTTTTTAAGTGAGCAAGGCTTGGCAAAGAATTTAGGAGAAATTTTAAATCAGTCAGAAAAACCCACGGAAGCAAAAGTGTTAGATATCTACGAAGAGACAGCATCCAAACATAAAACTACAGAACATCAGTTTTACGCAGCATTATATAAGAATATTCAAAAAGCATTTCCTTTTTTCTCCTCAAGAGATATCCGAAATATTCAAAGTGCCATCTCTTTGAGATTAACAGATTTTGATTTGCCTGAAGAGTGGTTCAAAGATCCCTCTCATTATTTTAAAAAGGATTACGATACCAAGTTTGCGATGCTTCAAGATTTAATGAAACAAAATATGAAAGGACTTAACTTTTCAGATATTAGAAGACAAGAAGTAGTGCGCTATTTAGACAATGTAGCTACCATTGCGGATACAGATTTTAAACGAAAAGTAGAAGGGCGCGTACACGATATGAAGGTACAATTGGAAGCTCAAAATTTTTTTGAAAATAGGAAGTAAGAATGGAAAAACTAAGGGCAGCAGGATTGTTTGGAAGGGAGTTAGTGCCCTTATCTGGTTCGTTAGCCAAACGCTATAATGACTGCTTAAAAATGCTTGGTGTTTCCTCTACGAAGCTGAAGCAATTTTCCATAGATGGTTTGGGGTGGAGTCCGGAAATTGCTTTAGAAAAAAAGGATAATTACTATCTAAATATAGGGGAAGCGAATACCAATGCCATTGTAGTTTCTCCAGATCAAAGAGGAAAACCAGTGCACATGCCTTCTCATAGTTTTGATAGGGATATAATGCAGGCTGTATTTGCCGCCTATGAAAAAGAAATACGAGATATTACCAAAGATGCTGCATTATGTTTGCATTTAGATCAGAAGATAGATGCTTTTTATGAGCCTTTTGATTTGCTTAGATACGATAAAATAGAGGTAACTTTTGAGATTCTGAACGCCTTAGATGAAAAACAAAAAGAGCAAAAACAACTTATTAAGGAATACCAAAAAGGGAATAATTTTATAGATAGAGAAATTCATAAGAAATTACTCAGCTTTGCCAAAACCTATGGAGATCTTAGGCACCGAAAATTATATTTAGAACCCATAACCTTAGAAGTTAGCTCCTTTTATACTAGGGCATTTGGAGGAGTTTTTGTGCTCACAGATTTTATAAAGGACGTTTTGGTTTTTGAAGATGAAGAAGTATTCAAAAAGGCCATAAAAGATATAGACCATGATGTCTTACTATTTCATAAAGCGCATGATGAATTAATGGTTACTTTGGTAAGCCACCTTATTTTGGAGAGCGATTTGAAGAAAACCATGAGAACGCCGCGTTATGAGCGTGTTAAGAAACAATTTTTTTCAGAATATTTGGAGAATCCCAGTCATTCAGTAAAGGAAGTATTGGATAGCCATTTGCTTTTTAAGAAATACTTGAATACCATGGATATCGAAGTTCAGAAAAAAATAAATGGGGTAGAAATATACTATCAGAAAAAGATTGTAAATAGAGATATTAAAATGGGGGATTATATAGATGAGGTGTATTTAAAAACCTTACATCAGCCCCATTCTTCCATAGAGGAAGAACACGAAGAATTGATTTGGAAATTGCTCACTAAAATTGCCCCAAAAGATCCGTTGCACCTATATTGGTACGATAAAGATCAGTTCTATAAAGCGTATGCCTCCTGGGAACCAAGTTATCAGGATTGGGTAATTGAATGTATCTTGGAAAATAATAAAAACGAGAAAGCATGACACTAGAAATCACTGTATTTATACTCGCAATTCTTTTTGGAATCGTTTGGTACTGGCGAGAATCTAAGAGTAATAAAATATATAGAATAGTTAATAAAATAACGCATTCCAAAGAACTGCGAATGAAGCCAGAAAACAAAAAGGCTTTTGTGCACAAACAGCCTTTTCTAATAAGACTGGTATGGGTGGCTTTGTTGTTTTTGATTTCTGGAGTATTGGTGCATCTACTTACTCCTATTAATGCATTTTATATACAGTACTTTGCATCAGCCATCGTAGGCACTTTAATAGGCACTTATATTGCTTCTTTCTTTCTATTTGCTAGAGATAGTACCAAGAAAGAAAATTTAGAGAAAGCTTTTCAAAAAGGAAAAGATTTTGTTGAAGATTTAACGGATGGAGATGATTCGGAAGATGAAATCAAAGAAGAAGAAAAGGCAGCCGAGCCAGAAGAAGCTCCTAAGAAATCGGCCAGAGATCGATTAAAAGATAAAGGGATGATTAACTAATTGCTTAGGCATCTAGATGATTCATTTACAAACCGTTTTAAATCAAAAAAATGATAAAGAGATATTGGCAAAAAGGGAAAAAACAAAAGAGGGTCCTTATTCTACTAGGGATTATTGCGGTACTGGTATTGTTTTTTATGCGAGATGATTACCAACCTGCATTGCTCTTTTTACGGAAATTTATTTTTATCATTCTTGTCAGTGCACTTTTCCTTTGGTTTACGCTATCCAAATTTAGAAGTGCAGTGGGTGCGGGAAAGCGGGTTTTGATTTTGTTGGGAATTGGAGCTTTTTTTGGAACATTATGGTTTTTTGGTATCAAAATGGAACTGTATCAATACATGCAGACCTATAATGTCTTTAACAACCTAAATCTAACAGAAATAAAGGAACTTCCTTTAACTCAAAATGAACGCATACAGCCTTACAATAACATTGTTACTATGGCCTATGAATCTATAGGAGAAACACAAGAGGTGTCTCCTCCGCAAATTGTGAGGGTAGATAGTTCTAATAAATGGACCATGGCTGTGCAACCCGCCAAAGAATATATGTGGCAGCGCATGAATGACAATACTGAAGAGCTTTTTACGGTAGAAAGCACTTCTCCTTTTCCGCGTTTTTCGGATAAGAATAGAGTACCACTAACGTTCTCTATAGGAGAATCACTTGCTTTTAGCAGAAATACCTATAATGCAGTTGTACAGCGGTTTAATCTCTTTCAGTTATTTACATTAGAGCCAAGCCAGGTATATTATATGAAAAATGATGAGGGTCGTTGGGTGCAAGTAGTAAGTCTCATTAAGTGGAAAGGCTTCTTTTTCCCTTATCCTACCTTTGGAGGAGTTATGGTAATAGAATCTGGAGAACATGATTTTAATGATTATGTAGAGCGCATTACTATTGGAAAGGGCACCTATATTGCCGCAGAAGATACTAAGAACTATCCTTTCTTAAGAGGGCAGAATACCTTGGCAGAAGAAGTATCTCGCCTGCAGGCTCAAAGTTTGCAATTTTTAGCTGGGTTCACAGATCCATTACCGTGGAACATGGAAACCGCCGTAAAAATACCAGATATTAAGGACGATCAAAATCAACAACCCTTTGTTACTGATTTCAATTTTGAGGGAATGCGTTCTAAGGCAGAAAATGGCTTATATCATTGGTTTGGTCTAGAACCTATTGGGGAAGAGCGTACCAGCTTAGCTTTTAGCGTATTAATTCCTGCAGATGGTACGGATGCCATGTATTACTACAACCATGCTGCTAGAAAGGAAGGGCTGGCAGGCGTTTCTGCAATGCCGCTGAAAGTGGTAGAATCTAGAAAAGAGTACGACTGGTCTGTAAATAAACCTGTAGAATTTAGACCTTTCATAAAAGAAATTGCCGGAAGAAAGAGGTTATTTGTTTTAAGTACCATTGCAGCAAAAAGAGATGATAGCAAAAAATTTGATGGCGCAGCAACTCCAGATTTAGCCTTAATAGATACAGAGTATAGAGATGTAATTTGGGTAGATGCTAAACACCCTTCGCAATGGGAAGCAGCCATTATTGAACAGTTAGGAGAAACTTGGAAGGCTTCAGAAAACTTAAAAGAGGGAGATTTATACCCCGAGAAAATGCAGATAGAAACTCTTTCTAAAGAGGTAGTGCCAGATAGTCTTCAAACAGATAAAGATTTAGACCAACCCATAAAGGTTGTAATAGATACTACAGCATTAGATCAGTAGTTATAATATTCGTAACCATTATACAAATTAGGTTTGTATATAATAGCGCGTCGTCGGTCTTTTAGTATAAAGCCTTCGGTAACAAAATCAATTACTTCTTTATCTGTATTGGTGTCTTCGATGCGCATACCATTATTTACATAAAAAGGTTTTGCAATTAGCTCTTTGTCCTTTTTATACACTACTAGATGCATTTTAAAGTTTTTATCGTACTCCTGTTTATTTCGAGTTTTGAAGTAGTACCCTACATAGTTTTTACCTCTATAATTAAGTTCTTTTTCTGTGACAAAAACAATGGAGTCATTTTCTTTATCAAAGCTTTTGAATTTAAAAACATTTGCCTCTGCTAATGCTTTTCTAGATTTATATTTGGAAGGAAATAAATCTAATTTGTCTATCTCTTTTAGCTTTGAGAAAAGGAGGTTCCGGCTATTCATATCTGCCGCCAAGGAATCAATTAGGCCATTGGGTAAGAGCATATCATCCTTAGCAAGAAGTGCCACATAGGTAGTTCTAATCTGTGGATCTTTCATCAACCTTAAACGGTTAAAAAATTGCCGAACTCCTTTTTCTTTGATAAAGGGGTATAACAGTATTACATAATCTTCTAAAACCTTTTCTTTTTGTCCTTGAATCGAATTAAATGACCGTCGTTTTATTCTACTTGTATTTGTTTTTCCCAGCTGTCTTTTTAATTGAATTTTTGCATCGTTTAAAATTTGTTTTCGATATTTTTTATAACTATTAGGTTTTATAAGCCCTTTGGATTTTAGACCTGCTAGCATAGAAAAAATAGGAGATTTATACTCTTCAATAGCACTATAGTCTAATATTTCTGGATATAATTTTTTGGCAAGTGGCAAACTATCCAAGAAGGGACGAAACACGGTGTTCATTTCGAATGTGCTGGAGGTAAGTGGTAGATCTCTAGCCATGAGGGCTAAGAGAAGTTTTGCCGAGGCTTCATCAGAATTTTTGGTCACTGCCTGTAAAATCTTTGTTTGCGCATTAGAGTTGTTGTATGATTTGGCATAAAAACGATTGAAAAATGCCGTAACATCAGGATCATTTAAACGCCCTAAGCGTTGAATAAGATAGGCCTGAATATGTTTTTTATCATCTTTAAAATCAAACTCCGAAATGTAATATTTTAAGGAATCTATATGCTTTTTCTCAAATTTTAAAAAACGGTGCCCGCTTAATACAATACTATCATTGGCCCGTAAAGCAGCAAAGAAATCAGCTGTTTTGTCAATCAATACACCTTTACCCAAAACAGTATCCATAGGCTTAAAATGTTCGAAAAATTCAGTAACAAAACGATTTGGTTTTTGAACGGTATCTACCAATGCTTTTACCTCATAGAGCATTCCTCCCTTGAGGATATTTTTAATTAATACCCCTCTAGTGCTTGCCGTATCAGTTAACGTTAACTGCAATTCATAGTGGCCTTTGGGAGTTACACGCGCTGCTTCTCTGGTAATATTGAATCGTTTACGAGCATATATTTTTTTGCGAAGTGCCCAAACCGAATCTATATTTGGAAACATTAAATAATCATGAGACTTGTTTAAAATGACCGTAACTTGATCATTATTTTTGTTTCTATAAATGGTCTTCTTATTGTAAGCAGCATAGGGTTTTGGCTTTTTCCTATTGCTATAATTTTGATTGCTATTTTCTACAAATTTTGGAGGTTTTATTGTTGTGGATGTCGTAAAATAGAGCGCGGTATCTTTTACCGTTTTAAATACCTCTTCATAGGAAGGAGCTTTGAGTTGAAAAGAATGGAAGAAAGCACTAGCCTCTTCTTCATGAGCTGTTTTGACCCCCATTAAATAATATTCTCCGGCCCGAAATGTAGTTTTTAAATGCAGTTTTTGTTGTGTAGCAGAATCTATTAGCGCATTGGAGATAAGCGTTCTATTTTTTACAGTTTCATATACTGGATTTAACTCTAGGTCTTGGTAGAATCTTTTTTGAATTTGTTTTAGTTCAAAAGTATCTTCTTCAATAAAAGTAAGATCATTTAGGGTTGCTTTTCTTAAAAAGTAATAAGACTTGCTAATAGAATCATAGCCTTCAATAGCTCTATTGCCATTTCTAAATCGATTTAAAAAGGTATAAAATGAAGGCATTTCTACTTCAAAGTCCTTAAATCCAGAGGTGATCAACACCTTTTTTTGTTTAGGAAGCTTAAAGGCAATACTATTAAAAATAGTATCAGAACGCTGCGCTACAAATGTACCTTCCCCTCCCATTTTGAAAATTAAAATTTCCAAAGGAGTAAGGTAAATATGATACCTTTGATGATCGCCGTTTTTAAGCTTGTTCTTAATGTCAATTCCCTTAAATCCATTTCTTTCAATTCTGGTTTTTTCCAAAATTGTACCTGGGATATTTTCGAATAAAAGCTGGTCTATATCATCTATAGAGTAGGTGTAATCTTGCTTTAAAAAGGCATAGGTAGGTATTCTGTTCACCATCATATAACTACCATTCGCTAGATCTGGCGAGATATAAGTAGTATTAATATATTCAGAAACTGGGTATAGTTTGTTGGGAAGAGTAATACTAAAAAAACCATCATCTGGGCTTTCGGTGGCATAGGTGTTTTCTCTAATTTTAGATTCAAATTTTTCTTTTAATTGTCTTCCTTTAGAAGTAGCCTTTGAAACTAAGGCTTTTACGGTGTATCCCCTGTCTCTTAACAAAGCAATGACCCCATTCTCCCCTGGCAAGTGTGCCGCTCCAATGCCGGTAAAAACTTTGGCATTTTGCATTACGGAATCTAACTTATGTGCCATGTTTTCGTTTCGAATGTACAGCATGTTTTTTAGGTAATGCTTGGTATACATAGCCTGATCAATGGAATCTAAGAGTGCAATATTTCGTTCTCTGTAGGCGTCTTGCAAAATTACCATTGGATCTTGCTGTTGCATTTTTTTCTGAAGCCATTCGTCTGGCTTTTTTTTCATTGCATTTAAACTGGCTCTTCCTACTAAGGCCGAAGATTCTTCTAAGTCCTCCAGTGCTACAATGGGTTTTTGAAACTTTTTACCTGCTTGGTAAATAAACATGTCTAAATAAGTATCCTCTTCAAAGTTCTGAGAGAATTCATTGGTACGATATAGAATATTGTTAATGAGACGGTCTTCAAACGCTAAATACGCTCCAATATCTTCTTTTCTTGGGTTTCTAACTGCAAAAGTTCGGGTATAGAAACCTTTGGCATTTCTAGAATTCCCATAACGAAAATTAGACATTCCCATTTCTTGATCGTTTCCTAACCATGTGCTGGGATCAGATTCTAGGGCAACTACGTCACTTTTATCCAACGCTTCGTAAAAAACATCGTCTAAACGAAAGGCAATTTTTTTGCTCACATGCATGGTTCCGTAGAGGTACGAACTTTCTTTTAGGCCATTTCCAGAGATTTCCCAAAGCAGGCTATTTTTTTCTTGAGCAAAAATGAAAGCACTGCTAAGGAATAAGAAGAGCGTAATGGTTTGACGCATATGCAAGGGATTTTAGTATAAAAATGCTTCAAAAAAAAAGCTTTACAAAAACTAATGAAACAATTAACAAGATATTATGTCTCTCTAATGAAGCAAACCGTAGTATTTTAAACGATTTCAGAATAAATTCTTCTTATGCTTGTATCAAAAAAGTATTCGTGTATTCTAAACGTAGTTTCCGTACATGTAGTATTTTTGCAACGGAAAAAGAAGCTTAAAATAAAAGTACTTATGAAAGGTGTTTTGTTAGTAAATCTGGGTTCTCCTGATAGTCCAACGGCCAAAGATGTGAAACCATACTTGGATGAATTTTTAATGGATGAGCGGGTTATTGATGTTCCCAAGCTTTTACGTAATTTGTTGGTAAGAGGAATTATTCTACAAACCCGCCCTAAAAAGTCTGCCAAAGCGTATCAAAAAATTTGGTGGGAAGAAGGGTCGCCGCTTATTGTGATTTCCGAGCGATTTCAGCAGAAGGTACAGGAGCAAACCAATGTTCCCGTAGCGCTAGGAATGCGCTATGGTTCTATAACAATCAAAGCTGCTTTGCAAGAACTAAAAGACAAAGGAGTAGATGAGGTTTTATTAGTTCCGTTATATCCCCATTATGCGATGTCTTCTTATGAAACGGTAGTAGTAAAAACTATGGAAGAGCAGCAGCAACATTATCCGGAAATGAAATTAACTACCTTACCTGCTTTTTACAAGCATAAGGATTATATAAAAGTACTTTCTGAAAAAATAGCCGCAGAACTATCCAATTTTGAATACGATCATATTTTATTTTCTTACCATGGTATCCCAGAAAGACATATTCGTAAATCGGACCCTACCAAATATCATTGTAAAATAGATGGCAGCTGTTGTAGTATTAACTCAGTCGCTCATCATACCTGTTATAGACATCAATGTTATGACACCACAGCTCTGGTGCAAGAGGCATTGAATTTACCAGAAGAAAAAATAAGTACTTCCTTTCAATCTCGTTTGGCCGGAGATCCTTGGTTAAAACCTTATACAGATTTTGAGTTTGAACGTTTAGCTAAGGAAGGTAAAACGCGCTTAGCGGTTATTACCCCTGCCTTTGTTTCGGATTGCTTAGAAACTTTAGAAGAGATTGCAATGGAAGGGAAAGAGCAGTTTGAAGAAGCAGGAGGAAAGGCGTACAAACATATCCCTTGCTTAAACGATGGCGATGGTTGGGTTAGATTAATGGCTAACTGGATTGGCGAATGGGAAGCCGAAGGTGTTTTACCCCTTTGAGCCGAATTCTACAAGTAGTTTAGAGTTTCCCTTTTTAGTATCAACCTTAAAAGTATACAATCCAATAAATGGCAAACGTATCATCCGAACAGTTAGGAACAGATTCTATAGGCAAATTACTGTTTAGACAATCGGTTCCAGCTTCTATCGGAATCTTGGTAATGTCCTTAAATGTTTTGGTTGATACTATTTTTGTTGGGAATTGGATTGGTCCAATTGCCATTGCTGCTATTAACGTTGTCTTACCTGTATCTTTTTTTATAGGAGCCCTGGGAATGGCTATTGGGATTGGCGGAGCAAGTATTATTTCACGTGCTTTAGGGGCTGAGAATAGGGAGAAAGCTCTAAAAACTTTAGGAAATCAAATTAGCTTAACCGTTTTAGTAACCCTCATTATGGTGATTGTTGGGTTGCTTTCAGTAGATAGTCTAATTCCTGCTTTTGGCGGGAAGGGAACCATTTTTGAACCTGCAAAAATCTATTATATCATTGTGCTTTGTGGAGTTCCACTTTTGGCCTTATCTATGATGGGGAATGCGGTCATTCGAGCAGAGGGAAAACCCAAATTTGCAATGAATGCTATGATTATTCCATCCATAGCAAATCTACTCATGGATTACCTCTTTATAAATGTATTGGATTGGGGAATGTATGGCGCTGCGTGGGCTACAACTATTGCTTATCTATGTAGTTGCGGTTATGTTTTTTGGTTTTTTATTTCTAAAAATTCCGAATTAAAAGTACGCTTACCTCACTTTAAATTTGAGACCAATATTTTAAAGGAAATAGGATCTTTAGGTTTTGTTACCCTAGCAAGACAGGCGATAGTAAGTGTTATTTATCTATTAATGAATAATATTTTATTTGATCTGGGAGGTGAAGCCATGATCGCTGTATATGGAATTATTGGGCGTATGTTAATGTTTGCACTCTTTCCTGTTTTTGGAATTACACAAGGTTTTCTTCCAATTGCGGGGTTTAATTATGGGGCAAAAAAGTACAATCGGGTACGTTTAGCGATCAATACCGCCATTAAATATGCGGCCTTTTTTGGTACTATTGTCTTTTTAGGACTTATGATTTTCCCAGCGGAAATCACCGCTTTATTTTTAAGTAACAATACAGATTTAACGGTCAAAGAGTTGGCATTGAACACTTTTGTTTTAGAACATACCCCTAGTGCCATGCGTTGGGTTTTTGCCGCTACTCCCATAATTGCTTTGCAGTTGATTGGAGGAGCGTATTTTCAAGCAATTGGAAAGGCCATACCAGCACTTTGGCTAACACTCTTGCGCCAAGGTTTATTTTTTATCCCACTTATTCTTATTTTGCCTAGTTATTTTGGGGAATTAGGCGTTTGGATCTCTTTTCCAATTTCAGATGTGCTTGCAACCATCGTTACGGGTTTGTACCTGCGAAGAGAGGTAAAAAGAACATTGATGAATACAGCTTCGCTTTCTTGATATGAGAAGAAAAAAACCTATTTCTTTCGAAGTAAATTACCAGCTTTCTTTAATATAGAAGGTGGTGGCAGAACACTTATTTCTCCCATAATACGCAACTCTTGTTCTAAGAATTTGGCTTTAATAAATTTAGTTTGAGCCGTTACTTTCATTTCTATATTTTCATAGCCTAAATAAGAAATAACCAAAGTTTCGGCTACTAGAAGTGCATTGTTCGGAAGGGTTAATTGGAAGTTTCCGTTTAGATCGGTTTTTGTGATATAATTTGTTCCTTTCAGGTATACATTGGCACCTGGAACTATTGCTGCATGGTCTTTTACATTACCACGTAGGGTAATAGAATCTTTTATTACTGGTTGGTGTGCAACTCTTCCCATCACAATAGTTTCTGTTTGATGCGTTGGTGTTGGTTCTTTCTCCTGAGCCGCCATTGGAGTAGCAACGCTTAATACGGAAGTAAATCCTAAAATTGCAGCATTACGCTTCCATTGATTCTTATGCACAGAAGGCAAAGGAGTATTAAGTTGTGAGGGTTTAAAGCGCCCACAAATATTTTCACCTTTCTTAATTTTTCTGCTGAGTTCCATTTTGGAAGTGTTCGAAAAATCAATAACCTCTTTGGAACAACTTTTACAAAAAGCTCCTTTTTGCGTTGGACTCATCTTGTTCCAATCTTCAGAACAAGGTTTTGGAATTGTAAGTGTATATGACATGGTGTTTATTTTTAAGCGAAACTAAACCTGCACATACTTTTAAAAAACCAAGAATGAGGGAACAAGCTTTTTGAGTGAGTGAAATAGACCATCGTTGAATAGGAAAATAGAAATAAGCTCCAAATGTATTTTGCTGCTGGTAAAATTTAAACTAAGGATTCGTATGCTTTTTGAACCAGTGCCTCTCCATAAACTCTTTCCAAACGTCGAATACTAAAATGTGCCTTGGCCATAGTCTGAAAATGCTGAATAAAAGCCAAATTTATAGCTCCACCACCTACAGCGCCTGCCACAGGGATGGCCTGAGCTACAAATTTCTCGGATACCTGTAGACTAAAACGGGAGGCAATGGTGCTTATTAATTGTAGCAGTGGATTTGTGCTACCCACTATAAAACCTTCTAAGGCTTTGGCACCTCCTTTAACAGCAGAACTTGTTGCTACTCTGGCAGCGTAATAGCCAGTATCTAATGTATTATCATGCTTGCTTTTGCCGCCAAGGGCAAATACCTGTAAACAAGCTAATTGCGTATCTAATGTGCTAAGATCTTCTCCCTCATTGCGGGCAATATCCATAATAGAGCGCATCATCAACTTAGTAGTAAGGGTAAGGTCTGCTGCAAAAGCCGTTGCCCCTAGAGCTCCGCCAACAATTCCAGAAGAAGTAACAAGTGTTTTATAGGTTTTATTCCATGGAGTAGTAGTTACTTTTGACTTTTTCATTGAAAGTAAATTACTCTTTACAACCGTAATCAATACTTTATGACTTAGCTGTTCTAGCCAATGCTGTTGTTTTTTAGGAAGCAGCAGCAGTTTACTCTCAATAACGTTCCCTATTTTATTTAGCCCTTGCATTGCCCAGCCAATATTATTCATTTGATCTTTGGCAGATTGCAAGGTGATAAGGTCTTCTGGGGAAATTTTTGTACTCATGAAGGGAATATCTTTTAGGCGCACTAAATAAGTAGTGATACGCTATATTTTGTTACATTCTAAGATAAGATCATTTCTTTTTAAATTATCAAAAGGCAATACATTTTGTTAAAAAAATAAGTGCTGATTTTTAAAAATATAATTAAATGAACTTTGTTTTTCCTTCCCTTCTTTTTCCTTACTTTTAGTACAGACTAATTCAACTCATAAAACCATGAAAACGCTATTTGCTAAAACCGGCATTTTGATGCTGGTGTTATTCTTTATTCCCTTTAATTCGCAGGCACAACGAAAAAAGAAAAGTAACTCAAAAACAGCTACGGCTGCTTATTCTGAGGACTTGTATTCCAGTTTAGAATATCGACTAGTAGGTCCTTTCCGAGGTGGACGTTCTGCAGCGGTTACCGGAGTGCCAGGAGAACCGAATTTATTTTATTTTGGCGCCACAGGTGGCGGTGTATGGAAAACTGAAAATGGAGGTCGTACTTGGGGCAATATTTCCGACGGTTTTTTTGGAGGTAGTATAGGTGCTATTGAAGTTGCCAAAAGTGATCCCAATGTAATTTATGTAGGTGGAGGAGAAAAAACCCTAAGAGGAAATGTATCTTCTGGTTACGGTGTTTGGAAAACAGAAGATGCCGGAAAAACCTGGACATCTGCAGGTTTAAAGAATAGTCGTCACGTACCGCGTATTCGCATCCATCCAACAGACCACAATACCGTTTTTGCAGCGGTTTTAGGAAATATTTACAAACCCACCCAAGAAAGAGGGATCTATAAAAGTACGGATGGTGGGAAAAGCTGGCGTAAAACCCTTTTCGTAAATGATCAGGCCGGAGCGGTAGATTTGATATTAGACCCCAACAACCCGCGTATTCTATACGCCTCTACATGGAGAGCCAAACGAACTCCTTATAGTCTTAGCAGTGGTGGCGTTGGTTCTGCTCTCTGGAAAAGTACTGATAGTGGAGAGACTTGGACAGAAATTTCTAAGAATGAAGGCTTTCCTAAAGACACCCTTGGTATTATAGGAGTCACGGTATCCCCTAAAAACTCTGAAAGGGTTTGGGCTATTGTAGAAAATAAAGAAAAAGGAGGCTTGTATAGGTCCGATGATGGAGGTAAAAAATGGACCCAAGTAAATAGTGAACGTAAATTACGACAACGAGCATGGTATTACACACGTTTATATGCAGATACCGAAGATGTAAATACGGTATATGTTCTGAATGTACGTTATCATAAATCTACGGATGGAGGTAAGAGTTTTAATACCTTTAATGCTCCGCATGGAGATCATCACGATCTTTGGATATCTCCAGAAAATTCTAAACGAATGATCATCGGTGATGACGGAGGAGCACAGGTATCCTATGATGGTGGTAGCACGTGGAGTACCTATTACAATCAGCCCACTTCACAGTTTTATAGGGTAACTACAGACAATGCTTTTCCATATCGAATCTATGTGGCACAACAAGACAATTCTACCATTCGCATCAATCACCGTAGTGATGGAAGAAGTATAAGTGAAGACGATTGGGAGCCAACTGCTGGCGGTGAAAGTGCACATATTGCTGTAGACCCCACTGATAATGACATTGTGTATGGCGGTAGTTATGATGGTTTCTTAACCAGAGTGAATCATAAAACGGGAACGGTAAGAGGGATTAATGTTTGGCCAGATAATCCTATGGGGCATGGTGCCGAGGGAATGAAATATCGTTTTCAGTGGAATTTCCCTATAATTTTTAGCAGACACAATCCTAAGAAATTATACACATTCTCTAACCATGTACATGTTACAGAAAATGAAGGTCAAAGTTGGAAATTGTTAAGTGAAGATCTTACCAGAAACGACCCTGCCAAATTGGTATCTAGTGGAGGGCCTATTACCCAAGACAATACGAGTGTAGAATACTATTGTACCATTTTTGCTGCTAATGAGAGCCCACTAAAAGAAGGTCTGCTTTGGGTAGGTAGTGACGATGGCTTAGTTCATATTACGAAAGACGGTGGTGCCAATTGGGAAAATATTACCCCACCTGCAATGCCAGAATGGTCCATGATTAACAGTATTGAACCGTCAGCTTTTGATGAAGGAACCTGCTATGTAGCCGCTACCCGCTATAAGTTGGGCGACTTTACTCCATATCTCTATAAAACCACAGATTATGGGAAAACATGGAAAAAAATAACAAACGGTATAAATCCAGAACACTTTACTAGAGTGGTCAGAGAAGATCCTAAACGTAAAGGATTGCTTTATGCAGGAACGGAAACTGGCATGTATATTTCTTTTGATGATGGTAGTAATTGGAGTCCATTTCAATTGAACCTTCCAATTGTACCCATAACCGATTTGACTATTAAAGAAAATAATTTAATTGTAGCCACTCAGGGGCGTAGTCTTTGGATTATTGATGATCTTACCGTCTTACATCAATTAGACGCTTCAAAGAAAAATTCAGCATCCATTTTATATCAACCAAAAGATTCCTATCGAACCAAAGGAGGTGCTGGTAGAACACCTTCGAAGACAGCTGGAGCAAATCATCCTAATGGAGTCATCACTCATTTTTATTTGAAAAACTTGGCAGATGATGATAAAGTTGCTCTAACCTTTACCAGTATGGCAGGAGATACCTTAGCCTCTTATAGCAATAAGGCCAAGAAAAAAGATAAGATGCTTAAAGTTAAAAAAGGCGGAAATACCTTTGTTTGGAATACAAGGGGTAAAGGTGCTGAACGACTAAAAGGGATGATCCTTTGGTGGGCAAGTTTAGATGGTGCTAAGGCGGTTCCAGGGAACTATAAAGTACATTTAAATGTTAACGGCACTTCTACTGCTCAGACTTTTAAAATAGTAGCCGACCCAAGAGCTGAGGTTTCTGTGGCGGATATGCAAAAACAGTTCGACTTTGTTTCCGACATTAATGCTACCATAGATAAGGCGCATCAATCCATTAAAAAGATTCGAAAAATTAATGGGCTTTTAGATAGCTTTAGCAAGCAATACAAGGATAATGAAAGTACCAAAGAGCTGGTAGAAAAGGCCAAGAAAATGAAAGAAGATCTAGGTGAAGTAGAAAAAGCTTTATACCAGACAAAAAATAGAAGCGGACAAGATCCTTTGAACTTTCCAATCCGTTTAACCAATAAATTGGGACATTTAAACAGCTTGGTAGCCATTGACGATTTTCCACCAACAGATCAGGATATTGCTGTTAAGAATGAGCTAACCGCTGCAATTAACAAACAATTAACAGCATTTGACTCTTTAATAGATAAGGAAATGAAAGAGTTTAATGCCTCTTTTAACGCCCTTCAATTAGATTATTTGTTTATTGAAGAATAGCTAAGGCAAGAAGTGCCTACTAATCATATGTTTTGAATACACATACAAGCACCCTATCGTCATAAATTTTGGCAAGATAGGGTGCTTTTTTATGATGTGGAATAGCCTTCAAATCCGTAACTTTATTTTCTGAATTCATAAGAGTAGACTTTTAATGATCGAATATTATAATTACATAAAGGCGGCGCATCTCATTTTTGTAATTACTTGGTTTGCAGGCCTGTTTTATATACCACGTATTTTTATCTATCATATAGAAGCTTCGGAAAAATCTTCTCCTCAAAAAGAGATACTAACAAGTCAAATGCGTTTAATGGCAAAACGACTTTGGTTTATTATTACTTGGCCTTCTGCAATTTTGGCTACCCTATTTGCGATCTGGTTATTAGTATTAAACCCAGGCTTATTGAGAATTCCTTGGATGCAAGTAAAATTGGGTTTTGTAGTGTTACTAATTTTATATCACCTTAGAAACCATGTTATTTTTAAGCAATTACAACGAAACGAAATTAGATATACTTCACGGTATATGCGTATTTGGAATGAAGGAGCTACCTTAATTTTGTTCGCGGTGATTTTTCTGGTGGTTGTAAAAAGCGCCATCAACTGGATTTTTGGTGTTGTTGGTATTTTTACATTGGGAATTCTTTTAATGTTTGGCATTCAGTTGTACAAAAGAATTAGAGATAAGAATCCAGATGCCTAAGAGCTGAATTTCTAGACCATAAATTTTGGTCTGATAATTGCTATCTTTAAACACAAATTGCATACCCTTGCTTAAAAAATTATCCCTACGTTCTCGCATCTTTATCACCATGATTTTATTGGTGTTGATTGCCTCGGTGCTCATAGCAGGAGTATCTATCTATCAGTATAGAGAACAGAATAAGGATTATCATCAAAAACGTTTAGAACGGAAGGAAGAACAAATTACCCAGAGTATTAATTATACACTGAGAGAAACAACCTATCCGCAGACGACGGAAAATTTAGGACTTATTTTTAGAGATGAGATTTATCGCATAGCAGTAGTGCAAAATTTACCTTTTAACATTTATGACCTTGAGGGGCAGCTTATAAAAAGTTCAAGACCGAAGTTCGAGAACGATTCCATTTCCACCTGTTTAGATGCTGAGGTACTCAATGCCTTATCTTCTAGTGTGTCTAAACGATACATTGAACAAAACTCTACAGCCGGAGATCGTTATCAGGCTTCCTATACCTATATCACAGATACAAAATTTAAAAGCATAGGAATTTTGAATTTGCCGTATTATGAGGATAACTCTTTTAATGAAATGGAATTAAGAGAGTTTCTTTGGCGTTTGGCAGGTGTTTACCTTTTAATGTTATTGGCTGCCATTGCACTCGCTTATTTTATTTCCAAATATATTACACGCTCCTTGCAAACCATTTCGGATAAATTAAATCAGACCGATTTAACAAAACGAAATGAAAAGATCATCATTGACGATCCTAGTCAGGAAATAGGAAAACTCGTAGATTCCTATAACGGCATGATTGATGAACTAGAGCAAAGCGCTGTTAAGTTAGCCCGAAGTGAAAGAGAGCAAGCATGGCGCGAAATGGCGAAACAAGTAGCTCACGAAATAAAGAACCCACTAACCCCAATGCGCTTAAGTGTTCAAAGTTTTGAGCGTAAGTTTGATGTGGAAGACCCCAATATCAAAACAAAAGTAGCGGAGTATTCCAATACGCTAATTCAGCAGATAGATACCATGAGTAATATTGCTTCGGCTTTCTCCAATTTTGCCGAAATGCCCGCACAACAAAATGAGACCCTTAATGTGGTTAAAATTGTAAAACTAGCGTTGGATATTTTTACAGAGAATTATGTTCACTTTATAGCCGAGGAAGAAGAAATTGTTGCCAAATTAGATCGCACTCAGCTTATACGAGTGGTTACTAATTTAGTAAAGAATGCCATTCAAGCAGTACCGGAAGTGCAAGACCCTCGTATTTTAGTGTCTGTTGCTTCAGAAGAAGAATTTGTAAAGATTTCGGTAGCAGATAATGGAATTGGAATTGCAGATGGCGTAAAAGACAAAATTTTTGAACCGAAGTTTACTACCAAATCAAGCGGAATGGGGCTTGGTTTGGGAATGGTTAAAAACATAGTTGAAACCTATAAAGGACACATTAACTTTACCTCTCAGGAAGGGAAAGGGACTGTTTTTACCGTATATTTCCCCATAGAATTAGCTGCTCAAAAAATATAAAACTAGCACAGATGAATTTTGAAAATATCTTAATTGAGGAAGAAGGAAGTATTGCAACGATTAGCATTAATAGACCTAAGAAGCTAAATGCTCTAAACAAAGACACAATTACTGAGTTGCATGAAGCTTTTAAGGAATTAGATGCCGATAAGGACGTTAAGGTCATTATTATTACCGGAAGTGGAGAAAAAGCTTTTGTTGCAGGTGCTGATATTGGGGAATTTGCTCATTTTTCTGTTAGTGAGGGTCAAAAATTAGCAGCCAAAGGACAAGAAGTACTTTTTGACTTTGTAGAAAATCTCAAAACTCCTGTGATAGCTGCCGTTAATGGTTTTGCTTTGGGAGGGGGCTTAGAATTAGCAATGGCCTGCCACTTTAGGGTTGCAAGTGAGAATGCTAAAATGGGTCTGCCAGAGGTGTCCTTAGGCGTTATTCCTGGTTATGGTGGTACCCAACGCCTGCCACAATTAATTGGAAAAGGGCGTGCTATGGAATTGATAATGACTGCCGGAATGATAGATGCTCAGAAAGCACTTAACATTGGTTTGGTAAACCATGTAGTACCGCAAGAAGAGTTGCATGCCACATGTTATAAAATAGCGGGTAAGATATCGAATAACTCATCTATTGCCATTGGTTATGCAATAAAAGCGGTAAATGCTGGTTTTAAAAGTGATGTAAACGGATATGTTTCCGAAATTGAAGCCTTTGGAAGCTGTTTTGGCACCGAAGATTTCAAGGAGGGTACTACTGCTTTTTTGGGGAAGCGAAAAGCCAATTTCCCAGGAGCATAACATATCTTTAAAATACCTACTTATGCAATTCACAAAGCTGATTTGCACCGCACTATTTTTAGTGTCTTTTGGTGCTGCTCATGGGCAAGAACCTGCCGTAAAATATACGCTTGGAGATGATTATAATGATCGGTATAAATACTCTACTGTTCTAAATATAAGTGATTCGGGAGCCAACTCTACAGTATTGGTCCGCACCTATTACGGAGGGATGATATTAAGGCCGAAAGGTTATTTCATAGAGGTCTATGACAAAGATCTAAATCTAATTGCCGACCATAATTACAAGTATTCTGGAAAGCATATGATTGATGGTTTTGTAAAGAATGGACAACTTTACCTTTTAGAACTAGTCTACAATTGGGATGCTGAGGCGTATGAGTATAAAGTGCATCAAAGTCCACTGAGTGATTTTAATTTTACAGAGAAAACACTTCTTTCTATACCATCCAAAGAAGTAGCGAACCCAGTTGCTGTAAACAAGTTTTCGCGCAACTTTGACAATGGCTTTTCCACTTCCGTAATTTTTGATGACAAAAAAACGGCCTTTGCTATTTCTGTATCTCACAGAAAAGGAAGTAAAAGAGCCTATAGCCTTTATCTCTATGGAACGGATTTAAAGCAACACTTAAAGCAAGATTTTTCTACTCAGATCGAAACTAAAAACTATGCTTTTGAAAATATTGCAGTTTCCAAGGATTTAAGCACCGTGTATCTTATGGGGAAAGCCTATTTTAGAAAACGTAGGATGGAAGCCAAGGAACGCAGATTTCAATATGAATTGGTGCAGCTTTGGCAAGATGGATATAAAATTCAAGAATTCAATGAACCAGGACGCTTTCCAGAATCTTTAAAGCCGCTAATAACAGAAGCAGGTCTCTCAATTATTGGGTTTTACGCGGATAGAAAGGACAAACGGTACAATGGCTTGGTATATTTTGAGGTAGATCCGGCCTCTTTGAATATTCAATCTAAAAAATACAACGCGTTTTCAGCACAATTTATGTTGGACAAGTTTGGCCGAGAAGGTAGCTCTGAGATTAAGAATCTTATTTTTAAAGATGTACATATTACACCAACCAATGATATTTTATTTAGCGCTGAAGAGTATTTTGTAACAACTGGGCAAGCCAAGAATACTACAGGCGCTAGTGTTAGAACAGAAAGATATCATTACAACGACATTGTATGTGCGAAACTAGATGCCAATGGTACGATGCAGTGGGCCAGAAATATTAATAAGGCAGAGGTAACACAAGGAGATGCAGCCTATGCCTCCTATACTGCATTTGGGAAAGGATCTAGCATGTATTTCTTTATAAATTCTGGTGAAAATCCTCAGAAAATAGGAAAGAATAGAATCTTGTTTAAACAAGGATATAGTAGATATCCAAATATGTTTGTTATTCAGCTAGATGCTGATGGTGAAATGAGTTATAAGAAATTAATTGATGATAAAGAGGTTCGTTTGCCTATTATGGTTTCTAAACCTTTAATTGGCTCCGAAGCGAATGAAATCTTATTCTATGCGAAGAGAGGTAATCGAAAACAATTAGTCAAAGTGGCTATAGACCCGTCAAAATAACTTTTTAGCTTTAACAAAAATACCGATCGGTTAATTGGATAAATTCCATAATTTTGGAATAAATCCAATAAATTGCATAAGAATTCACCCATAAAGGGGCGTGGTGCCCAGAAAAACACTTCCAATAAGTTTCTGCAACATGTGTACGAAACCAGAGATGATTTCCTGGAATTTTGTAGACTAGAAGGAGAAGAAGCTTTTAAAAGTAGAACTGAATACATTCCTATTTTTCCAAAAACGATTGTGAATAAAGTTGCTAGTCCAGATATTGGCATGTATTATTCTATGAATCCTTATCAAGGCTGCGAACATGGATGTATTTACTGCTATGCTAGAAATACACATGAGTATTGGGGATATAGTGCAGGTTTGGATTTTGAACGGCGTATTCTCATAAAAAAAGATGCTCCCAAGTTATTGGAAGAAAAATTGAAAAGCAAAAAATGGAAGGCCAAGACTATTGTCCTTTCAGGAAATACGGATTGCTACCAACCTGCCGAGAAAAAATTTGAAATTACCAGAGCCTGTTTAAAAGTCTTTTTAAAGTACAAACATCCTGTAGGTATTATTACAAAAAATGCCTTAATCTTGCGCGATTTGGATCTGATCAAAACCCTGGCTAAAGATGGGTTAATAGGAGTTAATGTATCTATTACTTCGATGTCTGAAACAACTAGACGCGTTCTGGAGCCTAGGACTACTACCATTCATAAAAGACTTAAAACTGTGCAAATTCTATCCCAAAATGGTATTCCTGTAAATGCTATGTTGGCTCCTATAATACCGGGGATAAATAGTCATGAGATTTTAGATTTAGCCAAAGCAGTTTCCGAAAAAGGTGCGGTTTCATTTGCCATCACCATTGTACGACTAAATGGGGCCATTGGAGAAATTTTCACTGATTGGATACAAAAAACAATGCCTCATAAGGCAGGCAAAGTACTACATCAAATAGCAGCATGCCATGGGGGGATTTTAAATGACAGCCGTTTTGGGATTAGAACAAAAGGAGAAGGGAAAATAGCCGAACAAATTCATCAAATGGCCGCATTAGCCCGCAGAAAATATTTTAAAGACAAAGTATTCCCAAAACTAAATGAATCGCTTTATGAAATTTATAGAGATGGTCAAATGAAGCTGTTTTAAGGTGCTATTTCAATTCCCAACCTTTTCTATAAGTTCCCTGTACCCATGCATTGGCTTTGTCATAATTGGTGACTTTCATATTGGCGCCATCCCAAAGAATTTTGCGCCTCCCAGGATAATTAAACGGATCCCAATCGCCTATTTTTTTGCCTTTCTTTAATTCCTTGTACTGAGAGGCTTTTATAGCCAGGTTACCCATTAGCACCGCTTCTGTTAAAGGACCAGATCTTTCAAAATCTGAGGAGGTTGGAGTGCCATTTATACAACCCTCTACCCAGTTAAGTTGGTGGCCACTAGTATCACCCGCAATTCTGTCTAGATAAGGGGTTGGTTTTTTAATTAAAGCATTCGTTGTAGAGGGCAGTAAGCGAGCATTTCTGGAATAAGTGTCGCATACCAAGGTACCTTTACTTCCATAAATAATGGAGCCACCTCCAGAATCCCCTATGGTTTCACCATCTTTAAGTTCGTCTGGCAAATCTGGTTTTAAACCACCGTCATACCAGTTCAAAGCAATGTCACCGTGTTTGGGAGTGTTAAATTTTAATCGGACTATGGAAGACGCTGGGCAAGATGCTGCATAATCGGCTTCTACAAAATCACCTACCCAGTTGGTGGTGCAACTTGCTTCTGCTTCTGTTGGGTATCCCAAATCCAAAACGCTAAACGGAGTTTCCATAATATGACAGCCCATGTCGCCTAAGGCACCAGTGCCAAAGTCCCACCAACCACGCCACTTAAAAGGAAGGTAGGCAGCATTGTAATCGCGCATGGCAGCAGGTCCTAACCACAAATCCCAATCTAATTCTTTTGGAATCGGATCTTTGGCTAATGGTATGGGAACTCCTTGGGGCCATACAGGTCTATTAGTCCAACAGTCCACTTTATGCACTTTTCCAATAATTCCAGAGGCTACTAATTCTTTAGCTTCTCTACTTCCATCACTAGAAGCCCCTTGATTTCCCATTTGGGTAACAATTCCATTTTCTTTTGCTACCTGCGTCATTAAACGCGCTTCATTAATATTATGGGTTAATGGTTTTTCTACATAGGCATGTTTTTTAGCACGCATAAATGGTAATGCAATAGTTGCATGGGTATGGTCTGGTGTAGCAACCATAATGGCGTCTATATCATTGAGATGACTATCATATACTTTTCTAAAATCTTTGAAGCGTTTGGCTTTTGGATGCAGCGCATGGCTGTCTTTTACCATGCGTTCATCCACGTCGCAAAGCGCTACAAATTTCACTTTTTTGGTAGCAGTAAGTTCCTGAATAACACCTCTTCCGCGCCCACCAACACCAAAGGCAGCGATGTACAAAGTATCACTTGGTGCTACATGTGTTTTGCCAAGAACATAACTGGGAACAATCGAAAAAACAGTAGAGGCTGCAGCTGCATTTTTCAGAAACTTTCTTCTTTTCATCTTTCAATAAAGTTGTGGTTATAACCCATTGAAGATACAAAAAATATAGAAGGAGTCAAGGAGTATTCAAGGCTAGGCTTCGCCCTTCCACTCTTTAAAAAACTGATTTAAAAATAGGAGCATAAATTGATGTCGTTCTTCGGCCATTTGTTTTCCAGTATCGGTGTTCATTCGATCTTTAAGCAATAACAGTTTTTCGTAAAAATGATTGATGGTAGGTGCTGTCGATTTTTTGTATTCCTCCTTAGTCATATGTAAGTTAGGAGGTACATCTGGATGGTGCAAAGCTCTATTTTTAAACCCACCATAGTTAAATGCTCTAGCAATCCCAATGGCTCCAATTGCATCTAAACGATCGGCATCTTGCACAACCGCTAACTCTAAAGAGCTAAACTTTTCTCCATTTACATCCAAACTATTCTTAAAAGAGATGTGCTTTAGGATCTGCACTACATGATTTATTACCTTTTCATTCACTCCTTGGTTCTCTAAAAAGTTAGTGGCTTTTTTAGGACCGATGGTTTCATCGCCATTATAGAATTTAGCGTCTGCAATATCATGTAATAAGGCTCCTAAAGTAACTACAAAGGCATCTACCGCTTCGGTTTTTGCAATCTGTTTCGCATTTGAAAATACCCGCTCTATATGGAACCAATCATGGCCACCTTCGGCGTCTTTCAGCGTCTCTTTTACAAAGTCTTTAGTGTTAGCTATAACTTGCGTTGTATTCATTTAAAGGAAGTTATGCCATCGGTGACAGCGTTTTCTACTTGTTCTATGATAGCGTCTATATTCTTTCCATTCGCTATTGGCGGGTGTACATCAAATGTCATATGAACCCCTAGTCCGTATGGAAATTTACCAAAGCGAAGTACTTTCCATGAATTATTTATACTGATAGGTACAATAAGCGCAGAGGGAGCTCGCTTCATAAGTATTTTGAGTCCGGTAGTTTGAAATTTTTTAGGGTGTCCTGTTCTACTTCGAGTGCCTTCTGGAAAAATAACAGCACTCCGATGGTGTTTTTCAATATAAGTGCCCAATTTAGAAATTTCTAACAAAGCCTGTTTGCCATCTTTCCGATCAATTAATACAGAACCTCCATGTCTTAAATTATAGGAGACGCTGGGAATACCCTTTCCCAATTCTATTTTACTCACAAATTTTGGATGATGCTCCCGTAGATACCAAATAATAGGAGGAATATCGTGCATGCTTTGATGGTTCGCTACCAAAATAAGAGGTTTGTCTGGAGGAAGGTTTTGCGGTTTCTTAAAAGTGTAATACGTGCCTAGAATATGGGTGCACTTTACAAGACACCAATTTAAAAGGCTCACACTTTTTTTATGCGCCTCATATCCAAAAAACCTATGTGCTACCCACTGAATGGGATGGAAAATAAGCAGTGTACTTCCAAAAAAAACAAAGTATATTAATGAGAGAGGATAAGAAAGAAGCTTTTGCATAAGGCAAAAATAAAAAACCGCTCAGATATGAGCGGTTTTTTATAAGATATTCTTTTGTCAGATAGTCCAATTAAATTGGACTTTGAATTAACAGAATTCGTTATAAGCTTCCATTAAATTCTCTGCAATCATTTCTGCAGGTCTTCCTTCAATATGGTGGCGTTCTATCATATGAACTAACTCTCCATCTCTAAACAAAGCCATACTAGGTGATGACGGAGGGAAAGGGACCATTAAATTTCTAGCGGTATCGACTGCTTCGGTATCTACACCAGCAAAAACCGTTACCAAATGATCCGGTTTTTTTTGATTCTGTAAACTTAATTTAGCAGCAGGTCTTGCATTAGCGGCAGCACATCCGCAAACAGAATTAACTACTACCAAGGTAGTTCCTTCTTGTTTAATTGCATTCTCAACGGTTTCGGAAGTATATAATTCTTCAAATCCGGCAGATGCCAGATCTTCTCTCATAGGTTTTACTAATTCTGCGGGATACATTATTTAATTTTTTAAAATTTATCAAAGATAGTGAATTTGTTGTGTTTCCTTTGCATACCTTAACTTTTCCTTTAGTCCTTTTTTTACCATCAAAACCCTATATTTGACAGCTAAACTTTAGACAATGCTTAAATGGGCAGCGGCCATAATTGGCTTTCTTATATATAGGTATCCTGGCGCTATTGCTGGCTTCGTAATTGGGAGTTTGATAGATAATTTTAGTGGAGGCTCTAAAAGAGGAGCGCGTACTGTTTTCGATGATATAACCCGCAAACAGGTTTCCCCAGCAGATTTTGAACTCAACCTGTTATCGCTGTGTTCGGTGGTGATTAAAGCAGATGGAAAGGTAAGTCAGCGAGAATTGGATTATGTACGTGAGTATTTTGTATCTACCTATGGGAAGGAAAAAGCCAATGCTATTTTTAGAACGTTCAACGATGTAATTAAGAACAGAGAAATTTCTGCTCAGCGTATTTGCCTTTATCTTAACCAACGTACACGCTATGAAGTACGATTGCAATTATTACACTTTCTATTTGGAATTGCCCAAGCAGACGGTAGCGTCAGCGCTTCGGAAGTGTCCAAGCTAAGTGAGATTGCTGGTTATTTGAGAGTGGGTAGGCAAGATTTTGAGAGTATCAAAGCCATGTTTGTGAAATCTGGAGATAATGCCTACAAAATTCTAGAGATTGATAAATCTGCCACCAATGATGAAATAAAAAAAGCCTACAGGACCATGGCTAAAAAGTACCATCCAGATAGGGTAAACACGGAAAACGAGGCCATTAAAAAAGGTGCAGAAGAGAAATTTAAGGAGGTGCAAAAGGCCTATGAGACACTTCAAAAAGAACGAGGAATTGCATAGATAATGAGCTGGTTCTAATCGGAGAGTAGGTTCAAAATAGCATATTTATGGAGGAATTTTTATTTTATGTAAAGTTGGGGATTCAGCATGTTTTGGATTCTTCTGCTTATGATCATGTGTTATTTTTGATGGCATTAGCCGTTCCTTTTACATTTAAGAGTTGGAAAAAAGTCTTATTACTTGCAACGGTCTTTACTATAGCACATTGTGTTTCTTTAGCACTCTCTGTTTATGAGGTAATGATGATAGACGTTGCTTGGATAGAAGTACTTATTTTAGTAAGTATTGTACTAGCGGCACTGTTTAATTTGCTTTATACCCTGCAAAAAAGCGGACATAAAAGCGTCTTACTACATTTAATCATTACTGCTTTTTTTGGTGCGATACATGGTTTTGGTTTTTCAAACTATTTTAAACTACTCATGGCGGAAGAAGATCATAAGTTAAGTCCGTTATTAGGTTTTGCTACAGGAATTGAGATTTCGCAGGTACTTATAGTAGTAGTTGTACTGGTATTTGCGTATCTGGTTCAAGAACTTTTTAAGGTAAAGCAAAGAGTCTTTGTAATAGGGATGTCTTTGATTATTATTGGAATAACAATACCACTACTCGCAAAAATCATCACTTCATAGAATTTCACTAAAAATTAACCGTTTAAGGTTGTAGGGATTGGTTAAAGCGGGTATCTTAGTATTCTCTGAAAGAATCTTTTGCAATTTGTATTCTATTGCCATGAAAGAAAGTAAACAAGAAAAATACGATAAAGCTTATTTGCGAATGGCATTGGAATGGGGTAAACTATCCTATTGCGAACGAAAGCAAGTGGGAGCTATTATCGTGAGGGACCGAATGATTATTTCTGACGGTTACAATGGTACCCCTACTGGTTTTGAAAATATTTGTGAGGATGAAGAAGGATATACCAAGTGGTATGTTTTGCATGCGGAAGCGAATGCTATTTCGAAAGTAGCTTCCTCCACGCAGTCGTGTGATGGCGCAACTTTGTATATTACCCTGTCTCCCTGTAAGGAGTGCAGCAAGCTCATTCATCAATCAGGAATAAAGCGCGTTGTGTATCAAACTGCCTATAAAGATGAATCTGGATTAGACTTTTTACGAAGAGCGGGAATTGACCTACTGCACCTGCCTATTATTGAAAACCTTGTATAAATTGCCCCAGCAATATGAAAAAAAAATACAACTTTTTATGGCCTACTATTATAGCAACAGCACTTGCTATAGGAATTTTTATTGGTGGCAAATTACATTTTAGTGATACCCCAGAACAACTATTTACTACCAATTCCAAAAAAGATAAACTTAATCGACTTATAGACTATATTGACTATGAGTATGTAGATGAGATTGATACCGACAGTATTGTAGATGTAACGGTTAATAATATCTTGGATAAACTAGATCCACATTCGGTTTATATTCCAAAACAGGAAATGGACCGGGTAACAGAAAATATGAAGGGAGATTTCGTAGGGATAGGAATTGTATTCTACACCATTCGAGACACTATTTCAGTAGTACGAACTACCAAAGATGGTCCTAGCTTTTTGAAAGGGATACAGCCAGGAGATCGGATCTTAATGGCAGATAATGACACCTTGTATGGAAAGCGAATTTCTGATGAAGATATTATTGCTAAGCTTAAGGGGAAACAGGGAAGTTCGGTAAAATTAAAAGTGTACCGCAAAACGGAGGATAAAACGTTTACTGCCATTGTAAAAAGAGGACGTATTCCAATTAAAAGTGTAGAAGCACATTATATGCTTACGGCAGATATGGGTTATATTAAGGTAAATCGTTTTGCAGAATCTACCTTTAAGGAATTCAAAGCAGCTTTGGCGGATCTAGAAAAAGCAGGAGCCACGAAATTAACACTGGATTTAAGAGATAATCCTGGCGGATATTTAGGTATTGCAGAACAAATGGCCGATGAGTTTTTAAAGGATGGAAGACTTATTTTGTTTACTAAGAACAAAAAAGGAAAGGTGAACAAGACCTACGCCACTAAAAAAGGGAGTTTTGAAGACAAACCTGTATATGTTTTAATTAACGAACGATCGGCATCTGCGAGTGAAATTATTGCAGGAGCTTTACAGGATAATGATATTGGAACCATTGTTGGACGGCGTTCTTTTGGAAAAGGACTGGTGCAAAGAGAAATGGATCTGGGAGATGGTTCTGCCGTTAGACTTACTGTTTCAAGGTATTATACTCCAACGGGTCGTTCTATACAAAAGACTTACAAGAATGGGCACAAAGACTATTATAAGAAATTTACAGAACGTTTTCATAGTGGAGAACTCATTTCGGTTGATAGTATTAAAGTAGCAGATTCTTTAAAATTTAAAACCCCAAAAGGGAAAATAGTATATGGCGGCGGTGGAATTATCCCCGATGTTTTTGTACCCATAGGTAGTTACGAAGAAGCAAGGATAGAAGGAGAAGAAAGAAGAGGTCTTTTCTCTGCTTTTGTATTTAATCACCTCGAGGAAGATAGAAGTCGGTATGATCATTTTTCTGAAAGGAGTTTTTTAGCAGAGTTCAATACAGACGACATCTTATTTGAACGTTTTATAGATTACTGTATTGGTGGTCCCAATAAAATTACCTTTGACTTCTACGGTTTTGAAGAAAAAATAAAAATCTATTTAAAAGCGGCTATGGCAGAACAGCTTTTTTCACCTAACGCATATGCCGAAATTAAGAGTCAAGGAGATGCAATGCTCAACCGCGTTAAGGAGGTAGATGATCAGAAAGAAACTGCTTCTGCAAAGACAGAAAACTAATCTTCGTTTATCTTCTTTTGAATTTTTTTAGAGGCAATAAACAAGAGTAGTAACACAATAGCGCAAAGAGAAGCTGCAATGCCTATTAGTGCTATAATGCTATTTCCCTCTAAAGGATTTTCGAAGTCAATTAAAGTACTGTTAAACGCAATAAGACCAACTGCCAATACTATTAGAATAATGGATACTGTTTTGTTCATATGTTAATAAAAAAGCTGCTTTAAAAAAGTTGATTAATGTTTGCTGCAAACAATTTTACAGCAATAGCTAATAGAATTACCCCAAAAACTTTCCGAATCACGTTCAACCCATTTTTCCCGAGCACTTTTCCAATTCTTGGAGAGAATTTTAAAACAAGGTATACAAAGATAATATTTACAATGATGGCTACAATAATGTTCTCTACATGATATTCTGCTCTTAATGATAAGATAGAGGTCATGGTTCCTGCACCAGCAATAATTGGAAAGGCAATAGGTACTATAGAAGCACTTTCTGGCTCATCGTTCTTATATAAGGTAATCCCCAATATCATTTCAATGGCCAAAAAGAAAATTACAAAAGCTCCTGCTACCGCAAAAGAGTTGACATCAATACCAATAATATTCAAAATCTCTTCCCCTACAAACAAAAATGCAACCATAATAGAAGCTGCCACAATGGACGCTTTTTCAGATTGAATATGTCCAACCTTATTCCTGAGATCTATGATGATAGGGATGCTTCCTAATATATCGATGACTGCAAAGAGCACCATGCTAGCGGTCAACATTTGTTTTATATCAAAATTCATATAAAATACATTTTAATAAAGTGCAAAGTTACGCTTTGTATACTGGTTTTAAGTGCTATAAATTAAAATATATAAGAGTCAAAATCCATCAAAAAGTTATCTTTGTGAAAACAACTGTTGTATATGTTTCAATTAGGTAAGACCATCGTATCTGAAGAACTAATAGAGCAAGATTTTGTCTGTAATTTAAGCGCCTGCAAGGGAGCTTGTTGTATTGATGGAGAAGCAGGAGCTCCTTTAGAAGATAAGGAGACAGAAATCTTAGTAGATATTTATACCAAAGTAAAACCATTTTTAAGACCGGAAGGCGTTGCCGCTATTGAAGAACAAGGAGCCTTTGTAAAAGGAGAAGATGGAGAGTGGGAAACACCCTTGGTCAACGGAAGTGAATGCGCTTATGTAGTATTCAAAGAAAACGGTACCGCAAAATGTGGTTTAGAAGAAGCATACGAACAAGGAGTTACAGAGTGGAAAAAACCAATTTCTTGCCATTTATATCCAGTAAGAGTGCGCGAGTATACACAGCTTACGGCAGTTAATTATCACAAATGGGAAATATGTGATCCTGCTTGTGCTTTAGGGGAAGAATTGAAAGTGCCAGTCTATAAATTTGTGAAGGAAGCTTTAATTAGAAAGTTTGGAGCGGAATGGTATGCAGAATTGGAGCAAATTGCCAAAGAACACACATTCTAAAGTGTAGGAATGCGAATAATTACTTTTGTTCCAGAAGCCTGATTGTTTTCATCGAACAAATCTTCTATTTCAATGCTTGAGGAATTCTGATAGTCCTTGGAAAAATTGGCCAATCGCTCTTTAGTGATATCAATGCCTACGGATTTTCGCTTAAGTACTTTGTTCTGCTTTATTTCTTCGGCAACCGTTCTCCCTACACCGTTATCGGTAATTACAATATGGATAAACTCTTCGGACGCCTTGTGTACTTTTAAGTGGATGTTTTTTTCTCCTTCCTTCGAAGACAAACCATGCCACAATGCATTTTCAAGAAATGGTTGTAAGATTAAAGAAGGTATTTTTATTTGATGCACATCCGCGGTTTCATCAATATCTATTTGAAAATTGATTTCATTAGAAAAACGAATGTTTTCAATATTCATGTATAATTCTACAGTTTCTAACTCCTCATCTAAGGGGATCTCTCTAAGAGATGAAGCTTCCAAAATTTTACGAACTAATTTCGAAAATTTATTAAGATAATGTACTGCATTTTTTTTCTCATTATTAATGATATACAGTTTTATAGAGTTTAGAGAATTGAATAAGAAATGAGGATTCATCTGACTTCGCAGCATGCTCTGCTCTAACGTAAGTAGTTTTTTCTCGTTGTTCAAATGATACTGGCGATATAAAATATATAAAATGGCCGCGAGCAAGCATAGCGCTATTCCACTAATAAGAATGGTGTCCTGATTTTTTTTAAGTCTTAGCTTATATATCTCATTTTCTACAGCGATTACTTCAAATCGGTTTTGAAGTTTTTGAGAATCATAACTAAGAATAGCGTCATTTACGTAGTTGATTATTTCTTTATCTCGTATTCTTTTTTCATAGGTATTTACCTGTTTAGTATAGTGCAAAGCTTCCGTTAGCTTATTCATTTTTTCATACAGTTCGGATAGTAAGGCGCTCACTTTTACAATGTTGTCTTTTTGATCGTGTTTTTTGGCAATCTCCAAGCCTTTAAGTAAGCTGGTTTCTGCTTCAGAATAGGAGTTGAGTCCCATTAGAGCCCAGCCTTTATTAATAAGAACAACAGGAATAATTAAATCGTTTTTTAAAGGAGTTGCTTTTTCGAATGCCTGATCTAAAAGAGGCATTGCTTCAGAATAACGCTTCTGTTTAATATAAATTTGGGCAATACTATTTTTGCATATAGCACGCCCTAAATCACTTTCAATTTCTTCATTAAAGGCTAAGGAAGTTCTATAGCTTTGCAGGGCTTCATCTAGCTTTCCAGCCTCTTCTTGGCACTCTCCAATGTTTTGATTATTAATGGCCTGCCCTAATTTATTCCCTAGCTGGGCTTCTAAATTCAAAGACCTTTGATAATGCTCAATTGCAGGTCCAAATTCACCTAGTAATTGGTATAAATTCCCTATTCCATTCAAGGATACATTGATACTTCTTTTAATACCATTGGAAGGGTTTTCTATTGCCTCTCCTAATTCCAAGGCTTCTCTATGATAGTCTATGGCAGCTCTTACCGATATTTTTCTTCTATGAACAACACCTAACATGTTTAAACTAAAAATCTCAAATTCTATACTTTCAGATTCTTTAGCGATGTTAAGTGCTTCTTGATGAAGTTGAAGGGCTCTAGCATATTGAGATATGTTACGGTATTTGGTGCCCAATTGATTTAAAGAGTACGCTTGGCCATAAGGGTACTTTTCTTGCGCTGCTCTTATGTTAAAGTAGCGCATGTAGGTGGTATCTCTTCGATGACTTCCTACGGCTTCGTTTATTTCGCTAAAAGTTAGGGGTCTTTGCTGAATTACACTGTCAACAGTATTTTTAAACTCCTCCGAAATTTCTTGTGCGCCAATCCATTGTATGCTAAAAAAAAGCAGCATTAGAAGGATGCTGTTTGTCATTTTTGGAAAGTTAGAGATTCTTTTCAATACACTATTTTTTATTTGGGACGATTCTATAGTACGACCTACAACAAATCTAAAAAATCGGATTTTTTTTGACGAGATACAGGTATTTTATCGTTAGACTGCAATACTACATATCCGTCCGTTTTAAGAAATTCTTTTATTTTGTTGAGATTGATGATATAAGAGTTGTGAATTCTAAAAAAAGAATCCTTTGGCAACAAGTCGTTTACTTCTTTCAATTTTTTAGTCAATACAATTTTTTGACGATCCACCAGATAGATGGTGCTATAATTTCCATCAGACTCTGCATATAGAATTTCATCACTTTCTAAAAAAACTAATTTTCCATCCGTATTAAAAGTGATTTTCTTTTGAACAGCATTGGAATTAAAATTCAGAAGTATTTTTTCTAAACGTTCCGCAGTATAGTTTTTAGAATTGTACTTTTTTATTTTTTCAATGGTATCATTCAGATCGTCTGTGTCTATGGGTTTTAATAAATAATCAATGGCCTCATTTTTCAATGCTTTGATGGCATATTGATTATAAGCAGTAGTAATAACTACTGGAAAATCTTTGTTTTTCAATTTCTGTATAAATTGAAAACCATCCATAGTAGGCATTTCTATGTCTAGGAAAAGGCAATCTGGTGTATTTTTTTCTAGATAAACTAATGCTTCTGAAGGATCTGTAAATGAAGCAGTTACCTTAATTTGGTCGCTAAAATTGGTTAGCTCCCAAGTTAAACTTTGGAGTGCTTTTATTTCATCATCTATAATTACTGCCTCTAACATAGTATATAGGTAAGTTAATCAAAAATACAGTATTGTGTGTACGTCACCTTCAAAGATGTATCAATGGTTTTGTTTCCCGTATAATTGGCATAAAACCCAGTATGATTAAATTTTATCGGCATTTCTTTAAAAAAAATAGTCTTTACTTTACAAAGTTAAATAAGAACCACAAATATGTAAATTATTGAAAATCAGATGCTTAATTTATATCAAAGATAAATAAAAATCCATATGTACCAGTTATACAAGATTTGCTACCATTTATACATTCGAGACTAGGCCATGCTACATCAGACTTTATTTTAGCGGTAAAGTAGTTCCCGATTAACATTTAGTAACGCAACCAACCATAAAAATTTTAGTAATGCGAAAATCGGTAGTCCTTTTTGCCATATTAGTTACATTGCTATTCATAGCCGCCAAGTTAGATACAGTACAGATTGAAATGTCTAATACGCAAACAAGTGTCAAAGAACAGAAACCGGTTAGCGATCGGTTGGTAGCAGCGAAAATATCTGAATCTAGTAATGATTTAAGGATAGAGGAACAAGAGTAATAATGGTATCTAAATCAAGGTAAAATGTCATTCATTCATGTAAAAACGTTAAAAAGTATTTTTTTAGGCGGTGTCTGTATGCTGCTTACTTCTGGAGCTCATCAGGAACAGATACCTATAGTTGCTGCTAATGGGAGTTATGAATTGTTCGTTACTGGAGATTATACAACGAAATTTCAAGGGCAGGCTACTTTTAATGCCTCTGTAGAAACATCTGCTAAGGAAATACCATATGCAACTTTAAAACTAGATCTTAAGAGTTCCATCGAAGATGAATCTGGTCATACATTAGGCTTTTTTATAAGTAAGGAGAATAGTACACAGATAATTTCAAAAGGAGCTCACAAAATAACGAAAGATATCGAAGGCTTTGGGCATAATTTTAACGGAGTTTTCGGATTTGCAGATATAAGATTGTTGGGAGAATTACCCTTTTTTGCTGATGAAGGAATAATTCAAATAAAAGCAGTAAGTGACAGATCTGTAATAGGAAGTATCTCCGTAATTTTTAAAAATGCAGAAGCGAAAAAGATTCACCTAAAGGGAGATTTTAGGGCTATAAAGGAAGATCAAATGCTTGTAGATAATATTTCGCATTAAATTGTAGTTATAAATCTATATACGTAGAATAAAGACTTTTTGTGAGAATTCATAAATTTTGACGCTATTTATTTAGAATGAACACTTTAAATTAAAGTTAAGAACGAGTTTTTTGTGGGAAAAATGCTTATTTTTACTGTCACTTCCCCCGAAAATAATTACTGTAACTACCGTAATAGGTGGTTTCTAAGTAATTAGTTAAAGATATTGATCCTATTTTATAGGATTTAGTAAATAGATTACCAAAGTAAAAGTACGGTCCATATGGATGACGTGTTATAGATAAGAGCACAATTTAGTCCTGACTAGTGGAATTACACCGAATTGGACAACCTTGCCAACTTGTTGGTTTTGGTCGACCTGCTCGATTTTTAGGTTTCGGGGGAACTACCTAAATCAGCATCCAATTGTAGTGATATTACATTTTGACCCATTAGGCGGGCCGTACAATTTTGGTATTTTCTTTTTCATGAAACGAAGAACAAACCATTTCTTCTATTTGTTCACCTCTTTTCAAATTGAATTATATATTAGGTGGTTGTACTCTTTGTAAAAATTCACTTTTGTGTTATCCCTCCCTTTTCCAAAATATCATCTCCGTAGTATAGGAGCAGAATTACAAGTATTTTATAACTGAAAAGCAGTTTATTCTGTTCTAGTTAGAATTGAAGAAAATACGCAGTATTGTACGATTTTACCTAAGGCAGCTTCTTAGTAGACAGCGTTTATAGGGGTTCAATAGTATTTTAATTTTTCCAATGATACCATAAATTTTTATATACTTTTTGGTTTATTTTTTTCTGTTCAACATCAATGTAAATTTTATGTAAAATTCTTTATTGGGTTAAAGGCAGTAAACATCACTTGCGAACCTAGATTTCAACATCTTGTGTTAAAAACTTTGTGATTGAAAAGATAAAACAGACCCAAAACTTTGATGACATTTTTCCATCTTTGTGAGTCTCAACCAGAGGGTAATTTTCATCCATTCAGAAATACTAAAAGTTTAAAATATGTCAGCAGCCGTAGAGCCCATCCTTGCCGAAAATGAAGATCGATTCGTAATATTCCCCATCAAACACGATGATCTATGGGAATGGTATAAAAAATGTGAGGCCTGTTTCTGGACTGCAGAAGAAATAGATTTACACGAAGACCTGACAGATTGGAATAATAAATTGAATGAAGATGAACGCTATTTTATTAAGCACATCTTAGCTTTTTTTGCTGCCTCTGATGGAATTGTTAATGAGAATTTAGCGGAGAATTTTGTGAGTGAAGTACAATATGCAGAAGCCAAGTTCTTTTATGGATTTCAGATCATGATGGAGAATATTCATTCTGAAACGTATTCCTTATTAATTGACACCTATGTAAAAGACGAAAAAGAAAAGAATATACTTTTTAAGGCTATTGAGAACTTTCCTGCGATTAAGAAAAAGGCAGATTGGGCTTTGAAATGGATTGATTCTCCAAGTTTCGCAGAACGTTTAATTGCTTTTGCAGCAGTAGAAGGTATTTTCTTTTCTGGAGCATTCTGTTCTATCTTTTGGTTAAAGAAAAGAGGTCTTATGCCTGGACTTACCTTCTCTAATGAATTAATTTCGAGAGATGAAGGAATGCATTGCGACTATGCAGTTCACTTGCATAATAATCATTTAATAAACCCAGTTCCAAAAGAACGTATTCGAGAAATATTGGTAGATGCTTTGAATATAGAACGCGAGTTTATTACGGAATCTCTTCCAGCAAGTCTTATTGGTATGAATGCCAAATTAATGACGAAATATTTAGAATTTGTAACCGACCGTCTATTGGTGGAACTAGGTTGCGAAAAAGAGTACAATGCAACGAATCCGTTTGATTTTATGGATATGATTTCGCTTCAAGGAAAAACTAATTTCTTTGAAAAGAGAGTATCTGAATATCAGAAAGCAGGTGTACTTAATAAAGATAAAGATGAGGATGCTCAAAAAATTAGTTTTGACGCTGACTTCTAAATAATATTCAAACCGATTGTTTTAGAACACATCGGTCTTTACATCTCACAAATCATTTTTAAATCTTATAAGTGGATACACACTTATGAGATGCACTAACCAACGTATCACTAAAAAATAAATGTAGCCAATGTATGTAGTAAAAAGAGACGGAAGAAAAGAGTTGATCATGTTTGACAAGATCACGGCCAGAGTTAGAAAATTATGCTACGGTCTAAACGGACTGGTAGATCCTTTAAAAGTTGCAATGCGTGTTATCGAAGGCCTATATGATGGGGTAACCACTTCGGAACTGGATAATTTAGCGGCAGAAATTGCGGCAACAATGACTACAACGCACCCTGATTATGCAAAACTAGCTGCTCGTATTTCTGTATCTAATCTACATAAGAATACCAAAAAATCGTTCTCGGATACCATGAAGGATTTATATGAGTATGTAAATCCAAGAACAGGAAAAAAAGCACCTTTATTATCAGATGAAGTATTTAAGGTAATTTCAGATAACGCAGAGAAGTTAGATTCGACTATTATTTACAACCGAGATTTTGGCTACGATTATTTTGGTTTTAAAACTTTAGAGCGTTCGTATCTTTTAAAGTTGAATGGGAAAATAGCAGAACGTCCCCAGCATATGTTAATGAGAGTATCTATAGGAATCCATTTGGAAGATTTAGATGCTGCAATAGAGACCTATGAGTTGATGTCTAAAAAATATTTTACTCATGCAACACCTACCTTATTCAATTCTGGTACGCCAAAACCTCAAATGTCTTCTTGCTTTTTATTAGCAATGAAGGATGACAGTATTGACGGTATATATGATACCTTAAAGCAAACTGCTAAGATTTCGCAATCTGCAGGAGGTATAGGTCTATCTATTCATAATGTAAGAGCTACTGGGTCTTATATTGCAGGCACAAATGGTACTTCTAATGGAATTGTACCCATGCTGCAAGTTTTTAATGATACCGCTCGGTATGTAGATCAAGGTGGAGGTAAGCGCAAAGGAAGTTTTGCCATCTATATGGAGCCATGGCATGCTGATATTTTTGAATTTCTAGATTTAAAAAAGAATCATGGAAAAGAGGAAATGCGTGCACGTGATCTTTTCTATGCGATGTGGATTTCGGATTTATTTATGAAAAGAGTAGAAGCCAATGAGGAATGGACGCTTATGTGTCCTAATGAATGTCCAGGGCTTTTTACGCATCACAGCGAGGAATTTGAAGAATTGTACTTAAAGTACGAATCACAAGGAAAAGGTAGAAAAACGGTGAAGGCTCGTGAGCTATGGGAGAAAATATTGGAATCTCAAATAGAGACAGGAACGCCATATATGCTCTACAAAGATGCTGCAAATAGAAAGAGCAATCAGAAGAACTTAGGAACTATACGCTCTTCGAACTTATGCACGGAAATTATGGAGTATACTTCCCCAGATGAGGTGGCTGTATGTAACTTGGCTTCTATTGCACTACCTATGTTCGTTAAAAATGGAGCCTTTGACCATAAAGAACTTTTTCGTGTAACCAAACGGGTAACTAAGAACTTAAACCGTGTAATAGACAGAAACTACTATCCGGTTAAGGAAGCGGAAAATTCCAATATGCGTCACAGACCTATTGGTTTAGGAGTGCAAGGATTAGCAGATGCGTTTATAATGTTGCGATTACCTTTTACAAGTGATGAAGCAAAAAAACTGAATCAGGAGATTTTTGAAACACTTTATTTTGCAGCTGTTACCGCTTCCATGGAGGCGGCAAAAGAAGAAGGAGCGTATTCTAGTTATGAAGGCTCACCTATTTCTCAAGGAGAGTTTCAGCACAATTTATGGGGTATAAAGGATGAAGAACTTTCCGGACGCTGGGATTGGGGTAAATTGCGAAAAGAAGTTAAGAAAAGTGGGGTGCGTAATTCCTTGTTAGTAGCGCCAATGCCTACGGCATCTACCTCTCAGATTTTAGGAAATAATGAGTGTTTTGAACCTTATACTTCTAATATATACACACGGCGTGTATTATCGGGAGAGTTTATTGTAGTAAACAAACACTTGTTAGAGGACCTCGTAAAATTAGGTTTATGGAACGAGAGTTTAAAGCAAGAATTGATGCGGGCTAATGGGTCTATACAGCATATAGACATCATTCCTCAAGACATTAAGGATCTGTATCAAACTGTTTGGGAATTAAGCATGAAAGACATCATTGATATGAGTAGACATCGCGGATACTTTATAGATCAGAGTCAATCGCTAAACTTATTTATGGAGAATGCTAATTATTCCAAACTCACCTCTATGCATTTTTATGCATGGAAGAGTGGCTTAAAAACTGGGATGTATTATTTACGTACCAAGGCAGCAGTAGATGCTATTAAGTTTACTTTAGACAATACTAAAAAGAAAGAAGTACCTGTAAGTATTGCAGCGGAAGCAGAAGTAACTGCAGCTACACCGGCTACTGCTACAGCAATACAAGTAGAAACTACACCTGTAAATTCATCGGCAACTGACGCAGATGTAACACCTATGAGTGCACAGGAGATGAAGGATTTAATTGCAAAAGCCAAGGAAGGACAGGCAGATGACGACTGTTTAATGTGCGGTTCTTAGGTTATTAAATACCTTCCAAAATATTAAGACCTCCTTGTAAAACATTTTAATGGAATGTTTTTGGGAGGTTTTTCTTTTATAAAATCGGATAACTTTTCTTAAAGTATAGGGCTAGGGTTTCCGCCCCTAAATCGGAGAAAGAAGAAAAAGAAAACGACCTAAGCCGCTACTTTTTAAGAGTAGGTCTAAAGAAGCTGTAAGAAAGTATCATTACAACTGCATATACTACTAATAGAATTACATAATCATCCATATCAATGCCCCTTTTGATATTATTACTTAATATATACGCACAAAGCTTACAAAAAGATTACGTAAACTTTACAAAATAACTTAAAAAGTGTTAAAATTCAGACACTTAGAAAAATTCAAGATTCAAAAAAGAGGGAATTACTTTTTAAAATACTGCTGGTATGCTATTCTTCCTGCAAAGAACAACAAACAGTATAATACTAGAATAAATAAGTAATCACTCATCATATACTATTAGACGTAATTCTTGCCGTAAACCTTCCCTAATAAACTGTTAAAGAGTGTTATAACTTTGCCAAAGTCTTAGTTTGTACTGGTTTTTTACGAATTTTGAACATACTTATTAAGTATTTAGACAGAGTGTTAAATGTCAATATTTTTCTTTTAGGACGAATTTTATTTTTTTGCTGGTGTAAATAAAAAGTGTACGATATTTTAGAGAATAACAATAAAATGCAATACGCCAAAAGTAGGTATAGATCTGGACTCATACTTCGTATAACGTAAATGTAGTAAAAATCTTACATTTATTATATAAAATATTTAGAAGTGCGCTTATTTTTTTAGCCTAGTAATGGATATTTGTTTTCAATTATAGAAAAGCATCCACTTTTTTATAGGCTTCTATAACGGCTTGTTCTCCAACTTTGTTGGGCTTTGAGTTCCCATGTTCCATTCCCAATATTCCATCGAAGCCTTTTGTGTAAAGATGTTTAAAAACGTTGGAATAGTTGATTTCTCCGGTAGTGGGTTCTTTCCTCCCTGGATTATCACCTATCTGTATATAGGCAATTTCATTCCAACAATGATCTATATTGGGAATGAGATTTCCTTCCTGTATTTGTTGATGATAGATATCAAAGAGAATTTTACAAGAAGGTGAATTAACTGCCTTACATATTTCATATGCTTGCGGCGATTCTGTTAAAAACAAGCCTGGATGATCTCTAAAATTTAAAGGCTCTAAAACCATTACCAAATTATGAGGTTCCAAAATTGCGCAAGCCTGTTTTAGTGTTTCAATAACATTAGCTGTCTGGTATCCCATTGGCAAACGAAGATCTACATGGCCCGGAACTACTGTCATCCATCTAGCATTTACGCGCTTGGCAACTTCTACGGCATTGCGTATAAAAGATAAAAATTCTGCTCTTTTCTCTAAATTGCCAGATGCTAAATTGGCTTCTTTCCAATAAATTTTATGCGCCACAAAAACTCCCATCTGCAGACCCCGATCTTGCATAACCTTTGCCATTTTATCTTGCATTGCCACATCGCGATTTCGCATTTCGTTATCTTCAAAAGCTGTAAACCCCTGATCTGCCATAAAACGGAGTTGGTCCAGTGGATTTTCACCTGCATGATGTTTAAACATGCCTAAATGAGGTGCATATTTAAGATTAAAAGAATGCTTCTGCGTTGCAGGCATACGAGTGCCATAAGCAAAAGACCCTCCTAGTGTTATAGCGCCACTAGCGAGGGTCGTTTTTTGTATAAAATTCCGTCTTTTCAAATTAATTAGTTATAAAGACCAGGCTTTTCCCTGGGTAAGCTCCTCTACATCACCACAGGCAATGTATTGTCCGGGAACTGGGTCGTAGGCTAATACTTTTTTGCCAATATATTCCGAAGTTTTATACCCCCAGATAGTCATACCCCTTAGACTTGTAGCAAAAGAGTACCGCGCTACCTCATCAGAGAGTTGCCCTGCCGCGCCCTCAGCAATTGCTTCCATATAGGCTCCTATTGCTTCTTGATGCAGTGCTTCCTGTTCTTTAGTTGCCTTTAAAGCCTCTGCCAGTGCAGGTTCTAAATCGGAGGTGGTTAAATCGGTTGCTTTTTCTTTCCCAGAATCCTTTAAGGCTTTCTCAATAAATTTCCCCATGGTCATTTTTGAGAATTCTTGTTGTTCTTTTTCTACAACTTCATTGATGAACCTATCTATAAAAACATTCACCTGTACTTCTGAAGCTGAAGGAGTATCTGTTTTAGGAAGAATAATATCCACTAAATGTGTCAGAACAGTTCCTTCTTCTTTGGAAAAGAAATCTGGTGTCCATTCCAAGACGGGTTCATCTTGGCAGCTTTGCATAATGCTAATTAAGGTGGGTGTAGCTACGGCATAGCCCAACGATAACCCCATATTCTTAAGTGCTTTTCTTCTATCCATTATATATTTCCTTTTTTGAGTTCTTGTGCTGCATGGTTTGCAGCTCTGGCGGTAAATGCCATATATGTTAGTGATGGGTTTACACATGCAGCAGAGGTCATAAAGGCACCATCTGTTACATAAACGTTGGGTACTGCATGAACCTGATTGTATCCATTAAGTACAGAAGTTTTTGGGTTTCTTCCCATACGAGCTGTACCCATTTCATGAATACCCAATCCTAAGGCTCCAGGATTATCAAAGGGTTCTACATCTCGCAGACCAGCTTTGGTAAGCATGTCTACTGCCTGTTCTTTCATATCCTTTCGCATATTCCATTCGTTTTCTTTGAATTCTGCGTCAAAGGTTACTGTAGGTAAGCCCCAAGCATCTAACGTATCATAATCCAGGGTCATTCGGTTGTCTTCATAAGGGAGAACTTCTCCAAAACCACCCATACCAAAGGTCCACCCGCCTGGTTTTAAAATGGCGTCCTTCAGTGATTTCCCATGAGATAGCTCTGCAATAGTTTCATCCCAATTACCTCTACCAGCACCTCCCTGATATCCATAACCTCGTTTAAATTCTTTCATATTAGACGCACCTCCTAAGTTTCTAAATCTTGGCACATAAATACCATTAGGTTTGCGTCCTTTATAATACTTGTCATCAAAACCATCAAATTTTCCAGAAGCCCCTACGCCTAAATGGTGATCCATTATATTCCGTCCTAATTGATCAGAATCATTTCCTAAACCGTTTGGAAAACGATCCGATTTGGATTGCATTAAAATAGAAGTAGATGCTATTGCCGAAGCACATAGGAAAATTACTTTTGCTTTAAATTCATACTTTTCTTTGGTAAGACGGTCTATAACGCGCACGCCAGTGGCTCTTTTTGTATCTGGATCGTATATTACCTCATGTACTATAGAGTCTGGTCTTAAAGTCATATTTCCTGTGCGTTCTGCAGCAGGTAAGGTAGAAGAGTTACTGCTAAAATACGCTCCAAAAGGACATCCTCGGATACACCTATTTCTAAACTTACAACGAGATCGACCTTCAAAGGCTTTATCACTATTAATATGTGCTACACGACCAGCTGTTATTACCCGACCATCAAAATTTTCTGCTACTTTTTCCCGAACGTGTTGCTCTACGCAATTAAGTTCCATCATGGGTTCAAATTGCCCATCGGGTAGTTGCTCTAATCCAAGATTCTCTCCTGCAACACCAATATATGATTCTACTTTATCATACCAAGGAGCAATATCTTTATAGCGAACAGGCCAATCCACAGCAGTTCCATCATTTAAATTAGCCTTAAAATCAATATCGCTCCAACGATAGCTATGGCGTCCCCACATCAGAGAACGACCCCCAACATGGTACCCTCGCATCCAATCAAAACGCTTGGTTTCATTATACGGATGCTCTAAATCGTTCACAAACCAGTGAGCACTTGCCTTATTGGTAGTATATCCCGTTCTATTTTGCTTTTCTTGTTTTGCAATATCTTCTGCAGTAGGCTGCCCCGCATTTGGAAAATCCCATGGATCTTTATTGGCTGTTGGGTAGTCTTTTATGTGGGTTACCATTTTACCACGTTCCAACACTAATGTCTTAAGACCATTTTCACACAATTCCTTAGCTGCCCATCCTCCACTAATACCAGTTCCAACTACGATTGCATCATAAGATTCTTCCTCTTCGTTATAATAAAATTTACTCATCTATTAAAATTGTTTATTTCATAAATTTATTAAATATAAAATTAATTTTCTACATTTAAACGCCCATATTATTGCCAGTGTGGCACTACAACGTTGTAGTAATTGACAATTCCTTAAACAAATATTGATAAAATGATCAAAACCAACCTTTTTCGTAAAATAGTACTGAGTTGCATAGCTTTATTATTAATAGGCTTCAGTGCTTGTAAAGAAGCTAAAAAAGAAGAAACAGACACTACTGAAAAATCAGAAGTAAGTGAAGATACTTCTGCACCTTTCTTCGAACTTTCTTTGGCTCAATGGTCTATGCATAAAATGATTCTTGAAGATAATGTGGATCCTTATTCCTTTGCAGAAAAAGCAAAAGGTTGGGGTTTTTCGGGCTTGGAATATGTTAGCCAATTATATAGTAAAGAATTAGAGGCAGCTAATTATTCGGAAGAAGCTATGCAGGCTTTTGTAGATAAATGTAATGCCGAAAGTGAGAAACACGGATTACGAAATGTATTAATTATGATTGATCGTCAAGGCGATTTAGCAACGGAAGATGCTGCGGCTCGAAAAGTAGCTGTAGAAAATCATTTTAAATGGGTAGACGCAGCAGCAGCTATGGGGTGTCATTCCATTCGAGTAAATCTTTCGGGTAGTTCAGAACCAGAAGCTTGGACGGCAAGCGCTGTAGATGGCTTAAGTCAGTTAGCAACCTATGCAAAAGATAAAAATATTAATGTGATTGTGGAGAATCATGGAGGCTTATCTTCCAATGCAGCCATGCTAGCAGCGGTTATGGAGAAAGTAGGAATGGATAATTGTGGCACACTGCCCGATTTTGGGAACTTTTGTATTCGAAAAGAGGATCCGTCAGATTGGTCATCTACCTGCGTAGAATCATATGATATCTATAAAGGAGTTACAGAATTAATGGTTCATGCAAAGGCCGTAAGTGCTAAGTCGCACAATTTTGATGCCGATGGTAATGAAACCGAAATAGACTATTCAAAAATGTTGCAGATTGTGAAAGACGCTGGATATAAAGGATATATTGGAGTGGAATATGAGGGAAGTGAACTAGGAGAAGAAGCTGGTATAGCAGCTACAAAAGAGTTATTGCTTAACGCAGCTAAAACACTCCATTAATTAATAAGTCTATTGCTAAAGAACGAACTGTTTTCTCAATATAGATTGTTTGGACAGGGGATTTTAGTCTAAGAATGACAAAATTTTAAGCGCGTGAAAGTATTTTTAAACCAACTATTTGATTACAATTATTACTGCAATAAAAAATTGATTGAAACCTGTAATAGCGCAGAAAAAGTTTCAGAAAAGAGTATTGAATTATTTAGTCATATACTCAATGCACATCATATTTGGAATGCACGTATTTTAGGGAAACCATCTGAATATGAAGTTTGGCAAATCCATGCTATCAAGGATTGGGGAGATATTCATTATGAAAATCAACGAAGTTCTTTTGAAATTACAACGAATGCAGATGATTTTGAAAAGCGAATCGATTTTGAAAATACAGAAGGAAGGTTGTATACAAATACATTAAAAGACATTCTTTTTCATATCATTAATCATTCAACACATCATAGAGCTCAGATTTCTACCGACTTTAGAAATAATGATATGGAACCGCTTCCCACGGACTATGTATACTATAAGCGTTAAATAAGGAGATAGATGCAGGCAAAGATAAAGGCACAGCTTTCTGTGATGATGTTTTTAGAGTTCTTTATCTGGGGTGGCTGGTTTGTTACCTTAGGAACTTTTCTGGGGAGTAATTTAGGTGCAACCGATGGGGAAATTGGTACAGCGTTCTCCACCCAATCTTGGGGAGCCATTATAGCCCCCTTTATTATAGGATTAATTGCAGATCGGTATTTCAATGCTGAACGTATTCTAGGGGTGTTACATCTGTTAGGTGCAGGACTTTTATATCTAATGTATGGCACCGATGATTTTGCCATTTTTTACCCCTATGTATTAGGGTATATGATTCTATACATGCCAACCCTAGCCCTTGTGAATTCTGTCTCTTTTAACCAGATGAAAAACCCTGCAAAAGAGTTCTCTTATATACGAGTATTTGGGACGCTTGGTTGGATCGTTGCTGGAAACATAATAAGCTATGTGAATTGGGATTCAGAAGGAAGTATCGCAGAAGGAATGCTCAAAAATACATTTTTAATGACGGCTATTGCCTCAGCTGTGCTTGGAGTCTTTAGCTTTACACTTCCCAAAACACCTCCAAGAGTAGACAAAAACGAAAAGGTGGCGCTTGCCAGTATATTAGGTTTGGATGCCCTAAAGCTATTAAAGGATCGAAACTTTTTAATATTCTTTATCTCGTCTATTTTAATATGTATTCCGTTAGCTTTTTACTATCAAAATGCCAATCCGTTTTTAACGGAAATTGGAATGGAAAATCCCACAGGGAAGATGACCATTGGGCAAATTTCTGAGTTGCTTTTTATGCTATTGCTTCCTTTTTTCTTTAATAAATTTGGCTTTAAGAAAACTATTTTAATAGGCATGCTAGCGTGGTCTGTACGCTACCTTTTATTTGCGTACGGAAATGTGGGGGAATATGCTTTTATGCTTATTATTGGAATTGCTTTGCATGGCATCTGTTATGATTTTTTCTTTGTTTCAGGACAGATATACACAGACACGAAAGCGGGAGAAAAATATAAGAGTGCGGCTCAGGGGCTCATTACTTTGGCTACCTACGGTATAGGAATGCTTATTGGGTTTTATATTGCGGGCAAGATTGCTGATATGTATCTCCTTGCAGACAACACTCATGAATGGGAAACTATATGGGTGTATCCCGCCGGTTTTGCGTTTCTTGTTTTTATACTGTTTGCAATTTTCTTTAAAAACGAAAAGATCACTTATAAAACATAGATTTTTTGAATAAATTGAAACAACCAAAAAAATAAATTCACTGTTATGAATGAAATTAACAAGAAAAGACTTTTTATAGCGTCCTGTGTAGCGCTTTTAGTTACCTCCATGACCTTCGCAATTAGGGCACGTTTGGAAACGGTTTTTGGGCCAGAAGGAGTAGGGCTTACTTTAGAACAAATAGGCTATGCTTTTGCACCAGCATTCTGGGGCTTTACCTTGGCAATGATTATAGGAGGGCCTTTGGTAGATTCTTTGGGAATTAAGAAGATTACATGGATAGCTTTTATTACCCATGCCATTGGTATTGTATGGACTATTTTGGCAAAGGATATGACCTCCTTATTTATTGCTACCACTTTTGTTGGTATTGGTAATGGGATGGTTGAAGCAGCATTAAACCCTATGATTGCTTCTATGTATACAGATGAAAAAACCAAAATGCTAAATAGGTTTCATGTTTGGTTTCCAGGAGGAATTGTTATTGGATCATTGGTAGGCTGGCTAATCATGGATGTGATGGAATTACCTTGGGAAGTAATGGTGGGAGTTTTATTTATTCCACTCATTATTTATGGAGTTATGTTTTTAGGACAGAAGTTTCCGCTCACGGAACGCGTGCAGTTAGGTGTTAGTAATTCCAATATGTTTAAGAGTTTAGGGAAACCCTTATTTATTTTTATGGTTTTATGCATGCTGTTAACCGCGGCCTCTGAACTTGGAACTACACAACGAATAGAATCCCTTTTAAAAGAATCTGGAGCCGTACCCCTTTTAGTGCTTGCTTTTATCAATGGAATTATGGCTTTAGGAAGGGCCTTTGCTGGGAAAGTTATTCATAAATTACAACCCGCAGGAATGCTATTGTTTTCGGCTATTTTCACTTTTATAGGTTTATGGTTGCTTACGGTTACAAGTGGGAGTATGATCTTTGTAGCGGCAGCTGTTTTTGCAGTAGGGGTCACCTTTTTCTGGCCAACTATGCTTGGATTTGTTGCAGAATATTTACCCCAAACAGGAGCTTTGGGTCTATCTATTATGGGAGGAGCAGGAATGCTATCGGTGTCCATTATTTTGCCAGTAATGGGAAGATTAATGGATGATGCAGGAACCTCTGAAGCCTTGCGCACCATGTCTATATTGCCAGCTATATTAATAGTTGCGTTTGGTGGACTGTATATCTATATGAAAAAACGCAAAGTAAAGGAAGCAGACGAGAGTTAATAGAGATTAATATTAGAGATTTAGTACTATGCCAAAAAAATTAAGATTAGGAATTTTAGGAGGAGGAGGCGACTCCCTCATAGGAGTGCTTCACCGAGTAGCAGCTCACATTAATGATAACTACCAAATTACCGGAGCCGTATTTAATCCGGATTTTAAAACGAATAAAGCTTTTGCAAGGGAGATAGATGTACCATTGAATCGCATCTACACTGATTTTGATACGTTCATAGAAGAGGAAATGAAGTTACCCGAAAATGAACGCATTCAAGTTTGTTCGGTACTGACGCCTAATTTTCTACATTTTCCCATGGCTAAAAAGTTGTTAGAGAACGGTTTTCATGTTATTTGCGAAAAGCCCATGACTACTACTTTGGAAGAAGCAAAAATTCTTCAAAAAGCACATAAAAAGGCTGGGACAGTTTTTGCCCTTACGCATACGTATACGGGCTACCCTATGGTACGTCAAATGAGAGAAATGATTAAAGCGGGTGCCTTAGGAAAGATTCATAAGGTAGATGCACGGTACTATCAAGGGTGGATTAATACCATTATTCACGATCAGAAAAAACGATCTTCTGTATGGCGTTTAGATCCCAAGAAGGCAGGAATTAGTTCCTGTATGGGAGATATTGGAGTACATGCTTTTAATTTGGTGGAATATACTACAGGTCTAAAAGTGAAGTCCCTATTGTGTGATTTCAATTACCTCTACAATGATAATAAAATGGATGTAGATGGGACGGTGCTGATACGTATGGATAACCATGTTAAGGGGGTTATTCGAGGCAGCCAAGTAGCCACGGGAGAAGAAAACGGATTAGCTATTGCCATTTATGGAGAGAAAGCTGCCTTTAGATGGGAACAAGAGAAACCTAACTTTTTATATAAGCTAAGTGATACAGAACCTACTCAGGTATATAAGCCAGGGCATGCCTATAATTCTAAGCTATCGTTAGATGGTACCAAATTACCAGCGGGGCATCCTGAGGGAATTTTTGATTCGATGGCAAACATCTATTTGGGTGTTGCAAAAGCCATTCGAGGAAGAAAGTACAATGATGGAGAGTTCCCTACGATGTTAGATGGTGTGCGAGGCATGAACTTCATTGAAGCTACGGTAGCTTCCCATAAGGCCAAAAACACTTGGGTAAAACTGATGAAATAGTGATCAAAAAATTAAAGTACCCTTTATACCTTGAGAAAATCGATGTTTAAGGGGTATTGTGCTTTAGCAATTATCTTTTTCTGCCAAATACTTTTTCAAAGACTTCGCAAACAATAATCATGCTATCCCTAGGAACACGTCCAAACGGCTCCAATTCCCTTGTATAATAATCCCAATGCACTTGTTTCCAATGTGCCAGTGTTTTATTTCCTTCCCCTTCCAGTTGGGCAAAATTTTCATTGATATTGAAATAAGGGATTAACTTCACAGAAACGGTCCTTACAATGCTACTGGCATTTCCGTTCCAATCAGTTACCACAAAAAAGTCACCAATTTTTGGTAGAGGTTCTTCCCGTAATTGCAACCCTAAAAGGGAATGTGAGGTAGCTCTTTTTATCCCTTTTCGTACCAGTTTGGCGCAGGTATTAGCATCTTTTTCATTATCGCAGAAATGCCCAGAATTAGGCACACTTTCATTAATATATTCTAAATGCTGATTTAGGAAATCGCCCCATATGTCGGTTACTGAATGATTCTTCATGATTTTTTTTAGGTCAGTTATAGTTTAAGAAAATATGCCTTTTTTAAATTGTTCGGCAGCGTGGCTTGCGGCTCTTGCTGTAAATGCCATATAGGTAAGTGATGGGTTAACACAACTTGAAGAGCTCATAAAAGCACCATCAGTTACATATACATTAGGCACCGCATGTATCTGATTGTTTTTATTTAAAACAGAGGTTTTAGGATTGTGCCCCATACGAGCTCCTCCCATTTCATGAATTCCCAATCCTGGTCCGGAAGATTCCTCATAAGAATGCACGTCTTTAAAACCAGCTGCAGTAAACATTGCCAGTATCTCTTTTATTATATCTTTTCGCATATTGTATTCATTCTCCTTGAACTCTACATCAAATGCCAATTGAGGCAACCCCCATTGATCTTTTTTAGTAGTACTCAATAGTACTCTATTGTCATCATATGGTAAAAACTCACCAAAGCCTGTAACGCCAATTTGCCAATGACCCGGTTTGAGTACGTCTTCTTTTAATTTTTTACCATAGTTCAATTCAGCAATGGATGCCGACCAATCTTCTCTGCTAGCACTTCCTTGATATCCAAAACCCCTAAGATAGTTTTCTCTTTTGGTTTTATCATCGAGATTTACAAAGCGGGGAATGTAAAAACCATTGGGGCGTCTTCCCTTATAGTATTTATCTAAATGTCCGTCAATTTTGGCGGTAGCTCCTAGTTTATAATGATGATCCATAATGCCTCTTCCAAGAGCATCTGAATCATTTCCTAAACCATTTGGAAATCGTTTGGATTTGGACTGTAATAAGATACCAACGGAAGCCATTGCCGAGGCACAGAGGAAAATTACCTTTGCCTTAAACTCAATTTTTTCGTGTGTTTCGGTGTCAATTACTCTAACTCCTATTGCTTTCTTTTGTGTATCATCGTAGATCACTTCATGTACAATGGAATTGGGGCGTAGTGTCATATTACCCGTTCGCTCTGCAGCGGGTAAGGTAGAAGAGTTACTGCTGAAATATCCGCCAAAAGGGCATCCGCGCCAGCAGCGATTTCGATATTTACATGGCTGTCTTCCCTCTACCGAAACCTCAGTATCAGTAAGGTGAGCGGCTCTACCGATTGTTAGTAACCTGCCATCATCAAACTTTGTGCGCAAGGTGTCTTTTAGATCTTCCTCTGGACAGTTAAGATCCATGGGCGGCTGAAATTTGCCGTCAGGAAGTTGTTTGAGTCCCAGTGCCTCTCCACTTACACCAATATATTCCTCTACCTTATCATACCAAGGAGCAATATCTTTATAACGCACAGGCCAATCTACTCCATGCCCATCTTTTTTATTGGCTTCAAAGTCAATATCACTCCAGCGATAGCTTTGTCGCCCCCAAGTTAAAGAGCGGCCACCAACATGGTAGCCCCTTATCCAATCAAAACGTTTAATTTCTTCGTACGGATGTTCCAAGTCGTTCACAAAGAAGTGCTTTACATCATCTTTTGGAGCCCAATTTACGCGTAATTGTTTGTGGTACTTTTTCTTATCTTCTTCAGATAATTCATTTTTATAAGGAAAATCCCAGGTATCTAAATTTGCGGTGGTATAGTCGGTAATATGGTTCACCATTCTTCCACGTTCTAGGACCAAGGTTTTTAAGCCTTTTTCGCAGAGTTCTTTAGCTGCCCAACCGCCACTAATTCCTGTGCCAACCACAATAGCATCGTATTGATCTTCCTTATTCATGGGGTGTTTTTTATTTTAATTCTTTGGTTATTCCTATATTTATAACTTCCCCTGCGCAGGGAGAAATATAGAAGATTTACACACTAATATAGCGTTTAATTCTTAAAATTAGAGCGACAGCGTTGTATTGAATAATTCATAGCATACGAAAAATGAAAACAATTAAAGGACCAGCCGTTTTTTTGGCACAATTTGTAGATAGTGAAGCTCCATTTAACTCTTTAGAAGGGATGTGTAAATGGGCCGCGGATTTAGGATATAAAGGAATTCAAATTCCAACTTGGGAGAATTTTTTAATCGATTTAGACAAGGCTGCTGATAGTCAAACCTATTGCGATGAGCTAAAGGGGACAATTAATTCATATGGTTTAGAAATCACAGAGCTTTCTACGCACCTACAAGGACAATTAGTAGCGGTGCATCCTGCTTATGATTTGATGTTTGATAATTTTGCTCCAGACAAGGTGAAGAATAACCCAAAGGCTAGAACAGCATGGGCTATAGAAACCGTGAAAAAGGCGGCAACAGCAAGTCGTAGATTGGGAATAAACGCACATGCTACCTTTTCTGGTTCTCTATTATGGCATACGATGCACCCTTGGCCACAACGCCCTGCCGGTTTAGTAGAAATGGGGTTTGAGGAATTAGCAAAACGTTGGATGCCTATTCTTAATCATTTTGATGAAGAAGGGGTAGATGTGTGTTATGAGATTCATCCAGGAGAAGATTTACACGATGGAGATACTTTTGAACGCTTTTTGGAGGCAACTGGGAATCATAAAAGAGTAAATATATTATACGATCCAAGTCATTTTGTGCTACAACAGTTAGATTATATTGCCTATATAGATCACTATCACCAGTTTATTAAATCGTTCCATGTAAAAGATTCTGAATTTAATCCCACAGGGAAAAAAGGGGCTTTTGGAGGATATAATGATTGGGGGAATAGAGCCGGACGTTACCGTTCCTTAGGAGATGGACAGATTGATTTTAAAACTATTTTTTCGAAACTTACGCAATACGGTTGTGATGTGTGGGCAGTAATGGAATGGGAATGCTGTATAAAGAGTCCAGAGCAAGGAGCTAGAGAAGGGGCTAAATTTATTCAAGATCATATTATAGAAGCTACAGAAAAAACCTTTGATGATTTTGCAGGTGGAGGCACTGATGAGGCGATGTTAAAAAAGATATTAGGACTATAAATAAATAAAAAGATGAAACAATTTTTTGTAATCGCATTACTAGTTAGTACGGCTTTTGGTTGTAAAGAGAAAAATAAAGAATCGGAAACGGAAGATGCACCTAAAGTACTTGCCGAAACCCAAACTTCTGATAAAGAAAATGAAGATGGATGGGAGGTATTATTTGACGGAACTTCTTTTGATAACTGGAGAGGTTATTTGGTAGAAGAAATGCCGGAAACGTGGAAATTGGAAGAGGGTGCTATGGTCTTTTATCCACCAAAAGAAAGACCAGAAGGGGAAAGCTATAATATAATTACGCAGAAAGCGTATTCAGATTTTGTACTTTCTTTGGAATGGAAGATTTCAGAAGCTGGGAATAGCGGTATTTTCTGGGGAATCTTAGAAGACGAAAAATATGGGCAACCCTATGAAACAGGTCCGGAAATTCAGGTGTTAGACAATCAAAAACATCCGGATGCAAAAAATGGCACAACGCACCAGGCGGGGTCCTTGTACGATATGGTGGCGCCTTCAAAAGATGTTACAAAGCCTATTGGTGAATGGAACACATGTGTTATTACCGTAAATCATAAAACCAATGTTGGGAAGGTAGTATTAAACGGAGAGGAAATTGTTAATTTTTCTGTCAACGGAGCTGCTTGGGATGCAATGGTTGCCAAGTCTAAGTTTGCTACTTGGGATGGTTTTGGAAAATATAAAACTGGCAAAATTGGGTTGCAAGACCATGGCGATATTGTAGCCTATAGAAATATTAAAATAAAAGAATTATAGCATGAAATACCCCTTTGTTTGCCTTTTGGCCTTTCTTATTTTTTCTTGTAACGAAAAATCAGAAAGGGTACATATTTCAAAAGAGGAATTAAAAGAAGCAGGGATTACGTATCCAGAATATACGGGAGAAGAGCCTACAAAACCAGAAGAAACAGAATTGTACAAACCAGTTCCACCGAAGGTGGTTCCTGGAATAAATAATCTACCTCCGAGTGATGCTACCGTTCTTTTTGATGGAAATAACTTAGATAACTGGATAAGCTCTAGAGATAGCACCGTGGCCAAATGGCATGTAAATGCAGATGGAAGTATGACTGTAAATGACAAAACTGGAGACATACAGACCAAGCAAAATTTTGGAAGTGTTCAACTGCATTTGGAGTGGAGTTCGCCTGCTGAAATACAGAGAGAGGGTCAAAATAGAGGGAATAGTGGCGTCTTTTTTCAAAATTTATATGAAGTTCAGGTGTTAGATAATAATGATAATGACACCTATGTAAATGGGCAAGTTGGATCTATCTACAAGCAGCATATTCCATTGGCTATGGCTTCTGTTCCTAGTGGCGAATGGAATACCTATGATATTATTTACCATGCTCCAGAATTTAATGAAGAAGGGAAGAAAACAAAATCTGGTACGTTTACCGTGTTGCATAATGGAATTCTTATTCAAGACCATGTAGAAATAAAAGGAACTACACCTTTTATAGGATGGCCAAAGAATGAACCACATGGGAAAGGACCCATAAAACTTCAGGATCATGGAGATAACAGCAGGGTTAGTTACCGAAATATTTGGCTAAGAGAATTGTAATATGACGCTGGAAGGTATTTTAATTGTTTCAATCACCAGCTTGCTGCTTTTGGCAATGGGATGGTATTGGCAAGTGAAACCTCCTAAAAAAATTAATTGGTTCTATGGCTACAGAACTAGACGAAGTATGGCCAACCAACAGGTGTGGGAATACGGCAATAAGATTGGAGCAAAGATGATGTTGGGTATAGGATGGGGGAGTCTTTTCCTATCCTTACTAGGCTATTTTTTATTTCCAAACTTTAAGGGGATAATCGCTTCTTTTTTCATTGTAATCATCAGCATCGCTGTGGGTATGTTTTGGTGTGAAACACAATTAAATAAGCACTTTGATAAAAATGGGAAGCCAAAAAACTAAAATCTTATTTTAAGTACCTTTGCCAAAATCTAAATGAACTTATGATTCAATCAATGACGGGGTTTGGGAAGCATGTAATACAACTTCCTTCGAAAAAGATTACAATAGAGATTAAATCGCTCAATAGTAAAAATCTAGATCTCAATGCACGCATTCCTTCCATGTATCGAGAAAAAGAATTGTTATTAAGAAAAATAATTGCAAGTGCTTTGGTAAGAGGTAAGGTAGATTTTGCTTTATATGTAGAAGTAACCGGTGGCGAAACTTCTTCTAAAATTAATGAGGAAGTAGTTCAAAAGTATATGGAGCAATTAAACACCATTGCCTCTGGCGACGATCTTAAGCTTTTAGAAATGGCATTGCGCCTTCCAGATGCCTTAAAAACAGATAGAGAAGATATAGATGAGGCAGAATATGCAACAATACAGGAGGTATTAGAAAAAGCATTGTCAGAGATTACCATTTTTAGAACCCAAGAAGGGAAAGTACTAGAAAAAGATTTTGTGCAACGTATAAAAAATATTGCTTCACTTCTAGATAATGTAAAAGAAATGGATCCGGAACGTTTGTTAACGATTAGAGAGCGTTTAGAGAAAGCTGTGGTAGATTTAAAAGCAGAAGTAGATGCCAATCGGTTTGAGCAGGAATTGATATACTACCTAGAAAAATATGATATCACGGAAGAAAAGGTGCGCCTTGCCAATCATTTGTCGTATTTCACGGAAACCTTAAATTCTGACGACTCCAACGGTAAGAAATTAGGGTTTATAACCCAAGAAATAGGGAGAGAGATTAATACTATTGGTTCTAAGGCGAACTACGCGGCCATGCAACAAGTAGTAGTGCAAATGAAAGATGAATTAGAAAAGATAAAAGAACAAATGCTTAACGTACTTTAATGGAAGGAGGAAAGCTTATTATATTTTCGGCACCTTCTGGAAGTGGGAAAACTACCATTGTAAGACACTTACTTAACAAACCAGAACTAAATTTGGCGTTTTCAGTTTCTGCAACTTCTAGACCACAAAGAGGAAAGGAAGAAGAGGGGAAACACTATTATTACATAAGTTTAAAAGAGTTTAAGCAGCATATTAAGAATGATGACTTTTTAGAGTGGGAAGAGGTGTACAGAGATAACTTTTACGGTACCCTGAAAAGTGAAGTAGAGCGCTTATGGGCAGAAGGAAAGAATGTGATCTTTGATATAGATGTGGTAGGCGGACTTCGGATCAAGAAAAAATATCCGAAGGAGACTTTGGCAGTTTTTGTAAAGCCTCCAAGTGTGGACGAATTAAAAATTCGTTTAAAGAAGCGCAGCACAGAAAGCGAAGAAAAAATTAATATGCGAATTGCCAAGGCTTCCGTTGAATTGGCTACTGCTCCACAGTTCGATACGGTAATTAAAAACTACGATTTAGATACTGCCTTGGAAGAAGCGTACCAATTGGTATCAAAATTTGTTGCTTCTGATAAATATGAAAATAAAGATGCTTCCAATGAATAATTGTGAGGTTGAGTTAATACACTGATTTTGAAAAAAGTATAATTATTTTATTCAATAATTAATAGAATTCTTAAAAATTAAGAATGACTAAGAAAATAGGACTGTATTTTGGCACGTTTAACCCTATCCATATAGGTCATTTGGTGATTGCTAATCATATGGTAGAATTTTCTAATTTGGATGAAATTTGGTTGGTGGTTACTCCCCAAAGTCCGTTCAAAGTAAAAAAGAGTTTGTTGGATAATCACCATAGATACCAAATGGTATATGAAGCAACGGCAGATTACCCTAAATTAAAGCCGAGTAAAGTAGAATTTGATTTGCCTCAGCCCAATTATACCGTAAATACACTGGCACATCTTCAGGAAATGTACAATGCATCTCATCAATTTTCTTTGATTATGGGAGAAGATAATTTGAAGGGTCTGCATAAGTGGAAAAACTATGAGGTGCTTTTAGAAGAGTATACTATTTATGTGTATCCACGAATTTCTTCTGGAGAAGCCGTTCAAGAGCTTTTGAATCACCCCAATATTCAAAGAGTTAAAGCCCCAATTATGGAGGTTTCTTCTACCTTTATTAGGAAAGAGCATAAAGCTGGAAAAAATGTGAGAGCGTTACTTCCAGATGCAGTATGGAAGTATATGGATGAGATGAATTTTTATAGAAACTAATCCATTATAATAAGTTCTTCTACCCACGCAATGGCTTCCTCCAGCGTTTTAAAAATATGAGCTGGCTTATTCATAAAGGATTGCTCCATTTTCGCTACTTTTTCGTTGATAGGATTATAAATCACCGTTGCATAACCACGAAGGTTGGGAAACATAGCCGTTGTCTTAAAGTGTGCAGTGGGATCAAAGGAATATGAGTTCTTTCGGTTAGAAATGTACACAAATGGGGTAGTATTCCCATAGTAGGTTTTTGCCAACTCTAACATGTGCAAGGCATTTTCATAAGTAACTGTAACACCTTCATTAATTTCGGAAACAACATAATGCTCATAAAAATAGAAGCTGCCTATTTTAAGATCACATTTCTTTAAAAGAGATGTATTTATCTGAGCCATATGAATAAGAAGTTTGCCTTTCTAAGATACGATTTAGAACCATTAATATCAACAAAAAAATTATAAAATACGCAAAACATAAGGAGATTGAATAGCTCATAAATCGTAGACTTATTTTAAATGTTAATATTCCTTTAAAATGGGGAAGGTGTTTTTAATATCAGTATTTTCGATTTAACAAAACCAAACACATGAAAAAACTCTGCTTTCTGCTGCTAATGGTATGTCTTTCCATACCAACAACTACATTTTCGCAAAACAAGAAAAAGAAGAAATCTAAAACGGCGCAGCTTCCAGCCAAACCCAAACCAAAAGATAAAAATGCCATTAAAAAGTACAGTGAGGTGATCACTAAGGCAGCGGTTACCGATACGGGCTTATTTGATGTGCATAAGGTAAAGAGTAACTATTTCTATGAAATCCCTTTTTCTTTGTTAGAGAAAGACCTGTTATGGGTGAGCAGAATAGCGCAAATCCCTAATGGTTTAGGCGGGGGATATGTAAATGCAGGTTCCAAAACCAATGAACAAGTGGTGCACTGGAAACGCTTTCAAAACAAAATACTCCTTAAAGTAAAATCATATAGCAATGTAGCAGATAGTAGCAAAGCGATTAGCAAATCGGTGCAGGTTAACAACTATGAACCTACCTTATTTGCTTTCGATATCAAGGCCTTTAATACAGATTCTACGAAGGTAGTGATTGATGTTACTTCTTTATTTAGTACCGATGTGGTAGCCATTAGCGGACTGCCTTCGTACTTGCGGAAACAGTATAAGGTGCGCAAGCTAGATGGGTCGCGTAGTTTTATCAATAGTATTAAAAGTTTTCCTGAGAATATTGAGGTAAAGCAAGACTTCACTTATATAGCTTCTGAACCACCCTCACAAGCTTCTACAGAGTCTATTAGCTTGCAAATGAACCAATCTATGATTTTACTTCCGGAGGAGCCTATGCAGCCTCGTTTGTTTGATCCTCGAGTGGGATTCTTTACAGTAAGTCAGTACGATTTTGGAAGCGAAGCCCTGAAAGCAGATCAGAAAACCTATATTCGGCGTTGGCGTTTAGAACCGAAAGACCCTGAAGCATACGCTAGAGGAGAATTAGTGGAGCCTGTAAAACCTATTGTGTATTATTTAGATCCTGGAACTCCAGAAAGCTTGCAGAAATATATTAAACAAGGAATAGAAGATTGGCAAAAACCTTTTGAAACCGCAGGTTTTAAGAATGCGATCATTGCCAAAGATGCACCTACCCCAGAAGAAGATCCAGAATTTAGTCCGGAAGATATCCGCTATTCGGTGGTGCGCTATGTGGCAAGTACCACTAGAAATGCCGTAGGGCCTAGTGTATCCGATCCAAGAAGTGGAGAGATTATTGAAAGTGATATTATTTGGTACCATAATCACTTGCGAAGCTATCGCAATCGCTATTTATTAGAGACGGGTGCAGCAAATCCAGGTGCCAGAACCTTGGATACATCAGAGGAAGAAATTGGAGAAATGATGCGTATGGTCATTGCACATGAGGTGGGACATGCCTTAGGTTTTCCACATAATATGGCAGCAAGTTATGCCTATCCTGTAGAGTCGTACAGAGATGGAAGTTTTACTCAGGAGAATGGAATCGCGGCTAGTATTATGGATTATGCACGTTACAATTATATAGCACAGCCAGGAGATGAAAACATTCGGTTTATTCGCCAAATGGGTCCCTATGATCATTATGCTACCAATTGGGGCTATCGGTTTATTCCAAATGCAACAACGGAAAGCGAAAAAGAAACTTTGAATGAATGGATTTTAGCGAAAAAGGGCGATCCTAAGTTCACTTTTGGAAGACAGTTCAGTAGGTTTGATCCGCAATCGCAAACAGAGGGTATTGGAGATGATCCCATAGCGGCAAGTACTTACGGTATTAAGAATTTGAAATATGTAGCCGAGAATTTGGCTAGCTGGACTTCTAATAAAACTAATGATTATGGCGATTTGGAGGAATTGTACGGAGAAATGTTAGGGGTATATAGTAGGTATATTGGCCATGTAGTAACCAATGTAGGGGGTGTGTATGAAAACCTTAAAATGCCCAATCAGGAAGGGTCTGTGTATCAGCATTTAGATAAGACTTCGCAAAAGGCGTCTATGCGATGGTTGCAGCAAAATTTATTTAAGACACCTACATGGTTGGTAGATAAAAGTATTCTTCAAAATATAGATCATGCCGGGTATTTTGAGAAGGTACGAAGGTTGCAATCCAGACATTTAAACTCACTTTTAAGTTTCGATCGTATTGGGCGTCTATTAGATGCTGAAACTACGAATACTACCTATTACAGTGCTTTGGAAATGTTTCGCGATTTGCGTGGGGGAATTTGGAGTGAGGCATCCCAAGGTAGAAGCGTGGATATTTATCGCAGAAATTTACAGCGTACGTATTTAGACAGAATGGGGTATCTCTTAACAAATGATGGCCCGAGAAACCGTTTTAATTTTAGAGGATATGAAGGTCCTATGGTGTATAATATTAGTACATCAGATGTAAGAGCCTTGGTACGAGGAGAACTCAAAGTATTACGTTCAAGACTTAGGTCTGCTAAAGGAGCAGGCGTAAATACCGTAACGCGCTATCATTATGAAGATGCTATCGCAAGGATAGATCAACTGTTAGATCCAAGATAAACCAGTGTCTCTTCTTTTTTGCTTCTCCAGTTTCTAGAGAGGCAAAAAGGAAGCGGTTTGGTAATAGGTACTACTAATTTTCTGGATCAAAAAGGATTACATCATACTCATAAGTGGTCATCGTACCACCCACATTTACATTGGTCAAAGTAACGGTGTAGGCTGTATCTTCAGTTACATTATTATTTATACCGTTTGGTACCCAAACTAGCGTATTGTCGCCAAAGCCGTTTACAATTTCTTCGGTATCAAAAGAGATCGAATTTCCATTTTGATCTTTTAAGTCTATTTCTGTTTCTGAAAAATTGGCGCCTGCAATAGAGAAAGACCAACGAGGATATACCAATCGGTCTGGTGTGTAACCCTTTGGAGGCCAGGAAACAAAATCGGGTGCGTCGCTCGGAGTTGCCCCACTATTTCCTACTACCCAAATAGCACTTGCTTCATTCGTATTTCCTAAACCAATGGTTTCTAAACGGGGATACAATAACCATCTTCTATGACCTACTGGCCCGTTATTGCTACCAGGATCTCTCATGTACAAATCAATAGCTTCTGCATTTTTGGAAAAAGCTAAATTAGATTTACCTGCTGCTTCATCTCCTCCTGCCGTATAGCAAGACCAGCTATTTGGAGGAAAATGATCTAAGGTATTGTTGGCTTGCATCATTAAAGCTGCTTCTTGTGCCTTTGCACTTTGTGCATCATTTTCAGTGAGTGTATTGTTAAGCCCGGTTGCATTTCTATAATAGTGAATGCGCATAAAAATCTTTTCTTTTGTCCCATCAGGAATGGTCCCTGGATCACAATTACTTTCGTTTCCGGTCCACGGATTGTCCCCAGAAGTTACGGATGGCAAATAGAAATCTTGATACAAAGCCTTTGCTACTGCTCTGGCCGAAGTGTCTATTGGATCATCGGTAGGGTCTTGTCCTTGTTCATCGTCCATAGGATCAGAATCACTATCATCAGAACAGGAAGCAAGGATTAAAAGAGTTGCTAAGGCGAAGCTTGCCAAGCGGAATTTATTTAAGAAGTTCATAGAAATAAGCATTAAGGTCTTTTCCTCTAACGCTTAAAAAAAGAATCTGATATATTTTTTTCGACGAACGGTTTAGAAGCCGTAAAATTACTTAGAAAGCGGGATTAGCTTTGTTAGTAGGTCTGTGCCCAGATATTCATCATTTTTATTGTAATACCAATCGCGCTTCTTAGGTATTTTAATCCCATTAAGGATTTCCATATCGGATAATAGAATGTACTCCCCAGTGTCTTTGCCTGCGCCTTTGGGATCTCCTTTGTAAAACTGATAAACTTCCATAGCGTAAGTGATAGGGTCGAAGTAAAAGTACCAAACGTCAGAGCCTACTTCTTCATCATAACTTGCTTTCAGGACCAAATATGCTTTTCCTTTGAAGGTTTTAGTTTCCACAATAGGATCTATATGGGTGCCTGGATTTTTAAGCTTCATGGGAAGACCGTATAAATAGGTATAATAGTTTTTATACATCTCGGAGGTTTCGCAATGTGAACGGGTAGGTTTGGTTGTAAGTTTTGCAATGCGCAGGGAGTCTTTTTCGGAAATAATGCATTTTCCCTTATCAATTTCGTAGGTGCGCGTAGTTTGTTCTCTTTTAGAAACTGTTTTAAAATAACGAGCAGGAAGATTTAAGGTAACTTCACTTATTCTATTGCTACTCTTGGGTGTTTCCATAGTAATAGAAAGTTGCCCTTTAAAGCTAGGCCATGCATTATTTGGATCGTGGTATTGGATGGCTTTTTCTAAAAGCTGTGCTCCGGTTATTTTTTGTGCGATGCCATGACTAAAAAATAACATGGCAATTAGAAGTAAGTATGGTTTCATATAGGAATTATTAGCTTGTCTAAGATAGTTGAATTTCATACAATCTAATAATAAGTTATGGGAACATTAGTTTCATTATTTAACCTTCATTTTAGTTTATTTTCTGATTATTTTTATCCTGAAAATAAGAATTTAGATGTAAATCAATATGTCGAATAGTAGTAAGTTAAAAGAAATTGCAATCCTATTTTTCAAATTAGGAAGTATTGCCTTTGGAGGTCCTGCGGCACATATTGCGATGATGGAAGATGAAGTGGTTCGAAAAAGGAAGTGGATGACCCAAGAACATTTTTTAGATCTTATGGGTGCCACCAACCTTATCCCTGGACCTAACTCTACGGAAATGACCATGCATTGCGGACATGAACGTGCTGGCTGGAAAGGATTATTTGTTGCAGGTTTTTGCTTCATTTTCCCGGCAGTGGTGATCACCGCATTTTTTGCTTGGTTGTATCAAGAATATGGGCAATTACCAGAAGTGGAGCCTTTTATTTATGGAATCAAGCCTGCAGTAATAGCTATTATTGTAATGGCTGCATATAAATTAGGTAAGAAGGCTGTAAAGAACACCATGCTTGGAATTTTAGGAGTTTTGGCTATCGCTGTTTGTTTGTTAGGAGTAAATGAAATTATGGTGCTTTTAGGCTGTGGTTTAATAGGGCTGCTCATCTATTTTCTAAAAGGAAAAAGTGGCACTTTAAAAACATTTATTCCTTTGCTTTTAATTCAGGCAATTGAACCCGGGAAAGTTGCAAGTGCAAAAATTCTTTTGAGCTTTCTAAAAGTAGGTGCTATTCTCTATGGAAGTGGATATGTATTATTCGCTTTTTTAGATTCTGAACTTGTAGCAAATGGATGGTTAACTAGGCAAGAACTAATAGACGCGGTGGCTGTAGGGCAGATTACCCCAGGACCTGTTTTATCTACGGCTACTTTTATAGGTTGGCAAATGAATGGAATCTCTGGTGCGTTAGCGGCTACATTTGGTATTTTTCTTCCTTCGTTTTTGTTTGTGTTGTTATTAAATCCGTTGATCCCTAAAATGCGAAAGTCTAAGATTATTAGAGCTTTTTTAGACGCTGTGAATGTTGCCGCTGTGGCCTTAATTGTAGCGGTATGTATAGAGATGTCCGGAGAAGCTTTAATTGACTGGCGAACCATTTTAATTGCGATTGCAAGTCTTGTTACTGTATTTGTATTTAAGAAAGTAAATAGTGCTTATGTTGTATTGGGCGGGGCTTTAATGGGATATGTATTGTTGTTGATTTAAAGATAAAAAAAGAGTATCTAAAAAGTCTTGTTTTTTAGTCATTGCGAGAGACGAAGCAATCTGTAAATTAGTTGTTACCAAGTAACAGATTACTTCACTTTGTTCGTAATGACGGTTTGCCTTAACTTTTTAGACACCCTTTTTAATTAGGTCAATTATGATCCTAGTTACTCCGCATCCGGAATCGTTGCAGGAGGTACAGAGCTATCGTGTTCTTGATAATACAACTCTAACAAATTAATGGTTGCGGTCATTAAATCTTTCGTTTCCAAAAGTAATGAGAAATACAAAGTGGTATTTTTTGGACTTGATTCCTCCGTACGAGTACGGGCAACTTGTTTTTGAATTTTTTGGGATACCATATCAAACAGCGCCTGTTTTTTATTAAGTACTACACCAATTTCTTCAAAAGAACGATTGTCAAAAGCGGTTTTGGTATTATTTAATAGCGCCTCTAGGTCATAATCAATTTCTTTCAACTCCTTAATCTGATTGTATTTTAATTTTTTATGATTATTGTTGATATGCTTATGACTTATTTTGGTAATATACTCCAGAGATTGCGCCATATCTTGAAGATACCCTAGGATATTGATATAGAAATCGCTGGCACCTACACTAGCTTCGTCTAAATTTTTGATGAAATAGAAGATGTTATCTCGTAAATCATCAATTTCAGTGGCAAGTTTAACAACGCCCTTTTTGTTTTTCTTTAAAAGGTCTAGATCTTGTTTTGCTAAGCCATCAATACTGTTGGTATATAATTTATTGGTACGTTTAACTACATTGGCAATAGTACCAGCACTTTCTTCAATAACTCCTTGTATAGAACTACTTTCTGCACGATTTAAGCTGTCTTCTGCTTTTAGCTCTTTGGCCTTTTTGTTGTAAGCGATATAGTTTCTTGCCAATAATAGTACTGCAGTAAATAAGAGAATGGCTATGGCTGCTCCTTTACCAAAATTAATGATGGTTAAAACTGTACCAGCTGCAATGAAGGCTATGATTGCTGTTCCAAACCATCCTCCAATAACATTTAAAACCCCAGCTACACGGTATACTGCGCTTTCTGCTCCCCATGCTCTATCTGCTAAGGAAGTACCCATAGCCACCATAAAGGTTACGTAAGTAGTGGATAGAGGTAATTTATAAGAAGTGGCAATAGAGATTAAGATTCCTGCTACCATGAGGTTTACCGCAGCTCTTACCATATCAAAAGCAGGTAGCTGATGCGTTCTGTCCTTGGATAAGGCAATAACGGGTTTCTGGAATTGTTTATTCATTTTGCTTTTCCAAGAATCGGGTGTAATGCTAGAAGACCATTTGGATATTAGCATGGCGCTACGCACAAGGCCTCTGGAAAGAAAGTTAGGCTGAAAGCGTTCTTTTGCTTCTCCTTCTCTAGACAGGTTAATTTCTGTATCTGCCACATAACGCGCTTTTTTAGAAAGCCATAAGGTAACCACCATGACTACCCCAGATAAAAACAATAGAAGAGTAGGTGTTGGGACCTTCTTAGAGAGCACTTCCATGCTAAATTCTGTTGCTGGTATACCAGCAGCTTCCCAGGCCTCATAAGATTGCCATGCTGCTATTGGAACCCCAATAAAGTTTACCAAATCGTTGCCAGCAAAAGCCAGTGCCAATGCAAAGGTTCCTACACCAATAATAAGTTTATAAATATTCACTTTTGCCAAACTCATTAATACGTATGATAAGAAAGACCATAGTACAAAGTTGGCAGCTACGATACCTATCCATTGATCTTCTAGAAAATCTTTAATGGTACCTCCTCCTATAACATCAAAACTTTCACCTGCATAAGGTGTACCTTTAATACCTTTCATCAAAATAAAATAGGTAATTGCAGACAGTGCAGCACCGCCAAATAAAGCGCCAACCCATACTTTCTTTTTTTCAAAATTATAAGATAGTAATAGCCTAGAAATCCATTGCACAATGGCTCCTATAGTAAAGGCAACCACAACAGATAATAGAATTCCAGAAATAATTTGAATAGCTTTTTCCGTATTAATATAATTGACAACATCAGAAAAATTACCATTCACTGCACCAATTTTAAGCAAGGACATTGCTACTGCCGCTCCTAACAGGTTAAATACAATAGAAACCGTTGTAGAGGTAGGCATCCCAAGAGTGTTGAAGAAATCGAGCAGTAAAATATCGGTTATCATCACAGCCATAAAAATGAACATGATTTCGTCAAAATAGAATTCACCAGGATTAAAGATTCCCTTTCGCGCCACTTCCATTAATCCGCTAGAAAATACGGTACCGCAGATCATTCCTAAACTAGCTACAATCATAATAGTTTTAAAGGAAATAGCTTTAGAACCAATAGCAGAATTTAGAAAGTTAACAGCATCATTACTGACCCCTACCACCAAATCTGCTACGGCTAAAACAGCCAAGGCAATTACAATTAATAAGTAAATATTGTCCATGATAATTAGTTATTTAACAATTTGCAAATATCCATAGTAAGCCAACGCACAAGGTTACCTAAAGGTTATTTTTTAGTTTAGAAATGTACGTCCAATTGTAGTCTATACATTAATCTGTCACTACCACCATCTACCGAAAGGTAGCTTAAATCTGTTTGCACTTTTAGTTTATGCCCAACAATATATTTAGAAAGCCCTAAGGTGTATTGTGTTTCAGGGTTTCTTCCTGTTATATTTTCATCTAAAACAATGTTGGTATATCTTCCAGATACTTCCCAATTGTTCTTAAAAAGGTATCCCGTTTGTAAATTTAAACCATTCCCAACTTGTACAATATCTCCAGTGGGTGTTCCATCTGAGTTTTTGGCAATAGGATCATCAGCATCCCTTTTCGCATATTCTCCCATAAGAGAGAACCCGTTATATTTAAACATAGCATCAATAAAGAGGGTATTAATATCCGTTTCATAAAACCCTACATCGTTGGCCATATAAGAGCCTAAATTACTTCTTGTTTTCACCGCATCCTTATTCATATCATAGGTGGCAGCTAACATCAATTTGGGCTTTTCTTCTCTTTTTAAATCTGCAGCACTATAGTCTCCCTTACTTTTAAAGGTGCCAAAAGGCAAAAATTCTAGTCGTGCAGTATATTGATGCCCTCCTAAATTACCTTCTGTAATATTTCTACCTTCGCCTTGAGAAATGGCGAGTTTCTCTCGCATTAAAAATTTATCAGAAAGTTTGGTATGGTGTCTTAGTTGTATACCAATGTCTCGGTCTATATTAAACCTACTGTTTAATAAGGAGCGATCTACCTGTTGAAGATTTCCTGAAGATATTACTCGTTCAATGTTGCCAGGAAGCTTCGTTTGACCCACCCATAGCTCAAAGTTTTCGTGAAAATTCCACATCACAACCGCATCTAAAATATACCTTGGAGTGTTGCGCGTAAATTCACTCCCTCCAGAGATATCTCTATTAGATAAGCCAAGTTCTATTTTATATTTTAGTTTTGGAGAATAAGCAAAACCGTCAAATTTTAGACGTGCTCTTCTTACAAGAAAATTTTGTTCTGGATTTACGAGACCTCCATCTGCGCCTTCATCCCATTCAGCAATTGCCAACAGTTGCATCCGTGTTGCAATTTTCATTGTAAATGAGCTGTCTTTTCCAACAAGATTAAACAGTCCTTTACCAAAGGCAGGAGCATTTGGTTCTTGAGAATAGGAAGAAATGGAGATAAGTAGGGTTAACCCAAGGGCTAGTAGTTTAGATTTCATCAATGTATTAGTTTTTGTCGCGGCAAATAACCAATATCAATGTTAAATTAATGTTTTCTGAATATTAACTTTCGGATAATATATGAAGAAGTTTTTAACAACGAAATGGATAATTAGAATGACCCTACCGAAGTTCAAAAGAGATAATTTTGGGGCTCACAGATGCTAAAATAAGAAAAGCTACCTTGGCCAAAGGTAGCTGTTAGATCTCAATTATCTAGTCGACAAAAACTAATAATCTTGGAATCTGTTTTTAATCTATAGATTAAGACAAAAGTCGACTACAAACATAACTTTATTGTAATGCTACTATTAAGGAATCTTTAATTCTTGTTATAAAAAAAATTAAAGATTAAAAGACTAAAAATCAACGATTAACGTTTCTAATGTAAATTTAATGTAAATAAATAGTTGATTAAACATCAAATATTTAATATCTTTAATCTTCTAATTAATAGTTTATCATGAAAAAGACATTTCTACTTTTAGCTGTTCTATTCCTGTCCGCCAACGCTTTTGGCCAACAAGAAAAAGAATTAGTGCTCAATGAAGAGAGCAATTTAATTGAAGCAACCTATTATCATGAAAATGGTCAAATAAGTCAGAAAGGTACCTTTAACTTAGCGCGTAAATTGCACGGAGAATGGGTTAGTTATGATGAAAAAGGAAATAAGAAATCTATTGGATCCTATACGAATGGTTTAAAAACTGGTAAATGGACTTTTTGGTCTGGAACAGACAAGAAAGAAGTAGAATATGATAATAATACAATAGCCAGTGTAGATGGTATTAAAAATAAATCTCGGGTTGCAAAAGTAAATTAATCCCCAATTTATAATAGTAAATTACATCCTGCTCTACCCGGTGGGATGTTTTATTTTAGGACTTTTTTGGAAGTATTAAAAGAGGTTTTTGTATCCACTTTAAGACTGGGTTGTATATTGCTTACATCTTCCAAGCTTATTTCTCTAGCCTTCATTATACCTTGTACAATGGTAATATCGTTTTCTTTTACCTCCACAGGAAACTCTAAAGTTTCATAACCTGCATAACTCATTACTAGTATGTACTTACCAGCATTTAGGTTGTTTAATTCAAAACTACCATGAAAATTAGTTTCTACGGAAGTTGAGGTGTTTTTTAAATGCACGTTGGCAAATAGCAAAGGTTCATTGTTCATCTCCTGATCTAGGACTGTACCTTTTAAAGAACCTTGACTTTGCGCTATTGATAGGGATGCAAAAAACAAAGCAAATAATGTGAAATAATAGTTCATTACCAACATATAATTTAGAATACAAAGAACGTGGCTGAGTGTAAATTTAAAGTTATCAGCAGATTAAAAATGGGTAATAAAAAGGTTAAAAAATAAACACCAATAGAAGAAGCTGCCTCTTTAGACAGCTTCTTCGGTGGTATTTAATTAAGACAACTTAATCAAACATAATTTATGTGCTAGTTGCGCGTCCAACCACTATTCCAGGAGTTATAGTCCGCACCAGTACCATTGCCAATACCTGTAAAGAATTCCGCTTCTCCGAACATTTCACCGGTATCGTTTTTAAGATTTAGAATCACATCTTCAAAAGTGATATCGGTAGCTCCTGTATCACCATCAAGAACCCCTTGCCCTGTTGGGCTATCAGCACCATCGCTATCCAAGTCAAAAGCTTCAGCAAAACCAGAAATAAGCACGTTGTTGAATAGGGCCCTTGTTCCAGCTCTTAGTCTAATGGCTTCATTTTCGTTGGTAGACCCATTGCCATTTATGGTTAAATTAGTGATGCTGGGAGCAGACCAAAATAACGGATTGGAGTTATTACCGATATCCGTATTAAAACCATCAGCTTCGATACCCTTGTCGTGCGACTGTCTATGTTCAATGTACACATTGGTTAAGGAACCCGTATAGCCTTCCGTCCAATCAACAGAATCGTCTTGAGCACCAATTACAGATATAAAAGAAGCATTGACGGTACCCCCAAAAAATTCAATACCATCGTCTCTACCTTCAAATGCCTGAATAAATTCAATAGTAGTTCCATTACCCACTCCGTAGAAAGAAAAGCCATTGTTTTCTGAGGAAGCATCTGCGGCTCCACCAGAATACTCTACCCGAACATATCGTAGTATTCCAGAATTATCATCGGCTATACTACCTCCATAGGGCAAGCCACCTATTTCAGATGTTGAAGTCGTATCACCACCAGAGACCGAGTTAATAGGTGCGCGACCTAAAATAATAAGACCACCCCAGTCACCAGCATTTGGTGTGGCAGAATCCGATGTAAAAACAATGGGGTTTGTTGAGGTCCCTTCCGCAAGAATGGTACCCCCTTGCATCACAGCAACATACACATCTGCTCCAATGGTAGCGCGTATTACAACACCCGGATCAATCGTTAAAGTAATGCCCTCGGGCACTATCAAAGCACCTGTAAGGTTATAGGTTACACCTGTTACTAGGGTAAGGTCTTCAGATAGTGTTCCACCAATTTCCGTATTTTCAGGACCTGTAGGATTTCCGCCAGTATCCGGAAGCTCAATGATAACATCAGCAGTATCATCTGATGCGCATCCTGTTAGTACTAGGGCCAGTGTTATAAAACTTAAAAAAAACTTGCTTGTTTTCATTGCGAATTAATTTGATTGTTAGGATTATTATATTTTATATTTGAGTTGAAATCCGATATTAAGACCTCTCTTGAACCTTGATAATGTGATATCGCCACCATCAACTTCGCGTACTCTTTCTATATTCGGATTGAGAAGATTTTTAAAACTTGCATTTAATTCTATTCTTTCATTGATTTTATTTTTCAAGACAAAATCAAGAGATGGGACTGCTTTCTCTATAATATTACCTAGCTGCCCAGATCCAAGAGCACCAATACGATCAGAGAAATAGGAGAATACCACATTGGCTATGGGTTTGTATGTGCCAATGGTAGGTCTATAACTAAAATCTGCATTGATTAGCAAAGGTGATGCGCCTTGTAATTGATCCGAATCTCTATCAAAAGTGGTAGAGAATATGCCGTTGCTATCCTTTAAATCTTGCTTTGTATAGGTATAGGTAACATTGATTCCGGTAGATAGCACACTTTGTTCATCGGCATTTAAAATTAGTCCTTTGCGAACTTCAAATTCAAAGCCCAGTACTTGTGCTTGGTCTCCAGTTCTAAAGAAACGCTGGGTACCGGTAGCATCATTCGCAACAACAAGGTTTACAGGGTCGTTTATGGCCTTTGCAAAGGCAGCGATAGATAAAAGTTCCGAGGGTTTTATAAACCATTCGTATTTTAAATCTAGATTAAAGATTCTTGAAAACGCAGGGTCATTTAATAGATCTGGATTACCCCCTATACGTTGTGTAACATCTTCATAAACAAAAGGTGCTACTTCCTTAAATTCTGGGTTTGAAACCGTACTACTAAATGAGAAACGTAGATTTTGATTTTCGTTTAAAGCATATTTTACATTTAAACTCGGTAAGAAGAAAAATGCGCTAGCATCTCGTTCACCAGTATCCGTTGGAGGTAAATTTATTACATCATAGCTAATATCCTGGTTAAACTGCTCTAAACGTAAACCAGGTACAATAGATAATTTATCGTTTATTTTATAAACAACGTCTGTATAAAGGGCATGTACATTTAGATTTCCAGTATAAGTGTTCTCTAGTTCTCCAGGGAAGTTTGTATTACCAATACCAATGGAGGGGTTTAGGGCATTAAATACCACGGTGTTATAAACAGTTCCTATGTTCTCACTGGCGAAAACTTCATCCAGATTGCGAACGTCTCCTACGGGAGTATTTGGTTCAATGAAGTCGTATCCATACCGTATGTTTTCAAATGTTCTTTCCTTGGTACGCCCATTGTAACCAAAATTAAATTTTAGTTTTTCAGAAACATGATACGATACGTTAATACGTGCATTTAGTTCGTTATCTCGTATGTCTTGAAAGTAACGCTGGTTATCAAAAGAAATGTTACTAAAGAAAGATGCGTTGGTGTTTGGGTCATCATCAAGTTCTAAGTCAAATCGTTCTACCGAAATTCTTCTACGATCTGGTTGCCTTGCGAGCACAGCATTCTGACCAAGCCCCCAGTCCAATTTTAGTTTTTCGCTGAACGTATGGGTTCCTAAGAGTTGATTAACAAAAATCATATCCTGATTGAACTGCACATTAGACTGGTAAAAACCTCTATCTGTATCAAGAATAGCATCGCGGTTACTTCCTAAACCTTGCGTTCCAAAAAAGGAAACTTCATCTGTAGCATCATTGATAAAAAGCGAATTGAACTTTAGTTTGTTTTTATCGTCTATACGGTATACGATATTAGCCATCGCTGTAGTATTTCTAGAATACTCAAATTCCTCTGTATTTGGAAAACGCAATCTCTCAACAGTTGTAAAATCCACAGCTGGCCCCTCGCGATATTCAAAAGAGTTTCCAAAGGAAGCGGTTGCAAATACACTTATTCTTGAGGATTCACTAAGATTCCAAGAATTTCCTGTGGCAAAGCTTCCAGTAAAACCTGCATTGCCGTCGGAGGAAATTGCATCTACCCCATGCGATAGGATTACTGCATATGGATTGTTTTGATACCTATTGTAAAATCCAAAGTAGCCCGTTCCTTCACTTTTAAGAAAATCGACTCCTAAGGCATTTGTGTTTAAAGAGGTTCCTAAGTCAATATCTAAAAAGAAATCTCCCGTATGTTCCTTGGCAGTAATATCTACATTGCCTGCTGCAAAATCTCCGTAAAAATTAGCTGCATAGGTTTTACTTACACCAACATTCTGAATTACATCAGAAGAAAATAGATTAAGATCCATATTCTTTTTTTCAATATTGTTGGACGGTAATGGAAGCCCGTTATAGGTGGTGTTTAAATACCTATCTCCAAGACCTCTTACATAAACGTTGCCACTACTTTCTTCCTTGGAAACCCCAGAAATTTTACTTACAGCTCCAGCTGCATTGCTAATCCCTTTAAGCGAAAGTTCTTTTGCTCCAATACTTTCTTTTACAATATTTGCGGATTTTTGATCGAGCAATAGGGCCACTTCAGAATCTTTTTTGGTAGTTCCTTCTAGTACAACCTCTTCTAGTTCCACACCGGCTGCGCTAGATAGCCCAACATTCACTGTAGTAGCTTCACCAGCATTTACCACAATAGCTGTTTTGGTAATGGTTTCATACCCTAAAAAACTATAAACAACGGTATAAGTGCCGGGTGCTACATCGGCAATCTCATAGTTTCCATCAAAATCGGAGGTAGTTCCTTTTGTAGTTCCTTCTATTAAAATATTAGCAAAGGCCAAAGGCTCGTTATTAAAATCCTTATCGACTAGTTTACCCACAATACTGCCTGTTTCCTGTGCCGTAATTTGAGCTACTACTATGAAGAGTAAACTGGTTATAATTTTTTTCATCTTGTCTAATTATGTTTGATTTTAAATACCGTTGCAAAAGAACTGCCGCAGTGTAAAAGTCGAGTTACCCATATGTTAAAAGTGTATTGTAAAAGTGTTAGCTAAAGGTTAGTAGATTAAGAGAATGTTAAGTGCTATTTGACACCCCTGATATTTAATGGGACTTTTAAAAAACAGTATCTTGCAGACCTTATAAATGTGGTATTATGAATTGGGAACAATTGCTTTCTTTAAAGCGTTTTGGAGACACCAACAAGCGCTTGCGAAAAGAACAAGACGAAACGCGTTTGGGTTTTGAAGTAGACTATGATCGTATTATTTTTTCATCGGCCTTTCGCAGTTTACAAGATAAAACGCAGGTAATACCCTTATCTAAAACCGATTTTGTGCATACCCGCCTAACGCATAGTTTGGAAGTTTCTGTAGTAGGAAGAAGTTTAGGGCGTATTGCAGGAAAGAAAATTTTAGAAAAGCATCCGCACCTTCAGGAAGTACATGGATACCAGTTCAATGATTTTGGTGCCATTGTAGCGGCGGCGGCTTTATCTCATGATATTGGTAACCCTCCCTTTGGTCATAGCGGAGAAAAAGCCATTGGAGAATATTTTAAAACAGGAAATGGCAAGGAATACAAGAATGCCTTATCAGCTAAAGAGTACCAAGATATTATAGATTTTGAAGGAAACGCTAATGGATTTAAGCTGCTTTCAGAATCTAGGGAAGGCGTAGCAGGGGGCTTGCGATTAAGTTATGCCACTTTGGGGGCCTTTATGAAATACCCCAAGGAATCGCTCCCTAAAAAACCAACCAAAGAGATCGCGGATAAGAAATTTGGCTTTTTTCAGTCAGAGAAAAATGCGTTTAAAGAAGTTGCGCAAGAATTAGGCTTAAAGCAAACTAGAGAAGGGAACGACATTGGTTTTTGCAGACATCCACTTACCTATTTGGTAGAGGCTGCAGATGATATTTGCTATACCATTATTGATTTTGAAGATGGGATTAATCTTGGTCTTATTCCAGAAGATTTTGCTTTGGAGTACCTTATTAAATTGGTTAAAGATCGCATCAATACGAAGAAGTATAATGCCATGCCCTATAGAGAAGATAGGCTTAGTTATTTAAGGGCACTAGCAATTAATACACTCATCATGGATGCTATAGAGATATTTGTGGCCAATGAGGAGGCTATTTTGGCGGGAACGTTCCATGTGTCGCTCTTAGATAAAAGTGCTTATAAGGCGCAGATAGAAGATATAATTCAGCTAAGTATTTCTAAGATTTATCAGTCGCAAGAGGTTATTGAAAAGGAAATTGCTGGCTATAAAATTATCTCTGATATACTCAATGTGTATACGGGGGCTTTGGTTCGAAAAAAAGAAGGAAATGCATCTAACTATGATCGTCTAATGCTTCAGACCCTACCAGAATTCTACCAAAGAACGGAAGGTTCTTTATACACTATTTTGCTAAATACCTGTTGTTATGTAGCCAGTCTTTCAGATAGTGCTGCGGTGCATATGCACAATAAGATTATGGGTAAACAACTATAAGAATATGGGTTATATCTAAAAATTATAGACGAGTCCTACACCTAAAATTTGTTTAAACTGTATTCTAGATTCTCCCGGATCTGTAATGGTGCCATCAGCGGCTTTTACTTCATCAAATTTAATGTCCTCATCAAAAATTAGATGTGTTCCAATGGTGGTAGTTACATACTTATTTACAGTAAGATTTAGAATAAGTTCCCAGTCTACATCAATATTTCCAAAACTTTTAAGGTAGTCTGTATACAAGCTCAATCGATGACTAAGGGCCATATTTTTATACAACTGCTTTTCCCAGGTGTTGGTAATGAGAAACCCCAATTCCATAAAGATATTTTCTCCTTCTTGGATGACATTTCCATCTGCATCTAAAAGTGCTTTTCTTACCCCAAAGGCACCTTGGTTGGCTAAATCTTGATCTAGTACAAAGGTTGCTTTTTGAGTGAGGGGAGAAATATAGAGGTTGAACTTTTTACCTTCAGGAATATAGGAAGTTCCGGCTCCTAGGAAGACATATCCGGGCGACATGAACGTGGAGATGATGTTGGTACGGTCCGCATCTTTAAACCCATTAGAAAACTGAGTATTAAAGTTGGCTTTTACGGAATAATACCAATTGCTAATGGTATCTCTTCTATAACCAAAAGTGGAAGAAAACCGAATGGCATCATCCGTTTTCTGCAGTTTACGTCCTTCCTGTGCATTTAAACCGTAGCGCAGATCCAAATCATTCTCCCATTGGATATATCTAAATTTGTAGTTTCTAACAAATTTGGCACTCCCTAAGCCAGAGATAGAATTGTTTCCCCCCGCATTCCAATTGACAAAGGCTACTTCACTAAGGTTAAGACCTAATTTATTTTCTCGTTCCCAAAAGGAAGGTACGCTAAAACGCTTGTATTTTTTGCTAAGCGGTTTTCCAACAAATGAAATTTTAGGATTGGTAAGCATAGCACCTCTAGGAATTACTTTAATTTTTAGTTGAGGCGTTCTTATCACAATGGTATCTATAATTGTGGTGTCTGTTCTTACGGAAGGTGGAATACTATCCTGTGCTAATACACCAGCAGAAAATTGGAAGAAAAGAAAGAGAAAAACTAGTATACGGAGCATGGCAATATTCATCTTCATTTGCGCTAAGTTTTGAGTAGCGACTGGATATAATTTTTTACGGACAACATATCTATTTGGGTTTTTTGATGCAGTTCCTCAATGGTGCCATGAGGAACAAAAGTATCGTCAATACCAAATACTTTGATAGGGTTTTTTCGTTGTTTTGAACTTGCATATTCTAAAACCGCACTTCCAAAACCACCTATTTTACAACCATCCTCAAGCGTAATAATATGTTCATAGCTATTAAAAATAAAGTCTAACCTATTCGTATCTAAAGGTTTTATAAAGCGCATATTATAATGGCCAATAGTATCTGAATCTTTTATGGCTTCCAAAAGCCCTGTTATACTATTTCCAATATGACCAATGGAGAGAATGGCTATTTTAGTTCCCTTTTGGATTTCTTGCGAACTCCCTATGTTTATTTTTGAGAAGGGTGGCATTTCTTGTTTTTGAACCCCTCTGCCTCTTGGATACCTAATGGCTATGGGATGGTCTAAACCCAATTGAGCGGTATACATGATATTTCGCAGTTCCTCCTCGTTCATTGGGGCAAATAAGATAAGGTTTGGAATGCAACGCAAATAGGCAATATCGAATACCCCATGATGCGTGGGGCCATCTTGTCCTACCAAGCCCGCTCTGTCTAAGCAAAAAACGACTGGAAGATTTTGCAGGGCCACATCATGGATTACCTGGTCGTAAGCGCGTTGTAAAAAGGTAGAATAGATGTTGCAAAAAGGAATTAAACCTTCTGCAGCCATGCCTGCTGCCATGGTAACGGCATGTTGTTCTGCAATGCCCACATCGAAAGCCCGCTCTGGGATTTGCTCCATCATAAATTTTAAGGAACTACCGGTGGGCATGGCGGGTGTAATCCCTACTATTTTTTCATTTTTATGAGCGAGTTCCACAAGGGCATGGCCAAAAACATCTTGGTATTTCAAAGATAGATTTTGGGTGTCTTTAGGAATTAGATCCCCTGTTTGCTTGTTAAATTTCCCAGGAGCATGGTAGGTCACTTGGTTTTCTTCTGCTTGCTGTAAACCTTTCCCTTTGGTGGTAATAACGTGTAGAAATTTAGGGCCTTTCACCGATTTTAAACGCTCTAATTCTGAAAGTAATGCATCAATATTATGCCCATCTACAGGACCGGTATAGTCAAAGTTCAGGCATTCAAAAATGTTTTCATCTTTAGCGGTTCCTTTTTTAACATTGGTAAGGTATTTTTTTAAAGCACCTACGCTAGGATCAATTCCTATGGCATTATCATTTAGAATGATAAGTATATTGGCATCTGTTACCCCTGCATGGTTTAAGCCTTCAAATGCCATTCCGCTGGCAATAGAAGCATCTCCAATTACGGCTATATGTTGTTTTTCATGTGCTCCTTTAATTTTAGCAGCAAGTGCCATTCCTAATATGGCAGAAATGGAGGTAGAGCTGTGCCCTGTTCCAAAATCGTCATAAGGGCTTTCATCTCTTTTTGGGAAACCACTAATACCATCTAATTGACGATTGGTTTCGAAAATAGCTTTTCTTTCGGTAAGTATTTTATGCCCATAGGCTTGGTGGCCCACATCCCAAATAAGTTTATCAGTAGGCGTATCAAAAATGTAATGAATGGCAAGAGTTAATTCTACGACGCCTAAGCTTGCACCTAAATGCCCTTCTTTAGTCGCTACAATATCGATAATAAAGTCGCGCAACCCTTGTGCTACCAAGGGTAATTTACTTCGATCTAACTGGCGAAGGTCTGCTGGTGTATGTATCTGTTCTAATAAATTCATTGTTGCTAGCAAATGTACAGTAAATAGATTTTTTTTGAGCGCAAGAATATCTATAAAATTGTATTTTTGACCCCATGGTACAACCCTTTGATGACGCATATTTTATGAACAAGGCACTCCAAGAAGCAGAAGCGGCTTTTGAAAAAGGAGAGGTCCCTGTGGGAGCCGTAATAGTGGTCCAAGACCGGATTATTGCCAGAACGCATAACTTAACGGAGCAGTTGAACGATGTCACTGCCCATGCCGAAATGCAAGCAATTACAGCAGCAGCAAATTTCTTAGGGGGTAAATATTTGCACCAATGTACGCTGTATGTAACCTTAGAACCATGCCAAATGTGTGCAGGGGCTTTGTATTGGAGTCAGATTCCTAAGATTGTGTATGGAGCTAAAGACTTAGAGAGAGGCTGCAGTGCCTTAGGTACCAAACTGCATCCTAAAACAGAAATGGTTGGGGGTGTTTTAGAAAATGAAGCAGCGGATTTGTTGAAACGCTTTTTCATTCAAAAGCGGAGTCTTAACTGAAAAAACCTTGTCGCTGACAGGAGTCAGAAACAAGGTTTCGATCTTTTCAAAATAAAATATACTTAGTTAATTACCTGCACTTGTGCAGCAACCATTCCTTTTCTTCCTTCCTCTTCTTCGTATTCTACTTTGTCGCCTTCGTTTAATTCCGTTCCGTTCAATGCCGTTGCATGAACAAAGATGTCTTTTCCGGTGTCGTCGTTGGTAATGAACCCGTATCCTTTGGATTCATTGAAAAATTTTACAGTACCTGTCATTCAATTAAAATTAAATAGTAATAAGTGTTAGAAGTACTAATTTAGGATTTTTTGGTTAGATCAAAAAAAAATAAGAAGCTTAAAAGAGAGCAAGCCTACTGATCTTCAGGCTTTTCCTTGTCTCTTCCTTGCATTTTTCGAATGTTTTCTTCTGTAAGCATATAGTCTTTCACCTTTTTTCCTTTGCTTTCTTTAAAAAGAAATAAGGGCATCGCTATTAAAAAAAGTCCGGCCGTCCCAAAACCAATGTATTTGTGTCCCAAATCTATTTCAGTGTCTTTCAAGGTATATCCATAAATGATGGCTCCAATAGACAGGAATACGATAATGATTATGATATATTTTATTTTCATACCAAGGATACTAGGGTGTAAAATTAATCAACTTTCTTCGGTAGGCAGTCAATAGTTTTGATTTTGATACAATACCATAGTATTTACCTTCTTTAATTACTGGAAGATTCCATGCGCCACTATCTTGAAATTTTTGCATCACCTTCTGCATACTGTCTTTTTCATAAAAGATATGTTCAGGCGGATTCCGCATAAAGGTCGCTACATCCGTATTTGTATACATGCTTGTATCGAACATAAATTCGCGAATATCATCTAGTAAAACAATACCTACCAAGGCATTTTCATCATCAATTACCGGAAAGATATTACGTGTAGATTTTGCAACTGATTGGTGCAGCATATCACCCAAGCTCATTTGTGGCGACACAGTTTTAAAGTTCTGTTCTATCACATCATCAAGCTGCATTAAAGTAAGTACCGTCTGATCCTTATTATGGGTGAGTAAAGCTCCTTGTGCAGCTAATTCTCTTGTATAAATCGTATGATTCATAGTGTTTTTAGTGATCAAATAGGAGATAGAGGCGGTGATCATTAAGGGAACAAACAGTTCATAGCCTCCCGTAATTTCTGCTATTAAGAAAATTGCCGTTAAGGGTGCGTGGAGCACGCCGGCAATAAGTCCGGCCATACCAATTAATGTAAAATTGCTTTCGCTAACTTGAAATCCTAAGCCCGAATTATTAATTACTTTGGCGACTACATTTCCCAGAGCACTTCCCATTACCATCGTAGGGATAAAAATACCTCCAGAGCCCCCAGCAGCAAAAGTAGTGGTCATGGCTACGGCTTTAAAAATAGTGATCCCAAAAAGGAGCGCAATTACCACCCATATATGTTGGGTATAACTATCAAAAGGCGTTTTACCCAAGGCAGCAATATGATTTCCGTCTAGTAGGTTGTTGATAAACCCAAAGCCTTCTCCAAAAAGCGGAGGAATTAAATAAAGCATTCCTCCAATGGCCAGACCCCCTACTAAAAGTTTATATTTTGGACTTTTAAAGCGTTTGAAAAACTGAATAATGGCAAAATACATTTTGGTAAAGTAGATCGATGCAATGGCAGTACCTATTCCTAGAATGCAATAGAATAAAGTATCTCTTATCTGAAATTCATCCGTAAGACTAAAATTGAATAGCGTTTCATTTCCTAAGAAAAAATAAGAAGTCAATACCCCAGAAATGGAAGCGAGTAATAAAGGAAGTAAAGACATCATGGTGAGGTCTAGGCTAAATACTTCCACTGCAAAAATAATGGCAGCAATAGGCGATTGAAAGATAGAAGCAATAGCGCCGGCAGAGGCACAGGCAATGAGTAAAGAACGGGTTTTTCCATCCACATGAAAAAGGCGTCCAAAATTAGAACTTATGGCGGCTCCAGATGCAACCGCAGGTCCTAACAATCCCACGGAACCTCCAAAACCCACCGTAAAAGAGGCCGTTATTAGTGGCGTATAAATTTTGCGAACATTGATGAGACTTTTCTTTTTGGAAATGGCAAAAAGAATAGAGGGTATAGCATGTTCTAATTTCTTTTTATAGACATATTTTACATAGAGATAGACCAGCGTAAGTCCTACTATGGGTAAAATAAAATAGAGTTGGTTGTTTGAAAATATAATGCCGTTTTCTAGTAATTCTTGAATACCATAGGTCACATTCTTAAGAGTCACAGAAGCCAAACCTGCTAGTAACCCTACAATAACACTTAGGATATGGGTAAAGGTTCTGTTAGAGATATGTTTATACCGCCATTTTAAAAAACGTGTGCGTATGTTTTGGTTTTGGGTTGGCATCTACTTTAGTAACATCATTAAAAATATTAAAAAATCCCGCTCAATGGCGGGATTTTAATTTATGAAGGTATATCTAATTTTAGATGTAGTTCTTTTAATTGATCCTCATCTACCGAGGCAGGCGCATCAATCATCACATCTCTACCGCTATTGTTTTTTGGAAATGCTATAAAATCTCGGATGGTCTCTTGTCCGCCTAGAATGGCTACTAACCTATCTAAACCAAAGGCAATACCTCCATGCGGTGGTGCCCCATATTGAAAAGCATCCATAAGAAAACCAAATTGTGCTTTTGCCTCTTCTGGTGTAAATCCAAGATGCTTAAACATAATGGCTTGTGTATCTTTGTCATGAATCCGAATAGAACCTCCACCAATTTCGTTCCCATTTAAAACCAAATCGTAGGCATTGGCTTTTACGGCGCCTGGATTGGTATCTAATAATTCCATCTGTCCCGGTTTCGGAGATGTAAATGGATGGTGCATGGCATGGTAATTTCCTGTTTCTTCATCCAATTCTAGCAAAGGGAAGTCTATTACCCATAAAGGTGCAAACTCTGTTGCCTTTCTAAGACCAAGACGCTCGGCCATTTCCATACGTAGGGCACTTAGTTGTGCTCTTGTTGCATTGCTATCCCCTGACAGCACACAAATAAGATCTCCAGCCTTTGCGCCAGTTACATCCGCCCATTTGGCCAAATCGTTTTGGTCATAGAATTTATCTACGGAAGATTTAAAACTACCATCTTCATTGCATTTTACGTAGACCATTCCTTTGGCACCCACCTGTGGGCGGCGTACCCAATCTACCAAAGCATCAATTTCTTTACGGGTATACGAAGCAGCTCCTGGAATGGCAATACCTACCACCAATTCTGCACTATTAAAAACATTGAATTCTTTATGCTGTGCTACTTCATTCAATTCGCCAAATTCCATCCCAAACCGAATGTCGGGTTTGTCATTTCCAAAACGTTGCATGGCTTCATCATAGGTAATTCTTGGAAATTTTTCTGGGGCAACTCCGTGGATTTCTTTTAATAAATGTTGTGTAAGCCCTTCAAAAATTTGCAAAATGTCTTCTTGTTCTACAAAAGCCATTTCACAATCTATTTGTGTAAACTCTGGTTGTCTATCTGCCCTTAAATCTTCATCTCTAAAGCACTTTACAATTTGGAAATATTTATCCATACCTCCAACCATCAAAAGCTGCTTAAAGGTTTGGGGAGATTGTGGGAGTGCGTAAAACTGTCCTTCATTCATTCTACTAGGCACTACAAAATCGCGCGCACCTTCAGGAGTAGATTTAATGAGGTAGGGCGTTTCTATTTCAATAAAGTGTTCATTGGAAAGGTATTTTCTAACCTCCATGGCTACTTTATGTCTAAAAATAAGATTGTCTTTTACAGGATTTCTTCTAATATCTAGGTAGCGATACTTCATTCGGATATCTTCCCCACCATCGGTTTCATCTTCTATAGTAAAGGGGGGTACCAAGGCTTCATTGAGCACTGTGAACTCTGAAACCAAAATTTCAATAGCGCCTGTTGGAATATTTGGATTTTTAGAGGCACGTTCTATAACGGTTCCTTTCGCTTGGATTACGAATTCACGACCAACAGCACGCGCTTGCTCCAGAAGCGCTTTGGAAGTGCGTTCTTCATCAAATATTAGTTGGGTTATGCCATATCTATCTCGTAGATCTATCCAAACAACAAAACCTTTATCTCTTACTTTTTGAACCCATCCAGAAAGGGTAACCTCTTCTTGGATATGATCTGTTCGCAATTCCCCGCAAGTGTAACTTCTGTACATGAAAAATAACTTCTAATAATAGCCGCAAATGTAAGAACAATCAGGCTAAGCAGAAAACATAAGTTAGTATTCTCGTTATCAATTTTTTAAGTAGAATTTGCTTACAAAGTTTGAGTATTTAACAAAGATTTAATAAATCTTCTGTATTTTTAACAAGAACGACTAAATAAATATACGAATATGAAACAAAGCTTATTTAAGAACATGCTGTCGTTATTTTTGCTTTTTGCACCCATATGCCTTTTGGCTCAGGGGGTGGTGAAAGGAAAAATATCGGACGCAAGTTACGGGGGACCCTTACCTAGTGTAAATGTGGTTATCAAAGGAACGTCTACGGGGACAACATCAGATTTTGATGGAAATTATGAAATTACGGTAGACAGTTTTCCTGCTACTTTAGTATTCTCATCTCTGGGATATGAGAGTAAAGAAATGGAAGTTACCGGACCAAGCACGTTGAATCTTTCTTTGGAAGAGTCAGCAACTGGTTTGGATGAGGTTGTTGTAACAGGTTTAGGATCTTCTATTAAACGAAGTAATCTGGCCAATGCCGTTGCCACCGTCTCCTCGGAAGAACTGGTAGGAACAACTGCGCAATCAACTTTAGATGGAGCCCTCTACGGAAAATTAACCGGGGTGAATATTACCTCCTCTTCAGGAGCACCAGGTGGTGGTTTTGCACTACGTCTTCGTGGGATATCTTCCATCAATGGAAACAACCAACCACTCTATATTGTAGATGGGGTGTATGTAAACAATGCGGAAATCCCATCAGGATTACGTTTTGCATCTGGAGCTAACAGAGGGAACGAAGAGAACTCTTCTAACCGTATTGCTGATTTAGACCCGAACGATATTGAAAATATTGAGGTCTTAAAAGGTGCCTCTGCCGCAGCCATTTATGGTACACGTGCAAATGCTGGGGTGGTAATCATTACGACCAAGCGTGGTAAACAAGGAAAAACGGCTATTAAGTTTAGTCAGGATACTGGTTTTAACACCATTATTAAGAAACTTGGATTACGAAATTGGACAGCGGCCAGTGTAGAAGCTGCTTTTGGAGCTGCCGAAGTAGATTTGTTCAACCAGGCCATTGCCAATGGAGGTCTTATTGATTATGAAGATGAGATTTATGGTGAAACAGGTTTTATTACTGATACGCGTTTAAGTGCTAGTGGCGGAAACGAAAAAACAAAATTTTATGTAGGAACCTCCTATAGAGACGAAGCTGGTATTATAAAGAATACTGGTTTTGAACGTTTCTCCTTAAGAGCAAACATAGATCACCGTATTTCAGATACTTTTGAATTCTCCGCTTCTTCTAATTTTGTAAGAAGTAATTCTAGTAGAAGTTTTACAGGAAATGAAAATGAAGGAGGATTGAGTTATGGATATACCTTGGCATTTACGAGACCATGGATCAATCAATTTCCAGATGCAACTGGTAACTATCCAGACAACCCAAACTATACGGGTAATCCAATTTTTGTAAGAGATAATGCAGTGAATGAAGACACCAATAATAGGTTTATTCAAGGGATGAAGTTTACCACCAATTTATTACGGGGCGATACAGATCGGGTTCGTTTAATCTTTAATGGGGGTATAGATTTCTTAGCAAATGAAACCTATGTATACGTACCAGAAACGCATCAGGCACAAAGAGGAAATCAAAATGGCTTCATTGGTGTAGGTAAGAATAACTTTACCAACTACAACTACCAAGGGATAGCGGTTTGGAATCGGGATGCGATGGATGGAGATTTGGCCTTAACAACGCAAGCAGGTATTTCTTATCTAGAACAACAAGCAGATTTGGTATTTAACCAAGCAACTCAATTAATTCCCAATCAAACAAATTTAAGTCAAGGATCTGCACAAGCTATTACCCAGAATACCTTTACGATTAAAGAATTTGGATATTTTGGACAGTTAGAAGGAAATTATAAAGATCAGTTTATTGGTACTGTAGGGTACAGGGTAGATAAATCTACACTGAATGGAGATCCCAATGAGTTTTATGGTTTTCCAAAAGCTTCATTAGCTGTGAACTTAAACAATTTTGATTTTTGGAATGATGGAGGTTTGGTCAATACTTTTAAGCTAAGAGCTGCCTATGGTGAAACAGGTTCGTCAGGTGGGTTTGGTTCTGCCTTTACCGGCTTAAACCAAGTAGGTATTGGCGGTAATGGAGGATCTTCCATTAACGCTTTAAAAGGAGACCCTGATATTGAGCCAGAAACTTCTACAGAATTTGAAGTAGGTTTTGATGCTGGGCTTTTTGATGGAAAATTAGGTTTAGAAGTTTCATATTACAATAGAAATGTAAATGATCTACTTTTAAGTAGAGCGCTGCCATCTTCATCTGGTTTTGCTTCTGAGACCACCAACTTGGCCGATTTAAAGAACTACGGTTTGGAAATAGGAGCTAGTATCAATCCTTTCAGTTCAGAAAACTTCTCATGGAATGCCAATCTAAGTTTTTGGTTTAACCGTTCGGAGGTAACACGTTTAGAAGTACCTGCCTTTCCACAGCCTGGGGCTGGTTTTGGATTGGGTCTAGGAACTTTCTATATTGAGGAAGGACAACCAGTTACACAACTAGCAGGAAATGTAGATGGAGTGCCTACACAAATTGGAAACGTAGAGCCCGATTTTCAAATGGCTTTTAATAACAGCTTTACCATTGCTAAAAATTGGAACGTTAATTTCCTATTACAATGGAAAAAGGGAGGAGAAAATATTAACCTTTCTAAACTCCTAACAGATTTAGGAGGAACCACTCCAGATTTAGAAACACAAGCGGGCCAGGATAGAGCTGCCTTAGGTTTTGTAGCTACACGTTTTATAGAACCAGCAGGTTACCTAAGATTAAGGGAAGCTGCTGTATATTACAACCTTCCGCAAAGTGCTATAGATGTCTTTGGTGATGCTATTACCGGAATTAAGATTGGGGTATCTGGTAGAAATATCTTTACTATTACAGATTACAGTAGTTATGATCCTGAAACTTCTACCAATGGTGGTGCTGGTTTGTCGTCAGGGATAGAGGTAACTCCTTTTCCAAGTACCAAACAATTTTATTTGCACTTAAATGTTAATTTCTAAAAAATGAAAGCAATGAAAATAAAAAACAGATATATAGCAAAAGGGTCTATAGCGGTAGTTGCTTTTTTAGCAATACTATGTAGTACTTCTTGTTCTTTTGATGAGCAAGTAGATCCTAACAGACCTAGTTTAGAGGGAGTGCTCACAGATGCTTCACAGAATCAATTAAATAACCTTGTCGTTGGAGTGGAATCTGCGATGCGAAATAGCTTGGCCATCCAAACAACAGGTTCTGGAACCATGGCAAGGGAATTGTATCTTTTTGATGCAGATCCTAGAAATACAGGAGATTTATTAGGTGCCAATGGGGCCTCTTTAGATAATAACTCTTTCTATTCTACAGCCCCTTGGGGTGGTAGGTATGTTTCCATAAAGAATGCCAACATATTGTTAGAATCTTTAGATAACACTACTTCTGTTACGGATGCTCAAAAAGCTGGCTATCGTGGTTTCGCTAGAACCGTGATTGCCTATGAACTTATAGAAATATTAAGATCGTACAACGTTGCAAGAGTGGATGTATCAGATCCTGAAAACCTAGGTCCAGTCTTGGATTTTGATGCTGCCTTAGCCGCAGTTAGATCTTTATTAGACCAAGCACAAACGGATTTAGGCAGTGCGGGGACAGAATTTGCCTTTTCCTTGGCTGGTTTTGATGGTTTTGATACCCCTTCGACTTTTATGCAATTTAATAGAGCAGCGGCTGCGGAGGCAGCTGTATACGCAGGAGATGGCGGTGCCGCCATTACCGCACTAAATGCCTCTTATTTTGATTTAATGGGTGACCTCACTGCAGGGCCAGAGCATGTGTACAGTTTGGATAGTGGTGATTTTACGAATGGTCTTTTTAAGATTCCTGATAACAACGGAGATCAGATCATTGTGCATGATTCTTTTATAGCAGATGCTGAGGCAGGAGATACACGTGTAACCACCAAAACATCGGTACGTGCAAACCCTACCACACAAGATATGCTTTCAGGAACCAATCAAACAGCACTATATGAATCTAATATAGCTCCTATAGATATGATTAGAAATGAAGAGTTGATCTTGTTGTATGCAGAGGCCAGTATTTTGAACGGTGCTCTAGGAGATGCAGAAACGGCTTTAAATGTGGTGCGTAATGCAGCTAGCTTGCCTGATTATATGGGCATGGCAACGGCAGATGCCTTAACAACAGAAATGTTGAATCAAAGACGTTATTCTTTATGGGCAGAAAACCATAGAATGTTTGATTTAAGACGTTACAACCTTTCGGCTACTTTACCCATAGATAGAGCAGGAGATCAGGTATTTAATGTATTGCCTATTCCATTGAGTGAAAATGATCAATAGGATAGTTCATTTATGATATAGAAAAGCCACCTTTTGGGGTGGCTTTTTTGTTTATCTAAAAATTGTTTTAGTCATTGCGAGGAACGAAGCAATCTGTAAAATACTAGTTATAAAGTAACAGATTACTTCACGCTGCTCGTAATGACATATTATTTTATTTATAAAGGTAATTTTTCTTCCTTCTTGCTTGCCTATCTGCTTACAGAAAGAAAAACCACTAGATGTAAACTAGGGGTGCTGGGGGAAGAAAATGAACACTGTATTGCAAATTTAATACTAATGTTTTATGCTAAGAACAAAACCACCCAAATTAATGAGTGGTTTTAGCCTTTAATTTCAACCTTGTGGCCACTAGTTATAAACTAGCGGTGGCTTAGGAGCTGGGAATTTTATTTCTTTTGACTTTCTTCATCTATTGATACTATAGCAGTAACAATAATACCTTTACTGCACCATGCCTGTAATCCTATATCATCAAATTCGTAAATATCTTGAGTTTCATCATCATTAATATATAACTTATCTACTTTACCTACGGGTTCTATATTATAAAAACTCATAAACTCGTCAATGTTCATACCTATGATATTCCTGCCTTTATACAAACATTCCTCGTTACACGAGATAGACTGTATAATCTCATTTTCCACGTATATAGAAAGATTCAAATGCTGTTCTTCATATGTTTCCCATTCCGTTGTATCATCTGCTGGGACATAATTAAATTGAAAATCCTTGGTATAATTAGATATCTTCGATTTTAAAACAAAATCTCCAATACAATCAAACGGTATAAAATACATAATCATAACTTTACCTTTTTTTCGTTTTTTGGTTATGGGATTCTCCTTTTTTATTATCCCTTGCAGTTTTTTTAATATTTTGGATTTTCTGTTTTATTTTTTTCTTAGCATTACCTGTTGCTGTTTGTAATTGCGCCTCTAATTCAGCTAACTGCCTTTCAACTTTACTTTCAGCATTTTTATCACCATGTCTTTCATTTTTACTGTTATCAGAAGCAGCATCAAAGAGTCCTTCTAATAGGCCATGATTTGTATTAACAAAATTTTCTGTTGCTTGAAGTAGTGCTACTAAAGCTAGTCCACTTATAAGAGTTCCGGCTGCGGGAACGTCTGCAACAGGTGCTGGGCCGTCAGAAAGAGCTATAGCTCCAGCGGTTAATACGGTAACTTTTGCTAAATCGTCCGTATGAGCATCAAAGAACTTTTTAGCTTGGACTACCTTTACTTTATCCGCATCCAATATTTCGCTATCGTTTTCTTGTTTATTATTGGGATGTTCAGCAACACCGCCTGCTGCGTCTAAAATTGTGATGTGATTATCAGGGTTATCACGAAACTCATCATGTAAATCATCGTTAGGGCATGCAATTGAATTTCCATTTATATCAAAACAGTTTCCACCGTCTGGGTCAAAGGATACTATGGGATTGTTACCCATAGCAATATAGGGCGACATAAATTGTTCATAAGGGTCGGTTGTAACAAATCTTCCAATAGCAGCATCATAATGCCTCAGTTCGAATTCGTACATATTATAACCTAAGCCTTCAGTTATCTCTTGTCCTTGGAACTCAAACTTATGATCTCTCCCAGTAATTCCAGTGTTATACCCTTTATGCTTTAAGCCAAATGGATAGTAACCTAAGAGGGTTTTTTTTGCTATTTTGCTAAAAAATCAAACCTGTTTCCTACTTTATTACAGTATTTTTAAAGAACGTTTTCTTTTGATAAGAATCTTCCATTTGGAACTTCTATCCGTTTTTGACTAGCGCTCCAAACCTTTATCTCTGGTTCGCTCAATATCTTGTTCTAATTCTTGTCTTTTACGAATTTGCTTCAATTGATTTTTTCTTTCTTCAAACCTTTGAGTTTTTTCATGTTTGAGTTCATGGATTTTTCTAATCTTAATTTTCTCTTTAACTAATTCAATATTCTTACTTTGATGGAATACACCAATAATCTTTATTGTTTGTGTTTTATCATCAACTAAATAATGAACTGTAAATGGAAAAGAAGAACCTAAAATCGCTCTTCTGTGATCTGTTTCGACTATTTTAAATATTTGTGGATTTTCTTTTATTTGAACACGTATTTTACGGAAGGCATTTTTAAATTTTTGACCTAAATCTAAATCCTTAGACCTATACCAAGTTAGTGCTTTGTTTAGTTCAGAAACGGCTTCTTTTGTGTATTTAATTTTATAATCCACCTATGTTATTCTTCCATCTTTTCTAATTCACTCAAATAATAATCTAAATCCTCATCATCGATTAAATTATCATCATTTTCTGCCTCTTTGATACGCTCCGTTATAACAAGTTGGCGTTCTTTTTCAAATTCTTCTTGGGTTACTTCTTTATCTCCGTTGTAAAATTTCTCATTCATACTTTAAATATAGCATATTTCCTTATCCCCAAAAATGGATTTTCAAATTTGTTACAAGAAAATCCCTGTGCTTAGGGCAACAAAAAACCAGCAAAAAGATATTTTCTAATTACTGGTTTTCAAATACTTAAAGACATTTTTCAAAATGACTCTGTTTACTAAATGATCGGAGTGAGAGATTATCTCCTCAAATTCTTATAATCCTTTAATTCGTGGCACTTCCAGGTTTGGGTAAATGAAATTGAGTTACCTTAAGTATAATCATATAAATTGCTGGAATCCTGTAACCTAAATATTCAAAATTTTCAGATGGTGTAATTTCAAAAAGTTGATTAACACTCTTACCATCCCCATAACTTGTATCTAATACATGTTGCATAATTTCCAGCTGTTTTGATAAAACATCATTATTTTCCTTCTCAAGAATATTCGAAGGACAATAAAGTAAAACCAGATCTGGGTTGAATATAATTCGCTGATCAACATATTGATCGTGGTAATTCATGTGATTAAATATATCAACATACTTCTCTGGAGATGCTACAACGTCATCAACTAATTTTCTGTATTCTTCTTTAGTTTTAGCTTTTATGTGTCCTTTTATTAAAAGATAATTTTCAAAGTTCAGAAAAGTATCTTTTGTGCCTTGTTCTAAAAAGAAACCCCAAGACTCTCTCTTCGATAATACACTATAATCAATGCACTTTTCATATTTCTTTGTGATTCTCAAATATTTATCACTGCAAGAAACTAAAACAAATACAAGGGTAGTTAAACCAATATTGAAGATTTTCTTTTTCATTTTTCTTATTTTTTTGTAAACTTTTTGACTCTTTTGGAGAGCAGATTTGAGTACTTTGGCAACGAACCTAAATATGAGGGAGCACTAGGCCTGTCGTAACTATCTCTGTCTTTATAAGAAGGAAACAAAAGTATGTCAGTTGGATTTCCCAACGGAGTTCCATATTGCGCATTTCTCCTAGGAGCAACCGATATATTCAGAGTTGATCTACTCTTACCTAATCCGTTTCCACCTTGCAGATATATATCAAACAAAACGTCAAAAGTTGTACCATCAACCGTTAAGGAAGCTGTCCCATCTAGTCCAGCACCGCCATGCCCAGTCTTAACGGAGCCAAGATTGGAATAAAAATCTCCTGCGTTTAAAGTAACACCCCCTTTAGATACTTCGTAATCTCTGGCAAAAAGAAACTGATCAAAAATTCTCTGCTCTCCTTCTTTCCCTTTAGCCTGTTTTGATGCTAGATCTAGTTTTAATACATCACTTCCTGTTACTTGTTCAACTTGTTCTCCTGAAACCTCAGTTCCTTCAGTAATCTCTGTATCACCAGTAGTTCCTGTAATTTTTTCAGCTTGTTTCTGATCAATGCCATATTGTTCAGATAATGAGTCTGCACTATCTCCTTCTTCCGCGACATAGGTAGTAGTGCCATCATCATTAACTTTTGGTACCCAAAGCGCTGCTCTTCCATCTGGGTCAATAAAACTTAATGGATTATTCATCATGGAATTAAAGGGAGAATAATCCATATATTCCTCAGCCAGAGGGTCAATATTCATCCACCTACCTAAAGATGCCTCATAATTTCTCCATCCAAAATCTATCCATTCAAGCCCTACTTCCTCTTGTTCTTCTTTTCCTCCAAAACCGTACTTATGATTTCTTCCTGTGAGGGCATTATTATACCCTTTATGTTTAAGGCCAAAAGGATAGTAGTTGTTTTCTTCGTTGATTACTAATAAAGACCTACTAACTCTAAAATTATCTATTTTAAAAGAAGTAGCTGTTTCATGATCGCTTGCGCTTGCTTTTTGGAAGAAAATCCGGACTCGTTCTCCTGTAATTGCCTGCGCTAACTGGTAATCTCCATTTGTTGTTAAGGAGATTAATTGCTGATCGGCATTCTGCCAAACCCCATTAACCTCTTCCCTCACAACCAATATGGGCTTTACCATATCGATGTTCTCCAGGAGTGGTGTCTATATATCTGTCGATTATGTGATACCGATCAATGATCGTGGTTTTCAAGGTTCCGTTCTCTAAACTTGTTGTGGTATTACTAGGATTATTTATAAGCCAGCCTCCCATATTGGTTTCATAATTCTCATCTACCTCAGTGGTGGGGGTAGTCTCTGTATATGAGAGTCGTATGTTTCCTAAATGGTCTTTGTATTGATACGTATAATTAAAGGATGAGATTGCCGCGCTGCCGCTCGCAAAGACAGGTTCTACATAGCCCTCAGATGTATTAAAGAATTGCAGGCTTCCATTTTCATAGATGTAATTCCCTGCATAGTCTGTTATAGTACCTGTACTCACTGTTTTTTGTAGTTTTGAACCCGTGGCATCATATACATAGTCAATCGTTCCCGCATCTGTGCCAGTTACAGTTATTTTTGTCGGAAGATTAAGATGGTTGTACTCGATGTCCGTTATCCCCTTATTGAGGTCGGATATCATGTTGCCATTGTCTTCCTACTTAAAGCAAAAAATAAAGAACAATGGTTATTTTGACCCGACTAGGGGAGCAAAAAATTCCTTTTTCAGTAAGTTTAAGAACGTATTCTTAGCTAAGATAAATATAACGTTTTTCAACTCTTTTTATTGCCATTTTTCCGACGGATTGAACATCTGTTTTTATCAAGTCCTCGCAGGGTAAATCCAGTATTTTCGCTCGCTCAAAAACCCCTGTATTTTCCCTGCTCCCTTTTCCAACGCCCGTGCAGCTTTTTATGCGCCAACGCTATTGTAGCACTTTGGTTGTTTTGGCTATCCAGCACACCATCCCGTCGCAGCACTCAAAAATACCACGGAGGGATATTTGTGCGTACTGCTCGAACGCCCCGCCAAAAAACCAAACAGCTACGCCGACGGAAAAACCTGTGCATAAAAACCTGCCCCAAGCTATTGTTACATAATTTGCATTATAGTACGGGTCGAATTTTCGGCAGGATTCATTTTTATTGCCGTAAGCTATAATGTAAACTATGTAAAATAGCCGCCCTTTCCCTCGCGCACCTCCCGCCAGCCTCGCACTTCGTAGTATTAGTTTTGGTAAGATTCGGGGCGATGATGGATTGTCCATTTCGATTAATTTTTCGGTTTTTCCGAAGTATAGGATTTGACCTTCGCCAAAGACTGGATTTCAGATTTTATGTAAAGCAAAAACATTAAATCCACTTCGATGGCTCTTAGCGGTAATCCTAAATTTTAGCGAACAAGGGAGCGTTTTAAAAAAGAACGATTTGGAGGCTGGCGGTGCGTGGGGAATCGGTCTTTTTTAAAATGATAGGCAAGCGCCGATTGAGTGCCGCGACCGAGTGAGCTTTTTTGTCATGACATCGACACATCTTGAATAAGGTGTTTTTTTAGTTTCGGGGTACCTTAAAACACATCTTGCCATCTTTTTCCCGACATGGTTTTTCAGGTTCGGGTTCGAGCGTTGGGAGAGCGGCTATTTTGCATAATAGCAGTTATGACTTTACAGCTTGGGCGATGCGGCTGGCTTCTGCGGCTGCTATCATAACTTCTATTATGTAACTTAGCTTGGGGCGGTTTTTGGCTCGTGCGTTGGCTACGGCTCTTTGTTTTTTTGGCGTTAGAGCAGTACGCACAAATATCTGTTTTTCACAGAATTTTTGAGTGCTGCGATTGCTGGAGCGTTGGAACACCAAAAAAGCAATGTGCCGTAATCGCTTGGCAGCCAAAAATTGCATGCGCGGTGGCGAGCGGAAGGGCAAAAAGGACAGGGCGAGCCGTGAAGCATGAACGGCGTGGACTTTTTGTCCTGGGGATTATTGTTTCTTGTAGCCTATCTGTTTTCGGGGCTTTTCATTTTCCTTCTTATCGATAAGTTCATCCAAGTAGTTAAAGACAAGTTCGATGTTCTTGCTATGGTTGGAGAGTTTCTTTTTGATTTCCTCAATATCAAGTTTCAGGCTTAGATTATCGGTCAACATTTCCCGCATCTTTATAAACACTTCTATAATCTGGATGCTCACTTGTATCGCCCTTTCACTTGTCAGCACATTGGCGACCATCATTATTCCATGCTCCGTAAATACCTTTGGTAGAACGGGGGAGAATTTCAGGTTTTCAAGGTGGTCGCAATTTGCGACCACATCCGCTTTTTCTGCGTTGGTCAACTCGAACATGAAGTTTTCGGGGAATCGGCTTTTGTTCCTTTTTACCTGTTCGTTCAGTCGTTTCGTATCTACTCCGTAGAGTTGTGCAATGTCCGCATCTATCATTACTTTTTGACCTCTGATTAGTAATATCCTACTTGCTATCAGTTCGTTCGGAACTAATGATTCCTTATTTTTTTCTTCGCTCATTTGAAGTGTGTATTGTGTTGGTAAAAATAGTTTTTTATTTGAAGGTCGCAATTTGCGATACCTAATTCCATCAACTTATCGGATGGAAGTTGTTGACTATTTCGTGCAGGTTTTCCAAGTCGTCCTGTAGATATTTTTCCGTTGAACTTATGTAACGGTGTCCTGCCATGTACTGCACTTTTCTTAGACTATGATTTGCCAACCAATTTACAATGATGCTTGTTCGTATCTGTGAACAGCTTGTTACCTTGTGGTTGATTTTTTTTAGGTTCTTGATTATCCTAGTGGTAATACTGTGTATCTGGTCGATACTTCCAAAGATGAACTTTTCGGGGTTTTGGTCTGCGAACCTTTTGGCAAGATAGGGTCTGACCTCTTTTACATATTCCATTAGTTCCATCATCTGCGCAGGTTGTAGTTTCAAAGTTCTTGCGTTGCTCCTTCGAGTACTCGGCATATCGATTTTTCCTTTGTGTAATTGTATATATTCCTCTTGCAAGTGATACAGTTCTATTGCCGTGATGCCTTGGAACACCATCAGACCGACCACAACTTTATCCCGTCTTTTTGTGGCGTGGAAAAACGTATCGTAATGTTTGGTCTCGTAACTGTAATATAAATCTTCGAGTTCTTCTTCTTCCAATAGATTGCCGATGACCTTGGTACGTGTGCCACGTATGGTCATGCCCTCGGCAGGATTTTCCATTACTTCTTCAACTTCCATCAAATAATCGTAGTAGAGTTTGACCGCCCGAAGTTCATTATTGGTGGATGCCCGTTCATACTTTTTTGTCGTTTGTAGGTATTTTGCATAGCGCAGCAAATTTCCATAGGTCAATTCGTTTTCTGCAATGCCTTGTTTTTTGAGCCATCCTTTTAAACGTTCGATTCTAAGATTGTGAACTTTAATAGTGCTTTTACTGTACTGGTTTTTCAATAGGTATTCTTCGTAATTCATGGTTCTTCTTTTATGAGATGTGTATAAACTTGTGTGGATTCCAAAGAGGTATGGCCGAGGAACTGACTGACCGCTTCGATGGGTACACCCCCTTCCAGTAAATGTGTGGCGATGCTATGTCTTAATTTATGTGGCGTAATCCTTCTGTCCATTAAATCGGGATTGCCAGTTGCTTTTATAATGGAACGTAAACGGTTCTTAAAAGTCTGTCCGCCCATCCTTCCGCCTTGCTGCCTTATAAAAAGTGCATCGGTCTGGTTCGGTTTATAGAACATAGGTCTGCCATCGTAGATATATTCCTCCAAGATTTCAAGGTTGTATCTGTTGATGGGAACAAAACGCTCTTTTCCATTTTTTGCCTGACGTACTAAGATGCGTTCTTTTGCAAAAAATACATCGCCAAGGTTCAGGTGTACCGCTTCGTTTCTGCGAAGTCCGCAACTATAAAGTACAACCAAGATTGCCTTGTCCCGTAGACATACATGACGCATTACATAACTATGTTCGGCTGCTTCGAAGAGTTCCTTTATTTCCTCTTGACTTACGATGTCGGTCGTTTCAAGTTTATCTCTTTTTTCAAAACGCAAGTGTATGGAGAGCGGTTTGGCATTATGTTTTTTCAGGTAGGCGTTGAACCTTTTCAGCGCACTTATGTGACTGTTCAAACTGGCATTGCTGAGCGCACCGCCATAACTTTCATTGGGGCGTTGGCGCAGGTAATCGTAATATGCGGTTACATCTTTTCGCAGTATTGTTCTTAATTCGGCATGCCCGTTCCGTTCCGCCCAATGGAAGAACTCCTGTAAATGGATGGGCGAGTATTTCACGCAGCTTTTACTATAACCGAGTATGGCCAACCATTCTTTAAAATTGGATATAAGTGTCCTGTAACTGGCATTGTTTAGTTTCAGTTTTTTCATTTTCTTGCCTGTCGGTGCTACCGACTTTTTTCATCGGTATGTGTTTTTCGGATTCTTGTGGCGAGTTACAGTAACTAACTGGCTTTCTTTGTCTTGACCTCGCCACTTTGTCGGTGGCGAGTTGGTGGCGATGTGGCGAGTTCTATTTTTGTGATACAGTTCTGCAATGCAGTATTTATCCGCTCCTTTAGCATATCGTATTCGGCAACGTCAACAATCTCGAAGCAATAACTTTTAGTGTTTGATTTCTTGACCCTTCGTATATAATTCTCTGCCAATAGTTGTCCGTTGTATCTTCTAAGTGTGGTTTCCTTTACCCGTAGGTTTCTGCGGATTTCGGAGTTGGTAAAAGTGGTCTGCTTATTTTGTTTTAAGTAGGCTTTTAGATTTTCAAGATGGTTTCTGGTCGCTCCCGTAATGGTATCACTTTTTCGCAATAGCACTTCTTGGATTAGTTCGTTGGCTGCCTTTATATCTTCAATGGTAGTTTCTATATATTCCTCCCCTGTATTTTCATCATACTTTTTTTGCCTTTGCCGCTGGCAATAAAATGTAATGGCTTCTATGAATTGTAAATAATGGGAGTTGGTTCTTCTCGGTTTAAAAACACTTTGTGGAAGTTCCAAGTACATCGCATAAGGATTGATAACTTTTATCGGCTTCAATACTCGTTGTACATTTCGTAAAAGTTCAGCGGATTCCAGTTGCTGTTGTTCGTTCAATTGCCCTGCCGATGCAATACGCTGATAGTTCATAATCCTAATATCCTGTTCGGCAGTTTCATCGATGTAGAGCAAAAAACTTCTGTTGCTGTTATCTTCGTAAATCGATTCTTGTGTTGTACACCCTGCAACACATACAGGCCCTTCGACGGTCAAGTGGATTGTTTTAGTTGTGCCTTTGGTGTCTTTGTGAACCACCGTTTTTGTAATGCGCTTTTTCGATTGCAGTTCACGAAGCGGATAGAGTACGCTTTCCGCACCGTCTAAATCTTCAATCAATATCAACTTATGTTGTAGTTCGGTGCGGTTGAAGTAATAAAAAGCATTCGCACTTAAAACCGTAATCTCAACTTTATCCTCTTCCGGTATCAGTTCGGCAACTTTGCTTTGCAGATGTGTCTTTCCTGTTCCGGAACTTCCGAGGCTAATACAATGCAAAGGGTTGTTTGTTTTCCTCGATGTAAAAATGAGGTACATCAAAAGCCTGTTGGTCTGCTCTCCGATTACTCCCGATTTCCCGATTAGTTCGTTTGTCCTTTCGAGCAGGCCTTTCTTTTTCAAAAAGGTTTCGGCTTCCTTGGTTTCCCTAGCTGATAACTCTTTGTAAAAGGGTTTGTTTAATTGCTCCTCCTTGCTAAGGAGTAAAAATCGATGATTCTCAAGTTCTTTGGTAAGTTCCTGCAATGTCCTTCGAGCAATGCTCGTGCCGATTTCGATGCGCTCCGCTATTTTGCGTACCAGTTTTTCAACTTGATTGTCGTTGTACAAATCGACGCTGTGGCGCAGCACATTATGTTGTTTCGGTTTCTGAACGCTAAGCGTTATTCTTAAAGTTTCGAGCTTGTTGGTTTTGATGCCGCCGAGGATATGGATTTCCAAGTGGTCGGTCTTGTATTCGTAGTTATTCGGATTCGTTGTGTTCAACATCGTAAAAAAAGTTTAATAGAACAGATACGTTCCAAAGGTAACGGATACTGTCTAATAAACAAAATAATAACGATTTGTATTGAACGTTTACGTTCTGTACCTTTGACCTATACGCATAAATAGCGGTCTAAACAGATAGTATGAGTTTCGGTAAAAGACTTTTAGAAGCTAGGAAGAACAAGGGATTAAGTCAGGAAGACTTAGCAGAGCAATTGGGAACCAAAGGCCCTGCCATCGGCAGGTATGAAAGAGATGCGATGAAGCCTAGTATCGATGTCGCTGCGAAGATTGCCAATATTCTTGATGTTTCCCTAGATTGGTTGGTTGGTCATACCGATATGGAACTGGACAGCAGAATGCTCGAACGCATTCAGGAAGTTACCCAGATGAAGGACAAGGATAGGGAGCATGTCTTTGCAATGCTCGACGCTTTTATAAAACAGACCAAGTTGCAGAACGTACTGCAATAAAAAACCATCCCGAAGGATGGCTTTTCCTTTTTTATCCATTTCTCTATTTTAGTATATCACCTGTTTGGCACGATTTATCATCAAGCTTCGTAATTGCACCCTCTTTTTCAAAGAAAGTGATTAGTGAAAAAGAAAATGACCTTAAAGAACAACTGGAATCTCTTTCGAACACTCTAATGTTTTTTGCCAAATTTTCGAAACCCATTACTGACTCGGTCTTGGTTTCGTTCCAATTTTCTACTAAATTTTGAAAGGTTATTTTTTTGTCCTCAAAAAGAACCGAATAAAAAACTTTCTCGCCTTGAAAATTTTCTAACACAATAAAATCTTTGGTTTCAATATTGTAATTGGAGAATAAAAATCTTAAAAAACTTTTCCTTCTCGCTTCATATTGTCCAGAACCTTTGGAAGACCTTGCTGAATAGACTAGCATATTTTCAATATGCCGTTTTTCATTGTCTTCCTGTGCAAATTCTTTTAAACCTTCAAGATATTTTACATTACTAGATTGCCATTTAGCAACAAGTGAATCAAGAAGATTCTCATCCGTAAATGATTCAGAAGGAATTGTACCCGATTGATAGGATTTACAACCTGCCACAATCAAGATAAAAACCGATATCATTAATGCTCTTACCATTTTAATTTCCTCCTTTATTATTCTTTTGTTTCAAAAATTCATCCAAATCCTTATTTGGGTCCACAAAAATAGGACTTGCTCTTTTTATTACTTTTTGTTCGGATCTAATAAGGTTCTCCACATCTCTAACTTCCATTTCTTCATCATGGAATTGAAAGGGGTTACCACCAGGCCCTAAAGAAGGGGTATCAGGGTCTATATAATTTTGGGAAAATTCATCCCCTTCAACTGTTTCTCCATTTATTATCCTAGAACCATGTATCAATTCATGTGCCAATCCTATATGGTTTGGCCTGCCTGTTGAACCGTCTTCATTTGTAACGCCTTTTCCTGAATCACTTGGATCAAAAACTACTATTGCATCTTCGCTGCCAATACGTAATAATGGATTGTCTTTGCCAGAAAGAGCTGCATTACCTGACATACCCATAACTTGTGTATTAGTACTCGTTCCTGTTATAGCATTCTCTGACGTTCCAAACTTATTTTTAAACCCACCTAAAGTCATAGCGGTTACAGTATTTTCCGAACCTATTATACCAGAGACTAAAGAGGTACCTTCAGCAAGGTTCTTACCATTATTACGACCTCCTTTTCCCCTTACGGTTACCTGACCAGTCTTTCGATTTAGCTTTAACCTGTCATTAGAAAGTTTTTTTACTTCTCTAAAGAGTTGCCTTCTTTCCCTTCTATTTCCTGCTAAAATTAATTCTTTACCATCTGGGTCGATGAAAACCAAAGGATTATTTGCTGCAAAATTATATGGCGAATATGAATAGTATTTATACGCTTTCGGGTCAATATTTCCCCACCTTCCCAGCCATGGGTCATAATTTCGAGCTCCAAAATCATAAGTTTCCAAACCGAGAGATTGGTCAAATTCCTTTCCAGCGAATTTCCATTTCTTAGCAATTGAATTACCAAGTGGAGAAACATTACCGTTATATCCTTTATGGAGGCCGCCAAAGGGATAGTAGTTGTTTTCCTCAATTATTTCAGTTGCTGGGTCTATTGAACCGTCACCGTCAGAATCCGTATAACTTAAGCGGACATTGTCCAAATGGTCTTTATAGTTATAAACATAAGAATAATTTCCATTCTCCACGGACACATATCCTTCTGGGTGTTTGATAAATTGAAGAACTCCACCTTCGTAAACATATAGACCTATATAATCCGTAGTTGACCCACCACTAACAGTTTTTTGTAGTTTTGAACCCGTGGCATCATATACATAGTCAATCGTTCCCGCATCTGTGCCAGTTACAGTTATTTT
>CANMSI010000004.1 GCA_947500575.1 uncultured Flavobacteriaceae bacterium | reverse complement strand
AGTTCTGCTAAGACTTTTAGTTTAAAGCTCTCGCTATAACGTCTCACATATCCATCATTTTTATACATATACATTTGGTTTTTGTATACATATTTCAGGACGGGTCATAATGCTCTACAACGGTCTCGGCTATGATTTCGGGCTGGGAAATCCGGTAGGATTTTCGAGTAAAGAAATCAAGCTGCACTAAAAGCAGGAAATATTCTTTGGGTTCACTAGCAAAGCCTGAATTATAGGCATTGTTGTACACCGTTTTTATTTGCAAAGTTTTATTAGATTCCAATCGATTAATACAGTTTTGGTTTGTGGATTATATTCAAATTCCTTTATTTTTTTCTCGCAATTCAGAGTCAAATAATCCGTATCAATTTTTTTAGTATTCAAATAACCTAACAGCTGCGCCCAATGATATATTGGTAAGCAATTTTCTTTTTCCCGTTCCGTAAGTAACTCAAATTCCGTTATAGAAATATCTTCAAAATATGGAATTTCGAAATTTCCAATATTCAGTTTTCCCTCAATTAATTCAATATTTTTAATTTCAATAGAAAGGCCCGAGTAAGAGATAACCAAATTGCAATTTTCAATTTTAGATTCTATAGGTAAAACAAAATTTCCGTCAAAGTCAGCCATTACCACTTGGTCAGATTCCTTAAACTTAATTTCAGCTCCAGGTAAGGATATAGAATCCATTAATATCGTTCCGCTAACCTGACTAAATAAAATATTTGTCAAGGCAAAAAAAGTAATTGGTAATATGTAATTTAATTTTTTCAAATGGTGTACAACGGTTCGGCTATGATTTCGGGCTGGGAAATCCGATAGGATTTTCGAGCTATGAAATCGGGCGTATTAAAAAAAGGAAATATTCTTTATGGTAGCCAACAAAGCCTGAATTATAGGCATTGTTGTATGCCGTATTTAACTTTTATCCGTTATGCTTTTAATTTTTCCATCTTCAAAGTCAAATTCCGATTTACCTTTCAATTTTAGTGTATCACCAGTTTTCATTCCGTTTGGAAAGTCCATTGCTAAGATCGCTTCATAGTGAATTCCAATTATTACCTTCGTGTCAATATATTCCCAGGATTCTACCAATTGTTTTCTTTGTGTGAAGTACTGTTTAGCTAATTCGGCTTGTTTTCTAAATTCGCCTATTCCTTCTGTTCTCAATTACACTTTTCCATTTGACACATTTTCAAAAACAACATTATCAGTCAGATCTTTTGTCATTCCGTCGATGTCAAAATCGTTGTACGAGTTTAAATAGTTTTCAACTATGCTTTTTTGTAGTTCATTCATATCTTCTTTAGTTTGACAACTTAAAGTGAGCATAAGGATTGTAAATAGAATTAAATTCTTCATTTCAACAGCATTTTCATATGGCATACAACGGTCTCGGCTATGATTTCGTTGTGGAATCATCCATAGGATTATTCCGCTCAGAAATCAGCCTTTGATTTATACTTTTATTTTGGTGTGGTACAAAACCACAATGAATTATAGCCAATGTTGTACGCTGGCTTTTATTTCCATTTATTTTCAAACTCTTCTTTTTCTATTGAAAACTCCTCAAATTCAATCAAATCAAGATTTTGGTCAGCAAGTCCACCAAATTCGTCCTCAATATTTTGATTGTCATATTTCAAGACTTTTCCGTTCTCATAAGCCTCAATTTGTCTTAAAACATCTCCATTAATATCTGTCTAAAAAAACCAAACGGATTTCCCCCAACTGTCATATTGATCTCCACGCGTTTCATTCCAATTTCGTTTGAAGTATTTCATTCGGTTATTTCTACCAGTTTTAAATCCAAATCTTTGATTACTTGGTCAATGTCAAACTCAAAATCTTTAGGGATATTAACAGTCGCAATACTGCCAAGGTCTACTTGCCAAAATCCACCTCCCTTTGTCAATTCCTCTCCGAGCATTCTATAATCAGATTCTTTATGGTTTGGTGTTAATCCAAATCTGCGAGTAATGAATTCCGATTCCTTTGTGATTTTTGTTATCTCGTGTTTTTTCTCTTTGTTTATTTTCGTTTCGAATTCCGTTCCCAAAGTCAATTTTGCGTTGCAGAAGTCGTTGTCAATCATCCGAAATTTATTTTCAGATATTTGCTCAACATAAAGAGTAGTGGTTACTTTCTCTTCTTTGTGATAAACTTTAATTTTAACTTCGTTCATTTTTTCAGCTTGCGTACAACGGTTCGGCTATGATTTCGGGCTGGGAAATCCGGTAGGATTTTCGAGTTAAGAAATCTAGCTGAAATAAAAGTAGGAAATATTCTTTAGGGTAGCCAACAAAGCCTGAATTATAGGTATTGTTAGCAAACGTTTTTCTTTAAGGGACATAAACGAGTTTAATGTCGAACAAATAGTCATTATCATTTTCCCTTACTTCAGCATTGAGCACTAAATCACTCAATCCTTCATCTTCAGTGTATAAATCAATAAGCACATTCCAATAGTTACCATAACATATATAAACTGATGTGTCCCAGGTTTTTTCAGGAAGTTCGATTAACACTTCACCATAGTCTTCAACATACTCTTTTATTTGTTTAGCGGTATTATGTGCAATCGGATTGACACTTTTTATTCCAGAAGTAAGATTGTAGTCTTGTTTAACAAAAGCGTTTACAATTTTCGTAAAGATTGGTCTCCATATGTGCGGTATTGGAAGTTCATCATCTTCGTTTTTTTCGACTACTATTTCATTCATTGTATTAAATGTTTGCTAACGGTTCGGCTATGATTTCGGGCTGGGAAATCCGGTAGGATTTTTAAGCTAGAAATCAAGCTGGATTAAATATAGTGATTTTCAGGAAAGGGCTAGTGTAAGCCTGAATTATAGGTATTGTTGTACGCAGTTTTCATTCCGTAAGTTTCTTCCAAAAAACGATTTTATCATCTTCCTTTTCATAAAATTCAGGGATTACAGCTTGTTTAGTGTAGTCACATTTAATGTAAAATTCTCGTGTCAATTCAAACTCGGGTTTTCCTGATGTTTCAACTATTAAAATTCGGTTGCCGTTTTCTCTCAACTGGTTTTCTATGTATTCCATCATTTTCTTTCCAATTCCATTTCCTTGTTGACTTTTATGTACTGCAATTGCATACAGATTATAAGTGCCCTCTGTTAACGTTTCTGGTGCACAGTAACCAATCGAGATTGGCTTTCCTTGGTCTATTGTCGTAAACCAAATATCTGTTGATTTTTTGTTACTTAAGTAATCATTTATCATATCATCGAGTAAGTACGATGGGAACAACTCGCTCGAATCAAGCACTTTTTTCAATTCTGGAATGTCAGCTTTCTCTACTTTTCTAATTTGTCCGTTCACTTTATTTGTTTTTGAGGGCAAAAGTAAAGTACGTCAACTTACTATGATTGTAAGATTCTGCTATTATAGGCTTTTGAAGGACTTACCCCTAAGACGTTTTTAAACGAATTTGTCAAATGGGCTTGGTCAAAAAATCCGCTTTGTACGGAAACATTTGTCAAGTTAGTATTCTCCCTTAAATATAGATTTATTGCTTGTCTCAATCTGTTCCAAACAAGGTATTTTTTAATTGAAATTCCAATATGTTCTTTAAAAAGGTGAGAAAGTCTGCTGTCTGATAGACATACCTTTGAGGTCAGTTCCGAAATTAGATTTTTGTACTCAAGTTCATTTTCCTCAATGAATTTGATGCTTTCGGCAATTCGTGTGTCCAATGGTGTTTTTAAGTCAATTGTTCTTGCAAGGTTTTTAACTTCTGAAAATAGTTCGTTTTTCTTCGCAAGGTTGGTTTTTGAAAAAACACCATTTTTGAACTTTACCCCTTTATTGTCTAAAAATTCAGTTAACGTCAAATTATGGCTTTCTATCATTAACATTCTGATAGAACAGTTCTTAGAAAACACCTTGTGTTCGGTATTCGAGTCGATAATGGCAAATACCAAATTATCATTTATCTGTCCGTTCGATTGTAGTGAAAAAGTTCCATTTATTGCACTTATTATTTCGACAACAGGATGCGAATGGTTTTCTGTGTTCAGTTGATCAAGCTGAAAGCTATAAATCCCTTTTTTTGTGTCAAAATCGTGAATTTTCATTGATAGATTTAGGTAATTTTAAATTGCGTACAACGGTTCGGCTATGATTTCGGGCTGGGAAATCCGATAGGATTTTCAAGCAAAGAAATCAAGCTGAAATAAAAGTAGGAATTTTTCTTTGGGTTCACTAACAAAGCCTGAATTATAGGTATTGTTAGCAAACGGTTTTATTAAAGTCGAGCTGAGTATTCAAAATAGAAAAAAAATGAGGGCTTACGCCCCTAAGTTGGCAAAAGAAAAAATCGGATCAATTACGTCCTAGTGGGAGGTCGGTCTGCGTGTGGATTGCGATTGAGTGAGAAGATCCCTAAATACTGTTTGCTAACGGTTTAGCTATGATTAGTACGGCACAGAAATTCAGCGGATTTCCAGCTACGTGCTAAGCAAAAGCTTTTGGTTTTGTTTTATCTTTTTTAGTTTTAAAGCAAAATCCCAAAGATTTTGCGACATCATAAATATACACAAGCCTTGGCGTAATACCCTAAGTCCGTATTAATCATAGGCATTGTTACCCAACGTTTTTTCCGTTCAAGTTAACTTTTCCACAATATTGGTATGTCCATCAACGCAACAGTTGCGTTTGAGTAAGAAGTCCAACAAAAAGTTTTAATCAAATGCTTTTATTCTGTTGTTCTATCAATGGATTTGCCATAGTTTTTTTCAATATGTCTTTCCACCAATTTGTTGTAACATATTTTTTCTGAATATACAGTACAACCTAAATTGAAATTCTCAATTCCAAATTCGGATTTCATTTTTTTTGTAAATTCTTTATCTGAGACCAAACCAAATGAGAAGTACTTAATTTTATCATTTCCTAAGTCAGTAGCAAATCGATTTTCCATTTCCTCACAAGTTTTCAATTCGGAGTATTCAGATAACCTTTTTTGACTCTGGGTTATTCTATAATATTCTGTCACTAGATAGAGGTTTTGAGCTAAGCAAAGGCTAAAAGCTCCAAGCATAACTTTTATCAATACTTTCCTCCATTTTTTTATTAAAAGGTATAGTCCAAAACTGATGATTCCAATTACAAATAATCCTTTGGCAAGTTCTAATTCTGGTACAATGCTCCAATCGGAATATGCTTTGTATTCATTAAAAAGTATAAGTAATAAGCCAACAATTGATAAAATCAGAAGTAAATATTTTGTTTTTGATTTCATTTGGTCAAAATGTTGGGTAACGGTTCGGCTATGATTTCGGGCTGGGAAATCCGATAGGATTTTCAAGCAAAGAAATCAAGCTGAAATAAAAGTAGGAATTTTTCTTTGGGTTCACTAGCAAAGCCTGAATTATAGGTATTGTTGGCATTAGTTTTTTAAAAACTCATTATAAAGAACTTTTGTATACCCCCAAACCTCCATAGAAAAGCTCTTCCTGGCTCACTATGTCCAACTGCAAAAAAGCCCACAGTGTCTCGTATAATTCCATGATCTACTGATGAAAACCTCACTTCATATGCCATTTGAAAAGGTTTTGAATCATTGTTTTCTACCCAAAATATATCTGGGGCATTAAGTTTCTCTGCCCAAACTATATCATCCTTCGATTTGTATACAACTATTGCTGGTTCATTTACATTTTCATTTTTATATGTTATTAAATGTCCAGAACGATAGGGGATACTATCCCTTGGAACAAGTGTGTCCAAATTGCCTTCGAATTTTTCCGAATAAAAAGGGCCCATGCCAAAGAAATTAGCCTCATAGAAAAAGTATGAAAAGCACGAACCAAAAGTGGTTAATATAAGTAGTCCGACAATTACTTTTTTAGGATATTTGCCATCTTTTTTTATGATTTTAAAATATATAAAGTGACTTAAAATTAAAAGGACGAGGATTATTAGAGGTAAGAATGAATAAACTGCTGAAAGAATTAAAAATGCTGGCACAAGAATTACCAAAAAAAATACACCATACCCGATTACTTTTTGATAGTTCATTTCTTAATATTAATGCCAACTTGTTTATATAGATGTATTTTACATCTATATACCACCAAAATAAGGATTAAATCGATGTAAATGGTGTTTTTTTATATTACAATTCAAAATCATCAAATGGGTTTTTAATCTTATCTAAACTGGTGGTGCTTACATGCGTATAGATCATGGTTGTTTTAGGGCTGTTGTGCCCTAAAAGCTCCTGAATGAACCTTAGGTCTGTACCATTCTCTAAAAGATGAGTGGCATGGCTATGACGTAAGGTGTGCAGTGTAATGGGCTTTTGTATCTCAGCTTTGGCTATAGAACGTTTAAGTACTTGCCGGGCACTTACGGCGGTATACATTCCTCCATTCTGCCCTTCAAAAACATAAAACCTAGGATTATAGGCCTTTATATATTGCCGCAATACTAAGATCATCTGCTTAGGTATAGGGACATACCTATCTTTAGCTCCTTTGGCAGATTGAATATGCATAAACCCTCTTCCTTCATCAATGTCTTTTATTTTTAGTTTTAGTGCCTCACCAATCCTTAATCCGCATGCATATAATAGGCTTAGTAAGGTTTTATGCTTAAGGTTGGATGTATGAATCAATATCCGTTTTACTTCATCAATACTAAGAACCTGGGGTAGTTTTTTAGATTTTTTAGGACGTTCTATATTATCCAATGATAGATTGGTACTGTCCTGTTGTTTGTAAAAAAGCTTAATTGCATTTACCATCTGGTTCTGGTAGGTATACGAAAACCCGTTAGCCAAAATATAATCTGTATTAAAGCGAAGAATGTCTGTTTGGTTAATCTCCTCGTGCTTTTTTGGGTGTTGATAGCGAAAGAACAATTGTAACATGCTTATATACGTATGAATAGTGTTTTCGCTATAACGCTTTTGAGCCATCCATTTTTTAAAATTACCTATATGGTTCTGCACATCAATAGAAATCTCATTTCCAATAGCTATTTTTTTACTTTTTTTAGCATTCGAATTCTTTTCTTGCGCTGTTTTTAGGGCAGTGTAATCAATATAGTAGTTCTTGGTTCTTAGATATAAGTACAATGAATTGGTTGTTTTTTTATTAAATGGGAGATAAAAACTTCTTAGAGTAGTACTCCAGCGAATTCCGGAAAAAAGTTTTAAATATTCCTTTAATTCTTGGTTGTACCGAAAACCAATCAGAAGAACCTGTTCCTTTTTATGGTAGGCAGTGGAAAAGGTAATTTTAGGTTTTTCCATAATTAAGTTGTTTTGGTGCAATGTCATCAATAAAAATAAATTAATCGTATCTTAAGCGAATAATGTTCGCATATACATTCGTTTAAATACATAGTTATGAGGATACAAGCACAATGTTTGTACTGTGGAAAACAACTCTCCGGAAGAACTGATAAGAAGTATTGCGATCTTCATTGCAAAAGTGCTTACCAATATAAAAAAACGAAAGAAAACCCTGAACGATTTTACAACAAGGTTGACAACCAACTTAGGTTGAACCGAAGGATACTAAAAGAATATAACAAAGGAGGGAAGGTAACCGTAAGATGCGAACGCTTACTGAATTTAGGTTTCAATCCTAACTTTTTTACCCATTTCTGGAGGAACAAAAAAGGGGATGTGTATTGGTTCGTTTTCGAATATGGTTTTCTAAAAAGAATAGAGAATGATAAAGAGAAATACGTCCTGGTTATCTGGCAAGATTATATGAAAGGAAAATTTATGTAATTGTATTTACAATTAACTACATGCGTCGCATGAAATTAAAATCAGGTGTTCAATTCGGTTCGTTTGATTAAAATTTAACCATCATCGATGGAACGTCAGATGGTTGAACACAAGGTTCTAAACCCTCTAGGGTTACAAAGAAGTTAACAAAAGTTGAAAATGAAGCAAGCAATTAAACATAGCTTGCTTTTTGTTTCTTTGGTGGTGTGGCTTTCTATATGCTACCATCAAATCGTTTTTATTTCAATAACCGAAGGTTTCTAAAAGCTCCTTTTGAATCATAACCCGTCCAAAGCCCAATCTTATCCGAAACCTGATGCTCTAGTCTTTTTACGCTCAGTAATGGCTTATTTGAAGCTTTATCATATACATATACCTTGTCCATGTCAACCTTTATCGTAATGCCAAACCATTCATCAGGCGAAGGGGCATCTATATATTCCGCTTCGTAAATTCCTTCGCTATTGGTTCTTAAATACCTCCAGGTATGCTTAGGATGACTTATATATTGCACGGAATGCTGCCTTCTTATTAATTCGTTGGCTTTAAAATTGAATGCTCTAAAGTAGATGGCTTCATAGGTCGAATCATTTTGAATATTAAAAGCAATCCCAACAAAGCTTTTTCCAGGAATATCCTCTCCCTTTAATTCTAATTCTATAGTTCCTGTATCAAAACGTTCATTTTTGATAATCGCCATTCCATCTCCAATCTTATTATTTAATAGTAAGGTGTTTTTTACATTTTCCTTGGAAGGAACCACTGTTCTGTTTACAATTGTTAAATTATCAATACTTAAGTCAATTGTGCTTTGAGAACAGGAAGTACATAGCACTAATAACGCAATTCCTGTTGTAATTAAAGTTTTGTTTTTCATGATGATTGTTCTTTTTTGATGAATTATATACGTGTTTGTTAACAATTAAGCTTCAATTTCAATTTAGAAAGCAGATTGAAATAAAAATAGGAAATATGATTCGCTCAATCTAAGTAAAGCTAAGATATCCAAGGTATTGAGTTTAGTTAGTATTCTAATCTTCTACTGAAAACCTTCTTTCCTCCAACATATGTATGTAGAACCAATACATCTTTTATTTTTTCCGGTTCTAGCGTAGTCAAATCCTTGCTTAAAATAACAAAATCTGCCAGTTTGCCTTTTTCCAATGTTCCTTTTATTTTTTCATCAAAAGAACTATAAGCTGCATTTTTGGTATATGCTATTAGGGCTTGTTCTAGAGATATTTTTTGCTCTGGAACCCAACCGTCGGGATTTTGATCGTCTAAAGTTCGGCGTGTTACAGCTGCATAAATACCATCAAGAGGGGAGGCAGGAGCAACAGGCCAATCACTACCAAATACTAAGGTTGCATTATTGTCTAATAAGGATTTAAAAGCGTAAGTGGTCTTAATTCTATTTGGACCAATTAACTCTTCTGCCCATCTCCCGTCATCAATGGCATGGTAAGGTTGCATGCTTGCAATTACATCTAAACTGGAAAAACGATTCAAATCGTTTATATCCAAATGCTGTGCATGCTCAATTCTGAATCTACGATCTTTATTGCCATTATTTCTTGTTACATCTTCATAGATGTCTAACAAGGAATTATTGGCCCTGTCTCCGATAGCATGAACTGTAACCTGAAGGTTTTTAGCATCAGCATTGGAGATCCAAGTGAGCAAGCTATCAGCATTAGCTGTTAAAATTCCGCGATCATCAGGGGTGTCTGTGTATGCTTCATTAAATGCCGCGGAATGCGATCCAAGCGAACCATCAACAAAACCTTTAAGAAGACCATTTTTTAACCATTTACTACTTAATTTTTCTTTTTTGGAAACAGCTTTCCATTTATTTAGTTGATCGGCAGAGTAGACCCGTAATCTGAGTTCATTGTCCGAATACATTTTTCTTAAAACCTCAAAACCTCCAAGACTATCTACATCGTGAATTGTTGTTACTCCTTGAGAAAGCAAATAATCCTGAGCAGCTTTAATGGCATTTCTTTTTTCTATGTTCGTAAGAGAAGGGATTTTGTTTAATACTAAATACATTGCTTCACTTTTTAGAATACCAGTAGGTATTCCATCGGAATTTCTTACGATTTCTCCATTTTTTATATCAGCAGTATTTTTATCTATTCCAGCAATTTTTAGCGCTGCGGAATTGGCTAAGATCATATGTCCATCCATTCTATAAATGGCAACCGGATTTTCTACTGTAAACCTGTCAATCCATTCTTTTGTGGGAAGTTCTCCGCCCCAGAGCGTATGATCCCAATTTCCTTCCACAATCCACTGATTGGGTTTTAAACTTTTCGAAAACGAGGCGATCCGTTCAATAAAATCGTCCTTGGTTTTGGCATCCCTTAGTTGAACATTTAAGAGGCTATTTCCACCCATTAGTAAATGCACATGGGTATCTATAAATCCTGGGGTAATAAAATTTCCTAGAGCATCAATTGTTTTTGTTTCTGATCCTTTAAATCTCGTGATGTCATTGAATGAGCCAACGGCCAAAATAGAATCTCCTTTAACAGCAATGGCTTCTGCAATATTCGCATCTATATTTCCTGTCCAAATTTTCGCATTGGTAATAACAAGATCAGCCTTTATACTATCATTTTGGCAAGAAAGCAAAGTGATGGACATTATAAATGAAACGAATAGATGTTTATTCATTGTAACCAGGATTAAGTTTGAACGAAATATGCTATGATGGTTGATGCATGATTCTTTTTGCGAAAATATATGGTGATTTTTCCGAACTAGTAGCAAGTTAATTAATTCAAGTGAGTTTACTAGATGGAATTTACTTGGTAGTTAATGAAATAATTATTGTGCTTTTGCTTCCGCACTTTTTTAATGCGTAGATCATATCACAACATGATAATTATTCTTTTAACTAATAAAAAATTAAATAGAGGGAAGTTACTATTTACCTTTTAGATTTTTATCAGTACCTCCATTGTCATATAAGCCTTGCAAAGCAACTATGGTATTCCCTTCAGCTAAAAAACGTATTCTAAAACTATCCAGCCCCTTTAAAATGAACTCATTATTACTATATGGAAGTAGTTCATATTTTGTTCCGCTACCTCGTTGATAGAATAATTTACCATTTTCAAAGCTGATCATTCGTGGACCATAACTTCCAGTGAATGCTTTTAAACTTTTTGCATCTATGGTCACTGGATTGGTCCTGATACGCAGTTCAGCAAGTGGCCATTCGTAGAAAGCTTTTAAACGTTCTTCCTTGCTATTTTTTATAAGCGATTTCAATGCTTTTGTATAGGCCGTATCTAAGGCATCAGCAGCGGCAGTTTTTATATGTGGACTAACACCGGTACCTTCCCAATTGGTATTGGTAATTGGGTTAATTGCTCTCCCCGTGGGAACCCAAACCATGAATCGGTCTGTTGCCACAACGGAACCACCGGGGTGTGCCCCGCCTCCTGTAGTTTCCCCTACTAAGGTAGCACGTTCTAGATTTTTTAAATTATAGCTAAACTCTTCAGCTGCCGAAAAAGTCCCACGACTCGTTAGCACATAAACCGGGGTGTTGGGGCTGCGTGTGCCACTTACATGAGGTAAAGTCCAAGTTTGAGAGTTTCGATCGGTTGGGCGCCAGTAGAAATTGTTCAGATGAACAGGATCACTTCCAAAGAGGTAACTCGTTATAAGTTGAATCATTGCAGGGCTTCCTCCTCCATTATTTCGAAGATCAATAATAATCGCATCTGTATTACTTAGAAAGTTCATGGCAGATACAGCGGTTTCCCCGGCATATTCTACATTAGAAAAGCTTCGTAGATCTAAATAACCAATATTTCCAGGCATAATTTTCACCTCCTTAAAACCAAAATTGTTTCGTTTTAAATTAGCAACATAACGATTCAAATAAGCAATACTATCCTCTGCAGTAATTGCCTGTTGTTGTTCCGCAATTTGCCCTGGGGCAAAAGTGATTCTTATGTGTTTATCCTTGCTAATGGTCTGAAGATCTGTGGTTAAAGTGGTAGCAAATTCCTGAGGATCTTGGATGGATTTATAGTTCCCATTCTTAAGCTTCGTTTCCATATTGGAGACCATCTTCGTTGCAATCTCAGGAAAAATATAGTTCGCGTTTAGTTTGCTGCCAATAGAATCTATAACAGTTTGCTGCTCTTTCTGTGTTAATAGTTCCACTTTTTGTGCATTCAGTTTGGATCCGAGCAGCATTAAAAATGCAAGTACAATAAATTTACATATCGTGTTCATAGGGTTCATGTTTTTGTACAATTGGTTCTTATTTTATCCAAAATGGTTTCCAATTGATTGAGTTCGTTTTTTGTGATTCCTTTTAATGATGATTTTCTATTGTAATGAATAATAGGCGGAAGCGTTTCTAAGACTTTCTTTCCTTTATTGGTGATTTCAATTTTGTACCGCCTTCTGTCTTTAGGATTCATGGAACGTTTCAGGTGTTTTTTTTGAACCATCGTATTAATCATGCGGGTCATTGATGCGTTGTCTTTAAATACCAGTTCAGCAATTTCTTTCTGGCTAAGGTCTGGATGTTCATTTAAAAAAAGGAGCACCATCCCCTGATCAATGGTCATATCTTTTATTTTTTCTGAAATGTTTTTCTGTGCAAACTTTCGATATTCCTTAATGCTACTTTCAATTACGTGAAATATGGTTTCTGATGGAAGAGAAAGGTTCATATACTATTAATTTGATATAAATATAATTGATATATCAATTATATGATAAAAATTAACTTTTATTTATATCCTTCCATTCGAATAGGTAAACTTTTTGACTCAGATGATAGATGGTTGAAGGAGTATTGAATGTAGCGTATTTTTGAGTAACCGCAATTGCGTTGTCAAAAGTTCTTTCTCTTTTTTCAGCCGTTACATATCCATATCTACAAATGGGTTGTTTAGCTAACAATCCAAAATTATCTCTACATCCATGCCTAGCACACGCCGTGAAGTGGCTTAAAATATGCCGTATTAGCGCTTACTTTTTTCTTCTGGCAATAGGTCATTTTTAAATGGGTTCTTTGTAAACGGAAAAACAAGTTGTTTTACAAACCCTTTTGGAAATGAGGCATCAACGAGTCCGGTTCCTTTTGGCCATTCATTACCCGGGAGGTAGTAGGTTCCAAAAATTCTATCTATAAAGGGAAATACAACAGCAAAATTATTTCCATAATGCTCTGGTTCTTCGCAATGATGCCAGTGATGGTATTGAGGGGTTGTAATGATATACTTTAAAAACCCAAAATTAATGCGTGTATTGGCATGTATTAAAACTGCATGAATTGCAATAAATAAGATATAGACATTGAATGTTAGGGTAGAAAAACCTAATACGTAAAGCGGAATATAGGAAACGCTGCGAGTGAAAAATATATCAATAAAATGAGTCCGAGAACCGGCAAGCCAGTCCATATTTTGAGTTGAATGGTGAATGGAATGAAACCTCCATAAATAGTGATGTGAATGAAAGAATCTATGCGCCCAATATTGAAATACATCGGTAATAAATAGCGCTAAGAATAACTCCACCAGAAATGGTAAGTCCGAAATCCAAAGATGCACTTGGTCTAGATTCATCCAACCAAAAAACGCCACCGCTGGTTTTTTTGTGATCACCCCAAACAATTGAATTGCTAAATGACTAATGCCAAAATATACCAGATCTGTTCTCCATTCTTCATGAAATTTTGACTGTAATTTATTCTTTGGAAATGCCAGTTCTATAGGGACAAACAATAATGCCATAATCAGTAAATCTAAAATAAGCCAATCAAGACCTATACTCCAGCTTACTTCTTCTACGGCCCTTCCTTCAACCGTAATTCCGCCCAGAACAATGGTCAACACTCCTAGGCAAATACCAATCACCGCATATTTTTTATTTTTATTGAGGAGTATACTAACGAGTGCAAAAAGAAATGTTGCAATAATTCCACCCAGCATCAGGTTTTCAGCCATAGCCGCTGTGTAGATCTCACGAAATTCTGGTGTGGTTAATTGTTCCGGAAATTTGAAGCATAGTATTCCAACCAAAGATAGTGCTCCAAGGAAGATCGAAATAGCTCCGCTAATTCTTCCTTCACCTACTTTCATTCGCGTAATTTGTTTTTTCATTTGTATAAACTTTAGAGCATTTCAATAGAGTTTATGGATAAGGAATTACTAAACACTAAAAGCACCAGCCAGAATTTAATCCATTAACTTAAGGGTACATTTTTATTTCTTTATAAACATATAAAAATTTAATGCTATCGCAAAAAATGGACAATAAATGCGGGTCCCTTATTTATGTTGATCCATATGTAATATTTACCTGCTTTTTACCTTTAACTCATCTATAATCGCTGTGCTTACCCAGTAGATATCTTGATTGCTGGTATAGAATAAATATTTTCCATCTTTGGTCACAAAGGGACAGTATTCATAATTTTGAGTATTTATTTTATCACCCATGTTTACTGCAGTTGTCCAAGTACCATCTGCCTTCTTAAAACCTATATACAAATCTCCTTGTCCAAAACTATTTTCTCTTGTTGCACAAAATATAATATAAGATTCATCTGGTGCAATAAAAACATCTGCTTCGTAATCCTCTGTATTGATGGCATCCCCTAGTACTACTGCCTTTTGAAACGCTCCTCTAATAGATGTAGAATAGTATATGTCATAGTCCGAGTTTCTCTCTTCGGGAGCGTGCTTATTGGAGGAAAAATACATAGTCCCATCTTCGGTGAACGAGCTATAATATTCATTGCTATCAGAATTAATATTTGGCCCCGCATTAATGGGTGTAGACCAGCCTTTTTCAGTTCTTTCCACATACCAAATATCAATATCCTTTTTTTCACCTACACCATCCAAAGCTCGGTCAGAAATAAAATACAGTCTATTTTCATCTGGTGAAAGAAATGGGTCGTTATAGCCATAGCGATCATGGGAAAGTATTGTTTTTGGTTTGGACCAGTTATTTCCTGTGCGTTTGGAATACCGTATTTCATTTTTGCCATATACGTTCACACCAAAATAGAATTCAGTAGCATCAGCATTAAATACGGAACCAAATTCTTGTTCTTCTGTTGAAATAAAATTGGGTGCAAACATTTTGGGAGTTAATTTAGGTGGTACCTGCCCCATATATTTTCCTTTCATTTCAAAAGTGCGAACTATATTTTTATCGGCACCATTATCTAGCAAAAGCTGAGCAATTCCATTGGCCCCAATTCTTTGCGCAATTTCTAAAGCAGCACTTCCTCTATCATTCTTTCCATTTAAATCAATACCAGTAGTAATTAACTTTTTTGTGAATGTGCTATCTTTTTTGAGCACTGCTAACTCTAGGAGTGATGTCCCATACGTAGATATCCAATCAGTATTGGGTTGCAATTGAAGTAACAAGTCAAAATATAGCTCATTGCTATATTGAACTGCCACATGCATAGGTGTCCTTTTCTGATGGTCTTCTTCGTTGATGGGGATGCCTTTTTGAATTAAAAAATCGAATACTTCTTTTTTCTTGCAGGCAACCGCCCAATGCAGCAATGACCTTCCGCGCTGATCCTTCACCTCAATAGAGGTACCCAATAGCATACTATCTAACCTTGCTAACTTGCCCTGACAAGCGGTTCTATGTATATTCTGTGCGAGTGCATTAAAGGTAAAAAAAGATAAAAGGACGGCAATTAATGTTCTTTTCATTTCTGATTTTTAGTGTTGCTAGTATTTAAAAATAATCCAATCATTAGGAGTAGGGACTTAAAGTTGTTATTGCTTGAATTTTAAGTTGTTTTTTGATTGGTTCTTTTTACAACCCTTAATTCTGCAAAAGCGATGGTAACAACGATAAGAATTTCAATAATAATATAGACCCATCCTAGATATGTTATTTGATGAGAATGGTAAAAAGCGAGTCCAATTGACAAGCAACAATAGAGCAAATTGACCATAGCGATTCCTTTTAAAAACCGTCCCAAATTCTTTTGAATGAAGAAATAGCAATAGAAATCATATAGTGCGAAAAAACAAGGTAATAGCGCAAGGAAGTACAGTGTAGATTTTGGTATTCCAAAAATCCTTTCCAATTTAACTAAAACTATTCCTAATAGCACTGCTGAAAGAATTGCTCCAAATCCATCGAGCAAGAAGTATTTTCGTAGAGTGCTATTTTCCATTTATTTTTTTAATGATTTAGCCATGATATTTTGAAAAATCTAGTTCTCTGCATAGGTGCTGATGCACATCACTGTATCATCAATATTTATGGGTGGTGTAGCTAACATATACAGAATAATACCATTATTGGTTGCTTTATACTCCTCTAAAACAACACCAAATTCATCTGTGGTATACCCAACAATCTGATCTTTTTTTACCCTGTCTCCAGCCTTCAATGTGCTATAAAAAATACCTTTTACACTGGCATTTATATACGTCTGGTTGTTGCAATAGATAATACTTTTATGGGCTCCGGTTCCATTGGCGTACATATCCATTGTTTCTAGCATATTGTATACACCTTTTTTAATTAAGCTAACATTTTCACTTTGTACATTTCCTAATTTACCGCATTCGATGCTTAGGGCTGTTTTTCCATCTTGCACAGCCTGCTTAAAGGTGTATTTGGCAGGCTCGGTATCCGATATTTTATAGGGATATGAGACAACATATTGGAATCCACTATTTTCCGAAAGCTTCTTTGCCAAAGCAGTTTGATCTGGTTTTTTGGTGTTATTATAATAACACACAAAAGGAATTAAATCCTCGCAAGCATCACCGCCGTGCACATCTAAAAAAACATCGCTTACGGGAATAATATGTGTGGTTATAAAATATGCTAGTTGTTCGGTAATGCTACCATCCTTTTTTCCAGGGAATGCATTGTTTAAATTTTTTTGATCTTGTGGATTAATGAAGGGGGTTCTTTTATAAAAAGAAGCCCTATTGGCAATTGGAATAATAATTAGTGTTCCTTTAAGGTTCTCTGTTTTAATTTCTTCCAGTAATTTTTGTGTTGCAATAATAGGAGGGTATTCATAACCGTGAACCCCCGCAACAATTGTAAAAACTGGCCCATCCATTTTGCCTTTTACAATGGATATAGGAAGGTTGCCAGCATTTCCTGCAGCATCAGAAAACGCAATTCGAATGTTTTCTTTTGAAGATCTTATCTCTGATTTAAAAGCTTTTTGAAAGGCGTTCTGGGCAAAGGTAATTTGGATTACAAAAAGTAGTAAAAGGGATAAAGGTATTCTTCTCATCTAATTTTAAATTTTGTTCAAGATTTGGTTAACGGGCCATGTTAGGGGTCGCAGCGCAATTCAAACTACGTTTTAACTACAAGATACTTGAATAAAATGAAAAATGGTTGACTGCGAACTCGAACTACTGGCAGGTATTCGCCCTATTGGATGTGATTTTGCTATTCCTGATTTTGAATTGGAGTACAGATTTCAATTATAAATCCATTCAAATCTCTTAGATAACCCACTTTCTGCCCCCAAGGTTTTGTTACTGATTTTTCCAAAATTATAGCGCCATTTTGTATGGCACTTTGCATTACGTTCTCAACTTCTGAAGTTGTAAATGCCAATTCAATTCCAAATGGCTCTTTGCTTAATGTGCTCGCAGTAAAACCTTTTTTAAAGTTGGAATTACCAAGTTCAAAATTTGCAAATGCAATGGTTGTAGTTCCAGATATTATTTCTCCATAATCATTTTCGGGTGTCAGGAGTTTTTGTTCAAATCCAAATGTCTTATGGTAGAATTCTATTGTTTTTGGCACGTCCGAAACATAGAGAATTGTGTATGCGTATTGTATGTCCATTTTTATAGCTTTAGGTATTGATTTTGGAAATATTTTTTTGTGCAGCCATCTACGTGTTTACAAGTAATGAATAACCATAAACCTATTGAGAAAAGTCAAACTTTCCGGTCCTTGTTTTGATTGCAAAGTTAGGCGACTTAAAGAAGTCTATTTTGTAAAAAAACGACATTACCTAAAATAGCTTGGGTTTTCTCCTGAAATACGGTTGAATTCATGGGTCATATGAGAATGGTCATAAAATCCTGTATCGAATGCTATTGCTAAAAGGCTGGTCTCTTTAAAGTTTGTTATTCTTTTTTTTGCATGCTTAAAACGCACTATGTTTGAAAATTCCTTTGTTGTTAGACCGATATAATTTTTAAAACGTCTTTGTAATTGTCTTAAGCTTATATGATGAGATTTTGCTAAATCTCCAATAGGCACCATTCCATGCATTGACCTTATATGTTGTGCAACCGATATTATCATTTGGTCTTGTCTTTGCTCGTTTTGCCTAAATGATGTATCCATAAAATTTTCGAGAAGGGTTACTTTATCGGTAATTTTTTCGAAGTCGCTTAGCCGATTTAAAATGGTAAGGTTTTTTGCTGAAAATATATGCGCTAATTCTATCCGTAAGTTTTTGGTTTCAAGAGGGTGTATTTTTGATAAAGAACCAAACTTTTCAGTTTTGAAACGAACTCCCATTAAATTTGATTCAGGTCCTAATTCCCGAAGTTGATAATTCGTCATTATTCCTGATAAAAAACTTTTATTTTGGTTAAAGTCAAATATCAAGTCGCTACATGCGTCAGGTAATACCTTATAGTTTTCGCTTGTCTTGTTATTTGAGAATGTCCAAAAGGAGTCAATTATTTGGTGAAGCCTTTTAGAGGGTTTTATCTCTTGGTACATTGTTTTTTAGCTTACAGCCAATGCTTAGGCTATGATTTTTATCTGTGGACCGTATCTTATTATATATTCATTCTTTGCTATTGCCTCCTTTCAACCTCCTAAGTAAAAGGAAGCAAGTCTGGAGTTATATATTGTGCTTTTGCTTTCTCGGAATTATAGATATCAAATCCATAATGAGCAGCCATCAGTTCCTTGAAATTATATTTCAATCTTGGATTTTCGGTGATAAAGTCCTTAAAATTATGAGTGCTAGATCGATTCATAAAATGATCAACTGCTTTAATAGCAGCAATGGTCAAAGTTGCGTTGTATTTATCTTTTGCACCCACAGAGGCTACAAAATTCTGCAGTTGAGTTGGGATGTTCTTAGCGGCTTGTTCTGGTCCATACCTATAAATATGTATCCAGGCTAGTCGCAGATGCGCTTCGTGCGAAAAAATAGACGGACTTAATGCACAGTTGCGAAATTGTTGTTCAAACTCGGCATCCGTAAGTTCTAAATGCTTTTCCATAGTTATTTTAGTAGTTCATATTCGTCCATAATTTCATACCCAAATAAGCCTTTTTTTAAGTTCAATCGAATGGTTTTAAATGCTGCATAGTCTTTCGTAGTACTATATCTTTCTGGCAAATTCAAACGTACTATCTCGTTCTCTTTTTCGAGGTATACCAGTGGATTATTTCTTCTAATACTCCTTCTTCTTTTCCTTGAAGTTGTTCTGTTTCGGGTAATTTTTTCAATTCTGTATTCCCCAATATGAACTTCACTGCCCTTTCCTAAATAATTTAATCCGAGAATGGTTCCGTTTAGTACATTTCCAAATATGATAACACCACCGATTACCATTCCAATGCAGATAAAGAGCATGTACATTTTTAATTTGAACCCCTCAATTTTTCGGTAACTATTAGGATCTAATAGCTTCATTTTTTGAATAAAGTAAAAACCAAAGAACAGACCACAAATTATAGCGCTTAACCAAAATAGATAGTTGCTGTATAAAGTAAGATTGTACAGGAAATATGTAACTGCATGAAACAGCCCACCTACCAAAACAAAAAGCTTATAATGGTAGTAATTTTTCTTTTTCTTCGCTTTCTTTTTTTTCTTTGGTTTTCCCACGTATAACTGCTTGTGTCCTTGTAAACTAAGGTAATAAATCTTTTGCTGTCTTTTTTATGAAGCTCCAGGCGTCTTGTATATGAGACTCCGCTACATTTGTTTGTCCAATGGACATTCGTAAAACAAAACGCTTCTCAATTTTTGTATGCGTCAGGTACATGTTTCCGGAGCGGTTCAATGCATTCAAAAGTTTTTCATTTAGACGATTATGTGCCTCCAGCGGCATATGTTCTAAAATGGGTGGTTTGTAGTAAAAGCAAACCAAGTTCATACTTCTTGGTACTGCTAATTCAAACTCATTGGAATTCGTTATTTCTGCTTCAAGCCATTTGGTCAATTTTATATGATACCGAAGCTTCTCTTGTAGCCCTTTTAATCCATAATGGCGCAATACAAACCATAATTTAAGAGAACGAAAGCGCCTTCCAAGAGGTATGCCCCAATCGCAATGGTTCGCAACCAAGCCATCTGTTTTTGTTTTAAGATATTCTGGCAAGATGGAAAAAGTGTTGACCAAAGCATCTTTATCTTTTATAAAATAAGCTGTGCAATCAAAATTTGTAAACAACCATTTGTGCGGATTAAATACCAAACTATCCGCATCTGTTATCCCTTTCATCAAATATTGGTATTCTGGTAACAGAAAAGCAGCACCTGCATAGGCGGCATCTACATGCAACCAAAGCTTGTGTTTTTTGGTAATCTCAGCTATTGTTGCTAATGGATCCATAGCCATAGAACCAGTGGTGCCTATGGCCGCTATTACGCATAGTGGTATGTGACCATTGGCAAGATCTCTGTTGATATAGGTGGCCAGTACCTCTGCATCCATTGCCAGGGTGGCATCTGTGGGTACTTTGACAAGATTTTCTTTCCCAATACCTGCAATTTTCACAGCCTTTTCAATAGAAGAATGGGTTTCTTCAGAACAATACACCCTAAAATTGGTGTAGCCTTTAAATCCTTTCTTATTGACTTCAAACTTGGATTTTTGTTCCCTAGCTGTAATAATTGAGGCTAAAGTGGCGGTGGAAGCGGAATCTTGAATAACACCCGACCAGTTTGAGGGAAGTGTTATTGCATCTCTTAGCCATTCCATTACTTTCTCTTCTAATTCTGTAGAGGCTGGTGAAGTATCCCATTTCATTCCTTGAATGCCAAGAGTAGCCGTGAGCATTTCCGCCAATATAGAAGGAGTACTTGTGTTTGCCTGGAAATACGCAAAAAAATTAGGACTTTGCCAATGGGTAATTCCAGGAACAATTATTTTTTTAAAGTCGTCAAAAATTGCTTCCAATGATTCTCCTTCATAGGGAATAGCATTTTCTATTTGATTGTATATATCTTTAGGAGCTACTTGAGACTTTACTGGGTATTGCTCCACGTTTTCCATGTAATCTGCCATCCAATCCACAAATTGATGTGCAGTTTCACGAAACATTTTCGAATCCTTATTCATGTTTTTGATGGGTTCTTTTATCTTTTTTAATGATCTTCTTTGGCTTTAATACGCCAGGGTGGGTGAAGCCTATTATTTCCTCCATAATATAAAATCAATTGGTTTCCATCAACATCTTTTAACCTCGCTTCCCTCCATAACCAAGATTGGTCTGTTGGTAATTGATCAAATTGAATTCCTTTTTGTGTCAACTCGTTCACATATGCATCCAAATGCTCACATTCAAAATAAACATAAATGCCATCGCCTTTAGGTAGTTTTTGAGTAAGGTGAATAGAAAAAGTAGCTTGCCCGTTTGGGCATTCAAAGCGGGCGTAGTGCGGCTGTGAATTAACAATTAGTTTTAACCCTAATTTCTCATAAAAAGGAATTGATTTTGCCAAATTTAAGGAAGGAACAGTTATTTGATTTAAGTTCAAAATAGTGGTTTTATCGGAATGCAACAATAGAATATCGCTAATTGGAATTATAAGTTTTGAAAACTAAGATAACAAATCCCTCTCTGCTAGGAGAAATTTGTTCCTTAGGGTTTTGATGAGGTCATAATTTGCATTGTTGAATATGTACCTCGCAGTACTGCGGAAATGTATATGCATAATTTAAGTTTTAAGATAATGTGTTAATGTTTTGATAAACCAAACCGAATTGTTTAGTCTTTATTTATATTTGTTAAACAAAATAATCTAAAACGACACCAACCATGAAATCTTTTCTCTTCAAATTGAGTTTACTAGCTTTTGTATTACTAATGTCATCTAAGCCAACTACTCAGGAGTTTCAGGGGCAGGCGTTTTATTTTTCTAAATCGACTATGGATTTGGGAAATTGGGGAGCACGAATGAGCGAAGCTCAGAAGAAACAGATGCAGGCCCGACTCAAGAACAGATTGGAAAAAAACTATATCTTAAGTTTTAATAAGGAAGAGTCTATTTTTAAGGAAGAAGATAAATTGGATGCCATGTCTGGAGCCACAGATTCCTGGGGTAAGAATTTTTCACAGGGAGATCAGTATAAGAACGTTAAGGAAAATGCACTGGTGCAGAGTCAGGAGTTTTATGGAAAGAAGTTTTTAGTGAAGGATAAAATTCAGGCGATTAGCTGGAAAATGGAAAAGGAATCCAAGCAAATAGGTCAATATGTTTGTTTTAAAGCAACCGCTTTAATACCAACTGCTGAATTAACTTGGTATAATTTTTCATGGAGTAATTTAAGGGCTAGCACTCCAAAGAATGATGCTACAGCTACAGAATCAAAGGATCCGGAAATTAAAATGACAGAAGTAGAAGCTTGGTATGCACCTCAAATACCCGTAGGTCATGGTCCTGCCGAATATGCAGGTCTTCCTGGACTTATTTTAGAAGTAAGTGCTGGTAATACTACCATGCTTTGTTCCAAAATTGTTATGAATCCGGAAGAAAAAATTAAGATAGAAGCCCCTGATAAGGGAAAGGTTATTACAAAAAGTGACTATCAGAAGACCATATCTCAGAAAATGCAAGAAATGAGAGACAATCGTGGCAGAAGACGAAGCTGATCCCCCGTTATCCCCGTCGTATTAAAAGTTTCTTGTAAAATCACTTAGGATCACATCCAAATGAAAAATATACTCTGTATTGTACTACTCTTCGTAGTTGGTAATTCTTATGCCCAATTAAAGCTAAAAGGTGCAGTTAAAGATACTTTAAACCAACCTTTAGAATTGGCCAATGTAATTGCGATTAACCAAGAAACAAGTGGCTTAGAATCCTATGGGATTACCAATGTGGATGGTAAATTTGAATTGGAGCTAGGGAAGAATGGCACCTATGAAATACAGATAAGTTACATAGGGATGAAGACTTTTAAAGAGATCCTATCTACTAAAGAAATTGATATCGTTAAAGAGTATATCCTTACCATGGACAATGCTTTGGACGAGGTAGAATTGGTGTATAAAATGCCCGTGACCATTAAAGGGGATACTGTGGTATATGATGCTGATTCTTTTCAGAATGGAACAGAAAGAAAGCTAGAAGATGTATTAGAAAACCTACCAGGGGTAGAAATAAATGAAGATGGTCAGGTAGAAGTAGAAGGTAAAGTGGTGAATAAGTTAATGGTGAATGGTAAGGACTTTTTTGACGGTGATACCAAATTAGCTACTAAAAACATTCCTTCGAAGGCGGTGGATAAAATACAAGTTTTACGAAATTATTCAGAAGTTAGTCAGTTAAGTGGCGTCACCAACAATCAGGATAATGTAGCTTTAAACATCAAACTAAAGGAAGGGAAAGAGAATTTTTGGTTTGGCAATGTAACAGTAGGAGGAGGAGTATCTACTGATAACGAACTGTATCTGCTGCAGCCTAAGTTGTTTTATTATAGTCCAAAATACAGCCTAAACTTTATTGGAGATCTTAATAATACAGGAGAGGTTGCATTGACAAGGCGCGATATACGGAATTTTGGTGGCGGTTTTAGAGCTCCTAGTAGAAGCAGTGGAACCAGCATTAATCTAGGAGATAATGGGCTTAATTTTCTTACTAATCAGGGCAATGCCTTAGAAATTGATAACAAATTGGCCACTGGTAATTTTAGCTACTCTCCAAATTCTAAGTTAGATCTAAGTGGTTTTCTTATCTATAATAGTAGTCGTATTCTTTCTAGAGAAACTAGTTTTGTTCGTTACACGGACCCGGCTTTAGGGATTCCAGATGAGGCTACTGAACAATCCAGCAATGAACGGTCTAATCAAGGTTTGTTAAAGTTAAGCGCATCTTACCAGCCCAACATTAACAATCAGTTAGATTATGATGTGCTAGCGCGTTTGTCAAATGATCGCCAGAATCAAAGCATTTTCTCTTCGGTGATAGGAAATACAGATCAGTTAGATGAGGTAACCCCTTTTAGCATTAATCAAAATGTAAATTACTATTATACCCTCAATGAAAAGAATATCTTTTCTTTTGAAGCCCAACATTTGCTTAAAAATGAGGATCCTTTTTACAATGCGATTTTGGAGAATGATCCTGCAGATGTCGACGCATTTGATACTACTGCGGAAGCTTTGGGATTGGATACTTCTTTCACCAATTATGATTTAGGTCAGAACCGACGTATTAAATCCAATCAGCTAGATGCCAAATTGGATTATTTTAATATTCTGAATGCGAAAAGTAATATTAATCTAACATTTGGTACCATCTTGAGTCGGCAAGAATTTAATTCCAGTATATTCCAATTTCTATCAGATGGCTCTCAATTTAATCCCACCCCCACCTTCAATGATGGTAGAGCATCTAATGATACTGAGTATAATTTTAGCGATATTTATTTGGGAGTGCATTATAGGTTAAAAACAGGGAAGTTTACAATTACACCTGGTTTTTCGGTACATGCATATGGGAATAGGAACATACAGTTTGGAGAAACGTTTAAGGACAACTTCTTCCGTTTGCTTCCTGATTTCGAAACCCGCATTCAGTTTAAGAAAAGCGAGGCGTTAACACTGCGTTACGATATGCGAAATCAGTTCACGGACGTGACGCGATTAGCCGAAGGATTGGTTTTAAATAATTACAACAGTATCCAGTTTGGAGAACCAGACCTTCAAAATGCGTTGTCCCATAATGTCAGTTTATTTTACAGTAGTTTTAACCTCTTTAATTATACCAATGTTTTTGCGAGAGCGGCGTACTCTAGCAATATTGATCAGATTCGTGGATTGACCAATTTTGAGAATGTAATTCGGACCAGTACTTTTTTTAATTCTAATTTTGCGGATGAAAACGTCAATGTGTTTGGGCGTGTACAAAGAACTTTTGGCAAGGTCAGAGCTACCTTGAATGCCAGTTTTAACTATAGTAAAATTAATCAGTTCATTCAAGGACAGCGGTCTTTAAATGAAGGGTATACGCAAACCTATACTCCTGGTATACGGACCAACTTTAAAGTGGCGCCGAATATCAATTTGCGCTACAGGTACAGTATTACTAACAATAATCAAGGAGGAGGCGAAACGAAGTTTGTAACCAATGCTCCTTCTGTTGAGTTCGATGCATATATCTGGAAAGCGGTAACCTTTCGTACCAATTATACATATACCAATCAAGATCTGGGCAGCGGTGAGTCTCAGTCGTTTCAAAACTGGGATGCCACCCTTTCATATAGAAAAAATAGAGACGCTAAATGGGAATATGAGATCAAGGCCACAAATATTTTGGATATTGATTCTCAGGTGAGGAACAGTGCTAATAACTTATCGGTCTTTACCTCAGAAACCTTTATTCAACCCCGATTTTTAACCTTTAGATTTGTGTATGCTTTATAAGATCTTATTTCCATATAATTTTTGATGGTACCTAGACTAAATTGCTATTCGGCTGTTTGAACTTCACTAATTTGTATAACTGGTTTAATATTGGTGTAGTTGGGAACATCTGCACGTAGTGTTTCTGAATTTGGTTCCATTGAGTTTTGAAAAGACTCCATGTCCTCAAAGTAAAAATATCCAATTGCTACATATTTAACAGGCACATTTGGGGTGGTCATTGCCAATCCTTTGTCAATGGACATTGCCTTTAGAGCATCTCCAAATAAAGTTGCTGCCATGGGCATATGTTTATTGGAATAATAGTCCATGTCAAACGTTTTGCCTTCTCCATTTGGATAAAAGATGGCTACTTTAATCATCCCTTTTTTTATGTCTTCAGCTTCATTTTGCTGGCAGCTTACAATGGTTCCTAGAACCACTAGCAGTAGGAGACTAATTTTTGTTTTCATAGGTAGTTAATTTTAATCGATTGTTTTTAAGAGGTTGGTGTACACCTGTTTTCAGTTCAAATCAATGCTTATAGCATTAAATTTCCCAACCATAGGGTTGCTGGTTTGAAAATGTTACCGATACCTAAAAGTCTTAATTGCTTATAGATTGGTATGACTACTAAGATACTATAATGAAATAAATTTGGACAATGTTCACTTAGATTCCTTATCCGATAGAAAATGTTTCATTTTCAATCCTTAATTTTACACAGACCAAACTTGTATCTAAATTGGAAGAAAATTGAATGTTGAAAAATTTAAACCCGAAATTAACAAGGTCTATTTAATAGAGCAGCATTCTCTTTTCCATGTTTTATCTGGAAATGGAAGTATTCAGGTAGATTTCAATACTTATTTTGATTGGCAACAAAAAGGAATTTTTTTAGAAAAAGGACAATACATCAAGTTTTTGTCGGATGATTTTTTAGTACGAAAAATTGAGTTCGCAGATGCCGCTAAGTTTAATAACAAAGAAGTAAGAGTACTTTTCAAACACCTTATTTCTCTGGGGTACATAGACCTAGAGGAGTGTGAGGAATGTAAAACCTTTCTATCAGAATCTGTCTTATCACAGCACCCTACGAATATCATAGATGTGTCTTCTAAACAATGGTATTGGCAAAATCCCTTCAAGGCAAATATGGAGGAATACCAGATCATATTTGATGCTAAAGAAATTATTGATTCGGAGTATATGAATCATTTAACGAACAGAGATTTGGTACAGCTTATCAATGAAAGGGGCTATAATGCGCAAAGTTTAATAAAAGATAAGATTGGTTTATCTGTTAAGGGATTAATTGGGGCAAAAAGATTGGTAGAGAGTCAGAAAGCAGTTGCCTTTACAGATAAAAGTATTCAAGAGATCTCCTATCAACTGGGTTATAAGGATGATGCTTACTTCAATCGTGTTTTTAAAAATGCAGTAGGAGAGACCCCAGCTCAGTTTCGGGAAAGTTTTGATTTTAAAAACAGAGACCTCTTTACGCAAGATATCATAGCACTGCTTAAAGAATACCATAGGGAAGAACGTTCCTTAGCATTTTATGCAGATAAAATGAATCTTTCTATTAAGACACTGGCTAAAAAAGTTCGCTCTAAGATGAATGTCTCCTTAGGACAACTAATTCGTTTAGAGCTTATCCATACCGCAAAATTAATGCTTCTGCAAGGAGAGAGCATTGTTGCTATCTCCCAAGCCTTAGGTTTTGAAGAAGCCAATCATTTCTCCAGATTTTTTAAACACTACGCCGGACTTACTCCCACCGATTTTAAAAATAAAAAGTACAATTTATAGTGCTTTTTTTGTAGCACCTACCCCTTAGGTATCCTTCATCTTTGCAGTGTATTAATTCACTAAAAAAATAAATGATGGATATTAAAACACAAGTAACAAAAATGGATGCTGTTGTAGCTCAAGGAGCTATTGTAGCTGCTGTAAATGAGTTTTTTGCAGACGATGCTACCACCTCCGATTATAACAATGGTGGGACACATGGAAAGGCAGAAATGGTGGCTAAAATGGAAGGTTTTACCGGTGCAATCGAAAAAGTAAACGGAATTACACATCACCATTCTATTGTAGATGGAAATGTCTCCGCTTCAGAATTTACCTTCGATTTTGATATGAAAGATGGAAGTAAAATTTACTGGCACGAGATTATAAGAAGAATCTGGAATACCGATGGTAAAGTAATTCAGGAAGAATACTTTAATGCCGCTTAAAGAATCATAAAATTTAAAAAATAAAACAATGAAACTATTAAAATCAACAATCATTCTATTTGTCATCTTAATGACAACGAACCTATCTGCACAAGATAAAAAGGCTAATAACATTGACAATAGCAATATTGCTTTACAAGGGTATAGCCCAGTCTCTTATCTAGATTTACAACTAGCACAAAGGGGTAGTAAAGAATTTAAGTCGGAGTACCAAAAAGTGGCTTACTACTTTACATCTGCAGAACAAAAGGCAACTTTTGACAAAAATCCTAGCAAATATTTACCGCAATATGGTGGTTACTGTGCTTTTGGTGTTTACGCTGGAGCCAAATTTAGGGTAGATCCTAACAAATTTATTGTAAAGGATGGAAAATACTATTTGTATTTAAACAATGTAGAACTAGACGCAAAACAATTATGGTTGGCAGAGAATAATCACGGTAAACTGAAAGGTATAGCTGATGGTAATTGGGCCAATTTGAGTAAAACACATAACTAACTAAATAAAAAATCATGAAATTTGTAACAAAAAGAATACATGCATTTTTAGATTATCCTGTGGCGATTGCCTTAATAGCATTGCCGTTCTTATTAGGATTGGGAAGTTCAAACCCCTTGGCACTTCAGCTTTCTGTAGCTACTGGGATTGCGGCATTCATATTAACCCTTTTAACGGATCATCATCTGGGAGTATTTCCTGTAGTTCCTTATAAAATTCACTTAGCGGTAGATTTGTTGGTAGCTATTGTATTTATACTAGCTCCTTTCGTTTTTGGATTCGAAGGCTTGGATGCCTATTATTATTGGATTAATGGGATTGCTGTGCTTACGGTGGTAAGCTTACACAAATCAGAAACTGCGGTAGATGCATAACAAGTTCTGATGCTGATGTTGTTGCTAGGATCAGCAGATGTTAGTGTTTATTTCACTGGAAATAGATGCATTCTTAAGAAAAGCACAGGTGTTTCATACTTGTGCTTTTCTGTTTTTATTAGTGAAAAGCCTAAAGTGAATTTGTAAAATGGAGCAGGTTGTAATAAGAGAAAGTATAAAAACTACCACCCGTCTAAAGCAAATGGTTACTCACCTATAATGCCTTAAGATCTTTTGAAGGTGTTACTACTTTTACTGCAACAACTTTAAAATCTCGAATTATGAAATCAAGTAAAACTACGTATTATATCAGTCTTGGTATTTTTGCTCTAGCTATTGTAGGAGCAGTGGTAAACTCTATCATTAATTTTGATACAGTTGCTTTAACTTTTAAAACATTAGGATACCCTGTTTATCTTATTCATGTGTTAGGTGCAGCTCAAATTTTAGGACTTATCCTCATCATTTCCAATAAAGATCAGTGGTATGTAGAATGGGTATATGCAGGCTTTTTTATGAACTTTACTTTAGGATGTATTGCACATTTGGTGGCAGATCATGGGAACGGAGCATCAGCAGTGGTATGTCTTATGCTTTTATGGGTAACCTATATTCAAAGTAAAAAGATAAGAGAAACTAAAAAAGAGGCAACGGCAATTGCAGAACAAGAATATGCGCGGGCTTAATGAGCATAGATTGGACGAAAAAAGCGCACCGTAAAGGTGGGCTTTTTTTTATGTTTTTATATCTTAAAACGCAAGCCAGTTCTAAGATATAAGGTATTGTTCTTATCCACAGAAATTAACTCCTCGTTATTACTATCTTTTAATTTGGCGCTACTTCTAAAAATATTGCCCAAGATGCTATAGAATTCTAGGTGTTGACTAAACTTATATTCGTACCGAAATCCTGCAGTAACTAACGAAAAATTCACTTTATCTGCTACATCCATATTGTTCACCAAAAGGCCGTTTTGAATATTGGCATTAAATCCGTCTAGTTGTGCATTGATTTTAACACGAGAGCGTTCAGAGATATGATATTGTAAATTAGAACTAGGAACTCCAATATTATAGGACCATTTAGGATGAAATTTTTTGTAGTAACTAATAAAAGGTAAAGGAAACGGAATTCCTCTGTTGCCCGCGTATGAGACCCCTAGAATAAGTCGGTAGGGTCGTTTCATCGTCTGATCGTCCTTCTTATCTTTAATGAAAACTACGTCTCCTGAAAAAACTGCATCTTCAAAAGAAATATCTCGCACCAAATTAGAACTAAAACCCGGTGAAAAGCGAGCAGCAAAACGCCAATCCGCATTCATTTTAAACGTATAAGCGATACTAAAATCTAATAATTGAAAGTCTTGAATAATAGAGGTGTCAAAGGTGTTGATGCCTGCATCAAAATCAATTTCAATATTGCTGTAGTCTAACCCTAAGAAGAGAAATTGATCATTTTTTAATTTGATGGGATAATTAAATAAGGCTCTAATTCTGCTATAACCCACATTAGAGTCACTTTTGGGTATAAGGGAATATTCTACCTTGGCAAGGTCAGATAATTGCCCAAATCCATAAAAGGAAAAAGCGCAAAAAAAGATGATAAAAAACTTCTTTTTCAAAGGTGTAAATCAAAAAGAGGATTGCTATTCCTACTTGTATATTCGCTTTACAAAGCTACCAATACTTAAGCCTTGCACAATAATTGAAAACAAGACCACAATATAAGTAATATATACAATTAGCTCTGACGAAATTACTTCTAAACTTAAAGCAAGTGCAATGGAAATGCCACCTCGTAGACCACCCCAGCTAAGTACCGCAATGGTTTTTAGAGGGGTAGATTCTGTATGCTTCAACAAGGAATACGGAATGCTAACAGAAATAAAACGCGCTATAAGTACAATGAGAATAGCGATACCTCCTAAAAACAGATACGTTAAGTTAAATTTTAATAAATGGATAGCAAGACCAATAAGTACAAAGAGAATTCCATTAAACACATCGTCCAAGACTTCCCAAAAGTTGTTCAATAACTTTTGAGTGTCGTTCTTATTAGAGGCTAAATTTATTTTATTACCAATTAGAATTCCTGCTACTACCATTGCTAAAGGACCGGATACGTGTATAATGGAAGCAATGGCATACCCTCCCATTACAATAGCTAAACTAATCATAACGGCCAATTGCGGATTTTCTTCAACCGCTTTTATACTTTTTAAACCTACAAAACCGAGCACCACCCCATAGAGAACACCACCCACTGCTTCTTCTAAGAATAAGGTGCCTATTTCTGCACCAACAGAACCTTCTAATGTCTCACCAGTAGCAGTGGCTAGAATTAATATTCCAGAAAATACTACAACCCCAACACCATCATTAAAAAGGGATTCGCCTTCTATCTTGATGCCCAAACTTTTTGCAATATTGGCTTTTTTAAGAATGGCCATAACAGCAATGGGGTCCGTTGGAGAAATCAACGCTCCAAATAACAAGGCATGTAAGAAGGAAAGCTCAATACTTAGTGCATTGGAAGCAACATAGGTCAATGATCCTACGATAAAAGTAGAGATAAGCACTCCTAAAGTGGCAAAGAGAATTATGGCCCATTTTTCTTTTAATAATTCACCTAAATTTACATGAATAGCACCTGCAAAAAGTAGAAAACTTAGGATGCCGTCTAAGAGCAGGGTTTTAAAATCTGTATTGGTTACAATGTCGCAAAAAAAGATATAAAACTCTGGAAAAAGAGATTTGCTAAGTGTAATAAGGATAACGGTAACCAAACTCATTAGCATTAACCCAATAGTAGCTGGTAATTTTAACCATTTGTAGTTTACAAAGCTGAAAAATGCAGCAATGCTAAAGATGATGCTAAAGGATTGTAACATGTGGTCTAGTTTTATAGTGATACTATATTCATAAAAGGCAATTACATAGGCAACGAAATATCTTTGATAATACGAGTGTTATTTTATCATTAAAGCATTCCTGTTATTGCAACCAATGCTGTTCATATGAATTGAAATCCAAAAAAAGATGCAACATAGTGGCGTAATTTTATATGGGTGATTTATTTGGTTTGTGATCTTTGATATTAATAAATAGTAGAGGGTTGGTTTAAATCTTGAATATCGGATACATCAATACGTAATTGATACCAATCTTGCAATTGATAAACATCTCCTTGGATTACGGAAGGTTTTCCTACAAAAGGCAAGATATCTTGGTGAATAGGAGCTCCATTTGTATCTGTAATGAGGTAGTATTTTGAAATATTATTTTCGTCAGTAGTAGCTAATACAGGAGGTATTCCACCAGAGATGCATAAGACCGCGCAGCTTCTATGAATCTTCCCTTTTCCAGGTTTCATAACTCCGAAATAGCATTTAGGATCAATGATTTCTCCCTGAAGTTCCATGTCTTGCACCATAGCAATGGGTTGGGGGATTTTAGCAGCATCAGAGGGTGTTACCAATACTACCTTTTCCTCATCCGTAATTTGTATAAGGGTTTTCCCATTATAGTAGATAAGATTGCCTTCAATGCTCAAAGTACTTCCTGATAAGGGTTTTGTTGTATTACGTATCTTTTTTAAATAAGGATTGGCACTAAATTTTCCGAAACCTAGAAGTACAATATTCCTGTATTCATTTTCTTCCGTTTTTACCTGTAGCATTGGGTAAGGCAACTCATGATAAATTCCAGTGATTTTGGTGTCCACACCAAATTCGAAATAACTGTTTTTAGCAGTGTTTTGAGTGAAGGCAAAAATAGCAGCAATAGCTAGTAATATTGCAAAAGCGGCGAGTACAAACCCCTTTATTGTTTTTTTTGTTTTAGGAGCCACTGAATCTATATAACCTACATAAAAATCCTTGTTTTCTTTCATAAGCGTATCTTTTAGAGGGCAATAGGTTCTATTGCTGTACCTTCGGCTAAGCCTTCTGGATGAACATAAATTTCGTTTGCTATCTTTTTTAATCTGTAGGTCGCTATTTTTTCAGTAAATGGAGGGGGCGACTGCCCATTAGCGGGGAGGTATTGATATCCATGCCAAGGGCAAGTAACACAGCCATCTATTACCTTTCCTTCTCCTAAAGGACCTCCTTGATGTTTACAAACATTGGAAATAGCAGAAAGTTTATTTTCATATTTAAAGATAGCGATGCGTTCCTTTTGTACTATAAAAATTTTAGCTCTGTCCTCAGGAATTTCATCTACAGTACATACAAATTCCCATCCGTCTTCTACTTTTATAGCAGTCTGTTTATCAATTTTAGACTCTTGAAGGGCAGCTTTCAAATGAAGTGAAGCAATAACAATAAATCCAATACTTAGAATGCTAATTGACCATAGAGATGGTTGCTGCTGAAGTGCCCCTAAAAACACATGTAAAAGGACGAATGCATATGCGACATAGACCATCATATGCAAGCCTTTCCAGATTTTGGGAGATAAATTCTTCAACCAAAAATCATGACTTGTAGCAGCCATTAAGAATAAGATAATTAAAGCAAAAAAGCCCAATACTTGAAAGGGGAAGTTAGTTAGCGAATCGTATTCTAGATTGGAAGTGAAAAGTGCATAAAATGCGTTGGTGTTCCCAAGTGTATGAAACTGAATTATTGAAAAAGCACCATGTATCAATGCAGCAAGGAACATGCTTACCCCTAAATGCCTGCGATTATAGAGTAGGGGGAGAAAGCGAGAATTTAAACGACTTAGTGGGCCAATAAGCAATACAATATGCAGTAAAGCGATGGCAAGAGTACCGAATGCGCGGATAATGAGTGTTTCCGCTGTAGTTTCAGGATTTGTAAGTATCGTAATTCCAATGAAAGTAAGTAAGTATAGAAAGACTCCTATGGCAATCCATAGATCGTATTTTTTTTTATGGGAATTCCATAATACGGTTTGGTAATCTAATCCCATGATAGCGGTATGTTTAGTAGTTCTTCTTTTTTGATAGCATCATAAATCTTTACACTTGTTGTGGTGCTGTTAATTTTGAAATCATATTTCCCTTTAGCCGTAAGGGTTCCTATGTACGAATCTTTTGGCATATCCTTAGAGACCGCGTACACCAAAGGTGCAGGACTCTCTAGTGATTTCTTTAAAAATATTTGAAGATTACCATCCGTATTTTTGGGATCCAAAAGCACCGTAAAAGTTTCATTTTCCAACATAATTTGTTTGGCTTCCCCTTTAACAACGCCTAGTGCGTTATTATGTGTAAATAATGGTTCTTTAAGATTTACAATGGTAAAGACTAGTAAAATGGGAACTATTACTAGCAGCAATAGCCATATTATTTTGTGTTTCTTTCGTTGCCGCGTATTCATAAGCTAGTACGGGATTTATTTATTATTTTAAAAAGGAGCAAAGGCCAAAGTCCTATAGCACCGGGGATTAACAAAAGACGAACAGTCCATTTGCTCTCTTCAATTAAAGGGTCTAACGCAAAAGCACCTTTAAAGAAAAAATAAAGAGCAAACAATACTCCAATGACCGTGTATATTCCTAAGAACCCTAAGAATAATTGAATTAGTAATTCCATATTATATGAGATTTACATCTGTTATGATCTCTAAGAGTCCAGGACCTTTTTGATCAAATAATGCTTTCATTTGCTTTTCTAATTCATTTTGTTTTTCCACACGTTTTCCCCATGCACCGCAAGAAACTGCATATTCGGAAAAGTTCGGATTGGACAAAGACGTTTGCCAAACATCAAATTCGCCAGCACGTTGTTCCTTAGAAATTTTTCCTAGTTCATGATTATTAAGAACAATTAATTTAACAGGCATTTGATATTTTACAAGGGTAGTGATTTCTGCTAAATATTGACATAACCCCCCATCTCCTGCCACTGCCACTACAGGTCTGGAATTTCCTACTGCAGCCCAAGCACCAATAGCAGCGGGAAGCGCAAAACCAATAGAACCTAGGTAACCAGACATTAAAAAATCTTGTTGCTCTGGTTCAAAGTAACGGCCAAATGAATAGGCGTTGTTCCCTACATCTACACACATTACCGCGTTTTTAGGAGCTATTTTATTCATGGTTTCAAAAACTACCACTGAACTTAAACCTGCATCCGACCTTTCTTTTAACCGCTTCGCTTTTTCATCTTTCCAGATACTCCATCGCTCGGCGATTTCAGCTTTTTGATCCATGGTATTTAATACACCTTGGATGCCTTTATTAAAAATCTCTAAGGTTCTAGAAATTTCACCCCAAACGGCCACGTCTACTTCATGGAATTTACTAAGTGCTAGTGGGTCAAAATCTACTTGAATGGTGGGTTTTTTATAGGTAATTCCGGTATGATTGGAGAACGATGCTCCAAAAACAATAAGTAAATCAGCTTCATTCATAAACCAGGAAGCTATCGGGGTGCCACTTCGTCCCAATACACCGCAACCCAAAGGATGATTATCTGCAATAAGACCTTTTCCTTTAAATGTAGTTACCACTGCCGCATTTAAATGCTCTGCAAAAGCAACTACCTCTTTCTTATGCGCTCTGGCGCCATGCCCCATAATGATAAGTGGGCGTTTTGCTTCTTTGATTAAAGCAATGGCTTTATCAGCCATTTGTTGTGGAGGTGCAATTTCCATGGGCGTAATTCTATTGGTAGGTGTTTGTGCTTTTGCACCTTCCTTGGCCTTGCGTTCTTGAACCTCGTCTGGAAAGGTTAAGTGAGATACATCTCGTTTTAGTAACGCATGTTTGACAGCTAAAGACATTAACTCTGCATGTTTACTATCTGCCTGAACTCTTTGATTAAATTCAGCAACCGTATTAAAAGCTTGTACAAGATCTACTTCTTGAAAGTTTCCTGTGCCTACTACTTGCGTCGCTACTTGCCCAGTGAGTGCCAAAAAAGGAGCTCTATCAACTTTAGCATCCCACATTCCTGTATACAAATTGGTAGCTCCTGGACCAGCAATGGTAAAGCATGCGGCTGGTTTTCCTGTAAGTTTGCCATAAGCCGATGCCGCAAAAGCGGCAGCACCTTCATGTCTGATCCCATAAAAATTTAGGTTTCCCTGTTGTTCCTGACGTTTCATGGCATCGGCAAAACCAAGATTGGAATGGCCCACCATTCCAAAAACATTGGTTACCCCCCAATTGATCATGGTTTCCACCATGATATCTGAAATGCTAGGTTCGTGCGCTGGCTCTTTTACCAAACCAACATAAAAACCATCTTCTTTTTCTTCAATCGGAAAAGTATCAATCCCATCGTCAAAACCTCCTGGGGGTTTCCCAGTACAAGGATCAAAATCCCACCCATGCCAAGGGCAACGAAGCAGTCCGTTTTCTATAGAACCTTCTCCTAAAGGGCCACCTTGATGCGGACACTTATTGTCTAAGGCAGAAATTTTACCTTTATAATGCGTTAAGCAAATACCTTTATGGTTTGCAGTGACTGTTTTTACCCGTCCCTCTGGAAGTTCTTTTTTATGATCTAATACCTTATACCATACCATTTCCTTCTTAGCATTCATACATTGGTTCTTTTTAGTTTTTAAAAGCATCTAGAGCTTCAGAGAAAAAATCTGAAGCTTCTTTTTCCGTCACCGTCGAAGCAGGCAAAATAGCTCCTTTAAACTTATCATTCATCCACTTACCTTTTGTTAGAGGTTTAAAATTATTAGTTGCTATTCCATCATGTCCATGATAAGCGCTAATGTAATAATAGTAATCATCTACCACAGTATCCGGAATTGAAAGACCTAGACCAATAGCCAAATTAGACGTTTCATCTAGCACAAAAAAAGCACCGGTATCGAAATGGTGCGGCCAGGTTCTAATTTCGGATTCAAAGTGTTCTTTGGTTAAAAAAGTACTGATCGCATTTTGAGCTTCCGTTCTTAATTGGAGTAATGCTTTTAGCCTGCGCTTGTCCTTGAGTTCAAAAATAAAGTCATTGGTTATTGCATAGGGTAGGTCATAATGCAAATTGTATTTATACAAGCCCATTTTAGACGCTAGTGCCATTTTTGTAATCCATTGAAGTACTTCTGTATGCGTTTTTCCATCTAGTTCGAGATGGTTTTCCACGTCATTTTTCCATACCAAGGAAAAGTTGGTATAATCTAGAGAGAACATTACACCCTTATGGGTTAACTGCCTAGCATACATTCTTCCTTCCTTTTCAGAAAACCCTAAGTTGGTATGGCTATCGTCTTCTTTTTTCGCTACATAGCTAACCCCGGCGGCGGCAAGGTACTGCGCGGCTAAATGCATTTGAGTGGTCATTTTTTATCTTTTATGTTCAGGGCTATCAAAGCCAGTTTTACATCCAGCATCCCATTCTTCGGGCAAATTTCCATGCGCGGGAACACCGCCATTATCTTTTAACATACGAGCTAGGTGCAAACAGTTCCATACCAAGAAAGTGGTATTTCTGTTCGTGAAATCATTTTCTGGTCCGCCTGATCCTTCATCTCTATAGGAAGGTCCTGGCCCCGCTTCTCCCATCCACCCTGCATCTGCTTGGGGGGGTACGGTATATCCAATATGTGATAAGGAGAATAAAATATTCATGGCGCAGTGTTTTACACCATCCTCATTCCCTGTAATAAGGGTGGCACCTACTTTTCCATAATCTCTGTACTGACCTTTTTCATTAAATTGATGTGTATAGCCATACATACGTTCAAGTGTTCGGTTACAAACGGAAGACTTTTCACCTAACCAAACCGAAGTACAAACGATTAAAATATCACAGGCATCCACTTCTTTCTGAATTTGAGGCCAATCATCTCTATCCCATTCAGGAGTCTGAGACATGTCTATGCCCAAACCAGCAGGAATTACATAGTCCACAGGCCTAATTACCTTTGTACTTACGCCATTGGCTTCAAATATTTGCTTTGCTATATTTATAAGACCTTCCGTATGAGATAAAACTGGAGTCCTATTTAAAGTGCAATTAAGAAAAAGTACTTTTAGATCATCGTATTTCGCAGGAGGAAGCGAACATTGGTGGTCTGTCATTTTTTTAAGTTGTTCCGACATCTTTGTAATTATTAAATATTAAACATTTTATAAAAGAGATACTGCGTAATTATAAATTCTATACTATTAGTTAGGAGCTAAATAAGCCCTTAGCATCATAAAATTTATATTTGCCAGTGTAAATTTAAAAGTAGTGAATTTTAATTGCTTCTGAATTAATAAGATTTATCAAACTTACTTTGGACGACAGTGTATAGGTTTTAGTTTTTAAAAGTTCCGTTTTTTTAAAGATTCCTGGTAAAAAAGTATATTTTAGGAATGGTATTTGTTCAAGAAAATGAAAGGAAGCTCTTAGTACTAAGACCAATTTGTCGCTAGTAATAAATTAATATCACTAAATATTATTAAAATGATAAAAAGAGTTTTTTTAATCCTGTTTTTGGGAATGGGCCTTTTAGGGTTTTCCCAATCTTCTAATTTCAACACAAAAAAAGGTTTTGCTGCTGAAGGATATGATGTGGTTGCCTATTTTAATGGTGCTGCTAAAAAAGGAGATGCGCAATATACTGCCTCCAGTGAGGGCATTAAGTATAAGTTTTTCAGTCAGGCAAATCTAGATGCTTTTAAGGCAAATCCAGATGTATATAAGCCGCAATATGGGGGTTTTTGTGCCTATGCTATTGCAGTTTCTGGAAAGAAAGTATCTGTAAATCCAGAAACCTACGAGATCAGAAATGGAAAACTGTATTTATTTTATAATTCTGGAAAGAATAATACTTTGGAATCTTGGAAGAACGAATCTCCTGAAACATTAAGATCAAAAGCAGATGTTAACTGGGAGAAGATTAAAAGTAAATAGTTTGGCGACTATTTAACTTTTTAGGAATTGCTCTTTGGCTTGAATAAAGTATCTTTTGACCAAATAATTAGTAGCGCTAGGGATGCTTTTTTATTTTCACTGTTAGTTTTCTTCATTTTGGAGACTATTAAGTGGGTTGAGAACCGTAAAACATGGGAAAATATTTAAAAGTGGGGATTTCTGGACTGCTCATCAGTTTTTTGGGCACCTTACCTTTGGGTACCTTGAATATAACCGCTTTTTCCGTTGCAGCTTCCAAAAATACCTACGAAGCTATTTGGTTTGCAATTGCCGTAGTTTTAGTAGAATTATTGGTGGTTAGGCTAACCTTATTTGGAGATAAGAAAATTAATTTCAACGGGAAACTTTCTTTCTATTTAATTCCTCTTGCAGCGCTGTTTCTAGTATATCTGGCGATCCAAAGTTTCATGGCAATCAATGAAGTGTCTGAAATGAATACGAGCATTAATTTGTTTCCGGCGATACAATCCTCTTTTATTTTAGGACTTCTATTAAGTGCTTTAAATCCTTTGCAAATTCCTTTTTGGATGGGGTGGAATAGGGTTTTACTTGCAAAAAATAAACTTCAAAATACGGGGAGTTCGTATGCTTCTTATATGTTTGGAATTGGCACGGGGACTTTATCAGGTCTTTTGGTTTTTATTTTTTTAGGAAGTCGCATATTTGATAATTATGAACAGTATCATATGATCGTTAATTTATTGATGGGATTCCTTTATCTTGGCTTTTCCATCTACATTATGTTTTTACTTTATAAAAAACATTTAAAATTGAAAATACAGTAAGCTTATGTTTTTATCATCAATAAATACCTTAGAACAGTTTAAGGAGGTTCTAAAACAAATTTCTCCTGAATCTTATGCGCAGGAATGTGAGGCACTTACAAATGCAACTATTGGTCAACATACACGCCATATAATAGAGCTTTATCAGTGTCTTATTCAAGGATATGAGGGTGCGGAAATTTGCTATGATAAACGTGAGCGAAATAAGAAGATTGAGCAAGATATTACTTTTGCTATTCTGCAAATAACCGAAATTCAAAAATTCCTGGAAAGACCTAATAAGGAAGTAACCGTTACCTATGAATTAGGAGCAAACGAAGTTGCTTTAGCTTCCAACTATTATAGAGAGGTAATGTATAATTTGGAACATACAATTCACCATCAAGCCCTTATAAAGGTTGGTATTCATCAATTGTCAGAATGCGAAGTTCCTGAATCCTTTGGAGTTGCACCTTCTACAATGCATTTTAGAAAGCAATGTGTACAGTAAGCTTTATATCTAAAAATAACACTTACTATATAACATCTAACAGGGATGAACATCGTAAGCGTCCAGCTTCTTTAGAACCAAAAGTAGAAGTTATTAATGGAATTAAAATTCTATATCCAAAAGACCCAAAAGCAGGGGGAACTTGGTTTGCAATCAACAATAAGGGAGTTGCCGTAGTATTGTTGAACGGAGCTTTTACAAAGCATATTTCTAAAGGTCCTTATAAGATGAGTAGAGGACTTATAGTTTTGAATACGGCCAGTGCAGAAAATTCTTTAGAATATGCTGCTAGGATGGATTTGAAGGGAGTAGAACCTTTTACCTTGGTAGTGTTTCAGGAGAAAAGGTTGGTAGAAATACGTTGGAATGGAACAGAAAAATCTAGTAAAGAATTGGGAATACATGAGAATCATATTTGGTCATCCGCAACCCTATATGATACCGCCGCCATTAAAAAAAGGGAAACCTTATTTACAAAATTCTTAGCAACAAATAGAGACTATAACGGAGATAGCATTATAAATTTTCATAGAAATAATAATGAAGATTATGAAAATGGATTTGTCATAGATAGGGATACAGGTTTAAAAACCTTTAGCATTACACAAGCGGTGATCGATGTAAAAGGTGCTGTATTAGATCATTTAGATTTGCAGAATGAAAAGAGATATTCGATGATAATTCCAGAAGAGCAACCTCAAGATTTGTTATCATGAATTATCTTCAACTCAAATGGCATAAACTAATGCATTGGGAATATTGGCCAATGGAATTTATTTATTACCCTATTTTCCCAGTGTGGCTTTATTACGCCATTAAGGCACGTTCTTTTTTCTTTTTTAATGCTGCAAATCCCTCTATTAAAAATGGAGGAATGGCAATGGAATCCAAGAAAGAGATTTATGATATTATCCCAGCACAATATATTCCGAAGACGGTTTTGGTCAAAAAAGGAGCTCCCGTTGCTAAAATTTTAGAAGAAGTGAGTACGGCGGGGATTCATTTTCCATTGATTGCCAAACCAGATATTGGTTTAAAAGCCTTTGGAGTAGAGAGAATTAAGAATGAAAAAGACTTGTCTTCCTATATCCAAAAGAATGCAAATGACTTTTTAATTCAAGAATTGGTGCCTTATCGGAAAGAAGCGGGTATATTTTACGTTCGACATCCAAATGAAGAAAAAGGACAAATTACTGGAATTGTCTCTAAAGAGTTTTTATCGATCATAGGAGATGGAACCAGTACTATGGAACTGTTGATTAAGAAAAATCCGCGAAGTCATTTTCAATTAGATGTGCTAAAGAAGAAATATGGGGTACTATTAAATACCATACTTGATAAAGATCAGGAGTTTGTATTGGTGCCTTATGGAAGCCATACACGCGGAGCAAAGTTCATTGATGAGTCTCATAAAAGCAATCAGAAATTGGTAGATATGATCAATGAAATTTGTAATCAAATACCCAATTTTTACTATGGAAGATTGGATATTTTACATGCCTCTCTGGATGATTTAGCTGCTGGTAAAAATTTTAGTATTATTGAGATTAATGGGGCAGGCAGCGAGCCTACACACATTTATGATCCCAAGCACTCCCTTTTCTTCGCCTGGAGAGAGATTATGAGACATTGGCGTTTTATGTATCAGGTAAGTGTTGTTAATTACAATAAAGGATATGGTTATTTAAGTTTTAAGGATGGTATTGCCATGCTAAAAGCAAATAGTCAGCTAGAAGCACAACTAAAAATGATTTAAAATGAAATTCAAATCACAGCTCGTATTCATTACATTTCTGTTATTTACCGTGGGAACCTATGGACAAGGTCAGGAAGATCAAAAAATAAATAATACCGAAGATTTTCTAGGATTATCTGTACAGGTATATCCTGCGGGTATTATACCTACGGTAAATCTAGAACACTATATTTCCGAAAAATCATCGCTATTATTTCGGCTTGGGGGTAATTTCACAGATAGAAAGGACTTTAGCGATGAAAACGATAACGAAGAAGGAGCTGGTTTCGGAGGAAGCTTTGGATTCAGAAAACACTATCCTGTTGGAAAAGGGAAAATAGTAGCAGGGTTCCATACGGATTTATGGAATTTGTGGATTGATTGGCGAGATAATGTAGGAACGCCTACTGAAACCTCTGGCACTACCTATACTTTTGTAGTGCAACCATGGTTAGAAGCAGGCTATTTTTTTAACTTGAAAAATAATTCACAATTGGGGTTCACGGCCGGTTTTGGTAGAGAGATCAATGCGATCACCAATGGAGACGATGTAGCACAAGATTTTATTGGAAGTATTTCAATTCAGTATTACTTTGGTTTATAACAAATGACACGGCAATTGCCCAGGAATGCCTATTACTTTTTTTGGAGTGCGTTATTTTTATACGCTTTTGCTCTTAAGGCGCAAAGTCCGGTGGAAAAGTTCAATGCTGGTTTGTTTGATGATGCATCTTATCTGGTCTATGCAACAAAGAAGAAGATTCCAGAAGATATTAGAAAACAAGTATTAATAGCCTTGTCTTTTTATCCAGAATTAAAAGATACCAAGCTCCATTTTAGATTTCGAAAAAGAACGACCCCTTTGACATCGAGGCCCCGTATCTTCAGTATTTTTAGAAAGAAAAAAAATAGAGCTTATGTGATTACCATAAGCACCAAATCAAAAGCCAGATTGTCTCCCATCCTATTTGAAAACCTCCCGTACAATGCCCAGATTGGGGTTTTAGGGCATGAACTGGGGCATATTGCCTATTATAAAACAAAAAATAGCTTTCAAATTCTTGGTTTATCTTTTAAGATTTTGAAGCCCAAATTCGTAGATTCTTTTGAATTCAACACCGATAAAATTGCTATAGATCATGGCTTGGGGTATCAGTTGTATGATTGGAGTGTTTTTGTTAGGAAAGCGCTCAATATTAGGGAGTGGAAAGGAGCATCGGAAGATGGGATTACTTCGAAAAGTCAGCGCTATATGAATCCTATTACCATTCAAAAATACATGGATGAAAATCCAATTTATTCTAAAAAATAGGAATCATATTAAGCGTTGAAAAGGGCATGACAGGCAACAAAAGCGACTACTGATAGAATGATTCCGATAAGAAAAATATGAAAAGAAGAACGTAGTAATCTAAACTTTTTGTTCATTGTTTTTCCTAGATGATAGGTGTCTTTTGCAATTGTTTTATATAAGGCATCTCCCTGATACATTAAACTCGTAAGCTCCCCTACAAATTGATCTTCTTCCATATCGTGAAAGTTTCCATAGAACAGTAAATTATTTCCACTTTCCCCATGTTTTAGTTCAGGTCTAGTCGCAAAAATAGCGTAAGCAATAGATAAAAGGTTAGTGCTTAAAATAAGAATTGCGGGGTAAATAAGATGGGGGTCACTATCCAATTGATTTAGTACAGTGCCTATGACAATAGAAAGAATAAGTGCGTTAATAGAAATGAGAATGTTCGATTTCTTATCGATCATCGTATTCAAGGTGTATTGATTTTTTGAAAGCAGCCGAAACAGTGTTTCTGCACCTCGTTCCGTTTTGGGAGCTATCTTGGCTAATTTTTTTTTGAACGTTTTTAATGCTGTTTTTTCAACTCCAAACTCGCGCATTAGATATTCGTCCTTTTCTTGTTTAGATAGTTCCATAGGTATTCGTTGTTTATTATTGATTTTTAGCTGGTCCTTTCGGATTTGTCATCTACAGGAATTGAAATGTACTTCGCATCATATGCTATGAAGTCGTTTTTTCGTAAACCACTTAGCACGTTACTAGCTGTTTGCCTAGAAGTGTTTGCCAAATTGGAGATGTCTTTGTGCGATAATAGGTTTTTAGCTACCACACGATCGCCCTGGACTTCTCCAAACTCATGAATGTAGTGAATAATAAACTCTTTAATCCTACTGGCGCTGTCTTTGTATAATAGATCACTAAGTCGTCTTTCTAGTTTCTTAATTCGAAGGCCATAAATCTTAAGGACTCCGTTTTTGAGGGAACTATGATCGTTCATCAATTTTTCCATAGTCAAGGCATCAATATAGCAGACAACAGAATCTTCTAAAGTAATTGCCTTCTCTTCTGATGCACTTGCATTATCATAAAGTGCTAATTCTCCAAAAATGTTTCCTTTCTTAACCACATATTTTACGCTGTCGGTTTCAAGGTTTACAATTTTGATTGTGCCCTTTTTTAAAAAGAAAATACATTTTTTGTCTTTTCTGCCTAGTTCAATGGTGCTGCCCCTATCTAGATGTTCCATTTCTAAAATTTCGCATAGCTCCATCAGGGTAGACATGCTTAACTTATTAAAGAGATTAAAACCTTCTAAAAACCAGTATTTTGTTAGTTTGTGCAAGTGTTGTCTTTTTTGAAGAAAACTAAAGGTAACAAAACTCAACATTTCTCATGGATTCAAAAATTGCAAGAATTACTTTTGGCGACAATTATCTGATTTTTTTAAAATATACCTCCAAATAGGTGGCTAATTTTTAAATCAAAAACGTTCATGGGATGCAAAAAATTATCAGTACTTTCAAGCTCTCTTAAAAGGAGGGTTTTTAATACGTATATATAGTCCTAATTGAACATGATGAATATTATTTTGACGGGTGCTACAGGTACTTTAGGGTCTAAGGTTTTGTATGAGTTGTTAACCTCTAAGTTTGATGAGATTCAAACACTTTTTCTTTTGGTTCGAAATAAGAATAAAAGTTCAGCAACTGAAAGAATTCAAAATGTCTTGCAAAGTGAGTTTGCACCTATTTTTATTAAAGAAAATAGTGCTACCATTGCCGCTAAAATTAAGGTGATTGCTCCGGATGACTTTTTTACACCAAGTACATTTTTAGTGTCCGAAGACAAAAACTACTTTATTCACTCTGCTGGCTATGTTAATCTCTCTCTAGATCCTAATCAGAAAGACGAGATTTTTGAAGAGAATTATGGTTTCACAGAGCGTTTGTTCAATACCTATGAAGATTATATCTCAAAATTTATCTATATCAGTACCGCTTTTTCAATAGGAGATATTGGAGGTGTCATTGAAAACGATTATCTAAAAACAGATCAGAATCAATACCGTAATGAATATGAAACCTCCAAACACAGGGTTGAAAAATTTTTAGTGGAAGAAGGGAAAAATAGAAATATAAAGGTTCAGATACTCAGGCCAAGTGTCCTTGGTGGTGATATTCTTGACGTCCCAAATTTCTTTATTTCTAAATACATGGTATTTTATTTGTTTGCTAAGTTTTTTTACAAAAGTACGTCTAGCGAAAATATCCGTATTAGCGTAAAAGAAAATACAGGTTTGAACATTATTCCAACAGATTATGTTGCAAAAGTGATTGTGAAGGTGTTTGATATGGGTATAGAACAGCTCAACATTGTGCATTCTAAAGGAACCAATTTGATCAATGGGATTTCAAAAATTTTGGAAACGGTCGACTTTAACAACTTTAGTTTTACAGAAGAGATCATCAATGATGAGGTTGGTTATGAAACCAATTTGGAAAAATTCTATTACGAAACTATTGGAAAACACCTAAGCCCTTATTTGAACTCAAAACCTCATGAGTGGGATACTACTTTACTAGAAAGTATTTTGCCTATTCCACAATATGATTTGGTCACCTATTTAGAGGATACTATTACCTTTGCCAAGGCCAAGAATTTTAGAAACGAACGCTGGTAATTTTTAAACTTTTTATTTAGATCTTGAAGCCATTTCTCTATAGGCCCCAGGAGATTTTTGAGTATATCGTTTAAAATATTTTACAAAGTAAGACGCATCTTCAAATCCTAAACGATAGGCTATTTCATTGCTGTGTAAGGTGGTGAAGGATAATAAACGTTTCGCCTCTAAAATAATTCGTTCAGCAATTAATACGGATGGAGATTTAGCAACAATGGTATTCGTTATGGTAGTTAGGGTCTTAGACGATATGTTTAAGGCCGAAGCATATTCTTTTACACCACATCCTTTACTAAAATGTTGCTCTAATAGTTCTCTAAATTGCAAGTATTGTAAAGCGTAGTGATTGGTGAAAGTAAGTGTTTCTGTACTGTGCTCTTGGTGTGCCCTTTCAAAAACTATGAGCAACGATTTTAATAGATAACGCACTATTTGGGCGTGCCCAAATGCCATTTTTTGTAGTAATTCCTTTTTTATCAGTTGAATATAGGAGTTGGCTGTTGTTTTTATGCTTTCGTTAATGCAATAACACGGCTTTCCTTGGTTATTAAATACATTATATTTCAAAAAGATGTCTACATCAGATTGCATCAAAAAACTTTCATTAAAATGAATTAGTATTCCTTCGTAAGACCTTTCATTTTCAAAGTAATGAATTTGATTCTTGGCGATAAAAAAAACGGAGTTTTCTTTAATAGGATACCCATTGAAGTCTACAAAATGTTGTCCTCCTTCTTTAAAGAACCATAAAATTTGATAGTAGCTATGGGAATGGGGTTCAGATGCATGTATTTTATTTTTCTCAAAATAGGAGTGGAGGTCATGTATTTGAAATTGTAGTTTTTCTGGATGTAATTTATGCAAATGGTACTCCGATATTTTAGGTGCATTTTTTTTCAAAACAAAGTATTTCAGAATTTATTAGGAATTCTCAACGAGCAATTGAGCTGCATTTAAACCACTGTACACAGCACCCTCCATATATCCTCCATAAACTGCGGCAGTTTCTGCTCCCGAAAATAATACCTTCTCACCTAAGTAAAAAGTATTGAACAAGGCATTACCATATCTAGGACTCATATAGATAGATTTTAACCGCTCGCAAGCGGTAAAAGAGTCTTGTGACCAGTCTTTTTCAAAATAGCTAAGATAATCACGTATTTCTGTACCTAAATGCTTTTCTAAATAACTTAATATCCTTTCTTTTCTACTTTCATCCGATTCATCTCGTAATCCCTCATTTACAAAGCCCATAAGAGCAAAAGTACTTTCTTCATCATTCGTATGGTCATAGAGCTCTATTACAGGCCCTATCTGACCTATTACCGTTCCTGAAAAATTTTTATGACGCCAAAATGGTTTTTTAAAAGTCATACCTACCTTAATTGCGTTGCTCATCCATGTATGTGTTTTAGTCATGGTAGACAACAAATTTTCAGGTAAAGCAGGTTCAAAATCCATACCCGTAGCGATTTGTGGAGGTAGGGCTAAAATTACTTTCTTGGCTTGCAAGCTAGCGTTCGAAGTCTTTAGTGTAATGAGATCATTTTCTTCTGTAAGAGATACTACTTTGGTGTTCAGACGTATTTTATCCCTAAAAGTTTCAGCAAGAGCATTGATAATGGAAATGGAACCACCCACAATACGATACGCAGCTGGTCCATTGGGATCACTTTCAAAATAATGCGCAGGGGCCATAGAATTATAAACTAAAACACTTTTTCCTTTGCTGTACTGTTTAAATTTTTGCAGAGATAAACTTTCTAGTAAAGAAGATAAGTGAGTATGATGACTTTGAAACCATGTGGCTCCTAAATCGATACTCTTTTCAGTCTTAATTCTTCCTCCAATGCTTTCTCTGCCTTCTAATATAATAAAGTCATTTTCTCCTTTCTGCAGTAATTGGTGTGCCGTGGTTAAGCCAGACAAACCCGCTCCTACAATACAATATTTAAAATGTCCTTTATGCATATTATTCCATTAAATGCGTTCCATGAACAACGGCCGCTCCTGCTCTTAAAGCTGCTGCTACAAAGGTAACTTCTGCCAACTCTTCTTGAGTGGCACCAGCATCTACCGCATGCTTTTTGTGAATTTCTAAACAGTAAGGGCATTGTGTGGTTAAAGCAACCGCCACAGCCATCAACTCTTTATATTTTTTCGGGATAGCTCCTTCTACCAATGCTACCTGATCTAATGCTTGAAAGGCTTTCATGGCACTTTCGGCATTTTTACCTAAGGCACCTAATTTTTTTAGGTGATTCATATCATACATAAATACTAAATTTTAAAGATTAAAAAAAGGTACGACCGTGAAAATCGCACCCTATTTCCTTTGTTTAAGATGCAATTAGTTTCTACCAGACATTACACCTCCATCTGTATCCCAGATAGCACCTGTTACCCATGAGGCTTGGTCAGATAGTAAAAAGCTAATAGTATTAGCAACATCTTGTGCTTTTCCATTGCGTCCTATCGGATGAAAAGCATGAAAGTTTTGCAAAGCATCGTGTGCTTCTTGTTTTCCTCCAAAAACACCTTCATATACGGGTGTCTCTACTACAGCAGGAGAAACGGCGTTTACTCTAATTTTATGATCTGCAAGTTCCATTGCCAAATGCTGTGTTAAACTGTGTAAACCGGCTTTTTGCATAGAATATGCCGATGAAGGAGTTGCTTTTACGGCTTGTTTTGCCCACATAGAACCTACATTTACAATGGAACCTCCTTCTGTAGATGCCATTTTTTTTGCGGCAGCTTGCGTAATAAAGAAGAACCCTCTATTTAGATCTTGATATGAATCGTAATCGGATTGCGAATGCTCCAAGAAGGGTTTTGGACCAAAAATACCTGAGGCATTTACCAAATAGTCTAAATTGTCCCACCCCTGGATGGTTGTATTTAATTTTGCTACAGCTTCTGTGTTGGTAATATCTACTTTGTGGGTAGTAAGATTGCCTCTTGCCACCTTCTTAAAGGCGTCCAATTTGGTATCATTGGTTCCCACAACATGAACTTCTATTCCTTGATTCAATAGGTTTTCTGCAGTTGCTCTTCCAATGCCGCTACTACCTCCTATAATTAATGCTTTTTTACTCATTATTTTATGTTTTTAATTCCATTACAAAACTAAAAACAACTTCTATCTAAATCACTGAGATATTCGGAGAATGGATGGTACTTTTGGGAAAGTATAATAAATTATAAATCATTTTTCTTTTAAAGTGGACAAGTATTTAAGGCAAAATTCAGGATCTCCTTTTCCCCATTCTTTTTGCTCTGAAGCTTCAATGAGGTATATAACATCTGAAAAAAGAAGCTGTCCTTTTAATACGTATTCTGGACCTGCACTACCACCTTCTTTAGTACTGAGTGAATAGCGCAGTATTCCTCCATTTTTGAATTGATACTTATCTTCATAAGAAACACTATCCTTTCTAGCTTTTTTTTTGGAAATGACCAATTGCTTTATACGCCTCCCATTGGGGTTTAGATCAATAATAATACGGTCTTTTGTACTGTAAAATGCATGATTAATAGGTACTTTGAGGGTGAACTGGTGTGGAGATGCCTCTAAAGTGGCCAACTGCTCTTTTTGCAAAGCTACTTCAAAAGATAATGGTTCTAAGCTAAAGCAATAGAGTAGCAGAAGCAGTAGAAAACCCAGTCCAATACTTGTTTTCATATTTCCTTTTATAGGCTGCATGCATGTATTAGATACCGACATAAGAGTCGTTAATTTTGAAACCGTTTTTTAGTGTGTCTACAAAAAAACCATCAATGACTTCTTTCAAATGTTTTGCTTTCAGCGTCGAGTTTGCAGTTTTATACTCTGGTTGAATTAATTGTGTTGCGGGAAAAGTTTCGCAGTGAATTTCATCTCCTTCGGAATTGGTAACTTTGAGAACTGCTGTTCCTTTCAAAAGGGATTTGCCTGAGATGGTAAGGCTAAGATCATCCTCAGAATCTTTATCAGAAAACATATGGCGTGCGTTAACTTCTAATAGGATATCAGATTTTAATTGAGATACCTGTCCATGGTATTCGGTTGCTTTTTTATCATTGCTACAAGAAAGAAATAGTATGGCAATGGTTGTAATTAATTTGATCTTCATAGTTGTATTGTTTTTGTACACTACAAAGATGAATTATACATAGAGGCCTAACTACGCCTTATAAAGTGAAAAAGGGTACCCTGTTTTCAGGGATAAGGGAAGTTATGAATCTAACAAACCCATTTTAATGGCTTGTTTAGTGAGCCCTGCCAGGTTTTTGACTTCTAGTTTGGAAATTAGATTTTTACGATAACTCTCAATGGTATGCTTGCTTAAAAAGAGTTTATCTGCAATTTCTTGAGTAGTATTTTCTTCAGCAATCAATTTTAAAACCTCTTTTTCTCTAGTGGTTAAGGAGATAGCATTGTTTTTTTTGTTGGCAAACATAGCTTCTGTATAAGCGCGCTTAATTTCTGGTGAGAAATAATTTTCTCCATTTATAATGGTCCTAATTGCTTCTAATAACTCTTCCTTTTCAGCATTTTTAGGGACATATCCATTTGCGTTATCACGAATTAAGGTGTCAATCATACCGCCATCAATATGCATGCTTACGACCAATGTTTTAAGTGCAGGATACTTTTCTTTTACGAATTTATTTAATTCAATACCATTCATTTCAGGCATGGTAAGGTCTGTAATAAGTAGGTGTATGTCATTGGCACCATTGATATCTAGATATTTTACCACCTGTGAGCCGTTCTTTGCGGTAAGCGTTACAGCCAATTCAGGAGCATCTTGTAGAATGCTCAATAAACCGTCTGTAAACATTTTATGATCGTCTGCGATGATGAGGTTATATTTCATAAGGAATTTTTTATCGGAATTTCAATAGATATAACCGTACCTCTATCTATAACAGAATCTATATGAAGTGTGCCCGAGAGATCGGTTAAACGTTGTTTTATATTTTTAAAGCCAATACCATCTACAATATTAGTGACAAGGAATCCTTTCCCGTTGTCTTCAAATAAGATATGTAATTGTTCTTCAAAGGCATTGAGATGAATGTCTACCTTGGTAGCATCTGCATGTTTTATAGTATTGGTAAGTAATTCTTGTATTACTTTGAATATTTCCATTCGAATGGTATCGTCCATTTGGTTGATCGTTTCCTCCGGATGCGGATGAAAGTCAATTTGCAATTTCCCGGTATCAGAGATAGATTTGGTATATCCACGAACTAAAGAAGTGAATTCATTTTGAATAAATCTTTTAGGAATGAGTGTATGGGAAATATCGCGCACTAGTTGGTAGGTTTCATCCAGTTGATTGGATACATCTGTAATTCCTTTAGCTTCTGAATCCAAACTTGACAATTGTAATTTTATTCCTGCCAGGTTCCCACCGATGCTATCATGTAACTCTTGCGCTATGCGTCTGCGTTCTTCGTCTTGCGCCTCAATAGATGTTTTGATTAGATTTAACTCTTGCTCCTTCATGAGCGTAGTTACTTTTTGTTTGTTAATCTCTTCTTTAGTTTTCGCCAGTAAACTCTGGGCTTGTAACTTCTGATAGTACACATAAAGTAGTGCAATTACAGGAAATAAAATAACTAAAAAACCAATCAAAAATGCATTCTTAATGGTTCGTTGCCGTTTTAATTCACCCTCTTTTTTTAGTTGTGCTTCTTCTAAAGATAAAATTTCTTTTTCCTTTTCTAGAGTCTCATACTGTACCTCTAACTCTTTTGTTATTTTCTTCTGTTGTTGATCACTTACTTGTTGATTTACAGCTTTTAATTGAGTCATTATGGCATAGGCATTCTGATAATCTCCCATGTCCGAAAAAATCTTCCGTTGAATATTAAGAACTTCGGCCTGGTAATGTAAATTCTCCCGTTCTATGGTGTTAACGTAGGTAGTAGTTAATGCCATAATAGCCGCTTGGTAATTTCCTTCTTTATACAGAAGTTCCCCCATACGAATGGTTCCCTCAAAATATATGATGTTGAAACCATTTTCCAATCCTCGGGATCTGGCATCCTTATATAAACTAAAAGCCGTATCAAAATCTTCTTGTAATTCCGCTATGTGTCCTAATTTTAAGTTGATAAAGAGTTCTTGCTTTAAGTCCGCAAATTTCTGACTCCCTTCTTGGGCATTTTTATAATATTCCTCAGCATTGGAATAATCTTCCAAATTTGAATAGATATCTCCTAAATAGATCAATGCTTCATTTGTAGGACGAGGTAGTGCTGTTTTAAAAGTAGCGATGGCCTCTTCTAGGATACTTATTGCCTTTGTATATTCTTTCTTGGAAATATAGCTTTGGGCAAGGCCTATTTTGTTTTTATACTCTAGCGCTTCGTTATTTCCTTCTTCAGCTGCTGTAATTCCTTTAATATGCCATTTAATTGCATTATCTGGTAGTCCATTTAATTGGCTGCCTTTGCCCAAGAAATAATAGGCTCTAGAAGCATAATTTTTTCTGACACTTTCTGGCTTGTCCCAGTTAGCAGTTTCCTTTGCATATAAATTGCCATAAAACAATACGGAGTCTGTAGTTCCTTTGTCAATAAAATACAGCGCTAATTGATCAAAAATGGAAAAACGCTGTTCCCCATAGGTAGCAGTTTCTAATGCATCGTAGTAGGGTTGAAGTGATTTTTCTGGCGTGTTCGGGATCGTAGAAAACCAAATTCTATCCTCCTCTTGCGAGGGTGTGGTCATCAACGAATCTTGTGCAAACGAAATTAAGGACCCCAGACACAAAAGAAATGCTATGTGCACTTTTCTAGATATGCCGTTCTTTTTTAAGTTTTTTTGCAGCTTTTTCACCATAGGTATTGTTGCCATCAATTATCCCGGAAGATAAACACGTTTTAGATTGTTTCCCTCCATTTCTACTATTTTTTGTTCTATGTATTTTAATAGTTCTGGGCAGTCTCTATCAAAATCTTCACAAATAACCCGTTTTCGTTTTCCATTGTTTTCCAAAGTTACCACCAAACCGCTGGCGCAAGAACCGTTTGTATGGTGTTGTTTTTTTAATTCCCAAAACCCCTTTTGCTCAATATGGGCTATAAATTTAAGGGTCACGGCAGTATCTAAACGAGTTTCAGAGGTAGTTGCGTATTTTGTTTCTGAATAATTGGTTTCTTTTTCTGGATAAAACACAAGCTTTCCCGCACTAAGAACAAAAGTATCGTTATGAAATGCACCACGTTCTACCGTCAATTTAAACGAAATGGATGACGCATTTACTGCAGTTGTTTTGGAGGTGCAATACATTAATATCGCAATACAAAAACAAGCTATTTTTGGAAATAATAATTTCATCTTGAAATGCAATTTAAAAGAGGGCATGGAATGAACAAAGATGCCTCCTTATTACCTCACAAAATAAACGTATAAATAGGGAATTTAACTCCCTGTAAACAGGGTATTTGCACCTGTCTTACTGCTACTTCACTTATTTATCTAAAATACTTTTTACAATCAATTGCGCATGTATTCTTGAGTTTTCTATGAACCATTTATGGGTTTCCATACCGCCACATATAACACCAGCTAAGTAGAGTCCCGTCACATTGGTTTCCATAGTATCGGGATTGTAATTGGGAAGTTTTTTGGCATCTTTGGAAAGTTCTATACCCATTTGCTCCAGAAATTCGAAATTGGGTTGATATCCAGTAAGTGCTAAAATGTAATCGTTTTCTATTGTTTGCGTTCCGCTTGGAGAATTAATCACAATTTCAGTTTCTCTAATTTCTTGTATGCTTGTATTGTAATACGCTTTAATACTTCCTTCTTCAATTCTATTGATAATATCTGGACGCACCCAATATTTTACACGTTTGCCCACTTCTGGTCCTCTAATGATGAGACTAACTTCGGCTCCTTTACGGTAGCACTCTAGAGCAGCGTCTATGGCAGAATTACTTGCCCCTACTACAGCTAGTTTTTGACTTGCATAGAAGTGGGGATCTTTATAATAATGGGATACTTTGTCTAGTTCTTCTCCTGGAACATTGATTAAATTAGGAAGGTCATAAAATCCTGTTGCTACAATAACTTGACGAGCTTGATATGTATTTTTTGAAGTAGTAATTTTAAAAACACCTTCGCTTTTTTGCACTTCATTTACTTTTTCAAATAAGTGAATATTTAAAGCATAGGACGTAACAATTCTTCGATAATATTCTAGTGCCTCGTTGCGTTTAGGTTTTGCTTCCTTGCTAATAAATGGGATGTTATCAATTTCTAACTTTTCTGATGAGGAAAAAAATTGCATGTTAATGGGGTAATTGAAAAGGGAATTTACAATAGGTCCTTTTTCTAGAATGACATACTGCAAGCCTTTTTTTTTAGCCTCTAGTCCACAGGCTATTCCTATAGGACCTCCACCTATAATAGCTACATCTATGTGCTCCATTAGCTTATAATTTCCTTTAGATGAGCTATAGTAGTGCACGGTTCTTCACTTTTAAAAATAAAACTTCCGGCTACTAGTACATCAGCACCAGCATCGCATAAAGCTTTGGCATTTTTATCGTTTACACCTCCATCTATTTCAATAAGTGTGTTTGCTCCTTTTTGTTGGATTAGATTTTTAAGGGTTTTTACCTTGGCATAGGTATTTTCAATAAAAGACTGCCCTCCAAAGCCTGGATTAACACTCATAATGCAAACCAGATCAATATCTTGGATGATATCTTCTAATAGGTGCACGGACGTATGCGGATTAAGTGCCACACCGGCTTTCATGCCAGCCGCCTTGATGGCTTGTAATGTTCTGTGCAAATGAGTACAAGCTTCATAATGAACCGTAAGTACTTCTGCTCCCAAATCTGCAAAAGTTTGGATATATCGGTCTGGGTCAACAATCATCAAATGGACATCTAAAGGTTTTGTTGTGTGCTTCGCCATTGCTTTGATTACAGGCATTCCAAAAGAAATATTCGGTACAAAAACTCCATCCATAACATCGAGATGAAACCAATCCGCATTACAATTATTTACCATTTCAATATCGCGTTGCAGGTTTGCAAAATCTGCTGCTAGTACGGAAGGTGCAATTTTTTTAAAGCTCATAGGTATATGCTAAAGAAGTATATATTACAAAAGTAGTGATTTGAGGTGTATTTATTTTAAATGTTTTAAGCCTTCATAGACCGCAATGCTCACCGCATTTGCTAGATTAAGGCTTCTAATGTGTGGGCTGTAGAGTGGTATTTTATATAATTGTTCTTTGTTTGCTTCGATCATTGCTTTGGGTAATCCTACGGATTCTTTTCCAAAAATTAGAAACAATTCATCCATATAGGGGATGGTCCAATGATTTTGCGTTCCATGGCTGGAAAAATAGACCATTTTTTTATCCTTGTGGATCTCATAGAACTCATCTATATTTTCATAGGTATAGAGGGATAGATGTTTCCAATAATCTAGTCCGGCACGCTTTAATCGAGTATCGTTAATTTCAAAACCAAAGGGTTTTACCAAATGTAGGGTAGAACCCGTTGCCAAACTAAGACGCCCTATATTGCCAGTATTTGTGGGAATTTCTGGCTCTATTAATACAATATTATACCCCATATTTTTAGTTCAAAACTTCTGGTACTTTTATAAATGAAAAAACTCCGGTAATCAGCCGGAGTTTATTCATCAATCAAAAAACGAACAGTCATGATAAACTGTTGTTACGGTGTACAAATTACAATTTTTATACCATAAAACAAATTTATGGAAATTTTAACATGTATTTGTGTCCCACGGATTATCCGAGGTAGGTTTTCAATATTTTACTTCTAGAAGTATGCTTTAATCTACGAATTGCTTTTTCCTTAATTTGACGCACACGTTCTCTAGTAAGATCAAAGGTTTCTCCAATCTCTTCTAGGGTCATAGAATGTTGTCCTGCCAATCCAAAATACAAACGAATTACGTCTGCTTCTCTTGGCGTTAAGGTTTCTAAAGCTCTTTCTATTTCGGTTCTTAGAGATTCATGTAGCAACTCTCTATCTGGATTTGGAGATTCTCCACTTCGCAATACGTCGTAAAGGTTAGAATCTTCTCCATCAATCAAAGGTGCATCCATGGATACATGACGTCCTGAGTTTTTTAAAGATTGTTTTACATCTTCTACGGTCATATCCAATTCTTTTGCAATTTCTTCTGCAGAAGGGATACGTTCGTGCGCTTGCTCTAAGAAAGCAAATGTCTTATTAATTTTATTGATAGAACCAATCTTATTTAGTGGCAAACGAACAATACGAGATTGTTCTGCCAATGCTTGTAAGATTGACTGACGAATCCACCATACAGCATAGGAGATAAATTTAAATCCTCTGGTTTCATCAAAACGTTGAGCGGCTTTAATCAATCCTAGGTTTCCCTCATTGATTAAATCCGGTAAAGTTAAGCCCTGGTTTTGGTACTGTTTAGCCACAGATACCACAAATCGAAGATTGGCTTTTGTGAGTTTTTCAAGAGCGATCTGGTCGCCTGCCTTGATACGTTGTGCCAATTCTACTTCTTCATCTGCAGTAATAAGGTCTACTTTTCCAATTTCTTGTAAGTACTTGTCCAGAGATGCGGTTTCCCTATTGGTAACCTGTTTTGTAATTTTAAGCTGTCTCATTGAATCAAATTAAGTTCATAGTGCATAGACTGCATTTAGTTATACGTAAAAAAGTCAGAAATGTTACAATAGGGTACGTTAATTTTAATTTTTTGGTTCAAAGGAATAAAAAACCGACAAGCTACATCCCTTACGAATAGGGAGTTTAGATAAAGACTATAGTTTAAAGGTAAAACCTGTATAAATTCCAAAATAATAGGGGTTTAAACTTTGAGTATCCCTCTTGAAGCTGCTAAATAGGTATTTAAAGGTGGGCTCTATATCAAATTGAATGCCTTTGGTAATAGGGTAGCGGAAACCAACACCAATATGAGCTCCTAAGGCCTGTTTTTTAAAATAGTTGGCACTTCCAATATTAAAAGTTCCCCTATTGGGTATCTCTAAGTTAATAGCATCATTTCTAAAAACATATAAATCTAGACCACCTATGACATCTACTCTTGCTTTTTTTCCTTTAATAGCATGTACCACTTCGAGGGGAATTTCCCAATAAGAAATTTTGTGTTCAATATCAAATGCCAAACCAGCATCAATCTCATTTCTAAGATTCTGATCAAGACCACTTGTAAAAAGGTCTGTAGTTTCAGGATTAAAAATATCTGGACGTGCATTTATATTAATTCTACTAGAGACATTCTCATAGGAATACTTAAAATCTAGTTTATTAAAACCAAATCGGAATAGGACCTTATCATTCAAAGGTACATTCACTAAAATACCATATCCGAGCGAAAGTTCATTGCTAATAGGAAGGCTGTCATTTCTCAATAGCGCATTTGTATTAGATAAGTACCCATGGTATACAGGTGCTCCATGAACAGAAACTGTCCAATTTCCAGGAAGTAATTTCGGAGTTTCCTTCTCCTCTTCATTCTCCTCTTTCTTTTTTCTTGGCGCACGCTTTGGTTTTGTGTCCAGCGTATCCTTTACCATCACAGAATCTTTATTCTTTTGAACTTCTTTCCCTAATAATTTTCCAGAAACTACATCGATAGTACTAGTTTCTTGATTCCCTTTTGTGGCTTTCGTTGGTTCTTTGACCCCTAACTCTGTGCTATCCACTGGTGATGGTTGGTTCTGGGTTTTAGAAGTATTTGTTTCCTTTTTAGAGCGCGGTCTTTCCTTTTCATTCAAGGAACCCGCCTTACTAACACGTACCTCTGAGGAAGCAGTATTAGAAGTATTTTTTGATGTTTGCGTGGAAGATACTGCCTCTTTTTTCCCTTGAGTACTAGTTTTAGAATAAGAAGCGTATGCATTGGATTTGACTTGTTGCGAATTTGATGGCGCCTTTAAAAGCAAAGAATCTTTTGGTTCCACATTTTTTATTGGTTCTATGATACCTTCCTTTTGTTTCTTCGTTTGCACTTTTGTTTTAAAAGGAGCATCCAATTTGTTTTCTTCTGATGGAGATACTTTTTTATTCGTATTTGTTATTGCATCTTCATTCGTTTCTTCAGTATTTGTTAAAGTAATTTGCCAAAAAATGAATAAGCCTAAAAGGCTTATTGCACCTATTAAGAAGAACCATATGAAAAAACGTTTTCGTCTCTTTTTCTTAAGGGTAGCCTCAATGGTGATCCATACCTTATCTGTTGGCCGAATTTCTTTTTCGGTCAATTGATCTTTAAAATAGGTTCCTATTTCTTTCTTATTTCCCATCACCAACATTTTTATTCTTTTGCTCATTTGTAAGATCTGTAACCTTTTTTTTAAGGATTATCTTAGCTCGATGCAGATTAGATTTAGAGGTTCCAATTGAAATAGAGAGCATTTTAGCAATCTCCTTATGTGTATAATTATCTAACTCATAAAGACTAAAAATGATTCTATATTGAGGAGGAAGCTCATGTATCAGATTCATAAGGCTTTCAAAAGACAGTGGCAGGTGATCCTCATTGAGGTAAACTTCTTCCGTTAAACCTGCCAGTTTATAATCAGCTAATTCAAAATTTGTTACTTTTTTATACCTATCAATTGCTTTGTTAATTGCAATTCGTTTCATCCACCCTTCAAAAGATCCATGCCCTCTATATGTTTTTATTTTATCAAAAATTTCAATGAATATATCGTGCAGATGGTCTTCCGCTTCTGTATAAGAGCGACAATACTTAAGGCATACCGAGAAAAGTTTTCCTTTATATAACATATAAAGTGCTTCCCTTGCCTTAGCATTTTTGTTAATACAACCTGTTATTAGTTGTTGGGTATCCAAATAGGTTTTAAGTCGTTTAGTTTTCTATATCATCCATTTCCTCTTCGCAAACTCTCTCTAATGTATAGGCTTGTTCTAAGTGATTTTCTATCTCTATTTTTTCAGTATCAATATAGTTTATTTTCCAGTCGAAGTTCCAATCTTCTTTTATAGGAAGTAGATCAGGATTCGTTTCCGGATTGGTATTTTCTTCATATTCAAAGAACATATTCATATGAAGGTTGTTCCCTATAAAATAAAAGATCCAAGTTCCTCTATATATGACCTCTTCTACTTGAAAAGAAACGCTCCCATCATCTTCTAGAGAGAAATTAGCGGGAAGGGATACATACGGGTTGTCCATAAGGGAACTTTCCGTTATGTCCCAAACACATTCTTCTGCGGTAGCTATGCCGTTGCAAACACCTATAATATGTTCTATTTCTGCTTCTATGCAGGCTTGTAATGATGCTTCTAATTCTTCGTTAGAAGTAATTTCTAAAGAAGATCCATCTTGAAGAAAGCCGGTAATAGGATAGCTTAATCCAATAGAATAGTCTTCTTCAAGATTTGCTAGAAGCGTGGTGAAATCTTGATTATCTAAAATCGATTCTTGTCTGGCAAAAATAGCTTCGGTATCATAGACATATAGAATAAAAGGGTAAATAAACTCTACGCAACCTACTTCGAGCACTTCCGCGTCTGGACTATCTGTAACTATTTGAAGATAGGAGTACAAGGCCGATTCTTGTTGTATTAGATCTTCGCCTGTAGTAGGCTCGTAAGGTTCTACTTCGCAACTTATGTTCCCAATAAAGAAAACGCTTAGCAAGCCAAGAATTACAATTTTTTTAAAGTTCATGAGGTTTGTTTTTAGAAGTTAATATAATGGCACTATTCAAAGCTATAATCCAAGGTGAATCTGGAAAATAATACCCCATCAAAAAGGGTTTTAAATTCATTGCTAATACTACTATTGGCTTCAAGAGTATTATTAATTTCGAATACTACTGTATCAGAAAAAGTGGTTTCAAATTGATTTAGAGAGTTAGGAGAAATATTTTTTGAATTAAAATTGTTTAGACTGTTCCCTTGAAGATGGTATAACATCATTAAAGTTTGTCGGCCATAAGTAGCTTCGTTGATCATGGCAAAAGTATTGGTGCTTTGTTCGTAGGCATAGGTGTTCCTTAAACTTGGAACCCAAGTATTATTGGATAGAAAAGCACTATCCTCGATCATTAAATTATTGTTTGCATCGTAGGTGCTTGTGGTGCGTTTAGTATCATTATTAACCACATCAAATGCCTCATAATAGGTTCTATTGTTATTGGCATCTAAAATCATTTTTGACTCCGCCAGAATGGTATCATAATTAACACCATCATCACTCCGTTGCCAGGTAGCATATATGGTATCATTGGTATGCGTAAATCTATGCCTATGGTATACTGTTTCTTGAAACTGCGTATTTAGCTCTTGAGAGCTATATGTTAATAAATTTCCATTGCTATCGTATGAAAATTTAGTGGTTCGTACTTTGATGCCTTCTCTAAAAGAATTGGTTTCCGAAATTTTCCCATTTTCATAGAAAAAATCACCATTGCTATTTTTGGGACTGGTCGTAATTTGATGCACTCCTGTGGAGCTGATGATGCGGTTGTTTTCTAATTGATAATGCGTAGAATCTCTTACGAGATTTGGACTATTACTGGTGTCATATCTTTTAAAAGTATACCCTTTTAAGGTTAGTAAAGGCGGGTCAGTGGTAGTTTCTGAATCATCTTTATTACAGCCAATCAGTAAGATTGTAAGTAATGCAAGAATAAGCAATTTTGGATATTTCATAGGAATTGGATTTAGGTTACTACACAGTAGTCTGATAGTACTAATAAAGGTTGCGTAGAATGCAAAAAAAAACTCCAACCATTCGGTTGAAGTTTTTTTATAGTATTTGATAGTTTGGAATTAGTCCCTTCTCGGTTTTCTATCTCTGTTTCTATCATTTCCGCGATTGCGATTATCTCTAGGTGGGCGCTCTACAAAACCTTCTGGTTTAGGTAAAAGTGCTTTTCGAGATACTTTTTCTTTTCTTGTTCTAGAGTCTATACCAAAGTACTTCACATCAAATACGTCGCCCATGTTTACAACATCGCTTACATTTTCTGTTCGTTCCCAAGCTAGCTCACTCACGTGCAATAGTACTTCGTTTCCTGGGGCTTCCATATATTCTACTACCGCACCAAAATCGAGCATCTTTATTACTTTCACCTCGTAAACGCTCCCAACTTCAGGCTTAAATAAGATAGCATCTATTTTTGCAAGAACGGCATCAATACCTTCGTTACCAACACCTAAAATTTCTACGATACCTTCTTCTGTTACTGGATCTTCATTAATAACAATAGTGGTTTCCGTTTCTTTCTGCATTTCTTGAATAACTTTTCCACCGGGTCCAATTAAGGCTCCAATGAATTCGTTAGGAACGCGTCTTGTAACCATTTTAGGAGCATGCCCTTTAACATCTGCATTTGGTGCAGCGATGGTATCTGTTAATTTCTCTAAGATATGTAAACGACCATCACGAGCTTGTTTTAAAGCATTTACTAAAATCTCGTAAGACAAGCCTTTTACTTTAATGTCCATTTGGCAAGCGGTAATACCATCTGCAGTACCAGTTACTTTAAAATCCATATCTCCTAAGTGATCTTCATCACCTAAAATATCAGATAATACCGCATACTTTCCAGAATCTGCATCAGAGATTAACCCCATAGCAATACCAGAAACTGGTTTTGTCATCTGTACACCAGCATCCATCAGTGCCATAGTTCCAGAGCATACAGTAGCCATAGACGATGATCCATTGGATTCTAATACCTCAGATACAACTCTTACAGTATAAGGACAATCTTCTGGGATCATTCCTTTTAAAGCACGTTGTGCTAGGTTACCATGTCCTACTTCTCTACGAGATGTTCCACGAATGGGTCTTGCTTCTCCTGTACAAAAAGGAGGGAAGTTATAGTGTAAATAGAAACGTTCTTCGCCTTCGTGTGATGGCATATCTATTTGGTTCGCATCTCTAGAGGTTCCTAAAGTTACGGTTGCTAAGGCCTGAGTTTCCCCGCGCGTAAAGATAGAAGAGCCATGCGTGGATGGTAGGTAATCTACTTCGCACCAAATGGGTCTAATTTCATCCGTTTTACGACCATCTAAGCGCAATCCTTCATTTAAGGTTAAATCGCGTATGGCAGCTTTTTCTGCTTTTCCATAATATTTAGATACTAGATCACCAAAGTCTTCTAATTCTTCTTCAGAAAATGTAGCCTTGATTTCTTCTTTTATTTCAGAAAATGCAGCACCTCTTTCGTGCTTCGAAGAACCAGCTTTCGCAATAGCATATACTTTGTCGTATGCCATATCATGCACTTTTTTAGCTAAATCTTCTTCTTCTCTTTCACCTTCATATTCACGAACTTCTTTCTTTCCAAATGCTTCTGCTAATTTTACCTGAGCAGCACATTGAACTTTAATCGCTTCATGTGCAAACTTAATTGCATCTGCCATTTCTTCTTCAGAAATCTCATCCATTTCACCTTCTACCATCATTACTGAATCTGCAGAGGCACCAATCATCATATCGATGTCTGACTCCGCTAATTGCGCACGCGTTGGATTGATGATAAACTCACCATTAACACGACCTACCCTTGCTTCAGAAATTGGACATTCAAAAGGGAAATCCGATAATTGAATTGCCGCAGAAGCTGCTAATCCTGCCATTGCATCTGGCATTACATCATCATCATGAGACATTAATTGGATCATCACCTGTGTTTCTGAGTGGTAATCTTTTGGGAAAAGCGGACGTAATACACGATCCACTAATCGCATGGTTAATACTTCGCCATCACTTGGTCTGGCTTCTCTTTTAAAGAAACCTCCAGGATAACGTCCTGCAGCTGCAAATTTTTCTCTGTAATCTACCGTTAATGGTAAAAAGTCAACATCTGCTTGTTTGTAATTGGAAACAACGGTACATAATAACATACACTTGCCTGATTGGACAACCACAGAACCATGCGCCTGTTTTGCCAATTTTCCGGTTTCGATAGAAATTTCTCTACCGTCCCCAAGGTCAATGACCTCTTTAAATACTTTTGGAATCATAAAATAAGATTTGATTCGTTTAAAACGAATTTGTTAAACAATGGTCTCCCGTCTTACCGGACGGACAGGGTTGTGTTGTTGTGTGTTGTCTGACCAATGAAAAACTATGTAATAGCTTTTTGTGTTTGCTTCAAAAAGTGCTGAAGCTTTAAAAAAATACCCCGAAACTCTCGAGACAAGAGTAGTATAAAAAGGGGAAGCAAAATGCTTCCCCCTTAAAATTATTTTCTAATATTTAATTCTTTGATTACCTCACGATAACGAACAACGTCTTTTTTCTTTAAATAATCTAAAAGACTTCTTCTCTTACCTACCAAGCGAACTAAAGAACGCTCTGTGTTAAAATCTTTACGGTTATTTTTAAGGTGTCCAGTAAGGTGGTTGATACGGAAAGTGAATAAAGCTATTTGCCCTTCAGTAGATCCTGTATCCTTTGCATCTTTGCCGTGTTTTTTAAAAAGATCGGCTTTAATTTCTTTTGTTAAATACATTCCAATATTGTTTTTAATGATTTTTATGTATTTGATTGATTTTCAATCAGGGCGCAAAGGTACTAATTATAATGGAAATTTAACTTAAAAGGGAAGTAAAATAAACAAATAAAACGAAATACTTGCTTTATCAATGTATCAAAAAGCACATCCTTGAGGAAGAGGTTCCATGGTCTCTAAAGATTTTGAGAACTCTGAATCAAGTTCTGTAGCAATAAAACCTTGAGAAACAGACCCTTTGAAAGCCTTTATGCCATACCCGCTCGAGTTCATATGTGCTCTAATATATACTTCGGTATCTTCCGAAATATCGATGGGGCCTCCGCCTCTTGTAAAAGGTTGTTCCGTAACATGGCTGTGCGTCAAAATTCTCCGATAGCGTAAATTACCTTCTAAAGTAAGCACCTCCCACCAATCTGCATATTGATCGCAGCCAGTATCAGGACTTTTTATGGTTACTTCAAAAATATAGGAAGATGAAGCTCCTGTCGCAGATACTGCGGTTACTTCGGCCATAGCATTACTGTTCTCTTGCTCACTTTGCATATTATTTGCTTCTTCAGGAGTATCCGCATCTGTAGAGCAGCATAGTAACCAAAAGCACATGGTGGTAGATGCTAGGGTGATTAAGAACTTCATGGGAGTTTATTAGGATCTAACAGGGATATTCTGTATTAGATCAACATATAAATTAATTTTCTTTTTTAAATCTCTACGGTGCGTAATAAAATCTAGGAAGCCATGTTCTTTTACAAATTCCGCCGTTTGAAAACCTTCGGGAAGCTCTTTTCCGGTGGCTTCTTTCACTACTCTAGGGCCAGCAAAGCCTATTAAAGCACCCGGTTCACTAATATTGATATCTCCAAGCATCGCATAGGATGCAGTAGTTCCACCTGTAGTAGGATCTGTGCATAAAGAAATATAAGGAATATTAGCTTCTGCAAGTTGGGCTAGCTTCGCTGAGGTTTTTGCTAATTGCATTAAAGATAGGGCCGCTTCCATCATTCTGGCACCTCCAGATTTAGAGATCATTAAAAATGGAATTTTCTTCTTTATAGAATAATCAATAGCTCTCGCTATTTTTTCTCCTACCACACTCCCCATGGACCCGCCTATAAAACTAAAATCCATACAGGCAATAACGATGTCCTTTCCAATGGATTTTCCAACGGCGGTTCTGACAGCATCTTTTAATCCTGTTTTTTTCTGGGCGGCTTTTAGTCGGTCTGAATATTTTTTATTATCCTCAAACTTTAAAGGGTCTTTAGAAGTAAGTTTAGTGTCTAACTCTTTAAATTTATTATCATCAAAAAGAATTTCGAAGTACTCTTTACTACCAATCCGAACGTGATAATCGTCTTCTGGACTTACATAAAAGTTTTTGGCCAATTCTTCAGATTCCACAATTTTCCCAGTGGGAGACTTGTACCAAAGGCCCTTTGGAGTGTCTTTTTTCTGATCTGTTGCGGTTTGTATTCCTTTTTCAGTTCTCTTAAACCAAGCTGTCATATGCTACGCATTAATTGTTTAAAGATGTTACAAATGTACTACAAGGTATTTACATTATTTAAATCTTCAAAGGCTTTCTTTAAACGAGTCACAAATGACTTTTCTCCTTCGCGTAACCAAACTCTTGGATCATAGAATTTTTTATTAGGCTCATCAGCACCTGTTGGATTCCCAATTTGCGTTTGTAAAAAGTCTTTTTTATCCTGAACATAATCTCTTACGCCCGACAGGAAAGCGTATTGCAAGTCGGTATCAATGTTCATTTTGATCACGCCGTAGCCAATCGCTTCTCTAATTTCTTCAACAGTTGAACCAGAACCCCCATGAAAAACAAAGTCGATATGATTATGTTCTACACCATATTTTTCTGAAACATACTCCTGTGAGTTCTTTAAAATTTTTGGAGTTAATTTAACGTTCCCTGGCTTGTATACTCCATGTACATTTCCAAAAGCGGCAGCCACAGTGAATTTTGGACTTACTTTGGATAATTCTTCGAATGCATACGCTACTTCTTCTGGTTGGGTATATAACTTAGAATCGTCCACATCAGAATTGTCAACTCCATCTTCTTCACCGCCTGTGATCCCTAGCTCTATTTCTAGGGTCATATTCATTTTGCTCATGCGCTCTAAATATCCCTTGCAAATCTCAATATTCTCTTCAATGGGCTCTTCAGATAGGTCGATCATATGCGAACTAAACAAGGACTTCCCAGTTTTTGCAAAATGCTCTTCACTAGCATCTAAGAGTCCGTCTATCCAAGGTAACAGTTTCTTTGCGCAATGATCAGTGTGTAAAATAACCGTTGCACCGTATGCTTCGGCAAGCTGGTGTACGTGCTTTGCACCGGCAACAGCTCCTAAGATAGCTGCTTGTTGTCCTTCATTTGATAGTCCTTTACCTGCATTAAATTGAGCTCCACCATTTGAGAATTGTATGATTACAGGAGCGTTTAATTCCGCTGCTGTTTCTAACACACCATTAATGGTATCAGAACCAATAACGTTTACTGCAGGAAGCGCATATCCGTTTTCCTTAGCATGGTTAAATATATCTTGAACTTCATCTCCTGTTGCAACTCCTGGTTTTATAGTATGAGCCATAATTGTCTTATCTAATTTAGTTTTTCAAATAATGCCACAAAAGTAAGCAACTCATCTGAATTAGTTCTATTGGGCATTAAATTATAGGTATCGTATAATATTTCTCTTTTTTAAGAGATAGTTTTTGTGAATTTGATAAAAAAAGTAGCCTTAAAAAGGATAATTAATACCTATTTGAAGTACAGCGTTAGCAAAATTATAATCTCTAAACCATCTTCTAGTAGGTTCTTCTGCCGGATTGTAAGTTTTGAAACCAGCATCTACTCTGAAAACAAAATAACTGAAGTCGTATCGTAAGCCAAAACCAGTACCTAAAGCAACATCTGCCAAAGAGCTAAAACCATTGAAAGTGGCATTCGGATCATCTACATTATCAAAAACGTTCCAAATATTTCCTGCATCTGCGAATAAGGCTCCTTTAATATCACCAACAACGGGGAAACGATATTCTATATTTAATGCTAGTTTCAGGTTTGCTTCGTTAAAATCGTTTACATTTTGAGTGCGTCCTGGTCCTAAAGAATACGGAAACCAAGCTCTATTGTCATTAGATCCTCCTGCAAAATAACTACGGGTAAAAGGAATGTTATCAGAATTTCCATACGGTATCGCAATCCCAAAGAAACTATGAAATGCTAACACATTAGACCGCGACATATCCCAATGTTTAATGAAATCAAACTCTGTTTTTACATATTGAGAATAGGGAACATCAAAGACTCTCAAATTATTATTTTCGTCTTCATCAAAAGGAATGACACTAGAAATGGCAGATAAGAGATTTCCGGCACTTTCTAGCTTAAACCTGAATTGATAAAAATTGTTATCGTTGATGCCACTTTTATTATTCTTACTAAAGGTATAATTGGTAGCAAATATGAGGTTGTTTTCCGTAAGACGATCTCTTCTTTCCTCAATTCGACTTACATCCCTAAAATCAGTATCTCCAATAGGTGTTACGGTTCCATTGCTAATGGCCTCGATAAAGCTATTTGCTCCTGAAGGGATAATTAGATTCGCATCTCCGGTATTGTTAGGGTCTTCAAAAAAATCCTGTAAGGAGGCGTCTCCCTCATAAGCATCTGCTATATCTTCTAGTCTATCATAGGTGTTCTGATATACCCTAAAGAAAGCTTCTGTATTTACATTATTTACAAATTGTACATTGAGCAGTTCAACAGCATGTTTTTTATTGTCTGATGGTGTCCAATTATATCCCAAAGTGGTATTAAAAGTTTGTTTATCCAGACCAATGTTTTTTTGAAAACTTGTTCCTATAGATACTTTGGTTTTTGGGAGCATATAATAGGGTACAATTTTTTCTGTATTAATCAGTGGAAGCCACAGCCTAGGGAAAGAAAGATTAACATCGGCACCTATTTCAGAAAAGAAATCCTCGGATAATGATTGATCTCCCAGAAGCCCGAAAGATCCTCTTGCAGATACGCTCAGGGTTTCTGCCCCGCCAAAAATATTCCTTGTCACCAAGGAAGTACTAAAAGCCACTCCAATTCTTTGAATATTAGAATGCGTAATATCAAAATTAAAACCCAAGGAGTATTTATTTCTGGCAGCTAAATAAATATTTGAAGTTAACTTGGTCTGAGTGCTATCTTCTAGGAGTTCTATATTGGGATATTTAAAGGTATTTAAATTGGTGATTTGACGGTAGGTACGTATTTTATCTATGTCTCTATAGATACTGTCTTTTTCTAAAAAAATAGCATCAACTAAGGCTTTAGGCTTATATCGTAGTTTATTTTTAAAATAAATAGTGTAGTTGTCAAAATCTATAGATTGCAAGGAATCTTTCTCATCACTAAAATTATAGTCGGCATAGATATTTACCTTTTCGAAGTGATGCACTTTGTATTCTGAACTTGTTAAGGAGTTATCACTTCTTGCTTTGTGATTTTTTATATTCAGCTCTACATCCATTTTTTGATCGTCCTGCACCTTAATGGTATCTCTGGCAATGTCATAGGTAATGGAACTTTCTTGAAAATTATGAATCCCAGAATTTCTAAAGAGTGTAGTAAGTCTTTCTCTTTCTTTATTAAAGTTGGTTAAATCGAATTGTTCTCCAGATTTTATAAAGGAGGCGGCAACATGCAAATTGTATAGAGAGTCTACTGCTTTGGAGGCAATTTTCCTAGAAACAGAATCTAATATATAGGGTTTGCCTAAATCAATTTTATAGCGTACTCCTGCTCTTTGTTTCCGTTTACTGCTATCTATGCTGAAAGTTCCGGTACTATTAAAATATCCTTTACTACCGTAATAAGCTTTCAATCGTTCTAATGAACGAAGTGTTTCTAAGGAATCAATAATTTCAGGAGGCTCTCCAATTTTTTTAAGCCATTCACTAGAACCTTTAACCAAAAAGGATTCGCCCAATCTTTTTACTTGTTTTTTAGATAATAACTTATTGAGTCTTTGTTCTCTTTTTTCTTTGCGTTGTAGCCAGTTTTGAAATGAAGAATCAGGATTTACTTTGGCTAGGTTGTATAAATTAAGACGGAGGGGATATCCTAAAAGTGTACTATTCGGTTTTTGAACAATGAGGCTTTGAACATCTTCATTGAGCACTTTTTCATCATCTGCGTAAATACTATTTTTGGTAAGAAGAAGCTCATTGTCATCTACCCTTTTCAGCGCATTACATGAAGTGATTGTAATACCTAGCAATAATAAAGCTATTTTTGCTATGTTTTTTTTAAAACGCGATAGGGTCTTCATAGAGCTCAAAAATACACTATTTGTATGGTTGTTAAAAACCAAATAAAATTTATAAAAAGCTTACAGCAAAAAAAGTACCGAAATCAACACGGACTATTTGTGGTGGAAGGATTAAAGTTAGTTCAGGAGCTTCTGAACTCCCACTTTAAGGTCTATGGGGTGTATACCACAAGGACGGATATTTTAGAAAATATAGTGCCTGATGTGGTTCATCTGATAACGGAATCCGAGCTAAAACGGATGAGTGGTTTACAATCTCCCAATGGTATCCTAGGTGTGTTTTACATTCCTGAACCTACACGTCCTAGTTTTTCGGATTGGATTGTAGCACTTGATGATGTTAGAGATCCTGGGAATTTGGGTACCATTATTCGGTTGTGTGATTGGTTTGGAGTTCAGCACCTTGTATGCTCTAAACAAACCGTAGATTGTTATAATTCTAAGGTGTTACAAGCCACTATGGGTTCTATTACTAGAGTACATATGCTTTATACTGATTTGGAAACTTTTATCCAAGAAGCTCCTGTACCTGCCTATGGGACTTTTTTAGACGGGGATTCTATTTATGCAAACAAACTTCCTGAAAAAGGGATTTTGTTGTTAGGCAATGAGGGTAAGGGAATTTCTTCTACTTTAAAGACGCTTATGGATCATAAAATTACCATTCCGCAATACGGAAAGAAAACAACAGAGAGTTTAAATGTGGCGATGGCAGCAGCGATACTGCTGGGAGAAGTACGAAGAACTTAATTAAAACTCTTATTCGAAGGTAAAGTTTATAAAAATTCCTCTAGTACGTAAGGCTTCTATATTTCCTGTCCAAGGGCTGTTAGGATCTTCATCTCTCACTAGTTCGTCAGTAATAGCAAATACGCCTCTTATGGAAGGTGTAAATTTAAAATATTCGGTGTAAAATTCGATACCAAATCCCATTTCGTAATAGAAGGTGTTTTTCTTTAATCTAAAGGTACCACTACTATTGTCATCCAAACTATCTTCATTGGAACTAAGGTTTAAAGATGCCGAAGCTCCGCCAATAAGAAAAGGTTTCCAGTTTCCTAGTCGCTTGGTACTTACTTTTAGCAGTACAGGGAAATTAATGTAGGTTGATTTTACTTCTCGTATGGCGTCTTGCTCTTCAGTGAAACCAGGGAAGCCTAAATCTCGTTGCGTATAATGTAAGCCTGGCTCCAATCTAAGATCTAAAAATTGGTTAATACGCATTTCACCAATTAACCCCACATTGAATCCGAAAGTTTTGTTGACAAGAATATCTTGTTGAATGTTGTCTTTGTATTCAAATTTAAAATCGTACTGGTTAAACCCTAAGAAATATCCCCAATTTAATAAAGGTTCATCATAGGTTTCCAGATTGATAATGGGTTTCTCATTAAACTGAGCCTGAGCAGTATAACAGCATACAAAGCCGCACACTAAAAGTAAAAAAAGTCTTTTCATACTATTTTGTAGCAACATATATAGAAGCGACCCCAAATGTTTGAGGCATATTCTCTATAGCTATAAACCCAATTTTAGCTAAAATATTGTTGAAGGCGACACCATGCGGAAAAACTGATGCGGATTCGGAAAGATAGCCATAGGCAGAATTATCTTTGGAGAAGAGTTTTCCAATAAGGGGTAATACGTTTCTTGTGTATAAATGGTAGCCCTGTTTATAAGGAGTTTTAGTAGGAACAGCAGTTTCTAGAACTACCAATGTGCCACCTGGTTTTAATACCCTATAAATTTCAGATAAACCCTTATCCAATGTTTCAAAATTACGCACTCCGAAAGCAACAGTAATGGCATCAAAACTAGCTTCGTCAAAGGGTAGATTTTCGCTATCTCCCACAATCATTTCTATGGTGTTGTCTAGTTTCTTAGTGGCTACTTTGTCTTTTCCAACTTCAAGCATGCCGGGGGAAATATCCAAACCTACAATCTTCTCAGCTCCAGTATGCACCAACTCTATTGCTAAATCTCCAGTGCCAGTGGCAATGTCTAGAATGGTCTTGGGTTGTTTTTCTTTTAAAAGACGGACTACTTTTTTTCTCCATCGTACATCAATTCCAAATGAAATAACTCTGTTAAGACCATCATATTCACCAGAAATGGCATCGAACATTTTGGTTACCTGTTCTTTTTTACCAAGCTCGGAATCTTTATAGGGATGTACTTTTTTAGCCATATAGGGCAATTTTTCGGCAAAGATAAGATATAGATGATATCTAAGGTCTGTTTTAGCAGAATATACAATAATACTGGCGATTCTTTGTTTTACTAAGGTGTTATAAGGAACAACAAAATAAATTGTTGTAATTTTGTAACGCAACTTTTTGCAAACCTTTCACAATATGAGCTTTAAGCTTTTGTACCGTGGGCTACGACCAGATGTGCTAGCCGCCAGAGATATCAGTAAGATATACCCAGAAAAACCCATTTTTGATAGATGAAAATTATAATTGCCGGCGCGGGTGAGGTAGGCTTTCATTTGGCAAAACTACTCTCTTTTGAATCACAAGATATTACCTTAATAGATAGCAATAAGGAAAGTTTAACCTATGCTGATGGGCATCTCGACATCAGAGTTTTAAAAGGAGATGCTACTTCTATTGCTGTGTTAAAGGATGCACAAGTGGAAAGTTCAGATTTGGTAATTGGGGTGACCTCTTCAGAGACTACGAATATTACCCTTTGCTTATTAGCCAAGCAGCTAGGGAGTAAAAGAACCATTGCTAGAATTTCCAATACAGAATTTATTGATGATCGGGAGAAGATAGATTTTACAGCCTTGGGAATAGATGAGCTCATTTCCCCAGAAGAACTGGCAGCAACAGAAATTCAATTATTGTTGCATCAGTCAGCTTTTAACGATACCTATGAGTTTGAAGATGGGGCGCTGATCATGGTGGGAGTATCCTTGCCAAAAACAGCTCCTTTTGTGGGAAAAATGGTCAAAGAAGCTGCTAAAATTTTCCCAGAATTACATTTTATGCCCATTGCTATTCAGCGGGGAGGAACCCAGTACACCATTATTCCAAGAGGAGATACCGTTTTTAAGGAAGAAGATCAGGTATATTTTATTACTTCTGGTGAAGGCGTGGATGAGCTTTATAAGCTTACAGGGAAAGAGAAGAAGGAAATTAAAAATGTAATGATCTTAGGGGGTAGTAAGGTTGGCTTTAAGACTGCAAGGGATCTTTGTAATCAAAAGTTTAATGTAAAGTTGATAGAAAAGGATAAGGAAAAGGCATTTGAATTAGCAGATGATCTATCCAATGCTTTGGTGATTAATGGGGATGGAAGAAATGTGGAATTGCTAGAAGAAGAAAGTTTAGAGTCGATGGATGCTTTTGTGGCAGTAACTGGTAATTCTGAAACGAACATTATGTCTTGCTTGGTAGCAAAATCTAAGCATATTAAAAAAACCATTGCGCTGGTAGAAAATATGGACTACTTTCAACTTTCGCAGTCCATTGGTATTGATACTTTGATCAATAAAAAACTACTAGCTGCTAATAATATTTTCCGATACATAAGAAAAGGAGAAGTGGTCGCGATGACGCGCTTAAATAATTTGAACGCCGAAATTTTGGAATTTGAAGTAAAAGCTTCTTCTGAAGTAAACGGAAGAATTATTCGTGAATTAGATTTTCCTCGTTCTGCTACTATTGGTGGAGTTGTAAGGGATGGAAAGGGTATTATTGCTCTTGGAGACTTTCAAATTACCGAGGGAGATAGAGTAGTAGTCTGCTGTTTGCCTAGGGCAATTAAGAAAATAGAAAAACTATTCTTATAGGGTAAGATGGGCTTAAATTCCAAAATAATTTTTCATCTTATGGGATTGCTATTGTTGTTCAATGGCTTCTTTATGATGCTTGCTGCTTTGGTAAGTGGTATTTATAAGGATGGCGCAACTTTGGATATTACCTTAGCTGCAATAGTGACCATGTTAGCGGGCACCCTTACCATGTTTTATACAAGAGGACATGAAAAGGTGGTGAAACGTAAAGAAGGATACATCATTGTTACTTTTGGATGGTTAGTGATGTCGATATCTGGTGTACTTCCCTATCTTTTTTCAGGGGCAATCCCTGATATTACCAATGCTTTTTTTGAAACAATCTCTGGATATACTACTACTGGTGCCTCTATTTTAGACGATATTGAATCTTTGCCAGAAGGAATTCTATTTTGGAGGAGTCTTACGCATTGGATAGGAGGTATGGGTATCATTGTTCTGGCTATTGCCATTTTACCGCTCTTAGGAATTGGAGGAATGCAATTATTTGCGGCCGAAGCTCCAGGCCCTAATGCAGATAAATTACATCCTAGAATTACAGATACCGCAAAGCGTTTATGGCTTATCTATTTTGGATACACTGTTGCGGAGACCATACTTTTAAGCTTGGCGGGAATGTCTGTTTTTGATGCTATGAACCATGCCTTGGCTACTTTGTCTACAGGTGGATTTTCGACCAAGAATGTAAGTTTAGCGTATTGGAATGATCAGCCGCTGATACAGTATATTGTTATTTTATTTATGTTTTTGGCGGGGACGAACTTTGTACTAAGTTATTTCGCTTTTAAGGGTAAAGTGCAAAAAATATTAAAAGATGAAGAGTTTAAGTTTTATAGCCTCTTTATTATATCTTTTACCATCATCTGCGCTTTAGTAGTTTATTTTAAAGCGAATGTACCTATTTCTGATTACCACCCAATGGTATTTGGAGAGGCTGAAGCGGCCATAAGACATGCCCTTTTTCAAATAATAGCAGTTATTACTACCACTGGGTTTGTTACAGCAGATTTTACTAGTTGGACACCCTTTTTAACGGTCTTCTTTTTTGGTTTAATGTTTTTAGGAGGTTCTGCGGGTTCTACAGCCGGTGGTATAAAAGTAATGCGGCATTTATTAATCATTAAAAATGGTTTGTTAGAATTTAAGCGAACCTTGCATCCCAATGCTATTATCCCTGTTCGTTATAATGATAAAACGGTGAAAGAACACATTGTCTATAACATTATTGGTTTTTTCGTTTTGTACATGCTTACCTTTATTATTGGCGCCATGGTACTCAGCTTTTTAGGGCTCGATTTTGAGTCCGCCATTGGCGGAGCCGCCTCTTCTTTAGGGAATGTGGGGCCTGCTTTTGGAAGCTTAAATCCAGTAAGTAATTTTAATGGACTTCCTGCCGCCGGAAAATGGTGGTGCGGTTTTTTGATGCTGTTAGGGAGGCTAGAACTCTTTACAGTACTAATTCTCTTTACACCTTATTTTTGGAAACGTACGTAAGCTTTGTTGCTTGGAGAACTTCTTTAAGAAGTAGCATTTTAAAGCACGTTTTTTATCCTAGTCACAGCTTCTCTTAACTCTTTTTCTGAAGCGGCATACGAGATGCGAATACAATTTGGGTTGCCAAATGCTTCCCCAGTCACCGTAGCAACATTTGCATTTTCCAAAAGGTAAAGCGCAAATTCAGATGCATTGTTAATTGTAGTTCCGTGAATGGTTTTTCCAAAGAAACTTGAGATGTCCGGAAAGACATAAAAAGCACCTTCTGGTACGTTGAGGTTAAACCCATCGATTTCCCCAAGAAGTTCAAGAATAAGGTCTCTTCTTCTATGGAACTCATCGATCATGAATTGAATTTTACTTACCGGTGCTTCTAAGGCTGCTATGGTTGCTCTTTGAGCAATGGCATTTGCGCCACTGGTATTCTGTCCTTGGAATTTAGTGCAAGCTTTTGCAATCCAATCTGCAGCGCCAATATAACCAATACGCCAACCTGTCATGGCAAATGCTTTAGATACACCATTAACCGTAATAGTGCGGTCATACATCCCATCAATACCAGCAATACTCACATGGCCACCAACAAAATTAATATGCTCATATATTTCATCAGAAACAATATAAATATGAGGGTGTTTTTTTAAAACTTCAGCTAAACCTTCCAATTCAGCTTTGCTATATACAGAGCCGCTAGGGTTACAAGGAGAGCTAAACCAAAGCATTTTGGTTTTAGGGGTAATCGCTGCTTCTAATTGAGCAGGGGTCATTTTAAAGTCAGTGCTAATACTAGTAGGTACTTCTACAGGAACACCTTCTGCCAGTTTTACAATATCACTATAACTTACCCAGAAAGGCGCAGGTAAAATGACTTCATCTCCTTTATTCAGCATAATCATAGCAACATTTGCCAACGACTGTTTAGCGCCTGTTGAGACTACTATTTGATGAAGCCCATAGGCTAAGTTGTTATCTCTTTTAAACTTATTGGAAATAGCTTGTTTTAAGTCGGCATACCCATCCACAGGTGTATAACTACTGTAGTTTTGATCTACAGCTTCCTTCGCAGCCTCTTTGATAAAATCTGGAATATTAAAGTCTGGTTCTCCTAAACTCAGTCCTATAATATCTTTCCCTTCATTTCTTAATTCTCTTGCTTTTGCAGCCATAGCAAGTGTGGCCGAAGTAGACATGTTTTTAATTCTATCGGATAATGGGTTGCTCATATGCTTAAAAAATTTACTGGTATTGAAGGGTAGGCTTTTTACCCAACTCTTTTAAATGTTTAAAATGCGAAATTATAGCTTTTCTGGTAGTTTTATACTCATTATAGGGTAAATTAAACTCCTTTGCCGTTTGTTTCACAATTTTAGAAATTTTTGTGTAATGTACATGACTTATGTTAGGAAAAATATGATGTTCAACTTGATGATTTAATCCACCTGTAAACCAATTTACAATTCTGTTTTTAGTTCCAAAATTTACCGTAGTAAACAGTTGATGTATGGCCCAGGTATTTTTCATAGTCCCGCTTTCGTCTGGTAAAGGGGTATCCGCATCATGCACCACATGCGCTAATTGAAAAACGACACTTAAAATTACGCCAGCCACATAATGCATTAAAAAGAAGCCGATCAAAATTTTCCACCATGCAATTTCAATAAAAACCAATGGCAATACAATCCATATGGTGATATATAATAATTTGGTAATTACCAAGGTGCTCCAATTGGTAACAGGACTGGGTAATTTTCCGTAGGATAATTTTCGTTTCATATAACGATACATCTGCTGAAAATCTGTTGTAATTGCCCAATTAAATGTGAGCAATCCGTAGAGAAAAACAGAGTAGTAATGTTGAAATTTATGATGCTTCATCCATTTCGTATGCTTCGAAAATCTTAAAATACGCCCGGCTTCTAAATCTTCATCATGTTCATGAATATTAGTATACGTATGGTGCAATACATTGTGTTGTACCTGCCAGTTGTAGACATTTCCAGCAAGAATGTAGATGCTGCTGCCCATTAATTTATTTACCCATTTTTTATTGGAATATGAGCCATGATTTCCATCATGCATTACATTCATACCAACTCCAGCCATACCAACACCCATCGTTATGGTCAATAATAAATTGGCCCAAAGCGGAAGGTTGAGGGTAAGAATTAAAAAATAGGGAGCTAGAAACAGGGTGAACATTACAACGGTCTTTAAATGAAGTCGCCAGTTTCCTGTTTTCTTTATATTATTTTCATTAAAGTAAGTATTAACTCTCTTGTTCAGGGTTCTGAAGAACTGGGCAGAATCTTTTCTTGAAAACCGAATGGTGCCTTTGTCCATAGGAAATTGTGTTTTTTGTAAATATAACGGATTTATCGACTTCTTAATGTGTAAACCTTTCTAAAAAGTAAATATTTATGATTTATTAAAGTGCTACTTTTGTGCAAATGCAAAGATAAAAATGAAAGCCGAATTTGTTTTTAAATATTTCACAAAATTAACCCAAATTCAGAAGGATCAACTATTGCAATTGGAAGTCCTTTATAAAGATTGGAATTCAAAAATAAATGTGGTTTCTAGAAAGGATATTGATGAGTTATATCTAAGGCATGTGTTACATTCTATGGGTATCGCTAAAGTGCATCAGTTTTTACCTGGAACGGAAGTCTTGGATGTAGGTACAGGGGGTGGTTTTCCTGGGATCCCTTTAGCCATTCTCTTTCCTGAGACACAGTTTACTTTGGTAGATGCAATTGGAAAAAAAATAAAAGTGGTAGAAGAGGTCATAGATGGGCTTAAGCTTACCAATGTTACCGCACATCATAAGAGAGTAGAAGAACTGGATATGCAATTTGATTTTATAGTGAGTAGAGCCGTAGCTGCGATGCCTACTTTTGTACATTGGGTAAAAGGGCGTATTAAGAAAGAATCGCTACACGAGAGAAAAAATGGGATTCTCTATTTAAAAGGAGGAGATTTAACAGAAGAACTGGCATTGTATAAAAAAGCCACAGTAACTCCCTTGTCTTCCTTTTTTAAAGAAGACTTTTTTGAAACCAAGAAAGTGGTGTATTTGCCTTTGAAATATAAAGGGTGAACTCAGAGACTGAGCATACGTAAATACGAAGTTCTACATTTTTTTGCATAGGTTCTTACCTGCTTGGGAAAGTCTCCTAAGCTATTTTTTTTCACTTCTTTCTGCTGATTATTTAATTGTACTTGTTTCATAACTTTTGAAGATTTAAGGCGTTAAATGCTATTAATTTACAATTAATTAACGTTAAATTTACATATAAATTGTAAAAAATGCCTCTAATTTTATTTAATGTATTGATTATTAGTGAATTAAATAAAAAGCATGAAGAACTTATAAATTAAAACTACACTCAAAATTGGAAGGCGTCCACAAAAGTTGCCTATTGGCAATATCGGCATACGGGAAAGGTTCCGTTGCCTCTATTGGGTTGATGATGGTCCCTTCGCAATTAAGAATTGGAAAGGCCTTATCTACTAAAGGATTGCAGTCTTCGTAAATAAAAATGGTTTCTCCATTTAAATCTGCACTGATGATATAGCAGTATTTCATTTCTTCAGCAGTGCTATCTTCCCTTCTGTTGATCTCTTCTCGAAGCCAATCTAAATCTTGGGCTACATTAGATACGCCACAACCTGCAATAACATTAATGAACCCTCCCTGATCGTCATCATTGGAACAAGCGAAGAGAAATACAAAAGTGACCAGTAATAGTAGGAGCTGTTTTTTCATGATGTTTGTTTTACTACTAAGACGATTTTTTATTCAAAGGTTGCTTTTTAGAAAAATCTATTAAGACATTTCTTGAACAGCCTCAAAAATAAACTTATTAATCATTGGAGTTTGATCATTGCGTTTCCAATGATCTATATAAACACATCCCAACTCCGTAATTATTAGGGTAAAATGCAAGTCGTCCTTGTTGGTATATTTTAGTACCATTTGTGAGGGATCACTGGTGTTTTTATGTACTAGGACGGGTTTGTAGTTTTTGTAGGCTCTTTTATTTATACTCAACTCTCTCTTTTTTATAAAAGCCTCTTCAACTAGGTTCTGCTTCAGTGTACCAATTAAATCAAAATCAGAAAGATTAATTACCGTGGGAACTTTGTTTTTAATATTTGTTTCGCTTTGATGGCGTTTAAAAAAATGAAAAAGGGCGCCAGTACCAATAATGCCAAAGAGTACTAATGCATGCGACGTAGTAAGTTGTCGGTAATCAATAATATATAAAATTAATACAAATACAACGGCAGAGTAGAGCAAAGAAACCAACTTAAAAGTGAGGTTGGTCAATAGTGTATACGTGAATACCAAGATTATTAAAACCAGTATAGCAACCTTTTCTCGTTCGCTTCTAGACATACCATCTGCTGCAAAAAGAACCATATAAGAAGCTAGGTAAATAAAAAAAAAGCAAAAGTATCTCTAACAATTTTTAGTATTGTTTTCGTATTACTATCGATAGGAGAGGTCTTGCGCTGTTTAGGTTTTATAGGAACCTCTAAAAGGGAATTGATATTTTCCATAGCAAATTACTCCTGTTTTTGATATAGTGCTATAAAGAAGAACATAATTAGTAGGCTTCCAAGGACATTCAAAAAGTTGGGTATAAATCCAGGGACTCCAAGAATACGCCAAGACTGTACTAAACTATTTATAAAATAAAAGCTATTGGTGAGCACTAAGATAATACTGCCTAGTAAGGCGAGTAATGTGGTGATTTTTAAATCCATAAGTATTGATTTAAGAGTGGTATAAATAGGAACGTATGGACCTGAAATATGTTGTGGTATCTTTCAGTAGGTTTCACCTGTTTTGAGAATTTTTTACTTGGGTTTTTTAGAAATATTTTTGCCTATGGCAATGATTTCATTTTTAATACTCTCTGGAAACCCTCGGGCTCCAATGGCCTCATCTGAATCGAAACCACTAGGCCAGAAATACCCTAAAATCGCAATTGATTTAGGTTCTGAAATTGCTAGTTCATAATAGTTCTGGGCAACTGTGCCCATTTCCTCTAAATTAATACCCGCTAAGTCTCTGTGTATTTCGGGTATGAAATGAGTATCCATTACGAAAACTAACTTCTGACGTTCCAAAACAAGTTTTGATTTTAGAAGTGTTAATTCTGCTTGAAAATCAGGATCTGTTTGGGGGTCTTTTATAAAATAATGATCAAAACCAATCCAGTCTACAGAAGCAGGTATTTGAAGTTCATTTAAAATGGGGTATGCTTCTATTATCAGAATAGGAACTTGGGGTATGGATGCTTTTATATAATCCGAGGCAGCTTGTAATTCTAAAAAGGGGATTCCATTCCAGGTAGGTTCTTCGCCCACATAAAATGCTTGTATCAGATTTTGATTTTCTATTAAGCTATTAGTGGTGATAAAGGTGTCCCATCTTAGTTGGTAATCATCACGTAGTTGATACCTATTTCCAGAAGGTGCATCTGCATCCATTCTAAGAAAGAAAATTTCGTTTAAATGTAGAACGGCTTTCATTTGTAATACCTCCATGGCTTGCATTCGAGATACTATTTGATCCTCTGGATTTAAGACCAGAAGATCTGCTATATTGGAGAAAGAGGCCACTTCATCTATATAAACGTTTTTTATTTCTGCATCAGTGGGGTCGTCCCAATAGGTATCTACTAGGGTAAAACCAAAGTACTTAAGTTCGGAATTTGTGGATGAGGTTGCCGCATTCTCATCATTGCTACAACCCATTAAAAGGCAGGTAATCCATAAAACGAAATATCGAAATTTCATGATCTTTTTTAGAATAGGACGCTAGTGTCCATTAAAAGGTTACCCAGCTATCGTTGATGCTACTGCTTAGACATGCTGATCTATAAGAATAGGATTACCATCAGGATCTACAATCATAAAACTTGCTGGTCCTGAACTGTTTTCTTCTATGGGTGTTCCAATATCTATTTTATTTTGTTTTAAATGTTCTTGAATTTCGCGTACGTCCTGAAATGATACTATTTTTTGTGCATTTTCATCCCAACCCGGATTAAAAGTTAGCATGTTCTTTTCGAACATCCCTTCGAAAAGCCCTACCAGCGTATTTTCGTTCTAGATCACCTGCAAAAATGCTAAATCCTAGGGTTTCATAAAACTGCTTAGATTTGTGAATATTCTTTACGGAAAGACTTATAGAGAAAGCGCCTAATTTCATAGTATAGGGTTTTTAGGTGGTTGTTACCTTAGTTTATCAGTGGTAAGGCGTTAAATTCATTTCTTTTTTGATCGAACCATTTTTTAGTGGCATCAGGAGTTTTCATCAATTCCTTCATTTCATTCATGACTTTTAAATGTGCTTCATCTCCTTTTTGAAACATTTCCATTCCGTGTTGTTTGCTAAGTGTTGCCATTTCCTCAAAAGTAGCGGCGGTAAATTCGTGGTCACAAGCACCACCCAATTGTCTGCAAGTCATTTTTTTCATGTTAGTAGTGTTTCAAGGTTCTTTTTTTATTCTTTTTAGATGGTTTCTTGGATTTTATCTATGAGTTTTTGAAGTCCTAGTATTGGTTGCTTTTTTTTCCAAAACTCCCTGCTAAGGCACCGATTACTCCTCCTGCGACTGCACCTCCGGTAACCGTTGGATTGTCGTGTCCTAATAGTTTTAAAATTACTACAACAACAATAGCAATCAAAGCCGCAAATATTGCAATTTTTACTAGCTTATTTTTCATCAAGTTTAATATTTAAATGCTAAGTATTTCAACTAAAGATAAGAAATTTGAACTTTCCCATTAATGGAATAGGACGGTACAATTTGCTTTGATTTATTGCCATATGTGTTCATATAAATCGGAATAGTCGTCTACTTCAATTACTTCAAAACCAATTCTTTCTAAAAAGAACTTTTTACCTGCATCAGTACCATTGTTACTGCGCTTTTGGAGATACCAGCCTTTATGTCGTCTATTTGGAAATCTTTTAAAATATTTTATTCTTTCTATTAGTAACCATCTTAAAAAGGTTTCATTTTCTTCCAAACCGAGGCCAAAAATAAAAAGAGATTTATTGAAAATTATCTGAAGCCAGGTATTGTATCCTTTCCAGTGAACGATATTTTTACCAGAAAAGAGCCTTTCTTCATTTCCTTTATGAATAAAGTTCCTTGCTCTTTCTACACTACCCATATAATGACTAAGCCCCAATCGAATACTCCGATGGTAATGGATCATTCCATTGATGTACCAAACTCCAAATCCCGCTGTTGGATGGTGGAGTTGTTTATTACCATGATAGGTGGTCCAAGGATAAAAGTCTGTGAACTTAGACTCTGGGATTTTTAATTGTTTGTAGTCAAAGGTTTTTGCAAAAGTCTCTTCAAAATTTGTGGTTAAAATGGGAGCATCTATTGCTCTAATTTTGTCTATAATCAATTGGTGATGACTTAAGGGAGTCCAGTCAGACATAAGCTTAGTAACTTCCTTTTGAAGGTTTGTTTCACGCGTATTTTCAAGTTCTAAAATATCGTAAAATTCGGTCAACGAAATCCCGTTGGGTCTTTTGGTAAGTGTTTGTAAGGATACCTTATCCCATAATTGAATTAATAAATCGTCCCAGGATAAGGCATTCGGATTATTTGGATACCGATTAATTCCATTCCCAATAACAAAAGCAATGTCGTCCTGATTGCTTTTTATGATTTGTTTTATCTCTGATATGGTCATACCCTGTTTATTACTACTTACTAGAATAATTATTGATTTTTGAAAAACGATTTGATCATTTTTCAAATTCTTTCCTCTTATTCTGGGTAAGCATTATGTGGGGGAGATGTTTCTCTGAATCTTGGTAATTGTGGACAAAATTTTATGAAACTCTGTCCATTTAAAGGTACACTATTTTTTGAAGTTAATGAGCTAAGCAAAATTTGCTTTGTTGCATCAACCTAGTTTAATTTAAACAAAAAAACCGCCTACTAATGCAGACGGTTTATGGTATATAAAGAACAAGTGGTTTATGCTCCTAAAAAAGGGTATCTGTAGTCTTCTGGAGTTACAAAAGTTTCTTTTATTAATCTTGGAGAAACCCAGCGCAATAAGTTTTGAGCAGAACCTGCCTTGTCATTCGTTCCAGAAGCTCTAGCACCTCCAAAAGGTTGCTGTCCTACAACCGCACCAGTGGGCTTATCATTAATATAGAAATTCCCTGCGCAGTTTTGCAAAGCTTTGGTTGCCTCTTCTATCGCATAACGGTCGGTAGCTAAGACTGCTCCTGTTAGTGCATATTCGGAAGTACTATCAACTAATTGTAGTGTGGCAGCCCAATCTTTATCATCGTATATATAGATGGTTACTACAGGTCCAAATAATTCAGTTTCCATGGTAGTGTACCTAGGGTCTGTAGTCAAAATAACAGTTGGTTCTATAAAATAACCTTTACTTTTATCATAATTACCCCCAGCAATAATTTCTGCATTGCTATCTTTTTTGGCTTGATCTATGTAGGAAGCAAGTTTATCAAAAGAGCCTTCATGGATCACGGCGGTGATAAAATTACTCATATCTTCAGGAGACCCAGGTTGGTTAAAAGAAGCAACATCTTTCTTTACGCTTTCTAGGATTTCTGTAGCGGTGGATTTTGGTAGGTAAACCCTAGACGCCGCACTACATTTTTGTCCTTGAAATTCAAATGCACCGCGAGTAATGGCAGTGGCTACTTGTTGTGGTTTTGCGGTTGGATGCGCAATTATAAAATCTTTTCCACCCGTTTCACCTACGATTTTAGGATATGTTTTATAGGTATGAATATTGTTTCCAATTTGCTTCCATAGTTCTTTAAAAACATAGGTGGAGCCTGTAAAGTGTATCCCAGAAAAATCTGGACTTGCAAGCACCGTTTCTGTGATCATAACAGGATCTCCATATACTACATTAATAACGCCATCTGGTAACCCCGCTTCTTTGAAGACATCTACAATGACCTTTGCCGAGAATACTTGACTGTCACTTGGTTTCCAAACAACTACATTACCCATCATAGCTGCACTTGCCGGTAAATTGCCCGCGATCGCTGTAAAGTTAAAGGGAGTTATAGCATACACAAAACCTTCTAAGGGTCTATATTCTACTCTATTCCAAATGCCTTCAGCAGAGTCTGGCTGTTCTTCATAAATCTGAGACATATACTCTACGTTGAATCTCAGAAAATCAATAAACTCGCATGCAGCATCTATCTCCGCTTGGTGAATGGTTTTTGATTGTGCAATCATGGTAGCCGCATTGATCTTAGCTCTGTACGGACCTGCTAGGAGCTCTGCTGCTTTTAAAAAGATGGCGGCCCGCTGCTCCCAAACTAGATTTGCCCAAGCGTCTCTTGCTTCTAAGGAAGTGGCAATCGCTTTTTCTACCAATGCTTTATCCGCAATGTGGTATTGTCCAACACTATGTTGATGATCATGTGGAGGTGACATTGTACGGGTGTTTCCCGTTCTAATTTCTTCGTTTCCAATATAGAGCGGAATATCTTCCGTTCCATTGAAATAGGCTTTGTACTGAGCTAATACGGCTGCTCTCTCTGGAGTGCCTGGGGCGAAACTTTTAATGGTTTCATTATACGCTGTGGGGACCTGAAAAACACCTTTTCCCATTTTTATTCTTTTTTAAAATTAACTGTTCAAAGGTAGTAAAACGTCTAGCGTTAATAAAATAAAAGCGACTGTAAAAATGACAAGTATATACAACAAGAAATCTACACTTAACTTCAAGGATTTATATCCCTTAAAGTGTGCTGTATTTGCCTAAAAATAAGAAAGAAAATGGTTTAATTTAATGCAAAAGGTGCACTAAATTTAAAAGTTGGAATGTACACTCTAAATTTCTCAGTAGAGCTAAAATTAACCATATTGTAATGCCCTTTCATAGCCCCTATAGGAGATGCAAGCAGACATCCAGAACTATAGGTATGTGATTCTCCCGGTTTGATTACTGGTTTTTTACCAATAACACCTTCACCATCTACCATCTCCAATTCGTTGAGCGCATCATAAATTTGCCAATGACGTGAAGTTAATTGCACTGAATCTTTGCTCTGGTTTTCTATGGTAATCGTATAGCCAAAAGCAAAATGCATTTTGTAGTTTTTGAAGAAAGTACCTTCAAAACTTGTGTCTACCGATATTTTAATGCCCTTGGTTACTTGAGTAATCATAGTTCTAATACGTTAATGCGCTTCCTGTAAGCAGAATCGTAACTGATATGGAAGCTAAAATAACAAAAATAGTATTAAGCAGCAGGTATTTAACAATAGTTTTAAATCTTCCTTGCCCATAAAATTTCCGCATCGATTTATACAAATAGAACGAAAAAATGAGCAAAAAAATGGGGCTGCTCACCGTGCCAAAAATGGCATCGATTATAAAGCTTACAATGAGCAAGATAAACAAGAGAGATTGATTATGAAAGCTAAAGATCAAATGATCGATATAAGTGAACTTTTTTCGGACATACATCAACCAAATGAATAGGGCGAACACGGGTAAAAAGAAAAAAATGACAAATGGAAACTTGGAAATAAGGGATTGTATAAAGGAACCAGGCTGCTTGGCTAATTTCCGTATACTCTGCCCAGAGCTAAAAGCCATTTTATTTTCATAGGTACTTGGAATGGGAATGCTATCACCCAATTGACTAAAACTATATATATTGCGTTCTTTGGCCAAGGTTTGAAAAAAATCTTGTTTGTTGTAAAAACGATCAAAAAATGAATCTTCTTTTAAACCGTTAAAGTATCCGATAGGATCTGCCAAAATCAAAGAGTCTTTTCTAATTGGTTCTTCGTTAACACCTTCCAATTGCTGCAAGGAATCTACCATATTTAGGACATCTCCAGGGACTAATTTATTGCCACTGGCTTCTAGTCTTTCTAACAATGCAATGCGTGCACTGTCACTTTGTTCAGGAGTTAAACTATCCACAGCAATGCTGTTTTCTTCGTTTGAATAGGTAAAGGAAAAAGGACCATTTTGTTTAAAGGTACCTTTGGTATTTTCTTCTGCAAAACGATCCAATGCTCCAAAGTCGGAAGCCATGCCACTCATTAGGAAATAAATAATACCTAAGCTTAATAAAAAACGAAAAGGGTTGGTATACGATACTCTTTTACCATTCATATAATCTCTAGTGATGGTACCAGGCTTTATTAAAAGGGTAGAAAGTGTTTTTAAGAGTTTTGAGTCGTAGGATATTAGGCTGGAAAAAAACTCATCAAAAAAATCTTTTAATGAAGGCTTTTTAAGGCTATTCATCTGAGAGCAATTAGGACAAAACTTATCGCTCATGTCCAAAGGATGTTTGCAATTAAGACATTCAACCCCTCTGTATTTTAGTTGATATCTGCCTTTAGTGGTTAAAGATGATTTGTTATCCATGCTACTGCAGCTTCTAGCGTGTTACTATTGCTTTGGTCTCTTTAGCTCTAAGATACATTAATTCGTAATATCTCTAGAATTGGTTGTACCTATCCCAATAATACTGTCGTACATATCCCCGAAATTTCTGTAATACACCAAAATTAGGTAATTGTTTTCAGTGAAATGAAAGTTTCCAGAAATCGTATTTAGATGCACTACTTCTTCTGCATCTTTGATTACATATTTATAATTATAGAAACCTTGCTTCAGTTTTATAGCAACTTCCATGTCTCCAGTGGTTTCATTATACACCATCTTATTCTCTTCGTTAAGTGCATAATTATTGTACTTACCAAAAACGTATACATCATCTAGACCAAGAGATTCTGTATAGGGTAGTTTAAAGTGAATATTAGTGTATTCTGCCTCTCTAGAAACATCTTCACCTTGCAGTGTTCTAATAACAAAATCACCATTTACATCTGGAAAATATGTATAAGGATCTTCAAACCGATATCTGTTTGGAAACAGATAATGGTTGTAAATATCTAAAAGTTCTATGGATGAAATAACAGCGCTAGGGGCTCTGAGATCCTTAGTGTCAAAGTTTAAAAATTCATTGCCACCATAAAAACTGGTTTCCTCATCATACTTATATACCAGTTCACTTCCTATTGTAAATTGTGGCTTAATATTGTACCGAGCTGTGGGCCAGTAGTGATTTTGAATAATCGCTATTTTTACTTCTTTTTTAGGATTTACCAATTGAAAACCAGCACTGTTAATCTTAAATTGAACGGTCTGTTTTTCATTCAAAAAATCAAAATCTCTGGACCTTTTTACGGTAGCTCCTACCGTTACTAGGTTTTGGTACACCACAAATCTTCTAGAAAACTGAAGTTCAGAACTGCTATTGTACACTTCTAAGACATAATTACCGCTTACTTTAAGTCGAACATTGTTATTAGGAATGCTTAATCTGTAATTGGAATAGGGTTGTAGGGTAGTATAACTGTTTTCATAATCAATAATTCGCTGGTTATCCATTCCAGTTAAGAACTGGGACTTTAATAGGTCAGAAGGAGTCCAATCATAATTACAATATACTATTTTGTAATAGTAGTCTTGCTCATTCGCTAAAATATCGTCAAATTCTAGTGTAATTCGCTCTCCTAAACGCACCACAGGAAACTGATCTTCGGTGGGTCCTTTAAAAATAATGGACTTAATATTCGAAGGAGGATTCACCTCAATTTGCACTTGCGCAGAGAGTGAAGCAGTAAAAAGCAGTATAAAAATCTGTTTAAGATTTAGGCGCATTTTAATTAGAATTTTCGAGTAAAGGTAAACAAAAAGCGTACCTAAAAAATTAACATCGATATAATGTCCAAATTTATAGGTAATAATTATGAAAACTATGCGTTAAGTAGTAAATTTGCACGAAATTTTGTTAAACTAAGGTCTACCCTAATATGTCTAAAGACATTCGAATTAAGAAAGGTTTAAGCATTAACCTTGTTGGTGGCGCAGAACAGACTACTTCCAAGGCTGTTTTAAGTAATGTTTATGCGATAAATCTCGACGATTTTCATGGAATAACTCCCAAAATGCTTGTAAAACAAGGTGCTGAGGTCAAGGCCGGAGAAGCACTGTTTTACAATAAGGATAGGGAAGACATGTTATTTGTTTCTCCTGTAAGTGGAGAATTAATAGAGATTCAGCGTGGCGCTAGAAGAAAAATATTAACCCTGAAAATCTTGGCAGATAAGACGCAAGAGCAGCTTACACACACCGCATTGGATGTGAAAACCGCTTCTGCGGCTGCGGTGAAGGCCCATTTGCTGAAAGTAGGCTGCTGGCCGTACATTAAACAGCGACCCTACGATATTGTTGCAGATCCAGACAGTACGCCTAAGGCTATTTTTATTTCTGGTTATGGTACTGCGCCTTTGGCAGCAGATCCAGATTATGTGCTACAGGGAAAAGAAGCAGAAATGCAAGCAGCGCTCACCGCTCTTGGAAAATGTACCCCTGGAAAAGTACATGTGTCAGTTGGTACAAATGGAAACTCTCCTTTGGCAAAGCTAGAGGGCATTGAATTACACAAGATATCAGGTCCGCATCCAGCAGGCTTAGTTGGAACACAAATCAACAAAATTGATCCCATTAACAAAGGAGAATTAGTTTGGACGGTTGCTCCTCAAGATTTGGTAATGATAGGAGAGGCGCTTTTGAAGGGTGTTTTTAATCCAGAGCGTATTGTGGCTTTGGTAGGATCTTCTGTGAAAAAGCCTAAATATTATGCCACTAAAATTGGTACTGAAATTTCTACCTTTTTATATGCAAGCGGCGTAAATGAAGAGAATATTCGGGTAATAAACGGCGATGTGTTAACAGGAGCTAAAAGTAGTCCTGATGGATATTTAGGGTTTTATAATAATACCGTATCGGCAATTCCGGAAGGTGACGATTATGATTTCTTTGGTTGGAACAAGCCAATCTTTAATAAAATATCGTCTACTAGGGCACTTACATTTTCATGGTTGCAACCTAAGAAAAAGTATAAATTAGATACCAATACCAACGGCGAGCACAGAGCATTTGTAGTTACTGGGCAATACGAAGCTGTTTTTCCTTTAGATATTTATCCCATGCAGTTGCTCAAGGCCTGTATGGTGAAAGATTTGGATGAAATGGAACAACTAGGGCTCTATGAAGTGGCCCCTGAAGATTTTTCACTGACCGAATTTATTTGCATATCCAAGCAACCTCATCAGCAGATTATTAGAGAAGGTTTGGATTTAATGTATAAAGAAATAGGATAAAAGATGAGCCTAAAAAACACATTACATAATTTAAAAGAGAAGTACAAAGGGAAAAAGATGGCACCTGCCTTTAATGCCCTTCATACCTTCTTGTATATGCCAAATGAGACTACCCATTCTGGGAGCCATGTACGTGCTGCGGACGACTTGAAAAGAACGATGAATACGGTAATCATGGCATTGATTCCAGTCTTGTTCTTTGGTATTTTTAATACAGGATACCAGCATTTTGCAGCTATTGACGCTGCTAATAATGTTGCCAGGGAATTTTCTCTTTGGGGTAATTTCCTTACTTGGGATAATTTCTGGCTAGGAGCCGTACAAGTGGTGCCTATAGTGATTGTGTCCTATGGAGTAGGTTTGGCAATAGAGTTCTTATTTGCCGTAATTAAGGGTCATGAAGTAGAAGAAGGATACTTGGTAACCGGAATGTTGGTGCCTTTAATTGTACCTGTAGATACTCCCTTGTGGATGCTAGCAATTGCGGTGGCATTTGGAGTAGTCATAGGAAAAGAAGTTTTTGGAGGTACAGGAATGAATATTTTAAATCCGGCTTTGACCATTCGTGCCTTTTTGTTCTTTGCATATCCTACTTGGATGAGTGGTGATAAAGTATGGGTACACGATGCGGTAAACTTGGCGGGAACTCCAGATGCTATTTCTGGAGAAACGGTTTTAGGTTATTTAGCACAGAATAAAGATTTCTCTTATTCGGTATCGGATATGTTTTTTGGATTTATTCCGGGCTCTATTGGAGAGACTTCTACGCTCTTAATATTGTTGGGCGGTCTATTCCTCGTTTTTAGTAAAATTGCTAGTTGGAGAATCATGGTAAGTGCAGTAGCTGGCGCTTTGGTGATGGCGTACATCTTTAATTTTGCGGTGGACCAAGAATGGATTTCTGAAACTAGTAAGTTTTACGGATTGATGAGTCTAGATGGGTGGAAACATTTAATTGTAGGTGGTTTGGCTTTTGGTATTGTATACATGGCTACAGACCCAGTAACTGGAGCTCAAACAAATAGAGGAAAATGGATATATGGTTTCCTCATCGGATTTATATCGATTATGATTAGAGCCTTTAACCCAGCCTATCCGGAAGGAGTATTCCTTGCAATCTTATTAATGAATGTATTTGCTCCTACCATAGATCATTATGTAGTAAGAGGCAATGTAAAACGTAGATTAAAACGTTTAAAAAATGCTACCATCCATCCAAAAAGTACGGATGGGAAGGCAGAAGAATTAAAAGCTGAAACCGTATAATTATGGCAATTAATAAAGACAAAAACAGTTATACCGTCATCTTTGCCGCCATTATGGTGGTGGTGGTAGGGTCTATCTTAGCTTTTTTGGCTTCAGGACTCAAAGAGAGAATTAGCGAAAACGAGCGCTTGGAAAAACAACAGAACATCCTATACGCCATGGGAGTTCATGAAAATGTAGATCAGGGAAGTGTCAATTTCATTCCTACGGATAGGGTAGCAGAAGAATTCGAAAAATACATTTCGGAGCAATTGGTGGTTGAAGGCAATACCGCTAAACCTTATGATGAGGCTTATTTAATTGATCTGCAAAAGGAAGAAACTTTAGCTAAAAAAGGTGCTACTCGCAAGTTGCCTTTATTCGTTGGAAATAAGGATGGAAAAAAATTCTACATTATTCCTATGAGAGGTAAAGGTCTTTGGGATGCTATTTGGGGTTTTGTTGCCCTAGATGAATCTATGACGGTTCAAGGTGTTTACTTTGATCACAAAGGAGAAACTCCAGGGCTAGGAGCCAATATAAAGCAACGTTACTTTATGGACGACTTTGTTGGCGAATCTATCTTAAAAGGAGATGCTTATGTGGGTGTAAAAGTTGCCAAGGGAAACAATGACCCAGTGAATAAAATTAAAGATGATAATGAAGTAGATGCTATGGCAGGAGCCACCATTACAGGTGATGGTATTTCGGCAATGATCAAGAAAAGCCTTCGCATGTACAAGCCTTATTTAGAAACCATAAAATCTAAAAGCTAACGATGGGACTACTTACAAAAAAAGATGCAAGCCTAATACTAGATCCTTTAGCGGACAATAACCCAATTACAATACAAGTATTAGGGATCTGTTCAGCATTGGCAATTACCGCAGAATTAAAAGCCTCTATTGTGATGGCCATCTCCGTGGTGTTTGTTTTGGGAGTTGGAAACGTGGTGATCTCATTGATGAGAAACATTATTCCTTCGAAAATTAGAATTATTGTGCAATTGGTTGTGGTGGCTACCTTAGTAATTATTGTAGATCAGGTGCTGAAAGCTTTTGCCTATGAATTAAGTAAAACCCTTGCTGTATTTGTGGGTTTAATTATTACCAACTGTATAATTATGGGACGTTTTGAGGCTTTTGCTTTAGGAAATGGCCCTTGGAAATCTTTCCTAGATGGTATTGGAAATGCCTTAGGATACGGATTAATTCTCATCATTGTTGGATTCTTTAGAGAACTATTGGGATCTGGAACACTGTTAGGTTTTAAAGTATTAGGTGATCCTGTAGAAAAGACAGGTTTGTATGCTACGGGTTATGAAAACAATGGATTTATGATTATTCCACCTGCAGCACTTATTGTTGTGGGGATTATTATATGGGTACAACGCTCTAGAAACAAGGCCTTAATAGAAGATAATTAAACTGCTTTTAAAAGAAGAAATTATGTTAGAACATACTGAATTATTTTTTAAATCCATCTTTATAGATAACATGGTATTTTCCGTGTTTTTAGGGATGTGTTCTTACTTAGCTGTGTCAAAGAAAGTGGCAACGGCAGTAGGTTTAGGAGCAGCAGTCATCTTTGTATTGGCGGTAACTGTTCCTTTGAACTGGTTATTAGATCAGTACCTTCTAAGAGATGGCGCCTTATCCTGGTTGGGTCCAGAATATGCCGATTATAACTTAAGCTTTTTGTCTTTTATTCTCTTTATAGCCACCATTGCTACAATGGTACAATTGGTAGAGATTGTTGTAGAGAAATTTTCACCTTCTCTGTATAATTCCTTAGGAATCTTTTTACCACTTATTGCGGTAAACTGCGCTATTTTAGGGGGGTCTTTGTTTATGCAAGCAAGAGATATCCAAACCTTTGGTTTGGCACTTAATTACGGAATAAGTTCTGGAATAGGTTGGTTCTTGGCGATCTTGGCTATTGCTGCTATTCGTGAAAAAATTCGTTATTCCAACGTTCCGCCTCCGTTAAGAGGTTTAGGGATTACTTTTATTATCACAGGATTAATGGGCATAGGGTTCCAAAGTTTTGGAGGGATGCTTACAGGTGGAGACGAAGAGCCTGCTGCTCCTGTGGTAAGTGAGAAGACCGTTGAGAATATCAAAGAGGAAGCAAAAAAATTAAAAGAAAAAGAGGAGCTAGATGAAAAGACAGTTTCTTATACTAATACGACCATAAAAGAGTAAAGATGATATTAGCTACAAGTACCCTCGGCACTATGTTAATCACAGTAGTTGCCTTTATGTTATTACTGTTGTCATTGGTAGCATTATTGTTGTTTACCAAGGAAAAATTATCTCCTTCAGGACCGGTTACGATTACCATCAATGGTGAAAAAAAGATCGAAGTATCTTCTGGAGACTCCTTATTAACCACATTGGGAAATCAAAAAGTGTTCTTGCCTTCTGCCTGTGGTGGAGGTGGTACCTGCATCCAATGTGAATGCCACGTTCTAGAGGGTGGTGGAGAGGCATTGCCAACAGAAACTCCGCACTTTTCCAAAAAAGAACTGAATCATGGAGCAAGATTGGCCTGCCAAGTGAAGGTAAAACAGGATATGGAAATTACCATTCCAGAAGAGGTATTTGGAATTAAGAAATGGGATGCTACAGTAGTTCGTAATTATAACGTAGCCTCTTTTATTAAGGAATTTGTTGTAGAAATTCCGGAAGACATGAATTACAAGGCTGGAGGTTATATTCAAATTGAAATACCGCAATGCGAGATTAACTATTCAGACATAGATATTACAGCGCATCCGGAAGAACATGATTCGCCAGATAAGTTTCAAGCAGAATGGGATAAATTCAATTTATGGCCATTGGTAATGAAGAATCCTGAAACGGTAGAAAGAGCATATTCCATGGCTTCATTCCCTGCAGAAGGAAGAGAGATTATGTTAAATGTTCGTATTGCAACCCCACCTTGGGATAGAGCCAAGAATGGTTGGATGGATGTGAATCCAGGGATTGCTTCTTCTTATATTTTTGCCAAGAAGCCTGGAGATAAAGTGATTATTTCTGGTCCTTATGGGGAGTTCTTTATCAATGAATCGGATTCTGAAATGCTATACGTAGGTGGAGGTGCTGGTATGGCACCCATGCGTTCACATTTATATCATTTATTTAAAACCTTAAAAACCAATAGAAAAGTAACGTATTGGTATGGTGGTAGGTCTAAAAGAGAGCTCTTTTACTTGGAACATTTTTACTCCTTAGAGAAAGAATTTCCAAACTTTAAATTCTATTTGGCACTATCAGAACCTTTAGAAGAAGACAATTGGAAAGTAAAAGAAAATATTGATGCCCCTGGAGATGGTTTCGTAGGGTTTATACACAATTGTGTAATAGACAACTACCTAGACCATCACGATGCTCCAGAAGATATAGAATTGTACTTCTGTGGTCCTCCATTAATGAACAAAGCTGTTCAAAAAATGGGAGAAGATTTCGGAATTCCAGATGAGCATATCCGCTTTGATGATTTTGGAGGCTAGGATAAAAAATGAAACAAAAAAAACCGGTATTTGACGATATCGGTTTTTTTGATTGAAACAGTATAGGAGTGAAAGAACTTACGGAACAAGAACTTCATAATCTTGCTATGAATATTGTAGGTAGACAGTTGGAAGCAATGGGCTATGAGTTTATGGGTGTAAATAGTAAACTTAAAAGAAACCCGCAGTTTGTATGCCTAAAAGATAAGGAGCTTCATTTTATAGTGGTTCGGAATGTGAAGTATCCAGAAGACCCTAAAATATACGATTTGGCGATTATGCATCAAGTAAAGGAGCATGCCCTAAAGAATGAAGCAAGAACCTATTATGCCGGTGTGGGACTTTCCAATGCCGCTGATCAAAATATGCCCGTATATTTAAATGAAGATTATATTGTAGATTATGATGGACTTATTGAAATTTAGTATCAAGAGGAGTGTCATTAGAGTAGCTCTATTAGCCTGTCTTCTTTCTTTTTTTTCATGCAAAAAAAGCCTTGATTATATTGAATATACGCATGGTGGGGCTGCTTTAGGAACTTCCTACAGTATTAAATTTATGGACCGGGAAACTCAGGATATGCAACTGGCAATAGACTCTGTCTTTGCTGCCGTAAATAGGTCTTTATCTACCTATATTCCAGATTCTGATATTTCTAAAATTAATCGCGGAGATTCCACAGTAGTTGTAGATGCCATGTTTAAAGAAGTGTTTCAACTTTCCAAACAAGTACATGGTGCCACCAATGGCTATTTTGATCCAACAGTGGGTACTTTGGTCAACGCTTGGGGATTTGGTCCTGGGAAACAAATTGCGATGGATAGTACACGTGTAGACAGTTTATTAGGCTATGTAGGTTTTGAAAAGGTAGATATTACTGCTACAAATACAATTCTTAAGAAAGATGCTGCCATTTATTTTGATTTTAACGCCATTGCCAAAGGCTACGCTATAGATCGTTTGGCAGTTCTTTTGGACCAAAAAGGAATTGTGAACTACTTAATAGAGGTAGGAGGAGAGCTAGTTGCCAAAGGAGAGAATAAAATAAAGAATAAACCATGGGTGGTGGGGATAGACGATCCGCAAGCAACTGTTGAACGAGAAGCTAAAATTTTACTTTACTTAAAAGATAAGGCCTTGGCCTCTTCTGGGAATTACAGAAAGTTTAGAGTAGATTCCTTAACCGGTAAAAAATACGTACATACCATAGACCCCAAAACAGGGTTTACAAAAAATGCAAAGGTATTGGCTGCCTCTGTTATTGCAGACCAGTGTGCCACGGCAGATGCATATGCTACCGCTTTTATGGCGATGGATTTAGACGATTCAATCCGTATTCTTGTTTCAAACGAATCTTTGGAAGCCTACATTATTTACTTGGATGATACAGGAAATGCGAAGGAGTTTATGACAGATGGTTTTAAGGAAGTACTTGTGCCTATTGAAGAATAGATTACTTTTTGACTACTGGAATAATTTCACCTGCTGCTAATCTATATTTTTCAATTTCGGCTGCTGATAAATCAGCTGTATAATCTACTTCTTCTACATTAAAACCAATTCCTCGTAATTTATCAAAGTAATCTTTGCCATAAATACGAACATGATCATATTGCCCAAATATTTGGGCACGCTCTTTACGATCCGTGATACTATTGTCTTCAAAGGTAGTAGCACGTTTAAGGTCTTGTGGAATTTGAAATACTCCCCAACCTCCGGGTTTAAGTACTCTGTAGAGTTCTTGCATGGCCTTGGTGTCATCTGGAATGTGTTCTAAGACATGATTGCATAGAATTACATCATAACTATTATCGGAGAAAGGAAGGTTGCAAATATCGGCTTTAACATCGGCTAAAGGGGAATTTAAATCCGTAGTAGTGTAATCCAAATTTTTTAGTTTTCTAAAACGTTTATAAAAGGCCTGTTCTGGTGCAAAATGCAATACTTTTTGCTGTTTAGAAAAGAAGTCTGTTCGGTATTTTAGATACAACCATAAAAGTCTATGCCTTTCTAATGATAAGGTAGCTGGTGCAAGCACATTTTCTCTAGGACGCTCATAACCATAGGGTAAAAATGTTCTAAACTGTTTTCCGTCAATAGGATCTGTATGGTTTTTTCCGCGTAAAAAAAATGCAAGTACAGGTCTGGCAAGGTAACTTAATTTAATAAGTATGGGCCTAGGAATGGTATTTAGAATAAGCTTGAAAATTTTTTTCATCTTAGTTCTTTGTTAACCACTAGTTTTGTCTAAACTCGACTTCTTCATCCGTTTCAATGCCCAAAGCATCATAAATATATTGAAAGGTAGACAGTAACTCAGGTTTTCCATTTACAATAGCAACATCGTGTTCAAAATGGGCGCTTGGTTTTCCATCTGCCGTTAAAATAGTCCAGCCATCACTTAATTGGCGAATGGAACGCGTACCCATATTAATCATGGGTTCTATGGCCACAACCATACCTTCTGCAAATTTTTTACCTCTACCTCGTTTGCCATAATTAGGCATCTCTGGCTTTTCATGTAATTTTTTGCCAAGTCCGTGACCTACTAATTCTCGGACCACGCCATAGCCGTGATCTTCTGTGTATTTTTGAATGGCATAGCCAACATCTCCTACTCTGTTTCCCACCTTAAATTCGCGTATGCCTATATAAAGAGACTCCTTGGTAACTTTTAGTAGTTTTTTTGTTTCTTCCGCTATTTCACCTACAGGAAAGGTATAGGCATGATCTCCGTAATATCCATTTTTAAGGGCACCGCAATCTACAGAAATAATATCTCCTTCTTTTAATGGTTCTGCGTTAGGAATTCCATGTACTACTTGGGCATTTGGACTCATATTGAGCGTATTGGGAAAACCATACATTCCCAAAAAACCTGGTTCTGCACCCTGTTCTCTAATGAATTCCTCGGCCATTTTGTCTAGCTTCAGTGCATTGGCTCCAGGCTTAATTTCAGCGGCTAACATACCTAAGGTTTTAGAGACCACCAAAGCACTTTCGCGCATGATTTCTATCTCTTCGGGCGATTTAAGTTTTATCATAGGCTGCAAAAGTAAAACAATCCTTTGAAAATGAATAATGAAGTTAAGTCTGGAGCTATAAAATATGTCCTTCCTAATTAATGCAAACTTCTAAAATAGTGAAAGGCATCTATTAAGCGAGATCCATACCAGGAAAAATATTCACCATCTACAAGGAGTATTTCAGCATTAGGGTTGAGGCTTTTTATTTCACGGAGGTGTTTTTCTTTAAAAGGAAAAGGTTCAGATGATAGGAGAATGAGATCGGTAGTTGTGTTTTTAACTTCTTTAGCGCTTAATTCTGGATATCTTGTATGCTTCCCCATTACATTGGTAAAGCCATTCAGTGATAACATATGATGAATAAAAGTATCTTGCCCCACGGACATCCAAGGGTTTTTCCAGATAAAATAGAGTGCTTTTCTTTTGGGTTTATCTTTGATAAATTGTGCAAAAGCATTTGCCTCTTTTTTAATGAGCTTGTTTATTTTTTGAGCTTTTTTTTCGCACTGAAATAACTTTCCATACTGTTCTGTTAATGCTATACTATCTTCTAAATGGGCAACATCGGAAACATGCACTGTGTATTGTTTTTCTAATGATGCTACTATTTCTTTTGTATTTTCTTCTTTATTGCAGAGAATAATGTCTGGTTGTAGTGCAGCTATTTTATGCGCATAAACGGTTTTGGTACCTCCAACGATTGTTTTTGTTTTGATGAGGTGCGATGGATGAATGCAAAATTTGGTAATACCCACCAATTGATCTTCAAGGCCTAAAGCTACCAATAGCTCTGTTTGAGAAGGCACTAAAGAGACAATCCGCTTGGGGGTTTTGGAAATTTTTAGTGTTCTGCCCAGCTGGTCTTTTAGTGCAATTTCCATTGGACTATACCAAAGCTTTTTGGGTCATTAGTTCGGGTTGTGGAACTCCCATTAACTTTAAAATGGTAGGAGCAATGTCTCCAAGAACTCCATCTTGGATAGTCTTTAATTCTTTGTCGATTAAAATTAGTGGAACAGGGTTGGTAGTGTGTGCTGTATTAGGACTGCCATCTGGATTAATCATGGTATCGCAATTTCCATGATCTGCGATAAGAATTGTGGTATAGCCATTTTCCAAACCTGCTGTAATAACACTGTTGGCACAACTGTCTACCACCTCACATGCTTTGATCGCTGCCTGCATATCACCAGTATGGCCAACCATATCTGGGTTGGCAAAATTAAGACACACAAAATCTACTTCTCCTTTTTGCAATTCTGGAATAATAGCATCTCTAATGTCATAAGCACTCATTTCTGGCTTTAAATCATAGGTAGCTACTTTTGGAGATGGGCAAAGAATCCGCTTTTCCCCTTCAAAAGGTACTTCTCTACCCCCGTTAAAAAAGAAAGTAACATGCGGGTATTTTTCGGTTTCTGCAATTCGAATCTGGGTTTTGCCATTCTTGGCCAATACTTCACCTAAGGTTTCTTTAATATTATCTTTATCGTAAACTACTTTAATTCCCTCAAAAGAATCGTCATAATTGGTCATGGTTACATAATATAAATCCAATTTATGCATGTTTTGTTCAGGGAAATCTTCTTGGTTCAATGCCTGCGTAAGCTCTCTTCCTCTATCTGTTCTAAAATTGAAGAAGATAACAACATCGTCTGTTGCTATATGTGCTTTTGGGTTGCCTTTGGCATCCGTGAGTACTATAGGCTTTATGAATTCGTCCGTAATGCCATTATCATAGCTGCCTTGCATAGCCTCGCTAATGTTGGTGGTCTTAATTCCAATACTGTTCACTAAGAGATCATAGGTTTCTTTAATACGTTCCCAACGCTGATCTCTGTCCATAGCATAATACCTTCCAATGACCGTAGCCAAAGACGCATTTTTAGTAGCGCAGTAGTTCGTAAGATCTTCTAAAAACCCCTGTCCACTCCTAGGATCTACATCGCGCCCATCTGTAAATGCATGTACAAATACATCTTTTAAGTCATAACGCTCACTAGCATCGATAAGTCCTTTGATATGATTTATATGGCTATGTACACCCCCATCACTCAATAAGCCTAAAAAGTGTACTTTTTTGTTGTGTTTTTTGGCATGCTCAAAAGCATCTTGCAATACCTTTTCATCTTTTAAAGTATCTTCTTGCAATGCTAAATTTATTTTGGCCAAATCTTGATAAACAATTCTGCCAGCGCCTAAATTCATATGACCTACTTCGCTATTTCCCATTTGTCCTTCCGGGAGACCTACATGCATCCCATCCGTTAAAAGATTAGCGTTGGCATATTGGGTGTATAGACTATCCACAAAGGGAGTGTTTGCATTGGCAATTGCGGAAATTTTAGGGTCTGGAGATTTTCCCCAACCATCTAAAATCATTAAGATCACTTTTTTGTCCATTTTTTGGTGGTATTTAAAAGATCAAAAATAGGACAGTTTATCAACTAACACTAGTATTTGGATAGGGTTTTTTTAGGATACTGCAAGAATGCAACAAATAAGATGAATACTGTTTGTTAATACGGCTACAATGCTTGAACAATTGTTAAGAATTTAACGTTATTATCGCCTAAGTTGTTAAACTTTAGTTATTTAAGTGTTAAGGCTGAAACAAAATGAAATAGATAGAGTCTATTAGTATATAATTAAAACTTATTCATCAAAAATCATCATCATGAAAAAAACGATTCTAATGGTAGCTGCTGCAGGTATGTTTGCAGTTACAGGTGTTTACGCCGAAAACAACGAGCTTTTAAACCATTCTACAGAAACTATTAGTCCTGCAAAAGACAAAGGAATCAATCCTTTTTGCAAAGCCATCGTACAGGGCGATGTAGATACCGTAAAACGTTTAATTGAATTGGGAGAAAATGTAAATCAAAAATCACTGGGAATGAATCCTATTCATTTTGCAGCTCGTTATAACAAAGCGGAGATTTTGACGGTTCTAATTGAAAATGGGGCTGATATCAACGCCAAATGTGATAAGGGGCATACTGCAAAAAAATATGCTGAACTATCCTACGCAAAAGATGCACTGGCTATTATTGAAAATGCTATGAAGGGCTAGAAGAAAGGTTTATTCATCAATTAAAAAACCCATCTTAGAAAGATGGGTTTTTATTTTCATTTATTTACTTCAAATAGTGTTCAGGTAAAAGAGCAAATAAAGTTTAAAATTCGAATCCTGTGAAAGCTCTATACATTAATGCATAGACGGCCATAGAAATCATTAGTACACAGAAAAAGGAGTACACTTTTAAAAGTAGTACTACAAATGCTGGTTTGCAATTCTCGAAAGCTTCCGAGTAAAGGTTCTTAAAATGTAATAGCGTTCCCATATAGTTTCATTTAAATGATTATAAATCAAAGCTATAAGGGTTAAATCTGAGGCAATAAAAAGATTGGGAGTGAAAGCAAAGATATGAAAAATAACTCAAACAGTAGCACTAATTAGCACAAATTAACACTAGACCTTTCCTTTATATTTTTCAATGGACTCTCTAATTTTCTCAATTCTATTTTCCGGATCTGGATGTGTGCTCTGGAATTCTGGCGTGCGGTTGGGTCCGGCAGCAGCTTTTAAAATCTCCATGACTTTGATCATTTCTGAAGGCTCATATCCAGATTGAAGCATTAGGAGTACTCCAAGATCATCACTTTCTAATTCATCTCCACGACCATTGGTTAAAAGCTTTTGTTGTCCTATTCCGCCAATTAATCCGCCCATATCTCCTCCAACGCTGGCACCTGTAGCTAAAGTTTGCCAGAACTTACTCTCTGCAATACGTTCTGCGGAATGCCTACCTATAACATGGCCAATCTCATGACCTAGTACACCAGCCAATTGTGCTTCATTGAGTTGTGAAAATAGGGCATAGGTAATAAAGCATTGTCCGCCTGGTAGGGCAAATGCGTTGATTGTTTTATCGTCTGCTAATAGATGAAATTCGTAGGTATAAGGTGTTTCTCTGGCGATACTATTTTGCACTAGTTTTGCACCTACAGCATCTACAAAAGCTTGTAAGCGTTCATCAGGGTATAATCCCCCATGTTGTTGTGCTATTTCACTTCTGCTTTGGAGACCAATAGCAATTTCTTGCTCGGAAGTCATATTAATGTTTTGTACTCTTCCAGTATAGGGATTTTCTTCGCTATTACTGCAACGTTGAATAAATGCAAAGGCTACAATAGCTAAGCCAATAAAGATGCGGATTTTCCAGCTTCCTCTTCTCATAGTTCATAGTAAATGGTTCTATGACAAGGTACAAAAATGTTATAAAAGCGCTTGATTTATATCTAAAATATTGTCTTGAATATAATTTTTGATAAAACCTTCTGTAAAATGTTCACTTCCGTAAAAAGTTTCGCGTTGTAATAACTGAAGTATATTTTTCTTTCTAAAGGCTGTTAACATTGGAATGGAAATAGGAGCGTAGCTATAATGCCATGGCTCATATTTAAAGCCTTTTCTCCTTTTATTATCGGTGTACACTAAGTGAAAACCATGCTCTGTAGAATGCGTGTCCATCCACTTTTTCAAATCGGCAAAAGGGCCGCCTTCTTCAAATTTAGAGGGAACAAGGACATCGCCTGTTGTTTTTCTATTTCCATCTATGATATCTATATCTGTTCCCCAATGATGTCTGCTTGTACCTGGAATAGTGGAGTATTCAATAATTTTATCAATAGAATCTATGGGCTTCATTCCATCATCGTCCGTATAGCTGAGATACTTTCGTTCCCATATGGCTTCTTGTCTTTCAAAACTACGATAACTAGATACTATTTTAATATCAATACCATCGCTATAGGCTGCTTTTTTCATGGCAACAAAAGCATCGTGTGCTTCCTTTCTAAGCTGGATAGCTTTGCCGTAGAGTTTTATGTCTTCTTTTCCCATTAATTCCAAGATAGAATATTCTTGTTCATTAGGAAAAATAAGATTGGGCAAAAGGGCTATCCCAATTCCGGTAATACTACTTCTCTTTACAAATGATCTTCGGTTCATACTCTTTCTTTGGTTATGGTCGTTCTACTTGTTTTGTTTCCAAGTACTATTTCAAAAACGTTGCCAAAGGCTTTGTATTGTATTTTTTAAAAATGATTCTGATCTAGATCAGCATCATTATATTATCATGTGCCTTTTACAATGTTCTCTTCAAAGTTAAGAAGTATTTTACCAATAATAGTGCAAGAGCTTTTTTTCTACTAAGCAAAATAGCTCGGTTTTTGAGGTAGTAGAACCGGCTACGTTTATTGTCCAGATTGTACTAGATAAAAGAATCCTTGGTGCTGCGTTTTCAAATCTCTTAGTTCAATAAGATAGAAGTAGATTCCGTCTGGAAGGGAATTTTCTTTTCCAACAATGTTTTTATTAGAAATACCATCAAATTCATCACTGTAATTCGTCTTTTCATAAACCAACCTGCCAGCGCGATTATAGATTTTTAGTGAATTGTTAGGCGATTGATTTGTGATTTCAAATACCAAACGATCATTATTTCCATCGCCATTAGGGGTTAATAAATAATTTCCTGGCGAACTGCTTTGCAAATCGAATACATTTCCAAAAGTGAAGAATTTATATTGACTTGCTTCAAAGTTGTCGGAACTTACAACTCCGCTAGAGAAATCGCCCTGGGTAAAGGAATTTCCTAAGTTTTCCCATTGCTCGTTCTCCGTATTCCAGCCAATTACGATTATATTTTCTAGGTTTTCGGCAATACTATTGAGATTACTAGTGGCATCTATGCCTAGCGTAATTTTGATGTTTCCTTCGGTGTTTAGATACCAAAATTCTTCGGCTGTTACGGTTTCAATAGTAATGTCCTTGCGTATTCTGAGGAGGTCTTGTGAAAAACTGGAAGGATTATCAGGATTTTCCTTAAAATAGGCGCAGTTAGCAATAGCTGAATTGTCTTCAAATTCCACCTTAAGAGGTTTTAAAAGATTGTCATAGCCTACGGGGAAGCTGAATTCTTGTCTACTTGCTATTTGAACGTATCCATCAACCTTACTTTCGTTGGTTTCTCCGTTGTAAATTGCTTCCTCCCATAATTGAACAAATACATTTTCATTGCCTCTTGGTGTGTGGAGATCACCGTAAATAAAGTTCAATGAACTCTCAATTTGCATGGAAATATCGGTTTGCAAATCATTTTCAACCGCAACTTCGAGATCGTAAAATACCGGACTAAAGGCACCGCTTAGGTATAATGGAGTATCGCTATAAAAGCCGGCTAAACCCTGGTTATTATCAAAGCTGCCATCGTTTACTAGATTGGTATGAAAACCTAAACCTCCAGTTGCATGGATTTTTAAATTTCCATAGTTATGAATACCCGTTTGCGAAAAGAGACTTTGTCCTAAAAGAGATAGAAAAAGGAAGTATCTAATTTTCATAGTCTTAACGTAATTTATTGATTGAAAAACTAGATTCTCCTGCTCCACTAAAGCGCACAACGCCAAAGTTGGCTTCTAAAAAACTAAGAATAGAAACTACATCATTGGCATTCAAATCTAAAATTTCATTGACATGAATACTGGAATGATCATGATTATTATCAAATCTTATAAAACCTGTGGCGGCAAAGGCCCCTTCAACGCTTCCATTCACCGCGAGCCTAGCCACAACATTGGTCATTTCTTCTGAAGTACCTGTGGTATTCAACCCAAGTAGAGAGATATTTGCGCGGATCTCATAGCGCCCTGCCTCCTTGACAATTAGAGTGTTTCCACTTACTTCGTACAGGTTGTTTGCATCATCTTTATAGTCTTCTGTTCCAAAAATGGGGACTACAGTATTATCTACATTAAGATCTGTAGTGATATCGGTATTGGTCCACCGACCTCCAAAGTTTATTTTAGGATTGCCCAGACTTCCAGCATTGATAGTACTTGCGTCTGAAAGGGTAATGATTAGCTCATTGCTCGCATTAATACTAGCTCCGGTAACACTTGTTCCTGCTGCACCTCCAAAGTCTGCAAAAGGTCTTTTTTGTATCACCCCAGTTGCTGTTGTTACCAATACATCCAAATCAGAAGAGGTAGTGCTTATATCTCGTATTCTTGCGGTCCCATTTACATCTAAACGTTCGGTAGGTGTATCTATATTGACGCCTACATTCTGACTTGCATCTATCCGAATGGCATCGGTTCCTGCTGTAGAAAATCCAAGTTGATTAGCCGCCGCTCTATACATGCCAGTATCTCCATCGCTATTAAAACGATAGGCGGGGGAACCTACCGTTCCATCGGCATTTGCAAAGGAAGTAGCTCTTACTTGTCCACTTACTTGCAGTTTGTGGGTAGGACTTGTGGTTCCTATTCCCAATCTATTATTTGTTGTATCCCAAAATAGTTGACTATTATTATCCGTAGGTGAACCATCGGTATCTGCAAAGAATAGAGAACCCGCTGTTCCAGTTACTGTAATTCCAGTAGGTACATCCGTAAGATCGTTATAACTCCCACTAAAGTCATCCGTACTGTCTAGGTCTAAGTTGGCAGGAATATTCAATAAGCTGGTCCATTCTCCGTCAAAGTCGTCTGTACTATCAGTATCCAAATTGGCTGGTACATTGGTAAGGTCTAAAAAGCTCCCACTAAAGTCATCCGTGCTGTCTAAGTCTAAGTTGGCAGGAATATTCAATAAGCTGGTCCATTCTCCGTCAAAGTCGTCCGTACTATCGGTATCTAAATTGGCTGGTACATTGGTGAGGTCTAAAAAGCTCCCGCTAAAATCATCCGTACTGTCTAGGTCTAAGTTGGCAGGGATGTTTAATAAGCTAGTCCACTCTCCATCGAAATCGTCCGTACTATCTAAGTCTAAGTTGGTAGGGATGTTTAATAAGCTGGTCCATTCTCCGTCAAAATCATCAGTACTATCGGTATCTAAATTGGCTGGTACGTTGGTAAGGTCTAAAAAGCTCCCGCTAAAATCATCCGTGCTGTCTAGGTCTAGGTTGGCAGGGATGTTTAATAAGCTAGTCCACTCTCCGTCGAAATCGTCCGTACTATCTAAGTCTAAGTTGGTAGGGATGTTTAATAAGCTGGTCCATTCTCCGTCAAAGTCATCTGTACTATCGGTATCCAGATTGGCAGGTACATTGGTAAGGTCTAAAAAGCTTCCACTAAAGTCATCCGTGCTGTCTAGGTCTAGGTTGGCAGGGATGTTTAATAAGCTGGTCCATTCTCCATCAAAATCGTCCGTACTATCGGTATCCAGATTAGCAGGTACGTTGATAAGGTCTAAAAAACTACCACTAAAATCATCCGTGCTATCTAGGTCTAAGTTGGCAGGAATATTCAATAAGCTTGTCCATTCCCCGTCAAAGTCGTCCGTACTATCGGTATCCAGATTTGCGGGTACATTGGTAAGGTCTAAAAAGCTCCCACTGAAATCGTCCGTGCTATCTAGGTCTAAGTTAGCGGGGACGTTCAATAAACTTGTCCATTCTCCGTCAAAATCATCGGTACTATCGGTGTCCAGATTGGCAGGTACGTTGGTGAGGTCTAAAAAACTACCACTAAAATCGTCCGTGCTATCTAGGTCTAAGTTGGCAGGAATATTCAATAAGCTAGTCCATTCTCCATCAAAATCATCGGTACTATCAGTATCCAAATTTGCGGGTATGTTGGTGAGGTCTAAAAAGCTTCCGCTAAAATCATCCGTGCTGTCTAGGTCAAGATTGGTAGGGATGTTTAGTAAACTGGTCCATTCTCCATCAAAGTCGTCCGTACTATCGGTATCCAAATTGGCTGGTACATTGGTAAGGTCCAAAAAGCTCCCACTAAAGTCATCTGTGCTATCTAGGTCTAGGTTCGCAGGAACATTCAATAAGCTAGTCCACTCTCCATCAAAGTCGTCCGTACTATCAGTATCTAGATTTGCGGGTACGTTTGTGAGGTCTAAAAAGCTTCCACTAAAATCATCCGTACTGTCTAGGTCTAAGTTGGCAGGAATATTCAATAAGCTAGTCCACTCTCCGTCGAAATCGTCCGTACTATCTAAGTCTAAGTTGGTAGGAACATTCAACAAGCTAGTCCATTCTCCATCAAAATCGTCCGTACTATCGGTATCTAAATTGGCGGGTACATTGGTGAGGTCTAAAAAGCTTCCACTAAAATCATCCGTGCTATCTAGGTCTAAGTTGGCAGGAATATTCAATAAGCTTGTCCATTCCCCGTCAAAGTCGTCCGTACTATCAGTATCTAGATTTGAGGGTACGTTTGTGAGGTCTAAAAAGCTTCCACTAAAATCGTCCGTGCTGTCTAGATCTAGGTTGGCAGGGATGTTTAATAAGCTGGTCCATTCTCCATCAAAATCGTCCGTACTATCGGTATCTAGATTGGCTGGTACATTGGTGAGGTCTAAAAAACTTCCACTAAAATCATCCGTACTGTCTAGGTCTAAGTTGGCAGGAATATTCAATAAGCTTGTCCATTCCCCGTCAAAGTCGTCCGTACTATCGGTATCCAGATTTGCGGGTACATTGGTAAGGTCTAAAAAGCTCCCGCTAAAGTCATCCGTACTGTCTAGGTCTAGGTTGGCAGGGACGTTCAATAAACTTGTCCATTCTCCATCAAAGTCGTCCGTACTATCGGTATCTAGATTTGCGGGTATGTTGGTAAGGTCTAAAAAGCTCCCACTAAAGTCATCTGTGCTATCTAGGTCTAAGTTGGTAGGAATATTTAATAAGCTGGTCCACTCGCCATCAAAGTCGTCGGTACTATCAGTATCCAAATTGGCGGGTATGTTGGTAAGGTCTAAAAAGCTCCCGCTAAAATCATCCGTGCTGTCTAGGTCTAGGTTGGCAGGGATGTTTAGTAAGCTGGTCCACTCTCCATCAAAGTCATCGGTGCTATCAGTATCTAGATTTGCGGGTACATTGGTGAGGTCTAAAAAACTACCACTAAAATTATCCGTGGCAGCTTCGCATAGGTTAAACCAATTAGTACCATCAAAATAATGTACACATTGGGTATCTGTATTGTAAATTAAGGCTCCATGTAAAGGCCTTATAGCCAACATTTCCGCATTCGTTACTCGTGTAAGCACCAAAGTTTTTGTACTACTTTGCAATTCTAATACAGAAGCGGCATCTATGGTATTAATATCATCTCCAATTTTCACCTGTGCGTAGGACAGACCAAAATATAGAAAGAGTAGGGGGAGAACTAGTTTTTTCATCTTTAAGAAGCATAAGTAATGGTTAATGCTCGGGAAATTAAAGAATGATTTCAGATTGAAAGAAAAAATGTTGTGTATATGTAGGAAAAAGATGTCAATTAAGAAAGATATGATGCGTAATGTCGATGAAAACATGCATTTCATAGATGAAAACTTGTTTCATCCCTGGTTTACAAGAATGTGTGATTGATCTTAGTGCAAAAAGGATTTCAGCACCAATCACTTGCCAGAGAAATTACCTCACCAAATACAAAAACCCTTGATAATCCAATGCTAAATCGTCTAGTTTTATAACGTAAAAGTATACACCCTCTGGAAGACCCAAATCTTTCTCAATTACCAAATTATTTACGTTAGATTTTCCGTCGAACTCATTGGTGTAATTTATTAAATCAAACACCTTAAGCCCAAATCGGTCGTAAATTTTAATGCTGTTATTGGGTGAAAGCTGCATTTCGGGAATAACTAATACATCATTTAAGCCATCCCCGTTGGGTGTAAGGAGGTAGTTGTCTAAGGTAATTACTTCAGCTGGTGAAGCAAGAGCGCCTAAAGTAATAATTTCAAAATCGTCTGGAACAAAAGTCTCAGAGGTGATAAAACCTTGATTAAAGTTTCCTGCTCTTACTGTATTTCCAATAGAGACCCATTGGTTGGCCGATTTATTCCATCCCACTACCGTTACTGTATTAAAAGTATCGGTAAGTGCATTTAGATTGCTTCGCTCGTTCCAATTAATTGTAATTGTGGAACGCTCACTTCCTTCCAAACGCCAGAATTCGACCGTATGAATTGCTTCTAATGATTCCTGTCTTATTACTGTGCTAAAGGAATTGTCTAAAGAGCTTGGTTCGTTTGGGTTTTCAAAAAAATAGGCACATTTGGCAGTGCTATTTACTGCTTCAGAGTTCAGTGTTAATGGACGAAGTTGATCTGTATCCCCAACTGGGAAGATAAAGTCTTGTATATTGGTTATTTGAACATAGCCATCTGTCTTAGATCCATTGGCTTCTCCAACATAAAATGCATCTCTGAAAAAGTTTAAGTAGATGTCATCCAAATTTTTGGGTGTAATAACATCACCCGCTATAAAATTTACATTGTTAATGACGCCGAGAGAAGTATTTAAAAGCAAACCATTGTCAATGTCTATTTCTGTATCAAAGAAAATGGGAGTTAAAGCTCCGGATAATACCAGTTGCTCCTGGCCATAGAAGCCTGCAAGCCCCAAATTCTCATCAAAAGGAGCATTATTAATAAAGTGGGTGTGAAAACCTATCTGACCTTTTTCATGTATTCTAATACTTCCAGTATTAGATAGCGCCGTTTGTCCATAGGTAACAATACCTATTAAAAATGCTAGGACAGATAAAAGTCGTTTCATTTCAACTACTAAAAATCGGTAATAGTAAAAAACCAAGATCCTTGTATTGGAGCACCAGTACTATCAGATATTTGCACTTCAAAACTACCTAGTTGTTGCGCAATTACTTCAATGGTTGCACCAGCTCCAGCACCAAATAATGTAAGTTGTATTATATAATTAACTGAACTGGCATTCGTAGAAAATACTACTTCGTAATTTCCTATTCCTATTGGATTAACGCTTGCAATCCCAGCCCCATTTAATATGGTGGTTTCTGATAATTTGCCTAAGGCATGGAAAGGGCTTGTCATTACGGGATCTGCCCATGCTGTTCCCAAGGCCGTGGTTGTTAGCACTTGCCCTAAGGTTCCTGCCGCAATTTTTGGAGCTGTGACGTTTGCATCTAATATTTTTGAAGTGGTTACAGCATTATCTGCTAATGTATAGGGATCACCGGTTATACCTGTTCCACCTATGGAAAGAGGGTCAAATATTAAAGTTCCTCCTCCAGCGGGTAAATCTACCCATGATACAAAGGTTCCTGTAGCATCGGTACGCAGAATTTGATTGGCCGCTCCTACCGCAATTTTTTGAGCTGTTACGTTTGCATCCAATATTTTTGACGTGGTTACTGCATTATCTGCAAGCGTATAGGGATCACCCGTTATACCTGTTCCGCCTATGGAAAGAGGGTCAAATATTAAAGTTCCTCCACCAGCGGGTAAATCTACCCATGATACAAAGGTTCCGGTAGCATCTGTCCGCAAAATTTGATTGGCAGCACCTATTGCAATTTTAATGGGAGTTATTCCTCCGTCGGCCACGGTGTAAGCATCTCCTGCCACACCACTACCAGAAATAGTGCTTGCATTAAAAAGAGGTGAACTGCCACCTCCTGTAGGTGGGTAACCCCAAGTAACAAAAGTTCCTGTAGGATCTGTGCGTAAAATTTGATCTGCAAGCCCAGGGGCTAATTTTTCAGGTGTTACATTGGCATCTAATATTTTAGAAGTAGTAACGCCATCGTCTGCAATTCCAAGGGGATTGGTAGTCGTTCCTGTTCCTGTTAAGCTGCTATTGGTTGTAGTTCCAGAGGATCCTGAAATTTGATTGTCTACATATACCTTTACGGCATTTTGAGTGGGAAACAAGGTATTGGAAGTGCCTAATGCAATATCATCAGATTTGTTCGCTGTATTTTCTTTTAAAGAAATGGCATTGGTGTTGTTATTGATATTTTGAATATTATTGGTAATGCTGGTCTGTAAATTATCATCGTTATAAAAAGCACCGTTATCGCTTCCTAAGCTCAGATCATTTCCTGGATTGCCGCTAACAATATTTGCGGCTGTTAGATAGTTCGCATCATTGGTAAAATCACTAATGGTCACCTGGCTGTAATCAATTTCTAAGTCTGTAATGGTATTGTCTTGTAATTCTTCACTCCCCACAGAGTCTGGAGCTAATTTATCTGCAGTAACCGCATTGTTTTGTAGATCGCTACCTGTGAGACTAAAATCCACAATATTTTCGCCTCTAATATCGCCAACTTCAAAATTATAGTTCTGCCCAGATTGTGTAATGATAATGGTGCTATTGTTATTTACGATAGGAGTGGTTGAAAACGTAAAACCTGTATTTAATGCGTCACACATATTAATCCAGGTAGTTCCGTTATAGTAATGTAGGCATTGGGTGTCTGTATTATAAACAACAGCGCCTTGTAATGGAAAAATACGATCCATCTGCAAGTTGTTTACACGGGTAACTACAAGCGCTTTGGTAGTGCTTTCTAGCTCTAGTACGGAAGCGTTATTAATATTTTGAGGGTTATCACCAATTTTGATCTGGCCATGTATTGCATTGCCAAGAAACAGACAGCTTATTAAAACGATGAATTTGAATCTCATGGAAAACATTTTCTTCACCAGAAATCTGGCAAGGCTAAAAATAAAATGATATCCTCCATTAACCTAATTCCTATCAGTAAAATTCAAGGGCATTAAGATGAAGCGCAACAATATACGTTAAAGTGTTTTAAAAAAACAATTCCTTAGATTCATAAGGCTCATTATCTTGCTTAAAAATACGTGCAGTTCCGATTCCTTTCAAAGAAATTTGATCTCCATTAACCTCAATATAGCTTCCTTCTCTTAATCCAACAACGGGTGTGGCATTGAAGCAATGGTATTCTTTTATGCGAGTTTCTCTAGTTTCTCCTTTGTGTGTGCTTTTTGGATCTGGATCTAAATAATGGGCATTCAAATTAAAATTTACCAGATCTAAGGTGTCAAAACTTGGAGGATATACAATAGGCATATCGTTAGTAGTCTGCATGGTAGGTCCTGCAATATTACTTCCAGCACTAGTACCTAAGTAGGGGGTGCCATTTTCAACACAAAATTTCAAAGTACCCATGAGGTCTAATCGATACAAAGTAGCAACCAATAAGAACGTATTCCCTCCGCCAGTGAAAATGCCTTTGGCTTCCTTAATTCCTATCAAAGGATTCTCATAGCTATGTAAACCAATCACTTTTTTGCCAATTTTAGCAAAGGCCTTTTGTACCATAGCGGTATACGCTTCATAAGATATGCCACTAGGTTGTGCATAGGGAATAAAAGTAATGGTATCTGTGTTCGAAAAGAAACCTTCAAGCGCTTCTAATAAATATTCTAAATAGCTAGATCCAAACAGGGTGGACGTACTAGCCAAAATGAGTTTTTTCAATGCTACTATTTTTTTGATTTAAAATGCAAATTAACAAAAGTTTAAAGTGGTTTTATTTTTTTTATGCCAACTTGCCTTCTTAATGAGTAAATTGTTACAAAACAAGAATAAATAGTCTACTATGCCTAAAACTTTACTTTTTTTTCTATTCCTTTTTATTAGTGGTTCGGCCATTGCGCAAGACGATGATCGTCAATTGCTTCGCGGACAAGTACTTTACAGAAATGTAAATGTACCTAATGAGAATGTAATAAATACGAATTCAGAATCTGCTACCATTACCAATGATAAAGGCGAATTTGCAATACGAGTAAAAGTGGGAGATCAGCTGGTGTTTACGGCTATTAATTATCAGATACAAATTGTAGATATAACAGCACAAATTATCAAAAATAATCGTCTGGTAGTAGAGGTTACGGAAAAAGTTACTGAATTGGATGAGGTAGTAGTGAGTCCGGAAAACCAAAAGAAATTTTTAGAGGTTAAAAGTGAGGAATTTAAGGAGTACGAGTACGAGACTGATCGGTCCACAGAGGTGGTGAATATCGCAGAGTCTCAAACAACGCGTGGCTTGCAAAACGGATTAAATTTTGTGAACATTTTTAAAGCACTGGTTAAATCAAAGAAAAAAGATAAAGAAGATAAAACCCCTTTGAAGGTAAGTGAAGTACTGCGCCAAGTGTATGATGATGAATTTTTTGTGGCAGATCTAAAATTACCACAAACCAAAATAGATGAGTTCCTATATTATTGTGATGCGCAGATGCCTGCACAGTCTTTACTTAAAAAGAGTAATGAGTTTGAACTGATCGATTTTCTTGTAAAGCACAGTGAAAGTTATCTAAAATTGTTAAATGAAAAAGAGTAGTCTTTTTTTCATTATCATTTTTTTTCTAGGGATTTCTGTACAAGCCCAAACACTTTTTTCTAAATCACTAGAAGGGAAGGTTACCAGTGATTCTAAGGATGTTGCCGATGTACATGTTTTAAATAAGACAAGGAATAAGGCTACCATCACAAATCTGTATGGTTATTTTTCTATTACCGCAAGTCTTAACGATACGTTACTTTTTTCTGCAGTTCAGTTCAAGAAAAAGGAATTGATTGTCTCACAAGCGATGTTGGATAGTAAAACGCTCTTTGTTCCTTTGGAAGATGCATTGAATGAGCTAGATGAGGTTGTTGTAACACCCTATGATCTTTCGGGCGATTTAAGTAAGGACTTAGGAACGCTTAAAACAGAACCAGCGATAAGTGCTACTTCCTTGGGTTTGCCTAATGCAGGAGTGAAACCTTTAATGCAGAGTGAACGCCTTCTTAAAGAAGCCTCTTTAGGACCCTTCCAGATTGGAATGCTTACCAGTTTGCCTTTTAACCCTCTCATAAATGCTATTTCTGGACGTACTAAGATGCTTAAAAAACGAGTGGCAAGAGATCGAAAATATATTATGACGCAGGGCGTCCAAAAGGTATTTGGAGATACTGCCTATTTAGCTTCTTTAAAAATTCCCAAGGAGAAACTAGACGATTTTATGTATTACTGTGAGGTAGATTCTTCCTTTCAAAGAACAGTGAATTCCAAAAACGAATTAAAGATATGGGAGTTTTTAAGGAAGAAAAGTGTGGCTTATCGTAAGAATAACGAACTAGATTAAATCAAGGTAGAGATCTCAATTTTTAGAAAGAATATCGGTATTTGCTTCATACTGTGTTTGAATGGTATTTTTTTACATGCACAGCAAATTAAAGGAAAAATTAGTAGTGAATCAAAAGAGCTTGCAGATGTACATGTGATTAATCGAAGCACTTCAAAAGCCACCATTACAAATGGATCTGGTTATTTTTCTATCTCGGCAAAACTGAATGATACCTTGGTCTTTTCGGCTGTTCAGTTCAAGAAAAAAGAATTGGTGATTAGTCAGTCTATGTTGGATAGTAGGGCACTTTTTGTGCCACTAGAAGATGCTGTGAACGAGCTAAATGAGGTAGTAGTAACCCCCTATAATTTATCTGGAAATATTAATAAGGACCTTGGAAGTATTCAAATTGGGCCCGTGCTAACCGCTTCAACTTTAGGTTTGCCAAATGCAAATGTACCCATCCCTTTGCAAAGTGAAAGAAAGTTACATGATGCAGATCATGGGAAGTTTGCCTACTATTACGGAATTGCTGTTATTGTGAACTTAAATAAAGTCCTTACCAGAATTAGTGGGCGTACAAAAATGCTAAAACAACGTGTAGCAAGAGATAAAAAATATTTAAAAACACAAGCGTTAAATTCCGTCTACACGGACAGTTTATTTATACGAGAATTGAAAATACCCAAAGCTCATATTAGCAATTTTATGTACTATTGTGAAGTAGATCCAAATTTTGAAGAGATTACAAATACAGAAGATAACATAAAGATTTGGGACTTCTTTATAACGAAAAGCGCCCTTTACAGAAAAAATAACAATTTGGTTCCTAATTAGTTTTGGCATGCCATTTGTTTAGTTTTACCTAAATAATAAGAAAGAATGAAACCATTAAAAAAAGCATTTATAGTGCTTTTACTGCCTTTACTAGCATTTACAACTGTTCATAAATTTTATGTCAGTGTTACCAATATAAATTACTCTGAAAAAGATGATGCGTTCCAAATTACGACACGTATTTTCATAGACGATCTAGATGAGGTTCTAAAAGAGCGATATGACGTAAAAGCAATGCTGGCTACAGATAAAGAATCTCCACTGGCAGAAGAGTATGTAGAAAAGTATTTAAGGGCAAAGTTCTTACTTAAAATTAATGGAACAGCTAAGCAATTTGACTACATCGGTAAAAAGTACGACAACGATGTTGTTATCTGTTATATGGAGATTCCAAAGGTGTCGTATTCCCAATTAAAATCTGTTGAAGTACAGAATGAAATTCTGCACGATTTGTACGAAGAACAGCAGAATGTGGTGCATTTTAAATTTGATAAAAAGAAAAAAAGTTTTGTGCTCATTCGAGAAAATAATAAAGGAATGTTAAACTTTTAGGAATCCTTAACAAATCGTTCAAAAAACATTAATTTTCGTCGACTAAAAATGATTTTCAAATGAATAAAATTAAATACTGTTTTGCTTCATTATTATTCTTGTTCGCTGCAACGCTCAGCGCACAGGAAGAGGCAGAAAAAGAGAAAGAACCTGGTCATTACAACCAGAGCAAGTTCAAACAATTGTACGAGGAGTTTGCTACACCAAACACCTACAGATCCGCTTCAGGAGCTCCTGGGCCAGATTATTACCAGCAGCAAGCAGATTATCAAATGACCATTGAGTTGGATGATAAGAATGCGAAAATTTATGGTGAAGAAACCATTACGTACACGAACAACTCTCCTGATGATTTAGAATTTTTATGGGTACAGTTAGATCAGAATGTAAGAGCAAAGGACTCTAAGTCGGGCTTGCGCAACGGTGGTGGATTGCCACTTGCATACAGACCAGCCACAATGGTGAAGGAACATATGGGAGATGCATTTGATGGTGGTTTTAATATTGATTGGGTTAAAGATGCCAATGGTAAGCCGTTGTCATATACCATTAATCAAACAATGATGCGTGTGAATATTCCGCAACCCTTAAAAAGCAAAGAACAAGTTTCTTTTTCTATCAAATGGAATTACAATATTCCAGATCATACTGTAAATAGAGCAAGATCTGGATTTGAATTTTTTCCAAAAGATGGGAACCGTGCATATGTAATAGCACAGTTCTTTCCAAGAATGGCAGTATATAGCGATGTAGAAGGATGGCAAAACCATCAATTTTGGGGTAGTGGAGAGTTTGCACTTCCTTTTGGAGATTATGATGTGAGTATCACGGTGCCTGCAGATCACGTATTGGATGGAACAGGTGTTTTGCAAAACAGAAAAGAAGTCTTCTCTAAAGAGATGATGAAACGCTACGAAAAAGCAAAAAAATCATACGATAAACCTGTTATTATTGTAACACAGGAAGAAGCGGAAGCTGCTGAGAAAAACTTTTCTGAAAAGAAAAAAACATGGAAGTTTAAGGCCAAAAATGTAAGAGATTATGGTTTTGCTAGTTCTCGTAAGTTTATTTGGGATATGCAAGCAGTAAAATTAGGTAGCAGAGATGTGATGGCGGTTTCTATGTATCCAAAAGAAGGAAATCCGCTCTGGGAAGAGTTTTCTACAAAGGCGGTTGTTGGAACTTTAAAATCTTATTCTGATCATACGTTTGATTATCCTTACCACAAGGCAATTTCCGTACATGCAAAAAATCAGGGGATGGAATATCCTCAGATTTGCTGGAATTACGGTCGTCCTAATGAAGATGGAACCTATACCGATCGTGTTAAATATGGAATGATTAGTGTTATTATCCATGAGGTTGGTCATAATTTCTTTCCTATGATTGTTAACTCTGATGAGCGACAGTGGGGATGGATGGATGAAGGATTAGATACCTTTATGCAATATATAGCGGAGCAAGAATTTGGGGAAGAGCATCCAGATGCTATTGCTCCAAATAATGCATATCCTTCTAGAAGAGGGGCTCCTGCTAAAATTGTACCTTATATGAGTGGAGATCAAAGTACTATTTCTCCTATCATGTCTAATCCAGAAAATGTATATCAATTAGGTCCTAACGCCTATGGTAAACCTGCAACAGCTCTAAACATTCTTAGAGAAACGGTAATGGGCAAAGAGCTTTTTGATCATGCTTTTAAAACCTATGCGAACCGATGGAAATTTAAACACCCAACCCCAGAAGACTTTTTCCGTACAATGGAAGATGCTTCTGCTGTTGATTTAGATTGGTACTGGAGAGGATGGTTCTATACTACAGATTACGTAGATATAGGAGTAAAAGGAGTTAAGAAATACTATGTTTCTAGCAAGCCTACCGCTCAAATGAAAAAGTATATGGCAGACAGAAATATTTCAGAGGCAGATTTACCGCCGCTTGTATATTTGGCAGAAGAAGGTAGCGAAGACTATTCAGACGATCTAAAAGGGAAAGCTCCTTCTGCGGTATCTCAAAATCTAAAAGAATATATGATGGATAATATGACAGCTGCGGAACGTGCTGCTGTGAAAGAACCTAAGTTTTTCTATCAGGTAACTTTTGACAAGCCAGGAGGAATTCCAATGCCCTTAATTGTAGAGTATACATATGCAGATGGTACCAAAGAAAATATCACTTATCCTCCTGAAATTTGGAGAAAAAATGATTCGGAAGTAAGTCGTGTGATAGCTTCAGAAAAAGAATTGGTAGGTATTTTGGTAGATCCTAAAGCGGAAACCGCAGATATTGATACTACTAATAATTCTTGGCCTAAGAAAGAAGAGAAATCTGATTTTGACAAGATGAAAAATAATATCAAAGGAAAATAACAGTATTTCATTTAAAGTGGAAGCCCCGTTTATGACGGGGCTTTTTTTATTTAGCACCCAACTTTACTATATTTGTAGTATGTTACCAAATATCCCTTTATTTATTAGTGGCCCCGAAATTTTTGTGATCCTCCTGATCGTGGTAATGCTGTTTGGTGCTGACAAAATCCCCGGTATTGCTAAAGGTCTTGGCAAGGGAATGCGCCAGTTAAAAGATGCCACCGAAGATATCAAACAGGAGATTCATAAAAGTGCAGAAAAACAAGGTATCGATACAAGTTTTACAAAAGACATTAAAAAAGAGATTGACAAGGTAAAAGAGAATGTAGATGATGTTACCGGCGTAATTAAACGCAAATAGGATGTGGGATGCGCTGTTGGAATGGGATAAGGAAACCTTTATTTACCTAAACAGCCTTGGCACTCCGGCCTACGACCCTTTTTGGTCTACCCTTACCAATATAACTACTTGGATTCCTCTATTTCTTTTATTCCTGATACTTGTTTGGTTAAAGTACCCTAGGAAACAAGCTTTTTTTATAACCCTTACCGTTGTAGGGCTGATCTTCTTTATCGTAACATCTACCAATTTGGTGAAGGATTGGGTAATGCGATTACGACCTAATAACGATGTGGAACTAAATAGTTTTATTAGAATTCTTAAAAGACCTGTGAGCTACAGTTTTTTTTCAGGCCATGCCTCTAGCTCTTTTTCAATAACTACCCTCATAGTGCTCTTCCTAAGAAAACGTATGAAATGGGTTTGGATATTTTATTTATGGCCATTACTTTTTGCTTATAGCCGAATCTATGTTGGAGTACATTATCCTTTAGATATTTTGGTTGGAGCAATGGTTGGCTTGCTCTGCGCATTTTTGTTTTACACATTCTACACAAAGCTTATAGTACCCTACTTAAAGTTAGCCCATCCCTAATGGGCAATAATACGGTTTCTACCCTAGGATCTTCTTTTAATTTTTTATTATATGCCAAAAGTACTTTGGTAGCTTTATCCTTTTCGTTTAAGGGTGCTACTACCTTTCCAGACCAAAGCACATTATCCGATAAAATAATACTACCGGATGTACTTTTCTTTAGTGCGGCTTCAAAATAGGAATCATAGTATTTTTTTTCTGCATCGATGAAAACAAGATCAAAGCACATGTCTAGAGTAGGAATTATATCCAATGCATCTCCAGTGTGCTGCACTATTTGAGTACCATAGGCACTGCGGTCAAAATAGCGACGCTGCATGCTGTTTAATTCTTCATTTACATCAATGGTATGCAGCTGGCCATCCGTTTGTAAACCTTCGGCTAAGCAAAGGGCAGAATATCCAGTATAGGTGCCAATCTCTAATATCGTTTTTGGGCGTATAATTTTAGAAAGCATGCTTAAAACCCGCCCTTGAAAATGTCCCGTAATCATCCGGGGCTGTATTACTTTAAGATGTGTTTCTTTGGTAAGCTCACTCAAAAGTGTAGGTTCCGATTCTGATTGATCGGCAATATAGTCCTCCAATACTTGTGAAAGAAAATGCATGCTTAATTTTTTGTAAAATTAGGAAAATATATACTACTTTAGAATACGAAGATCAATGAATATAATGCCTTATGGAACAACTCACTGTACGAAAAGCTACCTTAACAGATCTAGATGTTTTATTGGGATTTGAGCAAGGAATTATACAAGCGGAAAGGCCTTTTGATAGTACACTGGATAAGGACCCAATAAGTTACTACGATTTAAAGTTGCTAATTAAAGCAGAAGATGCAGAGGTTTTGGTTTGTGAAGTAAACGGGCATATCGTAGGTTCTGGATATGCCAAAGTAATGGAAGCCAAACCTTATTTAGATCATAACGCTTATTGTTACCTTGGTTTTATGTATACAGTACCATCTTATAGAGGGAAAGGAGTTAATGCAGTTATCATTGATGGACTAAAAAAATGGGCTTTAACCAGAGGATTAAATGAAATACGATTAACTGTATATACGGATAATGAACCTGCTATCAGATCGTATGAGAAAGCCGGATTTGAAAAGCATTTGATTGAAATGCGTTTACGAGAAGACATTACCTGATGGTTACATTTTTATACTTATTATCCCTAATGTTGTCGTATTTTTGAGAAAAATTACCCTATGCAATTCAAAAATTCTTTGGCATTTGCCCAGCAATTGGATAAAGAAGACCCTCTTCATAGCTATCGTAGCAAGTTTCACTTTCCCAAAGTGAAGGGCAATCAAGTAATTTATTTCACAGGAAACTCTTTAGGTCTTCAACCAAAACGGACACAAGCATATGTTGAAGAGGTAATGACTGATTGGGCTTCTCTAGCTGTTGAAGGGCATTTTTATGCAGATAAACCCTGGTGGGATTATCATGAACGTTTAGCAGCACCCTTAGCCACAATTGTGGGTGCGCAAACGCAAGAAATTTCAGTAATGAATACACTTACTGTTAACTTGCATCTGCTGATGGTTTCTTTTTACAGACCAACGACCAAACGTTATAAAATTATCTGTGAAGAAAAGGCATTTCCCTCAGATCAATATATGCTAGCAAGTCAGTTGCGATTTCATGGTTTAGATCCAAAAGATGCCTTAGTAGAGGTAAAGAAAAGACCGGGAGAAAATGCATGGCGTACGGAAGATATAGTAGCCGCCATTGATGAAGTTGGAGATGCTTTAGCATTAGTACTTATCGGAGGAGTAAATTACTATAATGGCCAGGTATTTGACATGAAAACCATTACCGCTGCTGGTAAAAAAGTAGGTGCTTATGTTGGATGGGATCTGGCGCATGCAGCTGGTAATGTAAAATTAGAGTTGCACAATTGGGATGTAGACTTTGCCGCTTGGTGTAGCTATAAATATATGAATAGCGGTCCAGGCAATGCATCAGGACTATTTGTACATGAGAAGCACTTAAATACAAAAGATATTCCCAGGTTTGAAGGATGGTGGGGCACAAAAAAAGAGACCCGATTTTTAATGAAACCTGAGTTTGAACCCATGGAAAATGCAGATGCTTGGCAACTGAGCAATGCTCCTATATTGTCAGTAGCCCCCTATTTGGCATCTTTAACCCTTTTTGATGAGGTAGGTATGGAGGCACTCATCCAAAAGAGAGATACATTGGTGGCCTACTTGGAATTTGTTCTACATGAGATTGACAAAGTCGTCGATGCAAGTTTTGAAATTATTACTCCAAAAGATAGAGGGTGCCAACTTTCTGTTTTTTTGCACGGAGAAGGAAAGTCTTTATTTACTTATTTAATGGAAAATGGGGTTATTACAGATTGGAGAGAACCCAATGTAATTCGACTAGCACCAGCACCTTTCTATTGTTCCTTTGAAGATATGTACCGTTTTGGTCAGATTTTAAAAAACGGAATTTTAAATAAGAACTCATAAATTTCTTTTCCCATTTACGGTTTTAAATTTCGCTCGCCGCAAGCGATCTTATTTTGAGTATATAAGCACTAGGGGTGTTCCCTTGATGTTTTTTAAATTGCTTGGTAAAGTAAGAAGGATCTGTATAGCCACATTGATACATTACTTCGGAAATGGAAAGTTGTGTCTCACGAAATAGTTCAGTAGCCTTTCTAGTTCTATAATTATTTAAAAATTGAATAAAGGAACGTTGTGTCATTTTTTTAAAGAACCTACAAAAAGAATTGACCGTTAATCCAAATTCATTTGCAAGGGTTTGACTAGAAATGTCTTTTTCGTAATGTGTGTTGACGTATTCAAAAACTCCTTCAAGCCTATTCACTTCGAGAGTTTTAAAGCTAAAAGATATAGGTGTTTCAAAGATACACCTGTAGTTGTTTGTAGTGGATAAAGCATCTAAAATTCCCATGAAGTGTATCAGCTTTCCAGCAGCGTCTAGTTGTTCAAATTTTAGAAATGTATCTGTCAATTGATGGTGCATACTAGAATCAAAAAGTAGTACTTTTTTCGACTTATCAATTAACTGTTTTATTTTCTTAAATTCTGGAAATATAGCAATCTTATCTTCTAAAAAATCACTTTTAAATTGAACTACAACTTCTAGATTGTCTTCATATTCTCTATTGCTAAAATCGGCATGCGGAATATTGGGACCTAGAAAAACTAGTACACCCTTGTCATAGGGAATGACTTCCGTACCGATACGCAAACTTCCTTTGCCATTTTTAATATAGACCAGTTCATGTTCTGGATGGATATGCCAGTTGGCCAACTTGCAAGCTTCAGAATGATTATATGTAGCTATTTTAAGGGAAGTATCTACAGCTACGTCTATTGTTTCATAAATGGGTTTCATATAGTAAAATTACCCTTAAAGTTGGAATTGTACTAAATTTAAGAATGAAATGTCTTATATCTGGAATACTTTAACCTATTTTTATTCGCCTACTTGTAATTACTTTGTGAAGGTATTTATTAAAGTCTCGTAAAGCTTAATGAAATCTCTTCAACTCATTCTTTCTAACCCAAAATATTTTGGACCCGCTTGGGTATTTGCTAGCCTAAATATTCTTTTCGGTACCTGGGCTATCTATATTCCAACTGTAAAAGAACAATTAGATATTAATAAAGCGGATTTAGGTATTGCGCTGTTCTTTCTTTCCTTGGGGGTCTTTACAGTATTTCCTGTAGCGGCTAAAATCATTAATAAGGTAGGAGTGGGAAAAGCAACTTCTTATGGGGCGGTTTTAAGTGGTTTAACGGCTTTGTTGCCTTTATTAGCGCCTAATTATTATGTGTTGATAGCAGCTCTTTTTGTTTTTGGTTTTGTAAATGGCTTTACAGACATTGCTATGAATACCTTAGTTACTGAAATTGAAAAAAAAGATCAACAGAACTTTATGTCGGCTGCTCATGGATTTTTTAGTCTAGGAGGTGTCTTGGCAGGTTTGGGTAGTTTTTTAATAGGTACCATTGCCAACCCTGCATTACATATGACTTTTGCCGTCATTTTGGTTATTGGAGTGAACCTTATTTTTTACAAGAAATATATAAATATAAAAGCTGCACCAGTAGAAAAGGAGCCATTTAGTCTCAAACTATTTAAACCATTGCTAATTATTGGGATCGTTTCTTTTATTATTATGGGAAGTGAAGGAGCCATAGTAGATTGGAGCGGTTTGTTTTTAAAAGAGGTGGCTTTGGCTCCAGAAACACTAATTGGATCTGGCTTTTTGGCTTTTTCTATATGGATGACATTAGGGCGTTTTTTTGGAGATAGTATTAGTGCTAAAATTGGTTCTATAAAAATTGTAGCTGGAGGCAGCCTTATTGCTATTCTAGGTTTTTTGTTGGTGCTTACAGGACAAACCTATTTAGCTATTGTAGGTTTTGCATTTACAGGCCTTGGATTTTCCGTGATTATTCCTGAACTGTTTAGAATTGGAGGAGCTGTAAAAGGGGTAGCATCTTCTCAAGGTGTCTCTTTTATAGCAGGTACTGGATACGCCGGTTTTTTAACTGGACCAGTAATTCTTGGGTTTTTGGCAGAAGAATATTCTTTAAACCTCAGTTTTATAATCCTTTTAATTTGCTCTGTTATTGTGCTTGGAGCCTCTTTCTTACTAGCTAGAAAAGCACAATAGTATATTCCCTATTATTTCTTTATTGCTAAATTGCTAAAAGATAGTTTGAAATTCTTTTCAGCATTCATATGCATCTGCGCAAGTGGTATGCCACTAAAGATATTGTAATCTTCCCAAGTAGTTGACATATTAGGTTCTAGCTGATTCGACTTTCTAAATACCCATTCTTTAATCACATAATCATCTTCAAAATAGAAATCGTATGCATCTCCTGGCGTATACCCTCCTTCAGAACCATAAACGATGGTAAGCTTCTGCATTGTCTTTTTGCTGATAGGAGCTTCCGCACTTTTGGAATGTTCATGAGTTATATTATCCTTGTCCCAGATCAAATTATAAGGTGCAAGCAACCAAAATTTATCATTTACAAAGGCTGCGTTAGGCTCATACGAAATACTATCAAGCACATTTCGATTATAGCTAATAGTATCTTTTAGACTAATTCCTGTTACATGGTTACTTTTTGGTTTCCATATCCAAGTACGTTCAAAATGGGAGCTATCCCTATCCACATTGAATGTAAACTGAATGGTACTAACTTCTTTCCAATTTTCAAAACCGTGAGCGTATGCGACTTTCTCTAAGATGGTTTGTTCTTTCTCAGGTGTTGTGGCAACCGGTTTTGGATCCGTTTTACATCCTAAAATGAGTAGTGATAATAGAGCAACAAAGGAAGCGCGCATGTGCATTTTTTTAGTTTGAACAAAGATAACGGCTTTTTTGAGTTATTAGAAATTGTCTTTGAGAAAGCTATACTCTTGCTAGGTGAATTTCTTTAACAATTAAAAATACCTTGGAGATTTTATACCTCCCACACCTTTGGAAAACAGTTCATAAATCAAGAGAATTTCATGCGTACCTGATGAATATGGTCTAAAAGTAGAAGTTGGAAGATCATAGGCATAGCCAATTCTAAAACTCTGTGCTATTTGATAATCTATAATAGCACCAAAATTGTTGGCATCATTAAAACGATAGGAAGCACCAATCCATAGTTTTTCATTAAATAAGAGATGAGCACTTAGGTCATAGGTAATTGGTGCGCCATTGGTAAATTTGGTAATCACCGAAGGTTTTAATTTGAGGTCTGGAGCAATATCAAAAACAACACCTCCAATGGCATAATAACTGTTTCTTTCCAATGCCTGAAACTCTCCTCCGCTAATATCTGTATTCAGAATCCTTGGAGCAGAGATACCTAGAAACCAAAGGTTCGTACTCATGTACAAGCCTGCACCAAAATTAGGAGACCATTTTGTAAAGTTGTCATTAAAAAATGGATCATTTGGATCTGGATTATCTAAATTGTAATTAGTGAAACCCGCCTTTAGTCCAAAAGCCAATTTAGCCTCTCTTCCTACTGGAATGCTATATGAAAAATCACCATAGAAATAATTCGTGTTTTCACCCCCTAAATTATCATTGATATAGGAAAATCCTAGTCCTACATTGCTAAAACGCAAAGGCGTATGAACTGAAACCGTACTTGTTTGTGGGTTTCCTTCTAGTCCGGCCCATTGATTTCTATGCAAGGCAGTTACATTTAATCGTTCTCTACTTCCCGTATAGGCTGGGTTAATAGAAGTTGTATTATATAAATACTGTGTAAACTGCGGTAGTTGTTGCGCACTCATAAAAGAACTGCATCCAAACACCAGTATTACCATATATTTTTTCATCTTATTTTGTATCAAAACTCCCTTTTATTTGGTGCCTACATAGAAATACCCGTTCAAAAATGCTAACTCACTGTTAGCAACATTCAATATGTAGTAATAGGTTCCTGTGGGTAAGGTTCCCGAACTACCTGCCGCATTATTGGGAGCAAATGCACCCCAATTATTTTGATAGTCTTTAGATTCGAATACAATATTTCCCCATCGGTTAAATACTTTAATGTCGTATACATAACCACATGCTTCTCCGCCTAAAATTTCCAACACATCATTTACGCCATCTCCATTTGGAGTAACTGCTTTTGAAACGCTAATATCATTCTCGTCACAGGGTTCCATAACACAGGAATCGTTAACAATAATAGTAAATTCAGCTTCGTATATACAGCTATTGCTTTCTGCATTATATGAGATGATATAAGTGTCTAATGCAAGGTTTAAAGGATCAAACGTACCATCATTTAAAACTACATTTCCACTAACTACTTCAAATGTGCCACTTGTGTCAAAACCAGTGGGCAAATAATCTCGCAAATCAATGGCAGCTTCTTCAACGCACAATTCAATTGTTATATTGCCTTTTTCGGGCTGCATAACAAAAATGATTTGTTGAAATACCTCCATATTGCTACATATATCGGTTACGGTCCAAGTTCTTACAATCATGTAGTCCGTACTGCTGCCAGATGCAACAGTCTCTTCTTCAAAAACAACGGTATAAGAACCACATCCGCCCATAAATACCAAATCTGGTATAGGAGGTACATCCTCACCGCAAATGATGGTAATTTCTTCATCATAGGTATTCGAAGTAATAGGATCTACCCCCACCGTAATCTGTACTTCCGCACTAGCTGTGTGCCCATTAGCATCTGTTATTTCATATGTGAAGCTATCCGTACCAATGAAATTGGTATTCGGGGTATATTCCAAATAATCATCTAAAGGATTCGTGGGGCTTGCGTTGTCATTGAATGCAACAATACCATCTGAAGGGTTAGTAAGAATTGCAAGTGCAATGTTTGCTTGAGCGCCGTTACATCTAAAATCATCATTGTCCAATACGCTTATCACGTTATTGGAGCTGTTTTCCATTATAGTATAGGTATCACCTTCTGCTAATGGTGTTGTGTTTGCTGTTAAGCGTATGGTAGCTATATGCGTCTTAGCAAAAACCATACAACTTGGAGTATCTTCAATGGTATAGGTGAGTGTAGCCGTGCCACAGTATCCTATTTCTGGAGTATATGCAATAGTACCATCCGTATTTAAAATAGCCGTACCATGATCAGGTTGGGTAATGTTCGTAATATGTATAGGATCTCCATCCAAGTCGCTATCGTTTACAAGTGGTGTCAAGGTAATCGTAGTATCATTGTATTCATATGCGTCATCCACTGCTTCAGGTGCATTGTTTGGGCCTACAAGATCGGGTGTAATAATTGCTACACGTTCCCAGCCTGTTCCAAGTGCATTGGGGGTATAAGGCAAACGAACCACATGTCTTCCATCGGGTCCAGTTGGAAAATATACTTCAATAATGATTTCCTGATTAGCTTCTAAAGGGATACCAAAATGAATTCGTTGAGGATCTTGGGTACCATGTCCGTTTCCGCCATTTACCTCCCTCAAACCAGAAATAACTGTGCCATCACAAGCTAATAAAACAGCAGTAGCACCAACAGCATAGCGCTGTTGCGTGCCTGTAAGGTTATATAAGTCACGGTTTTCAATAATATCAACGTATAGGTATTTATCGGAATTAGCATTGGAAAGATTATTGATATACAATTGGTTTTCTCCATTGGATATGTTTGCGTATAAATCTAAATCTCCATCTCTATCAATATCTATAAAAGTACATCCTTCGCCGTTTCCTGGACCGTTTAAAAAGTTATTGCTGGTGTCTTGGACAAATTGCATGGCACTCCCTGTGTTGGCACCTGCGGCTGAATTGATTTGATTAATATATAAGAAACCGTCTCTACCAGCTAAAAAGATATCTATATCACCATCGTTATCTACATCTCCACAGGCAATACCCTCTATTTCATCTCCCATTATTTGGGTGGGAATTCCGGTAGCATTTCCTAATGCTATATAGGTGCCATCTCTATTTTCATGTATTTGATTGGTACCATTTTCTGTCCAAAAGAGATCAAAATCGCCGTCATTATCAAAATCATAAAATACAACTCCTCCCTTATTATTGTTGTCTGCATCATCAATATCTATACTGGTTGTAGAGAAACTTCCTCCAATGTTTCTGAAAAAATCTACTTCTCCTCTTTTTCTTGAAATGATATCTACAAGACCATCATTGTCGTAGTCGGCAGCTGCGCTATAATCTCCATCAATGGCGTCTTGTGCTAATCCAAAAGGCCAAGTAGTAGCATCGTTTTGATCGTATCCAGGTCCTTTAGGAGTTCCATGGGTGAAAATCCCATTACCATTATTTATTAAAAGGTCTATACCAAAGTTATGGTTGTCAAATGCAATGTCTAAATCCCCATCTTGGTCGAAATCGAAAGAAACCATCCCTTCGGTATTTAAACCATCTGCGATATTTGAATTATCGTAAATATAGGGAGCTGTTCCACCTAAACCATCTCCGAAGATTTGTGTGGCTGGGTGTTGTAGTCGTATTTCAATTCCAGTATTTAAGCCTCCAGAACCCGTATTTCTTGCAAAATCTGGATAACCATCATTATTAAAATCGGCAAAAATAGCTGAACGCTCCATTTCTGTAGTCATCCCATCCGTAAGGGCAACCGTAACATCCAAGAAAGAGGCAGTTCCCGTTTCTATCAACTGATTTCTAAGAAGTACTGAATTTAGACCTCGATCTCTATTAATAAGCAAGTCTAGGTCCCCATCAAGATCATAATCTGCCCATGCATGTCCGCCATCCTTGTTTCCGTCAATATTAAGCCCGTAAGTTGTTGCACTTTCAGTGAAGGTGGTTTGTGCATGGCTTATAAAACCTAAGTGCAATAGGATCATTAGAAGTGATAAACACAGCTGATTTTGCTTCTTGGTTTTTTGTGGGTAAAAGTGCTTCATTTGCTTTCTTTTGTTTCCCAGACCAAATTAAAACAGAAATAGAACCATTTGTTCTTGCTCGCTAGGTCCGCTGTTAAATGGATCACTCGCTTTGCAATGGTTAAGTGACGGTTTGAAGTTTAGATTTGGGAATCTTAAATTCACTACAAAGGACGTGAACAATAAGGATGTTTAGGAACTTACCCGTTGAATGCTACTTTAAATTCGTTCTGAAACTGGGGCGTCGTTGAAGTGTTTAATTCCATAGGTATACATCATTTAACCCACCTTAGTAGTATTCTAAACGCTATTCTGAATTGCAGATAAGATTCTCATTTTTGGGTTGAACGGTATTTTTTTGACGTATTTTTTTGTTTGACATATCTACTGCATATTAACCCTGTTAATTCCCAAATAATTGATTAATTTTGATTTGAATACAAGAAAATAGCAAATGAGTTCAAAAAAAGGGAAAATACAGGCCGCCATAGATGAAAAACTATTAGAAGAACGCAAAGTGTTTCTTTGGGGAATGGTTGATGACGATTCTGCGAAACATGTAATAGATCGCCTTCTTTATTTAGATATGATGAGCAATAAAGAAATACAATTGTACATAAATAGCCCAGGAGGATATGTTACTTCGGGTTTCGCCATGTATGATACTATTAAATCGTTAAAAAGCCCAGTTTCTACAATTTGTTCAGGCTTAGCTGCTTCCATGGGTTCTGTTTTATTATCTGTCGGAAAAAAAGGCAGACGTTTTATACAGCCGCATGCACAAGTGATGATTCACCAGCCAAGTGGCGGTGCTAGAGGGCAAGCTTCTAATATTGAAATTCAAGCCAGAGAGATTATTAAAACTAGAGAATTAAGTGCTCATATCTTAGCAGATAATTGTGGTCAGGATTTTGAGAAAGTAATGAAAGATTTTGATCGTGATTATTGGATGAGTGCAGAAGAGTCTGTTGCTTACGGTATCGTAGATGGAATAATTGAGTAAATCGTTTAAGACAATTACTGAAAAAAGAAAAGTCCTTCGCAAGACAATTGTGAAGGACTTTTGGATATATATAGACGCCTAAGCGGAAAATTCATAATATGTACGCTTATTGGTCGTGTTATGGACGTTGGACTTACGTTAAAAAATAATTAAAAAATAAAAAGAGGAGAGAAAAGCAAAGGGATGATTTGTTATAGTTCAAAGCTCTCTATGTTTAGCAACTCTTATAATTTTAGTATTTTTATGATTAACCCGTATTCTTCTAATAGGTCTTTATGACACAAACCCCTAAAAACATCGCCATTGTAGGCTCTGGCCTTGTAGGTTCTTTACTGGCTATTTATTTGCGAAAAGCGGGGCATCAGGTCACTGTTTTCGATCGCAGACCCGATGTGCGAACCGTCCAGTTTTCTGGTCGTTCTATCAATTTAGCCATGAGCAATAGAGGTTGGAAATCTTTACGCGAAGTAGGTATTGAAGATGAAATTAAGAAAATAGCAATTCCCTTAGATAAGCGTGCAATGCATGTTAATAATGAGCCTATCTATTTTCAGAAATACGGTAAAGAAGGCGAAGCTATCTGGTCTATTTCTCGTGGAGTTCTTAACCGAAAAATGATTGATTTGGCTGAAGCAGAGGGTGTTCAATTCAGATTTCAAGAAAAGGTTTGGGACATCAATTTGCCTGAGGCAAAACTATTTACTGGCGAAAGTGAAAAAGGGGAGTGGAAGAGTTATCAGTATGATATTATTTTTGGATGTGATGGTGCTTTTTCAAGAATTAGACATAAAATGCAACGTCGAAGCCGTTTTGATTATTCTCAAGATTTCATTGATGTAGGGTATAAAGAACTAAGTATTTCTGCGAATGCAGATGGAACTCATAAACTAGATAAAAACTCTTTTCATATTTGGCCTAGAGGAAAGTTTATGCTCATTGCCATGCCTAATTTGGACGGAAGTTTTACCTGTACGTTGTTTTTGCCTTTCGAAGGAGAGGTTTCTTTTGAAACTATCAAAAATAAAGCAGATGCAAAAGTCTTTTTTAGTACTCATTTTCCTAATGTAATGCCCGAAATTGAAAATTTAACAGAAGATTTTTTTAAAAACCCTACGAGTGCAATGGTTACCATGAAGTGTTATCCATGGACCTATTGGGATAAAGTAGCTTTGGTGGGTGATTCTGCACATGCGGTGGTGCCTTTTTACGGACAAGGAATGAATGCTGGTTTTGAAGATATCTATCAATTACATACCTGCATGCAACAATGGGGCGATGATTGGGAGCAGATTTTTACTGCCTACCAAGAAGAACGAAAACCAAATGCAGATGCTATAGCTGAATTAAGCTATAGGAATTTTATGGAAATGAGCAGTAAAACAGCCGATCCATTATTTTTACTTCAAAAGAAAATAGAAAAGAACTTTGCTCAAAAGCATCCAGAGAAATGGATTCCTGCTTATTCTAGAGTCACTTTTTCAGATAAACCTTATAAGGAAGCTTTGGCACTAGGTGATGCTCAAGAACTAATTATGAGCAAAATAATGCAAATTCCGGATATTGAAACTAAATGGGAAAGTGAAGAAATAGAACAAGCAATTTTAGCAATGCTTTAAAAATAAAAAGCCACTTTAAATAAGTGGCTTTTTTTATCGTTTTAAGTTTGCCTATAATTTTGCAAACATGGCTTTCATTTTTTCTTGCTCTTCCTCTGCTAGCGTTGGGTCAACAAGGATTCTGCCACTATGTTCATCGGTAATGATTTTTTTACGAGACGCAATTTCTACCTGTACCTGAGGAGGAATCGTAAAGAAAGAACCTCCAGATGCTCCTCTTTCGATTGGAACAACTGCCAAGCCATTTTTCACATTGTTTCTAATTCGCTTATATGCTTGTACAAGACGAGCTTCTATCTGCCCTTCAAATTTAGCAGACTTATTGATCAATGCTTTTTCTTCTTTTTCCGTTTCTGCTAAGATCGCATCCAATTCACTTTTCTTGTGCTTCAGATGAGATTCTCTCTCCCCTAAACGTTCTTTGGTCTCAGAAATCACTTCTTTTTTCTGATCTATTTGAGCCTTAAACTCTTTGATATTTTTTTCTGCTAGTTGAATTTCTAATTCTTGAAATTCAACTTCTTTCGTCAAAGAATTGAATTCTCTGCTGTTACGAACATTCTTTTGCTGTTCAGCGTATTTTTTAATTAAGACCTTTGCCTCTTCTATTAAGTTCTTTTTGGCACCTATTTCATAATTGATGGTCTCTACATCTGTCTTCAATTTGTCCAGTCTGGTTTTAAGGCCAAGTACTTCATCTTCTAGGTCTTCTACTTCTAGTGGAAGTTCGCCACGGACATTTCTTATTTCATCAACTCTAGAATCAATTAGTTGCAAATCATAGAGTGCTCTTAATTTTTCTTCTACTGTCGCTTCTGTCTTTGTTGCCATATTTAATAATACTTGATGGGATTTGTAATACTCTCCGATAAAGAGATTGCAAAATTAGGAATTTTTTTTGTAAGATACTCAACTAAAAGGTCTTTTGTAAACTGTTCTGTTTCATAGTGTCCAATATCTGCAATGATCATCTCATCTTCTGCTTGGTAAAATTCATGATATTTAATATCGGAACTTACAAAAATATCCGCGTTGGCAGCCCTAGCAGCACTAATGGCAAAGGCTCCGCTGCCACCTAAAACGGCGACGCGCTTAATTTTTTTCCCTAGCAGACGAGAATAGCGTATTACACTTAGCTTCATCTTATCTTTCAAAAGTTGTAAAAATTGTGTTTCATCCATGGCATTGGCTAATTCTCCAACCATTCCCATTCCAATTTTCTGATGGGTGTTTTCCAAGGTGCTAATTTCATATGCAACTTCTTCATAGGGATGATGCTTAAAAAGGGCCTTTAAGATAGAGCGTTCATTTGCTTTTGGATAAGTCATATGAATCTGTGTCTCTTCTTCAAAATGTGTTTTTCCAATACGTCCTTTGGTTGGATTGGTTTGTGCTCCTGGCATATAGCTACCTATTCCCTCAACTGTAAAGCTGCAATTAGAATAGTTACCTATGTTTCCGGCACCAGCTTTAAAAAGTTCTTCTTTAAGTGCATTGGCATTGTCTCTGGGAATATAGGTAGTCAATTTTTTAATGGTACTTTTTTGAGGAATTAGGATTTTTGGCCGTTCTAAGCCAAGTACCTCACAGATCTTAGCATTTACACCCTTGCTAGAATTATCTAAAGCAGTATGCATGCTGTATATAGCAATCTGATGCTGGACCGCCTTTAAAACTACCCGTTCCACATAGGTGGCTCCTGTCAGTTTTTTTAATCCTGAAAAAATAATTGGATGAAAACTGATAATGAGATTGCATTTTTTGCTAATTGCTTCGTCTACAACATTTTCTAAAGTATCTAGGGTTACTAGGATACCTGTTACTTCCGTTTGAGCGTTACCCACTAAAAGACCCACATTGTCAAAACTCTCGGCATAGTCTAAGGGGGCTAGTTCTTCTAAGATATCAGTTACTTCCTTTACGATCATTTTGGTAGTTTATTAGGCTATCAAAGATAAAATATTATATTTTCGTTCTGGTGGAGTGGTATATAAAAATATGGACCCCAATTTCTTGGTTATATGGCGGTATCGTATGGTTGCGAAATTGGCTATATGATAGGGGTGTTTTTAAAGGGAAGACTTATGAGGTTCCTATCCTATGTATTGGCAATCTTAGTGTAGGAGGAACAGGTAAAACTCCTATGGTGGAATTTCTAATTCGTCATTTAGGAGAGAAACACAAAATAGCAGTTTTAAGCAGGGGTTACGGAAGAAAATCTCAAGGATTTCTCATGGCAGATGAAAATTCTTCTGTAGCAGATCTGGGAGATGAACCTTTTCAAATACATACAAAGTTTCCTGAAATTACGGTGGCCGTAGATGCTGATAGAAGAAATGGAATTGCCACACTGCTTCATAAAGTAAAGCCTAGTCTTATTCTTTTAGACGATGCTTTTCAGCATCGAAAAGTAACTCCCAAAGCGTCTATTCTTCTAAGCGCGTATGGATCATTGTATGCAGGAGATAATTACTTGCCTACGGGTAAGCTCAGGGATCATAAGAATCAGGCAAAAAGGGCAGACATTATTGTAGTAACAAAGTGTCCAAGGCATCTAAGCAAGGAAGAAAAAGAAGCGATAAGAGAAGCCTTGAATCCAAAAAAAGAGCAGTTACTCCTATTCAGTACATTGGTTTATGATGCTCAATTGAAAGGTGAGGTTGCTACTAGCTTTCAAGAACTAAAAGAAAAAGATGCCACTTTAGTAACTGGAATTGCAAACCCCAAACCTTTGCTTCATTATCTTGAGGAAAATGGATGGTCTCCTGAACACCTCGCATACAGAGATCATTTCTTTTTTAAGCAAAAACAGATTGATCTGTTCAATACTAAGTCATGGATACTTACCACCGAAAAAGATTATACAAGATTAAAAGGAAGAGTCGCTAATCTCTCTTATATTGGGATTAGACATGAATTTTTAGGAGATGGAGAACAACAGCTTTTAAAAGCTATAGCAGGCTTTACGAAACAGGATTCTTAGTTTTCCCTTCAAATACATGTTCCCCAATTTTCTGATAGAAAACTTCTGGTTTAAATGGTTTAGTAACTACGTCGTTACAACCAGCAGCATAGAAACTCTCTAAACTGTCGTCTAAGGATATAGCGGTAAGCGCTATTATAGGGGTTTCTTTATCAAATTTTCGAATCCTAATGGTAGCTTCTTCTCCACTAATACCGGGCATATGAATGTCCATTAAAATACAATCATAGGTGTTTTCTTCTGCTAGCTCTACAGCTGTGGTACCATTACTGGCAATGTCGCAAGTAACTTCTTTCTTGGTAAGCATTTTCTTTGTAATTACCTGGTTAATCTTATTGTCTTCAACAATTAACACATGCAATCCCTTAAGCTCATAATCCTTTTTAGTAATTTCAAAAGGAATATCGTCCACAAGGCTGTCTTTACTTTTTAGGTCTATTTCGAAAAAGAAAGAACTTCCTTTTCCTAGTTCACTTTTTAGTTGAATTTTGCTGTCGAACAAGCCAAGCAGACTCTTTACAATGGTAAGCCCTAGTCCTGTTCCTCCATATTCTCTATTAATCTGGATAGACCCTTGTTCAAAACTCTCAAAGATACTTTGTTGAAGATCTTCTGAGATTCCTATACCATTATCCTTTACTTCAAAATAGATGGTCACATCTTCCTCTTCTTTTTCCTTCAGTTTGGCAATAACGGTTACCTCACCATTTTTGGTAAACTTCAGGGCATTTCCGACGAGATTCATAAATACCTGCGATAATTTCAAAGGATCGCTCATTAAATGTTGAGGGATGGAATCATCATAGTCTAATTTAATCTCTGTTTTGTTTTCTTTGGCACTTTGCTGCAAAGAACTAATTACATCTGCAAGGACCTTTTTAAGATTAAATTCAATATTTAAGGCTTCTAATTTATCTGCATCAATTTTATTAATTTGAAGAATATCATTGATAAAGTTTAACAAGTAATCACCAGAAAATTTCAAAGATTTTAGATGTTCTTTCTGATTTTCACTGGGGTTTTCTTCTAGCAAAAGATGCGTGAGTCCCGTAACTGCGTATAGGGGTGTTCGTAATTCATGACTTACAGTAGATAAGAAATTTGTTTTGGCTTCCATGGCCTGTACCGCAGCATCTCTAGCAGATTTTAATTCACTATTCTTGGTCTGTAATAAGTCGTTCGTTTTTAACTTTATTTGGTTATTTCTATATAGTGAAACTGCTAAAAGCGATATAATGGTTAAGAAGGCAGATGTTAAAATGGCGGTAATTTCAGATCTATTGACAGATTCACTTAACTCCTCATTTTTCTTATCAAGTCGCCCTATCTCTTCTGTCATCATTTTAAACTGAATATTATCAGCGGTTTTATCCTCTAACTTCAGTTTATCAATGGTATATACAGAATTTTTAATTTCTAATAAATTCCGAGTGTGCATTAAAGAAGCATCATACCTGCCTATTTTTTCATAGGTGGCACTTAAAAGTTCATTGGCTTCTAAGATTTCTTGATAAAAATTAAACTCATTGGCCAGTTTTAAGGAATTTTGAGCATTTTCAATACTAGTTTCCCAGTTTTCCGTATCAGAATTTAAATGTGCTAAACCCAAGTGCGCTTTGGTTGCTAAATACTCTTTTTCAAATACATCGTTGTTTACAATTAGTGAATTAAAGTTCTTAGTAGCACTTTCGTACTTTTTAAGGCTTAGAAAAACATGTCCTTCTGTCAAAAGAATATTGTTGAGTAAATTTCGATCGTTATTAAGTCGTTTTGCCTCAGTAAGCATATATATGGCTTGGAAGTACAGCTCTTTTTCTGAAGACAGGATGGCTTCCATATATTTCTCAAAGGCAGCTCCATACGGATATTCAATCTCTTTTAAAATAATACTAGCTCTATCCTTGTAGTATATGGCATCCTCTGTCTTATTTAATGCTAAATAGATCAAAGCAATTTTATGGTATGATTTTACCAAGCCCTTTTCGTCTTCGTTTTTCTCCGCTAATTCGGCTGCTTTGGTTAATGCTTCTAAAGCTCCATTGAGCTGGTCTTTATGTTTTAGTTGGTCCGCTTGGTTAAAGTAGAATTCAATACTTGATTTTGGAGGAGTGTTTTGTTGGCCATATAGAGGGATTAATACCCATAAAAAGGCAAGTACCCAGCATGTAGTTAAAGCTGTTTTATGTAGATTTTTGAACTTCAAACGTACTTTTTATTGATCATTAATTCGATCAGGTCTATAATTCGGCTACTGTACCCGGTTTCGTTATCGTACCATCCGATAATCTTTACCATCTTACCTATAACCGAAGTCATCTGAGAATCAAACGTACAAGAGTAACAACTATTGTTTATATCGATAGAAACTATGGGGTCTTCCGTATAATATAAGATGTTTTTTAAAGTTTTATCAGAAAATTCTTTAAATGTATTATTTATTTCTTCAATAGAAGTCTCTCTTTTTACATTTAACGTAATGTCTGTAAGAGAACCATTGGGAACAGGAACACGTATGCCACAACCTCCAATAACATCTGCTAAATCTGGAAAAATACGAGTAAGTGCTTTTGCCGCACCTGTGGTAGTGGGAACAATGGATTGCCCTGCAGCTCTTGCTCTTCTTAGGTCTCTGTGCGGCTGGTCGTGCAAACTTTGGTCAGAAGTATATGAATGCACGGTGGTAATATATGCTTGTTCTATTCCACACAGATTATTCATTATTTGTAACATGGGAGCTGCATTATTCGTAGTGCAAGAAGCATTGGAAACAATATCGTCTTCTTTCTCTATAATCTCTTCGTTGATTCCCATAATGGCCATTTTAATGTCATCATCTTGGGGAGGTACGGAAAGAATTACCTTTTTAACGTGATCTTTTAAATGCGGTTTTAGGGCCGCTCTTGTTTTAAATTTTCCGGTAGCCTCCACTACAATAGTGACATCATTTTTAGACCAGTCTATATGCTCAGGAGCAACTTCATTACTCAGCGCGATTGTTTTTCCTTCAACAATAATAGCATTTTCTTCATGTGAAATATTTGCGTTGAATACACCGTGTAAGCTATCGTATTTTAATAAATGTGCCAGTGTTTTGGCGTCTGCAAGATCATTAATGGCAGTTACGCTTATAGAAGGGTGGTTGTGAAGCAATCTAAAAAGAGTTCTTCCAATTCTACCAAATCCGTTGATGCCTATTTTTATTGTTCTCATTTGGAAAAAAATCCCGCTTGTGCGGGATTTAAGATATGGTGGTTAATGAACTATTTAATGTGTTTATGAGCTTTATAGGATGAACGAACCAAAGCACCACTTTCTACATGCCTAAAGCCCATTTTTAGTCCTATTTCTTCGTATTTTTTAAATTGTTCCGGAAGTATAAACTGTTTTACCGGTAAATGTTTTTTAGAGGGCTGTAAGTATTGCCCTATGGTAACAACGTCTACTTTGGCTTCTCTCAGATCTTCCATGGTTTGTATAACCTCTTCTTCCAATTCTCCCAAACCTAGCATAATCCCCGATTTGGTTCTATTGACTCCCTGATCTCTCAAGTAGCGCAATACTTCTAAGCTACGTTCGTATTTAGCTTGTATTCGAACTTCCCGAGTTAAACGTTTTACAGTTTCCATATTATGCGAAACTACTTCAGGTGCAACCGCAATGATGCGGTCCAAATGCGTATGAATTCCCTGAAAATCTGGAATCAAGGTTTCTAAGGTGGTTTCAGGATTCATACGACGAATAGCTTTCACCGTTTCTGCCCATATAATAGAGCCCATATCTTTGATGTCGTCTCTATCTACCGAAGTAACTACGGCATGTTTAATACCCATAATTTTTATAGAACGTGCTACTTTTTCAGGTTCTTCCCAATCAATGGCTTCTGGTCGACCGGTTTTTACGCCACAAAAGCCACATGAACGTGTACAGATATTACCAAGGATCATAAAGGTAGCAGTACCCTCACTCCAGCATTCTCCCATATTTGGACAACTCCCGGAAGTACATATCGTATGCAAATCATACTTGTCCACAAGACCTCTAAGCTGTGTATATTTCTTCCCAGTTGGGAGTTTTACACGGAGCCATTTAGGCTTGCCTTTTGGCGGCAACACGCTTTTTACTGTCTCAACACTCATGCTTCATTTTTAAACAAAGATACGACAAAGCTCCAAATTAATAGAGCTGAAAAATTGAACCAAAACTGGAAGAAAATAGTGTAGTAAGCGGGGTGTTAGGTCTTTCTATTTTTAATTACTTCTGCCAATAATTTTTTAGCTCTAAGAAGTTTTACCTTGACATTATTTATAGGCTCGTTTAGCTCTTTGGCAATATCGGCATAACTCAACTCATTGAAATAACGGAGATTAATTACTCTTTGATAGTGAGGTTTTAGTTGCTTAATGTGGAGTAAAAGGGTAGCCAGGTTTTGTTCGGTAATAAGGCGATCTTCAGCGGAAGGACTATTGTCTAATACTTTTGTGATGGCATCAGTATTACCAGATTCTGTACTTTCTAAAACGTTTCTTTTTCGTTTTCTGATAAGATCTACATGGATATTTTTAGAAATGGTGATCAGCCATGTCTTAAACTCATAAGAATCGTCATAAGAGTCGATCTTATCGAAAGCTTTGGAAAAAGTTTGGATGGTAATATCTTCTGCATCATTTTCGTTTTTAGTACGAATGAGCTGAAAACCATACACATCATTCCAAAAGGTGTCTACCAAAGTGCTATAGGCCATTTGATTGCCAGCTTTTGCCTTTTCTAAGGTAGCTTTAAGTGTATCTTCTGTTTTACCCAAACTAGGTGATTAAAAATCTATATAAAAAAGTAGCTGTTACTGTAGTTCTGGGGTAGTGTCTTTTTTACAATCTTGTTCGCTAGGAAGTTTTCCGCAAAAACCACATGCTTCTCCTTCTTTGTTTAGAAATGGATTCTGACTGGCACAAGTACCAGCAAATTCACCATCTTTTTTTGCCCAGATCTTTATTGCAATACCTGCAAAAGCAAGTGTAAGAAGACCAATGGTTAGCAAAATCAATTTCATACTTAAATTTTGTACAAAGATATCAAAAAAAGCCTTGAAACAAGGCTTTTAATAATCATTTAAGAAAGGTTTAAAATGGTCTTAATAGGTAATATTTGCTACTATATTTTCTACGGTAGGCGTTTCATTGCCCCCCATGGGTTCAATAGTAATGTACCCTATAGCATTTTCTGCATATGGCAGTGCTAATAATTTTTGGTCATTTGTAGCTTCTCTAATAACTCCAAGATTTACCATTTCTCCATTCACCTCTGCCCACATTTGGTAGCACTGATCTTCTGGAAGGTTTGGTAATTTAGCCACATTTATATAAGACAATTTCTTCACCGGATTCACATAAGCAACTGCTTTAAGCTCTTTTGCTTTGCTATTTCCTTTTACATTGTATTTTTTCGTTTGTGGATTGTTAAGCACTATGTATTGCTTTCTTAAATCTTCCAGTTGTTGCTTCATGTCATTTTTCATCAACTGAATTTCATTCGTCACCATCTCATTTTCCTCAGCCAGTGTCTGATTCTGGTTCCAGAAGAAGTAAGAAGCACTTGCAAACATAAATGCAACGATGCTTGCGGCAATAGCATAACGCATGAACTTTCTTCTTCCTACGTTCTGAGATTTAATTCGCTCAAGGATACGTTCTTTAAGGCCTTCAGGAGTCTTTATTGCATGTAATTTGGCAAAACTCTCTAAACTCTCTTGAAGTTCATTGTATGTTTTACGTACCTCTGGGTACATAGCAATATAGCGCTCTACCTGAGAGGTTTCTTCAAGAGAAGCCGTACCAAGTAAATACTTTTCGAGCAAATCCGTATCTAAAAATATGCGTATTTTTTCTTTCATATTCTTTAACTTAAAAAATTCAACAGTAGTGCAATAGCCATAGATGGTCCGTAAATCTTCTTTAGCTCCCGAAGTCCAATCTTTAATCTCGACTTAATGGTTCCTAAAGGAATATTTAATTCGTCACTAGCTTCTTGTTGTGTCATTCCCTGAAAAAATAGGGCTTCCAACACAATTTGATACTTAGATTCTATTTTGCCAAGGTTTTCCTTAACATCCATAAATTCTGGTCTAGTGCTATTCACACCTAAACTATATACGTCAGAAACGTCGATTTGGATTTCTTTATCCGCTTTTGTATTAACACTTCGCAATTTGTCAATGGCGGTATTCCGAGTAATTCTAAAAAGCCATGTAAATAATTTGGCTTTGGAGCTATCATATGAATCTGATTTTTTCCAGATTTTCACAAAACTCTCTTGCAATACATCTTGAGCAAGCTCTTCATTGCGCACTACTTTATGTGCTACCCCATACAAGGTATCACCATAATGCTCATACAAAAGTGAAATAGCTTTCTCATTTCGCTCTTGTAATAACTCTACTATATGTTTTTCTAATAGTGTACTCATTTGATTTTCAGGTTGGTGTAAAATTTTTCCTCTAAAAAGCATCCAACCTTAGCTTTTGTCACGTATATACAACAAACGCTAAAATATAAAATTGATTGTTATATAAAGCGTTATCTTAAAATATTAATAAGATAAGTGAGCAGCTGGTTACTGCACACTTAGTTTTTGGTTAGTTTGGTTTGGTATAACCCCTGTTGGAACTTTTCTTCAGGGGTTATTTTATGATGTTAACTTCCGTTTCTATTTGGATATCAAATTGATCCCTTACCGTCTGCTGTATTTTCCTTGCAAGGTCTAGAATCTCTTGCCCTGTGGCGTTTCCGTAATTCACTAATACCAAGGCTTGTTTGGCATGTACACCGGCATCCCCAAAACGCTTCCCTTTAAAACCACACTGCTCTATTAACCAACCTGCCGGTACTTTATAGGAAGTTTCGGTGATTTTATAAAAAGGGGCTTCTGGATAGGTATTCTGAAATTTTTTGAACGCCTCTAACGAAATCACTGGATTCTTAAAAAAACTACCACTATTCCCAATTTCTTTTGGGTCTGGGAGTTTGCTTTGCCGAATAGCTACCACTGCATTAGAAATGTCTTTGATGGTGGGTTTCTTAACGCCTTCTTTTTGAAGCTGTTTTTCAATGGCTCCGTAGGAAGTATTGGTAGCATGATTGGTTTTGGTAAGCTGAAAGGAAACCGAAGTAATAATATGTTTTCCTTTCCCAATTCCCTTAAAATAAGAATCTCGATACCCAAACTGACAATCTTCTTTAGAAAATACTTGCAATTCTTGGGTAGCAATAGTCATCGCTTCACATTGATGAAATGTATCTTTTAACTCTACACCATAAGCGCCTATATTTTGAATAGGGGCAGTACCCGTATTTCCTGGAATAAGGGAGAGGTTCTCTAAACCACCATATCCATTATCTAGTGTCCAAAGTACCATTTGATGCCAATTTTCGCCAGCCATCACTCTTAAAATAACATGCTCAGAGGTTTCATTAATAACTTCAATTCCCTTCATATTAACATATAGAACCAACGCATCAATATCCTTTGTTAGCAGCATATTACTGCCCCCGCTAAGTACAAATTTTGCTGGATATAGATCTAATTGCAAGGCTTCTTTGAGCTCAGCTACACTATTAATTTCAACAAAGAATGCTGCGTTCGCATCTATGCCGAAAGTATTGTAGGTTTTTAAGGAAACATTCGTTTTTATTTCCATTAGGCGTCATAGCTTTTTAAAGCGCTTTCCAAAATATGAATGGCCTTATTTAAATTATCTTTGTCTAGGACATATGCAATCCTAATTTGATTTTTCCCAAGGCCTTTGGTAGCATAAAAACCGGCAGCAGGGGCTACCATTACAGTGGTTCTATCTACTTCAAACTTTTCTAATAACCATTGTGCAAAAGCATCTGCATCTTTAACAGGCAACGCTGCAATACAATAAAATGCACCTTGCGGTTTTGCCACGGTAACTCCTTCAATTTTTTCCAGACCAGCAATTAAAAGATTGCGCCTTGATACATATTCTTCTTTTACATCTGCAAAATATTGCTCTTTGGTTTCTAAGGCAGCTTCAGCCGCAATTTGAGCGTACGTGGGAGGTGATAAGCGTGCCTGGGCAAACTTTAAAGCTGTTTGAATGAACTCCCTATTTTTGGAAACTAAACAACCGATACGTGCTCCACACATACTATAACGCTTGGATACAGAATCTATAATAATTGCGTGTTCTGCTAATCCAGATTCTTGCAGAATGGAATAATGCTGTTTTCCATCATAAGTAAACTCTCTGTAAACTTCATCTGCAATTAAAAATAAGTTATGTTTTTTTACAATAGCGGCTAGTTTTTGAATTTCTTCCTTACTGTATAAATAGCCTGTAGGATTTCCTGGATTGCAAATAAGAATTGCCTTAGTCTTGGAAGAAATAAGTTTTTCAAATTCTTCTATAGGAGGAAGCGCAAAATTAGTGCTAATATCAGATACAACTGGCACTACAGTAACACCCGAGCCTGTAGCAAAACCATTGTAATTGGCATAGAAAGGCTCTGGGATAATAATCTCATCTCCAATATCGGCGATACTACCCATGGCAAAAGACAAGGCTTCCGAACCGCCTGTGGTTACAATAATATCAGAAGCAGCTACATGTATTTGATGTTTGCCGTAGTAAGCAGCTAGCTTTTCTCTATAGGTCTCCGAACCTTCAGTTCTGCTATATGCTAAAACATCAATAGTATTATTTTTTACAGCATCCAGCGCTATTTGCGGTGTTTTTATGTCGGGTTGGCCTATATTTAAATGTATTACTTGAACGCCTCTTTTTTTAGCGGCTTCAGCAAAAGGGACCAACTTTCTTATCGGTGATTCGGGCATTGAACGCCCCTTTTTGGAGACAGATGGCATAGAGTTTTTATTTTTAACAAAAATGAGAAATCAAAGCGGACTACACAATAATTAAAGTAAGATATTAGTCCAAGAATGAATAGCTTGCTACATATCTTTATATCTGTTTAAAACACCCTAATGTCTTCTACCATATGTTAAAGTACTAAAAAGTACGAGTATAATTTCCTATCTTTAAGTAGATCGAACTATTTAAGTAAACTACCGTGCGTCTTAAGAATAGCTACATTATTCTGTTTTTTTTATGTTGTCTTCCTTTTCTAGGTGTGGCACAACATTTTAAATTGTCAAAGGGAAAAAAGTCAATGAAGCTTAAGTTTGAGCTCGTGAATAATTTAGTTGTAATTCCCATTGAAGTAAATGGCGCTAAACTTTCTTTCATTTTAGATTCTGGAGTAAGCAAACCTATTCTTTTTAATATTTCCGATCAGGATTCTGTTCAAATTAACCATGTGTCGGAAATCACAATCAAAGGTTTAGGAGAGGGAGAGCCCATAAAGGCCCTCAGTTCTAAAAACAATTTTTTTAAACTTGGAAATATTAAGAACCACAATCAACTGTTATATGTGGTTTTGGATAAAGATATTAACCTGTCAACCTCTTTGGGAATTCCTGTACATGGTATTATTGGGTTTGACCTCTTTAGAGATTTTGTGGTAGAACTAAATTATGGAACGAGAACCATTAGATTTCACGATCCAGCATTTTATAACCCGAAAAAGAAGAGAAATGCGGAAAGTTTACCCCTTACTATCATTGGTAATAAAGCATACATTGACGGGGAGGTCCATTTAGGAGAAAAAGAAGCACACGTACCAGTAAAATTGTTGGTAGATACTGGTAGTAGCGATGCTATTTGGCTTTTTAAGAATGAGGGCAAAGGACTTGGAGTACCCTCAAACAACTATGAAGATTTTTTAGGAAAAGGCTTAAGTGGGGATATTTTTGGCAAACGTACCAAGGTAAATGGGTTTAGTATTGGAAGCTTTTCGTTTCAAGGGGCGAAAGCTGCTTTTCCAGATATGACTTCTTTTAATTCCATGAAAGATTTAGGAAATCGGAATGGAAGCCTTGGAGGGGAGATATTAAGACGTTTTAATGTGGTGTTTAATTATCCTCAAAACAGAATTACCTTGCGTAAGAATGGCAATTTTAAAGCTCCATTTAGATATAATATGAGCGGTATTGCGCTGCAGCATGCGGGGATGCGATACATTGCAGAACGAATAACAGATTCTAGGGGGGTAGTAAAAAATGATGAAAGCGATTTTGGAACGGTCCAGATTTTGATGGAAAATAAGACTCGACTCAGTCTAGTGCCTGAAATTGTTGTTTCGGGAATTCGTGCTGGTAGCCCTGCAGATTTGGCAGGATTGCAAGAAGGCGATCTTATTTTGGCAGTTAATGGAAAAAAGGTATACAACTACAAGTTGCAAGAAGTAATAGAAATGCTGAATGCACGCGAAGGAAAAAGAGTGCGTCTGCTTATTGAACGCCTGGATAAAGATTTACTTTTTTCTTTTGTTCTCAAGAAAGTCTTTGAATAAAAAAAGTCCGTCTATCACAGACGAACTTTCTTTCACTAAGCTTAAATTATGCTTATTTGGTTCCTTCAGGTGCCTTAATGGTACCTTTGATCTTTAATACCTTCGTAGGGGTGTCTGCATTAGAAATCACAGTAATTGCCTTTCTGATATGTCCTACACGGTTTGTGTCATATTTCACTTGTATTTCACCTGTTTCTCCCGGTAAAATAGGTGCTTCTGGCTTTTTAGGGATGGTACATCCACAACTAGAGCTCACTTTACTAATAATTAATGGAGCCGTTCCTGTATTTGTAAATTCAAATACACGAATTCCATCACTACCTTTTTCAATTTCACCGTAGTCTACAGTCTCGCTTTTGAACTCAATTTTTGCTGCTTTATCTTGTGCAGTAAGACTAAATCCAAGTAGGCCAACAAATAATACTAATACTACTTTTTTCATCATGTTTTAGTTTTGGGTGAATTTCAAATGTAAATCTTTTTAAGGAACATCCAAAATTCTTTTGTTATGTAATAACGTTACTTATTTTTGTTTCGTATTTCAATTTTGGGCAAAACGCTATCGATGTGCCTATTTTAACATTGTGTACAACAACAATAAACGTAAATACCCGAAGGGGAATTTCAAAAACTGTTCCAAAAATGGATATTCCATCAAAATATGAGCCTCAAAAAGTAGAAAATCACTGGTATGACTACTGGATGAAAAACAACTACTTTCATTCTACTCCCGATGATCGGGAGCCCTATACCATTGTAATTCCACCACCAAACGTAACAGGTGTGTTACATATGGGACATATGCTCAATAATACCATCCAAGACGTTTTAATACGCCGAGCACGTCTTATGGGCAAAAATGCCTGTTGGGTGCCAGGAATGGACCATGCTTCCATTGCTACAGAGGCAAAGGTGGTTGCTAAACTTAAAGAAGAAGGTATTCATAAGGAAGATATTGGCAGAGAGGCCTTTTTAGAGCATGCCTGGGACTGGACCAACAAATACGGTGGCGTAATCCTAGAACAGCTAAAAAAACTAGGCTGTTCCTGTGATTGGGAGCGCACCAAGTTTACGATGGACAAAGAAATGTCTGCCTCTGTGATTAAAGTATTTGTTGATTTACATAAAAAAGGTCTCGTTTATAGAGGTTTTAGAATGGTTAATTGGGATCCTGAAGCCAAAACCACCCTTTCGGACGAAGAGGTAATCCACGAAGAAAGACAAGGTTTATTGTACTATTTGGCCTATCAAATAGAAGGAAGTGATGAAACCGTAACCATTGCCACCACAAGACCTGAGACTATTTTGGGGGATACGGCTATTTGTATACATCCAGATGATGAACGTTATGCACATTTAAAAGGGAAAAAGGCCATTGTTCCGATATGCAATAGGGCTATTCCTATTATTGAAGATAGTTATGTAGATATTGAATTTGGTACGGGATGCCTAAAGGTAACGCCTGCACATGATGTGAACGACTATAGTTTGGGTGAAAAACATCAATTGGAAACTATAGATATTTTTAATGAAGATGCTACGCTCAATAGTTTTGGACTTCATTATGAAGGGCAAGATCGCTTTGTGGCTAGGAAAGCCATTGCCAAAGAACTAGAAAAAGAGGGTTTTTTGGTAAAAACGGAGCAACATATGAACAAAGTAGGTACATCTGAACGGACCAGGGCGGTCATAGAACCCCGTTTGTCCGATCAGTGGTTCCTAGATATGGAAGAAATTGTAAAACCAGCCCTAAGTTCCGTTTTAGATACCCAAGAAGTCAAATTATTCCCCAAAAAGTTCGAAAATACCTATCGTCACTGGATGGAGAACATCCGAAATTGGAATATTAGTCGACAGTTATGGTGGGGACAGCAAATACCCGCTTATTATTATGGAACAAGGAAAAATGATTATGTAGTAGCAGAAAGCAAGGAAGAAGCCCTAGAATTAGCAAGAATAGCCACTAACAATGCCAATTTAGGCATGGCCGATCTAAAACAAGATGAAGATGCCTTAGATACTTGGTTTTCTTCTTGGTTATGGCCTATAAGCGTATTTAATGGTATTATGGAGCCTAATAATGATGAGGTAAATTATTATTACCCCACCAACGATTTGGTAACAGGTCCGGATATTTTGTTCTTCTGGGTCGCCAGAATGATTATTGCTGGCTACGAATATAGAGATGAACGACCCTTTGAAAACGTCTATCTTACGGGGTTGGTACGAGATAAACAGCGCCGTAAAATGTCTAAATCATTAGGGAACTCACCAGATGCTTTGGAATTAATAAATGAATTTGGTGCCGGTGGAGTGCGTGTAGGACTTTTGTTAAGTTCTGCAGCTGGCAACGATTTAATGTTTGATGAAGCGCTTTGCCAACAAGGGAAGAACTTTGCCAATAAAATATGGAACGCCTTTCGTTTGGTAAAAGGTTGGGAAGTAACAGATTTGCCGCAACCAGCGGCAGCTAAATTGGGTATTGAATGGTATACCGCAAAGTTCAATGAGACTTTGGAGACCATAGAAGATCATTTTAGTAAATACCGTATTTCAGATGCTTTAATGGCGATTTACAAATTGGTCTGGGACGACTTTTGCTCTTGGTTGCTAGAAATTGTTAAACCTGCCTACCAACAACCCATTGATAAAGTTACCTATGAAGCAGTAATTCATTTGTTTGAGCAAAATTTGAAGATATTGCACCCCTTTATGCCGTTTTTAACCGAAGAGGTATGGCAACATATGGGAGAGCGGAGTACAGCAGAAGCTTTGATAGTAGCTTCTTGGCCTAAAATAGGAAAAATTGATACGGATTTAATAAAGGAATTTGATTTTGCCGCCGAAGTAATTTCTGGAGTGAGAACTATACGCAAGGAAAAAAATATTCCAATGAAAGAAGCCTTGGCACTTTCGGTATTAAATAAAGAGCAGCGCAGTAATGCCTGGGATGTTGTTGTTGCAAAATTGACCAATTTATCGGAAATGATGTCGGTTGATACTGCTGTAGAAGGTGCCCTGTCTTTTAGAGTGCAAAGCAACGAGTATTTTATTCCCATGGATGGAGCCATAGATATAGAAGCTGAGATTAAGAAAATCACCGAGGAATTGAAGTATACACGGGGCTTTTTACAATCTGTAACCAAGAAATTAAGCAATGAGCGTTTTGTAAATAATGCACCTGAGCAGGTGGTGGCTATTGAAAAAAAGAAAGCTGCAGACGCTGAAGCTAAAATTGCAACGCTAGAGAAGAGTTTGGCAAGTTTGGAGTAGTTCTACCGAATGTCAAAAATTCGACAATGGATGGATCAAGTTACTGTGTTACTGATTAAGTGAATACTGGAAAATTCTTCTTAGATTTAAATGGTAGTCAACCCTTTGGTTTTTGACAATTTCTCTGAAAATTCAACACAATGGAAAATTTGAACCAGCATATAGCACATCATTATCACAGAGATGGTCTTTATGAAGACATTGTTAAGCGGTTAAAGCAACAAGGTATTGATTTAAATAAGGTAAAGAGATCAGACATTGCAGGAGCTGATGAGTTTCATGTTAGAGGTGCAGAAGTATCAAAAGAGCTTGCACAACAAATTGATTTAAATGGTACCACTGTTTTAGATGTTGGTTGTGGTCTTGGAGGTCCTTGCAGAATGCTTGCTGAGGTATATAATTGTAAGACTACAGGGCTAGATCTTAGCGACGAATATATAAGAACGGCAAGCAAACTATCTCAACTCGTAAACCTAGCCCATAAAACCAACTTTGTTCAAGGCAATGCTACTAAACTTCCGTTTAAGGATAATAGCTTTGATGTTGTTTGGACACAGCATGTTCAGATGAACATTTCTAATAAAAAAGCATTTTATTCAGAAATAAATAGAGTGCTAAAAAATGGGGGTTATTTTCTTTATTATGATATCTTAAAGAAAGGAAATGAGAAAGTGGATTATCCAATGCCTTGGGCTAGCAATGCAAGTATTAGTTTCCTATTTAAAGAAGAGGAAATGGTTGCTATTTTACAAGAACTTGGTTTGAAAAAAGAACAAACCACAAATCAAACAAAAGCTGGAATTAACTTTTTTGAATCGCTCGTTACCAGATTAAAAGAATTTGGACCTCCTAAAATGGGACTGAATGTTCTAATGGGAGAAACTACAAAACCAAAACTAATGAATCTAATGGCGCATTTAAAACAGGGTAAACTTGAACTTAAGAGTGGGGTTTACAAAAAGTAATTCGTTCCAATTCTGCCAAACATGTCTCAAAAAGCCAAAACCTATTTTAACTGGAGTACTGGAAAAGATGCTGCTTTGGCTTTATATCACCTTCAAAAAGATGGCAGGTTTACTGTAGATAAACTTTTAACTACGGTAAATAATTTTCATAATAGGGTTTCCATGCACGGTCTTAGAACGGACTTATTAGGATTACAAGCAAAATCAATAGGTATTCCTTTAACTACAGTTAAATTGTCAGAAGAGCCTAGCATGGAAGACTATAACCAGATTATGAGCGCTACAGTAGAAGGATTGCAAGAAGAAGGGTATACCCATTGTGGTTTTGGTGATATTTTCTTAGAAGACCTGCGAACCTATCGAGAAGAACAGCTAAAACCCTATGGGATAAAAGCGCATTTTCCGCTATGGAAAAGAAATACAAAAGCGTTGGTAGAAGAATTCATTGGTCTGGGTTTTAAGGCGATTGTTATCTGCACAAAGGCAACATTACTAGACGAATCTTTTGTTGGAAGAGCGTTAGATGCTAATTTTCTAAGAGATTTGCCTTCCAATGTAGATCCTTGCGGCGAAAATGGAGAATTCCATACCTTTTGCTATGATGGACCTATTTTTAAGGAACCCATAAAATTCAAGCTAGGTGAAAAAGTGTTTAGAGCTTATAAAACTCCTAAAGGTACAGATGAGCAAAAAGAAGATAGTAACATGGGATTCTGGTTTTGCGATTTAATTCCTGTAAAATAACTCCACCAAGAAAATGAAGCTCATTCCCTACATCAGCAAACACGGAACTCCCAGAAAAACGCATCATAAATACGGCCGCTCTTTTAAAAGAAGACTGCATCGTTCCCTTTATTTCTAGATATAGAAAAGAGAAAACTGGGAATCTTGATGAAGTCCAAATTGGAGCTATTGTTCAATTAAAAGCCGAATTTGAAGTTTTAGAAAAACGAAAGGTAGCCGTTATTAAAGCAATTGGAGAACAAGATGCTTTTAACCTTAGAACTCCGACAAAAAATAGCAGACCGCCTTATTAAATCGAGTAATTCGTGTACCCTGCATATACGTTTAGCACTAGCAGACGCCTTTACAGATAGAACTACAATTAAGAAAGTGCCCTGTTTAGGGGGCAAGGCTTTTGAACAAGGTGTCGGTTTTCTTCAGATCAAAGATAGAAAAACCCTTTAGACGATTCTTCCGTGCATCCTGAAAGCTATGGTGTCATAAAAACAATTGACATTGTATAAAAAATAACTAGGAGTACTTTTAGTTTTTAATAGGTTTACCACCAAAGGTTCATCCCTGTGGTACAAACGGAGAATTTCATGGCTTCAAATACCATGAGTCTATAGAATCTAGGGGGAAAGATAAGCGCAGAGATGGGTAATTACAATAAAAAAATATTTGACTCGTTGTTAGTTTATATCAAACAATAAGTAGGAAATAACTTACTTTTAACCAAACAATGAAAAACGAATGAAAGTTGCAATACTTGGTAATTACCTGCCCAGACGTTGTGGCATCGCCACATTTACCGCGAATTTAACAAGCTCTATCTTAAATGCACAAAATGAGAAGGCCGAAAGGCACGAGGTTTTTGTGGTGGCCATGAATGATGACTTACAAGAGCCAGTATACCCAGATATCGTTAAGCATACGGTACGCCAACAACAACAAGCCGATTACCTAGAGGCGGCCCACTATATCAATGAGAGTGGTGCGGACATTTGTATCTTACAACACGAATTTGGCATTTTTGGTGGGGAAAGTGGCGTATTTATCTTATCATTTATGCAAATGCTGCAAATACCGGTTATAACAACCGTGCATACCGTATTGCAAACTCCTAGTTATCATGAAAAGCATATAATAAAAAAAATGGGTGCGCTTTCGCAAAGAATGATCGTAATGAGTGATTTAGCAGTCACTTTTTTGTCGGCGATATACGACATTCCCTATGAGAAAATAACTGTTATTCAACATGGAGTACCAGATTTTAGCAATGTTAAAGTAAGCCAAGGAAAATTTAAATATCCTGGGAAGAAAGTGCTAGGCACCTTTGGATTTTTGGGACGAAGTAAGGGCATAGAAACTGTAATCAATGCCTTGCCAGAAGTGGTAAAAAAACATCCAAATGTCCTTTACGTAGTAGTAGGACAAACCCATCCTAATGTCAAAAAACACAGTGGAGAAGAGTATAGAGATTACCTTAAACAACTTGCAATAACCAATAAGGTAGCGACAAATGTTGTTTTTGAAGATGGTTTTTTTGAAGAAGAAGATCTGAAGAGTTTTTTAATTGGGTTGGACTTATATATAACGCCCTATTTAAATGAAGCTCAAATTACTAGTGGTACTATTTCTTATGCTATTGGAGCCGGAGCTTGTATTGTCTCCACTCCTTTTTGGCATGCTAAAGAATTATTAGCCGAAGACAGAGGTAGAACCTTTGGGTTTGGTGAAAGTTCACAATTATCTGAAACGCTTTCCTCCCTTTTAGATCATCCTGATACTATTAAGAGAATTAAAGGCAACGCCTTCCATTACGGTAAAGGAATGTATTGGAAAAAGATTGGAGAAGCCTATCATATAATGTTGCAAAATATTGTTGCTTCTTTCCAAGCAGCGGATACACAACTGGAGCCCCTAAATATAAATTCGATGCCTCCATTTAGCATGGATCATATAAAGCGTCTTAGTGACGATATGGGAATTTTGGAGCATGCAAATTATTCTGTGCCTGATTATAAGGAAGGATATTGTTTGGATGATAATGTTCGCGCTTTACTACTCGTCTTAATGGCAAAAGATTTAGGCGTTGACAAAGATTCAATTGGACTTGCAGACACCTATTTAAGATATATTAAATTAATGCAAAAGGAAGATGGATTCTTTCATAACGATCTATCTTATGATAAGCTTTTCTTGGATGAAACTGGTTCTGAAGATTCCTTTGGGAGAACCATATGGGCAATAGGGTATCTTATCCGATTGGCTCCTAATGACAGCCATTTTCAATTTGCAAAAGATATCTTCTTTAAGTCTCTTCCAAATTTTGAAACTATAAAATCTATACGAGCAATTGCATATATTATTCTGGGATTAGGTCATTTCCTAAAACGTTATCCTGATAATGAAAATGTAATGCACCTTCTAAACACCCTTACGAATACCCTCCTTAGACAATACAAGGATGAGAGTGGTCCTGATTGGCAGTGGTTTGAACCAATATTGAGTTACGATAATGCAATGTTACCGCTAGCGTTGTGGGAGTCCTATGCTATTACAAGGGATAAAAATACCTATCAAATAGCCAAAGAGACTACCGAATTTCTTGAAAGAAAAATACTGAGTGGTAATAGACTTTCCCTTGTTGGGAATGCATGGTTACAAAAAGGAGAAGATAGGCCTTTAGATGGGCAACAACCAATAGATGCCATGGCAATGGTTATGATGTATAGCAAAGCATTTTATATTACCAAGGAAAAAGGATATCGTAATAAAATGCAAATTGCCTTTAGTTGGTTCCTTGGCAATAATGATTTGCTTATACCCTTATATGATGAAGAATCAAAGGGTTGTTGCGACGGATTAGGTGCTCATAGTGTGAATCGCAATCAAGGAGCAGAAAGTACACTTTCTTATATGCTATCGTATTTAACTGTTTGGGAGACTGAAATGGAATGTGCTTCCCTGGATCAACTTATAAAAAGGACCTCAGGGACTGAAAAAAACGGCTTCAAAATCGCTGCGACTCCATTTTCGAAAGTAGTATAGTTAGAGGATAAAATTATTCGTAAGAAAAAAGCCCCGCTGATATGCTGGGCTTTTTATTTGCTATGTTCTTTCTAATTAGTAAAGAATCTTTTTTAGTCTAAGTTTTAAGACTTCCTTTTTTACAGGCTTTTTTATATACTCTGCAGCTCCTAGTTCCAAACCTTTTATTTCATCTGCTTCACTGCTATAAGCGCTTAAGAATACAACAGGTATCCTAATGGATTTTTCCTTGATGTGTTCTAACAATTTATAGCCATCTAAATTAGGCATTTCAATATCAGATAAAATCAAATCATAGGTGTTCTTAGCTATTTCTACTAATGCTTCTAGTCCATCGGTAACGTGAACAACATTAAATCCATCTTCTTTTAAAATCTTTAGTAAGATGTTGGTACTTATAGGGTCATCTTCCACTAGTAAAATGGATTTGCCTAGATTGGCAGTATCCGCTGACTCCCGTCCGTCATTATAAACCAAATTATCGAGCACTTCATCTAAAGATACGTAGGCAAAACCACTGCTAGTATCACTCATTGCATATGGAATAATAATCTCATTATTATGCAAAATTGAACCACAAGAATACACAACATTAGGAACGTAGCCTTCTCGTTCAATCTCATTAGCTACCAATAGTGGGTTTTCTAGTTGCGCCAATACCTTTTTTGGGTCATTTAAATCCAATAAAATAGCACCTAACACATATCTGCGAACCGCTCCCACACCATGCGTAATTACCAACCAGCCAGCGGCTGTTTCTATCGGAGAACCCGAATTGCCTAACTGAACAAACTCCCATGGAAATTTAGGCTCCTGAATTAAACTGGCCTCACCGTCCCAATTGTTTATTTGATCACTAAACATAATGTAATTATTTTCTCCGTCATGACGAGATAGCATGGCATATTGACCATTTATTTTTCTTGGGAACAATGCCATTCCTTTGTTTTGAGCATTTTGACCATAGATTGGCATCACTTTAAATGTGTAAAAATCAATGGTTTCTATGAGCTGTGGCATAATTACAAAACCATTATAAGCCGTGTAAGTCGCATAGTACTTAATACTGCCATCTTCTTCTGTGAATTTTACAAATCTTGCATCTTCAATACCGTTGCTCTCTGCATCGGTTACTGGGAAAATAACCCTTTCGCTTATGGCAGTATCCATGGAGAAAGCTATTTCGTATTGTGAATTAGCAATAAACTTTATGGCATGCAATGCTTTGTTATCCGCCACTGTAAGCTCATTGGTGTTTTCAAACTCATTGATCTTATGAAGTAACTCTCGAAAAAGAAAAGTATCATGCAGTTCGTCCAGCACTTTTTCTAAAACATGGGTTTCAGTTAATTGCATATCCTTTAGTTTATGCAAGAAGTCGTCCTTTTTGTATTCGTGTAGTTGAATGGTTTCTGCAATGTCCACTAGTTTACTAACAGGACTAAATTCTAAGTTGTTATCCTTATCAAGAAGTGCCCCCCTAAAACCGATGGAAGAAACATGTCCTTCACCCGTAGCTCGGAAGCTTACAATAACTCGTTTCTGACCTGCCTCTAGATGAGACTGATCTGGGTCTTCTACCATTGAAGGATTAAAGAATGCTGCCGACTCTATAGAGTATTCATGAGTAAAATAGGCACCTATTAGTAATTTTCGTTCTTTGGGAATAGTAGCGTCGTCAAGCTCTAATTCATTGAATAAAAAGGTAATTCTATCATAATGTTTTTGAAAAATACGGGTGATATTACGATGCCGATTGCTAAAATCTCGTAGGGTCTGATTTAACACTTGAGCTGCCCTATCTTCTGACATAGTAAGCACTCTATTGATAATCTTTTTTGCTCTTGATTCTCCACCTGGCATAAAAAAACGTACAATTACTCTTTTTGGGTCTGGATGAAAGTGATTTTCGAGGCGGTTGATGATGATAGCCATTTGTATTGATTATTAGTTTGTAAGAATATACAACGTTTATATAGTGTTTATTCGTATAAAATAATTGATAAACATACCTTTAGCTACGTTCTTTATGTTAAATTCTTGTGTATTGGGAGTGGCTTAGCACTTGGACATTGAAATATGACCACTACTTTAATTAATTTCTGAAGGCTAACTGTAACATTTGATATATAGTGAACACTTATTGATTAAAACCTTTATAGTTCTAAAAGATGAAAATAAGAACAGCCATAGATTTTTTTGAGGAATTAAGCAAACAGAGTGGAGACAAGTCAGAACTCAAAGTGTACAAAAAATTTATCATCCTTTTATCAGAATTGGATACTAGAGAATTAATAGAAAGTCAAAGACTAGGTGTAGAGGAAAAATTAGAAGAACTTCAATTAGCTTCATATAAGGAGCATAAAAAGAAATATTTCAGAAAGAGACTTTCGGAGTTCACCGCCTATTTAAAGAAAGACCTATCTCTAGTATCGGAAGGCGTCTATACTGCTTTGGGAATGAGTCTGGGAATGAGTCTAGGAATGAGCTTTGGCGTTAGCATGGGCGCAGTTTTGGATACAATTACCAACGGACTGATCTTTGGAATGATATTCGGAATGCTGCTAGGTCTTGTTATTGGTATTTTTATGGACGAAAATGCAAAGAAAGAGGGTAGAGCACTAAAAACACCAATGTACTAATAGGTTCATCTCAATTTCTAATAAGTTCCCCTGCATTTTACTTGGTATCCTTCTTATTCTTGTAACAAAAGCCTAAAAATAGACACTTATTTATAAAGTAATATTATGGGTGGAGAAGGCAGCATGTCTAGCGCTATTCTTACGCTAAGACAAAATAGAGCGATGTTGAAAAAAAGAAACATTCGCGAATTAAGAGATTTGTATTACGAGACTTCTGGTAAAACAGAATTGGAGTTCAAAGAAATTAGCAAACTAGAATTATTCCGCATCAAAAAAGAGATTCGAAAGCGCGCTAGACAAGATGCTAGAAGAACCGCTCTGATCTATGTACTTTCTTTTGTACTGGCTATAGGTGTTCTGTATACTTTGTATTGGCTTTTTACTAGCTAATTATCTACTTTTCAAATATAAAAAAGCTGTATTTTTAAAATGAATCCATTTTTTATTTAGATAAAATGAAACGAACTATATATATCCTAAGCCTACTTTTTATTCCGTTCATGGGCTGTGAGCGGCTAGGGAGTACAGAAGATATGGCACAATGGAAGTCCGAAATTATGGAAGTAGAAACAGCTTTTAATAACATGGCTCAGAAAGAGGGTTTGGTAAAAGCCTTTGAATTTTATGCTGCTGAGGATGGTGTTATTAAGAGAGGAAAAAAAGTAATAAAGGGAAAGACAGGCATCGCTACTTGGTATAAAAAAGATGTAAGACCCAATGAAACCCTAACTTGGAAACCCAGTTTTATAGATGTGAGCAAATCTGGTGATTTAGGATATACCTATGGAGACTTTGTTTTTACTGCTACCGACTCTTTAGGAAATAAAAAGCAAAATACGGGCATTTTCCATACGGTTTGGAAAAGACAAGCGGATGGTAGATGGAGGTTTGTTTGGGATTAAGCATTTCAAAAAATTTATTTTTTGAAATGCTTAATAGTACCATAATGAATAGGGATTGTTGTATAACTATTTTATTATTGAGTTTTAATCAAATAGGCTAGTGTCTCTTCATAATTACTACTATCTACGCCGTTATTTTTCAATTCTTCCAAGATAGCATCTTTAGAGTTGAACTTGGAACTCCCCGTAGTGATGTCAATAAATATTACTCTTAATTCTGAAAACCTTCCTTCGGAAATTGAATAACTTGAACCATCAAAATTATGGAATATCAAACCTGTAAAACCAGGTTGAATAAATGTACGTATTTGGAATTCTCCAAAGGGACCAATTCCTGGCGCCTGATACGTTACTCCGCTTGCATCTACATACCATAAAACAGCGTTGTTTTTAATAAAATCAATTGTAAATGCGGTTGAACTAAATTGAGCCCTTTCTCCCGATTCTGTGGACATATCAAAGGTAAAAGTCTGTATGTTTGGGTTCCCATCTTCTCCATCTTGCCCATCTTCTCCGTCTGCGCCGTCCTGACCATCAACTCCTGCTATACCTGGCTCACCGTTTAAACCATCTACTCCGTCTATTCCGTCTTCAGCAGAACAAGATGTCAATACCAGTATAAAGATTACTATTACTGTCTTTAAAATTTTTGTTACTGTTTTCATTTTTTCTGTATTAAAGTTATACCCGCAAGATATTTATAGTCCTTATTGGAATCTTTAGGGTAAACCCTGAAATAAGAAGCTCAGGGTTTACCCTGAGACTTCTCGATACAAATTTTTTTGTGCCTCAAAAATTCACTCAAAGTGACAAATTGAAGTGATGGATAAAGAAATAAACCTAATGTCAGTTCGAGTGGTTTTCTTTTGAAGCGAAGCGAAAAAGAAAAGTATATCAAGAACCTTTAAGACTTAAATTTTTTCTTTGCCAAATTTGGAAGCTTTTCGTATTCACCAGCAATTAAAGCAAGTTTTTTGGCCCGAGACCATTTTTTAATTTGTTTCTCTGTTTCAATAGCCATATTGACATTAGTAAATTCACAATGAAACACCAATTTGATAGGCATTCGAGAGCTTGTATAACTTCCTTTATATTTTCCGGATTGATGAGATTCGACCCGTTTAGTTAAATCAGAAGTTATACCTGTATAGAATGTTTTATCCGCACATTCCAAAATGTAGACGTAAAAGATTTTCATGTAGCTTTAAGATAATGAAACTTCTCGATACAAATTTTCTCGTGCCTCAAAAATTCACTCGAAGTGACAAATTGCGGAGACGAGTAAACCTAATGTCAGTTCGAGTGGTTTTGTTTTGAAGTGTAATGAAAAAGAAAAGCGTATCGAGAACCTTTAAATGGGAAAAAACATATTGAAACCAACACAACACTTCTCGATACAAATTTTTTCGTGCCTCAAAAATTTACTCGAAGTGACAATTAGTTAGTCTTTCAACAAATCTTTCTCCAAAGCAATTTTGATTAAACCCACGCTATTTCTGGCGCCCAATTTGCTCATTAAATTCATACGATGGGTTTCTACCGTTTTGACACTGATAAAAAGTTTTTCAGCAATTTCTTGTGTGGTTAATTCTTCTGATATGGCAAGCAACACCTCTTTTTCTCGACGCGTAAGCTTAGGCATAAAAGAAGTTGCTTTGGTTTGTCCCAGGGAACTTTGTAGTAATTTTTTTTGGATATCGGTTTGCAGGTATTGTTCTCCTTCTAAAACCGTTTTAAAGGCTGCTAAGAGCTCTTCCTTACTGGTGTTTTTTAATAAATATCCGTTAGCTCCATTATTTAAAATACGTTTTACAAAAGCAATTTCCCCAAAACTACTTAGGGCAATGATCTTCAACATAGGATAATCATTTCTTAGTTTTTTACATAAATCAATGCCATTACCATCGGGTAAATTAATATCTAACAAAAGAATATCTGGCAGGTTTTTGGAAAGACCATCTATGGTTTTGGCTACAGTAGTATACGTATGGGTAACACTTAAATGAGCAACATCAGCTAACATATGTGCTATACCTTGCATCACCATTTGGTGGTCATCTGTAATGGCTATGGTAATCATATGGTTGAGCTTTTGGTATCCATGGCTATGGTATAAGAAGTCCCATCTTTGTTGGAAACAAAATCCATATCGGCATTTAGATAAGCTACCCTAGAGGCTACATTCTGCATCCCAATACCATCGCTTTTTACGGTTTTTGGGTCATAGCCTTTGCCATTATCTTCTACGGTGAGTTGTAAGGTATTTTCCAAGTTGCTTAGTTGTACGGTAATCTCTTTGGCTGCTGCATGTTTTATGGCATTGGTCACCAATTCTTGCACAATACGGAAAAGGTTCGCTTCTTGTTTTTTGTCCAAGACTATCGCATTGCCCAAATGCTGAAATGTAATTTCGGGATCGTGAATGGCATTCATATTCTCACAATAGGTGGCAACTGCCTCCAATAAATTAAAGTCGCGTAAAGAAGGAGGCACCAGATTATGCGAAATTGCACGTACTTGTTCACTGCTATTATCAATCATGGTAACCGCTTCATTGATGACCTTATTGTTAGTTTCTAACAAAGAAGTTAATTTGAACTTAATAGCAGCCAAATCACCATTAACCCCATCATGGAGTTCTTTGGCAATACGTAGGCGTTCTTTTTCTTCACCTTCCATAAGCGACTCCAAGGTACGCACTTCTTGCTCTCTTTCGATAGCGACTAACTGCTGTTGCATACGTTTTTGACGTTGGCGAAAAGAGAACCATAATAAAATGGAGCCTAAAAGCAGGGCAACGATTACTATATTCATGGTTCGGGATTTTGATTTGCTTTCTTGAATCACTAACTGCTGGTCTGCTAACACGAGTTGTTGCTCTGCCAGTTCTTTGTCTTTTTTTTCGGTTTCAAATTTTGATTCGGCTTCTGCTAAAATAGTTCGGTTTTCTTCGGATAAAATAGAATCTTTGGTATCTGTATATTTTATCAATAATCTATTTGATTCTATTAAGTTACCTGCTTTAGCTTCTGCATCTGACCAAGACTTATATGCACTTACCTGAACAGGAATGTTTCCCTTATTTTTTTGTAAAAAAGCATCATATTCTTTAAAATATGCAATTGATTTTTGATAATTTTTTCTTTTCAATTCATGATTTCCTAAGTTGGCTAGGCTATTGCCCAAATCTTCATCCACTTTTCTACTAATTGCCAGATCCCTTGCCTTTAAAAGAAAAATAGTTGCTTTGTCGTGTATACCTTTTTCATCATAAAGCTGTCCTAATTTGGCATTAATTTCGTAGCATATCTGCAAATTTTTTGCGGTGTTACATAGATTCAATCCTTCCTGAAGATAAATTTCTGCGCTATCTAATTTTTTTTCGAGCATATAAATATGTCCCAAAGCCATTAGTGCCAGTCCCTCAGCCCTAGTGTTCTTACCCTCTTTACTATAGTTGTTTGCTAGTTTAAAGTGTTTTTTACTTAATTCCATGAAGTCGCCTTGCGAGTAATATGCACCTTGGTTGTAGTGCGCTAAACCCAGATCGTAGGGGCTTTCTAAGAATTCAATGGATTTTAAATTATAAGCTATTTGCTTTTCAAAATCGTTTGTAGATTGATAAGACATACCATAATTTGAATATACTAAAGCGCGTAAACGCTTGTCTTCTTTTTGGTCTAAAATTTTAAGTGATTCATCAAAGTAAAATTGCGCAGAATCAATTTTGGAAACATAGATATATCCGAGCCCAATACCACAATAAATCCTTGCAAGTTCATGATTATTGTTTTTTTTGGAGAGTTTGCTAGCGGTCTTAGTGAAGATGTTAAAAGTGTCTACATCGATAAACATATATTTTTTAGCCAAAGAAAGATAGGTGTTTATTTTTGTTGTATCGCTATCCGCTTTTTCCAAAACAGATTTCAAACTATCAATCTCCTTTGTCTGCCCAAACCCAAGACTTGAACACAGCAGAAAGTATACAATTAAAAGGAGATGGTTTTTCATACGGCTTGTTTTCTAGTGTTTTAAAGATACAATATGTTTTGTTGGGATATAGTCCCATAAGTGTAATGCACCTATGAGACTATATGGCTAATTCATTGGATACTTAAGGTGTACAATTGATAAAATTGGGTCTGTTGGCTGCGGTGAGTGGGGCGTTAAGCGAGAAGTTACTGCAATTCGTTACATTGCTTACATTCCAGTTACTGATGTCTTGATTGAATGGCGCATCTTCAAACATACTTTCCATATTAGTTACATTGCTTGTGTTCCAAGCACTAATATCTTGGTTGAATCTAGAATCGTCGAACATAGCACGCATATTAGTGACATTGCTTACATTCCAAGCACTGATGTCTTGGTTGAATGAAGAACGGTTGAACATAAAACTCATATCGCTTGCATTACTTACATCCCATGTACTAATGTTTTGATTGAAGCGTGCACCTTGAAACATACCTCCAAGAAAAATGACACTTCTTAAGTCCCAAGCAGAGATATTTTGATTGAATTGAGCGTTTCTGAACATCCGATCCATATCCTGTACATTACTCACATCCCAAGTACTGATGTCTTGGTTGAATCTAGAACTGCCAAACATACCGCGCATAGTTGTTACATTACTCACATCCCATCCACTTATATCTTGATTGAACCCACTAATGTGGAACGTACGATACATATTGACTATATTACTTACGTCCCAATTATTTAAATTACCTGTAAGATTATTTGTTCCATCAAACATATTGTTCATGGTGGTTGCTAAGGAAAGATCCGGTGTGTCATTAGCATTTATCATTAAGTTACTTGCATCTTTAAAAGCGTTTGCCATCGTCTGCCATTGAATGCTACCCCATTGTTCTACACTACGAATTTGCTCTTGAGATATCTCATTAACATCTAAAACTATCGCAGGAAATTGCCCCGTAATAATTACGATATAGGTGCCTGGTTGCGTATACCTATGACTACCATCTTGGTTAAAAATGCGTTGGGTTGTTCCATCTCCCCAATCTATTGTATAGTCGTAGTTTAGTTCTGTTGCCCGTGTAGGTATGGTTACAACTTCGTTCGCATTTGTAGTTTCCCAGGTAGTGATAAAAGCATTGAGTTTTAATTCTATAACGCTTATGGTGATCTCTGCTTCTTGTGTGCTTGTACCATCCGTAACAGTTACAGTAATAGTATGGCTTTGCGCTGTATTAAAATCGAGTTCTTGTAAGTCGTCAAGACTAAGTACTCCTGCATTGCTAATTTCAAAAAGGCTATTGTCATTGGTACTAATACCAAACGTTAAGGTATCACCTTCTGGGTCACTTGCTTCCACTGTACCTATGGGCATATTATCAGCAATATTTTCTAATACGGTAAAGCTTTGGCCGCTTATGACCGGGGGTTGGTTTTCATTGATATCGGTAACCTGTATGCCAATGACCGCTGCGGTGCTTGCATTACCATCGGACACCTGCACCCCAATGGTATGGTTTTGGCTGGTCTCAAAATCAAGGCTTCGCCCTTCGGCAAGACTCAGCTCGCCGGTTTCAGAAATTTCAAAGAGATTGCCGTCATTGGTGGTGATACTAAAGCTCAGGACATCACCATCGGGATCGGTGGCTTCAATGGTGCCTATGGAAATAGTATCAGCTATGTTCTCGGCAGCCGTAAAGCTCTGGTCGTTTATCACGGGTACTCGGTTTTGCATTGGTGGTGGGGTATCGTCTTCTTTGCTGCAACTTTGAAAGGCGTAGCATATAAAAAGTACTACTGTTATTTTTATAAAAGTTTTCATGATTTCTATTTTTTAAAGTCTGATTTAATTACAATAGTTTACTGTTCGGCGAAACCCATCACCATTAGGTAATGCCACAAAGTCTTGGACGTATTGTCCTACGGGAAAGGGTAGCAAACCGTTGGGGGAATCTTCTAACATTAAGGGATGTGTGCTGTACAACAGAACAATGTGGGTACCGTTGGGTAATGATGCAACTTCCCAATAGCCGGGTATACGATCCTCATCATAGCTACTGGCATCCATACCGGGTACCGATATACCAAGATGTGCCGAACGGTATTCCATATACGAACCGTCTGCACAAAACTGTATTTGATTATTTGTGCTGATGCCACCACCGTTATCACCTCTAGAGCTGCCCGCTTTCAGTAGTGAGTTTGACATATAACTTCTAAATAGTGCCGCTTTGTCCGAATCAAATTCCATTTGGCCAATATCACTACCCAACACCGTTCTCACTTTCTGATGACCAGCAGCTAGGTTTGATGGACTAGGATTGGGTATCGGATTTGGGTTGGGACTTGAGTTAGGACTAGGAACGATCGAATCTGTTTCTTCCAAGCTAGCCAAAATTTCTTCGGGTGCTTCTTTGAACATGGTGATTAAGAGTAACTTTTCACTTTGTATTTCTTCTTCTGATAGTTCACCACCTAAACCTTTTAGATCTGATAGGTGTTTTTCTAAGTGTTTTTTTGTGAGTGTATAATCGCCTTGTACTACCAATACGGTACTGTCTTTTGGTGTTTGACAACTTACCATTGATATACTTATAAAGAAGAGACTAATAAAGAAAAATGGGATGGTTTTCATGATCTTAAATGTTTAAAACTATTTCTGAAGGCAAGCTGGGAATTTTATCAAAGGCTTCATTCATGGTATTCCCTGAAAAAAGGAACTCAGGGTTTACCCTTAGAGAAATGGCCTCATTTATTTTTCTTACTTTTAAAAAAATGAGTTTAAAGATCTTTTTGATTCCATTAAAAGCAGTTAATATGAAAAATATCAATCGAAGAAATTTTATAAAAAAAACATCTTTAACAGGTGCTGCTTTTGCTGTTGCTCCATTGTTTCCTGCCTGTGCAGATGAAAAAATAATACCACCTTCAGAAGGGACCTATATGGGTGATTTTGCAGCACCAAAGCTGAAAACAGTGCGTGCTGCTTTTATTGGAGTAGGAGCAAGAGGTGGAGATCATTTAAAATTTTTGGCTGCTTTGGAAGGAACCGAAGTTGTGGCTATTAGTGATTTATATGAAGATAATGTGGTGAAATGGGCAAAGGTGGTAACGGAGCTAGGAAAAGGAGAACGCCATCATAAAATTGCGCAATATTTTGGCGATGAAAATAAATGGAAGACCATGCTCAAAGAAGTGCACCCTGATGTTGTTTTCATTGCTACGAATTGGAAAAACCATGCGCCCATGGCCCTAGAAGCTATGAACAGCGGTGCACACGCCTTTGTTGAGGTTCCCATTGCCGTTACTATTGATGAAATGTGGCAATTGGTTGATACCTCAGAAAAAACCAAAAAGCACTGCATGATGCTAGAGAATGTGAATTATAATAGAGAAGAACTAATGTTTTTAAATATGTGCAGACAAGGCGCTATTGGCGAATTGTTGCATGCAGAAGCTGCCTATATTCACGAATTGAGAACGCAAATGGCCCATGAAGAACGTGGAACAGGATCCTGGAGAACCTTGCATTATGCCAATAGGAATGGAAATTTGTATCCTACACATGGATTAGGCCCCGTAGCTCAGTACATGAACCTTGGTAGACAAGAAGATACGTTTGGTAGTATTGTATCCTATTCTACACCTGCCTTGGGTAGGAAAATGTATGCTACCAAGAATTATGCAGAAGATCATAAATGGAACCAATTGGACTACAAAGGTGGTGATATGAATACTTCCATCATAAAAACTCATTTGGGCAGAACTATTATGATACAATGGGATGAAACAAGTCCAAGACCCTACTCTCGTCTTAACTTAGTCCAAGGAACGAAAGGGGCTTTAGCTGGTTTTCCCACTAGAATAGCACTAGAAGGTGGTGTGGAAGGCGCTACTACCAGTCATCATCAATGGGCACAAGGAGAACAGTTGGCTGCGATGTATGAAAAGTATGATCATCCTTTGTATAAGAGACTTAATGAAACAGCCAAAGGAAGCGGGCATGGAGGTATGGACGGTATTATGGTATATCGAATTGTAGAATGTTTGCAAAAAGGACTTCCTTTAGATCAAAACGTATATGAAGGTTGTTTTTGGAGTGCTGTGGCACCTTTAAGTGAGCTTTCGGTTAATCAGGGAGGTGCCCCACAAGCTTTTCCAGATTTTACAAGAGGCAATTGGACCACTACGCAACCTTTAGGAATTATTCGCTAATATTTTCTTTTTATAATTTGATGAAAAAGATGAGCGCATCTTACGATAAAATAACAGCTCAACACTATGCCAGTTACCGCCCTTCTTTACATATCCCCATACTTCAGAAGTGTTTGGAAGATAAAGAGGAGAATCTTGGTTTAGATATTGGTTGTGGTACAGGACAATCGGCAATCGCTTTAACACAGTACTGTAGTAAGGTGATCGGCGTGGATACCAGTGCAGCAATGTTGACCCAAGCGATAACACACCCCAACATTACCTATAAAAGAAACAATGGTTCAATTTTAGCATTTGCGGACGCTACTTTTGATATTGTTTCTCTTGCGGGTGTATTACATTATGCGAAGTCCCAAGCTTTCTTAGATGAAATAACAAGAGTGGCTAAAAAGAACGCAAGCATTGTAGTATACGATTTTGAGATACAGTTAGCCCCGGTCTTTAAACAACTGAAAATTGAAAATAGTGGAGAAGAAGAAACAGGCTATAATCATGATGCTAACTTCTCTGGATTGGAACAAGAGCTGGTGGTCTTGAAAATCTGTAAAAAAGAGAAAATATCAATGTCTATATCTTCAAAAAACCTTGCGCACTTATTGTTATCATCAACAGAAAATTACAAGTTAGTAGGAAATGCTTTAGGGTTTTCAGATGTATATGATACCCTCCAACAACATCTTGCTAGCTTGTTTAAGAAAGAAGAAGCAATCTTAACTGCTATAATTTTTTATAGTGTTTATCAAGTCATATAGTGGCAATAACCTTTTCATTTTCAATTTTAGCCCTTCGTTTATATAGTGTTAATCACCCGTTTAATTTTGGGGTTATTTTATGGAATTTTGGAGCAAACGACTCTTACATTTTTTAGAAATAGGAAGCACTTTTGTCTAAACTTTAAAAGATAAAGAGATGTCGTCAACAGAAACAAAAAACCAAGGAAATAGGCTAGATGAGTTCTTAAATGAATTCCAGAGCCTCACAGCTAACATTACAAAGCAAGCATTGAACTATGCTGATGATGAAGATGAGAAGGCAGTAATTAGTGCTTTTTCTCCAACGGTGATTAACCAAGTAAGAGAATTGAATGGATTTATTCGAGAAAATGTGGGCAAAGCCTCTAGACAACAGTTAAGTGAGGTAGATCAGGCGCTGCAGGTAACAGCCGGAGCATCTTTGACAAAGAATGCAAAGAGTATCTTTCCAAGCCTAGGATCTGTAGTTGGGAAATTAGGACTTTCTAGAATCATCAAAGAGATCAAAAAGATTATTCGTATTATTTTAGATGCTTTGGGAATTCAATTACCCAGTTGGATCGATGCCTTATTAAATATTATCGATGAAATTTTTGATGCTATTTTTTCGGCTGGTTCATCAAAATTAGCAACAACAATGTCTATTCAAGAACAAAATTACCTTGCAGAATTAACACAATTGGCAAAACTACAACAAGCCAATCAATTCAGATACCAAGATAGTGATGATGATGAGTAGATATAGTTAAGGCAGTCAGATAAGAGCGATGCTAGATCCCTTAGTGTCGCTCTTAAATGGTTAAATTCTACAATTCGTTCAAATGCCTGGAAGTTAGTTAAGTGGCTATAATAATAGTGTTGATATACCGTTTATATTAACCAACTTAACCTAAAAAACCTTGGCTATGGAATTAAAGCAACAACTCGTTTTTTGCAAACAATGTGAGAATAAAAAATTTGACCCTAATACGGGAATTGTTTGTGCACTTACCCAAAGAAAACCTGATTTTCTGGAAAATTGTAAAGATTTTATAATTAATCCTAAAGAAGCCCAGAAAGTGGCTGCGAAAGCTTATGTAGCCCAAGAAGAAAAATCGAGCAGTATGTCTACTTGGAGTTATATCGTAATAGGACTCATTATAGTGCGTATTGTGATGCGATTCCTTAGAGACTAGTTCGCTAATCTTCTAGTTCAGAGCCCATTCCATTTTCGTATATTTGATCTGATTAAATCCGTATATAGCAATCAGACCAAAATAGTATGAAGAAATACCTAGTTTATTTACTTTTTTTAATTTTTACAATAAACGTCAATTCTCAAGAGTACATGGATACTCTTGTAAATGATTCTTGTTCGTGTATAGATGGCTTAATTCAGAAAGAACAAGGTGCTTCTTTTATTGAAAAAATTGGCCTTTGTATTCTTAATTCGGCCACACCCTATAAAGAAGAGTTTCTCAAAGATACTGGATTTGATTTGGATGATGAAGCTGAAGATGGTCAAGAGATTGGGGTACTTGTTGCCACTAAAATGCGCGATGTATGTCCAGATGTCTTGGTACGGCTGAGTGAAAAATTGAATGAGGAGCAGTCGTCACCTGAACCAGAAAACAAAGAGCCACAAACTGCAAAGGAGTTTCAGGAAGAACTTAATGAGCAATACAAAGACCCATTAGAATCTCCGCTAAAAGCGCGGGCTATTGATTTTGAAGGACATGATTTTTTTGAAATCGATACCACCTATACGGTAACGGCTAAATTTGCAAGAGCATTGAATGCACTTCCTTTTCAAATGAAAACTACTTCAAGTAGATTGCCGGTATATGAAAAATATGGTACTGCCACTTTTACTTTAAATGGTCAAGAAATGCAGCTTCAGTTGTATCAAAGTCATAGCTTAAGGGAAGATGAGGCATATAAAGACTATTTGTTTTTACCCTTTACAGATCCTACAAATGGAGAGGAAACCTATGGAGGGGGTAGGTTTATAGACTTAAGGATACCAGAGGGGAATACCATTGTAATCGATTTTAATAAGGCATATAATCCGTACTGCGCCTATGGAGAAGGGTTTTCATGCCCAATTCCACCAGTAGAAAACAACTTAAGAACTCCCATAAGAGCCGGGGTGAAAAAGCCTAAAGAGTAATTGAACTATGGAGACTTATGCAACTGCGCTTCTATATGCGATACCTTTCTTTATTCTCTTATTGGCATTTGAAATTTTATATGGGTATTTCAAAAAGAATCAGAAGTATACCGTTATGGATACCGTTTCTAGCATTAGTTCTGGGTTTACGAATATTGTAAAAGACACCCTTGGTCTTGGAGTAATTATTGTTACTTATCCCTATCTTCTAGAACACTTAGCTCTTACAGAATTAAAAGCAACTTGGCTTGTGTGGTTAGTTGCCTTTATTGTGATCGATTTTGCGGGTTATTGGAACCATCGACTAAGTCATAAAATAAATTTCTTTTGGAATCAACATGTAATCCATCATAGTAGTGAGCAATTTAATTTGGCCTGTGCCTTACGTCAGTCTGTTTCCAATCTTATTGGTTATTTTCCACTATTGTTGTTGCCTGCAGCTTTATTAGGGGTTCCGCATAAGGTAATTGCGATCATAGCACCTATTCATTTATTTGCCCAATTCTGGTATCATACCCAACATATAGGTAAAATGGGTTGGCTAGAATACATAATTATTACTCCTTCACAGCATCGTGTACATCACGCTATTAATCCTGAATACATTGATAAAAATTTAGGTCAAATTTTATGCATTTGGGATCGTTGGTTTGGCACCTTTCAAGAGGAGTTAAGCCATGTGCCACCCCAATATGGAGTTTTAAAGCCAGCAGCAACTTGGAATCCAGTACTAATTAACTTTCAGCATATTTGGCGTTTATTAAAAGACGCATGGCATACCCAAAATATGTGGGATAAATTTAGAATTTGGTGGATGCCAACTGGCTGGCGCCCCAAAGATGTAAAAGAAAAATATCCAATAACTATCGTAAAAGACGTTTATAATTTTGAGCGTTATAAGACTCCTGCCTCCTTTTGGCTAAAGGGGTATTCTATTTTTCAAATGCTCTCTACCTTAGTGCTAATGCTCTTTATGTTTTATAACTATAGTGCCATTGGATTTAAAGGTTTGCTTTTATTTGGAGCCTATATTTTTGTTGGAATATATGGATATACAACGCTCATGGATCGTACTAAATTTGCCGTATGGATAGAAGTGGCAAGAGGACTTGGGGGCATAATTTTGATCTTTTATACGGGAGATTGGTTTGGTCTAAATGCGTTTACTCCATTTGCCACAATCGGTGTATTTCTCTATTTTCTCATTACCATTATTGGAGGTATTTACTTTACGTATTTTGAAAAAGAGCAAGGAATTATAGAAGCGAAAATCTCCTAATTTTTCTACAAGTGATATTCATTTTGGCGGTATGATATGAAAATTCAAAAATTTGCGTTTTTATATGGTAACCCGTAACCAATCTATCCAAAATGACCAGAGAAGACCATTTAAAATTTTGTAAAATTTGCATACATCAGAAGTTTGATTACAATCAAGGTATTATTTGTAGCTTAACACAAGCACCTGCTGATTTTGACCCTTCTTGTGAGACGTTTGTTGAAGATACAGCGCTGCGGCAGCGGATGGAAAAGAAAGTTATTTCTAATGCTGTGCAAGATAATTTGGCAGATGGAGGGTTGCGATTTGCAAATTATATCATTGATCTGATTGTTTTACTGGGTCTTGGATTTGGAATAGGTATCATTTTGGGAGTAGTTTTATTAGCCGTTTCACCAGAATCTATTCGAATCTTGGAAGAAGATAGTTGGATTATGAATAGAATATTTGGATTCTTTGTAGGGATGCTCTACTATGGAATGGTAGAAGGTTTGTCTGGCAGAACGGTAGGAAAGCTAATTACGAATACCAAAGTAGTTACCGAAGATGGAGAGAAACCAGATTTTGGAACTATCTTAATAAGATCAGTATGTAGGTTCATCCCTTTTGAAGCTTTCTCTTTCTTAGGGACAAACGCAATAGGTTGGCACGACTCACTTTCCAAAACGAGGGTGGTTAAAATAAATAAAAAGTAGATTCTCATGACTCTTAAAAAATCTCATTGCCTTTTTGTTGTTGTATTCATAGCTGCTATCGTATCTGCAGTTGGGCAAAGTAACAAGGATCATATCAAATCTTCTTTAATTGGCAAGCATAGCTTTGGAGTTCAATTTATATGGGATGGATATGGAACTGCAGTTATTACGGAAGAAGATCATCAACTAAAAATTAAAGGGGAACAATACTCAAATAGCAAGGATGAGTATGTGAAGATAAATGGAATACTCACCGTGCTGGATGACAGGAAACTTCAATTAGAAGGTGCCATAGAACTTTATACTTCGGATTGTTGTGGTGAAATTAAGCAAACGGGCATCTTTACTTTTTTAAAGAGTGGAAAGCGAAAATACTGGCGATTGCAAGAACGAGATCAATTATGCAGTCCCTATACCTGTGCCTATTATCTCGATATTTTTGAATAAATACTGAAGTTTCATGGTTGCTTCTTAAGTTTGTAATTCAACAGCAAACTATGAGACCATATATTTTAGCCGAGACCAATTGGAAAGCACTAAAAGAAATTACTTTTGATTTAGCGGTATTGCCTTGGGGCGCAACAGAGGCCCATAATTACCATTTACCCTATGGTACCGATGTGTATGAGGCAGATGCAGTAGCAGCAGCTTCCGCAGAAGTTGCTTGGAACAAAGGAGGTAAACTTATTGTATTACCTACAATTCCCTTTGGTGTAAATACAGGACAATCTGATATTTATCTAGACATGAATATAAACCCTAGTACGCAATTAGCAATTCTTTCCGATGTACTAGCAACCTTGAATAGACAAGGCATACATAAATTATTAATTTTTAATAGTCACGGAGGAAACAACTTTAAACCTTTAGTACGAGAACTAGGGTTAAAATTTCCAGAGATGTTTATCTGTTTCTCCAACTGGTTCCAATCATTTGATAAATCGCTATTTTTTAAAGAGGATGGAGACCATGCTGATGAAATGGAAACGAGTCTTATGCTACACTTACGAGCAGATTTAATCTTACCAAAAGAAGAATGGGGCTCAGGAAGCTCTAAGCAACATAGAATAAAAGCCTTTTCAGAAGGCTGGGCGTGGGCAGAACGAAAATGGTCTAGCATAAGCGAAGATACAGGTGTGGGAGATCCGCGGTATGCCACAGCAGAAAAAGGGAAAGCATATTTTGAAGCCCTAGCAGATAAGATGGGTAATTTTATGTATGAACTTTGTAATGCAAATCAGGACGATCTCTATGAGTAGTAGTTGTACTACCTAAGGATGGACTTGGTTTTTGAAACACAGTGTTTTATTTAACATAAATAATTCCTTTTTAAAGGCTTAATTTCCTTTTCGGAAGGTTTTCTAGTGCAGTAGTTGCCTAAAAGGCCGTGCTTTGTCTTGTGAAAGAAAATAACCGGGAAGAAAATTGCTATTAGTAAAATTGAAACAATTGCTATGAAAGGAAGTTGTTTCAAGGAGGAGGGTTTCTTGGTTACCCTCCTCCACTTTCATGAAGATAATTGATGTTATCTGTAATCTGAAAGTATTTTGTAAGACATAGTATAGGATTCTTATTTTTTTAAGAAATTAGAAGATCAATGTAGTAGTATAATGAGTGGAAAAGTCAAAATAGTAATAGGTTTGCTTCTTATAGCGTTTGGTGTATGCTACCTGTATTTTGGTGTTTATAATAAACCACCGAGAGATATTACGAACGTAAAACCTGAAGTAGAAATTAGTTCTGACAAATTGCTAACGCTATTTCATGCAGATGAATCTTTAGCAAATGCTACCTATGTTCAAAAGACAATAGAGGTGCAAGGAGTTGTAAAAGAAATTACTACATTGAATAATCGCTATTCTGTATTATTGCAATCGAAAAACGATTCGTCTCATGTTATTTGCGACATGGCACCATCCAAAGTTATGGACATTAAAAAACTAAAACCAGGTCAGACAGTTCGCCTTAAGGGGATTTGCAAAGGATTCCTTATGGATGTTATAATGTTAAACTGTATCCTTGTTAATGACAAAACCAATGAGTAAAATAACTACACTATTCTTTGTTTTTATTTGCTTTCTTGGATATGCCCAAGAAGAAACAAGAATTATAGCCCGTCAAGGACAGGTTTCTTTTTTTTCCTATACATCGGTAGAGAATATTGAAGCAACAAACAATCAGGTATATAGTGTTATTGATTTATCCGAAAAAGAAATAGCAGTAAGTATGTTAATGCGGGCTTTTGTGTTTAAGAAGGCGTTAATGGAAGAGCATTTTAATGAAAGTTATGTAGAATCCGATATCTATCCGAAATTACAGTTTGAAGGAAAAATACCCGATTTCGATACATCACTGGAAGGTTCACAAACGAAAGTAGTGAAAGGCGATATGACCTTTCATGGAATCACTAAAGATGTGGCCATAAAAACCCAAATAGAAAATACAGCTGGTAACTATGTGCTGACTGGTAATTTTGAAGTGGGTATTGTAGATTATGATATTAAAGTGCCGGGTTTATTGGCACCTAATATTGCTAAAATTATCAAGATTGAATTTAGATTTGAATACGAGCCTTATGAAGAAAAATAAAGCAATCTATCTACTCTTAATGCTTATCTGTGCGATACCTGTAACCAATTCGCAAGATTTGATTGATCTTTTGGATAAAGAGGTTCCGGACGATCCTCAATATACGCTGGCTACTTTTAAAGCTAGTAGAATCACCTTTGGGCAATCTGTGGAGACGCGTAAAGCCAGAATACTGGAGATTAATGTAATTACTAAATTCTGGAATACACCCAATAGTCAATCTCAGAGCTTTGGCGCTGATAGGGTTAGCGCACGCTTTGGTTTGGAATATGCTTTCACCGATCGATTTACTGCAGGTGTTGGAGTAGCTACTTTTGACGGTACTTTCAATGGATTTGGAAAGTACAGGATTATAAGACAAAAGGAAGGTAATAAAGGTACACCTTTTGGAATTACGTTTGTCCAAAGTGCATCTTATCTTACCCGAAGTTTTAATCGTTTGGTTTTACCGGAAAATTCATCCGAAAGGTTTTCATTTGCTTCACAGTTGCTTATTGCACGAAAATTTACACCGAATTTTTCCTTACAATTGGCACCAACTTATGTACATAGAAGGTCCCAACAATTTCCCGAGGATGATAACGATCATTTTGCATTAGGTATTGGTGCCAGATATAAATTAGGAGGGCATGTATCCATTGCTTCGGAATATTACTATGTTGCTAACCCAATAAACGGAGTTAATACTTTCGGTCCTTTTGCTCTAGGGGTTAATTGGGAGGTAAGCGATCTTATTTTACAGTTTACTTTAACGAATACTCTGAGTTTTGATGAGGCTACTGTGATCTCATTTTCTCCCAAGAATTTTAATTTCAACAATGGAAATTTACACATCGGGGTAAGTGCTACCTATGTTTTACATTTTAATAAAAAAAATAAGTAGGTTTTGGTACTTAAAAATATAAAGCCTTTTACATATTTAGCCACTGTTTAAATTCTGAAGCTTTGTTTTTTCCAATAATAATATCTACTTCCGAATTCGGGGCCACTAGTATTTTTAACTGATTGTTACCGTACCTGATTATTTTGTCTATTGCGGAAATGGCAATAATAAACTGTCTATTGGCTCTATAAAAAATACTGCTATCTAAATTGGAGTATAATTCGTCCAAACTGCTATTTGTTGTAGATCTTTTCCCATGAATATCTACCACATAGGTAATAGTGTTTTCCGTATATATATAAGCAATTTCTTCCGTAGGTACAGAGAGTAGCTCGTTTCTTAAATAGGTAAGAATACGTTTTTTTCCTTTATCATTTGCACTTGCTTCGGTTTCTGAAGAACTTTCTTTTTCTTGCACTACTTCTCTAGTAGATATTCCTTCTTCCTCAGTTTGTGACCTGCTTTTTTCCTCGCTTACTTTTTGCTGATACTCCCCTAGAGCGGTGTTTAATTTGGCAAGATTGAGTACTTCGCCTTCTAACTTTTGTTTTTCCGCTTCTAATTTTTTCTCGTATAAACTTCCAATAAGTCGAACCGTAATTACAGAGGAGAGTATAAGAACAAATCCCATGATAATTAATATGGTATAAAATCGACTTCTTAAATTGGCTATTTGATTAGAAATTTTAGTAAGATTTACATGCGCACCAATAATCCAATCAGAATCTAAGTTAGCAGCTTTTATAGGATATAGATAAACAATTTCTGAAGTAGCTTCATCATTTTCCAAGCTATGAATCTTACCATTTTTTTGTTTTTGCATTAAAAATTCATAAAAATCCTTGGTAGTAATTTCCCCATTAATTGTTGATACAAATGATTGATCAGCTCCAATCGATTGTCCTACTTTTTTAATATCTGGGTGGCAAATGCCTTCTCCAGACCAATCAAATACACTGATAAAACCATTTTCTAGATTTGTTTTTTCAATACTCTTTTGAATGTTTTGCTTTACTACTTCTTTATTGATCCCCTGTTGTAATTGAGAGATTACTAAACTAGAGATTTCTTTAGCTTCTCTTTTGCTAGATTCTAATTGGGTGTCCAATAACTGTTCGGTGCTTGCCTTTATAAAATAGTGCGCAGAGATAGCAGCAATAATGGTAAATATAATTGCAATTGATAAAAAGGTTAAGAAATAGAGTCTGTCTTTTCTCATTGTTAGCTATTGAATCGGTAAAACTTAAACTGTGTTTGCGAATTTAAACTTTTTGTTATTCTTCTAAGTAGTTCGTCTGATATCTTATGCTAATAATAGTATAAGCAGTAGTTTTTTACAACTTTAATAATTCACTTTTAAGGCCAAAATTTCCTCTTCGTACTATTTTATAATGTAGTAACACCATGTATTACCGTGCTTTGTCCCAAGATTAGTAAAATCTAGAATTTAAAAAAATCAAGTTAAAAATTGAGTTAAAAAAAATGTTATGAAAAAGAATCTTTTTAAAACGATGATCCTGGCAGCCATATTGGCGTCATGTTCAAATGATGATGAAGCAGGGGGCGATCCAACGGATCCAGTTGACCCAACTCCCACAGGAGTAGCTTCAGTAGTATTAAATGAGGTAGAATACCTTAACAATCGTGTTGAAATTTTCAACAATGGAGAAGAGGTTGTAGACCTTGATGGTTATTTCCTATGTCTTGGACCTGGGACATACAGACAAATAGGAGCTCTTAATACAGAGGGCAACTTACAATTGGCGCCGGGGGAATATTTGGTTGCTTCTTATGATATGCCAAATGAAACAGGTGGTTTAGGATTGTACGTAGACAATTCTGGTTTTGGAGATGCATCTACATTGGCAGATTTTGTACAATGGGGTGCCGCAGGAAGCGCAAGAGAAAATGTAGCAGTGGAAGCTGGTATTTGGACAGCTGGTGAATTTGTACCGGTAATGAACGATGCAAATAATAGTCTTGTATTTGATGGTGATGGTACAGGAGCTGCCAACTGGGCAGAATCTACCACCACCACTTTTGGTGCAGAGAATGTTCTTACAGTACCCGCTCCGTTACGTTCAGTAGTATTAAATGAAGTACAATACGGAAATGGAGATTTAATTGAAATTTACAATAATGGTGATGTTAGTGTAGATTTAAGTTCTTATTGGTTGTGTTTAGGACCTGGAACCTATGTGCAAATAGGAAACGTAACTCCTGAAAGTGGAAATATTGAATTGGCTGCTGGCGAATTTTTAGTATTACCATACGAAATGCCAAATGTTGAAGGTGGCTTAGGCTTGTATTCTATGAATCAATTTGCAAACCCAGATGCTATTGTAGATTTCGTACAATGGGGTGCTGGAGGCAGCGCAAGAGAAAATGTAGCAGTTGCTGCAGGTATCTGGACTGCGGGTGATTTTGTACCTACCGTACAATTAGAAAGCTATAGTATTGAATACGATGGAGAAGGAGATGCTGCTTCTGATTGGACAGAAGAAGTGAACCCTTCATTAGGTGTTGCTAATGATACCGAAGCACCTACAACAATCTTTAATATTACAATTAGTAATGTTACGAACTACTTAAACGTTCACACGTTTACTACGCCTGTAGGTGCTACACAACCGGGGCCATTGACAACCAATGGAGCAAAGTACGAGATTTCTTTTCAGGCCGTTCCTGGAACTAAATTTAGCCCAGTTACAATGATGGGGAACAGTAATGACTGGTTTCTTGCCCCTACAGATTTAGCTGGTATTGATTTATTTCCTAACGGACAAGCTTTAGACGGAGTAGATATTGCTGGTATGTTATCTTTATATGATTTGGGTACAGAAGCTGATAATGACCCTGCTACTTTTCCACCAGCTGGTGCTAATGTAGGTCCAGAAGATGCCAATAACTTGGTAAGATTGGTAGAGGGTAGAGATACAGGGGCTATTTATATGACGGCTGTATTAGATTATACGCCGGCAAGCAACAATATGTCTGCAGGAACTTTTACGTTCACTATAGAAGCTATAAATGCTCCAAATCCGGCACAAGCTGCTAGTTCTAGTAACGGATTTGTAATTACTCCTGGAATTGCAGTATTACACGCTTTACCAGAACCATTATTCACTTTAGGACAAGTAGATAGAGGTGTAGGTCTTGAAGCAATTGCAGAAGATGGTATGCCGGGTGCTTTAAATAGCTGGTTTACTGAAACTGGTTCTAATGGATCACCATTACGTTTATCTTCTTCTTTAAGTGTATTCTCTCCAGGATTAGTGTACGCTTTTAATACAAATAGTGATCCTCTTGTATTGCAGGGAGAAACAAACAATCCTGCCAATGGCTTAGAAGAGTTAGCGGAAGATGGAGACAATTCAGTAGCAGTTGAATATATTGCTGGATTAGGTTTGCCGGTTGCAGCAAGTAATGAAACTACAAATGTTGGTCCTGGTGAAGATCTTACGTTCTCATTGGAAGTGCCGGAAGGTCAAGGGTATAAATTTGGATTTGGTACTATGTTTGTTCAAACAAACGACTGGTTCATTGCCTATAATAATGCAGGTTATCCTTTATTTGATGAAAATGGAGCTCCTGTTTCTGGAATGGGTGCTAGTGAAAAGTCGTACTTATACGATGCAGGTACAGAGGTAGATGAAGCAGTTGGTTTTGGAATTTATCAAGCACCAAGACAAGGAAGCTTTAATGAAGGTCCTGCAGATGCAAATACAACAATTAGAAGAGTTAGTGATTTAGAAGATGTACAATTTGGAAAAGGAGTATACAGCAACGGACCAGGTGTTGTGTATTTACAAGATCCAAGAGGTGGCTATAATGTGATTAGAATTGAGATTCAAGCACAGTAGTGAAGATTAGTGTTGTTAGTATGTTTATAGTTCTCAGATGAGAAAGGCCGAAAGTAATCTACTTTCGGCCTTCTCTATTATATTAACTACGCAAGCACGTATTACTTGTTTCTTAGTTCTTTATCTACAAGGGCAATATAATCTTCCATCGCTTCTTTGGGCGTAGCATTTTTAGCTTGGATAAGGGCATTTGCTTTAAAAGCATTGATCAAGGGAGTTTTACTGCCAGGATGACTGAGGTTTCCATTTGCAATCTTATAATAGGCGTATAATTTTAAAAGAAAATCGGCTGGTAAAGGTTGCGTATAACCATTTACGTAGGCTACTGCTTTTTCAAAATCCGTACGTAGCTTTTCATTCTTCATCCTTTTCCACTGTGGTAGCAATACATGTTTTAGCCCCTACTACTTTTTGATCTAACTTTACAGTAATAGCGCAATCCAAAGGTAAGAACAAATCGATTCTTGAACCAAATTTGATAAAACCTGCATCTTCTCCTTGCTGCACACTATCGCCTACCTCGGCATAATTAACAATTCTACGGGCCATTGCCCCCGCAATTTGACGGTATAATATATCTCCAAATTTGGGAGTATTAATGACCACCGTGGTTCGTTCATTTTCTTCGCTTGATTTTGGATGCCACGCTACCAAATACTTTCCAGGATGATATTTGGAATATTTAATAGATCCACTGGCAGCATATCTAGTTACATGCACATTGATGGGCGACATGAAAATGGATACTTGTCTGCGACGATCATGAAAATACTCATTCTCTTCTACCTCTTCAATAACAACCACCTTACCATCTGCCGGAGCCAGGATGTCATCAAAATTTTTAATAACTTTTCTTTTAGGGTTTCTAAAAAATTGAAGAATTAAAATAAGGATTATTAGAGCTCCAATTTGAACAGTAAATTTCACCCATGGAATAGGTATGTAGTATTGTGCAATAAGAACGGTTGCGCAAACTAAAAAAAAGGTCGTAAGGATAATTTTCTGTCCTTCCTTATGAAACATAGGTAAAGATGTTTAACGTTAAATATGCAAAGGGAGCCGCAAAAACCAAACTATCTAAACGATCTAACATTCCACCATGGCCTGGTAAAATGGCACCGCTATCTTTTACGCCTGCTGCTCTCTTAAATTTTGATTCTATTAAATCTCCAATGCTACCCGTAATTACTACCACGGTAGCTAATATTAACCATTGCATCATTGAAATATTGGGTTCGTACAATGACATAAAATAGGCAGCTATCAAAGCAAATACCAATCCTCCTAAAGTGCCTTCCCAAGTTTTTTTTGGTGAAATAGATGGAAACAATTTTGTTCTTCCTATACTTTTGCCCACTAAGTACGCAAAAGAATCATTCACCCAGATGAGAACAAAGATACCCATGATTAAAAACTTTGCAAACTCATTTTCCTTATAAGGAATCATTGTTAGAAAAATACATCCCCCTCCAATATAAAAAAGTCCAATTATAAATTTTTGGAGCGTAGTAAACATTTTCTTTTGTTTGGAAAAGAGATAGGCGATCAAAGCAGCATTCACTGTAAGGGTTACAAACATCAAAATATTGATGAGGTGGCGATCCTTAATGATATAGATATATGCCCACCATAAGGCTAAATAAGCAATAAAAATATGGTATCCTTTAAGACTGGTAATGCGTTTGTATTCGTAGAGACAAGCCAAACCAAAAACCATAAATAAGAAGTCAAAGGCATCTGAACTTAGAAAAACAGCAGAGAGTAACAGCACAACGTAGACTACTCCTGTGATTAAACGCCTTAAAAGTTCTTTCATTTTATTTTTTAGAGGTCTTCCAGAAGTAAAAGATATAAATTTTTTGAGCTACTTCCATAGGAAAGGAAGTCATCTTTTTTTTCAGTGTCTGATTGAAAATGTTTTATGGTGGTAATATTTGCGGGAATACTGTTTTTATACCTCTTTTTAATAATTTTTAATCCTTCTCCAATAGATTCCACTAATTGACTTGTAGTAGCAAAAACGATTAAATTTTCGGGTAATTCATTTAGTTTTTTTTCTTTTAATTGATTGGAGCAAACTAAAATAGAACCGTTTTGGGCAACTAGGTGTTCACAGGTAGTAAAAAATACCTCGCTTTCTTTAGTTTTGTCTGTAAAACGAATACTTTCTTTCGAAAATTTTTCCTCGAGTTTTGGATTCATTGAAAAGAATTGCTCTTCTTGCCAGGCATTCTCATTAACAATGTTTTTTAAGGCATCTGAAATTTCTGAAAAGGAATCACAGTATAGGAACTTACCACCATTTTTCTTAAAATGAATGGTAAATTTTTCATCCACGGGAATGTTTAAGTCGGGCATATGAACACCTCTAGTTTCCGCAGTCTCTTTGGAAACTTTTTTCTTACCTCCCCCAAATAGTATATCAAACAGCCCCATTCTTAATTACATATGCTTCTGTTATTACTCCTTTTAGTTATTTAAAAGAACGCTCGAAGTTGCTATTTATTTTCTTCATCAGATATCGAAGGTGCCTCGTCTGTTACAACAGCATCTTCAGAAGTTTCTGCTTTCCTCTGCTCTAATTCTTCTTCTCCTTCTTTTGCAAAGGGTCTTTTTCCGAAGATTTTTTCTAAATCGTCTTTGAAAATAACCTCTTTGTCTAATAAACGCTCCGCTAATTCGGTAAGTTTGTCTCGGTGTTGATCTAAAAGCGCAACTGCTCTTGCATATTGTTCTTCTATTAGTTTAGAAATTTCCACATCTATTTTACGAGCGGTCTCTTCACTGTAGGGCTTAGAAAAGCCATAGTCATTTTGTCCAGAAGAATCGTAATAAGTAAGATTTCCTATTTCATCGTTCAGACCATAAACCGTTACCATAGCTCGGGCTTGTTTGGTTACCTTTTCTAGATCGCTTAAGGCTCCAGTAGAAATTTTATTAAAAATAACCTTTTCAGCAGCTCTTCCTCCCAGCGTGGCACACATCTCATCTTTCATTTGTTCTGGACGCACTATAAGGCGTTCTTCTGGCAGGTACCAAGCAGCACCTAAAGATTGTCCTCTAGGAACAATTGTAACTTTTACAAGGGGTGCGGCATGCTCTAACATCCAACTTACGGTTGCATGACCCGCTTCGTGGAAAGCAATTGTTTCCTTTTCTCCGGGTGTAATAATTTTATTCTTCTTTTCTAATCCACCTACAATTCGATCAACAGCATCCAAGAAGTCTTGTTTTGTAACGGCCTTTTTCTCTTTTCTAGCGGCAATTAAAGCTGCTTCATTACATACATTAGCAATATCAGCACCAGAGAATCCAGGTGTTTGTCTTGCTAAGAAATCTAAGTCCAGCGTTTCAGCAGTTTTGATAGGTCTTAGGTGTACTTCAAATATTTCCTTACGTTCTCTAATATCTGGAAGATCAACATAAATTTGACGGTCAAATCTCCCGGCTCGCATTAATGCTTTATCTAATACATCTGCACGGTTGGTAGCAGCCAAAACAATAACATTCGTATTGGTTCCAAAACCATCCATTTCTGTTAATAACTGATTCAGCGTATTTTCACGTTCATCATTAGAGCCTGTAAAGTTATTTTTACCCCTGGCTCTACCAATGGCATCAATTTCATCTATAAAGATAATTGCGGGTGATTTATCCTTGGCTTGTTTAAAAAGATCACGCACTCTAGAAGCGCCTACACCAACAAACATTTCTACAAAATCAGAACCAGATAGCGAAAAGAAAGGAACTTTAGCTTCTCCTGCTACTGCCTTTGCTAATAGCGTCTTACCAGTTCCTGGAGGTCCTACAAGAAGCGCTCCTTTTGGTATTTTCCCCCCTAAAGAGGTATACTTATCAGGGTTTCTTAGAAATTCAACAATTTCTTCAACCTCTTCCTTTGCACCTTCAAGTCCTGCTACATCCTTAAAAGAAGTTCTAGTATCTGTTTTCTCGTCAAAAAGTTTAGCTTTCGATTTTCCAATATTGAAAATTTGTCCGCCAGCACCGCCGCCGCCGCCGCTTGACATGCGTCTCATGAGGTAAATCCAAATTCCAATGATCAGGACAAAAGGGAGCAAGCTCAATAATAACTCTCCTAAAACATTAGATTCCTTGTCATAATCAACAATGGTTTCTAGGTTGTTCTCTTTTTTAATATTATTGATGTCGTTCTCAAAATTTTGAAGATCTCCATAATCTAGTACATATTGAGGTGTCTTACTGGGGCTGAAGTTGATAGATGGTTTTGCTACATCTTTATGAACGTCTTTGCTCTTGGCTTCATCTGTTAGAAAAACCTTGGCTTGTAATTTATTTGTGATGATTACAATTTCCTGAATATCTCCATTGCGAAGGTATTCTTTTAATTCAGAAGTAGTTGTTTTACTAGTATTGGATAAATTTCCACTTCCAAATATTTGATAACCAATCAATAGTATAGCTACTATACCATAGATCCACCATGAGCTAAATCTTGGTTTTTTGGGACTTGTATTATTATCTTTTGCCATTATTTTTTTTTACTGATTCAAGCTATTTTCAACAATTGTTACTTTGGCATCTCCCCAAAGACCTTCTATATCATAGAATTCTCTAATATGTTTTTGGAAGACATGAGTTACTACATTTACGTAATCTAGTAAAACCCATTCGGCATTTTCAGAACCTTCAATATGCCAAGGTTTATCTTTAATAGCTTTACTAACTGTTTTTTGGATTGAACTAACTATTGCATTTACATGCGTATTGGAAGTACCATTGCAAATTATAAAGTAGTCGCAAACGGTGTTTTCGATTTCTCTTAGGTCTAGTAAATTTATATCGTGTCCTTTAACTTCTTCTATTCCATTTAAAATTAAAGCAATCAACTCATCTGCGCTAGCTTTTCCTTTTTGCATTCAAAAATTTTAGTTTATACAAAGTTATTATTTTTTTGTTTTCTTAGCTACTGTTTTTAACATAAGATTGCACTTCCTAATAATAACTATCATATGCAAATGATCAAACTTAATGCCACGGATTCTACTAACGAATATCTAAAGGGTTTAGTACTTTCTACTTCATTAACTGACTATACAGTGGTTGTGGCTAAAAAACAGTTGAAAGGAAGAGGGCAGATGGGAACTATTTGGGAGTCAGAGATGGGTAAAAACCTCACTTTTAGTGTATTGAAAAAATGGAAGGAATTGCCCGTTAAGAATGCTTTTATGTTAAATATTTGTGTTTCATTGGCAATTTATCGCACTTTAAAACAATTACATATTCCTGATTTACATGTTAAATGGCCTAACGACATTCTGTCAGGTACTCATAAAATTTGTGGTATTCTAATTGAAAATATACTAGCGGGTCATCAAATACAAACGTGTATTATTGGTATTGGTCTTAATGTCAACCAAATTAAGTTCCCAACATTGTCAAAAGTTTCTTCTTTAAAAAGCTTAGTTGGGACCACCTTTCATCTTGAAGAATTGCTTCAAGCCATTCTAGAACAAATAAAAAAAGAATTTACTTCCCTAAATGAAGTGAGCTATTTGGAGAAGCAAAATGAATATGAAAAAGTACTGTTTAGAAAAGACAAGCCTTCTACTTTTCAGCAAAATGAAACTTTATTCATGGGATTTATAAGAGGAATATCTCCGCAAGGAAAGCTACGTATCGAATTGGAAGATGCGGTCTTTAAAGAATTTGATTTAAAGGAAATAAAACTATTGTATTAACCTATTGCTTGCTAAGATTGTCTGATAAGGTGCCTATAAAATTAGTAATTGGAGCTTTTATCATCATTGCCATCATCGCATTAAACTCACCTTCGAAACTCAAAACAACTTCACTTTTATGTTCTTCAACGGCAACAATATTTGCAGTAAGCGTAAAGGGAAGCTTATCACTAGCGGCTCCTAGCACAACTTTGTCATACGGATTCTGGTCTTTTCGTTGCAATACAATTTCTGGCATTCCTTTTAGGGCAAAAAGAAAACGATCTTCATTAATCACCTCAAACTTGCTTGTGTTTTCGGGCATGAGCGTTTCAAAATTTTTAAAATCAATTAGAAATTCAAAAACTTCTTTGCTACTTTTTGCAACTATTTTTTTAGGAGATTCTATATGCATACGATTGTTATTTCCATTGGCTTGGATCTTTTTTCCAATCCATTAAGGTATTTAATTGTTCTTCTATAATATAATTGGTTTCAGACGCTTGCTCTACTAAATGATCATAATCGCTTAGCGTATGAAGCTCTATATTTGCTTCCTTAAAATTAGCTGCAGCTACATCAAAGCCATAGGTAAAAATGGCCACCATTCCCTTAATGTTGGCTCCGCCTTCACGCAGCGCTGTAACAGCGTTTAAACTACTTTTACCGGTACTAATTAAGTCTTCTATTACTACTACGTTTTGATTGGGTTCTAAATATCCTTCAATCTGGTTTTGTCTTCCGTGCGATTTAGCTTCAGGGCGCACGTACACAAATGGGAGGCCTAATTCTTCAGCAACTAACATACCAATACCGATAGCTCCTGTTGCCACCCCAGCAATTACATCTGGTTTCCCATAAAGAGCTTCCACTTGTTTTGCCATTTCTTGTCTGATATGGTTTCTTATTACTGGATAGGAAAGGATAATCCTATTATCACAATAGATTGGAGATTTCCAACCAGAAGCCCATGTAAATGGATTTTCTGGTTTCAACTTAATTGCATTAATTTGTAATAGAAGTTCTGCTACTTTTTTAGCGGTGTCTTTGTCTAAAACCATGACGCAAATGTATAAAGTTTTTGTTAATGAATCGCCTTTGATTTTAACAAATAAACTCTCGGAAACCGCTAACGGCAAATATTTTTTGTTGAATGAAGAAGCAATTGGTGAAGCAATTACCGCTTTGTCCAAAAAGAAACTCTCCGAAGCTTTTATTTATCACCCTAACCACGAAGAAATTCTTAGAAAGTTTACAAAGAAAATACCTTTGGTAGTTGCTGCTGGGGGGGTGGTCACAAATAAAAAAGGAAAAGTACTTTTTATTTATCGGAATGATAAGTGGGATTTGCCCAAAGGAAAAGTAGATAAAGGGGAAACTATTAAACAAGCTGCTATTCGGGAAGTTGAAGAAGAGACAGGAGTGAAAGGATTAAAAATAGAAAACTTTTTAAAGACTACGTATCACATATTTAAACGAAATGGTGTTTACAAATTAAAAGAAGTACATTGGTTTGCAATGAAGACTTCATACACTGGTGAACTCCTAGGTCAAAAGAGTGAGGGTATTGAAAAAGTGAAATGGAAAGGTCCTAAGAAAATCCAAAAAGCACTGGAAAATTCATACACCAATATTAAAATACTCTTTGGAGATTAATCCACTTGAGATTCCACTGTAAAAGCAGAGTTTTTTAAGATTCGATATACAGGATATTGTAAATGTGCTGGTTCATAATGATCCGAGTGTTGATACACCCAATTTAATTGAGCATACCAGTTACTAGCAAAATTTTCATCCGTATTTTTTTTGAAAAGGAACCTTTCTCTTAGTGGCTCATCTTTCTGGAGCAGTTTTAAAGCAACTTCTTCGAATACATAGGGCGAAAATCCTTCTTTTTGTTGCAAAATAGTATCAAAAAAGTTCCAATTAAAAAAGGAATCTGGTCCTTGGGGTTCCAAAGTTTCTAAAATATATCTAATTCCAGGCTGGTGGGTGGGTATTAAATAATCCCCTTTCGTAAAAGTAACTTCAGTCATGGTCTTCGTAATCTCCGTACCATAATGTAAATAATGGCCTTCATAAGCATTTTTTACCGTATTATACTCCTTTATACGATAGGATTCTACTCTTAAAACCGTATCCTTTTCCAAGGTGCCATATTGGATTTGATTTCTTTCTAAAAAAGGAATAATTCTACTCCACCCTTTTTTGAGAATATAAGCTTTAGGAACTTCTATGGTGTCTTTTGGGATGAAATAATTTTTATAGGTTAGCTCTTTTGTGAAAGGCTTTTCTCTATTGTATTTCAATCTTGGAAAACCAGTAACTTCGCTAAGAAGCTCTTCACCTTCATACCCTTTGAATTGCAAAGTAGAAGTTTTTGTGGTATCTACTTCCCAGTTTAGGTGATATGTTTCAATGTTTGGTATGGTTTCCTCTACTTTTAGCCTAAGTTCCTTTATTTTCTTGCTGTCTTTTTCAGCAATTACAATCATTTTGTTGAGCAAAGCATAAGTGCCTTCTACCCGCTGTTTATAGGGCTTTAACATATGTGTTTCTACCATCATACCCAGAGTGTTCCATAAAGTAGTATAACCAGTAGAATATCTTGGAGAATCCATAAATTGAGAGAATCCTTTTTCGGGTACGCTATTAAAAACATTTACATAAGGTGTAATATCCCAATTATCTTCGGCTAATGAGCGTTCCAATGCGGGCATCATTTCCTTATGCAAATAGGTTCCCAAGGCACCTCCAAGCTTGTTGTGTTGTGTAAAAAGATGCGTTAAGGTGTATTGGTAGTCCGCTCCATTACTTACATGGTTGTCAATAAAAATATCGGGTTTGACTAAATGAAAAATTGAAGCAAAAGTTTGCGCGTTTTTGGTATCCGCTTTTATAAAGTCTCGGTTAAGGTCATAATTTTGAGCATTGCCTCGAAATCCATAAGATTCAGGTCCATTTTGATTGGCTCTTGTGGTGGAATTTCGATTTAAGGAACCGCCTACATTGTATATTGGAATTGTAACGATGACGGTATTTTTTGGAGTAGGTATTTTTTCTAGCGCTAGATCTCTAAAAAGAAGCATAGTAGCATCAATTCCATCACTTTCACCAGGATGAATACCGTTGTTTATGAGGACCACCGTTTTATCTTGCCCAATTTTTTGGAAATTAAAATCACCATCCGTATTAAAAGTAACTACATGTAATGGTAATCCACTATCAGTTTCACCTAATGTTTGAAGATTAATTTCCGGGAACTCTTTTGCTAGTTGGATATAGAAATCTACCACCTGCAAATAGGTGGCTGTTTCTTTTCCTTGGGTCTGTTCAAAATGCGTTTGAAAATCACCCATCTTATCTTCAGTCTCTGATTCACAGGATAAAAGAAGTAGGATCGTTAGGAAGGCAAATACATATTTCACTTTCGTATATTTTAACTTCAAAATTAAGTAAAAAATAATGCCGTGCTATTTCCTATTTATGATTTCTTCTATTTCCTCTCTCCCAATAGGTTTATGGCTAAAATGAATATTATGTTTGGTTCTTCTCTTAAATTGTTCAAATTTTTCGATATCTAAAGGATCAATAGAGGAAGTGATTATATTGATCTTAATAATTTCTTTTATGGGAAGGGCAATGAATTCTTCTAAAAATTGCCATCCATCCATAACGGGCATATTAATATCTAGAAAAATTACTTTGGGGAAGGCTTCTTTTCTTTCAACCAAAGAGTTAATGTAATCAATAGCAATTTTCCCATTTAGATGCGTACTAATATCGGGGCAATTGACTACAAACTTCAATAGTTTTTTTATGCAAAAAATAGTGATAGGATCATCATCAATAATGCAGATAGCGTCAATATTTTTTCTCATTTGATATGCTTAAGTGTTCATTTAAGAGATCCATCAAGATTTGATGGTATCATCAAAGTAAAGATTGAAAGTAGTTCCCTTTCCTACTTCGCTGCAAGTAATAATTTTACCATTCATAGCTTCCATTTGGTTTTTGGTAATGTATAATCCAATACCCCGCGCATCCGTTCGGTCATGAAATGTCTTGTACATCCCAAATAGTTTATCTCCATATTTTTGTAGGTCAATTCCAAGTCCATTGTCCGCTATGCTAATAATGGTGTGCTTTCCATTTTTCGATGCACCTAATGTAATTATAGGATCTTCTTCTGGTTTTTTATACTTGATGGAATTGGTAATAAAGTTGACTAAAATATTGTCTAAATAGGGGGCAACAGCAAGGACATGAATATCATCTGAAATGGTATTAATGATGGTAGCATTGTTGTTTTTAAGATAGCCAGATAGGTCTTCTTCAAGATGAACGATACGCTCATTAATTTTGATTGGTTCTTTTTCTAGGTTTACATTATGATTAATATCAATTACGGTATTTAGGTTTTCTAAGGTCTCTAATAGATTGTCAGATGCTTCTATAAGCATGTTAACGATTCGGTGTTTTTCGGTTTCATCTCTTTCGTTGACTAGAAAGTCGAGCAACATTGAAAAATTGGAAGTGTGAGAGCGTAAATTGTGAGAAACGATATGAGCAAAATTGATAAGCTTTTTGTTTTGCAAGGCGTTGATGTTAATAAGCTCCATTAACTCCGCTTCCTTTTGTTTCATTTCAGAAATATCCAAACTGAATCCAACAATGCCGTTTATGGATCCATCTTCTCCCATCAAAGGGATTTTAGAAGTGAGTAAAGCGGTAGAAGTACCATCTTTTTTTATGTTGATTACTTCTTTATTCAACATGGGTTTTAAAGACTTCATGATATGCAATTCCTCATCTCTAGAGTCTTGGGCGGTTTGCTTATCATAAAATGCAAAATCACTTTTTCCTAGCACAGATTGGGGGTTATCAAAACCAAGGAATTCGTACTCGGATTTATTTACCAATATTTTTCTCGACTCTCTATCCTTTATAAATACATTCAGAGGGAGGTTATGAATAACCGTTTTAAGTAAGCGCTCACTTTCTTTTGTTTTGGTTTCCGAAGCCACTTGGTCATCAATATCTTGCAAAGTGCCAGTAATACCTATAATTTTGTTATTCTTGTAGATTGGTTTACCAGCTGCAATTACCCATTTTTCATTTCCTTTTTTAGTTATCAGTTGTAATTTTTCTCTCCAAGGCGTGCCATTTTCCATTGCTTTATAAACTACCATTGATATGGTGTTTCTACTAAAACCCTCTTTGTAAAAATTAATAGCGGATTCTAGTTGAGGTTTATATGTTTTGGGTACTTCATGTATTTTCTTGGAAATATCGCACCAAAACAAAGATTGCTTTTCTGCGCAATATTCCCAAAGACCCACTTGGGAGATTTCAGATATATCAGTTAATTGTCCTTCAAGTTTTTTTAACTGCTGCTCCTGAGTAAAAGTTTTGGTTACATCTGTAGTCTGCAGAATTACACCAATGATATTTTCTTTGTCATCATACCAAGGAATATGATCCCAAGCTGTCCATCTTTCTTGATGGTCAATATCTAAATCTTGTAAATGATAGGTTTTTCCCGGGGTACCTTGCAAGCAATTTTTCAATATTTTTTGTTGCTTATGATCAATAGTACCCAATAATTGATGTAAAGATTTACCATTGACATTTTGACCAGCAAAATCAAAAAGCGCTAACCACTTATCAGAGGCAAATACAAGCTTCAATTTCGCATCCACGAAAGCGGTTGCTTGCGGAAGCTGTTTGACCAAATAGGGAGTGATATCGGTTTTTAGATTATTCAATACATACGAAATTTCCTACAATGTACTAGTATTTATCAAAATATCTAATAGATTGTTGTGAATAGCTTAAAACCCGTTGTGTTTAACTACATATGTATAGGGAAGATGCAAAAAATCACATAAAATAAGGTTTTTCCTACAATATATTAAATATATAAATAGAAAAAAAGGGAATAAATTTATTATTGTACACGAACGGTCTTCGGTACTAATCCGGTATAATCACCTCCATTTCGAATAACATCTCGCACAATGGATGAACTAATGAAAGATTTGCCAGAAGAAGTTAATAAAAAAACAGTTTCTATTTCAGAAAGTTCTCGGTTGGTATGCGCAATGGCTTTTTCAAATTCAAAGTCACCCGGATTGCGCAATCCTCTTAAAATAAAATGGGCTTCTACTTCTTTACAAAAGTCTATTGTAAGCCCCTTATAGGTAACCACCTTTATTTTGGGTTCGTCTTTAAAAGCTTCTGAGATAAACCGGGTACGTTCTTCTAATGAGAACATATATTTTTTTTCCGCATTAACTCCAATGGCAATAATAAGTTCGTCAAAGAGTGTAATACCTCTAAGGATAATATCGTGATGCCCTAAAGTAAGGGGATCGAAAGAACCTGGAAATATGGCGCGTCTCATGAAGATCTATTTAAAAGTTAAAGTTACCTATTTTATCGTAAAGCCTCTTCTATGGCACTTCCAAAAAGATCTGTTAAGGAAATTCCGGCTTCTTTGGCTTGTTGTGGTAAAATACTCTCCGTTGTTAATCCAGGAGTCGTATTCATTTCTAGCATATATGGTTGATCATCAACAAAGATGAATTCGCTTCTTGAATATCCCTTCATTTTTAGGATATCATATGCCTTTTTTGCTATCTCACTCACCTTTTTTTCTTGTTCTGGGCTTATTCTGGCAGGGGTAATTTCCTGAGATTTTCCTTGGTATTTGGCTTCATAGTCAAAAAAATCATTTTCTGTAACAATTTCTGTGATTGGAAGTACTTTGGTAATTCCCTTATACTTAATAACACCAACAGATACTTCGGTGCCATCTAAAAAAGCTTCTATGATTACTTCATCATCTTCTTTATAAGCATTGGCAATAGCAGCCGCTATTGCTTCCTTTTTATAAACTTTGGAAATACCAAAACTGCTTCCGGCTTTATTGGCTTTAACAAAACAGGGCAATCCAACTTTTTCAATAATAGCGGTTTCATCAATAACATCCCCTTGGTTTAAATAATACGAAGCTGCTGAAGGTATGTTATACGCTTTTAAAACACTTAACAGATCTCTCTTATTAAAAGTAAGAGCTGCCTGATAATAATCGCATGAAGTTTGAGGGATTCCTAGCAATTGAAAATAGGCCTGCATAAGACCATCTTCTCCAGGTGTACCATGAATGGCATTAAATACACAATCGAACTGTACCATTTTATCCGCGATACAAATCGTGAAATCATCTTTATTCACAGGATATTCTGCCTGATTTTCATCTACATATACCCACTTTTCCTCTAAAATATGAATTCGATAGGGGTTGAATAAGTTTTTATCAAGGTATTCATATACCACGTTTCCGCTTTTCAAGGAGATTTGGTATTCACTAGAATAACCTCCCATGATAATGGCTATGTTTTTTTTCATGTTTTAAAGATCAACCAATTGTAAAACAAAGATCATAGATTCAAAGTAAAGAAAAAAGCCTCGGGTTTTATATATTTGTTCAAAGAATAAAAAGGCATGAAGCATTTTTTGAATTTTCTGAAAAGTAAAGTTTTCTTTATCCAATTGGCTTTGGCTGTTTTGGCGGTTGTTGTAATCGCTTTTGTTTCATTGCAATGGCTAAAAAGCACAACCAAGCATGGAGAGTTTGTAGAGGTACCCAATTTGGCAAAAATGTCGGTAATGGAGATGAGAGAGCTTATAGAGGAGAAGGAATTGCGATATCAGGTAGTAGACTCGGCAAATTTTAATCCGGAGTATCCACGATTTTCAATTATTGAACAAAATCCGGCTGCTGGAAGCAAGGTAAAAGAAAATAGAATGATTTATGTTACTGTAAACCCTTCGGGATATAAGTTGGTAACTGTTCCCAAAATTATTCAGGTTACCCAACGCAATGCAGCTTCCATGTTGCGGGCTGTAGGCTTGGATGTGCAACGAGTTACCTATATAGATGAATTAGGGAAAGATATGGTATACTATGTGAAGTACAAAGGCAAACGCATTGCGGAAGGCACCAAGCTTCCAAAAACTTCTAAAATAGAACTTGTTTGCGGTAATGGCAAGGTCACTACTAGAGCACAGGTGAAGGCCGATTCTGAATAGGTATGGAGCCTAAAAATACTTCGGAACCTCAAGAAGACGAACTTTATGAGCATTTTAAGTTTGTAGCTACCAAGGGCCAAGAACCTCTTAGGGTGGATAAGTTCTTGATGAACTTTATAGAAAATGCAACTCGTAACAAAATTCAGCAAGCTGCCAAAAATGGACATATCTGGGTCAATGATACGGTAGTAAAACAAAATTATCGCGTAAAGGCTGGTGATGAGGTGAGGGTTTTCTTTGAGCATCCACCGCATGAATTTCTCCTAACCCCAGAAGACATTCCTCTCAATATTGTCTACGAGGATGATGCACTGTTAGTAGTGAATAAGGAGCCTGGAATGGTAGTGCACCCAGGTCATGGAAATTATTCAGGAACCCTAATTAATGCTTTATTACATCATGTAAAACAACTTCCCGTGAATAGTGATGAAAGACCAGGGCTTGTACATCGAATAGATAAGGATACTTCTGGTCTTCTGGTAATTGCGAAAACGGAGATGGCGATGACACATTTATCCAAACAGTTCTTTGATAAAACCACAGAGCGCGAATATGTTGCTCTTGTATGGGGCAATATGGATTCTGATAGCGGTACTGTGGAAGGGCATCTAGGTCGCCATCCAAAAAACCGCCTACAGATGCATGTTTTTCCTGAGGGAGATCAGGGGAAAGAAGCCGTTACGCATTATAAGGTGCTCGAACGCTTGGGGTATGTAACCTTAGTATCTTGCCGTTTAGAAACAGGAAGAACACATCAGATACGGGTACATTTAAAATATATTGGACATACCATTTTCAATGATGAACGCTATGGAGGAGATAGCATTTTAAAAGGGACTACCTTTTCCAAGTACAAGCAATTTGTAGATAATGCGTTCAAAGTATTACCAAGACAAGGGCTGCATGCAAAGACATTGGGTTTTGTGCACCCTGTAACAGGCAAGATGATGCGTTTTACCTCCGAACTTCCATTAGATATGTCAAACGCTATTGAAAAGTGGAGGGCTTATGCAAAGCATGCGCAGTAAGCATAAGTTTTAGCAATACAACTATTGAAAACTCTTTTTTCCAAAAGTAGTTAAGTAGCAAAAATCGTTTTACTTTTATACCGTTGTTCAATGTAATCTATACCAATGAAAATAGTTATCTCTCCGGCGAAGTCACTTAATTACGAAAGTTCTTTGCCTACCAATAAGCATACACAACCTCATTTTTTGGAGCAAGCAGCACAACTGAATAAGATTTTGGCAAAGAAAAAACCAAAAGCGCTGTCTCAACTAATGGGAATTTCAGAGACCTTAGCAGATTTAAATTGGCAACGAAATCAGGATTTTGCTACTCCTTTTACTACATCGAATGCACGCCCTGCGGTATTTGCTTTTAATGGAGATGTATATCAAGGTTTAGATGCATATTCCCTTGGCGAAGATAAATTACCCAGATTGCAAGATACCTTACGAATCTTATCTGGATTATATGGCGTTTTGAAACCCTTAGATCTCATGCAGGCCTATCGCTTAGAAATGGGAACACAATTAAAAATTGGAAGAAAGAAGAATTTATATGAGTTTTGGAAGAAACAAGTAACGGCACACTTAAACTCTGAACTAGAGGAAGGGGAGTTGTTTGTGAATCTTGCAAGTAACGAATACTTTGGTGCGGTAGATGAAAAATTGCTTAAATCACCAGTGATTACTCCTATTTTTAAAGACTGGAAGAACGATAAACTAAAAGTGATTAGCTTCTTCGCAAAGAAAGCAAGAGGATCTATGGTGCGCTATATTTTGGATTCTAATGCACAAACTTTAGAAGATCTTAAAGGTTTTAATACTGATGAATATACCTTTAGTAAGGAGCATACCTTGAAAGAAAATCAGCCTGTTTTTGTTCGATAAATGTTGAAGGAAGCAACCATTTTGTTTTCCTGTATCTTTATAGAAAACACCTTACTATGATGATACGAACATTATTTGTTGCAGTTTTTGCATTGTTTTTATCTCTAAGTTGTTCTAATGACGACGATGCTGAGGATAGTGCTGTTAATATTAGAGTTGAAAATAGGGGTGAAGTTTTGATAACAAAACTTACCATTGATAACAACACCTACCTTAATATTCCTCCAGGTGTTTTTACGGAGTACCAAGTTTTTGTGAATGGTAATAATTTTCCTCCAAGTGTTTTTTTTATTGAAAGTGAAGAACAAAACAGAGGATATGTTTTGGACTATGCCAGGGGTGCCAGAATTGAAGATGGATTTTATACCTATGTGGCAGGTTTCGATGAAGACGGTGGTATATTCTCTTCCTTTGAAGAAGATTAAGCGGTCATGTTTTATTCAATAATAGAATAATTTACGGAAGCAATCGTTTAAGAAGAAAACCAATTTGGTGTTAAAAAGATATACAATGAAGCGAGTTGCTCCACTTTTTTCTCTTCTATTAATTTTTGTCCTAAGCTGTACAGATAGAGACGATGATCTAACTGCTATAAACATTCGAATTAAGAACGTGAGTGAAGTAGCTTATGCAAGAGTACAGGTTGGTGCAGAAGACAAGATTCATGAAAATGTGGCTTCGGGCGAATTTTCAGAATATCTAGAATATGAAGAAGCCTTCCGATATGCCTTTATAGAAATTATGGCAGAGGATCAAACCTATACCTTGCAGCCCATAGATTTTGTTGGAGAAACACCATTAAGCTTAGGATTTTACACCTATGAACTTAACATTACCGAGAGTGGTGATGTTATCTTGGAGTTCAAGGTAGACTAATCTTTTTCCTCTCTTTTTAAAATACTCTTTTCTCCTTTTTTCAGGTAGATATCGATCTTGTGTTGCTGTTGATTCTTCTAGATTAGCAGTAATATCACAATACGTCTGCTAAATATGAAATTTATGACCCGATAACGATTTCGTTTTATTATTCCTAAAGAAATGTGAATAATGACATATAATTATAACAATTATAGTCAAATTAATGATTTTATCGCATTGTAAATGGGAGGCAAAAGCAATAACTTTGTCCTTGCCTTAAAAGGAACATATTTAGCCATTTTTTAAAAAGAACATACAGGTGAAAATCAATAAAGTTTTAGTAGCAAATAGAGGAGAAATTGCAATACGAATTTTTAGAGCTTGCGTAGAGGTAGGAATTAAAACAGTTGGTGTTTATACCTACGAAGATCGTTACTCTTTGCACAGATATAAAGCCGATGAATGTTATCAAATCGGAGAGGATAATGAGCCGCTAAAGCCATATTTGAATATAGATGCCATTGTAAAAGTTGCCTTGGATAATGAAGTAGATGCCATTCATCCCGGCTATGGTTTTCTCTCAGAAAATGCCGCTTTTGCTCAAAAATGTGAGGAAAATGGGATCATCTTTATTGGACCTAAAGTATCTGTTTTAAAAGCGTTAGGAGACAAAATTACTGCGAAGAAAGTGGCGGTAGCAAATAAGATTCCGATTATTCAAAGTAGTAATAAGGATTTAAAAAACATAAAAGTTGCCATTGCAGAGGCCAACCGAATAGGGTATCCATTAATGCTTAAAGCTGCATCTGGCGGTGGAGGTCGCGGAATGCGGGTGATCCGAACAGAGGAGGAGCTTAAAAAAGGATATACGGAAGCAAGGCGCGAATCGCTAAATGCCTTTGGCGATGATACTGTTTTCTTAGAGAAATTTGTAGAAAACCCGAAGCATATTGAAATTCAGATTGTGGCTGATACCCATGGCAATATGGTGCATTTGTATGAAAGAGATTGTTCTGTACAACGACGCTATCAAAAAGTAATAGAATTTGCCCCTTCTGTTGGATTGCCACAAGCAACTAAGGATAGTTTATATACCTATGCTATTGATATATGTAAAGCAGTAGATTATAATAATATTGGTACTGTAGAATTTCTAGTAGATGATGATGGGAGTATCTACTTCATAGAAGTAAACCCTAGAATCCAGGTAGAGCATACCGTTACAGAGATGATTACCAATATTGATTTGGTAAAGGCGCAAATTTTTATTGCTGGAGGCTATAAACTTTCAGATCAGCAAATTAAAATACAGGACCAAGAGTCTATTAAGGTAACTGGTTATGCTTTGCAATGTAGAGTAACAACAGAAGATCCTTCCAATAATTTTAAACCAGACTACGGTGTAGTAACTACTTATAGAAGTGCTTCAGGATTGGGGATTAGATTAGATGCTGGTAGTGTGTACCAAGGAGTGCGTATATCTCCTTTCTTTGACTCTATGTTGGTAAAAGTTTCTGCCATTAGTAGAACACTGGATGGATCTTGTAGAAAAATGCGTAGAGCATTGGCAGAATTCCGTATCAGAGGCGTTGAAACGAATATGGCGTTTTTGGACAATATCCTCAAAAATCCAACCCTGAGAGAAGGAAAAGTTACCGTGAACTTCATAAAAAATGAACCTTCTTTATTTGAATTTGTAGAACCCAGAAATAGAGCAAATAAACTCGTAGAATTTTTGGGGGAAACCATTGTAAATGGAAACCCTGATGTAAAAAAAATAGATCACAATCGGATTTTTTCTAAGCCTAAGGTGCCATCTTATCCAAAGGACATCGCTTATCCAAAAGGAACAAAAGACTTGTTAACCGAAATGGGACCAGAAAAGTTTGCAGACTGGTTGAAGAAAGAAAAGAAAATCCATTTTACGGACACTACGATGCGCGATGCGCATCAGAGTCTTTTGGCCACGCGTATGCGGACCATTGATATGATGAAAGTGGCTGAAGGATATGCCAAAAACCATCCTGAAATTTTTAGTATGGAAGTATGGGGAGGCGCCACCTTCGATGTATGCCTTCGCTTTTTACAGGAAAATCCTTGGGAGCGTTTGGCTTTGTTAAGAAAAGCAATGCCTAATGTTTTATTGCAAATGCTTATTCGCGGATCTAATGGGGTGGGGTATACCGCTTATCCAGATAATCTTATTGAAAAATTTGTAGAACAATCTTGGGAAACCGGGGTAGATGTCTTCCGTATTTTTGATTCCCTGAACTGGATGAAATCTATTGCTCCTTGCATTGAACATGTTCGAAAAAGAACGCAAGGTTTGGCAGAAGGATCACTGTGCTATACAGGAGATATCTTAAACCCTGCTAAGACCAAATACGATTTAAAATATTATATTCAATTAGCAAAAGATATTGAAAATGCTGGCGCGCATATTCTTGGAGTAAAAGACATGGCAGGTTTACTAAAACCATATGCAGCATATGAATTGATTTCTGCTCTGAAGTCTGAAATTAATATTCCTATACATTTACATACCCACGATACTTCCTCTACTCAAGCGGCGATGTATTTAAAAGCCGTGGAAGCCGGAGTAGATGTTATTGATGTTGCCTTAGGGGGACTATCTGGTTTAACGTCGCAACCCAATTTTAACTCTGTTGCAGAAATGCTTCGTTTTAACAAACGGGAAAATGCATTGGATACCCAGAAACTAGCTGAGTATTCGGATTATTGGGAAACAGTACGTAATTATTATTACACCTTTGAATCTGGATTAAAATCGGGTACAGGTGAAGTGTATAGTCATGAAATTCCTGGAGGACAGTATTCCAATCTTAAAGGACAGGCTATTGCATTAGGCTTGGAGGATAAATTTCCCGAGGTAACAAAAATGTATGGAGAGGTAAATCAGCTTTTTGGCGATATAGTGAAGGTAACACCTAGTTCTAAGGTGGTAGGTGATATGGCTCAATATATGATTAGCAATAATCTCACAATAGAAGATGTACTAGAACGCGGTGATTCGGTCTCTTTTCCACAATCTGTCATTAATTTCTTCAGAGGAGATTTAGGGCAACCAGTAGGTGGATTTCCAAAGAAACTTCAGAAAATCATCTTAAAAGATGAAAAACCCTATAAGAATAGACCCAATGTGCATCTAGCACCTATTGATTTTGAAAAGGAGTTTAAATCTTTTAAACGCAAATTTAAGAAAGGCATGGGACGCCCGTTGGAAATGACAGATTTCTTATCCTATAAATTATATCCCAAAGTATTTACAGACGCGTATAATAAGCATGTTAAGTTTGGCAATGTTATGCATGTACCAACCAAGAACTTCTTTTACGGAATGGAGGTAGGTGAAGAAATTATGGTTCCGTTAGATAAAGGTAAAAATGTGCTTGTTTCCTTAATGCTAACAGGAGAGCCAGATGAAGCTGGGAACGTCAGTATCTTTTTTAAGATAAATGGGCAGCTTAGGAATGTAATGGTGAAGGATACCTCTGTTAAGGTAGATAAGGTTGAAAATGTAAAAGCCGATGCTTCCAATACAAAACAGATTGGAGCACCTTTACAAGGATTGCTCTCTAATGTGTTAGTTAAAAAAGGACAAGAGGTGATTAAGAATCAGCCGCTGTTTATCATTGAGGCCATGAAAATGGAAACCACAGTAACTGCTACAGAAGAAGGTATAGTAGATAAGATACAATTAGGTGGTGGTTCTTTGGTAAATTCGGACGATTTAGTTTTGACACTAAAGTAGTTTAAAATTCTCTTGGAAGAAACGGTGTTTTTTTAAAATGTATTAGATATGGGTTTGTTTTCTAGACTCATAGAAAGTACTTATTTTTAGAACATGCATTATTATTTGATTGTTGGCCTACAAGCATATTGTATCTACCACTGCTATACTCATAAAAACCCCTATTTCTGGTATTGGATAATTTTTTTAATTCCCGCTTTAGGAGCATTGGCATATCTAATTACCCAGGTTTTTACAAAGAGCGATATGAATAAAGTACAAGACGGTCTTATCACTGTAATGAACCCAGGGAAGAAAATTAAAGATCTAGAAAAGAAGTTTAAGTTTTCTGCAACTTTTGAAAATCAAGTAGCTCTTGCGGATGCTTATCTGGAAATAGAACAGTGGGATAAAGCCATAGAGAATTATGAGGCTTCTTTGCAAGGTACTTTTCAAAACGACTTTTATGTTATTTCCAAGCTAGAAGAAGCACATTATTTTTCTTCTCGTTTCGATGAAGCTATTGCTTTTGCAGAAAGGATTGTAGATAGTCCTAAGTTTAAAAAATCAAGGGCTTCTTTCCTGTATGGCTTGGCTTTGGAAAAAACAAATAAATTAGGGGCAGCAGAAACCTATTTAAAAAGCTTTGATGTACCGTATAGTAAATACCAAGAAAGATTGGTTTTAGGGCAGTTTTATATGCGAAATAAGAAACCAACGGAGGCTAAAGTTATTTTTCAAGAAATAGTTGATGAAGGGGAGGGGATGTCTAAACAGAGTTATCGAATGAATAAGGTCATTATTAAAAAAGCCCATGAAATATTGGCTACTTTAGCCTAATGTTTTTTCATTACCATCCATATGAGCCCTTTTTATTTAAAGAGGCAACCAAACTTATTGTTGGCACTTTGCCACCTCCTCGCTTTACATCTCGTGAATTAAAAGAGGAAGATGTAGATTTTTGTTATGGAAGTAAAAATGGACAATTATGGCCTATTTTAGATCATATTTTTGACTTAAAACTACGCTATGAAAATACCAAAGCGGCAGCTGATCAACGCAAGGATTTTCTGCTAAAACATAAAATTGGGGTTTGCGATATTGTTGCTAGTGCAGAAAGAGCGAAAATAGATGCTTCTGATTTGGGAATGCAAAATGTAAAATTGAGAAATCTTATTGGTTATTTGCAGCAGTATCCTAAGGTAGACACTTTATTGTTTATGGGTGGTAATAGTAAAAATGGCCCCGAGTATTTTTTTAGAAAACACCTAAAGGAATACGACTTGTCTTATAAGGTAATTTCTGATGTGGTACCACGGATCCATGAAGTAGAATTACCAAATACTTCTCCCATACGAAAGATTAAAACGGTATCCCTAACTGCTCCTTCTGGGGCTGCAAATAGGGCTATTGGAAGTTTACAGGCTTATAAAGAAATGAAAGATCGGAATCCGAATTTTACCACCTTCGATTTTAGAGTCTTGCAATACAAAGAGCATTTTTTATAATTCTGGGAACAAATGATCTTTTAATTTCCTTCCTCCGTTCCAAGCACAGCTACCATCGGTATGTTTGGCTACGAGATTTCCATAAGTAAGGGTATACTGATCAAGGGTAGTGCACCCTCCGCCTTTTGCACTTTGTAATTCTTTTTCAAAGCGTCGCAATGCCTTTATATGTTCTTGGTTGAGTTTTTTCTTAGTGTCTCCGAGAATAGCAAAATACTCACTTTTATTCATGGAAATGGTCATGACCTCACGGCTTTGATGAAAACTACCATTGGAACTAATGGCAATAGTAAATTGCTTCCCATGCTGCAATTGATCTACCATAGGAATGTGGGTAGGGTCTTTTTTTTGTGCGGTAGTAGATCCATTTGTTTGAGCCAAACCACTATGCCATATAAGAAATAGTAGTGTAATGAGTATTCCAATTTTTTGCTTCATGAGTGTTTATATCTTACAATTGAACACAAACCTAGGGCATCTAAAGTACAAGAAAAACCATAAATGCGTAAAGTACTGCTTTGCGTTAGGGAACCTATTTTAATCTTGATATACCTTAAAAATAGCTCCCATGCCATAATTCCGATATCCTGACTGAATTAGTTTTGAGTTTTTGTTATAAGATATATCAAATACCTGCCATTTTTTATCATTAAAAAATATGCGTCTTACATAGGTGTTTTGCGTCCCTAATTTGTTGGAGAAGGGTAATAAGGGTCTAAATGAAGTTGCTATTTTTTGAATTCCTCTTGAGGTCTTTACTTCTCTATATTTTTTAGATGCTTTTAGACGCCCTTGTGCATCTGCATACCCCAAAACTTGCAAGGATGCAAAGATACCTTCTTTGGGAATAAAAATACTTTTGGATTCAATATCCAATTCAAAAATTTTATCTTCCTTTTCGTTAATAGCGAATACTATTTTTTCATGAGGGATAGCCGTTGCAGGAAGTCCGTCTTTATGTTCATAAAACTGGATGCGAAAAATGGTGGCATACTTTCCTTTTCCTTTAGATTTGTATTTCGCTTCAGCATTGATGGGGAGGAGTAATTTGGAAATTTGTGTTGATTTCCCCTCTTTAGGTTCAAAAAAAACAGCAACTTCACTTTCTACGGTGGGCAACCAAGAAGTAAAAAGGTCGGTATGGGTAGTGGCTTTTGTTTTTTTAATTTTAAATTTCCCTCGCTTGGGAGCAGAAAGTACTACTTCACTTAATTGAGAAACCTCTGGCCGTAAATATATTTTTGGAGGTAGTTGGGTGGTCAAAATAGCTTTCTCTGCATACCCCATTGCAGAAATAAAGAGGGTATCCACGTCGCTATATCGTTCCTTAGAAAAACTAAATTTCCCTTCTTCATCTGCAAAAGTACCTAGCCCGTTTCCAAAGGAAATGGTACAATAGGGTATTACCTCAGTACTTAGGCTATCTAAGATTTGGAGCTGTTGAGATACTAGAGAAGTGGAAAATAAAAAGATAAGTACACACAGTACTGGTTTCATAGGATCACTTTTATATAGAAACGTTTAATTAGCCAGTAAGCGTATATATTATTTTACATAAGGGGTTTTTAATATTCCATAAAAGGTCTTTATTCCATAGGCAATTTGCCCAATTTTTAAATTTTCATTGGGACTGTGTTGATTATTATCTGGGTTGACCATAGGTACTATGAAGGCAGGAATTTTTAATTCGTTAATAAAAGGCGCAATAGGTACTGTGCCACCCATAATTCGTATTTGTACAGGAGCTTCTTCAAAAGTGCTCGCAATGGTGTTTACAAGAAAATTGCCATAGGGATTGTCCAAATCTGTTCGAAAGGCATCTGTAACACTCCCTTCCGTAATGGTAATGATTTTATCATGTGCCATTCTGTCTTCTTTGGAAGGTGTTGTGCTCATAATATGATACCCTTGCGCTTTAATATGCTTTTTTACAAGACCTTTTAAACGTGTGCCATCTGATTCTGGAACCAATCGAATATCTATTTCAGCGGTAGCACTTTCTGGAACTATAGTTCTGGCTTTATTACCCACCCATCCAGAACCTAAGCCTCGAATATTTAAGGAAGGGTATTGAAGCGATTCTTGATAAAAGGCACCCACTTCATCAGGCGATTTTATAGCAAGGTGTGCGTTAATAATAGAGGCATCATCCGGAACACTCTTTAAAATAGCCATTGTGGGTTCGTCAATGGTTATACCATCGTAATACCCATCAATTACTACTTTTCCATTGACGTCTTTCATACTCGCCAATATTTGAGCTAATTGAAAACCTGGATTCGGTGCATAATTTCCATAATGGCCGCTATGTTGTGGTTTTATAGGTCCATAGGTAGTTAAAGATAAGGTGGTAATTCCTCTGCATCCATATACAACTGTGGGCTTTCCGGAACTATGTACAGGGCCGTCCGTGATTACTAAAAAATCTGATTTGAGCAATTCTCGGTATTCTTTCACGGCTTTTGGTAAAGGCTTACTGCTCTTTTCTTCTTCGCTATCCAGAATTACTTTAATATTAAAAGGAATGGTTTCCTTATTCTTTTTCAGAAGATCTATGGCGTTCAAGAACATTACAATGGGCCCTTTATCATCTGAGGTAGATCTTCCAAATAGGCGCCAATCATAGTTTATATCATCACTCAGTTTATCAAAGGACTCTGTCTTAAAACCATCTCCATCAGGCACTTTTAAAACTACTTTGTAGGGATCTGGTTGATCCCATTTGGATGGATCTACGGCTTGCCCATCAAAATGCATATAAAATAATACAGTTGGCTTATTGTCTTCCATTGGCATGGCAGCAAAAAATAAAGATTCACCTTCCGTAGGTAAGACAGATGAATTAAAACCTCGTTCGTTAAATTTTTTGGTAAGCCAAGTTAAGTTTCTATTGATATCTGCATGTTCCAAGGCATCGTTTGGAATGGCAATGAACTCGCGCATTTCATTAATCGCATGTGCTACTTGCGATTTTACTTGGACATTGTCTTGTGAAAAAAGGGAAAAACTAAATAATACGAAAGTGACAAGAAGTACTTTTTTCATATAAAATGCTGCTTAGGATTGAAGCAATAAATGTAATGAATCCATTCATAAAATGGGCAGTAATTTTTACTCCATTTTAGACGGTTATGCGTATCATTTTTTTTGAAAGACTATGATAAAGGTAAAAGCGGTTTTAGAAGCTGTATCCCCACCCTACATATAAGGATTCTGGCCAACCCAATCCAGCTCTAAAGACACCTCCTTTGCTTATCTGTTTTCGATAACCAATAGCAATATTGGGTATGAAAAATGAGTCGTCATCATCAAAATCTTCGTCTATAATAGGATCATCTTCACCTGCTTCAGACTTGTCAATAAAATAACTTAGGCCCAAGCTTAATTCAAAATGATCTTTTTTCGATCCGGAAAGCCCGGTTACTCCAAGGCTAAGGGGGAAATAAACACTATCACCTCCAGGTGCAAAATTTAGGAATGTAAAAAGCCCTGCTCTGGCGGTTCCATAATAAGCTTTAAAAAAACCATTGTTGTTAGTTGCTAACAATCGATCATAGTTTACATTAATTGAATTAATGATTATAAATGGACTAATAGAACCGTGAAGTACATTTTTTGAAAATTCAGTATTGGAAGCCTCAGATTCATTTGATGTATCTTGAGCATTGGCAGTCAGCATTACTACTAGCATTAAACTAATAGCTACTGTATTTCTTTTGTACATGTATTTGGTTGTTTTTTACCAAAGATGTTAAAAAAACAGATGGTTGCTTATTTAAGACTCCTTACTTCTAATTTTATTTACAAAGCTCTGAAGATTGTCCGTTCCATGCGTTGTTATATGCTTTATAAAAGCAGAGCCAATAATAGCACCTTTTGCCTTTGCCGTAGCTTGTTCAAAGGTTTGATTATTGCTTATTCCAAAACCTACAATTTGGGGATTCTTTAAATTTAATGCAGCTATTCTTTGAAAGTAGGTCTCCTGCTCTGATCCAAAACCTTGTTTTGCTCCGGTAACGCTAGCAGAACTCACCATATAGATAAAACCATCAGAAGCATTGTCTATTTGTCTGATGCGTTCTTCGCTAGTTTGAGGTGTTATCAGAAACACATTGATAAGTCCATTTTCCTTAAAAATAGCCTCATACTCTTCTTGATAGACGTCCAACGGTAAATCGGGCATTATGATTCCATCAATACCTATTTCATTGCATTTTTTGCAAAAAGCTTCTACCCCGTATTGTAGCATAGGATTAAAGTATCCCATAACAATTAAGGGAATGGAAACGGTTTTTCGAATATCTTTTAATTGCTCAAATAATAGTGCTGTATGCATTCCATTATTAAGGGCAGTTGTAGAGCTTTGCTGAATGGTTGGTCCATCTGCTAGGGGGTCACTAAAAGGCAATCCAATTTCGATCATATCAACACCACTGGCTGCTAAATTTTCAATAATACTTACGGTATCATTCAATTGGGGATAACCCGCAGTGAAGTAGATAGAAAGTAATTTTTCTTGGGTTTGTAAGCTTTGTTGTATTCTGTTCATGCGTTAAGACTTCTTACTATAATTTAAAATAATCGATATAGGTATTTAGGTCTTTATCTCCCCGGCCCGATAAATTAATAACCACTATATCATCTTCTTTGAATTTTCTATGATTAAGAATTGCAAAGGCATGCGAAGTTTCAATGGCAGGTATAATTCCTTCTAGTTGGGAAACTTCTAAGCCTGCTATCATGGCTTCATCATCGGTAATGGAAATAAATTCACCTCGCCCAGATCTGAACAAATGAGCATGCATAGGGCCTACTCCAGGATAGTCCAGACCTGCTGAAATTGAATAGGGTTCGGTAATTTGACCATCTGCTGTCTGCATTAGCAAGGTTTTACTTCCATGTATAATACCTTCTTTTCCAAGTGCAGAGGTAGCAGCACTTTCTCCAGTATCAATACCTTTTCCTGCCGCTTCTACAGCTATAATCCCCACTTCTGGAGTATCTAAATAATGATAATAGGCTCCTGCAGCATTACTACCTCCACCTACGCAGGCTACCACGTAATCTGGATTTTCTCTGCCTTCTTTTTCTTTTAACTGCCATTTAATTTCCTCAGAAATAACGGATTGAAATCGGGCCACCATATCTGGATAAGGATGAGGCCCCACAACAGATCCAATAATATAGTGCGTGTCTACTGGGTTATTTATCCAATCACGAATGGCTTCGTTCGTTGCATCTTTTAAGGTTCTACTTCCAGATAAGGCAGGGCGAACTTCTGCCCCTAGCATTTTCATTCGAGCCACATTAGGGGCTTGTCTTGCAATGTCAATTTCTCCCATATAAACTACACAATCAATTCCCATTAAGGCACATACTGTCGCAGTTGCAACTCCGTGTTGCCCGGCTCCTGTCTCGGCAATAATTCGGTTTTTCCCCAATTTTTTTGCCATTAGAATTTGTCCAATGGTATTATTGACTTTATGCGCTCCCGTATGGCATAAATCTTCTCTTTTCAAATAAAGCTTGGCCTTGTATTTTTTAGAGAGACGTTCTGCAAAATAGAGCGGGGTAGGCCTTCCTACGTAATCTCTTAAGAGTTGGTCAAATTCTTCCTTAAAAGAAGGTTCTTCCATGATACGGATATAATTTTGGCGCAGCTCTTCCGTATTGGGATATAACATCTCTGGAATAAAAGCTCCACCAAATTCCCCATAATACCCTTTTTCGTTTGCGTGATAAGTCATTCTAATGCTTTTATGACGGTCTAATTATTTCATTAGACTACTGTTTTAAATTCTTTTATTTTTTGAATATCTTTTTCGCCAGGTCTTAATTCGAACCGACTGTTTACATCGATTGCATGGCAATATTTCGCTGCTGCTGTTTTTAAGAAAGCCGCAACTTTTTCCTTTTCTTCCAAACCAATACCACCGCTTAAGAAAAAAGGTGTTGTAGAAGTGTATTTTTTTAGCACTTCCCAATTAAAAGTGAAACCGTTTCCTCCAGGTAATGCTCCTTTGGTATCAAATAAGAAATAATCACAGACACTTTCATAGGCTTTTAATTGTGAAAAATCAAAATCGTCTTTGATAGAAAATGCTTTGATAATATCGAAACTATATTTGTTAGATACTCCTTCAAAAGGTCCTTTAAAAAGTTCCACCTCTCTTAATGCTTGGCAATATTCTGGACTTTCGCTTCCATGTAATTGTACTCCTTGCAAATTATATTTGCCTATTGTGTGAACAACCTCTGATACAGAAGCATCTACAAAAACCCCTATTTTTTTAATACTGTCGGCGATAATGGGCATAGGGCCTTCAAAAAAGCGTTTGGACGGTTTCCAAAAGATAAAGCCTAAATAGTCTGGCTGTAGCGCCGCTATTTGTGTAATATTATCTTCATATTTCATACCACAGACTTTCAATTTCATGCGATGAGGTCTTTAATAAATTTTGAAGCACTTTCTCCAGGATTCGATGTTTTCATAAAGTTTTCACCAATTAAAAAACCTTGATATCCAAAAGGTTTTAATTCTCGTATAGCGCTGATGTTACTTATACCACTTTCCGAAACTTTAACAAAATCGTCTGGAATTAATGTGGATAAGGTTTTGCTAGTTTCCAAACTAACTTCAAAGGTTTTTAAATTTCGATTGTTCACCCCTAGCATATTCAAACTAGGCATTAATGATTTGTATAATTCTTCTTCATTATGTACTTCTAAAAGTACATCCAAGCCTAAGCTTTGTGCCAGTTCTGAAAACTGCTTTATTTCTTCTCTGGATAAAATGGCAGCAATGAGCAAAATTACATCTGCACCATATGCTTTTGCTTCTATTATTTGATAGGAGTCAATAACAAATTCTTTTCGCAACAGTGGCATTTGAACACTGGCTCTTGCAAATAAAAGATCATCCAAGGACCCTCCAAAATATCTACTATCTGTAAGAACGGACATACCACAAACTCCTGCTTTTTCATACCCATTTGCTACTTCTTCCACAGTAACACTTTGATTGATTACTGCTTTCGAAGGGGAGCGTCTTTTGTGCTCTGCAATAATACCAGAATTGCTTTCTCGCAATGCCTTGGCTAAGGAATTGGTAGCCTTGTTAAACAATACAGAAGCCTCTAGTTGTGCAATAGGTATCAGTGCTTTTTTAAGGGCTACTTCCTTGCGTTTATCAATTATAATTTTATCTAAAATATTCATATCAATAGCTCCAAAGGAGCTGTTTGTTAGTTTTTGCTCAATGCTTGTAATTTTTTAAGTGCTTCCAGGCCTTTGCCACTTTCTAATGATTCTTTTGCCAAGAGGAATCCATCAATTGGAGTTATTTCTTTTACCGTTGCTATAGCAACACCGGCATTGGCGCAGACCACGTTGTTTTGGGCTTCGGTTCCTTTTCCACTTAATATGTCCATAAAAATAGAAGCTGAATCTTCAATGCTATCACCCCCAATAATTTGAGCTTGTCTTACTGCTTGTACTCCAAAGTCTGAGGGTTTAAGCATACCTTCAGTGGTGTTGGAAATGGTCTTGGTATTTCCGGTTAATGAAATTTCATCATACCCATCAAGCGCGTGCAGTACGGTGAATTTTTTATCAGTATTTTGGTAGAGGTACCCATACATACGGGCTAATTCTAGATTAAAAACACCTACCAATTGATTTTTAGGGAAGGCCGGATTTACCATGGGTCCCAGCATATTAAAAAAGGTTTTTACCGCTAGCTCTTTTCGAATAGGGGCTACATTTTTCATTGCGGGGTGAAATAAGGGAGCGTGCAAGACACAAATGCCTGCTTGTTCAATAGATTTTTCTAAAAAACCTGCATCATTACTAAAGCGAATTCCTAAATACTCCATTACATTGCTACTTCCGCATTTAGAAGATACCCCATAGTTTCCATGCTTTGTTACTTTAACCCCAGCACCCGCAGTTACAAAAGAGGCAAGCGTAGAAATATTGAAAGTATCTTTTCCATCACCTCCAGTACCACATAGATCTACTGGGTCATAGGCAGATAAATCTACAGCAAGACATAATTCTAGCAGCGCATCTCTAAACCCCTCTAATTCTTCAATAGTAATGCTACGCATCATATAAACGGTGAGAAAAGCAGCAATCTGGCTAGGATTATAGGTTCCCTTGGCAATATTCACCAATACTTGTTTGGCATCTTCCTTTGGAAGTATATCGTGGTTAATGAGCCTGTTCAGTATCTCTTTCATAGTACTTAATTTGTTAACCAGTTTTCTAAAATCTTTTTCCCATTCGGTGTTAAAACCGATTCTGGATGAAATTGTACGGCGCATACATCGTAAGAGGTATGTCTTAAAGACATAATCTGTCCATTTTTGTCTACGGAAGTAACCTCTAGGGATGCTGGTAATTTAGGATGCACCACCCAAGAATGATACCTGCCCACTTCAAACTCTTTGGGTAAGTCTTTAAATAAGATGTCTTCTTTTACCACTTCTATGGAGGTGGCAATACCATGGTACACTTCATCTAAGTTGATTAAAGTTCCACCAAAGACTTCGCCAATTGCTTGTTGTCCCAAGCAGACCCCAAAGATACTTTTGGTAGGAGCATAAGTGGCAATGATCTCTTTAAGCAAACCCGCTTCATCTGGAATGCCGGGACCAGGAGAGAGAACAATCTTATCAAATTCTGCTACTTCTTCTAACAACAGTTGGTCATTTCTTTTAACAACTACTTCACATCCTAAGTCTTCTAAATAGTGTACCAAGTTATAAGTGAAACTATCGTAATTATCTAAAACTAATATTCTTTTCATTTCAATTTTTGCTATTGCCTAGACTTAAATGGTCTCTGCTATTTCTAATGCTTGGTTCAATGCTCCTAGCTTATTGTAAGTTTCTTGCAATTCGTCATCCGGATCTGAAGCAGCAACTAAACCTGCTCCTGCTTGGTAGTGCAATTCATGATTTTTGCTGAGGAAAGTTCTAATCATAATTGCATGATTAAAGTTTCCTTTAAAATCCATAAATCCGATAGCTCCTCCATAATAATCCCTGCTAGTTTTTTCGTATTTTTCTATGAGTTGCATTGCTCGGTGTTTGGGAGCACCACTTAAGGTGCCCGCTGGGAAGGTATCTGCAACTACTTTCATGGTAGGAATGTCTTCCTTTTTTTGACCAGTTACCTTAGATACCAAATGAATTACATGAGAAAAAAACTGAACTTCTCTGTAATTTTCTACACTAACCATATTTCCATTTCTACTAAGGTCATTTCTTGCCAGATCTACTAGCATTACATGTTCACTATTTTCTTTATCATCTTTGGTTAATTTTTTGGCCAATAGTGCATCTTCTTCATCATTTCCTGTACGCTTAAAAGTACCTGCAATAGGATGTATTTCTGCTTTATTGTCTTTAACCACTAATTGAGCTTCTGGCGAACTTCCAAAGATTTTAAAATCTCCATAGTCAAAATAAAATAGATAAGGCGAAGGGTTGATAGAACGGAGTGCTCGATATACATTGAATTCGTCGCCTTTAAATTTTTGAGAGAACCTTCTAGAAAGGACCAGTTGAAATACATCCCCTCGTTGACAATGCTTTTTAGCAAGTGCTACATGTTCTTTGTATTCATCATCTTCCAAATTAGAATTTGGAGTGCCTTCCTTTGAAAAATTGTAGGATGCAAAATTGCGAACGTTCAGAATTTGTTCCATTGCAGCGATGTTATTTTCAGATTCATAACAGTGCGCAAATAGGTACGCTTCATTTTTAAAGTGATTGATAGCGATGATGTTCTGATATACAGCATAGTAAATATCTGGAATGTCTAAGGCACCCTCTTTTTTCTGAATGGTCACATTTTCAAAGTAACGTACTGCATCATATGCCATATAGCCAAAGACACCGTTATTGATGAATTTAAAACCATTGTCTTTAACTTCAAACTTTTTACAAAAACCATCTATGGTCTCTACCACATCTACAGTGGCATCTATGCTTGTTGTAGTGCTGCTGCCATCTGGAAAGAGCTGTATAATCTCTTCATTAACTACTTTAATAGAAGCAATGGGGTTACAACAGATATAGGAGAAACTATTATCGTTGGCTCTATAATCACTACTCTCCAAAAGAATGCTGTTTGGAAATCGATCTCGTATTTTTAGGTAAACACTTACAGGAGTAATAGTATCCGCAAGTATCTTTTTATAATGTGTTTCTAATGAATAGGTCATTTTTTCTGTTTCAATTTGATATCCTACTTTTTTTGAAATAGCATATGTAACTACTGTAAAACCAAAAAGGCTTGTCGTGATGACAAGCCTTTTTGTATATTTTGGTACACTGATGCTTAACTCACGACGTTTGACGTAAGGAGTTCCACCACCAAGTATTTACTGTTGTTAATTTCATTAGGTCAAATATAGAACCAAATTTTAAAATTTCAAACTTCCTGCTGTAAAAAAAGTAAAACCCCGCTTTCGCAGGGTTTTACAATTAATAAAGTAGGTTCTTAAAATTCTAAATCTACTACTAGATCGAACTCGTCATAAATGGTTTTGTCTCCTAAATTATCAAAGAAACTCCCAGAACCATACTTGATGTTATAATTGGCTCGGTCTACTTTTAAAGTGGCAGTAGCCTTGCTTCCATAAATAGAAACATCAAAGCTTACGGCTTTGGTAATCCCTTTAATGGTTAAATCGCCGGTTACTTTATAAGAATTTTTCCCAGATGCGGTTACCGAGGTAAAAACCATTGTAGAAGTCTTATGAGTTGCGGTTCCAAAAAAGTCATCTGAATTTAAATGGCCATCCAATTTTCCTTTGTACTCCCCTTCCAAATCGGTAGTATTAATAGTGGTCATGTCTACCACAAACTCTCCACCATCTAATTTTCCTGTGTCGTCAAAACTCAAAGTTCCAGACTGCAAAGCAATGGTTCCTGTATGGGATCCTGTAACCTTATAGGCTTTCCAAGTAACAGTACTGGTTTCTGTTTTCACTTCTTTTTTTTCTCCATCGATAGGAGTGGTAGCAGTTGCTGAAAATCCAAATACAATTGCTAGTGCTAGGCTAAATACATTCTTTTTCATGATTTTAAAATTTAATTAGTGTAAATGTGTGTTTAATAATGATTTATAGATTAGACGTAGGTTTCTAAGTTTTCTTTAGATTGCCTTACTTTTTTATAGTGCTGTGTTTCATCGTCCCCAGAACGGTACCCAACAGCTGCTATTACTGTTGCGTGCAAGCCTTTTTCTGTTAAGCCTAAGATGTCGTTATATACTTCTGGTTCAAAACCTTCCATAGGACAACTGTCTATGCGTAATTCAGCTGCTGCGGAAAGCAAATTACCTAATGCCAAATAGGTTTGTTTCCCAGCCCATGTAGCTTGTTCCTCACTTGACAGCTCCAGAATTTTGGATTTCATAAAATCTCCGTACCCAGATAAAGATTCCATAGGAATTTCTCTAGTAGTGCTCACATTTTCTAAATAGGTATCAATCCAATTTCCATCGACCTCAGTTTTAGCCGCAAAAACGATCAGGTGGGAGGCATCTACAATTTGAGACTGACCCCATGATGCTGGTTGTAATTTAGCACGTATTTCTTTATCGGTAACAATGAAAATATGATATGGCTGTAGTCCGTAAGAAGAAGCACTTAAACGAACAGATTCTAATAAGGTATTTAATTGTTCATCTGATAATTTTTTTGTGCTATCAAATTTTTTGGTGGCGTAGCGCCAGTGTAAACTTTCAATATAGTTGCTCATTTTTTATATAGTTAAAATTTATCTAAAAGTGAATTGAATTGCTCCAACTCTGTGTTGGACATTTTTTTTAGTACTTTTTTTTCGGCGTTGCTAATCGCTTTATCCATTTCTAATAAGGCGTCCAAGCCAGTTGGGGTTATCAGTATCTCTATTTTTCTTCGATTTGAGGGGCATACAGCCCTATTCACAAAGCCTTTTGCTAACAATTTGTCAACGAGCCGTGTGGTGTTACTCATTTTAGTAACCATTCGCTCATTAAGTGTAGACAAATTAGCTGGTTTTCCTTGTTGCCCTCTTAATATGCGAAGTACATTAAATTGTTGTTGTGATACTCCAAAAGGTTTCAATGCAAGTGTCATTATTTCCGTAATTTTTGTATTCACTAATAGTAAGTGAATGATGGTTCTAGATCTTAATGGAATCTTCTTCTCGGTCTTTATGATTTGTTCAACATTCATGTATCTACAAAATTTGTATATACAAATGTAAATGAAATATGAAACAGTATAAAAATATTTGCTACTAAACTTTTGTTAAAAAAAGAAGGCTAGAAATAGGGTTGGTTATTTTTGTCATCTAAGATGGTTCATCAATGATAAGAAATATTCTTTTAGTTTGTAGTGTTTTGTGCTTATGGGGATGCGCATCCAAGGAAAAGAAAGAACAGCTAGAAGATCCTGAGACTACAATATCCCAGACCACCCCCACAGTTCCTAAAAGCTTAAATGATATTGCTATTTATAATTTTGATGAATTAGAACCTTTGCTTCATCAAGATGATGGCAAAGTACATGTCGTCAATTTTTGGGCTACTTGGTGTGGCCCATGCGTGAAGGAGCTTCCTTATTTTGAGAGGATTCATGCAGACTTACAAGATCAAAATGTGGAAGTGGTATTGGTAAGTTTAGATATGCCCAAAAAGTGGGAATCACAGCTAGTTCCATTCATAGAGAAAAAAGGAATCGCTTCCAAAGTGGTTATATTAAATGATACAAAACAAAATACTTGGATACCCAAAGTAGATAAGGATTGGTCTGGTACCATCCCTGCGACCATCATTTATAAAGGAGAACATCGTATGTTCTACGAAGAACCTTTTACCTATGATGCTTTGCGAAAAGAAGTAACTAATTTTTTAAAAAAATAAATTATGAAAGCAATAAAATTAATAGGACTGGTCATTTTCGTGGCGCTAACAAGTGCATTTACCTACAATGTTTATACGGAAGAAAAGGGATATGATATAGGCGATTATGCCACAGATTTTACCTTAAAAAATATAGACGGCCAGATGGTTTCCCTATCAGATTATACAAATGCAAAAGGTTTTCTTGTAATTTTTACATGCAATAGTTGCCCGTATGCTGTTGCCTATGAAGATAGAATTATTGCTTTGGATAAAAAATATAAGAGCATGGGGGTTCCGGTAATAGCGATTAATCCAAATAATCCGGATTTAAAACCTGCAGATAGTTTTGATAAAATGAAACTAAGAGCAAAAGAAAAAGGATTTACATTTCCCTATGTGTTAGATGAAGGGCAAAAAATATATCCACAATATGGAGCAAGTAAAACTCCGCATGTATATCTCTTGGAAAAAACACCTAAGGGAAATCAAGTAAAATACATTGGTGCTATCGATGATAATTATTCAGACGCCTCTGCGGTTGATACCAAATATGTGGAAGATGCAGTGAATGCAATGTTGAAGGGAGAAGAAATAAAGGTAACTACTACTAGAGCGATCGGGTGCTCTATTAAGGCTTAGATATCATAATTCTTTTTAAAAATTCTAAAGATTTCCCTTCAGATTTTTACTTTTGTAATTCAAATAACAAAACATGGCAGATTTATCACAAGAAGAATGGACAGCACAGCTAAAAGGAGACGATAATGCGTTTATTTTAGATGTAAGAACAGCAGAGGAAATAGCAGACGGATATATTCCAGGTGCTACCCAAATTGATATTTATATGGGGCAGGAATTTATGGATGCCATTAAGGAATTAGATACTTCTAAAAATTACTATGTGTATTGCAGATCGGGCAACAGAAGTGGTCAGGCATGCGCTATTATGAATAGTGTAGGAATTGAAAACGCGTATAATTTGGAAGGTGGTTTTATGGAATGGGAGGGTGATGTAGCGGATTCTTAACACCAACATATATCTTTGAACATGCTATATAAATATACCTTAGGATACTCCTAGGGTTTTTTTATTTCTAATTGATATTTATAGAAATAAATCGCTATATTGCATAAATGAGCGAAGATTTACTACATTTTGTGTGGAAATATAAAAAGTTTTCATTGCAAGATCTGTCCACATCAGATGGGGAGCAATTGTTCATTAAAAATGTTGGAACCCATAATCGTTTAGCAGGGCCAGATTTCTTCAATGCACAGATTCAAATTGGAAAACAACTTTGGGCAGGAAATGTAGAAATACATATCAACGCTTCCGATTGGTATGCGCATCATCATGAACAAGACACCAATTATAACAACGTAATTTTACATGTAGTTTGGGAAAATGATGTTCTTGTTTTTAGAGAGGATCATACATGTATCCCCACCTTGGTGCTTAAAGACAGCTTGGATGCAGATTTGCTTAGCGCTTATCAAAACCTCTTTAATTCTAATAGTAATTCATTTATTAACTGTGAAAGGCAGTTGCCGGCCTATGATTCTTTTCATTTAAAACATTGGTTAGAGCGACTTTATTTTGAACGCCTGGAGTACAAATCTATGTTGATCCTAGAACTGTGTCATCAATATAAAAATGATTGGGAGAGTGTTACGTTTACCTTATTAATGAAGAGCTTTGGTTCAAAGATTAATGGAGAATCTTTTTTTGATATCGCTCAAAAGATTGATTTCTCCGTGATACGAAAGATAAAGGATAACATCACATATTTGGAGAGCACTTTATTTGGTATGGCAGGCTTTCTTAATGATGAAACCTGCTTGGATACCTACTATTTGAATTTAAAAGCAACCTATCAATTTTTGAAAAATAAACATCGACTTCCGCAAATGGGAGTGCAAAAGCCACATTTTTTTAAACTGAGGCCAGCCAATTTCCCAACCCTTAGGTTATCTCAATTGGCTGCTCTTTACCATTCACAGCAAAACCTGTTTAACCGTATAATAAAGGCAGAATGTCTTGAAGAATTATATCAAATTTTTGAGGTAACAGCAAGCGCCTATTGGGAGTGTCATTTTACCTTTGGAAAAATAGCCAAGAAAAGCGCAAAACGGCTGAGTAAGAAATTTATAGATCTAATTATTATTAATACAGTACTTCCTTTAAAATTTTGCTATGCGAAATACAAGGGGCATTCAACTCCTGGGGTGTTTTTAGAAATTATAATGGCTATTCAAAAAGAAAATAATAGCGTGGTTAATAGCTTTGAGATGCATGGGGTACGGACTAAGAATGCTATGGATAGTCAGGCACTTTTACAATTATATAATACCTACTGTGCCAGAAATAAATGCTTGCAATGTGCTATTGGAGGAAGATTACTGAATAGAAAAGCGCAAGTATAACACAGTAATCTAATTCGATTTATTTATTTACTTTTAAAGGATGAATATTTTTTATAGCATATTGTATTATTTTCAGAAGAGGGGATTCGAGGTGTGTAGGCGAATTGCAGAGCGACTTGGAATCAGGGCTCGTGTGGTTCGTACCTCTTTTATATATCTCACTTTTGTAACATTGGGTTTTGGTTTTGCACTATATCTTTTTTTGGCATTTTGGTTAAAAATTAAAGACCTAGTATATACTAAGAGAACCTCTGTTTTTGACCTCTAACTATGATTAAACTCTTTCGTTCCAAAATATATTGGGCACTTACTTTAGTTGTTTTGGTAGTACTGATAGGCGTTTTTGGATATCGCTTTATTTCTGGATTTACCTGGTCAGATGCGCTATATATGACCATAATTACGGTCACCACCGTTGGCTTTTCTGAAGTACGCCCCTTAGACGCAACATCAAAAATGTTTACGGTATTTTTAATTATTGCTAGTATTTTTATAATTGCCTTCGCAATTTCTGTAATTACTGAATATCTCTTAAGTAGAAACTCCCTTCAACTTTTAAAAAAGAAAAAAGTGAAAAATAGAATTTCAAATTTATCCGGTCATATAATTATTTGCGGTTACGGGCGCAATGGAATGCAAGCCGCTGAACGATTAAAGGCATATGAAAGACCTTTTGTTGTAATAGAAAAAAACAAAGAGGTAGTTGAGAAATACGAAGCAGAACTTCTTTTTGTTGAAGGAGATGCTAATGATGATGCGGTTTTAGAGCAGGCTGGAATTGCAAGAGCGCAATATCTTATAGCGGCTATGCCCGATGATGCGGCTAATTTATTTGTGGTGCTTTCGGCTAGGCAATTGAATGCTAATTTATTTATCATTAGTAGAGCTTCTCAAACCAACTCCTACAGGAAATTGGAATTAGCAGGAGCCAATAAGGTGATCATGCCAGATCGGATTGGAGGAGATCATATGGCATCTTTAGTTGTAATGCCAGACCTCATTACTTTTATGGATAAACTTTCTATGGAAGGTGGGGATACCACCCATTTGGAGGAGGTAGCCATTGAAGATTTTACAGATCAAATGGAGTGTAACTCCCTTCGCGATTTGGATTTAAGAAACAAAACCGGTTGTACTATTATTGGATACATTACCCCAGATGGGGCTTATATAATTAACCCTGAAGCGGATATGAATATAGAACCTAAGAGCAAGGTTATTGTTCTTGGAAGGCCAGAACAGATTCAGAGATTAAATGAGATGTTTCATATTGTCTAGGGATATTTAAGAAACAATCCTTGATAGTATAGCATATTTTTAAGATATTGCCATCTTGACTAATAAATTAAACAACCAAAAATGAAGAATATGAAGAAAATGTTGCTCTCTCTACTAGCAGTATTAATGCCAATTTTGACGTTTGCACAAGAAGCAAAAGAAAAAGGCTTAGATGATAAGATCAATGATGCATTTATGCCTGTGGCAACTTGGTGGGAAAATTTTATTCTTACTCCAATAACAATAGCGGGATATGATTTACCAGTAGTTTTAATTCTTCTAATTCTTGGAGCTACTTTTTTCACTATTTATTTTAAGTTTCCTGGGGTTACTAAATTTGGAATGGCCATCAATACCGTGCGAGGTAAGTACGATGAAATGGACCATCATGGTGTAGAAAAATCAGATGTTAATATTGTAGATGGTGATATTGTTGATACCATTGGGGATGAAAGTAAAGAAGGTGAAGTAAGTCATTTTCAAGCCTTGGCTACTGCTGTTTCTGGAACGGTGGGTCTGGGAAATATAGCTGGGGTAGCAGTTGCTATTGCCTTGGGTGGTCCTGGAGCTACCTTTTGGATGATTGTTTGTGGTCTTATTGGTATGTCTACGAAATTTGTAGAATGTACACTTGGCGTAAAATATAGAGATGTAGGAGAAGATGGAACGGTATACGGTGGACCTATGTATTATCTTTCTAAAGGGCTTAAAGAAAGAAATATGAAAGGTCTTGGAAAAGTACTGGCAGTAATTTTTGCCATATTGTGCGTTGGAGCTTCTTTTGGAGGTGGTAACGCTTTTCAATCCAACCAGGCGGCAGTACAATTAAGTACTATGTTTAACTTAGAAGGAGGCGCTGTTGGTGTAATCATAGGAGTTATTCTTGCGATTTTAGTGGGTATTGTTATTATTGGCGGCATTAAAAAAATTGCTAGCGTTACTGAAAAAATAGTGCCCTTTATGGCAGGTATCTATGTCTTGGCTTCTTTGGTAATTATTTTTGCCAATATAAAATACATTGGAGATGCATTTGGAATGATTTTCGCCGGTGCATTTACCCCCGAAGCTGGTTTAGGCGGTATTGTTGGAGTGATCATTGTAGGTTTTCAAAGAGCAGCATTCTCGAATGAAGCAGGTGCAGGTTCGGCGGCAATTGCCCACTCGGCAGTAAAGACTAAGTATCCAGCAAGTGAAGGTGTGGTTGCACTTTTAGAACCCTTTATAGATACCGTTGTTATCTGTACTATGACAGCATTGGTCATCATTTTCTTTAATATGGATGCAGGTGCTTTTGATTATGGAAATGCCGTAAACAGTAAGGTTTTAATTAATGAATCTGGAAAATACATTGGAGGAGTAGATTTAACATCGATGGCCTATGACTCTGTGATTCCTGGGTTTAGATATGTACTAACCATTGCCATTATAATGTTTGCCTTCTCTACCATGATCTCATGGTCTTATTATGGATTACAGTCTTGGAAATATTTGTTTGGAAGAGGTAAAGCAGCAGATGTAGCGTATAAAATTTTATTCTTACTATTTGTTGTTATTGGAGCAGCAGCTACCTTAGATGCGGTAATTAAGTTCTCGGATGCAATGATACTCGCATTGGTATTCCCAAATATGATTGGACTATTATTCTTATTCCCAAGAGTTCGTGAAGAGCTTGGGAAGTATATAAAAGATATAAAAGCATTAAAAAGTAAGTAAGCTTTGAAAAATTTTAAATCCCACTTCATCTTTAATAAACAGGAACGAAGTGGGATTTTCTTTTTACTACTTATTGTTTTAGTCTTGTTAGTGAGTCATTTCTTTGTAAAGATCTTCCCTTATGAATCTGAATCTACGATAGCATTGAATGGCTTAGTAGCGGAGGAAATTGAAAATTTGAAAACCCTTAGTGCACAAAAGGAAGCTTCAACTTTCTACCCTTTTAATCCAAATTTTATTTCTGATGCAAAAGGTTATGCGCTTGGAATGTCGCCTAAGGAACTGGATCGTTTATATCAATTTCGATCCGCCGATAAATTTGTGAATTCGGCAAAAGAGTTTCAAGAAGTAACAGGTATATCCGATAGTCTTTTGAATTACATATCGCCAAATTTTAAATTTCCTGAGTGGACTCAAAAAAGCGATAAACAATTTTCAAAAAATAAAAACCTAGTTGTTAGGAGTAGGAATAAACCGCACGCCCATACTGAGATAAGAAAGGATCTCAATACTGCTACAGCGGAGGATTTAAAAAAGATCTATGGAATAGGAGAGAAGCTTTCTAATAGAATAATAAAGTTTAGAGATAGGTTAGGAGGTTTTCTTGTAAATGAACAGTTATATGATGTGTATGGCTTGGAGTCCGAAGTGGTGATTCGTACTTTGGAAAAGTTTACCGTTCTGAAACAACCAGAAGTCCAGCAAATTAATATAAATACAGCTTCTGCAGAGCAAATATCACAGTTGATCTATATATCCTACGAACTTGCAGAAGATATAGTTTTTTATAGAGAAGATAACAATGGTATTACTACCTTTGATGAATTAAGAAATATTGACAGTTTTCCGTCAGAAAAGATGGAAAGAATAGCATTATATTTACTATTATAAAAAGATTACTATGCAAAGTATGTACTTCACTGAAGAACATCAATTATTTAGAGAAAGCCTTAAAGAATTTTTGAAAAAAGAAGTTTCCCCATTTATTGAAAAATGGGAAGAAACGGGAACTATTGAGCGTTTCATCTGGGAAAAGTTTGGTGAGATGGGATATTTTGGTCTAGCTATTCCGGAAGCTGATGGCGGACTGGGTCTCGATTTATTCTACACGGTTATTTTTTTAGAAGAATTACAAAAAGTTAATTCTGGTGGTTTTGCTGCTGCGATGTGGGCACATGTATATTTAGCAATGACACATCTCAAAAAAAATGCTGATGAAAAGCTCAAAAAAGAATACTTGGAACCTAGCATTGCTGGGACAAAAATAGGGTGTTTAGGCGTAAGCGAACCTTTTGGGGGTAGTGATGTAGCAGGAATGCGGACAACAGCTATTAAGAAAGGGGACTCTTATATTCTCAACGGATCCAAAACCTTTATCACAAATGGTGTTTATTGTGATTATATGATTGTTGCTGCCAAGACAGATATGAATGCTGGCAATAAAGGGATTACTATTTTTGTGGTTGATAGAAATAGCACAGGTGTATCTGCAAACAAATTAGATAAGTTAGGCTGGAGGGCATCGGATACGGCAGAGCTTGCATTTGACAATGTAACCGTGCCTGCAACGAATGTTTTAGGAGAAGAGGGCAAGGGTTTTACTTATATTATGGAGGCCTTCGCTTTAGAGCGTTTAGTGATGGGAATCAATGCACATGCAAGAGCAGATTATGCCCTGGAATATGCACTCCAATATATGTCGGAACGGGAAGCTTTCGGTAAAAAAATTAATCAATACCAGGCATTAAGACATCGCATTGCTGATTTACATGCTGATATGGATATTTGTAGAGAATACAACTATTCAGTTGCTTATAAGATGGAACAGGGTGGATATGTGGTGAAGGAAGCGACAATTTCAAAGTTAAGGTCAACAAAAATGGCCGACGAGGTAGCATATGATTGCTTGCAGTTCTTAGGAGGGTATGGGTACATAGAAGATTATCCAATGGCCAGATTACTAAGAGATAGTAGACTGGGGCCCATTGGTGGAGGTACTTCAGAGATACTACGCGAGATAATTGCAAAAATAGTGATCGATAAAAAGGAGTATAAGGCACCTAAAAAATAGTTTTATTTTATTTTTAAGGTTTTCGTTGCCAGTTGTAAATTAGTTTTTATCTTTGCAATCTTAAATCACTAAAGAAAGGAGGTTGTAGCCAATGTTAATTATACCAGTAAAAGAAGGAGAAAACATCGATAGAGCTTTAAAGCGCTTCAAGCGAAAGTTTGACAGAACAGGAACTATGCGTCAGTTAAGAAAGCGTCAGCAGTTCACAAAACCTTCTGTAGAGCGAAGAGCTCAGGTTCAAAAGGCACAATATATCCAAGGTCTAAGAGATCAGGAAGAGATATAGTACCTTATATATAATAGAATTTGAAAAATCCCGCTACTGCGGGATTTTTTTATTCCTATAAAGCCAGTAACTTTGTATGTATGGTTCTTGATGCATTTATTTCTTATATCGGTTTGGAGAAGAACTATTCTCAGCATACGGTACATGCATACACCAAAGATATTGAAGCATTTGCTGCCTTCTGTTTAGAGCAGTACGATATAGAAGATATTGATTTTGTGGATTATGGCATTATTAGAAGTTGGGTAGTTGACTTAGTGAATACCCATATTTCTAATAGGTCTGTAAATAGAAAAATCGCATCCTTAAAATCCTATTATAAATTTCTTCTCAGTATAGAGCAAATTCAGGTGAATCCTCTAGCGAAACATAAAGCTTTAAAAACATCTAAAAAAATTGAAGTGCCGTTTTCGGAATCGGAGATGCAACTATTATTGAACCAAATTTCATTTACGGAAGACTTTGAAGGCGCGCGAGATAAGTTGGTCATAGAGTTGTTATATGCTACAGGTATTCGAAGAGCAGAACTTATTAATTTAAAGGTAGCAGATGTGCAAATTGCCTCTAAAACAATCAAAGTTTTGGGGAAAAGAAATAAAGAACGGATCATCCCTTTGTTGGATACTACCTTGGAAGTGTATCAAAATTATTTGGCGTATCGAAGTGATATAAAAATTACGAAGGATACTGCTTTCGTTTTTTTGTCAAAATCGGGCAATAAAATATATGAAACACTTGTTTATAGAATAATAAATCGTTATTTTAGAGAGGTGTCTTCTAAGGTAAAAAAGAGTCCTCATATCTTAAGGCACACCTTTGCAACTCACCTTCTTAATAAGGGTGCTGATTTAAATGCTGTTAAAGAACTACTAGGACACTCAAGCTTGGCTTCTACCCAAGTATATACCCATAACAGTATTGCAGAATTAAAAAAGGTTCATGCATTGGCCCATCCAAGAAGTAAAGAGTAGCAAAACGTTTTATTTCATTGTTTAACCCTTTTAAAATTTCACACATGAAAGTAAATGCGCAATCAGTAAATTTTACAGCTGACGGAAAACTTATTGGTTTTATTCAAAACCGTTTAGATAAGTTAGAACTTTTCTATGACAGAGTAATTAGCTCGGATGTTTATTTGAAATTAGATAATACCAGTTCCAAAGAGAATAAGATTGCGGAAATAAAAGTGAATGTGCCTAAAGATAAATTCATTGTGAAGAAACAATGTAAATCGTTTGAAGAAGCCGTGGATGCTGCATGTAGTTCCTTAGAAAGACAGCTCTTAAAAAGGAAGCGAAAACTTCGTCCACAAACCTGATGAAAATTTTACTAAAATAGTTTTGATTAAAAGAAAATATATATACATTTGCAGTCCGTTAGAAATAGCGGACTTTTTTGTGCCTAAAAAGTCTTTTAAAGGCCGATGTAGCTCAGCTGGCTAGAGCAGCTGATTTGTAATCAGCAGGTCGTGGGTTCGAGTCCCTCCATCGGCTCGAAAGTAAAGTAAAATAAGGCTCGGGGAGATACTCAAGCGGCCAACGAGGGCAGACTGTAAATCTGCTGACTACGTCTTCGCAGGTTCGAATCCTGCTCTCCCCACTAAAGTAAATGTTTGGGTTTGCCCGAACAGAATTACCGAACGGAGGTGAGGTAGTTCACAAGATTGGAAGAATTTTTAAACGAAAGTGAGGAAATTTGATTTGAAATACTGAAACATTCTAAATGAAAATTTAGAATAAATAATGCGGGAGTAGCTCAGTTGGTAGAGCGTCAGCCTTCCAAGCTGAATGTCGCCGGTTCGAACCCGGTCTCCCGCTCTAAAAGTAATTTGCATTGCATATGTAGTGCAGTACTTAAGGAGTGGAATATTATGCGCCAATGGTGCAATGTACCGTTCTAGTAATGACAGTATAGTCATTCCTGCGAAGGCAGGAATCTCTTCCTAGGGCAATCGGAAGATTGTGTTTGGAAATAGATTCAACACTTTACGCCGGTGTAGCTCAGGGGTAGAGCGTTTCCTTGGTAAGGAAGAGGTCACGAGTTCAAATCTCGTCATTGGCTCAAATAAGGCATAAATTGTACACTAATATAAACTAAGATTAAAATTTATTAAACATGGCAAAGGAAACTTTTGATCGTTCCAAACCGCACTTAAATATAGGTACTATTGGACACGTAGATCACGGTAAAACTACATTGACTGCTGCTATCACTACAGTATTAGCGAACGCAGGTTTGTCTGAAAAGAGAGATTTCGATTCTATCGATAACGCTCCAGAAGAAAAAGAAAGAGGTATTACAATTAATACATCTCACGTAGAATACCAAACGGCTAATCGTCACTACGCACACGTGGATTGTCCTGGTCACGCGGATTACGTAAAGAACATGGTAACTGGTGCTGCCCAAATGGATGGTGCTATTTTGGTGGTAGCTGCTACAGATGGTCCAATGCCACAAACTCGTGAGCACATCTTATTAGGACGTCAGGTAGGTATTCCAAGAATCGTTGTTTTCATGAACAAGGTGGATATGGTAGACGATGAAGAATTAATCGAGCTTGTTGAAATGGAAGTAAGAGAATTACTTTCTTTCTACGAGTACGATGGTGATAATGGACCTGTAATCGCTGGTTCTGCATTAGGCGCTTTAAATGGTGAGCAGAAATGGGTAGATACAGTTATGTCTTTAATGGATGCTGTTGATGAGTGGATCGAATTGCCAAAAAGAGATGTTGATAAAGATTTCTTAATGCCAGTTGAAGATGTATTCACAATTACTGGTCGTGGTACTGTTGCAACAGGTCGTATTGAAACGGGTATTGCTAACACAGGTGATGCAGTTGATATCATTGGTATGGGTGCTGAGAAATTAGCTTCTACAATTACTGGTGTGGAGATGTTCCGTAAAATATTAGATAGAGGTGAAGCTGGTGATAACGTAGGTATCTTATTAAGAGGTATTGAAAAATCACAAATTAGTAGAGGAATGGTAATTTGTAAGCCAGGTTCTGTGAAGCCGCATGCTAAATTCAAAGCAGAGGTATATATCCTAAAGAAAGAAGAAGGTGGTCGTCACACACCATTCCATAACAACTATCGTCCACAGTTCTACGTAAGAACTACAGACGTAACAGGTAACATTGCGCTTCCTGATGGAGTTGAAATGGTAATGCCTGGTGATAACCTTACCATTACGGTAGAGTTAATTCAGCCAATTGCATTAAGTGTTGGTCTTCGTTTTGCAATCCGTGAGGGTGGTAGAACTGTAGGTGCCGGTCAGGTTACTGAAATTACAGACTAGTACGTAAAGTATATAATTTTGCATCAGGGGTGTCCCGCTACAGCGGGATACCTTTTGATGTAAATAGAAACGGGTGTAGCTCAGTTGGTAGAGCACTGGTCTCCAAAACCAGGTGTCGGGAGTTCGAGTCTCTCCTCCCGTGCTTGTAGAAGGATGAAAAGTGAAAGCTGAATATCCTTGAATAAAATTAATAGTAAATATTTCACCTTATGTTAACCTATATAAAGGAATCTGTAGAAGAACTGAGAAACAATGTTACATTGCCCTCTAGGGCTCATGCTTCTAACCTTATGGTTATAGTGGCAGTGTTTTCTATTTTATTGGCGCTAGCAACATGGGGTGTAGATAGTCTTTTTAGTAAAGCGATTCAGTGGGTTTTTAAAAACGTAATCAACTAAAGTCAATCACTATGTCAGAAGTATTAGAAAAGAAATGGTACGTGGTGAGAGCTGTCAGTGGTCAAGAAAATAAAATTAAGGGCTACATTGAGAGTGAGGTAACTCGACTAGGATTTGGAGATTATTTGGAAGATGTATTAGTTCCTACTGAAAAAGTAATACAAATACGGAACGGAAAAAAGATTAACAAAGAGCGTGTCTATTTTCCTGGATATATAATGATAAAGGCGAATTTAGGTGGAGAAATGATTCATATTATCCGCTCTATAACAAATGTTATTGGATTTTTAGGTGAAACCAAAGGAGGAGATCCTGTTCCGCTTAGAAAGACTGAAGTAAATAGAATGTTGGGGAAAGTAGATGAATTGGCTGTAAATACAGACAGTGTTGCTATCCCATTTGTTCTAGGAGAAACGGTGAAGGTGATTGATGGACCTTTTAATGGTTTTAATGGAACTGTTGAAAAGATAAATGAAGAAAAGCGTAAGCTAGAAGTAATGGTAAAGATATTCGGAAGAAAGACACCATTAGAGCTAAGTTATATGCAAGTAGAAAAAGTATAAAATAATTGTTACATATATTTTAAAAGCTGTGTTGCTTCCACAACAAACACGCTTTAATTTAATTTTAAACAATGGCAAAAGAAATAAGTAAGTTAGTTAAACTACAAGTTAGGGGAGGTGCTGCGAATCCGTCGCCACCGGTTGGACCCGCTTTAGGTGCTGCCGGCGTTAACATCATGGAGTTCTGTAAACAGTTTAATGCTCGGACACAGGACAAACCAGGTAAAGTTTTACCAGTTGTTATCACCGTATATAAGGACAAATCATTTGAGTTTGTTGTTAAGACACCACCAGCGGCAGTTCAACTTATGGAAGCAGCTAAGATTAAAAAAGGATCTGGCGAACCTAACCGGGTAAAGTCTGGAAGTGTAAACTGGGACCAGGTAAAGGCTATCGCTGAAGATAAGATGGTAGACCTTAACGCCTTCACTGTAGAATCAGCGATGAGTATGGTTGCTGGTACAGCAAGGTCTATGGGACTTAAAGTTTCTGGAAAGAGACCTTTTTAAAATCTTATAAAAGCATTTAGAATGGCAAAATTGACAAAAAAGCAAAAGGAAGCTCATGCTAAAATAGAGAAGAATAAGCTCTATACAATAGAAGAGGCTTCTGCTTTAATAAAAGAAATAACCAATGCAAAATTTGATGCATCCGTAGACCTAGCTGTCCGTTTAGGAGTGGATCCACGTAAAGCGAACCAAATGGTACGTGGCGTAGTGACACTTCCTCATGGAACAGGTAAAGATGTAAAAGTTTTGGCTTTGGTGACCCCAGACAAAGAAGCAGAGGCTACAGAGGCTGGTGCAGACTTTGTTGGGTTAGACGAGTATTTGACCAAAATCAAAGGCGGTTGGACAGATGTTGATGTAATCATCACAATGCCAAGTGTTATGGGTAAATTAGGACCTTTAGGTAGAGTTTTAGGACCAAGAGGATTAATGCCTAACCCAAAGACAGGAACAGTTACTATGGATGTTGCTAAGGCAGTAACAGAAGTGAAATCGGGTAAAATCGATTTTAAAGTAGACAAAACAGGAATTGTACATGCAGCTATTGGAAAGTCTTCTTTCTCAGCTGATAAGATTGCTGGAAATGTTCAAGAGCTGTTAGATACATTGGTTAAATTAAAACCTACGGCTTCAAAAGGTGTCTATATGAAGAGTATTTATATGTCTAGTACGATGAGTCCTAGCGTTCAACTAGATCCTAAAGCGATTTAAGCCTAAGGTTTAAAGTTTTTATTATGACAAGAGAAGAAAAACAAAATGTAATACAGGACTTAACAACGCAATTAGCTGATAGTTCTACGATTTATCTTGCAGATATTTCGGGATTGGATGCAGCGACTACTTCTGATTTGAGAAGAGCGTGTTTCAAAGCAAATGTTAGGCTTGCGGTTGTTAAAAATACCTTGCTTGCAAAAGCAATGGAAGCTTCTGATAAAGAATTTGGTGAACTACCAGAAGTATTGAAAGGCAATACTTCCCTTATGTTCTCTGAAGTTGGAAATGGCCCAGCAAAAGTGATTAAGACCTTTAGAAAAAAGTCTGAAAAACCACTTTTAAAAGGTGCTTTTGTTGAAGAAGCAATTTATATAGGTGATGAGAATTTGGATACGCTAGTAAGTATCAAATCTAAGGAAGAGATGATTGGTGAAATTATTGGATTATTACAATCCCCAGCCAAGAATGTTATTTCTGGATTAAAATCAGGTGGTGGTAAACTAGCTGGTATTATTAAAACATTATCTGAAAGATAGTACGCACTTAAAAACTAAATATTAAAAATTTTTATTAAACGATAGAAAAATGGCAGATTTAAAAGATTTCGCAGAACAATTAGTTAACCTTACTGTAAAAGAAGTAAATGAATTAGCTGATATATTAAAAGATGAGTACGGTATAGAGCCTGCAGCTGCTGCAGTTGCTGTTGCTGCTGGTGGCGGTGCTGCTGGTGGTGGTGAAGCTGCTGAAGAGAAAACTGAATTCGACGTAATTTTGACCGCTGCTGGTGGATCAAAATTAGCAGTAGTTAAGTTGGTTAAGGAATTAACCGGATTAGGATTGAAAGATGCTAAAGACATCGTAGATAGCGCACCTAAAGCAGTAAAAGAAGGCGTTGCTAAAGACGAAGCTGAAGGAATCAAAAAATCTTTAGAAGAAGCAGGAGCAGAAGTTGAGCTTAAGTAAGAGCAACATCTATAGCACTTTGGTTTAGGTCTTTCCACCTTTTTGGTGGCTAGACCTAAACCCTTTTATACGAGGTATATAAAGTGATATACCACCCCGATATAATATTCACGATCAAAATTTTGTCCATTGATGTTCACAAATCAGACTGAAAGAATAAGTTTTGCATCCGCTAAGAACATTCCGGAATACCCGGATTTCTTGGACATTCAGATTAAATCGTTTCAGGATTTCTTCCAATTAGAAACAAAATCTGACGAAAGAGGCAATGAAGGATTGTATAATACCTTCATGGAAAACTTCCCGATTACCGACACACGAAACCAGTTTGTATTAGAGTTTTTAGACTATTTCATAGATCCGCCTAGATACTCCATACAAGAATGTATAGAAAGAGGTCTTACCTATAGCGTTCCGCTAAAGGCTAGACTGAAATTGTATTGTACAGATCCAGAGCACGAGGATTTTGAGACAATTGTACAAGATGTTTATTTAGGGACCATTCCTTACATGACACCTAGCGGTACTTTTGTTATCAATGGAGCAGAACGTGTTGTAGTATCTCAATTACACCGTTCACCTGGTGTATTCTTTGGACAGTCTTTCCATGCGAACGGAACCAAGTTATACTCGGCAAGAGTTATTCCATTTAAGGGTTCTTGGATAGAATTTGCTACCGATATCAACGGCGTAATGTACGCGTATATTGATCGAAAAAAGAAATTACCTGTAACTACCTTGTTCAGAGCAATAGGCTTTGAACGCGATAAGGATATTTTAGAGATTTTTGACCTTTCTGAAGAAATCAAAGTTTCCAATGCAGGATTAAAGAAAGTTTTAGGTCGTAAGCTTGCGGCTAGAGTTTTAAATACATGGCACGAAGATTTCGTTGATGAAGATACTGGAGAAGTAGTATCTATTGAACGTAATGAAATTGTGCTAGATAGAGACACTGTATTAGAGAAAGATCACATCGCTCAAATTTTAGAAGCCGATGTGAAAACGATCCTTTTACACAAAGAAAATAATGCACAGAGTGATTATGCAATTATTCATAATACACTTCAAAAAGATCCTACCAATTCCGAAAAGGAAGCAGTAGAACATATTTACAGACAGTTACGTAATGCTGAACCGCCAGATGAAGAAACGGCAAGAGGTATCATTGATAAACTGTTCTTCTCGGACCAACGATACAACTTAGGTGAAGTAGGTCGTTACCGAATGAATAAAAAATTACAATTAGATATTGGTATGGACAAACAAGTCCTTACCAAAGAGGATATCATTACCATCATAAAGTACCTTATTGAGTTAATTAACTCTAAGGCAGAGATTGATGATATTGATCACCTTTCTAATAGACGTGTACGTACCGTAGGGGAGCAACTTTCTTCTCAATTTGGTGTTGGTTTAGCCCGTATGGCTAGAACCATCCGTGAACGTATGAACGTACGAGATAATGAGGTATTTACACCTATTGATTTAATTAATGCGAAGACCTTGTCTTCTGTTATTAATTCGTTCTTTGGTACCAATCAGTTATCGCAGTTCATGGATCAAACAAATCCATTAGCAGAGATAACGCATAAAAGAAGATTATCTGCCCTAGGGCCAGGAGGTCTTTCTAGAGAAAGAGCTGGTTTTGAGGTACGAGATGTACACTATACGCACTACGGAAGACTTTGTCCAATTGAAACTCCGGAAGGACCAAATATTGGATTGATTTCTTCACTTTCTGTATTTGCCAAAGTAAACCCAATGGGCTTCTTGGAAACTCCTTATCGTAAAGTTGATAATGGAAAAGTAAATACAAAAGAATTTATATACTTAAGTGCCGAGGAAGAAGAAGGAATGAAAATTGCGCAAGCAAACATTCCAATGAAAGATAATGGTACAATTGATAGTGAAAAGGTAATTGCTAGAGAAGAAGGAGATTTCCCAGTGGTAGATCCTTCTGAAGTAAATTATACGGATGTAGCGCCTAATCAAATAGCTTCTATTTCCGCTTCTTTAATTCCTTTCTTGGAACATGATGATGCAAACCGTGCGTTGATGGGATCTAACATGATGCGTCAAGCGGTACCGTTATTAAAGCCACAATCACCGATTGTTGGAACGGGTCTAGAAAGACAAGTAGCATCAGATTCAAGAGTATTGATCAACGCGGAAGGCGATGGTGTTATTGAGTATGTAGATGCTAAGAAAATCACCATCAAGTATATCAGATCTGAGGAAGCACGTTTAATTAGCTTTGAAGAAGACTCTAAGAGTTACAATCTTGTGAAGTTTAGAAAAACGAACCAAGGAACAAGTATCAATCTTAAGCCCATTGTCCAAAAAGGCGATAAGGTGAAGAAAGGACAGGTATTATGTGAAGGGTACGCTACTGAAAAAGGAGAATTGGCTTTGGGTAGGAACCTAAAAGTAGCCTTTATGCCTTGGAAAGGATATAACTTTGAGGATGCTATTGTAATTTCTGAAAAAGTAGTTCGTGAAGATATCTTTACGTCTATACATATAGATGAATATGCATTGGAGGTACGAGACACTAAATTAGGTGCTGAAGAATTGACCAATGATATTCCAAATGTTTCGGAAGAGGCAACCAAAGATTTAGATGAGCACGGAATGATTCGCATTGGAGCAGAGGTAAAACCTGGCGACATCCTTATTGGTAAGATTACACCAAAAGGAGAATCTGATCCTACTCCTGAAGAGAAATTATTGAGAGCTATCTTTGGTGATAAAGCAGGCGATGTAAAGGATGCTTCTTTGAAAGCTTCACCTTCTCTTAGAGGTGTAGTAATAGACAAGAAACTATTCTCTCGCTCTATTAAAGATAAGCGTAAACGCTCTGAAGATAAAGAAGCCATTTCTAAATTGGAATTGGAATACGAAGTAAAATTCCAACAATTAAAAGATGTCTTAGTAGAGAAGTTATTTGCCTTAATTAACGGAAAAACTTCACAAGGAGTATTAAATGATTTAGGTGAGGAAGTATTGCCTAAAGGAAAGAAGTACACCATGAAGATGTTAAATGCGGTAGATGATTTTGCCCATTTAGTAGGAGGAAGCTGGACAACAGACAAGGATACCAATAGTTTGGTAGCCGATTTGTTGCACAACTACAAGATTAAATTGAACGATCTTCAAGGAAATCTTAGACGTGATAAGTTTACTATTTCAGTAGGAGATGAACTTCCTGCAGGGATTATGAAACTTGCTAAAGTATACATTGCTAAGAAACGTAAGCTTAAAGTAGGTGATAAAATGGCAGGGCGTCACGGTAACAAAGGTATTGTTGCCCGTATCGTTCGTCAAGAAGATATGCCTTTCTTAGAAGATGGAACACCAGTAGATATTGTATTGAATCCACTTGGGGTACCATCTCGTATGAATATTGGTCAGATTTATGAGACTGTTCTTGGATGGGCAGGCTTGAAGCTTGGTAAAAAATTCGGAACACCAATTTTTGATGGAGCTACTTTAGATCAAATCAATTCATATACAGATGAAGCTAGCATTCCTAGATTTGGACATACCTATTTATACGATGGTGGAACAGGACAGCGTTTTGATCAACCAGCAACCGTAGGTGTTATCTATATGTTGAAATTAGGACATATGGTAGATGATAAGATGCACGCACGTTCTATAGGACCATATTCATTAATTACGCAACAGCCATTGGGTGGTAAAGCACAGTTTGGTGGTCAGCGTTTTGGAGAAATGGAAGTATGGGCACTAGAGGCGTATGGAGCTTCTGCTACTTTGAGAGAGATTCTTACGGTAAAATCGGATGATGTTATCGGTAGGGCAAAAACCTATGAATCGATCGTTAAAGGAGAAACAATGCCAGAACCTGGTTTACCAGAATCTTTCAATGTATTAATGCACGAACTTAAAGGTTTAGGTTTGGACATCAGATTGGAAGAATAAGCATATCGTTGTTAAAACGATGTAATTAGAACATTTAAATTACTATCACCATATTATTATGGCAAGACAAAAAGATAATACTGCAATTAAAAGGTTTGATAAAATCTCTATCGGATTAGCCTCTCCGGAAGCAATTCTGGCGGAGTCAAGAGGAGAGGTTCTAAAACCTGAAACCATTAATTATAGAACACACAAACCGGAGCGAGACGGGTTGTTTTGTGAGCGTATTTTTGGTCCTGTAAAGGATTATGAATGTGCTTGTGGAAAATACAAGAGAATTCGTTACCGTGGTATCGTTTGTGATCGTTGTGGGGTAGAAGTAACTGAGAAGAAAGTACGTAGAGACAGAGTAGGGCACATTAACTTAGTAGTTCCTGTGGCGCATATCTGGTATTTCCGTTCTTTACCCAACAAGATAGGATACTTACTTGGATTACCTTCCAAAAAGTTAGATATGATTATCTACTATGAAAGGTATGTTGTAATTCAGGCAGGTTTAGCAAAGAATGAAGAAGGTGAAGAAATTCAGAAAATGGATTTCCTAACAGAAGAAGAATATCTAAATATTTTAGAAGAGCTTCCACAGGAGAATCAGTATTTAGAAGATTCCGATCCAAATAAATTCATCGCTAAAATGGGAGCCGAATGTCTAATAGACCTTCTAGCTCGTATTGATTTGGATGAACTTTCTTTTTCTCTGAGACATAAAGCAAATACGGAAACGTCTAAGCAACGTAAAACAGAGGCCTTAAAACGTCTTCAGGTAGTAGAAGCTTTAAGAGAATCTCAAGAAAATAGAGAGAATAGGCCAGAGTGGATGATCATGAAAGTGGTTCCTGTAATTCCACCAGAATTACGTCCGTTAGTACCACTAGATGGAGGACGTTTTGCTACTTCAGATTTAAATGATTTATACAGAAGAGTAATTATTAGAAACAATCGTTTGAAACGATTGATGGAAATAAAAGCACCTGAGGTAATTCTTAGAAATGAGAAACGTATGCTTCAGGAAGCAGTAGATTCTCTATTTGATAACACGCGTAAGGCTTCTGCTGTAAAGACCGAATCAAATAGGCCTTTAAAATCACTTTCAGATTCATTGAAAGGGAAACAAGGTCGTTTCCGTCAAAACCTCTTAGGAAAACGTGTAGATTATTCAGCACGTTCGGTTATTGTGGTTGGACCAGAAATGAAATTATTTGAATGCGGTCTTCCAAAAGACATGGCTGCAGAATTATATAAGCCCTTTGTAATCCGTAAGCTTATTGAAAGAGGAATCGTGAAAACGGTAAAATCTGCCAAGAAAATTATAGATAAGAAAGAGCCAGTAGTATGGGATATTTTAGAGAATGTTTTAAAAGGGCATCCTGTATTATTAAACCGTGCTCCTACCTTGCACCGTTTGGGAATCCAAGCATTTCAGCCAAAATTAATTGAAGGAAAGGCAATTCGCTTGCATCCCTTGGTTTGTACGGCTTTTAATGCGGATTTTGATGGAGATCAAATGGCAGTGCATTTACCATTGGGACCAGAAGCAATTTTGGAAGCTCAGTTATTAATGCTTGCTTCTCATAATATCTTAAACCCTGCAAATGGTTCTCCAATTACGGTACCATCTCAGGATATGGTATTGGGTCTGTATTATATGACCAAAGAAAGAAAGTCGACCAAAGAAGTTCCTGTTAGAGGAGAAGGTTTAACCTTTTATTCTGCGGAAGAGGTAGTAATCGCTTTTAACGAAGGTAGATTAGAATTAAATGCGGGTATTAAAGTACGCGCAAAAGATTTTAATGAAGAAGGAGAATTGGTCAACCAAATTATAGAAACTACCACAGGTAGAGTACTCTTTAATATGGTAGTTCCAGAGCAAGCGGGTTATGTGAATGATGTATTGAACAAGAAATCACTTCGTGATATTATTGGAGATATACTTGCCGTTACAGATGTGCCTACAACGGCAGATTTCTTAGACAAAATTAAGACCATGGGGTATGAATTTGCCTTTAAAGGTGGTCTTTCCTTTAGTCTGGGAGATATTATTATTCCGCCAGAGAAGCATGAGATGATTGCAGATGCGAACGGACAGGTAGATGGTATTATGGCCAATTATAATATGGGTCTTATTACCAACAATGAACGTTATAATCAGGTGATTGATGTTTGGACTTCTACCAATGCGATGCTAACAGAGTTAGCTATGAAGCGTATTAGAGAAGATCAACAGGGATTCAACTCTGTATATATGATGCTTGATTCTGGAGCAAGGGGATCTAAAGAGCAAATCCGTCAGTTAACAGGTATGCGTGGATTAATGGCAAAGCCTAAAAAATCTACTGCCGGTGGTGGAGAAATTATCGAAAACCCGATTCTATCCAACTTTAAGGAAGGATTATCCATCTTAGAATACTTTATATCTACGCACGGTGCACGTAAAGGACTTGCAGATACCGCTTTAAAAACGGCAGATGCAGGATATCTTACACGTCGTTTGGTAGATGTGTCTCAGGATGTAATTATCAATACAGTAGATTGTGGAACCTTAAGAGGAATTGAGGTATCTGCTTTGAAGAAGAATGAAGAGATCGTAGAAACTTTAGGAGAACGTATTCTTGGTAGAGTTTCCTTACACGATGTCTTTAATCCTTTGAATGAAGAGTTGCTTTTATCTGCCGGACAAGAAATAATGGAGGCTGATGTGAAGCGTGTTGAGGCATCTCCAATTGATAAAATAGAAGTACGTTCTGCATTGACTTGTGAAGCCGAAAAAGGAATCTGTGGCAAGTGTTACGGAAGAAACCTCTCTACTAATAAGATGGTACAACGAGGAGAAGCTGTTGGAGTTGTTGCTGCACAGTCTATTGGAGAACCAGGAACTCAGTTAACCTTAAGAACCTTCCACGTAGGGGGTATTGCAGGTAACATTTCAGAAGACAATAAGCTAGAAGCTAAGTTTGATGGGGTCGCTGAAATAGAAGACTTAAGGTTGGTTAAAGGAACTGATTCTGATGGAAAACCAGCGAATATTGTAATTTCCAGAACCTCAGAGATTAAAATTGTTGATGCTACTACAGGTATTACCTTAAGTACAAACAACATCCCTTATGGATCACAACTGTTTATTAAGAATGGTGCCAAAATTAAAAAGAACGATATTGTTTGTTCATGGGATCCATATAACGGTGTAATTGTATCAGAATTCCCTGGGCAAATTGCTTATGAGAATATTGAACAAGGGGTTACCTATCAAGTAGAAATTGATGAGCAAACTGGTTTCCAGGAAAAAGTAATTTCAGAATCTAGAAATAAAAAGCTGATACCTACCTTATTAATTAAGGACAGTAAGGGAGAAGTTTTACGTTCTTATAACCTTCCAGTTGGATCTCACATCATGGTAGATGATGGCGATAAGATTAAGGAAGGAAAGATCCTAGTGAAGATTCCTCGTAAATCTGCAAAAGCAGGTGATATTACAGGAGGTTTACCACGTGTAACAGAATTGTTCGAAGCACGTAACCCATCAAACCCGGCAGTAGTTTCGGAAATTGATGGTGTAGTTTCCTTTGGTAAAATAAAGAGAGGTAATCGAGAGATTATCATTGAATCTAAATTAGGTGAGATTAAGAAGTATTTGGTGAAATTATCCAATCAGATATTGGTGCAGGAAAACGATTATGTTCGTGCCGGGATGCCATTATCAGATGGTTCTATTACACCAGAAGACATCCTTGCCATTAAAGGCCCTTCAGCGGTACAACAATACTTGGTGAATGAAGTTCAAGAAGTATATCGTTTGCAAGGGGTAAAAATTAATGACAAGCATTTTGAGGTAGTAGTAAGACAAATGATGCGTAAAGTACGTATTCAGGATCCAGGTGATACCATTTTCCTAGAGAATCAATTGGCGCATAAAGCTGATTTTATTAAGGAGAATGATGAGATCTACGGTAAGAAAGTAGTAGTAGAAGCTGGTGAGTCAGAGAATTTAAAAGCTGGTCAGATTATTACTGCTAGGGAACTAAGAGATGAGAATTCTATCTTAAAACGTGCAGATAAGGCACTAGTGGAAGCGAAAGATGCAGTAGCAGCTACAGCAACTCCTATATTGCAAGGAATCACTAGAGCGTCTTTACAGACGAAATCCTTTATCTCTGCGGCTTCCTTCCAGGAAACTACAAAAGTGTTAAACGAAGCTGCTGTAAGCGGTAAAGTGGATCACTTAGAAGGTCTGAAAGAGAATGTAATTGTAGGGCATAAAATACCTGCAGGTACAGGAATGAGAGATTATGAGAACATCATTGTAGGTTCTAAAGAAGAATATGATGAAATCATGGCTCGCAAGGAGGAGTTGAAATTTTAAGATTACTTTTATGTACCTTGTATTAGGATAGGTAGAAGCAAATCATAAACAGGAGAGGCTAGAGATGAGACCATAACTTTATAATAAAAGTGTCTTATTTCTAGCTTCTTTTTTTAAACTCTTTTTGAGTATAACTAATAGATATTTATAACGATGGCAGACAATAAACAAAACCAGAAACAAATTAATATTGAATTAGATGAGAAAACTGCGGAAGGGATCTATTCGAACCTCGCTATTATTAATCATTCTGTATCCGAATTTGTTGTGGATTTTATTAGCATGATGCCGGGTGCGCCTAAGGCTAAAGTGAAAAGCAGAATTGTTTTAACGCCGCAGCATGCTAAGAAATTTCTCAAAGCATTGAGCGATAATGTACATCGCTTTGAAAAAGCCCATGGTACCATAAAGGACTACGAGCAACCAGCCATACCTTTAAATTTTGGTCCTACAGGCGAAGCGTAGGGTAGGTTGTTTCAGCTATTCGTACTCCGAAGTAAAATGAAGTTTTACAGTCGGATACTTTTGCTGTGTCATTTGTAAGGAGAACTGAGAATCTGCCAAGAATACCATTTGCCCTTGCTTATCAATGGCTAAAAATTTATGCTTTATACGTTTAAATTCTTTAAACTCATCGTTGTTTTTATCTTCCGGGGCTACCCAACAAGCCTTGTAAACAGGGAAGTTTTCATAGGTGCATTTAGCACTGTATTCGTGCTCTAGACGATATTGAATTACTTCGTATTGTAAAGCCCCTACCGTTCCAATAACCTTTCTTCCATTCATTTCTAAAGTAAATAATTGGGCTACACCTTCATCCATAAGCTGGTCAATGCCTTTCTGAAGCTGTTTAGACTTCATTGGATCGGCGTTGTTTATATATCTAAAATGTTCCGGTGAGAAACTTGGAATACCTTTGTAGTGTAGTATTTCACCTTCTGTTAGCGTATCTCCAATCTTGAAATTTCCGGTATCGTGTAGTCCAACAATATCACCTGGATAGGAGATATCTACAATCTCTTTTTTTTCAGCAAAAAATGCATTTGGACTTGAAAATTTCATTCGTTTGTTATGGCGCACGTGCAGGTAGGGTTTGTTGCGTTCAAAGGTACCAGATACTATTTTCACAAAAGCCAAGCGGTCTCTGTGTTTGGGGTCCATATTCGCATGAATTTTAAAAACAAAACCCGTTAAATCTTTCTCATGTGCTTCTACCAAGCGTTCTTCAGACATTTTTGCTCTGGGTGATGGCGCAATTTCTATAAAACAATCTAGCAATTCTCGGACGCCAAAGTTATTCAAGGCAGACCCAAAGAAAACCGGTTGTAAGCTACCATTTAAATAGGCTTCTTTGTCAAATTCTGGATAAACCCCTTTTACTAATTCTAGATTTTCACGAAGTTCTGCCGCTGCATTTTCTCCAATAATAGTGTCTAATTCAGGATTTTCAATGTCGTCAAAAGCGAGTGTTTCTTCTATGTTTTTTCTACTATCTCCGCTAAATAGGTTGATATTTTTTTCATAGATATTATAAATTCCTTTAAAATCATAGCCCATTCCAATGGGGAAACTTAGAGGAGTAACGGAAAGCCCCAATTTCTGTTCTACTTCATCTAATAAATCAAAAGCGTCTTTTCCTTCCCTATCCAGCTTATTAATAAATACAATCATAGGAATATTACGCATTCTACATACTTCTACCAGTTTCTCTGTTTGCGCTTCTACTCCTTTTGCCACATCAATTACAACAATTACGCTATCTACGGCAGTAAGTGTTCTAAACGTATCTTCTGCAAAATCCTTATGCCCCGGAGTATCTAGAATGTTTATTTTCTTATCCTTATAGATAAATGCCAAAACGGAAGTGGCAACTGAGATACCTCTTTGGCGTTCTATCTCCATAAAATCGCTGGTCGCCGTTTTCTTAATCTTATTATTTTTTACCGCGCCAGCTTCTTGTATGGCACCCCCAAACAATAGTAGTTTTTCTGTAAGTGTAGTTTTCCCAGCATCTGGGTGAGATATGATACCAAAAGTTCTTCGCCTAAGTGTTTGCGCTTTAAAATCCATGAAAAAAATTTGAGCAAAAATAAGCTAAATATTATGGCTTACCAGAGATATGAAATACGATTTATAAAATTTTCAAAAGGGATGCTGTATTATAAATATGGATGGGATAGTAGCCTAATAATCTGTTTCTTATATGGGGTTTTAAGACTCGATCAAAAGCAAATTTAATCGTTTTTTTGCGAAGGAGATAAACTTTTTTTCATCGATCAACGTATCTTACTACAACAAAACAGATGATAATTGAACTCTTTATCGAGTAAACCTGTGTTTATAAAGAATTTTCATAATATATGCTTTTAAAACAATTTGAGGATCGAGAATTAAGCTATATATTGCGGTAAAATTACCAAGAAGCCCTAACTTCTTACAGATTATTTTCCTACAAAGCCATGGTGATTAGTAACTCAAATTGCTGACACTTATGGAAAACTATACGTTTTTAAAACTTAAAGAAAAAGCGCTGTATGGCATTATCTTAACCGGTGCTTTATTTGTATTTGGATTAACTACTTCATTTGACGCAGTTTCTGAATCGATGACATTTAATATGTTTATGATTGACACTGACACCGATGGGGTGGCGGATGTTGATGATATAGATGATGACGGAGATGGTATTTTAGATACTGTTGAGGATGCCAATACAGATGGGGACAATGATCCTACCACAAATCCTTCCGATAATGACATGGATGGAATTCCTGATTATTTGGATTTTGATTCCGATAATGATGGTATCAATGATAATACAGAGGCGCAAAGTCCTATCGCTTTTATACCAGCTTCCGGAGTGGATACAGACGGCAATGGATTGGACGATGCGTACGAAAGTGCACCTGGTGCCGGAGAGGGTATTACCCCAGTGGATACGGATATGGACAATATCTTTGATATTGTAGATATTGATTCTGATAATGATGGTATTCTAGATAGCGTTGAATCCAGTGCTTTGAGTACTGAATTTGATTGTGATACCATTCCAACTTTAGACTTTAGTACCCCACCTAACCTAGAATCAGGTGATGCTTTACAAGAGGGTGCAGTGTATAGATTTAGTGATGTTACTGCTGGTTTAGATGCCTTGGTAACTGTTGCTAGATTGGAAGATGCTAGAATTGATAATATTGATCAAAATTCAGTAGATCCAGAATTTTTTAAACCAGAAATTCAATTTACTACTACAGATACGAACAGAACTCCTTTTGCAGATTTAAGAATATCGCTTGTAGATGCAGGAACCAATGATGTTGCAGTATTAGATGAATTGATAGCGAATTTTATTGATATTGATGGAAACAGACAATACCAAGAGTTGAATAGATTTGACACACCTGCTAGTTTTACCGTGGATGATCCAAAAGATATCAACGTTGTAAATACAGGAAGTGGATTATTGATCACTGGCGGTAGAACTGAATATAACGGAATCCAAAATACCAACCCACAGGTAAATGTAGCGGTGGAGTTTGTAAACATTTCTTCCTTTGTATTTCGATTTGGTATAACAACAGATAGACCAGAGAACTTTACCACTATTGTAAGACAGTCTGGTATTCAATTCTCCTGTTTAGAAAACTTCAATAACCCACAGACAACCACATTTAATACGGATATAGATTCAGATGGAGATGGGTATCCAGACAGAGTAGATATTGATTCTGATGATGATGGTATTCCTGATAATGTGGAAGCACAAGATACAGATGGGTATGTAGGTCCTACCGGCCAAGATGAGAACAACAATGGTCTTGATGATGCGTATGAGGGAATGGAAGAAGGTCAGTTAGGTCTAGATCCTCAAGATACAGACGAGGACGAAATTCCTGATTATTTAGATGAGGATAGTGACAATGATACGGTACCAGATAATAATGAAGGGAACGATTTTAATTTTGACGGTATTCCAGATCAAACAGCAACAGGTAATGACACGGATGGAGATGGTCTAGATGATGGCTATGAAGGAGATGATGTAGATGATGGTTTCGACGTAAATGACGAAATAGACGTGCCCTCTGAAGATTTACCAGATACAGATGAGACCGAAGATGTAAACTATAGAGATATAGATGATGATGGTGATGGTATCAATACAGAAGATGAAGATGCCAATGGTGATGGTGACCCAACAAATGATGATACAGATGGAGATGGTATACCAGATTATTTAGATCCAACAGATGATGTGGATACAGATGGTGATGGAGTGCCAGATAATGTAGATATCGATGACGATAATGATGGAATTTTAGATACTGAAGAAGATCCTAATTTGGATGGTGATAACAATCCATTGACAGATCCTCTAGATTCTGATGGAGATGGATTTCCAGATCATTTAGATATAGACGCAGACAATGATGGTATTCCAGATAATGTAGAAGCGCAAACGACAGATGGATATGTAGCCCCATCTGGGACGGATGCAGACAATGACGGTTTGGACGATGCGTATGAAGGAGAAGGAGATGAAGGTCTTACACCTGTGAATACGGATGGAGAAGATAATCCAGATTATTTAGACGAGGACAGTGATAATGACTCAGTTCCAGATAGTAATGAAGGGAACGACTTTAATTTTGACGGTATTCCTGATCAAACATTTACCGGAACTGATTCTGACGGAGATGGTTTAGATGACGGCTATGAAGGAGGCGATGTCAACGATGGTTTCGATGTAAATGATGAAATTAATGACCCAGCCAATGATCTTCCAGATACGGATGGTACAGAAGATGTAAACTATAGAGATATAGATGACGATGGTGATGGTATTGATACTCCAGACGAAGATGCAGACGGAGATGGAGATCCTACCAACGATGATACTGATGGAGATGGGATACCAGATTATTTAGATCCAATTGACGATACTCCAGATCAAGATATTGAAGTAAATCAAATGGTAACTCCAAACGGAGATGGAAAGAACGATTTTCTTTTCATTCGCGGTGTAGAGAATGCACTAAACAATTCACTTCGTATATTTAACAGATGGGGAGTAGCGGTATATGAAGGGGAAAATTATAACAATCAGAATAATGTTTTTGTAGGGAGATCAAATGGAAGATCAACATTGAGTTCCGAAGATTTCTTACCAGCAGGGATATATTTTTATATCTTTGAGTATACTACAACAGAAGGAGAAAAGGTGACTGATAGCGAATACATTTATATTAGCAGGTAAACTTTGAACACTATAAAATGATAAAAAAAAGCGGATTACTGCCATGCATATTTCTATGCATGGCAGTGCTACAAACTGTCAGTGCGCAACAAGATGCGCAGTACACCCAATACATGTTCAACACCCTTAGTGTTAACCCTGCCTACGCAGGTTCTCGTGGTCAGTTTAGTGCAGCCGCATTATACAGATCTCAATGGGTAGGCTTAGCTGGCGCTCCAGAGTCCTTCACTTTAAACTTACATTCGCCCATACGAGAAAGCAAAGTGGGCTATGGTCTTTCCGTAATTAATGACAATATTGGTGAAGGTACCGTACAAGAGACAGATATTGATGCTGTAGTGTCTTATAGCTTAGATGTTTCCGAAAATGCCAAACTATCTTTTGGATTAAAAGTTGGAGGTAGCATCTTAAATCTAGATTTTTCACAACTTCGAAACTTCGATAGTGAAGCCATAGACGGAAATAATATTGATAATCAATTTTCACCAAATTTTGGGTTAGGGGTATACTACCACAGTAAGAAGTTTTACGCAGGTTTATCTGCACCAAATATTTTGGAAACAGAATATTTTGATAACCAAAATAGCACTGGAGGAGTTAATTTCTTGGCAAGAGAACGCATTAACCTTTATTTGATAACTGGTTACGTATTCGATTTAAATAATAATTTTAAATTCAAACCTGCAGCACTTCTGAAAGCAGTAGGTGGAGCACCATTACAAGTAGATGTTTCTGCTAATTTTTTGTTTAATGACAAATTTATGTTTGGTGCAGCTTATCGTTGGGATGCTGCCGTAAGTGGTTTGTTAGGATTTCAAATATCTGATCAGATGATGTTAGGTCTTGCCTATGACAGGGAGACTACCGCATTAGGAGGAACCCAGTTTAATGATGGTTCCTTTGAAGTATTCTTAAGATTTGAATTGGTTAAGTCTTTTGAAAAATTAGTATCACCTCGTTTCTTCTAAATTAAAAATAGATGTTAAAAAGAATCCTTTTACTAGTTGTCCTAATCGCCACATGTACTGGAACTATATCTGCACAAGAAAGACTTGTTAATAAAGCCAATGCGCAATATGAGGATTATTCTTTTAGTCCAGCAATTGATATATACAAACGTGTCCTAGATAAAGGCTATGTTTCAGCAGACCTATTAAAACGTTTAGGGAATTCCTACTATTTTAATGCCGACTATCAAGAGGCCTCAGAAACCTACGCAAGATTGGTAGATGAATATACTGCAGATGTTGGTGCCGAATATTATTTTAGATATGCGCAGACTTTAAGAACGCTTGGAGAATATGAGAAGTCCAACGCTATTATGTCCAAGTTTACTTCCTTAACCTCTAATGATGTAAGAGCTACCGTATATGAAGAAGAGAAAGACTATTTAGCGGCTATTTCGAAGAATTCTGGTAGATATACCATGGGACCTTTTGAATACAATTCTAAATATGCAGATTTTGCACCATCTTTTTACAAAGAAGGTTTGATATTTTCATCGGACAGAGATACTGGAAATTTAGCGCGCTATCGCCATACTTGGAATTCCAAAGACTTTTTAGACCTATATAAGATCAATGCAGATTCTTCTTCTATCAATGATGTAGATAAATTAAGCAAAGTGGTAAATACCCGTTTGCACGAATCTACATCGGCTTTTTCAAAGGATGGAAACACGCTTTACTTTACAAGAAATAATTTCCAAGAAGGGAAAGTAAAGAAAGATAAAGATGGTGTTATTCGTCTAAAGATTTTTAAAACATCTTTGGTAGATGGTGAATGGACTCTACCTAGAGGGCTTCCTTTTAATAGCGACGATTATTCAGTGGCGCATCCTGCTTTAAGTCCGGATGAAAAAACACTTTATTTTGCTTCCGATATGCCTGGAACCCAAGGTTTATCCGATATCTATAAAGTCAGTATCAATGAAGATGGAACCTACGGAACCCCAGAGAATTTGGGAAAAACAATCAATACTGAAGCAAGGGAAACCTTTCCTTATGTGACAAGTAATGAGATTCTTTATTTCTCATCAGAAGGACATCCTGGTCTAGGAGGTTTGGATGTATTTGCAACAAAAATTAAAGATCAAACTTATAATGCTTCTGTTTTAAATGTTGGGGAGCCTGTCAATAGCAAACAAGACGACTTCACATTTATTTTTAATGAAGAAAATAGAGAAGGGTATTTTGCTTCCAACCGTAAAGGAGGCATGGGAAGAGATGATATCTACAGCTTCGTAGAATTGAAACCGCTGCAGTTTGAGTGTCTTCAGCAGATTACAGGAACTGTAAGAGATAAAATTTCTAATGAGGTATTGGTAGGAGCCACCATCAAAGTAATTGATGAGAATAACGAAGAAATACTATCAACAATCACCGATGCAGATGGTACCTATCAATTAGAGATTAATTGTGATCAAGGAAATTTTGTTAGAGCACAAATACAAGGATATACACCTTCTGAAGAATACTTGGTAAAATCTGACGGAAAACCAAGAATAATGGATTTCTACCTAGAAAGAGAAACCGTTACTGCTGGTTTTGGAGACGATCTGGCAAAACTCTTACAGTTGAGCACCATTTACTTCGATTTAGACAAGGCAAACATACGTCCAGATGCAGAAATTGAAATTCAAAAAGTAATAGCTGCTATGGAGAAATATCCTAGTCTTAAAGTAAAAGTTAATTCACATACAGACAGTAGAGCACGCGATGCCTATAATTTAGCACTTTCTCAAAGGAGAGCAGAATCTACAGTGGCATACATGATCTCCAAAGGAATTGCAGCTGATCGCCTGGAAAAAGAAGGATTTGGGGAAAGCAAACTAATCAACGAATGTGATAATAATACCAAATGCTCTGAAGAAAAGCACCAACTGAATAGAAGATCAGAATTCATTATTTTTGAATAATATTCAATTATAAATAGTAAAAAAGGGCGATGACTATATAAAGTCATCGCCTTTTTTACTTCAATAAACACTACCTAGCTGCAAATACACATTAGTACTTTTCTTACTTTATAGTACTCTAAATCCTATATTTTGGGTTTTCATACCTATTTTCTTTGCGCACACAACATATATTGGTTCTAGCGCATAAGCTAAGCTATATTGTAAGCTCTAATAAAGAGTCTCCCAAATGTTACTTCAAAGAACTACTAAAATAATATTACCTATACTGTTTTTGCTATTCTGTTTCTCAGCAGAGGTAAATGGGCAAGCTTTAGTAACTATAGAAGTGGATTGGAATAATTATGCAGAGGAAAATAGAATTATATTTAGGACTTCTTCAGGAGCCGATATTGGTACGGTATGTTATCCTTTAAACTGTTTTAGCGGTGATTTTAGTAATGATACTTATGACAATAGCGGGGCTCCAGATACTTTTACGGTACCTTACGCTCTGGGCTACCAGTTATTTATTGAAGATGCTTTTGGGGATGGATGGCGAGATTATGGTGGCGGAACATCTTTTGTAAGGGTTTACGTTGATGGAGATTTAGTTTTGGAGTCGTCTCCCGGCGACTTTGGTGATGATATCACGCTTACTTTTGACGCAATTTTTTCGGATGCAGCTCCCGTAATTACGGTAACCGGAGATCAGGGTTATTGTCCTGGAACTTCCATTCCTGTAGTAGAATCGGTTTCTATTACGGATGAAGATGATACTACTGCAGATGAAGTTTCCATTCAAATTTCGTCAGGATATATGAATGGAGAGGATCTGTTAACGCTTATCGGTGTACATCCATCAATTACAGCTACTTGGAGTATTACGGAGGGGAAACTAACCCTTACCGGACCAGCAACTTTAACGGAACTGGAGGCAGCAATTGCTTCGGTAGAATATAGTAGTAGTGCAATTAATCCCACGGGCACGCGTGGTTTTTCTATTAGTGTTGGCGATACTAATTTTCTTCCATCAACAGCTCATTACTATGAATTTATTGCGGATCCTGGAATTACATGGACAGATGCGCGAGATGCCGCTGCCGCTCGAACGTATTATGGATTGCAAGGATATCTAGTTACCTTAACATCACAAGCAGAAGCCGATTTTAGTGGTTCTCAAGCTACGGGTGTTGGTTGGATTGGAGCAACCGATGACACAACAGAAGGCGATTGGCAATGGGTTACTGGTCCCGAAGCAGGCACCTCTTTTTGGAGTGGTGGAGTAGGAGGAACGGAACTTACATATGCCTTTTGGAACAACAATGAGCCTAATGATTATCCTGGTGGTCCAGGCACACCTGGCCAAGAGAACTTTGCACATATTACGGATCCCTCAGTGACCGCTACTCCAGGATCTTGGAACGACTTACCGAACGTTGGAGGAGGAGGTGCCTACGCGCCACAAGGATACATTATAGAGTATGGTGGATCTATTGGTGACCCAGTAGTAAACGTTTCAGGAAGTACACAAATAACCATCTTGCCTGCAGTAAGCATTGGTACGCAGCCATTAGATAGAACCATTTGTTTAGGCTGTTCTACTACGTTCAGTGTAGCTACATCTAACGCAAATACATTTCAATGGCAGCAATTTAATGGTAGTACTTGGGTAAATGTAACCAATACCAGGGTACATTCTGGCGCAAATACGGCTACTTTAACCGTCACAGACGCTACTGCGATGGATAATGGTAACCAATATAGAGTTCTGGTTTCAAGTAGTGTAAATACCTGTAATTCAGAAACTTCAAATACTGTAGTACTAACACTAGTAGTTCAGAGTGTGATTACCAACCGACGTATTACCTATCGAGTCAATAAAAATTGACAAATTGGTCATAAAATTAACTTCTTAACACTGCGTTTTTATGAGTTTACTTATCAAATAGAGCTCTTCACAACATTATTTAGTGATCGCGGTTAATATGCGTTAGTTTTGAGGTACAACCCCCAAATTGCAAGCATGTTCTCTGGTAATCTAAAATATGTTAAAGGTCTTTTACCTTTATTATTTTTCTTTTTAACGGCTATGTCTTATAGTCAGGCTACGATTACTATTGAGGTAAACTGGCCCAATTGGTCATCAGATAACAGGGTACGCTTTTTTAACCCTACTAGTACACAGATCGGAGCTTCTATTTGTAACCCAGCTACTTGTTTTGATTCTAGCACTAATAATGCCTATAATACTGTAGGAACGCCTGAAACTTATGCGAGCGTCCCTTATGGAAATAACTATTTTATTCGATTAGAAGATAATTTTGGAGATGCGTGGAATGGGGCAGGATCTTTTGTACGTGTATACCAGGATGGGGTATTGATACTCACATCTGATTTAACAGTGGGAGGTGCTTTTATAGATGTTCCTTTTAATATTCAACCCTTTGCGCCCACCCTAGAGGTTTTAGATGTATCGGTAAATGAAGATGGGGGTACAGCAACGTTTACAGTGGAAACGCAAAATGCAGCGGCTTCTGGTCCGTTTTCTGTTACCTATAATACGGTAGATATTTCTGCCAACGCGGGAACGGATTACACGGCAATTACTAGTGGAACTCTCAATTTTGATGGAACCCTTGGCGATACAGATCAAATCGTTGTGAGCATTACAGACGACTTGATTTTTGAAGGAAATGAAACATTCTCAATTCAATTTACAGCGGCCTCAGACCCAACAGTAGATTTCTCCGATACCGCTATTGGTACGATCTTAGAGAATGAGAGCGATCCTGATGATGTACGTCCTTATGAAGAAAGAATTGCGTTGAACTTGATGGGAAATTTTATCATGAGAGGGAATACCAACCTTTTATGTACGTCTGGTTGCCCAGCGACTCCTGTTACAAATAATCCCTCTGTAGTAATGGGATATGCCGATGTAGATGCAGACGCTACTACCATAAATTCCAGTAGTAGTAGCATAAATATTCCTGGAGGTGCTACGGTCTTGTATGCTGCTCTGTATTGGGGTGGAATGTATGCTAGCACTAACGGTGGTATTACAAACCCTGCCGGCTCCTTAGATATTGATCAAGTAAAGTTTAGGGAACCAGGTGCAGCCAGTTATACAACGGTGGCAGCGGAAGTTCGAAATGTAGAATCAACCTCCTTTTCAGGATGGAATTCTTTTTTGGCCTATGCAGATGTTACCAGTATGGTGCAATCTGGAGGAAGTGGCGATTATTTTGTGGCAGATATAGCACTAGCTACTGGAAGTGGTTTTACAGGCCCTTATGGAGGGTGGAATATGGTAATAATATATGAAGATCCAACAGAGATATCTAGAAATATTTCAATTTGGGATGGCTTTGATTTTTTCGGTTTCGGAGCAAACGATTCCTTTACCGTAACTGGTCTGCTAACACCTTCAACCGGAGCTTTTGAAACGCATTCAGGTTATTTTGGATTTGATGGTGAGGCAAATAGTAGCGGTGATTTTGTGAGTATCAACGGAACAGCACTATCCAATGCGTTAAATCCTAACAATAATACATTGAATGGTACTATTTCTGAGTTTGGTGTTGATGTTGGAGGTAGAAATCCAAATTTCAGCTACAGTTGGGGAATTGATGCAGACGTTTTTGATGCTTCTGGGCTGGTAGCCAATAGTGCTACTTCTGCAACGGTAACCTTGGGAAGTAGCAGCGAAGGTATTTGGGGTGGTGCATTGGTGATTTCGAATGAAATTGCCTTTCCAGCAGTTTCTAGCAAAGTATTTGGTCCTTCTACTATTTTTGAAAACGACCGTTCAAGAGTTACCATATCTGTTGAGAATCCGGCTAATGGGGTGTCACTTACTAATTTTATGTTGACAGATGTGCTTCCTACTGGTATGAGCATAGCGACAGCCCCAAATGTTACAACATCATGTGGTGGTACCATTACGGCAGTACCAGGTTCGGATAGTTTTATGGTCACTGGTGCAACTATTCCTGCGGGATCTAATTGTGAAGTATCTTTTGATATTGTGGTTGTGGCGGATGGAACTTATACGAACACGATTACATCTGCAGATGTTTCCAATGATCAAAACATTCCACTAGCGGGAGAATCTACAGGAATATTAACGGTTTTATCGCTATTGGATACAGATCTTGATGGTGAACCAGATGTAACGGATTTGGACGACGATAATGACGGTATTTTGGATACAGATGAATCCATATGCGTTACCAATACAGAAGTCAATAGTTCTGGATATACCATCAATACAGATCTATCTACTGGAAATACAGGCAGTTTATTAAATCTAGCTGCTAATGGTACTAATTATATTGATTTAAATTATACATTGAACGGTACCGCTACTTGGGCCAGCGGAGTTCAAATAAGAGATGATGGAGGTGCCGTAGGGAGTAATACCTTATATCTAAGACCAACGAATGTGGCAGATGGTGCAGGTTCTGCTACCTATGAATTCGTTTTTAATCAACCCGCAACCATTCAAAATATGACCTTTGGAGGATTGGAGTTCGATGATCGACTTATTTTTGAGGCATTTGATATTAACAACAACCCAATTCTCATTGGATCATCAAATTTTACAATTGGCGGAAGTGTTGTTGCTGGAGACAATTTTAACTCTTATATTGGTGAATTACAGTCATTTACAACGAGTAATTATGTGAATGAAATTATAAGTTTTTCTATAGAACAAGCGGTAACAAGAATTGTAGTAACCAGTGGAAAAGCAGATGGAAGTGTTGACCCTAATACCATTGAGGTGTATAATTTTTCTTATTGTACGGTTCCCGATACCGATAGTGACGGACTGTTAGATTATCTAGATTTAGATAGTGACGCAGATGGTTGTAACGATGCTGTTGAAGCCGGTTTTACAGATCCTGATGATGATGGAGTTTTAGGAAACTCTCCCGTAACAGTGGATGCAGACGGTTTGGTAACCGGCCAAGGTGGTTACAGTACACCAAATGATCTTGATACTAATGGTACGTATGACTTTCAAGAACTAGGGGTAAGCCCTTCTGTGGGTGTTCAACCTACAGATCAAACGGTTACAGATTGTACACAAGCTACTTTTACCTCATCCTGGAATAATGCTACTACTTTTCAGTGGCAAGAGAGCACGGATGGCGGAACAACATTTAATAATATAGTGGATGATGGCGTGCGCTATGTAGGATCTGGAACTTCAAATTTGGCAATTTTAAGCGCCGGATTGGCCGATAACGGAAACCAATATAGACTCTTAATATCTAATATCGCATTTGTTTGTGAAACTAGTCTTATTTCAGATATAGCAACACTAAACGTGGGAGTAAGAACCGTGATTACCAACAGGAGAATTACGTATAGGGTCAATAAGAGTTAGCGTTATAGCGTGTAGTAATTGCTTATACCTTATTATTTTATCTGTTTACTTCGCAAATTGACCACTTCACAACATTATTTAGTTTGAGGATTATTTAAACCTTAGTTTTGAGATACATTTAAAAAGTTAATTCTATGATACTGATGTATCTAGAGAACTTTGGATTCCAACTTATGCCAAACCAAAGACTAACAATACTGATATTTTTTTTGTTTACAACTTTTGTTGTTGGGCAAAATATCTATTTAGACCAATTTGGAACCGTTTCTTATGCGAATAATGATGGAAATAGCAATTTTGGTACAAACTGGCAGGAAAGTAATGACGATGGAAGTCCAAACGGTGGTAGAATTTTTATAAGTGGTGGGGAACTTGTTTTTAGTGATATTGACGGTCGGTTTATAATCCGAAATTTAGACCTATCAGGAGCTACTTCGGTTACCTTGACGTTGGATTACGATGCTACTTCAAGAGGTAATGAAACTTTAGCAGTATATCTTTTTGACACGAGTACTGGTTTTTTTGAAGTAATAGACAATATAAATACCACCAACACGGGTAGTATTACACATACATTGACGACCAATGAGATTTCCGCAAATTCCGCAATTGCCTTTGGCACTGGTAGTGGTAATTGGAATAATGGAGAAGTAATTACCATAGATAATGTTCAGTTTTCCGCTATTTTCCCTCCTGTATTGATAGTAGAAGATATTAGTGTTGCTGAAGACGATGGGACGGTTACTTTAGTTGTCACCCATGATGGGGGTTCTGCGACAGGATCTTTTACTGCCACATATGCTACAAGTGCAGGATCGGCAGATGAAAATGTAGATTATACAGGAATCTCAGGAGGCGTGTTAAATTTTAATGGAACAACTGGTGATACCGATAATATTGTAATCACTATTTTGGATGACAGCTTCTACGAATTAGATGAGACATTCACCATTGCATTTACTGCGGTATCTGACCCATCTGTAGATATTACAGATACTGCAACAGTAACTATTACAGATGATGAGGTGATTCTTAGTGAAGTACCACTTACGCTATTTGATGAATTTAATGGTTATTTTGATTATGCCGTTGCTGGTGGTTCATTAAGGGATCAAAGCAATACAGTCAACCCTTGTTCAATTGTTACAAGTTCAACAGCAACAGGTCTTACAAGTACTATTCCTGCTACTGCCACAGTAAAGAAGGCATTTTTACTTTGGGCGCATTCCAATCAGATTCCTGATACTGAAGTTACTTTTGAAGGACAATCAATTAGCGCAGAGCTGGTGTATTCTTCCTCTGTACAAGGAAACGTTTTTTTTGGCATGCTTTCGGATGTAACCACGATTATTGAAGGTATAACGAACCCCTCTAATAATACTTATGATTTTGCAGATTTGGATATAGATAATACCGATAACGTTTTTACCTATTGTTCAACTAATACGGTTCTAGGAGGTTGGTCTTTAATCGTATTTTATGAAGACCCCAATCTGCCTGCGGTATCCGTAAACATGTATCATGGATTTAAAGGTGAAAGCAATACCTCCAATTCCTATACGCTGGATGGTTTTTTTGCCATTGGTTCCGTTGGAGCAAAGACAACAGTTTTATCCTGGGAAGGAGATGCTACTTTAGATGGTAATAGTGCTGGAACAACAAATCCGAATGGAGAATCCCTCATTGTAACCAATCAAGCCGGTAACTCTTTCACTTTAACGGGAGATGGTGGGCAAACCGGAAACAATGCTTATAATTCTACCATTTATGATAACACGGTTGCACCTGTGGTTAATATTAGTAATTCCTATGGTGTAGATCTAGATACATATGATATTTCACCCTATATAGCTGCAGCCGACTCAGAAATTACGGTAGGAGTAAATGCAGGACAGGATTATGTAATAGCGAATATGGTTTTGGTTAAAGTTCCCAGTAATCTAATTGTTGGAAATATTTTTGAAGACGTAAATTATGGTGGTGGAGTAGGTAGGGATCTAATAACCTCAAATGGCGTGGGTATTGAAGGTGTTTCAGTCGAATTATATGATAATACAAATACGTTTATAGAATCTGTTACTACAGATACCTCTGGAGATTATACCATGGGCGGAATGGCAAATGGAAGCTTTAGTGTCCGTGTAGTAAATAACACCATTCGCTCTACAAGAGGTGGTGGAACTACCTGCAATACTTGTATACCCGTTCAAACCTATAGAAGAAATTATGCTACTGCAGGCGGCTTTGCTAATATTATTGGAGAAGTGGGTGGTGCAAACCCTGCCGGACAAGACTCAAATGCCGGTACCTTAAATAATGCGCAAAGTGTGTCTAATGTTACCATTACCTCAGAGGGAGTGGTAGGGCTCGATTTTGGATTTAATTTCAATACCATTGTGAATACCAATGAAGATGGTCAGGGGTCTTTAGAACAGTTTATTGTAAATAGTAATAATTTAGATCAAGCAACACTAGATATTGAAGCCAATGGAATTTTTGACCCAGCAGCCACAGAAGACACCTCTATTTTTATGATTCCTGTAAGCGGAGACCCACTAGGTAGAACAGCAGATAGTAATTATATTGGGGGATACCTAGATATCGATATTCCTGATGGGGATTCATTAACTTCTATTACAGGCACTAATACGGTCATCGATGGAAGAACACAAACGGCCTACTCTGGAGATACCAACGGGGGCACTATAGGAGCAGGCGGAACTACGGTAGGAACTTCTGCCAATGTATTACCCAATTATAATCGCCCTGAAATTCAAATTCATAGAGGAACGGGAGATGTTCTTAAAAATTCAGGAACCAATACGGTGATTAGGAATGTTTCTGTGTTTGGAGGAAATAATGCTGCTGTCAGAATTGACGGTGGATCTGCTACAATTGCCAATAGTTTCTTAGGCGTAAATGCCAATGGAACCAATGGTGGGAATGTAGATTTTGGTGTTGAAATTACGGATGGCACCGTAAATATTAATGGTAATTATATCGCTACCAATACAGATGCAGGAATAGTTGTGAATGGAGGAACAGCTTCCATTATTCAGAATAATCAGATAACAAATAATGGGAATGGTGCCTGCAATGATAATATTTTATTACAAAATGGATTGGGTGTTGTAATTCAACAAAACCTAATTGAGAATGCAGCTTCCTTGGGGATAGACGCAGATGCCTTTTCAGGGAATGCCAGTATTTTAGAAAATACAATTGTCAACTCTGGTCAAAATGGAGGGCTTTGCAATGGAAATGTTGAAAACTCAGGAATTTTATTAGATGGAAACAATTCTACAATTGCCCAAAACATTATATCCAATAATGGGGGAGCGGGCATAGTTTTAGGAAATGGAAATTTCACTGGGAATCTCATCTCTCAAAATTCCATATTCGCTAACGGTGGTTTAGGTATAGATATTGATCAATCTGGCGAAATAGGTGATGGGGTAACACTAAATGATAGTGGTGATGCCGATAATGGACCTAATGGATCCTTGAATTTTCCTATTATTACATCAGCCTATAAATTAGGGGCAAATCTAGTAATTAGCGGTTGGTCAAGACCCGGAGCAACTATTGAAGTGTTTTTAACAGATGTTAATGAAGGAACTGCTACCGCAGGCGACAACCAATTTGGACAATCTACAGATTATGGCGAAGGACAAGTATATTTAGGAACTGTTGTGGAGGGAAGTGCATCCGATACCAATGCAGGCGTATCTTCGTATACGGACGCAGATGGTAATACAGACAATACCAATATGTTCCAATTTTCGATTTCTTTACCAGTGGCAGTAGCTTTGGGAGAATTTATTACATCCACGGCCACTATTACCAATTCTACTTCTGAGTTTTCTCCTTTAAGTATTGTTCGAGTGCGAACCGTAATTACCAACCGCAGAATTACGTATCGCGTAAATCCAAATTAAGAATATCGAAATTTTTTTCTTATAAGATTGCTCAATGAGTGCTTTATTTCTCGATAGTCCATCGATGAACTGTAAATTAGAGTAGACCAATTACTTCAACTTTACCGCACTATACATTGCTATTTTATTATTTGACAACATTTATTTTATTGAAGATAGGTATCAAGGTATTTTGCAGTACCAAATAAGCTTGAAAATACACTTTAAGTGTTTTTTCGACATAGCCAATCATTATGCAAGTAACTATACCATTGAAGTTCCCCAAGAACAAGATCGGTTCTACACTCTTGTATTTTCTTCTAGTATGTACTACTGGACTATATGCCCAAACCACTTTTACAGAAAGTGCGGCTTCCTATAATCTGAACTTAGGTGGCGGCAAGGATGGGGGGCACGCATGGTCCGATTTTGATGGCGATGGTGATATCGATATCCTTATCAATAGAAATAGTACCTCCCAACGTAATTATTTAATGCGTAATAATGGCAATGGAACTTTTACCAATGTGCAAACTACTTTAGCACCTGGAATGATCTCTGGAGACCGTGCAGAACGCCAAGCAGCTTGGGGAGATGTGAATGGAGATGGGAGGCCAGATTTTATGATGACTTCTTCCGGAACCAATTCCAATGTAGTTGCTATGCAAATATTTATACAAAATGCAGATGGTACTTTTGGTGATGGTATTGGTGGTACCACCCCGCTAACGGTGGGTGAGAATAATAATGAAACCATTACCATTAATCCTTTGAATGTAGAAGGTGCTGGTTTTTTTGATTTTGAAGGAGATGGTGATTTAGATATCTTTTTCGATAGTCATAATTACGGGATAGAATTATTGCGTAATAACTATATAAATCATATAACTCATACCGTTGTTAACCCCGCCCCAAACGCTTTATTTACGCATATTACCCCTGGTAATGGTTCTGGAGTAGTAGAATTTGGTCTGAATCAATTTGCAACAGACGGAGATTACGGTTCCGCTGCGGATGTGAATGACGATGGCTGGGTAGATATCTTTATGCGTAAACGAAATGAAAATGATTTCTTCCTAAACCAAGGAGGTACTTTCACAAATGGGTCAGATTTAGCCCAAGCAGATAACGGAAATAAGGGTGGAAATGGTCTATGGGATTTGGATAATGATGGGGATTTAGATGCAGTCTGGACAGAAAATGGTTTAAACCAAATCTTTCGTAATGATGGCCCTGGGATCTGGACTCCCTTAGGAGCAGCTACCTTTCCCGGTTTACCACAGCCTTCTAATACAGATAGTGGAAGTTCTTCTAATGATATTGATGCGCTTGCAGGGGGTGATATAGACAATGATGGGGATATTGATATTCTTTTTGTAGGTGATAATAGAAGTTATCTATTTATCAACCAACTAAATAGTCCTACCCCAGCACCAGGGGTTATTGGAAGTGGAGCGGCCATGAGTTTTACTTTGGACGCCGAAACCTTTAACAATCGAAATGGAGAAGGTACCACTATGATCGACATTGACGATGATGGAGATTTGGATATTTATATGAACATTAACAATAATTCCAATCAACTTTTTATCAATAACCTACCCGCAGCAAATAGAAATAACCATCTTTTAATAGATGTAACTGAAGATAGAGGTGCCGATGGTTCTACCGGTGGAATACCCGAACGGGTTGCCATAGGAACCAATGTCATAATCAAGGATTGTGAAGGAAATATAGTCAGTGGACTCCGACAAGTAAATGGGGTTTTTGGGCATGGAACCCAAAGTCCAGAAGAAGTGCATTTTGGGCTTCCTCTTGGGGAAAATGAGACGTATATAATAGAAGTACGTTATCCTAATTTTTATGATGCATCTGCGCCTGGGGGTTTTTCGAGGCTTATTGCTACTATTGTAGCAACACCAAGTACCATTCCAGGAACCAATCACTACGATCTATCTACCACAGACGCAGAGATAGTAGAAAATATCAATGCCCCAGATGCAGTAGACGACTTTGTAACCGTTCCTATTGGTACAACCGTTTCCGTACAAATCAGTTTGTTCGATAATGATACGGAACCCGACGGGGAAGACTTTTTTATAGATAGTGTGGTACAACCTGCCATAGGAACTGTGGTCATTGACGATGCCGATTTAGGCTTGGTAACCTACACCTATTCCGCAGGAACGCTGTTTCCAGGAACTACTTTCGACTATACCATCACAGATTCTACCGTTGCTATATGCCCCGCTTTGGGTAAAAGTGATACGGCTACAGTGACTATTTACGAGCCTTGTGCAGATCCTAGTGGAACGGATACAGATGGAGATGGTATTAATGATGTTTGTGATGAAGATGATGATAATGACGGTATTCTAGATTCTATAGAAAGCCCTCGTGCTGTTTTATGGGTTACTCAGAATGCAGCTGAGACCTATGAGCAAAATGTGATTGATAAATTAATCGCATTAGGCTATACCGTAACAGTGGTGGATGACAATGTAGGCGGAGATGCCAATGCCTATGATGTTGTTTTTATTTTTGAAGATGTTTTTAGTGGTGATGCTTTGGCCAATGTGGCCAATTTAACAACTACAGCAAGTGGTGTAATTACCAGTGAAAATGCCTTGTATGATGATATATTAGGTGCTAATACAGGAGGGAATAGTAATACCGCTTTTGTCAATATTTTGAATAATACACATCCTATTACCAACGGTCTGTCCCTAGGAAATTATGATATTGGAGATGCAGCGTTCCATGCCAATAATTTGGCTTCAGGAACGGTATTAGCAGAACATCCCAATGGACAGGTAGCAATTGCCGTATGGGAAAGGGGAGATGCCATGGACGCAGGCATTGCGCCAGGAAGAAGGACCATTGTACCCCATACAAACAATACGGGCGGATTTAATGCTGCAGGGGAAGATCTGCTGGTGCAAGCGATTATTTGGACAGCTGGTGTGGATACAGACCTAGATGGCGTTACAGACGATAAAGATTTAGATAGTGATAATGATGGTATTTATGATGTAGTAGAAGCCGGACACGATCTTGCTCATACGGCCGGAAGACTTACTGGAGCAGTAGGCTTAGACGGGGTTCCAGACGCCGTTCAGGCATCGGGACAGGAAGACAGTACTACTATTAATTATACCGTTAGAGATTCCGATACGGATGGAAATAGGGATTATGTAGAATTGGATAGTGATGCGGATGGTTGTGAAGATGTTATTGAAGCAGGATATACAGAGAGTGGAAGTATTTCAGGGGAATTAGCAGGTACCGGAACCAGCACTACAACTGGGGTAGTAACAGGTAATACAGATGGATATACGCCCCCAGCAGATGGAAATTCCAATAGCGTTTTTGATTTTAGAGAAGCGGGTACAGCACCAGCAATTACAACCCAACCGATAGACATTACGATATGTCCTGGATGTAATGGAAGTTTTACTGTGGTAGCAACGAATACGGATAGTTATCAATGGCAACGATTCAACGGTAGTATTTGGGTAAACCTTACTGATACCGGTATTCATAGTGGTACGAACACGGCAAGCTTAGTTATTACGAATGCACAAACCGCAGATGATGGAAGTCAGTATAGAGTAATCGTATCCAATACAGCCTATTTGTGTGATACCGAAATCTCCAATACTGCCATCCTAAATGTAAAAGTAAATACCGTGATTACGAATCGTAAAATTACCTATAGAGTGAACAAAAATTAAGTGACAACCAAAGATGAATAAATGCTTCAAAATAGCGCTTATTTTCTCATGCTTGTTTCTGTAAGACTAGTAATAATAAATGATGATCGACCAATGACTAACAGAAAAATGGATACTTTTTTCCGTAGATACTTCAAATTTTAGTGTCTATACAATACTATTTTGCACTTACACAACATTTATTTTACACTGCTAGCTATTAGATTAGTTTTGTAAAGTGTAATTGAATTATCTCGTCAATAATCGGCGAAAATTGATTTAATACAAACCCAAACATGAATAACTTAACCGACTTTAGGATGTTTAAACCAAAGAAAGAACGTCATATCCATGATGGAAACACGTTTCAGTGTACTCCTTCTTTTCCCTTCCACAGTCATTTAGGAATCAAGTTAATCGGTTTGTGTTAGTCTAAATACAAACACTATTACCCGTTATAATTGGGCATAATAGCGTTTTGTGTTTAACAACCAAAAAAGTGATTAAAAGTTTAAGTAAACAAACAGCCATGAGCAAAAGGATTTTGTTACTGTTTTTTCTAATATCGGGATTTGCATATTCGCAAACCACCGTCACATTAGAAGACCAATGTAATTGTGAGGTGTTAAGCGGAACCGCCGTAACAACACCAGGGTCAACTACGCCCGCAGGAGCGGACACAGGTGATATCTATGTAAATACCAATACAGGAAATATCTTTTATTGGGACGGAGATTCCTGGGAGTTGACTTCAGGGGTAAATCCGCAAATTCAAGATTTCAGTTATGATACTGGAACGGGTCAATTGACCCTTACTTTGGTTGGCGGAAGTACACAAACTGTAGACCTTTCTTCCTTATTTGATACGGTTACTAATTTGGTGGATAACAACGACGGTACAATTACATACACAAACGAAGATGGAACTCCTCAGACAATAAGTAAAGCATCTCTTACCAATAATGGTGATGGTACTTTTACTTTTGATAATGGCAATGGTTCACCAATTATTTTTGTTGGTACGGATGATCAGACCGCAGCAGAGGTAAATTACAACAATACCACATCAGGCTTAACGGCAACAAATGTACAAGATGCGATCGATGAGATCAATGCAGCAGCAGGCACTGTAAACCTAGTAGACAATGCTGATGGCACCTACACCTTTACAGATGCAGCAGGAAATACAACGACCATTAGTGATACTTCCATTTCTACCTTGGTAGACAATGCTGATGGTACCTATACCTATACAGATGAGACAGGCGCAACCCAGGTCATTGATACCAACGCAAGTGCCAATCCATATGACAATACAACATCGGGCTTAACGGCAACGAATGTACAAGATGCGATCGATGAGATCAATGCAGCAGCAGGCACTGTAAACCTAGTAGACAATGCCGATGGCACCTACACCTTTACGGATGCAGCAGGAAATACAACGACCATTAGTGATACTTCCATTTCTACCTTGGTAGACAATGCCGATGGAACGTATACCTATACAGATGAAACAGGCGCTACCCAGGTCATTGATACCAATGCAAGTGCCAATCCATATGACAATGCAACATCGGGCTTAACGGCAACGAATGTACAAGATGCGATCGATGAGATCAATGCAGCAGCAGGTACAGTAAATCTGGTAGATAATGCCGATGGTACCTATACCTTCACGGATGCGGCAGGGAATACCACAACGATTAGTGATACCTCTATTTCTACCTTGGTAGACAATGCAGATGGAACTTATACCTATACAGATGAGACAGGCGCAACCCAGCTAATAGATACCAATGCAAGTGCCAACCCATATGACAATACAACATCGGGCTTAACGGCAACGAATGTACAAGATGCGATCGATGAGATCAATGCAGCAGCCGGTACTGTAAACCTAGTAGATAATGCCGATGGTACCTACACCTTTACAGATGCAGCAGGCAATACAACGACCATTAGTGATACTTCCATTTCTACTTTAGTAGACAATGCAGATGGAACGTATACCTATACAGATGAGACAGGCGCTACCCAGCTAATAGATACCAATGCAAGTGCCAACCCATATGACAATACCACATCGGGCTTAACGGCAACGAATGTACAAGATGCGATCGATGAGATCAATGCAGCAGCAGGCACTGTAAACCTAGTAGACAATGCCGATGGCACCTACACCTTTACAGATGCAGCAGGCAATACGACTACTATTAGTGATACTTCCATTTCTACCTTGGTAGACAATGCAGATGGAACGTATACCTATACAGATGAGACAGGCGCAACCCAGCTAATAGATACCAATGCAAGTGCCAATCCATATGACAATGCAACATCGGGCTTAACGGCAACGAATGTACAAGATGCGATCGATGAGATCAATGCAGCAGCAGGCACTGTAAACCTAGTAGACAATGCCGATGGTACCTATACCTTCACGGATGCGGCAGGGAATACCACAACGATTAGTGATACCTCCATTTCTACTTTGGTAGACAATGCGGATGGTACCTATACCTATACAGATGAAACAGGCGCTACCCAGGTCATTGATACCAATGCAAGTGCCAATCCATATGACAATGCAACATCGGGCTTAACGGCAACGAATGTACAAGATGCGATCGATGAGATCAATACAGCAGCAGGTACTGTAAACCTAGTAGACAATGCCGATGGCACCTACACCTTCACGGATGCGGCAGGGAATACCACAACGATTAGTGATACCTCCATTTCTACTTTGGTAGACAATGGAGATGCTACTTTTACCTATACGGATGAGACAGGAACTCCAGTGACTATTAGTTTAATTAGTGGTGATTCTAATAATGATATTGTAGCGGGTACTGATGGCGGACTCTATTTAAATGTGGCTTCAGTAGCGATTGCAGAAACCATTACTACCTTGGTAAATAATGGAGATGGTACTTTTAGATATACGAGTGAGAATGGTACTGTTACTGATTTTGATGCAAGACGTTCTACCGTGGTAGATAATACGGATGGCACGTATACAATTACAGACGATTCAGGTGCAGCTGTAACCATAGATACGAATAATACAGTAACTACATTAACAGACAATACAGACGGAACATTCACTTTTACGAGTGAAGATGGTTCCATGACCACCTTTGTAGGTACAGATGATCAACTTTTAAGAGACTTTCAGGTAAGCGGAACCGATTTAGAAATTTCCATAGAAGATGGGAATACGGTAAGCGTGCCTTTAGCAGATATTGCTGCTGGTGGAGCTGTAGGTCCTCAAGGTCCTCCAGGTCCGCAAGGACCAGTAGGAAACCAAGGTCCTGACGGTAATCAAGGTCCCGATGGGAACCAAGGTCCAGTGGGTAACCAAGGTCCTGATGGAAACCAAGGCCCAGATGGTGCTGTAGGTCCACAAGGTCCAATAGGAAATCAAGGTCCTGACGGAGCGCAAGGTCCGGATGGTAATCAAGGTCCAGTAGGAAACCAAGGCCCAGATGGTGCTGTAGGTCCACAGGGTCCAATAGGAAATCAAGGTCCCGATGGGAACCAAGGTCCTGACGGTAACCAAGGTCCAGTTGGTCTTCAAGGCCCAGTAGGAAATCAAGGCCCAGATGGTGCTGTAGGTCCACAGGGTCCAATAGGAAATCAAGGTCCCGATGGGAACCAAGGCCCAGATGGTGCTGTAGGTCCACAGGGTCCAGTAGGAAATCAAGGTCCTGACGGAGCGCAAGGTCCGGATGGAAATCAAGGTCCAGTAGGAAATCAAGGCCCCGATGGGAACCAAGGTCCTGATGGTAACCAAGGTCCAGTGGGTAACCAAGGCCCGGATGGTGCTGTAGGTCCACAGGGTCCAGTAGGAAACCAAGGTCCTGACGGAGCGCAAGGTCCAGTAGGAAACCAAGGCCCCGATGGTAACCAAGGCCCAGATGGTAACCAAGGCCCAGATGGTGCTGTAGGTCCACAAGGTCCAATAGGAAATCAAGGTCCTGACGGTAATCAAGGTCCAGTAGGAAATCAAGGCCCCGATGGTGCTGTAGGTCCACAGGGTCCAATAGGAAATCAAGGTCCCGATGGTAACCAAGGTCCTGACGGTAACCAAGGTCCAGTTGGTCTTCAAGGTCCAGTGGGTAACCAAGGCCCAGATGGAGCTGTAGGTCCACAGGGTCCAATAGGAAATCAAGGTCCTGACGGAGCGCAAGGTCCCGATGGGAATCAAGGTCCAGTGGGTAACCAAGGCCCCGATGGTAACCAAGGTCCAGTGGGTAACCAAGGCCCAGATGGAGCTGTAGGTCCACAGGGTCCAATAGGAAATCAAGGTCCTGACGGTAATCAAGGTCCTGATGGGAACCAAGGTCCAGTGGGTAACCAAGGTCCTGATGGAAACCAAGGCCCAGATGGTGCTGTAGGTCCACAGGGTCCAGTAGGAAACCAAGGTCCTGACGGAGCGCAAGGTCCGGATGGAAATCAAGGTCCAGTAGGAAATCAAGGCCCCGATGGGAACCAAGGTCCTGATGGTAACCAAGGTCCAGTGGGTAACCAAGGCCCGGATGGTGCTGTAGGTCCACAGGGTCCAGTAGGAAACCAAGGTCCAATAGGAAATCAAGGTCCTGACGGAGCGCAAGGCCCCGATGGTAACCAAGGTCCTGACGGTAATCAAGGTCCAGTAGGTCTTCAAGGCCCAATAGGAAATCAAGGTCCCGATGGTAACCAAGGTCCTGACGGTAACCAAGGTCCAGTTGGTCTTCAAGGCCCAGTAGGAAATCAAGGCCCGGATGGTGCTGTAGGTCCACAAGGTCCAGTAGGAAACCAAGGTCCCGATGGGAATCAAGGTCCAGTAGGTAACCAAGGCCCAGATGGTGCTGTAGGTCCACAGGGTCCAATAGGAAATCAAGGTCCTGACGGAGCGCAAGGCCCCGATGGGAACCAAGGTCCGGATGGAAATCAAGGTCCAGTAGGAAATCAAGGCCCCGATGGGAACCAAGGTCCTGATGGTAACCAAGGTCCAGTGGGTAACCAAGGCCCAGATGGTGCTGTAGGTCCACAGGGTCCAATAGGAAATCAAGGTCCTGACGGAGCGCAAGGTCCCGATGGGAATCAAGGTCCAGTGGGTAACCAAGGTCCTGACGGAAACCAAGGCCTAGATGGTGCTGTAGGTCCACAAGGTCCAGTAGGAAATCAAGGCCCCGATGGTAATCAAGGTCCTGACGGTAACCAAGGTCCAGTAGGAAATCAAGGTCCTGATGGGAACCAAGGTCCTGATGGTAACCAAGGTCCAGTGGGTAACCAAGGCCCAGATGGTGCTGTAGGTCCACAGGGTCCAATAGGAAATCAAGGTCCTGACGGAGCGCAAGGTCCCGATGGGAATCAAGGTCCTGACGGTAACCAAGGTCCAGTAGGTCTTCAAGGCCCAGTAGGAAATCAAGGCCCTGATGGGAATCAAGGTCCCGATGGGAATCAAGGACCAGTAGGTAACCAAGGCCCTGATGGTAACCAAGGTCCAGTGGGTAACCAAGGCCCAGATGGTGCTGTAGGTCCACAAGGTCCAGTAGGAAATCAAGGCCCCGATGGGAACCAAGGTCCTGACGGTAATCAAGGCCCTGATGGTAACCAAGGTCCAGTGGGTAACCAAGGCCCAGATGGTGCTGTAGGTCCACAGGGTCCAATAGGAAATCAAGGTCCTGACGGAGCGCAAGGTCCAGTAGGAAATCAAGGCCCAGATGGTGCTGTAGGTCCACAAGGCCCCGATGGTAATCAAGGTCCTGACGGTAACCAAGGTCCAGTAGGTCTTCAAGGCCCAGTAGGAAATCAAGGTCCTGACGGAGCGCAAGGTCCCGATGGGAATCAAGGTCCAGTAGGAAATCAAGGTCCTGACGGAGCGCAAGGCCCGGATGGTAATCAAGGCCCAGTAGGAAATCAAGGCCCCGATGGGAACCAAGGTCCTGACGGTAACCAAGGTCCTGATGGTAACCAAGGTCCAGTGGGTAACCAAGGCCCAGATGGTGCTGTAGGTCCACAAGGTCCAGTAGGAAATCAAGGCCCCGATGGTAATCAAGGTCCTGACGGTAACCAAGGTCCAGTAGGTCTTCAAGGCCCAGTAGGAAATCAAGGTCCTGATGGAAACCAAGGTCCAGTAGGAAATCAAGGTCCAGCTGGTGCAACAGGCCCCGATGGAAACCAAGGTCCCATAGGAAATCAAGGTCCTGATGGGAACCAAGGTCCGGATGGAGTTGCAGGTCCACAGGGTCCAGTAGGAAATCAAGGTCCTGACGGTAACCAAGGTCCACAAGGTCCCGTAGGAAACCAAGGTCCTGATGGAGATCAAGGTCCAGTAGGTCCACAAGGTCCTGCAGGTCCACAAGGTCCGGCCGGAGATCCTGCCACAGATGATCAAGATTTATCTACCGATGGAACCCCAGGTGATATATCCATTGAAAATGGGAATAGCATTACCTTAAATGTAAATGATGCCGATTCGGATGAAACAAACGAATTACAAGATCTTAATCTAGATGTAAATAACATTCTTACATTAAGTAATCCTGCAACCCCAGGGAATCAGGTAGACCTATCCGCTTTAAGCGAAAATATCTATACAGCAAACGGAACCCTAAGCGGAAATCGCACGGTGAATATGGGAGGCAATGATTTAGATTTTGATACAGTAATGCATTTAGACCTCTCTACCCGTAGTGCAGGAATTGGTGCATATGCCGATGGAAATGTAACCCAATCTACCTTTCAGGGTGCCAGCGACCAAACAAACAGAGGTGCTGTTGAAGCTCCTTGGGTATATGCACAGGCTATTGAAGCGGTAGACGAAAAAGGAGGTTCAAGTACCGCCATTATTCTTGCGGATGATGATAACTTTAATACAGGTGGTGATGAAATAACTTTTGTAGCAGATGGGCAATCTTATATGAGAATCAGTCCACAAGGGGAAACCAATGGTTTGATCCGTTTTGATCGTTATGGTAGTGGTACCATTTCGAGCGATGCACTGACTAACTTATTAGGAGTAGACGCCGATGGCGATATGATAGAAGTGGATGCCAGCACTATTGGCAGTGATGATCAATTTGACGATGAGGTTCCTTTAAGAACCCCTATAGATGTGGATGAAGGTGGTGAAACATCGCCTACAGCAGAAACCAATGTCCAAGAAGTTATCCAGGCTATAGCACCCATTACTTCTAAAGCAGCAAGAATTTTTTACCCGCCATCCATAGCGGTAGATGCTTCTACCAATGGAACATTTACGGTAAATCTTTATAATGAGTATATTTTACAGTTTGGCTCGCCTACGGTTGCAAGTGCTGGAGCGCCTGGCGCCGTGCCTACCTATGCGCCAACCGAACTCTATTATTATGTGACCTTTGCAGATCCAGCGGTTTTTGATACCACTTCGGTAGCACCTTCTCCTCAGGCTATGCAGATAGATGCTAATGGAGTACTTACGTATACAATTATAGGACAACCAGCAGATTATAATTCATTGATTAACGTAGTTTTTGTTGTCAAATAAATAAGCAGCCTAAATTTGAAACCGAACTACAGAAATAAAATAGCATTTTTAGCCTTCTTAGCACTAGTCTTTAGTGCTAATTGGGCAAATGCGCAGTTTTTACTGCAAGCACCCAATGGAGGCGATGAAGGTAATTACCGATGGTATGAAGCTTCTGATACCGCTACTGTTTTAGGTACCGACTTCTTTTATGAAGCAACTCAACCAGGGGTTTATTTCGCTACCTATGATGGTACACTTTGTGGTTCAAATGCCACCGGTTATTTTATTTTAACCAATTGCAATAGCCCTTTTAATGAGGTGACTATGGATATTACTGCTAACGTTCCAGCGAGTGCAACAGTTAGCTGGATTCCAGCAGTTCCTGGAGATCAAACACGTCCGGTAGTGATTGCTACGCAGACCGTAGTACGTTATACAGCAACTATTTCCAAGGCTGGGAATAACATCAACCTCCCTAATTTTACGGTGGTATGTATGACACAGGCAGCCAATTTAATGGATGATATGGTCACTGTAGACGAGGATGATTCTATAGATGTTCCTATTTTTGATAATGATAGTGATCTGCCAACGACTGGCACGCTAACAACTACGGATCCTGCTAATGGTACGGTTACTGTAAATGACAATGGAACACCTAATGATCCTACGGACGATATCGTAACCTACACGCCAGATCCAGATTACAATGGTCCAGATAGCTTTGACTACACCATATGCAATACTTTTGGGGATTGTAGCACAGCAACGGTAGACATCACAGTTTTACCAATCATAGATACCTTCGATGATACAGCTGCAACAATAGAAGACACGCCTGTAGATATCGATATTTTAGCAAACGATAATGATGTGCCTACAAATGGTACACTAACAACTACGAACCCAACAGATGGTACTGTAGTTATTAATGATGGGGGTACCCCAAACGATCCTTCAGATGATACAGTTACCTATACTCCAAACCCTGGGTTTTTAGGAACAGATACCTTTACCTATACCGTATGTGATACCTTAGGAAACTGCAGTACATCTACTGTAACCGTGGTGGTGAGTCCAATGGGTGCAGATATCGATAGTGACGATGATGGTATCATTGATAGTTTTGAAGATTTGAATTTGGATGGTGATGATGATCCTGCTACCAACCCTACAGATTCGGATGGAGACGGATATCCTGATTATTTAGATATTGATAGTGACAATGATGGTATTCCAGATAATGTAGAAGCACAAACTACTGCCGATTATATTCCACCAAGTGGCGTAGATGCCAATGGAAATGGTTTAGACGATGCCTATGAAACGGGAGGTAATCTCGGAATTTTCCCAACCGATACCGATGGGGATAGTCTGCCAGATTATTTAGATGAAGATAGTGATAATGATAATGTCCCAGACAATATTGAGGCCCATGATCACAATCAAGATGGTATTCCAGATTTTGTATTCATTGGATCTGATAAAGACGATGATGGTTTAGATGATGGATATGAAGGTGCTATCGTTATTGACATCGATGTTAATGATGAAATAAACGATCCGTTCAATGATCTTCCAAATACAGATGGAGATGATGAATCGGATTACAGAGATACAGACGATGATGATGATGGTATACAAACGATAGATGAGGATGTGAATTTGGATGGGGATTATGCAAATGACGACGTAGATTCTGATGGGATACCTAACTACTTAGAACCAGACCTAATTGTGCTGGAAGATGAAATTGAAGTATTTAATGTAGTGACGCCGAACGGTGATGGAATTCACGATGTATTGCGAATAGCAGGATTGGAAAATTTCCCAAATAACACTATTCGAATTTATAACCGATGGGGTGTACTAGTCTTTGTCACCAAAGCCTACAACACATCAGGGAATGTTTTTGATGGAACTTCAACAGGAAGAGTAACTGTAGACGCAGATAATATGCTGCCAGTAGGTACCTATTTCTATATTCTTGATTATGAGAATTCTGAAGGAACCATGAAATCACTTTCAGGTTACATTTATATAAATAGATAAAATAGTTTCATGTTAAACCAAATTACATATAAAGGTTTTCTTAGAAGAGTTTTTCTTCTCCTGGCAATGGTGGCTATGGGTACCGTAAAGGCGCAACAAGATGCGCAGTACACCCAGTATATGTATAATACCATTAGTGTTAATCCAGCTTATGCTGGCTCTAGAGGGCATTTTAGTATTGCTGCCTTACACCGATCGCAATGGGTAGGTTTGGATGGAGCTCCAACAACGCAAACACTTAATTTACATACCCCATTAGGATATAGAGGTGTTGGGTTAGGAGTTTCCATAGTAAATGATAAAATTGGCCCTACTTCGGAAACCTATTTCGATGTAGATTTTTCATATACCTTGCAATTAACCACCGATGCTCGTCTGAGTTTTGGAATCAAAGGAGGTGTTCATTTATTAGACGTTCGTTTTTCAGAACTTAATCAAGACATATTAAACCCAAGTGGTCCAGATCCTACCTTGCAACAAAATATTGACAACAGACTGTCTCCCAATGTAGGTGCTGGCGTCTATTATCATACAGATAAGTTCTATGCAGGTCTATCTGTACCCAGAATTTTAGAAACTTCGCATTTTGAAGAATCTTCTTTGTCTACTGCAAAAGAACAGATGAATTTTTATTTTATTACGGGTTACGTTTTTGACCTTAATACATTTTTAGAATTTAAACCCGCGCTACTTACTAAGGTGGTAAAAGGAGCACCACTACAAGTAGATGTATCTGCTAATTTTAGATTAAATGATAAATTTGTTTTAGGAGCCGCTTACCGATGGGATGCTGCTGTAAGTGCTTTAGCTGGTTTTCATGTTACCAATGAGTTATACATAGGAATGGCCTATGATAGAGAGATAACAGAATTAGGAAGAGCTGTTTTTAATGATGGTTCTTTTGAAGTTATTCTTAGATACGATTTTGCAAGAATTGTCAATAATTTGAAATCGCCACGTTTCTTTTAAGCAACTACGCTTACAGCTTCCGAAACTACTTAATGAATCATTTTTATACTTGGTATTCTAGATAAGTGCTGTAAAGGCCTTATTTTTGTACGATGCAAGAAGAATACGTCATTTTAGTAAATGAAGACAATGAGGAATTGGGTACCATGCCTAAAATGGAAGCCCATGAAAAAGCAGTACTTCATAGAGCCTTCTCCGTTTTCGTAATGAACAATCAAGGAGAAACTATGTTACAACAAAGAGCAGCAGAGAAGTATCATTCTCCTTTATTATGGACAAATACCTGTTGTAGTCATCAACGTTTAGGAGAATCTAATATAGAAGCTGGGAAACGAAGACTACAAGAAGAAATGGGTTTTGTTACCGAACTAAAAGAACTTTTTTCCTTTGTGTATAAAGCGCCTTTTGATAATGGCCTTACGGAACATGAGTTAGATCATGTGCTAATAGGAACTTATGCTGGGGAACCTCATATTAACCCAGAGGAAGTAGCCAACTGGAAATGGATGAAACCGGCTGCAATTAAGGAAGATATTCAGCGTCATCCAGAGAACTATACCGCTTGGTTCAAGATTATTTTTGAAAAATTTTATAATCACCTCATTCACAATGCCGCTTAAATATGAAAATAAAGGTTAGTAGAAGAGCACATTTTAATGCAGCCCACCGTTTGTACAATCCCAAATGGAGTTTTGAACAAAATGAAGAGGTTTTTGGGAAATGCAACAATCCTAATTTTCATGGGCACAACTATGAACTTATAGTCAGTGTTACAGGAGAGATAGATCCGGAAACGGGTTTTGTAATTGATACCAAAGTGCTAAAAGATCTTATCAAGTCTGAAGTAGAAGAAGCCTTGGACCACAAAAACTTAAATGTAGAAGTACCAGAATTCAAAGAATTGAACCCTACCGCTGAACACATAGCCGTGGTAATATGGAATAAACTAAGACCCCATATTGATACTGATAAAGAGTTAGAAGTAACGCTTTATGAAACCCCTCGTAACTTTGTTACCTACGGTGGGTAGATAACGGTAACCTACCGCTTAAAACTGCCTGTTCGATGGCTTTGCAAACTAGGATACGTATTTTTTAGAGTAATTTAGTGAGCTGATGAACACTAAATCTGTAAAAATGTACGTTTATTCTTACATATAACAATTTACTTTCCAAAAACTCCATTGTATATGAATATTCATCCTTTAAAATTTAACCCTATTCTTAAAGAGCGTCTTTGGGGAGGCACCAAGCTGAAAGATGTTTTAGGAAAACCTATTACGAATGAAATTACGGGTGAAAGTTGGGAACTATCCACGGTGTCGGGAGATGTTTCAGAAGTTGCCAATGGTACTTTGGCTGGGACTTCTTTACAGCAACTAATAGATGCACATGCAGATACTTTGCTGGGCAAAAGCGTAGTAGCTCGCTTTGGCAAAGAATTTCCCATACTTATTAAGTTCATAGACGCAAAAAAAGACCTTTCTATTCAATTGCATCCGAATGATGCATTAGCCAAGGAACGGCATAATTCCTTTGGGAAAACCGAAATGTGGTATATCATGGATGCAGATCCAGATGCTAATCTCATTGTAGGTTTTAATAAAGACGTATCTCAAGAAGAATATGCAAAAAGTTTGGAAGATGATACGCTGTTGAGTTTATTAAATTATGAATCGGTACAGGAAGGGGATACTTTTTTTATCAATACCGGTAAAATACATGCTATTGGCGCCGGTGTGTTGCTAGCAGAGATTCAGCAAACCTCAGATGTTACCTATCGGGTATTCGATTTTAACCGTCGAGATAAAGAGGGTAACCTAAGGGAGTTGCACACAGATTTAGCGTTGGATGCCATAGATTATAAAAAGAAAGACGATTTTAAAGTTGGGTATTCAAAAGACGAGAATACCTCAAATACAATGGTAGACTGTCCTTACTTTAAGACTAATTTCCTTAAGCTAACATCTGACCTTATAATAGATACTGCTGCACGAGATTCTTTTACAATTTTTATGTGTGTTTCAGGAAAAGCAGTTATTTCTAATGAATATGGAACCGCTCCTATTCAAAAGGGGGAGACCATCTTACTGCCCGCCGCTAGTAATGAAATTAGAATTAAGAGTGTGGGAGCGCAACTTTTAGAGGTAACTATATGATCTTTAAAGAACAATAGTCTATTTTTGTAAAAAAAATAGAGTAATGGCAAGTATACGCAATTTAAAGAAAGATATTAATTACGTTTTAGGCGATATTATTGAAGCAGTTTACGTTTGGGAAACAACCAGTAACAAACAAAATTCTAAAGAAGGAAACGCTATAATAGATAACGCAATTAGTACTTTCGACGATCTGATTGAAAAAGTAAATAAACGCGATGTAGAGAACAGAAAATCTCATTTAAAAGCTGTTCAAACGGAGTTAGAAGAGAAAGCTACTGGCTTAATAGAAAAACTAAATAAGTTAGGAAAATAGCACCTAGCTACTATTTCAAAAATTAAAAAACCGTCTAGATCTTAATCTAGACGGTTTTTTAGTTTAGGGTTAATGGGTTCTTTCTATAGTATCTAAATACTTTTTCAAGGCAATGCCATACTTGGAGTTGGCCACTTCTGGTGTTAATGAATTATGAATAGAATCTAGGTATTTTACATTGGCATCTGCTACTTCTGAAAGCGCAATATATGGAGCTACATAAGAGTCCTTATTATTCAATGCAAAATTTAAGGCATATCGATAACTACTCAATACATTCTTATCGCTTAATTGTTGCAGGGAATCCAAAGCGATAGAATCTCCTTGTATTTCAGGGGTACTTGCTACTTGTACATATTCCAAACCACGTGTGTTAAATTTGGACATCATGTCTTTGTACTCTTCCAATTTTTGATGTGAAGAAGAACCTTCGATTGTTGCTTTCGTATCAAATGTATTCCAAGCCGTATTAATTGTAACAACACCCGGTTCTCCAAAAAAGGTAATCCGATCATTGATGGTATTATTGTCTTTTTTATCAAGGTATAGATAGAAGATTTCAGGACTTTCTACTTCTGTTTTAAAGGTAAAATTTCCTTCGTCATCTACTTGCATAGAATCTATTGCTATGAGTGTAGAATCTGGAATATGCTGTAAGTATAAGGTTCCTTTTTTTAGGCCTTTTACTTTTCCCATTACGGTCATCGTGTTTTCAGTATCGCCTCCACAAGAAATGAACAATAGAACAGAAACGAAAGCTAAGAGGTATTTCATAGTACTAATTTTGTCGCGCAAATATCACTAAAATTTTTGATTTAATGATTTTAAGCGCTACAGATTTATAATGCTTTTAAACGGTAGAGGCAATCTCCATAAGATAAGCGCATAACAGTGCGCCACCAGTACCAACAACATAACCAAAGACCGCTAATAAGACACCAACTGAGGTTAGTGAAGGATGAAATTCTGCTGCTACCACAGGAGCGGAAGCTGCACCACCCACATTTGCCTGACTTCCAACAGCTAAAAAGAAATAAGGAGCCCTTATTAATTTAGCAACAAGAATAAGGAGTAGGGCATGAATACTAATCCATACCAAACCTACCGCGATTAAGCCAGGGTTTTCTGCAATACGTGTAAGGTCCATTTTCATTCCAATGGTGGCTACTAAAATATAAATGAATAGTCCACCAATTTTACTGGCTCCTGCGCCTTCATAGTTTTTAGCCTTTGTAAATGATAGAAGTGTTCCAATAATTGTTGCAATGACCACCATCCAAAAGAAGGCCGAGCCTATAAAAGATAAAAAACTGGTAGGATCGGCAACGGCAGCCACATTGGTTTTTAAATAGGTACTGATATGACCCCCAAAGAAATGAGAAATTCCCATTGCAGTAAAAGCAAAGAATAACATCATTACATAATCCCTTATCGTTGGAACTCGGGTAATTTTTTCGGAGAATTCAGAAACCGTAATTTTTAACCGCTCTATAGCAGATGTATCGGATTTAAGCCATTTATCAATTCTTTTGCTTTTCCCTACACCGAGTAACAAAATAGCCATCCAAATATTAGCTACCACTACATCTATAAGTACCATACTGGTGTAATTTTTCGGATTGTATTGGAATACTTCGAGCATGGCGGCCTGGTTAGCGCTACCACCAATCCAACTCCCAGCAATCGTAGATAATCCCCTCCAAATGGCATCAAAATCATTACCACCAACGGTTTCAGGTGAAAAAATAGAAACAATAAGAATGGCAATAGGACCGCCTATGATAATGCCTGCAGTGCCTGTTAAGAACAAAATCAAAGCTTTGGACCCTAGATTAGCAATCGCCTTTAGGTCAATACTCAGGGTCATCAATACCAAGGCTGCTGGTAGTAAATACCTGCTAGCCGCATAGTAGACTTTAGATTCATGTTTCACCACCTCTCCCGCTTCATTTAAAGTTTCCCATTCTGGAGCAATCAAACCAGTAGAAGTTAATACGCCGGGCAACAGGTAGCACATTAAAACACCCGGAATAATGCTATAGTACTTTTTCCAAAAACCTCCTTTTGCTGAAGAAGTATAGAATACAAAGCCAAGACAAAGTGCTAAAAGTCCAAAAACTACGGTATCATCGGTAATATAGGGTTCGGGAAGTAAGGGTGCTGTCATAGAGAATAGGGTTGCTTCTGCTCAAATATAATCAAATTAGTGCTCAGAGATGTTCTTTAATAAAATGTGCTACTCCATCTTCTGTATTTTTTAAAGTAATATAATTGGCTATGGCTTTAACTTCTGTTCGGGCATTTGCTACTGCCACCCCGCAGCCAACCGCTTGTAACATTTCAAGGTCATTATAATTATCCCCAAAGGCCACCACTTCTTCCAAACTTTCAGATGCATTTAAGAGCAATTGAATGGCTGTCAATTTAGAAATTGTTTTAGAAGCTACTTCTATGAGTGTGTCATTAGATCTGTAAATATGTAATTGTGATGCAAACCTAGTGGTTAGTTGAGCGTAAAGTATATCAATACCAGCTTTAGTACCCATGAGCATTAACTTATGAGCCCCTGTCTGGCCGTATTCCCATTGTGCTAATGTTTCTATTGTTGGTTGAAACACTGGAGTGACTTGAGTATGGTGTATTTCCTTTTGAACACGTGCAGTATTCTCTTCCACAAACCAATTATTCAACTGATAAAGTCCAAGCTTTACCTTTAAGGCAAGTGCCATATCATAAATTTCCTGTAACAAAGGAGCTGCAATTTCTGTAGAAGATAGTACCTGGTCTCCATCTAATACCAATGCACCATTGTAACAAATAATTGGCTGCTCTTCTATGCATAAACGTTTCTGTATATAGGTCATTGCTGCTGGCATACGTGCAGAAACTAGTATTACTTTGGTGTAGGGGGCAATTCTAGAAATTTGTGCAATAGCAAAGTCCGTGACATTATTCTTAGTAGCTAATAAAGTACCGTCTAAATCTGAGCAGAGAATGGAATATTTCAAATACTGATTTTTATAACCACAAAATTACATAACAGGAGTTGGATAGGGTGTAAAATGGCCTAAATATTTAACCAATAGGTAAGTTTCAAATTAATAGATCGAAATCTAGGAGTAAATCGGTTCACAAAGTAATTATCATTATAGACTAAAAACAAATCTGATAAAGGAGCAAAACGCCATTGAAGGCGAGAATTAATTCCCAAATTATCCCGTTGGTTACTGTACTGCACCAAAGTAGACCAAAATATCGATTTGCTAAATGTAATATCAAACCTTGGGCTAATTAACCAAATATCGGCGCTTGCAAACGGATCTGGAAGGGATATCTGATCGTAATTGAAGTTAAGGGATGCAGAAAATTTAGGTTGAATTCTTAGAGAAATATTCCCTTCCATAGAAAAGATATCGCCATTAAAAAAACTACCATATTGGCTTCCTATACGATACGAAAAAGCTTTTCTCCGATCAGATCGGTAACCTGCGCCCACAGAAGTATAATAATACCCCTGATCACCTGGCAATTCAACAGCACCTTCCGTACCAGTGGGATCAAAGCTATCTGTTAAAAATATGAATCGATTTTCTACCTGAAATTCCAATTCTGACTGATTCTTAAACTGCCCTTCCCAAGAGGTTCTAATGGTATAGTCCGTATTTTTGAAATCTAGTTCTGGTCGCCAAATGAATACAGGAAATATTTCAAAACCATGACGATTTAATTTTCCCTTTTTGGGCCAAAATGTTCTTCCAAAACCAAGAAGGCCTTTCACAATATCTGTTCTTCGAATAAAACCAAGGTCCGATCTAAAATCATCACCTACATATACCCAATCCGTAAATATATTGTAGTTTCTAGAGTTGTATTGCAAATTGGCGCCAAGTGATAAATCTTTATTGCCACCACCAGATTGAAAGGACTTATGTCCATAAAACTTTCCATTCCAAGTATTGTCTTTGGAGGCTAGGTTATAGTCAATTCCTAGCACACGATTATACCGATCTTCGTTATCAATAAAATCATAGTCTTTGAAAGACTGCCTATTGATAAAAAAGAAACCAATATTTGACCTTGAAAATACTTTTTTCTGTAAGGCAAACATTGTATTGTTATTGGATGCAATTTCGTTGTCTACATCTTCTTCCGTTTGAATGTTTAAAAACCCTAAACGCCAATCTTCATTAAGTTTTCCGCTCAATCGCACCCCTGCTAAAATCTTATTTTCAATACTATTTCCATCCGCATCTTGTGCAATACCAATACGTCTAGAAAAGAAAGGATTGGCATCTCTGCCGCCTCCAAAGGTGGAGAATAGGTCGCTATTATCAATGAAAAATTGCCTTCTTTCTGGGAGTGACACTTCAAAACGTGTTAAGTTCGTTACTTGGTTGTCTACTTCTACCTGTGAGAAATCTGGGTTCACCGTCACATCCAAATTCATACTATTACCAATAGAAACTTTTGCGTCACCCCCAACTTTGAAATTGGATGTATTCGTGTCTGTTTCAAAGTCCTTAGCCGCAAACGTATTTACATAAGGGATAATTGCAATGGGAGTTCTTGATTTTCCTAAAGGCTTTTCGAAGACCATATCGCCCATATAGGCCAAGCTAAAAATGAATTGGTTTTGAGGAATTTGAGTCCAAGTACTAGATTCATTGGATTGTGTGTCAAATCGGTAACTATTAAAACGCCATTTGGTTTCCCCTTCCCTAAATTTAAAGGAAGTAAGGGGTATTACCATCTCTGCGGTATAGTAACCATCATAGCGCTGTGCATCTCCTTTCCATTTCACATCCCAAGTAACGTTAAAACCTCCAAGACCTGTACCTCCATTGGAAACCAAACCTTCTCTGCGAACGCCATATGGATTGGTGCCAAAAAGAAAGGCATTGGTACCATCGTTAAAGGTGTCGAACATGAGAGTGATATTATCACTACCGCCAGCTCTAAAATCTCGTCGAAGCGAAGGAACTACATAATCATTCCCAGCAGCATATACTGTAATACCAACATAAAGGTTTTTGTCATCAAATAACATTTTAATGTCAGACTGCTGTTGTGCTTGTACCGAATCTGTGGGGAAGTACTGCCAAAAATTAGATGCGCTATTGGCTTTTTCCCAAATAGGTTCATCTAAATTACCATCTGGAATAATGGTTTCCGAAATAAATTTTACCGTAAATGTTTTTGTCTCATTTTGCCCAAAAGTTAGTAAGGAAAAAAGGAGAACTGGTAAAAAGCAATAGATGCTCTTCATTTGTTTTTGAATTAGCCAGCGACAAATTTAAGTTTTTAAAGCGTTAAAAAAATCCCAAATTTTCTAATTCTCACCTAAGCCTTGGTTTTAAATTTCTTTCTCTTTTTCTTCTTCTTATTTTTAAAAAGACGTTTAAAAAAACCATCACGCTTAATAGGTTCGCAATCCAATGCTGCTAATATAACTGGGTCTGGCGTTTTAAACCTAGCACCTGTAATTTCTTGAAAACTGGCGTCCTTATTTAATTCTTTTAACCATAAAGCGAATATGGGCAATGCTGCATTTGCACCTTGTCCTATACGGGTACTGCTAAATCCAATTTCATGATGTTCCAGACCCACCCAGGTAACACTTACCAAACGGGGCATTACGGCCACAAACCATGCATCCTTATTATTTTGAGTTGTTCCTGTTTTCCCTGCAATATCATTTTTTAAACCATAGGTGGTACGAATCCTTGAAGCGGTACCATGGTCTACTGTAGCCTTCATTAATTGAATCATAGTCTGCCTAGTTTCTTCCGAAAAAGCTGGTTCTTTTGATATTTTGGGCTGAAATGTTTGCAATACAACATTTTCGGAAGAAGCAATACTTTGAATGAGATAAGGAGATGCAACGGATGCATTATTTACATAAGTGGTATAGGCTGCTGCCAATTCTAAGATACTCAATTCTCCAGTTCCTAATGCTAGTGAAGGTAATTCTGGAAGTTTTGATCGAATTCCCATTTTTTTAGCCTGCTCAATGACCGTGGGAATTCCAGTTTTTTCCAAAACTTTAACCGATACCGTATTTACAGATTTACTAAGAGCCTCTTTCATGGAGTAGTTTAGGAAAATCTCATCTTTTTTTTCTGAATTCCCTGGGCTCCAACCTTCTAAGTTTTTATAGCTTACTTCCTGTGCAGAAAAGTAAGTACAGGGTTCAATTCCTTTTTCAAGTGCCGCTGTGTAGACAATGGGTTTAAAAGTGGAGCCGACTTGTCTTTTGCTTTGAGCTATGTGGTCAAATTTAAAATGTCTGTATTGTATGCCTCCAATCCAAGTTTTTACAGCACCTGTTACAGGATCTAAGGATAAAGAGCCTGTGTTCAAAAACTTCATATAATGCTGTATGCTATCTATGGTACTTGCCTGTACCTCTTTTTCTCCATTCCAATTCGATAGCAGCAGTGGTTTTTTATAAGCCAATGAATCCCACGCTTCCTGTTTCGTAAGCCCTCCTGAAATTAACTTTTGATAAACAGTAGTTTTTTGAACGGTCTTTTTTATCAGTTTTTTATCGCGCAGCCATGGAGCCGATTTTCCATATCCCTTTTCAAATTGATTTTGCAATGATTTCATATGTTGCACCATCGCTTTTTCTGCAGATTGCTGCATTTTATAATCCAAGGTGGTATAAATTTTTAAACCCGAAGTATATAAATTATACGATGCTCCTTCCTCATTTTTTTCCTCGCACCACCGAAGCATTTGTTTTCTGACTTGTTCCCTAAAATAAGCAGCGATTCCTTCATTATGGTCGTATTTCTTATAGTGAATAGTTAAAGGAAGTTCTATAAGGCTATCTTTCTCGGTTTCTGTGATATAGTCATTAAGAAAAAGGGCGCCAAATACTAAATTCCGCCTCTTTCGACTAGTCTCAGGGAATATTCTTGGGTTGTACCCATAGGTAGCTTTAAGCATTCCAACAAGTACGGCTGCTTCTTCGATATTTAATGCCCTTGTTTTTTTGTTAAAAAACCGCAGTGAGGCACTTTCAATGCCAAAAGTATTGTCTCCAAAAGAAACTGTATTTAGATAATGTGTTAGCACTTCTTCTTTGGTATAAATGCCCTCTAAACGGCTGGCAATGATCATTTCTTTTACTTTGTCTGCGGCTAAACCTATGGTGCCAGATTGTATTCTAGGGTGTATATTTTTTGCAAGTTGCTGGGTAATAGTACTGCCACCCCCCGAAGACTTATCTTGCATTAATATGGTTTTAAAAGCTACCCTAAAAAGACTTCTATAATCTACTCCCTTATGCTCGTAAAAGCGTTCATCTTCAATGGCTACTAAGGCGTCTATTAAATGCTCAGGAAACTCCTTGTAGTCAATAGGCTGCCTGTCAAACAAATAGTACTTACCAATAAGTACGCTGTCTGATGAATAAACCTCAGAAGCTCTTTGATATTGAAGATTTGAAAGTGTTTCTTTGGATGGAAGCTTTCCCCAAGCACCAAAATAAACACTTAGAAAGAACCCTAAACCTACTAGAAAGCAGCTAATTATTGCAAGCAAACCGTACCGAAGTAAAGGTGATTTTATCTTTTTAAGCATTCTCAATGTCTTTTTCAACTACAATATTAAACTTATTACTTAAAAACAAAGCTGTCTTAACAATACCTTAATTAGTATTTGTATATTTTTACAGACCGATACGATGATTATGAAAAACCTTTTTATCCTTTGTTTTTTAGCTGTTCAATTCTCTTTTGGGAATTCAATTACATGGTCCAAAACGGGGCATAGAACTACAGGTGCGGTGGCAGAAAAATACTTAAGTCGCAAAGCTAAAAAGGCAATCAAAGAACTTTTAAATGGTGAAAGTTTGGCCTTGGTCTCTACTTTTGCCGATGATATAAAAGCAGACCGGAGCTTTTCTAAATTTAGTGCTTGGCATTATGTGAACTTTCCAGATGGTACCAAGTATGAGGATAGTACACCAAGTAAGTATGGCGATGTAGTAATGGGGATTCAACGATGCGTTGCCATTGTAAAAGATGAAAAAAGCTCTAAGGAAGATAAGCGCTTTTATCTTAAAATGCTTGTGCATTTGGTAGGGGATTTACATCAACCTATGCACGCGGGTAGAGCAGAAGATAAAGGAGGGAATGATATTCAAATTCGTTGGTTTAAAGAAGGCAGTAATTTGCATCGCTTGTGGGATACCAATATGATTCGAAATTTTGGAATGAGTTATACCGAATTAGCTGCCAATTTACCAAAGATTACCAAGAAAGAGCGCAAAGCAATACAAGAAGGAACGGTGTATGATTGGGTAGCAGAATCTAAGGAATTAGCTACTGAAATCTATGCCTCCGTAACGATAGGTGAGGAAATAGGGTATAAATATCAATACAAGTATTGGGATACAGTCAAAGATCAATTACAAAAAGGAGGATTACGATTGGCTCAGGTATTGAACGATTTATTTAAATAAGAACTCTAAAAGTGAGATTAATCCGCTCTTTAATAGGTTTAGCTGTTTTTGGAATTTGATGCAACCAATGGTGTTGTGTAGCTCCTTGCATTAATAAAAGACTCCCATGTTCTAATAAAATCTTTCGTTTTAATTCTTTTTTTGTCCGATGTTTTAGGTGAAAAAAGCGCTCTTGTCCTAGGGTAACGGAGGCAATAACTGGGTTAGTTCCCAATGTTTTTTCATTATCTGTATGCCAGCCATTACTATCTTTACCATCCCTGTATAAATTTAGCAAACAAGTATTGAAAATCACTTCTGTTTTACGTTCTACCGCTTGTTTAATAGCCAGTAGCTTTTCATCAAAAAGATGCGGATGCATGGTAACATTGGAATAAGAATAAGGTTTTTTGTCGCTACCATAGAGTGCTGTTAACCTTGGTTGTAAATGTGTTTTTCCATAAACTTTGATTGTATCTTGCTGCCAAGGAACTTCCTTTCTCAATGCATTAAAATAAAAATGGGCCTTTTCTGTATCGAAAAAATTGGGGAAGTATTGAATATCGCAATTAGGTAAATCAAGTTTACCGGCTTCAGAGAAAAGGGAATTCATTATTGCAAAATTGTTTTAAATTGATTTCGATAAGAGGAAGGACTTTGTCCTGTAAATTTTTTAAATGATTTATTAAAATGAGAAAAGTTATTAAATCCACTTTCAAAACAAACTTCCGTAATGCTTATGGGTTTTTCGGTTAATAAGGTAGAAGCGTGCACCAGTCTACATTCGTTTACAAATTTAATAAATGTTTTATTGGTTATTTTTTTGAAATACCTACAAAAAGAAGGAACGGTCATACTCACCATATCGGCTATTTCTTCTAGTCTAATCTCTTCTTTAAAATGTGTTTTTACATAATTGAAAACTACATTGATTCGATCATTGTCTTTCACTTCGGTTTCTAGCGAGAATCCTTGGGCATTCAGTACCTTAAATTCATCTGTACTACCTAGCTCATTTAGAATTGTTAGAATTGTAAGTAAACGTTCAAAATCCGTTTGCTTTCAAGTCCTTCCATGTAACGGCCAATGCGTTTCTTTGTAGTACCAAAAAAGGCAATCCCCGCCTTCGCCACTTCAAAAAGTTGATGAATTTTTTTCATTTCTGGAAGCGTAAAAAAAGTATCTCCCAAGAAGTCGCCTTTCATTTGAACTACGATTTCATTTTCGTTCCCTGTCAATGCATCTGTAAAGCCACAATGTGGGAGGTTAGATCCTATTAATATCAGATCTCCCTCGGTGTAAGATGATACATGACTTCCTATTCTGCGCTTTCCTGTACCTCCATTCACATAAACGAGTTCTATTTCCGGGTGATAGTGCCAAGCATCGTTCTTATTAATGTTGGTATTGTCAAATTTTAGGTAAGTGAAAGAATGCCCAAAATCGGGCGCAATTGCTTCAAAAGTAGGTTTTGGCTGCATTAAGTCCTTTTTCAATTCCCTCATAAAGTTAGCTTAGAAAAAATAAGAATTCATTTACAAAATTACCACAAATATGTTGAATATTATCTTTCATCAATATTTAACAATGAGTTAACAGGTAAAATTGAATATATATTGGAAAATTATAAGGTAGTGAGCCTTGGATATTGGAGGTAGTTTTGTCCTGTAATAATTCATTAACCTTTAAAATTTTACATGATGAAGAAAGTTTTGAAATTTACCGCAACAGTAGCCTTTATGTTTGTAGCAGCTATAAGCATGGCAAATGAACCTGAACTGTATTTGGTGCCAAATGAAGGTGCTAAAAGCATGATCTTTAAATTAGACAGTCCGTCCGAAAAAACTACATTGGTACTTAAAGATGAGCAGCAAGAAGTTATCTTTTCGGAAACACTTAAAAAACGAGTGGAATATATAAAGAGATTCGATTTAAGCTTATTAGATAGTGGTGTCTACTCTATGAAAGTTGAAGATGATCTTAAAGTGATTCGGTATGAGGTAGTAGTTACCAATGAATCGCTTTCAATTAGTGATAAAAAGGAAAGCCCGAAGCCCGTTTTTCGAATCAAAGGCAATAAGATGTATCTAAACCTATTGAATCTGGATCGTGAAAAGGTATTCATCAAGGTGTATGACGGAGATGCTCGACTTATATTTAGTGAAAAACTAACAGATCAAATGATCATTGAGAAAGCCTTTAACTTTGAGAAAGCTCATATAGATAATTACAGAGTTACGGTAGAAGATAGTAAAAGCATCTACTCGAAATCTATTCGCATAGATTAGATGTTTTAGTTTTAGTTTAAATTCAATAATTGAAAAAGGGGTCTTTAAAAGACCCCTTTTTATTTACTTTTTTTGATGCTCAATCCAATTATCAATTTTATCTTCTAATAAAGCAAGTGGCACACAACCTGTTTCCAATACTTGATTGTGAAATTCTCGAATGTCAAAATCATCTCCCAACTCTTTTTCTGCTTTTGCACGCAATTCTCTAATTTTTAATTGCCCTATTTTATAGGATAATGCTTGACCAGGATTGGCCATATAACGCTCAATTTCAGAAATAATGCTTGCCTCAGATTCTGCTTCATTATCCAAAGAGTATTGTATGGCTCTTTCTCTAGACCAGCCTTTAGAATGGAGCCCCGTATCTACCACTAGTCTGATAGCTCTATGCATTTCTGCACCTAGCATTCCGAAGTATTGATATGGATCATCATAAAGCCCTAGTTCTTTTCCTAAAGATTCCGTATAAAGTGCCCATCCTTCTCCATATGCGCTATACCAGAGCGTTTTTCTGAATTTTGGTAACTCTTTGTTTTCTTGCGTTAGGGAGATTTGAAAATGGTGTCCTGGAATAGCTTCATGTAAAAATAGATCTTCATCAGAATACATATTATAAGTGCTTACATCTGGTATGGGAACATAAAAAATACCGGGTCTTGTTCCATCTACGGAGCCTGGATTATATTCTGCGCTGGCCGAAGCTTCTCTAAAGGCTTCTGTGCGTCTTACCTCAAATGGAGTCTGAGGTTTTTTATCAAACAATTTTTCAATTTGAGGCTTCATCTTTTCATGAATTGCATTAAAGTTGGCAATCACCTCATTAGGATCTGAAAAAGGCATCAATTCTTTTTTAGCCCTTACATGATCAAAAAAGGATCTTAAATCTTCTTTGAACCCTACTTGATTCTTCACCTTTTCCATTTCAGCAGCTATTCTTGCTACTTCCGAAAGCCCTAATTGATGAATCTCATTGGCAGACATGTCTGTAGTTGTATAGCGCTTTATGGAATAGGCATAATAGTCATCACCATTAGGAACACCTTGTATACCGCTAGATGTTCTTCCAGCTTCCATATATTCAGTATTCATAAAATCGTGTAATTGCTGATAAGCAGGAATTACTTTTTCGGTTAGCATTTTAGTGTAGGCGCTTATTAATCGTTCTTTATCCAAAGCATCAAAGCTTTTGGGCAGGTTTTTAATTGGACTATAAAACAAATGCTCATCCAAATTGCTAGTAGTCATTGAAGCGAGCTGTGGAATTACCTTTTTTATTAATGATTTAGGTAATACTTGCTTGCTTGCTATCCCTTCGCGCATTCTTATTTCCGCAGAGGCTAGCCAGGCTACATACGCATCTAAACGTTTTAACCAATTATCGTAGTCTTGTACTGTTTTAAATGGTTGTGCTCCTGCACCACTCGCCAATTGCCCTATACTTAATTGTAGGGTCCACATTTGATTTATAGGGTAGAGGTCTTCGCGAAACTTGGAACGGTCTAAGTTTCGATCACATTCCCATGCTAGAACTGCCTTGCTCATTTTCTGACCAGAGGCCAGGCTATCATCTGGAAAAGAAACCAGTTTATTTTTATAATCAGTAAAGAATTGAACTTCCTTGGCTTTAAATTCATCCGTTAGAAAATTGGGAAGAAGGTCATTATATCGGTTGTCTCCCTCCGCGGTTGCATTTAATGGATATAGTTGAAGCCTTTCCTCATAGTAATTGTTTAAGAGTTCCTTAAAATCTTCATTAACAGCCACTTCGGCTCTATCTCCTCTGTCCGCATCTTGTTTGCATGCCGTAAAAAATAAAATACAAATAGTAATTAGTAGTACATTTTTCATTTTGATCGTATGTTGAATATAGTTTAAGCTTTTAATTTCTTTAGCCGTTCTCTTTTGTATTCTGGCAATGCCATATTGCTAATTGCTAATGCTATAATTTCCGGATTTTTCTTCTTCTCGTATAAGAGATGATAGAACTGTTTAACAGTTAACGGATTTTCTGAAAGTTCTTCTAAGATAAAAGTATCACCCACTTGCACAACCCCTTCCTTTAAAACACGTACATAGGTGCCTGGATACCCATGTGATATAAATTGCTTTAAAATCTGCTGATCTCCAAATCGCACTCCCAATTTATAGCAAGGTTCTCGGGGCTGCGATATTTGCACCAAGGCAGTGCCTAATTGATAAATATTTCCAATTCTTGCAGTAGCTTCATCCAAACCCGCTACAGTTAAGTTTTCTCCAAACATCCCTAAATCCCAATCAACGTTTGGATATAGTTCTTTCCAATAGGGGTATTGTTCTGCTGAGAAAAGATAGCATGCTTTATCCAGGCCACCATGTACTTTTCTATTGGCAATGGTATCATTTTCTACTCCTGTTTTTCCCAATCGTAGGGGCTCGCTTACGGGGTATTTAAAAATACCCGTTTGTTGCTCTTCTCCATTCCAAAGAAAAGTAGTGCTCGTTCCAATATTAGTGCTTAGTACCCTCATTTACTAAATATAAACATCCTTGGGGAATCTACTTCTTTTTTGACAAAATAATGACTAAGACGCAATTCGAATAGGGATTTTTAGTTCCATAAGATTTAGCACTAAAAGGTACTCTCCTATATTTTCCATATCCCAAATAGGGTTTTGATCCTCAACTTTGCGTAATTCATAATCCCCCCTGTTAATATACAACATAGCAATCTTTCCATCAGAATACCTACATATGATCTTGGCATCTGTAAGTGAAACCCAATAGAAATCTCGATTCTGTTTTCTAAAAGGAAGACGTTCTTTTGGAAAAAGTGTAATTTCCCATACTCTAATAAGTTCGTTTTCATAAAGTAATTTTTTACCTAAGTCAGAGGCAAAACGTTTTTCTTTAAGTTCTCTAATTTTTGAAGGCTCCCAAGTATCAAAATTCCCAGCTTTATTAAGCTCTACGCATTTCATAATTCTTCTGAATTTATTGTGTGAATATGTTTAATATGTAAGTTATAAATAAAATCTTGTGAATATTATTTTTGATATTTTACGATAATAAAAAGATGAATTCTAAGCAGTCCAAAAAGAGTGTTGATGTAAGACGTAAATTTCTCAATTGCTATTCTTATGATCAGTTTGTACTTTTGATTTGAACCTAAAGATTTTTTTTTGGAATCCCTTAAAAGTAAAATACGATCCTATGCGCAGGTAAACGATGCCGAGATGGCTTATTCCTTGCAATTTTATAAAAAAATGGAGATTGCTAAAGGAGGTATGCTAATAGTTCCAGATCAATACGTTAAGTACTTCTATTTTCTAAACAAAGGTTGCGTATGTTATTATATCGAAGACGATTCTGGAACCAAAGTAATGGAGTTTTTTACGGAAGGTGAATTTTTTACCGATCTGTATGCTTATATAGAGGAAAAACCTTCTACTAGTTACCTATGCGCTACGGAAGATTGTACTTTATATGCCATTCTTAAAAAGGATGTGGAAGAATCGTTCAATCATTCGCATGATTTGGAACGATTTGGTCGACTTTCCATGCAAGATAGTTTTGTGCAGTTATTTAGGAGAAATAATCAGTTAAAGAACTTATCTCCACAAGAAAGATATCAGCGTTTATTAAAAAAGAGGCCACAACTTTTTCAGCGTGTACCTCAGTATTTAATTGCCTCTTATTTAGGGCTTACACCCGTTGGGCTCTCCAAAATCAGGAAACGCTTGGCGACCATTTAGGGATCTCCAAATTAGAAGATTAGAAGTCTTTTTAAGAATTCATCATTATTTTAGGATTTATTAAACTCGTTTAATAGGAATTTGCTAAATATTACTTTAATTTATTGAGCTTTAAGTATCAATTCATTAAATCAAAATCACTATGGCAAAGGAGTATATAGATATGGATGCCCTTAGGTATCTTTTAGACGAGGTGCACGACTTGGAAAGTCTACTTTCAAATGAACGATATCAGGATCATGATACGGAATCATTGCATTTATTTTTGGATTCGGTAAAGGAATTTTCCGATCGTGAATTATTCCCTTATTTTAAGGAAATGGATGAGAAACCAGCCTACCATAAGGATGGCACCGTAATAGTGCATGGGCAGGTAGATGTGATGATGAAAAAAGGTGGAGAAATGGGACTGATTGCGGCTCCTTTTAATTATGAAGATGGAGGCTTGCAATTACCTTCATTAATACACACCGCTGCAGCCTATATTTTGGATGCCGCAAACAATCATTTGCCTGGTTATGCAGGTTTAACTTTGGGTGCAGCCGAATTGATTGTCCATTTTGCGAATGAAGAACTCAAGGCTACTTATGTTCCAAAAATGCTTTCTGGAAATTGGGGAGGTACTATGTGCCTAACAGAACCCCAAGCAGGAAGTTCGCTATCCGATATTACTACAAAAGCAACTCCGACTGAGCAGGGGTATTACAAAATAAACGGACAAAAAATATTTATTTCAGGTGGCGATACACAGTTTGCTGAAAATATCATCCACTTGGTGTTAGCCCGCATAGAAGGGGCTCCTTCTGGCACCAAGGGAATTTCTTTATTTGTGGTGCCTAAAAATAGACCTAGTGAAGATGGTAAGCTAGCTTACAACGATGTAATGACTGTGGCCGATTTTCAAAAAATGGGGCAAAAAGGATATTGCACAACCCATTTAGGTTTTGGAGATGGGGATGATTGCAGAGGATGGCTTGTAGGAGAACCACATCAGGGATTAAAATATATGTTCTTAATGATGAATGGAGCAAGAATAGCTGTAGGGCGTGGTGCGGCCGCCATTGCCATGGCTGCCTACCAAGCTGCATTGGAATACGCTAATGAAAGACCACAAGGACGCAAACTAACAAGTACTGGGAAAAAGAATCCTGATGAACATCAGAGTTTAATCATTGAGCACCCTGATGTTAGAAGGATGCTATTACTTCAAAAGGCAATTTCCGAGGCTTCTTTAAGCTTGGTTTTAAAAGCCTCTAAATATCAAGATATTACCAATACTTCTTCGGATGAAGCCGAAAGAAAGAAATATCATTTATTACTAGAAATGATCATACCCATTGTAAAAACTTTTCCTTCGGAAGCAGGTGCCATGGCAGTAAATAATGGTGTGCAGGTGTTGGGTGGATATGGTTTTTGTTCTGACTTTATTTTACAACAGTATTACCGAGATATTCGTATTTCCGCAATCTACGAGGGAACAACAGGAATTCAGTCGCAAGATTTATTAGGAAGGAAAGTGCCCATGGAGAATGGAAAAGCACTGGAACTGCTGGCTTCCGAAATTATGGAAACTATTGGAAATGCCTCGCAATATGACGATCTGCAGGGATATGCTGCAACCTTAGGCGGCAAATTAAAGGAGACCCAAAAGATCCTTGGTTTTCTAATGCCATTTGCTTTAAAAGGGAACTATGAACGCTACTTATCTGATGCAAACCTTTTTATGGAATATTTGAGTCATGTGGTTATTAGTTGGCTATGGTTAGAAATGGCGGTAAAGGCAAAGCAAAGTTTACTAAAAGGTGATACAACCTATTCGGAAACTTTTTATGAGAGCAAAATTCATACTATGAAATTTTACTTTAAATACGAACTTTCAAAGACAGCTGGTTTAGCAGAAGCATTAACGAGTGAAGATGTACTTACAGTAAAGACGGAAAAAAACGTGTTTGCTTAAAAATGATATAAACTTTAAATAGAAAAGTATTGACGCATATAAAAAAACAATTCAACCTAGAAGAAAAGGTAGCGATAGTTACCGGTTCCAGCAAGGGTATAGGAAAAGCTATTGCAAAGGCTTTAGCAGAGCAAGGAGCAACAGTTGTAATTAGTAGTAGAGATCAAGAAGCCTGTGATGCGGTAGTGAAAGAATTTGAAAAGGATGGTTTAAAGGCAGTGGGCATTGCATGTCATATTGGAAAGGCAGATGAGCGCAACAATTTAGTAGCTCAGACCAAAGCAAAATTGGGTGGCATAGATATTCTCATTAACAATGCAGCGATAAATCCAGTTTTTGGACCTATCGAAGAGGCAGAGGAAGGTATTTTTGATAAGATTATGGATGTAAATGTAAAAGCACCGTGGATGTTGTCTAATTTGGTAATGCCTAGTATGCAAGAACGGGGAGGAGGAAGTATTATAAATATTGCTTCCGTTGAGGCATTAACCCCAGGTTTGGGACTTGGATTGTATAGTACTAGCAAAGCAGCACTTTTAATGCTCTCTAAGAATCAGGCAAAAGAATGGGGAAAACATGCTATTAGAGTAAATGCTATTTGTCCAGGATTGATTAAAACAAAATTTAGTGCCGCTTTATGGCAAAATGAAAAGATACTGCAGAAAATAGAGAAGGCATTGCCGTCAAGTCGAATGGGAACTCCCGAGGAAATGACTGGTGTGGTATGTCTTTTGGCATCCGATGCAGGATCTTATATGACTGGAGGAGTATATACCGCAGATGGTGGATATATGATAGCAGGATAACAGTGTTCTAAAGTTAATACTATATGAATTTCGAATACACAGAAAGGTCTAAACAATTGCAAGGAAAGCTGCAAGCATTTATGGAAGAACATATTCTTCCAGTTGAAAAGGAAGTGTATGCTTTTCATGCAAAGTCGGAGAATCGATGGAAACGATGGCCAGGCCTGGAGGCATTGAAATCCAAGGCAAAGGATGCGGGCTTATGGAATCTGTTTTTACCAAAGGATTATGAGAGCTTAAGTCCAGGTTTGACTAATTTAGAGTATGCTCCTTTGGCCGAAATTATGGGCCGTATCATTTGGTCTTCAGAAGTCTTTAATTGTAGTGCTCCAGATACCGGAAATATGGAAGTGTTGGCCAAATATGGTAGCAATGCGCAAAAAGAGAAGTGGCTAGTACCGCTTATGAACGGTGAGATACGCTCTGCGTTCTTAATGACAGAGCCAGAAGTAGCCTCTTCAGATGCAACCAATATTGAAACTTCTATAATATTAGAAGGAGATGAGTATGTGATTAATGGCAGAAAATGGTGGTCTTCTGGAGGCATGGACCCCAATTGTAAGATAGCTATAGTGATGGGAAAAACAGATCCCCATGCATCACGTCACCAGCAACAGAGTATGATTTTAGTGCCAATGGACACGCCTGGTGTGGAAATTATTAGACCTCTTTCGGTTTTTGGTTTTTATGATTCTCCAGAAGGTCATGCGGAAATTCAATTAAACAATGTACGTGTACCCAAAGAGCATTTAATTTTAGGAGAAGGTCGCGGCTTTGAAATTGCTCAAGGAAGATTAGGACCAGGAAGAATACACCATTGTATGCGACTTACTGGAATGGCACAACGTTCATTGGAATTAATGGCAGTACGTGTGAATCAACGAGTAGCTTTTGGTAAAACTTTTAGAGATTTTAGTAGTATTAGACAAGAAATAGCCATTTCTCAATGTGAAATAGAACAAGCACGTTTATTAACGCTGTCTGCCGCCGATAAGATGGATAAAGCAGGAAATAAAGAAGCAAAAGACCTAATTGCTATGATCAAAATTGTAGCTCCCAATATGGCTTTAAAGGTCATTGATAGAGCAATGCAAATACACGGCGGTAAAGGTGTTAGCGGTGATACACCTTTGGCACATTATTTTGCCGCAGCAAGAATGTTACGTTTGGCAGACGGTCCAGATGAAGTACATATGTATCAATTAGGGAAGAGTATTATAAAAAAGTTCGCCCCAGAATAGACCGAAGTATGAAAAAAGGAATGCAAAAAAAGGTAGATAGAGGAGAACATTTGAATACATCCAAAGTAAAAAAGGTGCTCTTTAAAAGTAGTTTAATCGATACTTTGGAGAGTGACTTGGAAGTAAAAAGGTACACTCACGGATATTCCAACCTTACTTATTTACTTCAAATTGAAGATAAGGAATATGTCTTGCGTTGCCCGCCTGTTGGAGCTATTAAACGCGGGCACGATATGGGAAGGGAATTTAAAGTGCAAAAAGCAATAGCAGTTGCTTTTCCGAAAGTACCCAAGATGTACCATTTTGAGGAAAATGCAGCTACCTTGGGAGCTCCTTTTTATATCATGGAAAAGATAGATGGGATTATTCTGAGTTATCAGGAGACCAAAAAAAGAGCATTGCCAGTTTCTGATTTTAAAACCATTGCAGATTCTTGGTTAGATACTTTTGTGCAACTACATCAGATAGATTATAAAGCAGTAGGTTTAGAAGACTTAGGAAAGCCAGAAGGTTACGTTGCGAGGCAGGTAACAAACTGGGGGAAGCAATATTTAAATGCAGCTACGGACGACATTCCCGAAGCTGAAAAAGTAATGCGATGGATGGAAGAACACCAGCCAAAGAAATATGCATATAGTTTAATTCACAATGATTATAAATACGATAACATTGTTTTTAAAGATACCCATTGGCAATCCGTGAGAGCTGTGCTAGATTGGGAAATGGCTACGCTCGGAGATCCTTTGATGGATTTGGGTACTTCTTTAGGGTATTGGACCATGGCCACTGATGATGATTATGTGAAACAAGGAATCCCCTCGCCAACGGTTTTTGAAGGGAATCCAAGCAGAAATGAGATTGTTGAATTATATGCTCAGAAGAGCGAAAAAGAAATGCACGATCTTGTTTTTTATTATGTGTATGGATTATTTAAAATTGCAGTAATTGCACAGCAAATCTATTATAGATATCGCAAAGGCTATACCTCTGATAATCGTTTTGCAAACTTAGATATGGCAGTAAAAATTTGCTGTAAACTAGCTTGGAAATCCATACAAACTAAAACTATTAATTAGATGAGTAAGCAAGTTTATTTAGATCTAAATATGGATGCATTAAAGCACTTAGCTTCCTTTGAAGACCATACTCCTTTGCATATGATAAACTTTCTGAGGTATAAGGAAGCAGATGAGGTTACAGGAAGGAGTGGAAGAGCAATTTATAAGGAGTATATGGAAAAAGCAATTCCCTTTTTTCAAAAAATTAATGCAAGCATTAGTTTTAAAGGGCAACCTATGTCAATGATGATTGGACCCGAAGATGAAGAGCTATGGGATGAAGTGCTTATTGTTACCTATGCTACAAAACACGATTTTTTAAACCTAATTCAGATGGAAGGTTATCCGGGGCATATTCGTAAACAGGCGCTCTCGGATTCAAGAATAATATTTTGTAAATAAGAACATATGCAAGTAGCAAATAAAATAGTGGTTGTTACGGGTGCTGGTTCCGGAATAGGAGCTGCAACCGCGAAGCATTTTGCAAAACATGGAGCACAAGTAGTTGTTTCTGATATGAAAGAAGAACGAGCACAATTGGTGGCCGATGCAATTAACAAGGAAGGAGGAAAGGCAGTAGTGATAATTGCTAATGTTGCTAAGTACGAAGAGGTAGAACAACTCATCTCTAAAACAGTTGCTCAATTTGGAAAAATAGACGTACTGGTAAATAACGCCGGAATTGGCCCTCGCAACCTTGTGAAAGTAGCAGATCACACCTTGGAAGACTGGGATAATGTAATAGCTGTGAACCAAACAGGTGTTTTTTATGGGATGAAGTTAGCATTACAACAAATGTTAGAACAAGGACATGGAAATATAGTCAATGTGGCCTCTTTGGCAGGGCTAAAAGCTTCTTTGAATAACCTTTGCTACAGTGCCAGTAAATTTGCGGTGGTAGGGATGACCAAATCTGCTGCTTTGGAATATGCTACTAAAAATATTCGGATTAATGCCGTTTGCCCAGGTTATACAGAGTCTGCTTTATTAGACAAGTTAAAATCAGCAAGACCGGATATGGATGACCGACTTAAAAGTATAATTCCGATGAAAAGATACGGAGATGCATCCGAAATTGCCGAAGCTATTGTATGGTTGGCCTCTGATAGTACAGGTTTTATAACAGGTCAAACAATAACTTTAGACGGAGGTACTTCGCTTTAAGAATCATCTTGAATCAACTATTAAACAGCGCTCGTGAATACAGTACAACTTCAAACTAAGGAAAATTATACCATCGTTCAAATTAATAGAGCCAAGGTAAATGCTATTAATCATGAAGTGGTAAAAGAACTGATAGCTACTTTCAAAAAATTAGCTGCAGATACGAAGACTAAAGGAGTTGTTTTAACCGGGATTCCGCATTTCTTTTCAGCTGGTCTAGATGTCATTGAATTATATAGTTATGATAAAGCTCAAATTGCTTCTTTTTTTACAGACTTTGGACATCTTCATATACAGTTGGCAACTTTTACAAAACCTTTGGTTTGTGCGTTAACAGGCTATGCTCCTGCTGGGGGTTGTGTGTTGGCTATTGCGGCAGACTATAGAATTATGGCCGAAGGAGAAAAGTACACAATTGGTTTAAATGAGGTTGCAGTCAATATTCAAATTTCTAGTAATTTAATCAAGGCCTATGCCTTTTGGTTGGGGACTAGTAAAGCAAATCAGTTTATTCTAGACGGTAAATTGCTTCATGTAAAAGAGGCATTGTTAGCTGGTTTAATAGATAAGATTGTTCCCTTGGAAGAAGTAGTACCTGCCGCAGAAAAGCAATTGCAAAAATACCTTCGTGCAGATGAGGTGATTTTTAAGAACACCAAAAAGAAATTGCGAGCAGAATGGCTTTCTGCGCTCGAAATGGATAGTAAGAAGGATCTTAATGAAGCAATTAATCTTTGGTGGGAGCCTAGTATCCGTGTAAAAATGAAAGCTTTTGTAGACAGTCTTCAAAAGAAATAAATGTTAAAAATATAATATAGGAAAATGAATAAACAACTGATATTTAAACAACGTCCAGTAGGTATGCCAAATAAAGATACTTGGGCTTTAGAAACCAATGAAATACCAGAACCAGGGGAAGGAGAAGTTTTGATAGAACATCATTACATTTCATTGGACCCAGCGATGAGAGGCTGGATGAATGATATGAAATCATATATTCCGCCAGTACAGATTGGAGAAGTAATGAGAGCAGGTTCTATAGGCATGGTAGTGAAATCTAACAACCATCCAATGTTTAATGTTGGTGACTGCCTTACAGGTTGGGGTGGTGTGCAACAATATGTGGTAAGTAATGGGGAAAATTGGTATAAAGTTGATCCTAATCTTGCGCCAATGCCCACTTATATTGGTACGCTTGGAATGCCTGGTATGACGGCTTATTTTGGGATCTTACAGGAAGCTAGAATAAAAGAAGGCGATATTGTTTTAGTTTCAGGTGCCGCTGGTGCCGTTGGAAGTATTGTGGGACAGATAGCGAAAATAAAAGGTTGCCATGTAATTGGAATAGCAGGTGGCGAAGCCAAATGTAAATATCTTAAGGAAGAGCTAGGTTTTGACGGTGCTATAGATTACAAATCTGAAAATCTGGCAACGGCGCTAAAACGAGAATGTCCAAAAGGTATTGACGTGTATTTTGATAATGTTGGTGGAGATATTTTGGATGCCGCTTTAACCAGACTTAGGATGCGCGCACGGATTATTATTTGTGGAGCTATTTCCCAATATAATAATAAGACCAATGTGCAAGGTCCTAAAAACTATTTGTCTTTATTAGTCAATAGAGCAAGTATGCAAGGAATGGTGGTTTTAGATTATGCGAAGGATTATGGAAAAGCTGCCCAAGAGATGGGGATGTGGATGATGCAAGGAAAATTGAAAAGCAAAGAAGATATCTATCAGGGTATTGAAAATTTCCAGCAAACTTATGAACGTCTATTTAATGGCGATAAAATGGGAAAACTAGTATTAAAAGTTTTAGAAGATTAAGCTTTTTTAATCAATCTTAAATAATGATTCGTAGATGAAAGCAATTGTTTGTAAAGAGTTTGGTCTTCCCTCCAATTTGGTACTAGAAGAAATAGCTCCACCTTCGCCAAAAGAGAAAGAGGTATTGGTTGCTGTTAAGGCATGTGGTGTAAATTTCCCTGATACGCTTATTATTCAGGGCTTGTATCAGTTTAAACCAGAACTTCCATTTACACCGGGTAGTGATATTGCTGGTGTGGTAAAAGCAGTAGGTGAAGGGGTAAAACATGTAAAACCCGGAGATGAGGTTTTTGGTTTTGTGTTAAATGGAGGTTTTGCTGAGGAGGTAGTGGTACCCGCTAGCGCATGTTTTCCCAAACCGCAGCAAATGGATTTTTCTATTGCAGCATCTTTTATGATGGCCTATGGAACTTCGTATCATGCCTTAAAGGATAGAGGAAACTTAAAAAGTGGTGAAACATTAGTAGTTCTTGGTGCTTCGGGAGGTGTAGGACTGGCTGCGGTAGAATTGGGAAAGTTAATGGGCGCCAGAGTCATTGCAGCAGCTTCATCCAAGGATAAATTGGCCTTATGTACTTCCTATGGTGCAGATGAAACCATTAATTATAATGAAGAAGATCTTAAAGAGAAAATTAAAGAATTGACAAATGGCAAAGGGGCCGACGTCATATATGATCCTGTTGGGGGAACCTATGCTAAAGCCGCTGTAAGGGCAATGGCATGGGAAGGTAGATACCTAATTGTTGGCTTTGCTGCTGGAGATATTCCTAGAATACCACTCAATTTAGCCTTGTTAAAAGGCTCTTCTCTAGTAGGAGTTTTTTGGGGCAGTTTTGCTATGAAAACGCCCAAAAAGAACATGGAAAATACCATGCAATTAATGCAATGGTATGGAGCAGGAAAATTGAACCCACATATTCACAAAGTGTATTCTTTGGAAGATGCACCCAAAGCATTAGAAGAAATGATGGAACGGAAAGTAAAAGGGAAAGTGGTTATTGGAATATGATGTTGTTACACAATTGATTTAATACTATAAAGATGAGATTAAAGAATAAAATAGCCATTGTAACTGGTGGCGCTAGAGGAATAGGGAAAGCGGTTTCTGAGTTGTTTTCCAAGGAAGGAGCGACTGTAATTATATGGGATGTGCTTTCTGATGGGGAGCATACTGCCAAAGAAATAAATGATGCAGGAGGGAAAGCGGAGTTTTTAAATATTTCTGTTACCGATAAAGAAGCGATTCATAAAGCGGTTGCAGATGTACATTTGCGATATGGAAAAATAGATATCTTAATTAATAATGCAGGGATTACACGTGATAAAACTTTGCAAAAAATGAGTGAAGATGAGTGGGATGCAGTAATCGACGTAAATCTTAAGGGAGTATTTCTATGCACACAAGCAGTTGTACCTTATATGAAAGAAGCAAATTATGGACGTATTGTTACTGCCGCTTCCAATGTAGGATTGCGAGGAAATTTTGGACAGACGAATTATTCGGCTGCCAAGGCAGGAGTAATTGCCATGTCTAAAACCTGGACAATGGAACTAGGAAAATACGGTATTACCGCAAATGCACTGGCACCGGGCTTTACCTTAACCGAAATGGTAGAAAAAATACCGGCAGAACATTTAGAGAGCATTAAGAAGCAAATTCCTTTGCAAAAAGCGGCTCAACCCATAGACATCGCTTATGGATATTTATATTTAGCCTCAGACGAGTCACAGTATGTCTCTGGAATTTGTCTAACTATAGATGGCGGAATCTCAAGATAGCATTATGGAAAGATTGATTTGTAAGGATTTTGAAGCGTTTCGTAAATTAGAAGGAACAGATTTACCTGTAGGGAACTGGATAACGGTAACTCAGAAGATGATTAATTCATTTGCAGAAGCCACTTTGGATTTTCAATGGATTCATGTAGATATAGAGAAAGCAAAGAAACATTCGCCCTTTAAGGCACCTATAGCCCATGGTTTTATGTCTGTTTCATTGCTTTCGAAGATGTTAGAGGACATAGCTACTGTAGAAAGTGCTCAAATGGGCGTTAACTATGGATTAAATAAGGTTCGATTTCCACACCCAGTGATTGTGAATAGCAAACTACGTTTAATAGGTAAAATTGCTTTTATAGAGGATTATGGTTCCAATGGTCTCAAAATTACTTGGGATTGTCTGGTAGAGATAGAAGGTTCGGAAAAACCGGCATGTGTAGCAGAGTTTGTATCCCTTATGTTCGAATAGAATTAATGCAGTAAAATATCTTTTAATGAATATCTTAAAAACGCCCGAGGCACGCTTTAAAAATATAAAAGACTATCCTTTTAAACCAAATTATTGTGAGGTTGCATCGGGATTGCAAATGCATTATGTGGATGAGGGAACAGGGCCAATTGTATTATTGCTGCATGGAGAGCCTAGTTGGTCTTATCTCTATCGTAAAATGATTCCTATTTTGGTTGACGGTGGTTATAGGGTAATAGCACCCGATCTAATTGGATTTGGAAAATCTGCGAAGCCAGATGAGCAGGAAGATTATAGTTTTAGTAACCATTTTAAGTGGTTATCAAGCTTTATCGAGAAAACTGAATTGACCAATATTCATCTTTTTTGTCAGGATTGGGGTGGTTTGTTGGGGCTGCGTGTTGCTGCTGCCCAAGCATCCTTGTTTAGTACAATTATTGTATCTAATACCTTTTTGCCAAGAACAGGAGTTTATGCAAACGATGCGTTTAGAAAATGGCGTGATTTTTCTCAGAAGACACCGAACTTTTCAGCTGGAGGAATATTGCAGATGGCCACTGTTTCACAATTAGATGATGAGGTAATTGCGGCATACGAAGCTCCTTTTCCAGATGATACGTATAAGGCAGGAGCCCGCGTTTTTCCAATGTTAGTGCCTTTTGATGGGGAAGACCCTCATAAGGAAATACCAGCTTGTGATGCTGCTTGGAAGATATGGGAAGCATGGGAGAAGCCTTTCTTAACACTTTTTGCAGATTCGGATCCTATAATGAAAGGAGGCGATTTGTTTTTTCAAGCGAAGGTACCAGGTGCTCGCGGACAAGCACATCAAATTATTAAAGAGGCTGGGCATTTTATACAAGAAGATAAAGGAGAAGAGTTGGCTCCTTTGATCATTGAATTTATACAGCATAATAGTTAGAGTAAATTAGTTCAGCTAAATAAAAAAACCACCTTTAGGTGGTTTTTTTATGCTGATTAAAGGTCAATAACTTTTGTCTTGTATATGACCTATACTAGTATTCTTTGTCTAGCCGTTTGGTCATGGTAAAACCTACGAAAAGTCCAACACCAGCCATAAGAAATATAGTGCCTGGAAAAGCTACGTCTTCTCTTACTCCAAGGCTGTGCACCATAATGGATGCCATGAAAATTGCAATCCCTATTCCCATTAAAAGTAATGCTAAATTTAGGATCAGTACTTTCCAAAATGGGGCAGCATTTTCTCTTTTCCCCTTAACAAAAATGCTCGCATCTGCACCTTTTTCAATCAAAGCCAAGCGCTCTTTATTTCGTGTAGAATAGAATAGATATGCCAATCCGAATACAACTAAAAATAAACTTATAAATATTAAAACCTCTCCTCCCATTATATGTGTTTTTTAAATGAATTATTAAATTGATTTCACAGCATATGACGATAGAAATTTTGTTTAGGTTACAGTTTTTTAATTTTTTTTAAAGAAGATGTAACCTTAAGGCCACGAATTACGTCCTATAAGGCAAATGAGCCTTAAGGAAGACCAACACTATATTAGCAGAACAATAGCAGGAGATACGAATGCATTTTCGGTATTGATAGACCGTTATAAACATATGGTATATACACTGGCTATTCGAATGGTAAAAAATAAGGAGGTGGCAGAAGAAGTAGCTCAGGATACTTTTTTAAAAGCATTTCAAAAATTGCCAGCTTTTCAAGGAGATGCAAAATTCTCTACCTGGTTGTATAAGATTGGGTATCATAGAAGTTTGGATGAATTGAAAAAGAAGCATCGACAATTTGAGGCAAATGGGATAGAACTTTCTGAGATAAGAGGTATAGCCCATACAGAGGAAATTCTGGAAAGTATAGAATTAAAAGAACGCAGGAGTATCATAAAACATACGATTCAAAAATTGGCTCCAGATGATGCTGCTGTTTTAACGCTATTTTATTTCGAAGAGTTATCTTTAGAAGAGATATCTGAAATTACAGGAACAACATCGAATACAATTAAGGTGCGTTTGTTTCGAAGTAGAAAAAGACTCGCTGCCCTATTAGTATCGAAATTAGAACCAGAAACATTGAAAAGTTATGGAAAAGGATAAGGAGAAAACTTTGAATAATTTTACTTCCAAAATTATAAAGGAGGCTGGTTTTGAAATGCCTTGTCATAATTTTACAGAGACGGTGCTGGCCAAATTAGAAAAGAAAACGAGTAAGGACAAGCCAATGGTATACGCTCCTTTAATTCCAAGCTTTGTATGGTGGGTGTTTGGATGTCTTACCTTGGCAATTTTTGCTTATGTTCTAATAGCAAATGTAGGTTTTGAAAGCAGTTGGTTGGCTGCATCACGATTGAATAATTTAGCCAGTTTTAATCTTTTTGGAAAACCTTTGGCAACAGAGATTCCAAATATGTACGTATATGGATCGGTAGTACTAGCCTTGTTGGTTCTTATCCAAATATCGCTGCTGAAAATGTATTTCAATAAATCGTATATCAGGTATTAATACTGCAAATACCAATACGCCCAATACATTAAACCAAATTGCAAAGGAATTCTAAGAACTAAAATCCATTTAGGAACCCCGGCAGATTCTTTCTCTCCTGATAACATATAAAAGTGTACTAACAGGAACACAACAAGCATAGCAATTATTCCATAGATGCTACTATTCTTTAATAGTGGAATACAAACACCAATGCCAAGAAAAACCTCCATAAGACCGCTGAGATGTACTAAAAATTTTGGCTTGGGTAAATAACGAGGCATAATTCGCAGATATGCCTTCGGTTTTATAAAATGCATGCTACCTGCAAAGACATACATTGCGGCCATTAGATATAGATCCCATGGGTATTCCATATCTTAAAGGTACATCTTTTGATCCATAAATGCTTCTAAAAAAAACAACCGCCAAACAGAAGTAAGGCGGTTGTGAATATCATAAAAGGGTACAACTATTTTACCATTTCGTAACTGCGTTTTATAAAGGCAGTAAGTTCTTCACCTTTTAATAATCCTTTGGACAAACGAGCTAGATCTAATGATTGATTAATTAACCGTTCTCTTTTTTTTGAGGTCTTGGTTGTTAATATTTCGTTGACTAATTCGTGATTTGTGTTTACAATTAAATTGTACATCTCTGGCATGCCACCCATACCAAACATACCGCCTCCACCACCGGATTGTTGCATTTCTTTCATTCTGCGCATAAATTCGGGCTCTGTAATAATAAATGGAGAAGCTGCACTATCCATCGCTTCTAATTGAACCGTGTAGCCTTTATCTTTGATTACTTCTTCCAGATTTCCTTTTAATTGCTCTTTTTCCTCATCTGATAATTTTGAAATTTGAGTATCCTCCTTTTTGATCAGATTGTCCAAATGATCTGCGTCTACTCTTGCAAAAGAAAGCTTCTCCTTAGAAGTTTCCAATTTTTGCATTAAATGAGATATAATTGGAGAATCTAATAAAAGCACTTCAAATCCTTTTGCTTTGGCCGCTTCAATATAACTATGCTGGGCCTCTTTATCTGAAGCGTACAATACGACCAGTTTATCGTCCTTATCTGTATGAAGATCTTTTAGTTTTTCCTGTAGTTCTTCAAAAGTATAGTAATTGCCATCAACGGTAGGGTATAAAGCAAATTTGTCTGCTTTCTCAAAGAATTTTTCTTCGGATAGCATTCCATACTCAATTACAATTTTAATATCGTTCCATTTTGCTTCAAAATCTTCTCTGCTGTTTTTGAAAAGGGAGTTTAACTTATCTGCAACTTTACGAGTTATATAAGAAGAGATCTTTTTTACCGCTCCATCCGCTTGTAAATAGGATCTCGAAACATTTAAAGGTATATCTGGAGAGTCTATAACCCCACGTAACATGGTTAGGAATTCTGGTACAATTCCCTCTACATTATCTGTTACAAATACTTGATTTTGGTATAATTGAATCCTGTCTTTTTGAACATTAAGATCGTTCGTAAGTTTCGGAAAGTATAAAATCCCTGTGAGGTTAAATGGATAGTCTACATTCAAATGTATATGGAATAGCGGTTCTTCAAACTGCATTGGATACAATTCGCGATAAAAACCTTTATAATCCTCATCCTCCAAATCAGTAGGTTGTTTGGTCCAAGCTGGGTTAGGATTGTTGATAATATTGTCTACTTCTTGTGTAGGTGCAGGATCTTCTTCTTTTGCATCTTCCGGTTTCGGTAAAGTTTCTGTCTTTGTCCCAAATTTAATTGGGATAGGCATAAACTTATTATATTTTTTGAGAAGCTCAGAAATTTTACTTTCAGCTAAGAATTCTTCAGAATCCTCTGCAATATGGAGTATAATTTCAGTTCCATGCGCTTCTTTCTTTCCTTTTTTAAGCGTGAATTTTGGAGATCCGTCACACGACCAATGCGCAGCGGGTTCATCTTTGTAGCTTTTAGTGATAATCTCAACCTTACTAGCAACCATAAAGGCAGAATAAAAACCGAGCCCAAAATGTCCTATAATTCCGGCATCTTTGGCTGTATCATCATATTTGTTTAAGAACTCTTCTGCACCAGAAAATGCCAGTTCATTAATATATTTTTTTACCTCTTCTTCGGTCATCCCAATCCCTTGATCTAGAATGTGAATTTTCTTCCCTTCTTTATCAATTTTGATTTCAATTTGAGGATCTCCATAGGCTATTTTAGATTCTCCTATGGCGGAAAGATGTTTCAATTTTAATGTAGCGTCCGTTGCATTGGAAATGAGTTCTCTTAAAAAGATTTCATGATCGCTGTATAAAAACTTCTTAATTAGTGGAAATATGTTTTCAACAGAAACATTGATTTTACCTGTGGCCATATTATGTTGTTTAAATATTAATGTTCGATGTTCATATAAGTCAAAAAAAGTACCAAAATGCATATGAATGACAAACTGGCACTTGCTTGTACAGGAAAAACAAATCATTCTGCCACGATCAAACATCGGTAATACTTCATTTTTTGATGGATCGGAAAAAAATTAACATAAGATTTGTTTAATATTATAGGATAAAAATTAAACATTTTTTATATTTACATTGTAGTTACAGAAAAGATCTTGCTATGAAAAAGAAAGTTCTGTAATTTGTTTATTTATTGGTTAGGTTGTGTGAAAACGTGCTTTCCCCCAAGGCACGTTTTTTCGTAACAAAAATTAAACAATTTTGAAGGATTTAACAGAATAAATGTTCAGAGTATTGTATTTTTATATCAACAAAAGGAAATAATACATGTCAGCAAAAGTGAGTGCCAAAAAGAATACAGAAGATACGATTATTGAGAAGTATATGACCTATGTTTTGGAACATGAAGTAGTGCCCAAATCAAGTTATAAATTTTGTAAAAATAATCAGATCAATGAACAAGATTTTTATCAGTTTTTCGGATCTATAGAAGGGTTACAGCGAGCAATATGGGATAAATTTTATTCGAACACCAAGTCCTTAATAGAAAAGAACAAAGAATATGAGCAATTCTCTAATAAAGATAAAATGCTCACATTCTTATTTTCCTTTTTTGAGCTTCTTACTTTAAACCGGAGTTATGTTTTGTTTGTTTTGCAGGAACATCAAAATGTATTAAAAAACCTTTCGCAATTGAAGGGGCTAAGAAGGAATGTTAAACACTTTGCATCAGAACTTATTCAAGAAGCAAATGAGGAAAAGAACTATAAAATTACAAGACGTAATCCAAAGATTTTTTCCGAGGGAGCTTGGTTACAATTTCTGTTTTTACTTAAGTTTTGGATGGAAGATTCTTCCCCAAGTTTTGAAAAGACAGATCTGGCAATAGAAAAATCTGTAAATACCATTTTTGACCTTTTTGATAATACACCCTTAGAGAGCATTATAGATTTTGGTAAGTTCTTATATAAAGAGAATTTTGCATAAACTAATTGCGAAAAGATCACAAATAATATATTGTTGATAGCCCATGAAGACATTGGATAAAATACCTACTGGAAAGCTGGAGCGTGCTGGGAAATTGATGAAGACAGGCGTAAAAGTGGGAGGGAACTATGTTAAATATTATAGTAAAAAATTAATAAATCCTGAGCTTAGTAAGGAAGAACTCAATGAAGATAATGCCGAGGATATCTATGACGGACTGAAGAGTTTGAAAGGAAGTGCCCTCAAAGTGGCTCAGATGTTGAGCATGGAGAAAAATATACTTCCAAGGGCATATGTAGACAAATTCTCCTTATCGCAATTTTCGGTACCACCGTTATCTGCTCCTTTGGTTCGAAAAACATTCAAAAAGTACTTAAATAAATTTCCAGAAGAAATTTTTGACACTTTTCAAAAAGACTCGGTGAACGCCGCAAGTATTGGGCAAGTGCACAAAGCAACCAAAGACGGTAAAACGCTTGCTGTAAAAATACAATACCCTGGAGTAGCGGAAAGTATTAGCAGTGATTTGGCTCTGGTAAAGCCCATCGCCTTAAAAATGTTCAACCTTAAAGGAAAAGACACAGATAAGTATTTTAAGGAAATAGAATACAAACTGCTTGAAGAGACAGATTATGTGTTAGAATTAAAGCAAAGTAAAGAAATTACCGAGGCCTGTACCCACATTCCTAATATGCACTTTCCAGAGTATTATGAGCAGTTGTCTAGTGAACGAATTTTAACTATGGACTGGATGACGGGTAGTCATTTAAGTGAATTTGCAAAGACCAATTTTAGCGCTGACTTAGGAAATAAATTAGGACAAGCATTATGGGATTTTTATATGTTTCAAATCCATGGTTTGCGGAAAGTACATGCCGATCCACATCCTGGAAACTTTTTAGTAAGTGAGCAAGAAACCTTGATAGCAATAGATTTTGGATGTATAAAAGAAATACCAGATGAATTTTACATTCCTTACTTTGAGTTGGCCAAGAAGGAGAACCTTGAGGATGATTCCTTTTTTATGGAAAAACTTTATCAACTCGAAATTTTAACCCCTACGGATTCTAAAGAAGAACTTCGGTTTTTTAAAGCACTTTTTAAAGAAATGCTCAGCTTATTTACGGCCCCTTTTAATGCGAATGTGTTTGATTTTGGAGATGGCGAGTTTTGGACCAGGATTGCCAACTTAAGTGAACAATATTCAAAAGATGAACAAATACGTAAAATGAACGGTAATCGCGGCTCTAAACACTTCTTGTATTTAAATAGAACATTTTTTGGACTTTATAATTTGTTACACGATTTAAAGGCTACCGTTGAGGTGCGTAGTTTTGAAAAGTATTTGGACTAATTGAACCTACATTAGGTCTGAATTGATATGGGTTTTTTTCCCTATATTAGTTCATATAACCAACACAATAGATTTTCCATACCTTATGTACAACTCAAAAATTATAGGATTGGGGTATTATGTACCCGAAAATGTGGTAACTAATGACGACCTATCAAAAGTCATGGATACGAGTGATGCTTGGATCCAAGAAAGGACAGGGATTAAAGAACGTAGGCATGTGGTTAAAGGCGATGGAGATACCACTACCTCTATGGGCGTAAAAGCTGCTAAAGTGGCTATAGAACGAGCGGGAATTGATAAGGACGATATTGACTTTATTATTTTTGCAACCTTAAGTCCAGATTATTATTTTCCTGGACCTGGGGTATTAGTACAACGTGATTTAGGTATAAAGACAGTAGGAGCCTTAGATGTGCGAAACCAGTGTTCCGGATTTGTTTATGGGATTTCGGTGGCGGATCAGTACATTAAAAGTGGAATGTATAAAAACATTTTGGTAGTAGGATCAGAACTACATTCCCATGGTTTGGATATGAGCACTCGGGGAAGAGGAGTTTCTGTTATTTTTGGTGATGGTGCAGGTGCTGCTGTACTTAGCAGAGAAGAGAATCTAGAGAAGGGTATACTTTCTACACATTTGCATTCTGAAGGGCAACATGCAGAAGAACTATCGTTAATAGCTCCAGGGATGGGGAAACGTTGGGTAAATGATATCATTGAAGATAACGATCCTAATGATGAATCTTACTATCCATATATGAATGGGCAGTTTGTTTTTAAAAATGCTGTGGTTCGTTTTAGTCAGGTGATACTGGAAGGTCTTGAAACCAATAACTTGACTCCGACGGATATTGATCTATTGGTTCCGCATCAGGCTAATTTGCGGATTTCTCAGTTCATCCAGAAGAAATTTGGATTGCAAGATGATCAAGTGTTTAATAATATTATGAAATATGGAAATACAACCGCAGCTTCTATTCCAATTGCACTAACTGAAGCATGGGAAGCTGGAAAAGTAAAAGAAGGAGATCTACTTGTATTAGCAGCTTTTGGGAGTGGCTTTACATGGGGAAGTGCCATAATCAAATGGTAAATCTTAAATGTTGTATATGGGAAAGCGCCTAAAGAAATTAACACCTCGCTTAATCAGTTTTATAAACGCTCAACCCCTTTTTTTTGTTGCTACTGCAATGGAAGATGGGCGTATTAATCTTTCACCAAAAGGGATGGCTTCTTTTAAGATTATTGACGAAAATCGTGCAGTGTGGTTAAACTTAACTGGGAGTGGTAATGAAACTAGTACGCATCTACAATTTTCGGATAGAATGACCATTATGTTTTGTGCTTTCGAAGGCCCACCAATGATCTTAAGACTCTATGGTACAGCCGTTGGATATCATGAAAGAGATGATTTTTGGAATGAGCATATTCATTTATTTCCAGATATGGTTGGGAGGAGACAACTAATTAATATGCAAATTGATTTAGTTCAGACCTCTTGCGGTACAGGTGTGCCTTTAATGGACTATAAGGAAGATAGGTCTATGCTGAAAGAGTGGGCAGTAGCTAAAGGAGATGAAGGAATTAAAGATTATTGGAAACAAAAAAATACAATCAGCCTAGATGGGCACCCAACAGGAATTTTTGAATAAAAGTATCTTTTTAAAAACAAAACCCCGATGCATTTGCATCGGGGTTTTTTATTGATATACTGTAAGAGAAAACCAACCAACCCTCCTAATTACAGTAATATCAAAGTGAAAGATTTTTTAGCATGTTTCAGTACCGTCCTTTTTTAAATATGGGAAGGCTTCTAAATGACATGTTTCATTATATGTTTTTGGTAAAGAGCACAACAGTATCGATGAATTTGGAAGTAAAATTAATTTGATCATAAAATTGTTCGCTTGTGATTGATTGATGTTATTTAATTGACGATGAAAAATGAAATATGTTACTTAATAAAATTGATTTTAACAGATTTTAACAGGGAATAGGCTAAGAAAAATGAAACTATTAATAGAATGGTGTTTTTGTATTTATTTTATCTTTGAGTGATGGCGATAAAATTAGGTTTTGTAATAGCATGCTAAATAAAATACAAAACCCTGACGTCTCCGTCAGGGTTTCTTTCATTGATAGGCTATATTAAACACTAACCATTAACTATAAAAACATAGCGTTATCAATGACTAAAATTTTATCCTTAAACAAGAGACAATTTTTTTTAAAAAAAGTTACAGCAATTAACACAGTTTAACACGAAAATTAACATATGTCAAAAACACTTGTTTTTGGAGCTTCTCTAAAACCCCAACGATACAGTAATATAGCAATTCAAAGACTTGTTGAAAAGAATATTGAGACTGAGGCGTTTGGTCTTAGGTTGGGAGAAGTTTCTGGCGTACAAATAAAAACCAAATTAGAGGATTTTCAAAATATAGACACCATTACTTTATATCTTAATCCTAAGCGGCAAGTGGAATACTACAATGAAATAGTAGGATTACAACCACGTAGAGTGATTTTTAATCCTGGTACAGAAAATTTACCTTTTTATAATTTGCTAAAAGAAAATGGGATTCAGGTGGTTGTTGCCTGTACCCTTGTTCTTTTGGCAACCAACCAGTATAAATTAGTTGAGAATGATTAGAAAGGAGGTAGCTCTTTGTTTTATATTTTTTTGCTGCATCAACTATTCCATGTATGCACAAGAAATAGATTCCCTTGCTATGAGCATAGATGCTAAAGTTGCGAAAATGAATGCCGAAGAAAATTGGGAGGACATAGTTTCATTTGAAATCGACAATTTTGCTTCAAAAGAAGCATTTCTTGAGCTTTACTATTTGGAGGGCAGTCTCAAGAAAATGGATTTATCCAGATTTGATGTGTACTCTAAAAGAGAGAACACATATTACCTAGAGAATGGACAATTAATATATGTAAGTGAGAAAAGTTCGGAATATGAAACAGCTATTGATAATGAGAGCTATAGCGATAAAGACAACTTTGTTTATGAAGCTTTTAGTTATTTTCATCAAGATGTTTTAGTACTTCAAATTGACAATGAATATACAGGAAGCTCTCTTTCTAAGGAATTTTTGGAAGCATTAGGCAATTCAATTTTGGACGATTTTGAAGTCTTAATTCAACTTTCACAAACCAGTAAAGAATGAAATTATTTATGAGATACTTTTTTTCTACTTCTAATTAGGAATAGGCCTAAGAAAGTAAAACACCCATTCAGTAAAAGGAGTTCATATCCCACCATATAGTAGTTTTCGGTAGCATATGCAGATGCGCATTCCCAAGTACTACCCTCGCAATTGACTAGCGCATATTCTTGCATATAAGCATATATTGTTGGGGCATTGGCAATGAAAGTAGCAACGCCAATAGCCAAAAGAGCAACGATCCAAACATAGGCATCCTTAAGCTGATATTTGGTGAAAATACCAAAAGCAAATAGGCCTAAAAGTGGCCCATAGGTATACGAAGCTACCGTAAGTAGACCATCAATTACATTTCTATCAAGAACATGTTTAAAAGTAATAATAACAACTACGAGCATTACGCTCATGGTAATATGTGTTTGCTTACGCAACTTTTTTTGTTGATGTTCTGGTCTTTTCTCTAGGTTTAGAAAATCTACACAAAAAGAAGTAGTCAGAGAGGTAAGTGCGCTGTCTGCACTGCTATATGCGGCGGCAATGAGCCCTAACATAAAGGTAATTGCTACCGTAATTCCTAAACCGCTGTTCAGGGCTATTTCGGGGAAAAGTAAATCGGACTTGGGTGCTCCATCCATCAATGGCGTTGCAATTTCAAACCTTTGGGCGTATATAAAAAGTAATGCTCCTAATAATAAAAAAACAAAATTTACAAGCACTAATACCAAACTAAAAGAAACCATATTCTTTTGAGCATCCTTTAGCGATTTACAGCTCAGGTTTTTTTGCATCATGTCTTGGTCTAAGCCCGTCATACAAATGGTAATAAAAATACCGCCAATGAACGATTTTAAAAAGTGATTACGTGCAAAAAAGTCTTCAGTAAAAAATATAGTATTGTACTCCTTTAGTTCGTCCGAAGCTAAAAATTCTGTAAAACTCCAATCTAATTTGTCATTGATAAAATAGATAGAGAGGCCTACCGATAAGAGCATAAAAAGTGTTTGTAAGGTATCTGTCCAGACAATGGTTTTAATACCTCCTCTGAAGGTATAGATCCAAATGAGTAAAATAGAGAGTGCAACCGTAACTTCAAAAGGTACTCCCCATGCATCAAAAACAAACTGCTGTAAAACAATTGCTACTAAAAACAATCGGAATGAAGCACCTAATACTCTTGAAACAAAGAAGAAAAAGGCACCAGTTTTATAACTAACCACACCAAAACGTTGCTCTAGATATTCGTAAATAGAGGTGACATTTAGACGATAATAGATGGGTAGTAAGATATAGGCAATCACAAAATAACCTACCAAGTATCCTAAAACTACTTGCATATATCCAAACTCAGCCCCTTTAACTGCACCAGGAACTGAAATAAAGGTAACTCCAGATAGAGATGCTCCAATCATTCCGAAGGCTACTAAATACCACGGAGATTGCTTTCCAGCTTTGAAAAAGTCTGCGTTAGAATCATTCTTGCCAGTAAAATAAGAGATTAATAAAAGTAGTAGGAAGTACCCTCCTATTAATAGCAAAATATGCAAAGCTGTCATATATCGGAAATTTCCAATGCAAAATACAAAAACTTAAAATAGTACTCGTACCTAGGTTTAGGTACTTGCAAACTAGAATAAAGTTGTAATTTTGTTGGGATAATTATTGGAATGGAATTTTCTTCAAAACTTTTGGAAAATGCGGTGTATGAAATGTCGCAATTGCCTGGAATTGGTAAACGAACAGCACTTAGATTGGTGCTTCATTTGTTGAAACAACCCCCTGAGCAAACCATACGTTTAGCATCTTCTTTAGCCTCTTTGAGAGACGAAATTAAATTTTGCTCTAATTGCCATAATATCTCTGATGTGGCTACCTGCGAAATTTGTGCTAATCCTAAAAGAGATGAAAGTTTGGTATGTGTAGTAGAAGATATAAGAGATGTAATGGCTATTGAGAATACAGGACAATATAAAGGACTATATCATGTTTTAGGAGGAAAAATATCTCCGATGGAAGGTGTAGGTCCGCAAGATTTAACAATTGCTTCTTTGGTTGATAAATCAAAGCAAGGAAAAATAAAAGAACTCATTTTTGCGTTAAGCTCAACCATGGAAGGAGATACTACCAATTTTTATATCTATAAACAGTTGGAAGGCTTAGAAATTAAAACCTCTGCAATTGCTAGAGGGGTTGCCGTAGGAGATGAACTAGAGTATGCGGATGAAGTGACATTGGGAAGGAGTATATTAAATAGAATTCCTTTTGAAAACTCTATAAAAGCATAATAAAAAATATTGCTTAAAAATATATTAAATTTAAAAATAAGCTCATTTTTTTATTATTTTTGCAAAAAAATATACCAAAACAGCATATAAAATATCAATATGTCAAAATTTGAATTAAAATTGCCTCAGATGGGAGAAAGTGTTGCAGAAGCAACGCTTACCACTTGGTTGAAGGAAGTAGGAGATACAATTGAGATGGATGAGGCTGTCTTTGAAATTGCAACAGATAAGGTAGATTCGGAAGTGCCAAGTGAGGTGGAAGGTGTGCTTTTAGAAAAACTTTTTGAAATAGACGATGTTATTAAAGTTGGGCAAACCGTTGCGGTAATTCAAGTAGAAGGGGAAGCATCTGTTCCAAATAGCGATGCTGTAGCCTCTGATGCAACAGAACAAGCAACTCCAGAAGTTGCTGCGATTGAAGAAAAAATGGAAGTTGTAAAAGAAGCAGTGGCAGCTCCTGTAATAGCTTCTTCGACATCTAAGTCGGTTTCAGATCGTTTTTATTCTCCTTTGGTAAAGAATATCGCCAAACAAGAAGGTATTTCAATTCAGGAGTTAGATGGTATTGCTGGTACAGGAAAGGAAGGAAGAGTTACCAAAAATGATATTTTAGGATATATTGAAAATAGAAAGTCAGGAGTCCAAGCTACGTCTGATACTGCTTTACCGAAACCTACGACCAAAGTTGAAGAACCTAAGACTTCTCCTGCTGTTCAAAAACAAGTGGCTGCGCCAGTTGCCGTTTCTGGAGGAGATGAGGTAATTCCAATGACACGTATGGGTAAATTAATTGCCCAACATATGGTAAATAGTGTATCTACTTCTGCGCATGTGCAGAGTTTTATAGAAGTAGATGTTACGAATATTGTGAATTGGAGAAATAAAGTAAAGAAAACGTTTGAAGAAAGAGAAGGCGAAAAATTAACGTTTACGCCTATTTTTATGGAAGCTGTTGCTAAGGCCATAAAGAATTTCCCTATGATAAATGTTGCTGTAGATGGCGACAATGTTATCAAGAAAAAGCATATCAATTTGGGAATGGCGGCGGCTTTACCAGATGGTAATCTAATTGTTCCTGTAATTAAAAATGCAGACCAGCTAAATTTAGTGGGCATGGCCGCAGCTGTAAACGATTTGGCAACAAGAGCAAGAAATAATGCCCTTAAACCAGATGAAATAAAAGATGGTACATATACCGTAACAAATGTTGGTTCTTTTGGAAGTGTTTTTGGAACCCCAATTATTAATCAGCCCCAGGTTGGAATATTGGCATTAGGTGCTATTCGTAAAATACCCGCTGTTATAGAAACAGCAGAAGGAGATTTTATTGGAATTCGCAGTAAGATGTTCTTGTCGCACAGCTATGATCATAGGGTAGTAAATGGAGCACTGGGTGGCATGTTTGTAAAAGCGGTTGCAGACTACTTAGAAGCTTGGGATATAGACAGAGAGGTATAAAGAATTAAATTAAATGTAAAAAAAGCTCTGTAGATAAACAGAGCTTTTTTTATGGTCTTTACTCTTTTCAGAATAAAAACTAAGATCGGTTTTTCGGAAAGCTACTATCCGTTATCTTTGCATAAACCCAAACAGGATGGAATTACAGCTTACGAAGCCTATTTGCTTTTTTGATTTAGAAACTACGGGTACTAATGTAGCGAAAGATCGAATCGTGGAAATTTCTGTTTTAAAGATTTTTCCAAATGGGAATAAAGAAAGTAAAACATGGTTGGTAAATCCAGAGATGGAGATACCTCAGAATGTAGTTGCAATTCATGGTATTTCTAATGAAAAAGTGGCAAACGAACCTACCTTTAAGGAGCTTTCAAAAGAGATTTATAACCTTATAAAGGATAGCGATTTAGGAGGTTTTAATTCGGATCGTTTTGACATTCCTTTACTCGCAGAGGAAATGTTAAGAGCTGAGATCGACTTTGATATGAAGAATAGAGTGTCTGTAGATGTTCAAACTATTTTTCATAAAATGGAAAAACGCACCTTGGGTGCGGCATATGCTTTTTATTGTAATAAAGATTTAACCGATGCGCACAGTGCAGAAGCAGATACTTTAGCAACCTACGAAGTCTTGTTATCTCAATTGGATAGATATCCAGAATTGGAAAATAATATAAAAAAACTATCAGAGTTTTCTACTCGTAGACAGTCTTTGGACTTTGCAGGCTTTATTATTTTAGATGAAGATGAAGACGCTGCTTTTTCTTTTGGAAAACATAAAGGAAAAAAGGTGCATGAAGTCTTAGACAAGGAACCTGGCTATTTTGGATGGATATTGAATGCAGATTTTCCTTTATATACTAAGAAGGTACTAACACAAATTAAACTAAGTAAATTCAATAATAAGCTGGGTTAAAAAGTATGCGAAAGTTTTGGTACATTTTTCTGTTAGCGATCCCCCTTAACGCTCAGGAAGTACTATTAGAGGGGAGTGTTATGGATAGCAGGTCTAAAGACCCAATCCCTTATGTAAATCTAAGTTTTTTGAATACACTTAAGGGAACTTCTACAGATGAAGAAGGGAAGTTTTTTATAGATATTCCCACTCCTTATTTAGAGAAACAAGTACATATATCTTCACTAGGATATAAGGACACAATTGTAAATGCTCAAAAACTTTACAAGGAAAAAAAGATATTTCTTGTAGAAGAGTCTTTTGAATTAGATGAAGTGGTGGTGTCAGAAAATTTTGGAAATGCAGATGTACTCAACCCAATTACTAGTTATAGTTTAACAAGCGGTTTTTCATCTTCGGCCACTCCTTGGGTGGTGGCCCTCTATTTTCCGAATATTGGTGCCCAAAAGAAGTATATGCATACGGTAACTGTCTTTTTGAAAAAGGATATAAACTTCAAAAGAGATGCAGCAAAATTTAGGTTACGGATGTACGATGTTGCTCCTGGCACTAAAAAACCTAACAAAGACCTTCTTAGAAAGAGTATTGTTTTAGAGGCGAATATGGAGCAAGAGTATGTTTCTATTGATTTATCCTCTTTACAAATCAAGATACCCAAAGAAGGCATATATATAGGAATAGAATGGCTTTTTGTTCCCTATAATTGGTATAAAACTACCAGCAAAGACCCGCTGACTAATAAAGCTGTGGTTGAAGATCGATTTGCTCCTACGTTCAGGGGGGTTTACACCAAAAATCAGAATTATAAAGCAATGGTCTATGGTATGGGAGAGTGGACAAACTTCAGCGTTAAATCGAAAGACATGACTCAAAACTTTATACCAGCAATTAGTTTAAAACTACTTAAAGATCATTAAGAAAAGGTAAGAGAGGAATGAAGATTATTTGTATAGGAAGAAACTACACGGAGCATATAGAAGAATTGTCTAATGAACGACCAACCGATCCCATAGTTTTTATTAAGCCAGATTCTGCTGTATTACCAAAGGAGCAAGACTTTTATATTCCTGAGTTTACGAATGCCGTACATTATGAGGTAGAGGTCTTGGTAAAGATCAAAAAGGTTGGAAAACATATAGCATCTCAATTTGCCCCCTCGTATTATGACGAAGTAGGATTGGGAATTGATTTTACGGCTAGAGATGTACAATCGCAATTGAAAGAAAAAGGTTTGCCGTGGGAAAAAGCAAAGGGTTTTGATGGATCTGCCGTGATTGGAAAATGGTTGCCAAAAGCAAAATTTGAAGATATAAATGAGTTGTCTTTTGAATTGAGAAAGAACGGAGAAACGGTACAAAAAGGGAATACCAAGCTGATGCTCTGGAAGATAGACGAACTTATCTCCTATGTTTCAAAGTTTTTTATGTTAAAAAAAGGCGATATTATCTTTACAGGTACCCCCGCTGGGGTTGGTAAAATAAGTACAAATGACTATCTTTCAGGTATTCTTGAAGATGAAGAAATGTTCACAGTAAAAATTAAAGGATGATTTACAGTCTGGATAAACTAAATGAAATGGCGGAGGGAGATAGTGACTTCATCAACTCTGTAATATCTGTATTCTTAGAAGAAGTGCCAGAAGATTTAGCTGCTTTAGAAACTGCTATCGAAGCGCAAGATTATGAGAATATTTACAAATTGGCGCATAAAATAAAACCGAATGTAGATCTTTTAGGAATGGATCAAACAAGGGCTACGGCTCTGGAAATCGAAACCTTGGGGAAGAATCCAGAAAATAGTTCTGAAGAAATTGAACGAAAATTTCCACTGCTAAAGAAAGATATTCATCAGGTAATATCTGAATTGAAAAAAGACTTTCAGGTTTAATGTTAGCCGAAATTATTACTATTGGAGATGAAATCCTGATTGGTCAAATCGTAGATACTAATTCTGCTTTCATTTCCAAGGAACTTAATAAAATAGGTGTTTCTGTTTATCAAATCACTTCTGTTCAGGATGAGACTACACACATTTTACAGGCACTAAAAGATGCCTCTTCTAGAGCAGACGTTGTTCTAATTACAGGAGGTTTGGGGCCTACAAAGGACGATATTACAAAACATACCTTATGTACTTATTTTAATGATCATTTGGTTGAAGATGCTGCTGTTTTAGAACATGTAACTAATTTGTTCAAGAAATACATTACCACTCCTATTTCTGAAATAAATAAAATGCAAGCTTTGGTTCCTTCCAAAGCTACCGTGTTGCACAATGCATACGGTACCGCACCTGGAATGTGGATTATGGAAGGTGATACGGCGTATGTTTCTATGCCGGGAGTACCTTTTGAGATGAAGAATTTGATAAAAAATGAAGTAATTCCTAAAATAATAACTGCCTTTGAGCGTCCGCATATCTTGCATAAAACAGTGGTTACTTATGGGGTAGGTGAGAGTGCCATTGCGGAAAAAATAGCCGACTGGGAAGATGAATTACCTGCTTTTATAAAGTTGGCGTACCTGCCTAATTTGGGAAAAGTGCGTTTGCGATTGACGGCAAAAGGAAAAGACAAGGATACCTTAGTGGAAGCAGTAGCTGTGGCATCTAAAAAACTATATGGACTAATTGGTGATATTATTTATGGAGAGGAAGATGAAGAAACTATTGAAGAAGTCATTGCCAAATTATTAACGCTTAAAAACTATACGTTGGCCACTGCAGAGAGTTTTACAGGAGGTAAAATTGCACAGAAGATTACATCCATCCCTGGGGCATCTTCTTATTTTAAAGGCAGTGTGGTTAGCTATGCTACAGAAACTAAAATAGAGGTTTTAAACGTGCCTTCAAATCTGGTGGCAGAACACTCTGTGGTAAGTGCAGAAGTTGCAAAAGCGATGGCTCAGAATGTACAAAAATTGATAAAAACGGATTTTGCAATCGCTACTACGGGAAATGCCGGACCAACAAAAGGAGATTCGGATGCAGATGTAGGTACGGTATTCATAGGAATTGCCACACCAAAAGAAGTGTTTGCTACTCAATTTACCATGGGAAATCATAGAGAACGAATCGTTCAGAAGTCCGTACACAAGGCGTTTGAATTACTTCAGAAAGAAATTTTAAAATTCTGAATAAGAATTTTGTCGGTACAACAAAAAAGCATTAAATTTGCACCCTGTTTAAAATCACATAGAAATGTCTAAAGTTTGTGAAATCACCGGAAAGAGAGCAATGTTTGGAAACAATGTTTCTTTCTCTGTTAATAAAACCAGAAGAAGATTTAATGTAAATCTATCTAAAAAGCGTTTTTATATTCCGGAAGAAGATCGTTGGGTAACCTTAAAGGTATCTGCGAAAGCGTTAAAAAGCATCAATAAGAAAGGAATTTCCGCAGTTTTAAAAGAAGCGAAGGGAAAAGGGATTTTAAGATAATCCTATAAATTTAGAGAACGATGGCAAAGAAAGGAAATCGAATCCAGGTTATTTTAGAATGTACAGAGCACAAAGCTTCTGGCAAGCCAGGTACGTCTAGGTATATTACTACCAAGAATAAGAAAAATACTCCTGACAGAATAGAAATCAAAAAATACAATCCCATCCTTAAAAAGATGACGGTTCATAAAGAAATAAAATAAAAGAGTCATGGCAAAGAAGACCGTAGCCTCGTTACAAACGAGTTCAAAAAGATTAACAAAAGCCATTAAGATGGTAAAGTCTCCTAAGAGTGGTGCTTACACATTCGTAGAATCTGTAATGGCACCAGAAGCAGTGAGTGATTGGTTGGCTAAGAAGTAGATAGTCATCAACATAAATTTTAGAGCTATTATCTTCGGATAGTAGCTTTTTTTTTTGCTCTGCATTTAAAACATAGAATAATACCTTAAGCTGTAAAGGAAAATCTATATTCAGATTTCCTTGGCCACCGTAGAGGTGATGTGCTACAATTCCTATTAACTTTCCTATCTTTGGGAAAACGTTTTTAAGAACAGATGAGTTTATTTAAAAAGATATTTTCCTCACAGAAAAAGGAAACCCTAGATAAGGGTTTGGAGAAGACTAAAAGCAGTTTTTTTTCCAAGCTTAGCAAAGCAGTTGCGGGTAAATCAAAAGTAGATGATGACGTACTAGATAACCTCGAAGAGGTATTGGTAACTTCGGATGTTGGTGTAAATACTACTCTTAAAGTAATAGATCGTATAGAGGCAAGAGTTGCCAAAGATAAGTACATGGGTACAGAGGAGTTAAACACCATACTAAGAGAAGAAATAGCAAGCCTATTGTCCGAAACCCATGTAGGTGAGGAAACAGATTTTGGTATCCCAAATACAGCAAAACCGCATGTAATAATGGTTGTTGGTGTCAATGGTGTGGGTAAAACTACGACGATTGGTAAGTTGGCCTACCAGTTTAAAAAGCAAGGACTAAAAGTAGTGCTAGGAGCTGCAGATACTTTTAGAGCTGCTGCTATAGACCAATTGGAGGTTTGGGCAGATAGGGTAGCAGTGCCTATTGTAAAACAAAGCATGGGTAGTGACCCAGCTTCTGTTGCTTTTGATACCTTAAGTTCTGCCGTTACGCAAGATGCCGATGTGGTAATTATTGACACTGCTGGAAGGTTGCATAACAAAGTGAATTTAATGAATGAGCTTACCAAAGTGAAAAGAGTTATGCAAAAAGTGGTAGGAGACGCACCCCATGATGTCTTGCTAGTATTGGATGGTTCTACAGGTCAGAACGCTTTTGAACAAGCAAAGGAATTTACAAAGGCAACTGAGGTTACGTCTTTGGCAGTTACCAAATTGGATGGTACTGCTAAAGGAGGTGTAGTTATTGGAATTTCTGATCAATTTCAAATTCCTGTGAAGTATATTGGAGTAGGAGAAGGGATTGAAGACCTACAGGTTTTTAATAAGTACGAGTTTGTGGATTCTTTTTTTAGCGGAGCTAGTTGAGAAAAGTAATAAGCATATTATTTTTATTGGCGGGGTGGATATCTTCATCTGCACAAATACAACATCCAAAAGCAAGTCCTGCTGCATTGGTAGAGCAGCAAGTAGGGTTTTCCAAGATTTCAATTTCTTATTCCAGACCAGCAGTTCGAGGACGTCTTATCTTTGGAGATTTGGTACCTTATGGCCGTATTTGGCGAGTGGGCGCTAATGAATCAACCAAAATCACGGTAGATTCCGATATCCATATTATGGGAAATGTACTTGCTAAGGGTACGTATGCCATTTATGCTTTTCCGCAAAAGGATGCATGGGAGATTGTATTTCATACAAATACAACACATTGGGGTGACGGTAGAAAAGCATACAACCCTAAAGAAGATGCTTTTAGGATCAAAGTTAAACCTAAGAGTATGGCCAGTCTACAGGAGAATTTTCTAATAAGCTTTGATGCAATTACGCATAATTCGGCCCAGTTGATATTTCAATGGGAATATACAGAAATTGTCATTCCGATTGTTGTAGATACAGATGCGCAAATGCGTAAGGAAATAAACCAGCAATTGAAAACGAATCCTACTGCCCAGACCTATTATGAGGCTGCCAGATACTTTCAAGAACAAGGAACAGATACAAAACTTGCTTTAAGATATTTAGAGAATGCAATAAACTTAGGTGGGGATACCTACTATTTTCATCGGGTTAAATCTTTAGTAGAGGCAACTATGAATAATTATTCTGATGCCATACGGTCGGCAAAAAAATCTTTAAAACTTGCCGAAGAAGAGGATAAAGATGAGTTTGTTCGGATGAATAAAAAAAATATAGAAGAATGGACCAAGCTTCTAGAAAAAAATAAAAAGTAAGAGTATCAAAAACTACGATAACCTAAAAAATGTTTTATGAAACAGTTGTTAATTGCATTGGTATTGATTTTAAGTATTGCTTGTAAAGAAAACAAAGAGACGCAGGAAGCTATCGTCCTTTGGGAAGCATATAACGATTCTGCGGAAGTAGTAGCGAATGCAGAACATGAGGTGGAAAGAATGCGTTATAAGCTTATTCAATCCAAAGTGCTTGATAAGAACGAGGTTTTTCTTCCCTTGTACTCAGAAGTATCTGCGTTTAGTGAAAGTGATTATGAAGCATTAAAACCCATGGTTTTGGAACAGGATATTCCAACCATACAAGCTCATATTAAAACAGGTAAACTGAGTTATGAAAAACTAGTACTCTTTTATTTATATCGAATTTATAAATATGAATTAGATAATACAACCACCTTAAATACGGTCATTGCACTCAATGAAAATGTGTTAGAAGAAGCTAAAGAATTAGACGCTGAATTAAAATCGGACCCAACTACCTACCGTCACCCTGTTTTTGGAATGCCCATTTTATTGAAAGACAATATTAATACTGCTGGGATGAAGACCACAGCAGGAGCTATTGCTTTGATGGAAAATACGGTGGATGATGCTTTTATAGTATCGCAACTAAAATCTAAAAAAGCGCTCATTCTAGGCAAAGTAAATTTAAGTGAGTGGGCCTATTTTTTATGTTCCGGATGCCCTGTAGGCTACAGTGCGGTTGGAGGGCAAACGCTAAACCCATATGGTAGACGTATTTTTGAAACAGGTGGGTCTAGTTCTGGAAGTGGTACCTCAGTAGCTGCTAACTATGCTGTTGCTGCTGTAGGAACGGAAACCTCGGGTTCTATTTTGTCCCCCTCCAGTCAGAATTCGGTTGTAGGACTTAAACCCACTATTGGTTTGCTTAGTAGAGCAGGTATTGTTCCTATTTCAAGCACCCTAGATACGCCAGGTCCTATGACCAAAAATGTCAGGGATAATGCCATTATACTAGATGCTTTATTTGGATTTGATGCGGCAGATGCTGCTGCCATCAATACCAAATGGGGAGCTTCATATTATTTGAATGCTACTTCAGATGCAACCATAAAGGGAAAACGTTTTGGAGTATTTAAAAACCTAGTGGAAGGCGATTCTATTTATAAAACTACTGTAGAGAAAATGAAGGCATTAGGAGCAGAAATTATTGAGTTTACGCCTCCTCAGGTTGATATGAGTGGATTCTTAAGTATTCTTAACATCGATATGAAGAATGATCTGCCTCAATATATTAAAACCCATGTTACGAATAAAGAAGTATCGATAACTTCCATAGCAGATGCGGTCAATTTCAATGCTGCGGATTCCTTGGTTAGGATTCCTTATGGACAAGCACTGTTTGAAGGAATTCTAGTGGATTCTACCACAGCAGAAGGATTGGAAGAAATTAAAGGGCGACTACAAAAAAACGGTCGCACTTATTTCGATACTGCTATGGACGCTCACCAATTAGATGCTATTTTGTCCATTAATAATTATCATGCTGGTTTTGCAGCAGTGGCAAAGTATCCGGCGCTTACCGTTCCAATGGGTTATAAGACCTCTGGAGAACCCATTAGTCTTACCTTTATTGGGAAACAACTGTCGGAGTGGAGTTTATTAAATTTGGCAAGCGCTTATGAAAAAGAGTTGCCGGTACGTGAAGCCCCAATGGGGTATGAGTAAATGCTAGTTAATTAGTAAGTTTATTTTTTCCCACAACTCATTGTCAAAACTGGAGGGTCCTAGTAATGCCTCTCCAGTATCATCGCCCATGCGAACAATTACAAGTCCTTTGCTTGGAATCACATATAATTTTTGATCATCTTTTCCTAAACCGGCTATAAGATCATCCGGAGCGTTTGGTATTAACTTTCCTGGGAACTGCAATTCACTGGCAGGAGCTCTAAAGCTATCTTTCCCGTTTAGCCACCATAAATATCCATAGGCTTTGTTCATGTCTTGAGAAGTAGTAGTCATAGCATTGAAATAGTTAGTATCAGATAAAATTGGTGTACCATCCCAATTCCCTTCATTTAGGTTTAGCAAACCAAACCGTGCCATGCTCCTTGCTGTACTATAGTATACATTGGCAAACCCAAGCTTTAGCCAAGTGCCATCCATTCCTATTGGGTTTTTAAGTTTACTATTAAAATAACTATTGAACTCTTGATTTACTGCTCCACTGATAATAGATTGGGTTAATGTATAAGGTGCATTGTGATAATACCAGAAAGTGCCAGGAGTATGCAATGCGGTTAGGCAATTGGGAGTGGTGCAATTGGAATTGGTTACATTGTAATCCAAACCTGTTGTCATACTAAGATGATGAATTACTTTTATTTCATTTTCTTCCGCTGTCTCTAAGGAAGACCAGCCACTACCTAAGTAGTCACTAGATGCATTATTTATAGATAAGAAACCTTCCTCTTGGGCAATTCCTAAGGTGAAGGCACTTAAAGTTTTACCTGTAGAATTCCATGGACCGTTGCTGCTAGCAGAGCTGGTATTAAAGTAAGCTTCTAGCGCAATCCTCCCATCTTTCAAAATAATAAATGCCTTGCTATCCTTTTCTTGAAGGAAATCTAATAGAGCCTGTGTGGCATCTGTATTCCATCCAAGAGTTTCTAAGGAAATTGTTTCCCAATCACCGCCAGTGATGGGCGGAAAGTACATAGACATGGTAGGAGGGTCCATAGTATCTTCGTCCATGGGCGTGTCCGGATTGTCATCATTGGAAGAAGAACATTGACTAAAAATAATACAAAGGAATCCTAAAATTAGCAGTGTAGTCCATTTCATAGCTTTAGGTTTTATAGTAAGACAGGGAATCTTCTCTATAGTTTAACGTAAAAATGAAAGAAAACGGTATATAGCGGATGTTAAATTGTATTTTTGCACCTCAAAATAAGTAGTATGCGTACAAAATCGCTTAAAAAGAATAGGATTAATGTAGTTACCTTAGGATGTTCTAAGAATGTCTACGATTCAGAGGTGTTAATGGGACAATTGCGAGCCAATGATAAAGAGGTAGTGCATGAAGGAGAAGGCAATGTGGTAGTAATTAATACCTGCGGTTTTATTGCTAATGCAAAAGAAGAAAGTGTTAATACGATTTTGGAATATGTGCAGCAGAAAGAAGCAGGAAATGTAGATAAAGTATTTGTTACAGGATGTCTTAGCGAACGCTATAAACCAGATCTGCAAAAAGAGATCCCCAATGTAGACGATTATTTTGGAACAAGTGATTTACCCAACTTGTTAAAAGCCTTAGGAGCTGATTATAAGCATGAATTAATAGGAGAAAGACTAACCACTACTCCTAAGAACTATGCGTATCTTAAAATAGCAGAAGGTTGCGACAGACCTTGTTCTTTTTGTGCTATTCCGCTTATGCGAGGGAAACACAAGAGTACACCTATTGAGGAATTGGTTACAGAAGCTGAAAAATTAGCTGCGAATGGAGTAAAGGAACTTATTTTAATTGCACAAGATTTAACCTACTACGGCTTAGATTTATATAAAAAACGCAATTTAGCGGCACTTTTAAAACAATTAGTGTTGGTAGAGGGTATTGAATGGATTCGCTTGCATTATGCCTTTCCAACGGGCTTTCCAATGGATGTATTAGAAGTAATGAAGGAAGAACCAAAGATTTGTAATTACCTCGATATTCCTTTACAACATATTTCAGATGCAATTCTTAAAAGCATGCGCAGAGGCACTACGCAAGCAAAAACCACAAAGTTATTGCAAGATTTTAGAACTGCTGTGCCAGATATGACTATTAGAACAACCCTAATTGTAGGATATCCTGGAGAAACCGAGGCAGATTTTGAGACTTTACGCGATTGGGTACAGGAGATGCGTTTTGAGCGCTTGGGTTGTTTTACCTACAGCCATGAAGAAAACACCCATGCTTTTGCATTGGAAGATAATGTGCCTGAAGAAGTAAAACAAGCACGAGCCAATGAAATTATGGAGATCCAATCTCAAATTTCTTGGGAACTCAATCAAGAAAAAATTGGAAAAACCTTTCGTTGTATCATTGATCGTAAAGAAGGGGCTTACTTCGTGGGAAGAACAGAGTTTGATTCTCCAGATGTTGATAATGAAGTATTAATTGATGCTGCAAAGTACTATGTGAAGATTGGTGATTTTGTTGACCTCACTATAACAGAGGCTGCAGATTTTGATCTGTATGCGATGCCTGCAAGCAAGGACTAGAATTAAAGATATACGTTTGAGATGAGTCGTTCTACCGTAGGATGATCATTTCCTCCTTTGGGTTCTATGGTAATATTTAAAGATTCTGCGTGCTCAATATACGTCATGGCAATCAACGCATCTTCAGACGAAATTACGCCCATATTAATCATTTCTCCTTCAACATCGGCCCATAGCTGATAATCATGGTCCTGATCCAATTGGGATAAGCCTTGTGGGTCTAAAAGAACCCTTTTGGCAGTATGGTCTACATAGGCTACTGCTACGGAATTTGGAGATACTGCATTCCCCTTCAAGACCAGTTTGGTCATACTAGGTTGGTTAATCTCTTGAAACTGTTTCTTTGTACCTGCTAAATCGCCTTCCAAGCGTTCAATTCGCTGTTCTAAATCGCTCGTCTTATTTTGTAAACTATCAACATTGGTTTCGGCATTTTTCCAATTGGTGTATAACCAAATAGAACTCAATAATAAACATGCAGCAATACTAGCTGCGATAGGAAAGTTGAAAGAACTTTTCTTTTTAGTAGCAAGGGAAATGGTAGCTTGCTCAGCGGTTGTTGCCACCTTCAATAGCTTAGTCTTAACGGCGGCATCGGGTTCAATCGCGTTTTCAAAGGCAAGATGTTCAAAATCTGCTTCTAGATTTTCAAAATAGGCGCGTAGTGCAGCATCCTCATCAAGGATTGCTGTTACTTCCATGGCTTCTTTCTCAGAAAGTTCTCCTAGGAGGTATTGTTCTAGTATGCCATCTTCTTTAATCGATTTTCTATCCATTATCCCATCATTTCAATTAATAATCCTACTATAGATAGTGTTTGCTGATAGGTTTCTCGCAATTTTTTTAGTGCTTGTCGAACATACGATTTAAAGGTACCCAATGGTACTCCCATTTCTTCATGGGCTTCTCGATGTGTTAGCCCATTAAAGTATATCAGCTTAATAGCTTCCCTATGTTGCGGGTCTAATTGTTCAATAGAACCTTTTAAAGCTGAATAATCCGCTTTGGGTTCTGGAGCACTTCTATCTTCATATACACTTAAATCTTCGTTTTGGATGAGGTCGTCCTTACGTCTAAGCGCATTTAAGGTCGTATTCTTAGCAATTCGGTATGCCCAAGTAAAAAATTTTCCTTTAGAAGCATCATACTGATCTGATTTGCGCCAAATTTTCAAAAAAGTTTCTTGGAGTAATTCTTCTGCTAAAGGCTTGTTCTGACACATCCTAAAAATTATCCCATACAAAGCCCCTTTGTACTGGTCATATACCTTGACGAGTGCCTCAGCATTTTTTTGTTGTAGTTGATGAATGAGTTCTGGGGTGTCTTGCATTTGCAATTTAAATGTTATCAAAATTATAAAAAACAATCCAAACTCATCCAAACAAAAAAAAGTGGTGTACATAAAATTGAAAGCGCGCAAAAACACTTTTGTAATAATTAAAATTTAAAACAATGAAAAAAGTACTAATTACACTGACAACAATGGCTGTATTGACCTTTTCACAAGCAGCAAACGCACAAGACAAGGATATTGTAGACGTAGCAGTATCCAATGATAATTTTTCTACCCTGGTAGCTGCTGTAAAAGCTGCTGGTTTGGTAGATGCTTTGAAGGGAGAAGGACCGTTTACGGTATTTGCACCCACCAATGATGCCTTTGGAAATTTACCAAAGGGAACGGTTGAAACACTTTTAAAACCAGAAAACAAGGATCAGTTGACTGCTATATTAACGTATCATGTCATTGCAGGTAAGTATACTGCCAAAGATATTGTTGCTTCTATAAAAGCTAATGGTGGAGGTTTTATGGCCAAAACACTACAAGGGGATGCCATTTTCGGATCCTTAGAAGGAGATAAGGTAATACTAACCGATCAAAAAGGGAATAAATCTACTGTGCTCATTGCAGATGTAGCTGCCTCTAATGGGGTTATCCACGCTATTGAAGCTGTGGTAATGCCAAAATAAGTTTTGGTTGATTGAAAATTAGGTCGCCTTTATAAGGGAATTGTTGTGCCTTACTTATTCATTTTTGTTCATGAAATGAAAAATAAGGTGCTTTGGAAGGACAATCGCAATACCCTTTCGGCGGCCTTTTTTTACGATCTATTATTTTTACGTGGTTGTGGTTTTAACGACTTGGTATACTCAAAACTATCATGCAATAAGGAAGCTAATACATCTATTTGATCGTATAAAGAAGTTGGAATAAGTATATAGTCTTTGATCACTGCACCGTATGATTTATACTCGGTAGTATGATGCTCCTCCATTAACTGCTCGCGTTGTTCTTTTGGTAAACGCATTCCTATTTCCCCCGCTTTATTAAGCATGCTAAACATATAGGTATTGGTTGCTGTATGAGGCATAGATTTGCCTTTGCGTTCTATCTCTGGATGGCTATCTATAATACGGTCATACAAGGCGAGTTGTTCTTCCCACATAACTGCTGTTTTTAATTGGTTTTATTCTTTGAAAAAAATGCATTCGCTTTTTTTATGAAATCAGCTTTGGTTTCTCCTTCATGCGCTCCGTGCGCAACATTGGGTAAAACCCAAAGATCAGATTTTGGCAGCTGTTTTTTTACCCGTGCTATCTCTGTAAAATCCATTCCTTCATCATTATCACCTACCATAATAAGTACTTCTGGTTGTATACTATGTAATTCTTTATCACTAAGTGATACTGTATAATTTTTGAACTGAAGCATTAATTGTCTTATTTGTTCATCATTTTTATGACTGCTAGTCAACCAAGGGAAATTGTCTTTATTTTCAAATGTAAATGCTTCCTCATATTCTGGAAAATCCTTTACTGTCCAGGTACCAACAGCGCCAATGGTGATCATGGCGTCCATGAGTTTGGGTTGTAGTAATGCGAGCTGGTAGAGCATGTCACCACCAAAACTAAAACCAATGGCTTTGATTTTATCTAGCTTTAAATAATGTACCAAAACTTGTACATCTTTAGCAACAGATTTTATAGAGAGGTCTTCCTTAAAGGTATCTGATTTCCCATGTCCCGTTAGATCCACTAAATAAACTTCATAATCCTTTTCGAAATCAACAACATATGGTTTCCAAGATTTAGAAGATAAGGTGTATCCATGGAAAAGAAAAAGGGGACTGCCTTCTCCATATACTTCGTAATAGATATTCTTGCCGTTTACAGCAACGGTTTCTGATTTTTTGGGCTGTTGCGAAATGCCCATTGCAAACATCAGTAAAAAGATGCTTAGCGTACTAATTTTATTCATTTGTTTCTGTTTATTTGGGTTTGTTATTTAAATTCTAAGGTGCTAATTAGTAGGTAGGTTTCGTAGGAGGTTCAATTTCTAATACGATTTCAAGACTTGCTAGAAGAAAGTATACTTTGCTATTGAAAGTAGCTTGGTTGTTATAAACAAAGATAAACAGATTTTATAAATCCAATAAAATATGAGTTACGAGATCTCAGTCTCTGTTTCAACGGTTTAGATCTTTTTTGTCGATTCCTATAAGAAAGCAAAGAGCAGCAAAAAATAGCAAAGCGCCTCGGATAAATCCGTTTAGCAAGAAGCTCAATAACGCATCTATACCTGCTAAAAAACAAGAAAATGAGTATCTTCTTTTATCCTTTTGTAAAAAGAGTGACAAGATTTCGAATGCCATAAGCCCTGGTAAGTGTTCGGAAGGATGAGCGAATAATACAGGTGCAATATCTTTTAATATCCTTCAGCATTAGCGTTTGTAATTGCTTCACTAAGGTAAAAGAATCTACTTTCATGAAACAAAGCCATAATACCTAATAAACTATTTCCTAGAATGCCGAAAATGCGAGAGGTTGCAGAGCTTATATAGGTGGTGGTGATAGGTTCTTTCCTATAAAGACGCCAACTATTTCAAAAAGATTGGCTCAAAGTTTCTTTTGATGATTCGAAAGACTTATTATTCCTTTCTGTTAGAAACTTAACACAAAAAAGCCACTTTCAAAGACTTTTTAGGATATAGTTAGGGATCATTTCATTAGGTGGTGTACTTTTTCCATACAGTAAGTAGGAATTGTAGTTACCCCCTGTAAATACGGTAATCATATTTAGCTCAGGCCAAATATTAACTTTTTGCCCTCCATTACCAGTGGCTAAATACGAATTATATCTTTTGCCGTTTATAACAAAAAATTTATGTTCCCATAAATAGCCATAATCGCCCTCTTCCATGTCAAAGGTTTTATCAACCCACCTCTTAGAAAGAATCTGCTTCCCTTGCCATATGCCTCCATCTTTATACATCTTGGCTAATTTTAATAAACCTCTAGAAGTTAGAGACATTTGATTAAAAGAAGTTTTACTTGTTGTCTTAGGTTCAAAAGTCCATTCGTAGTTGTCTATCCCCATTGGACTAAAAAGGTTTTCTTCGGCGAAGTCTTCAATTTTTTTATTGGTTACAACTTCTACTAAACCTCCGATGATAAGAGCAGCTCCCGTGCAATAAGAAGAAGATGTACCGGGGTTATTTACCATGGGTAAATCTAGGCTATATTTTATCCAGTCCGAGCTTTGCATCATTGCTTGCTCATTACCCTTGCTTTTTGCATTGTTGTTTTGGCAATCCATACCATGCCTATACATGAGCAGGTTTTCTATGGTAAGTTGTTCTTTTCTTTGATCTATATGTGCAATTTCTTTGTATTTAGATTTAAAGTATGGTAATACTTTATCTTGTTCATTTTCTATAAGCCCCTGATCTATGGCAATACCCAAAACACCACCAATGATTGGTTTGGTGGCAGATCTTAGTTGATGCGGTGTTTGAATATCAAAACCATAAAAGTACTCCTCTAGTACAAGTTTGTCATTCTTATAAATTAAAATACTATGTACATCCGAAAAATTACCTCTAATCGTTTCTCGGATCATTTCATAAATTAGTTCAGGATTGTTGAATTCATCCTCTAAAATACCCGTAGTAATACCATCATTGATTTTTTTTGGTTTTTGATAGGAATATTTTTCGGGAGTATGAAACAGATCTTTTCTAGGGAACATTTCCAGCTTTTCGAAGTCTTTAGAAATAAGTTTAAATGTCTTCCCATTGGAACTGTAACTATCTATTTCGCCTGTGTCATTCCTATTAAATACAACCGCTTTGTCCTGAACATTCGTAAAATTATCGAGATCATTATGAGTTAAGGGATACTTCGCTTTGTTAATAACTGCATAAAGTAAGGTATCTACTTCAGAAGCGATGATGTCCAATGTAGTATTGTTGATATACTCATAATGACCTTCGTATTCCAGCAGTTTTTGAAATTGAGATTCTTCTTTTTGTTCAGAACAAGAAATTATCAATAGCATCATGGGAAGCAATAGTATTTTCATAGGATGGTTTACCTAAAGACTTTGAGATTAGTAAAATGTGACAATAGTCTGATCTACTTTTTAAAAGTACGGATAATTCTAGTTTTTTGTAGGTAATGAAATACAATTTATGCTATCCATATATGTTTCATTTTTTCACTTAATGATAAACACCATTCTGTTCAATTAAAAGTTCTTCTAAAGGTTAAATGAGATAGTTGCGTTTTATTTTTAAAGCGCTTTCTAAAGGAGGAAGGTTGTTCGTACCCTAAATTATAAGCAATTTCACTGATAGAGAGATCCGTAGTAGAAAGTTGTTCTTTCGCTTTTTCAATGAGTTTATTTTGGATATGCTGCTGGGTACTTTGCCCTGTAAGTGATGTTAGTAAACTAGTGAGGTAATTGGGAGAAAGGTGCAAAGCTTCTGCTTCTCCTGTAACAGTAGGAATTCCTTTTTCGGCTAGGGTGGCTTTCTTAAAAGAGTTGTTCAAAATATGCTCTAGTTGTTGGAGTGTATGATAATTGGAAATCTTTCTAGTAATAAATTGACATTCATAGAAAAGCTCGACATAGTGGAGCAAAAGAGTCCAATTCTGTGAGTTTATACCAGATCTTCTGAATAATTACAATCTTTAGAACTCATTGAGGTGTAATTCGAACACTTACTTCTTCTGTATCATTTTCAAGGAAAACCAACCCAATACCAAAATGATGATCCCCATTACCGCCCATAACCAATAGCTATTTTCAAAGAGTGCTTTTGTAGTGGTTTCTGTTGCTTTGGGAAGAACCATTTGTTCTCCTAAACTCAAGGGTTTTAGATTTGTTGGGATGGTATTACTCACTTGTTGAAGGTCATATTGTGGTGCACGGGCTTCGGCTTTTCCATAGGCCAAATAATAATTGGCCTCCTGTCCAAATCTTATTTTTAAAGTATGCTCGTAGCCCTTAGCTTCTATACTTTCTATCTGTAAAGGAGCATTGTCTTGGTTTTGGATTTGAATATGAAGTTTTCCTACCAAGGTGCTATTGAATAAAAATGCATCTTTTTCTAATGAACTGAGGGTTCCGTTATACAAGTTATTTTTCGTATACCGCCATCCTTTTTCGGTTTCTACACTATCTACTATATGTTGAATGCTAATAGACCGGTAATAGTCAATTGCATCTGTAGTATTAATTTTTAAGGAACTCAATGGAACTCTGCTATCCAAGGTGACATATATCTGTGTTTGCCTTGCCTCCTTGTTTTCAGAAACATTCATTTTTTTTATTCTATAATTCCTATAAGTGGGATTCTGGATTGTTTCCATGGATAACTTCGCTCTGCGTAACAAAGGGTCTGTTTTGCTTTGAACATAGACGCGATAATATTGATATTGGGCATTGGGAAAACGCAGTGTGGTAAATTTGTAATCGGTACTGCTATTTTTTATTGCCAATAATCGTTCTTTGTCTTTAATGGTAAACCATTCTCTATTATCTTGACTTCCCTCTAAACTTACACGCCAATCAAAATTGGGAGTTCCAAAATCCAGTTTTATTTCGTTAAGGGCAACTGTTGTAGACACTTCATAGGTATAGTAATAGCCGTTGGCTGTTTTAGTAGTATTTAGACTTTTAAAGTCCACCAATTGACTCGTTGTTGTACCCTCTGCTTTACTTAAAATATAGGGTGCTTCAATGGTATCATTTGCTTCTGTGATACCATATACTCTTAGATCTGTTAAGGATGCATTGGTATGCGCAAAAATTCCATTAGGTATGGACAATTGATGCCATTGCTCCGTTATTCCTCCTATTTCTCTTTTGTATTCATAGCTATCTAATTGTGCTAAAAGAGAATAACTAAGACAAAAGCATAAAAGGCAACATAATTTAGTTCTTAGGGTCGTCATCGGCAATAATGTGTTTGTATTTGTTGTACAAGAATGAGATAATCAATAATAATACTCCTAAGGCCACAAAAACAATGGTTTTAGAAATGGTATTTAAATCGGAGATATCGTACATAAAGAGTTTTACTAAAGTGATCCCAAATAGTACAATGGCTCCTATACGCAGATATTGTTTCTTTTTCCAGATTCCTAATACAATTAGAAGCAGGGCGTAACTGCCCCAGAAAATGCTGAGTCCTAATTTGTAAGATTGCTCAGATCCTCCCAAGTCCATCCAATTGAGGAGTTCACTGCTTAACACCCAAATGAGAGCAGTATGCAAAATTAGTTCAAAAGGAATTTTAAAGTTAATCCGCATAAAGGCTGCTTTACGGTATTTATAGATAGCCCGTAGTACCAGTCCTAAAAACGCAAAGCTTACATAGCGAATGCCAATATGAAAGAATCCAATATTATAAAATTCCGCTAAGGTTTTATCTAAATAACTCTCTCTTAACTCGCTTAAAGCGTAGAGCCCAGCTGTTAAGAAAATAAGAATAGCAAAGATGTTTAATACTAAATTTACAATTCCAAGAATCCTATTTTTAATCTTAGCAATATTAATAAAGGACAAGAGGCTTACAAATAAGAGTGTATAATTTACAAGCCAAATGCTTTTAAAAGTAGGGATGTCATAATTATGTTGCCATGTGGTATGCCCAGAATCTCCATCTTGCAATTTTAATTCTGATGCTTTATACAATTGCTCCCAATAAGTATTAATTTCCAAGGCAAAGGTGATGTACAAGACTAGGCAGAGTAATATGGGTGTGAACACAGAAAAGATTGTAGCAAAAACATTCTTATTGGTTTCATTCAATGCAAATTTTTTGCTGGAACTTAAGTAGGTAATAAAGCCTAAAGAAGCCGCTACTACTAGTCCTGTTAAAAAGCCTTTATGTAAAAAAGGAGAAATAAGAGTTCTCTCTTCTTCCGGTACGTACTCAAAGGCAGGTGACGCCCAATCATGAAATAAGCTAAAGAAAGCAAGAATAATAAGCGGATAGGCCATTTTTTCATAGATAGGTACGTTTTTGGTTCTGCCGATCCAAAAAAGTAGTGCTGCCTCTCCTGCCCATAGAAGCGTAACCCAGTTGCCATCTAGTTGTACAGGGATAGCAATGGTAATAAATACCAATACTAGACCCGCTACTAAAAAGAATAAATTTCTATCAGCCAGTTTTTGTTTAAAGAAAAGCACACTTACTATAAAATGAACGATGGCATTTCCAAGGGTAAATAAACCTAAAAACTGATCTCCATTTTCATGATTAGAAATTAAGACATAACCCATTCCATAAAAAATAAATGAATTAGCTACTAATAGGAAAATATCGAGTACTCCAAATGCTTCTTTTTTAAGGAGTTTGTAAGCTATAAAAGTAACATAGAAAATAAGGAAAAATACCGTCAAGAAAATCATGGCAATGTTAAAATGCTGTTCATGATCGTATGAGAAGACAGTGAAGGACAAAAAGATAAGCCAGGTAAGTGCAAAGGCTGTATAATAGAGTATTTTCCAATATTTTTTAAAGGCAATAATTAGAATGCCAGTGTTAATAATGGCCATGTAGGTAAACATAACTTCTACTTTGCCAGAACCATCACTCAATAGAAAGGGCACGCCGTAGGCCCCTACTAACCCTATAATAGCAATAATTTGCCGATTGTAATTTAAGGCTGCTATGACCGTAAAAATGGTAAAAATGACCATAAGGGCAAAAGCCACAGTTTGCGGCATCAATGCGTAAAAACTATAAGCGGCAAAGGTGATGAAATACATTATAGCAATGGCACCACTGACCAATACAGCACTGTAATTTTCGTATTTTGCTTTTAGTTTTATACCGAAACCAAGAAGCCCAAGTCCAGTAAGATAGCCCAAAATCATACGCGTTAATGGACTAATTAAATTATTATCTATAGAGTATTTGGCACCAATTCCAACGCCAATAATTGTAATGATAATTCCTATTTTATTGATGAGGTTTTCACCGATAAATTTTTCCAGACCCGACTTTGTTTTCTTCTTTGGAACTACTCTTTCTTTTGGTTTTTCTGTTAGCAGTTGGGCCACTTTCTGAGGCGCCTCTTGCTTGGGAGTTAGAACAACTTCTTCCTTAATTTCTGCTACAATATTTTCTTCAGTTCGGGGTGGTGTAGGCGCGGTAATCTTTATTTCCTTCTCAGTCTTATGGGCTTCATCAAAGCGTATTTGTTGTAATTGCTTCCGAAGCTCATTAATTTCTATGGCGAAAGCGTCTTGCTTTTTAAGAAGTTGCCCTAGCTGTTCTGAAAGTTGATTTATTTTTTCTTGCTTATCAGCCATGTGGTGTTTTTTAGGAAAGCATTTTTTGGCTTGGTACTATGCTTTTGTTGGTTTGCCGTTCCATAGGAACGTTTCTTTTCTAGTTTATAGTACTTTTACTCCGTTACATATTTACGAATTGAAAGCCAGCCAAAGGAACATTACGTAAATCAAACTCCGTTTCATTTAGTAAAATACCATGTTCCAAATAACACTTTAAGTTGGCTAACCAAAAAGTCCACCCATTGCTGCATCCGTGATGTATATTTAGTTTGCTCTCTTCATCTGTTGGAATATTATATTGCTTTAAGCTAAGAAGGCAGGCAGTTCCTTTATCTTCCATAGTAACAGATACCCTGCAATTTTCAGCAAAGGAAATTTCTAAAAAATTTGTATTATTTGCCTGTATTACACTGCCTTTTTCTTGTCCATCCCAATTATGCCATTCCCAGATATAAGCATCTCCTTCTTGGATAGGTTCTTTGGACGAACGAACTGCTCCTCCTGTGCTTGTATATGTCGCCTTTTTTAAAAACCAAGAAGCAATTCCCTCTGTAGTGGCCCAGCTCCAATATAGCTTTTCCACAGAGCTTTTTATGTAAATTTTTTTGGTAAAAGAATCAAAACTAAGTTTACTCATTGCGCTTGTTTTTTCGGTTCATTTCCAATTGGTATATTTCTCTTCCTAGTGCAGCAAGGAACGGTATTCCCACGGTATCATATTCATAAACATCATCATTAAAGATACCATCTTTATTTACTAAAATGGTCGCCGTAAGCATAAACTCAACCTCATTTTTGCTATCCACGATATATGCACAATCTGTAAGTGTTCCATAGGCATAGCCTACTTTGTTGTAAATTTTAATATGCGCAGGCATGGGTTTTTGGTTATCACCATAGAGAAAGAACTTTACATAACTATCATAATATTCTTCCGGATTATAACCTTGGGATTTGGGCAAAGTATGCATGCTTTTTAAAAGAAACAAGCGTTGCGTTTCGCTCAAATTAAATTGTTCATTTTTAGCATATTTTTCGGGAAAAATAACTCGTTTTAGTACTCCTTGTTGCGCCTTTATGGGATAGTAATTTTTGAGGCCAAAATCAAAAGGAGCCTGCATTAGGGAGTCTGTTTCGTAAAAGCCAATTCCTTTTTCAATACCTTCAATAAGGAGGGGTTGAGCAGAGGTGTTGATGGTTCCAGATAGTGGTATCGTAGTACTGTCGTTTTGATAAATAATTAAGGGCTTTGTGGTTATTTCATTGGCATTGGTAGTAGATAAACGATGTGCTATGCGAACAGGAGTAATGCCCTTTTTTGTTAACTGCTGATTAATGAGGTCTTGACCTAAAAACTCAAACAAGCGATTGTAGGCTTTGTTATCACTTACCGCAAATATTTTAGTGATTTCTTGAGCAAAAGTGGTTTCTACGGAATCTCCTTCTACATAAAAACGAGTATCCATCGAAAGGCTATGAATGGTATTCAATTTTTCTAAAGCTAACACAGCTATTGGGAATTTCACGGTGCTTGCAGGATAAAAATACGTACTGTCCGCTACTTGAAAATCGTAATCTGTGAATATTACTTCGTTCTGCTTTTTGTCTATTTGAGTATATCTAATTTGAATTTCATAAGTATCTAGACTATCCATTACTTTTTTAATGGAAGGTTCCTCAGAAGCTAAAGCTGTTTCTAGAATAGATACAGGAACAGTTTTGGTAGCGCATGAGGAAAATACTAGGAGTGCTACTAAAAAATAGTAAATAAAATTTCTTCGCATACGAATACCTTGTGGTTTAGAATGGCATAATTACAGATCCTCATAAAGCTCTCCTCTATGCGGTTTTAAAGCATCGCGAACAGAAATCATTTCTGGCTCGTTTACGACCAAATAAGCGATGCTGTGCATTTCTGTATACTCCTTATAACCAGTTATATTTAAATCTAATTTTTCTAAAGAAATAAATTCTTTAAGATGTTTCTCGTGGTGTTCAGCTGTTTTCAGTGCTGCGGGTCCCTTAAAATCCCAAATAAGCTTAATCTTTTTACTCAAGTTTTATTTTTTTAGTTGCCATTTACGGTTTTGATGCATCTAGAACAGAAGTGCCATTTTCTGCAAAAGCCTTAAAATCTTCTAAATAACGTTGCGATTGTTTTTTAAAAGCACTAGGCATAAGAAACCCCATGGTTTTCATCATAAAACCAGAGAATTGAAACTCACATTCAGAAATCCATTTGGTATGGTTTTTATCTATAACTTTGAAATAATTCTTTTGAATGTTATGAACTCCCTTAGCGTCATAAGTGGCATGAAACTCCTCGGGAAAATCTTGTTTTATAATGGTTTCTACTAGCACCATTTTTCGTTTTCCCATATCATAATGCATCTCCATTTGAGATCCTTCAGCACCAGGTTGCCCAGTGACCAAAGTATAGGCAGTTAAACCTTTTTGCCAGTGTTTTAAATTCTCTGGATTGTCTAATTTTTTGATAAATTCTTCTCGAGGGAGGTTGACGGTTATTTCAGAGGTATATCTCATTTTAAGTGAGTTTGGTGCACTAATGTACTAAAAAGGTGTTAATCAGTCCTAATAGACGTTGCGTGGCATATTAGTTTTGTTATTTTTGCAGAATGATTTTTTCAAATCAATACCGTCTTCGAAAAATTAGAATAGGGAGTTGTTTAGCTCTTCTTTTTATCTGTTCATCTTGCGAAACCTTTTTTAAAAAGAAGGAAGAAAAAGTTGTGGTGGCTAGGGTAGGAGATGCTTATTTATATGAAGAAGACCTTGTCCCTTTGTTGCGCACCAATGTTTTAAAGCAAGATAGCGCCTCTTTTGTAACGAATTATATAAACAATTGGGCATCTAGACAAATATTGTTATCCAAAGCTAAAATTAATTTACCGGAAGAAAAGTTAGCAGAGTTTGAAGGTTTGGTAAATGATTACAGGACTGATTTATATACTAGAGCGTATAAAGAGGCCTTAATACAACAGGGGCAAGATACTACCGTCAGTGCTACTCAATTAAGGCGTTTTTATGAGAAGGAGAAAGAAAATTTTAAGCTAAAAGAAAAAGTAGTTCAGATCCGGTTTATAGAATTACCGAAACAGTTTTTAAACAAAGAAGCGGTCATTGAAAAATTAAAACGTTTCAATAGCGACGACAAGCGTTATTTAGATTCTATTGGAGTACAGTTTAAAAAATTGAATTTCAACGATTCTATTTGGGTTTCTGCAGCCAGAGTCATAGATGAAATTCCTCCCTTAACCTATGAAAACCAGGATAGATACTTAAAAAAATCACAATTTTTTGAATTACAGGATTCAATAGGGGTATATTTGGCAAAGGTAACGGGTACTCTGGGAGTAAATGATATTGCGCCCTTCCTGTACATAGAACCAACCATCAAACAGGTATTGCTGAATCGAAGAAAGTTAAACTATATACGAAAGTTAGAGACGGAAATTATTGATGAAGCTATTAAAGAAAAAGAATTTGAGGTTTATGGAAAAGATGATTAAAATTGGAAGTTTGCTATGTTTTTTACTCTGTTTTGGTTTGGGTTTTTCCCAAGATCAAGATACTGGTGAATTACCAGACACCCAAGTAGAACCCAAAGAGACGGTATTAGAAACTTCTATGATGGTGGTGAAGGATACCGTAGAAAAATCGTTTCAAAGAATAAAGCTAGACGGTATTGCAGCGGTTGTAGGAGACTATGTAATTCTCGATTCTGATATTGAGAAGACGCTGATTGATATTAAAAATCAAGGGGCTTCAACTGCCGATTTAACACGATGCTCCTTATTAGGGAAATTAATGGAAGATCGATTGTACGCGCATCAGGCCGTGCAAGACAGTATTCTTATTTCTGATGATGAGGTAAATGCTACCATCGATAGACAGGTACAAAGTCTAGTGGCGCAGGTAGGTTCCATGGAAAAATTATTGAAATTTTATAAGAAAGATGACCTGCCTAGTTTTAGGGAAGAGCTTTTTGAGATTAATAAACTGCGGATGCTTTCTGAAAAGATGCAACGGAAAATTGTTGATGGGATAGAAGTAACCCCGGAAGAGGTTCGGCAATTCTTTAATAAAATACCCAAAGACGAACTTCCTCTTTTCGGAGCAGAGTTAGAGATTTCTCAGATTGTAAAAACACCAAAAATTTCAGATGAAGAGAAGCAGAAAGTAAAAGATAAGCTCAGTAAGATTAAAGCCGATGTGGAAGATAATGGTGCTAGTTTTAAAATAAAGGCTATTCTATATACGCAAGATGAAGGTTCTAAATCTAATGGTGGCTTTTATAGTGTTACCAGAGAAACGGGCTTTGTAAAGGAATTTAAAGATGTAGCTTTTAGTTTAAAAGAAGGCGAAGTTTCAGAGCCGTTTGAAACGATCTATGGCTTTCATATTATTTTTATTGAAAAAATTCGAGGGCAGGAATTAGATTTAAGACACATCCTTATTTCTCCTGAAGTTCCCGAATCAGCGAAGCAGCAGGCAAGTGCAGAATTAGATAGTATACGTCAACAGATTATAGATGGCAAATACACCTTTGCTGAAGCGGCTAGAAATTTTTCCGATCAAAAGGAAACTAAATTTGATGGAGGAGTGTTGAGAAACCCAATCAATTTTGATTCGCGTTTTGAGCTTACTAAAATGGACCCTACCTTGTACAATCAGGTAAGGAACTTGAAGGACAATGAAATTTCTCGCCCCATTTTTGAATCGGACCCTCGCGGAGGAGCTCCTAAGTTTAAAATCCTTAAAATTAGCAATCGCTTTGATGAGCATAAAGCGGATTTTGCAAAAGACTACCTGAAGATTCAGGAATTAGCATTAACAGAAAAACAGTTTAATGCCATAAAAGATTGGATGGCAGAACATATTGAGGATACCTATGTAAGTGTGAAAGGAGAAGACAGAACTTGTACTTTTGCGAATAAATGGGTAAAAGAATAATGCATGTCAGACGTTAACGCGATTCAGAATTTAGTAGAAAAACACCAAGCCTTAAAAGCAGAAATTGCTAAAGTAATTATTGGGCAAAACGAAGTGGTAGATCAAATACTACTTTCTATCTATACAGGAGGACATTCTTTGCTTATTGGAGTGCCAGGTTTAGCAAAAACACTTATGGTGAATACCATAGCCCAAACATTAGGGCTTGACTTTAAACGTATTCAGTTTACACCAGATTTAATGCCTAGTGATATTCTTGGAAGTGAGATCTTAGATCAGAATCGCACTTTTAAATTCATTAAGGGACCGGTTTTTTCTAATATTATTTTGGCGGATGAAATTAACAGAACGCCACCAAAAACGCAGGCAGCACTGCTAGAGGCAATGCAAGAGCGAGCGGTTACTATTGCAGGGGAGCAGCATAAATTGGATTTACCCTATTTTGTTTTGGCAACTCAAAACCCAATAGAGCAAGAGGGAACATATCCTTTACCAGAAGCGCAATTAGACAGATTTATGTTCGCTATTGAACTTAAATACCCATCTGTTGCGGAGGAAATGCAAGTTGTAAAACGAACTACTTCGGACGATGTTACACAGGTAAATGCCCTGTTTAATGCAGCTCAAATATTGGAGGTTCAACAGTTAATACGGAGAATACCCGTGCCAGATAATGTTGTTGAATATGCAGTAAAATTGGTGAACAGTACCCGTCCAAATTTGCCAGAAGCTACTGCTTATGTAAAACAGTATTTAGATTGGGGTGCAGGACCAAGAGCCTCTCAAAACCTTATTTTAGGGGCCAAAGCACATGCTGCAATTCACAGTAAATTCTCCCCCGATATTGAAGATGTACAAGCGGTTGCGATGGGTATTTTGCGGCATCGGATTATTAAAAATTATAAAGCGGAGGCCGAAGGTATCAGCGAAGAGGACATCATTACACAATTGTTGTAAAGAAGTGATGTAGCTTTTGATCTAATCCATATTTTTTTAAGATATATTTTTCGTAGACAATCCCGAAAATGGATGTTTGGGGTCTAAATAATAAATTAGACTACTTCAATTTTATCAATTCTCTAAAAAAGGAGGAATCATTAACGAAAAGTTTTATTTGACCTCACGTTTTAGTAATTTTGAGAAGAACTGATATTATTTAAAACCTAAACTAAATGGCATTCGATATTGATATGATCAAAAGGGCATACGCCCAAATGGCTGAGCGGGTAGAAAAAGCACGTGAAATCGTGGGTAAACCGCTAACGCTTTCTGAGAAAATTTTATACGCACATTTATGGGACGGAACTCCGACCAAAGCCTTTGGACGGGGAAAGGACTACGTAGATTTTGCGCCAGATCGTATTGCCTGTCAAGATGCAACCGCGCAAATGGCTTTGTTGCAGTTTATGCAAGCAGGAAAAGCAAAGGTGGCAGTGCCAACTACGGTACATTGTGATCACTTAATACAAGCTAAGAGTGGTGCTGCGTTAGATTTACAATCAGCTAATAGTACTAGTGCAGAAGTATTTGATTTTTTAGAGTCGGTTTCCAATAAATATGGAATCGGTTTTTGGAAGCCAGGTGCTGGGATTATACATCAAGTGGTGTTGGAAAATTATGCTTTCCCGGGAGGAATGATGATTGGTACAGATTCACATACGGTAAATGCAGGTGGATTGGGAATGGTTGCTATCGGTGTAGGAGGTGCAGATGCTGTGGATGTAATGGCTGGGATGCCTTGGGAACTTAAATTCCCAAAGTTAATTGGTGTGAAGCTAACAGGAAATATTTCTGGTTGGACCGCTGCCAAAGACGTAATTTTAAAGGTAGCAGGTATTCTTACTGTTAAAGGAGGTACTGGTGCCATCGTGGAGTATTTTGGAGAAGGAGCCTTGAACCTTTCCTGTACAGGAAAAGGAACCATTTGTAATATGGGTGCGGAAATAGGAGCTACTACGTCTACCTTTGGTTATGACGATTCTATGGAGCGTTATTTAAGAGCCACAGACAGAAGTGATGTAGCCGATGCTGCGAATACGATTAAAGAACATCTTACCGCAGACCCCGAAGTATATGCCAATCCTGAACAGTATTTTGATCAGGTTATTGAGATTAATTTAGATGAATTAAGACCACATTTAAATGGTCCGTTTACGCCAGATTTGGCTACTCCAATTGGAGAGTTAGGTGTAAAAGCAAAAGAGAATGATTGGCCAATAAAAGTAGACTGGGGTCTTATTGGATCTTGTACCAATTCTTCTTATGAAGATTTAACCCGTGCAGCTTCTATTGCGCAACAAGCGGTAGAAAAAAATATAAAACCAAAGTCAGATTTTGGAATCAATCCAGGATCAGAGCAAATACGATATACTGCAGAAAGAGATGGACTCTTGCAGATTTTTGAAAATCTAGGAGCTACGATATTTACCAATGCCTGCGGGCCTTGTATTGGACAATGGGATAGAAGCGACTTAAAAGGAGAAGAGAAGAATACCATTGTACATTCTTTTAACCGTAATTTCTCTAAGAGAGCAGATGGAAACCCAAATACACATGCCTTTGTTGGATCACCAGAAATGGTGGCCGCAATAGCAATTTCGGGGAGATTGGATTTTGATCCAATGAATGATACTTTGATCAATGAAAATGGAGAAGAGGTAAAACTCGATATGCCTCAAGGAATAGAATTACCTCCGAAAGGTTTTGAAGTAGAAGATGCTGGATACTTGGAGCCAATGGAAGATGGTAGTGGTGTTGTAATTAAGGTGAATCCAGATTCAGAACGCTTGCAACTGCTTGAACCATTTGTACCTATGACACCAGATCAGTTGCAAGGTATGAAACTACTCATCAAAGCATTTGGAAAGTGTACTACGGATCATATTTCAATGGCAGGACCTTGGTTACGTTTCCGTGGACATTTAGATAATATTGCCAACAATACGCTCATTGGTGCCGTAAATGCTTATAACAAGAAAACTAATTTTGTAAAAAATCAGTTAACGGGTGAATATGGTGGTGTGCCAGATACGCAACGAGCTTATAAAGCAGCCGCTATTAAAACGATCGTTGTTGGAGATCACAATTACGGAGAAGGTTCTTCTAGGGAACATGCAGCAATGCAACCGAGACAATTAGGCGTTGCCGCGGTTTTGGTAAAATCTTTTGCTAGAATACATGAAACAAACCTTAAGAAACAAGGGATGCTGGGATTAACTTTTGTGAATGAGAGCGATTATGACCTTATTCAGGAAGATGATACTTTCAACTTTACCGATATCCAAGATTTTACGCCTGGAAAACCGTTAACCATAGAGGTAGTACATGGAGATGGTAGTAAAGACATCATTATGGCGAATCATACCTATAACGAATCTCAAATAGAATGGTTTCATGAAGGGTCTGCGCTAAATGTAATTAAGAAAGAAAATGCGGTTTAATGAAACTCGCAAATAATCTACAAAAACTCTCGATATTCCTCGGGAGTTTTTTAGTTTTGAAGAAACCCTCGGAAAGCATATGAAAATTAAGAAGAAAACGGTTCTAAATATTTTATTGATGGCCTTTGTGCTTTCTTTTTTCTTTCCTCCCATGAATTATTATGGGAAATTAGTATTGAATAAGATTTTTTCTTTTAGTGCCAACGTAACCGAAGAAGGAAATAGAGAATTAATTACAGATTATGATTGGAAGTTAAAAGATGCCGAGTGGAATTTTTTTAATTTTGAAAAATCCAAGGGTAATGTCGTTTTTATTAATCTATGGGCTTCTTGGAAGCTTCCTTGTATTGCAGAATTACAGAGTATCCAAAACTTATATGATGTTTATCAAGGTAAATTGGATTTCTATATTATTACGAATGAAGAACGCCCCCCAGTAGAGGCGTTTATGGAAAAGCATGGGTTTACTTTTCCTGTTACTTATTTGATCATTGGTGAAAAAATGCCTATCAATTCTGAAGAAGTACCTTCTTCTTATTTAATAGATAAAGAGGGTAATATTATTATTTATAAAGAAAAAGGAATAGCAGATTGGGACAACCAGAAGATTTATAATCTGTTAGATCGACTTTTAGAAAAATAATGAAACTTAAGAAGGAGCAAATTACCAATGGGATTCTTTTAGTGCTACTTGCACTTTTTCTTTTTACACCCCTTGGATTTCATGTGCGTGTTCAAGTAAGTAAATGGATTTCTTTTAGCCCTTCAAAGTTGGACATAGAAAAGCAAGAAGTGCTTTCTTCTTATACATGGCAATTGAGAGATTTAAAAAATGATCTTTGGCAATTTGAAGATACTAAAGGAAAAGTAGTTGTAGTGAACTTTTGGGCCACTTGGTGTCCTCCTTGTGTTGCGGAAATGCCAGATTTACAGCGTTTGTACGATGCCTATGGTGATAAGGTAGTATTTGCTTTTGTAGCAAGTGACGAGTTGGAAAAAGTGAAGGCTTTCTTGGAAAAGAAGCGTTATAATTTACCGGTATATTTTAATCAAACAACAGCCCCTATTGAGCTGGAACACCCCACAATTCCAACCACCTATATTATTGACCGTGCGGGTAAAATTGTTCTGAAGGAGACCGGTGCCGCCGATTGGGATTCTGAAGAAGTCTTTGAGCTCTTAGACGAGTTATTAGCAAACTAAAGCTATGGAACAGATAACAACTCTTACTTTTCTTAGATATAAGGGTTTTAAGAATAAGCTATGGGCATTTGGGATGATGCAGTTTGCTCATCGTTATTTGGTAAAACAAAACGGACTCACTTTCTATAAATTATTGGGAAGTGGTAGGCGTAATTTTAATCCTGCCCCAGATTGGTCTGTATATGCGCTCTTGCAGGTATGGGATAGTGAGGAAGCAGCAGAGAATTTTTTTGAGGCTGCGTCCCTTATGAAAAGATATCAAAAACACAGCACAGAACAGTGGATTATATATCTGAAGAATACTTCTTCCAAAGGGGCATGGAATGGAGCCAACCCATTTCATAAAAGCACCAAAACAGATAATAATAACTCTTACATAGCAGTGATTACAAGAGCAAGTATTCGACCAAAATTGTTATGGAGGTTTTGGCGTTATGTTCCAATTTCACAACGGTCTTTAGCAGGAAATAAGGGTTTAATCTATACAAAAGGAATTGGAGAGGCACCCATAGTGCAAATGGCGACGTTTAGTGTATGGAAAGATCAGGAATCGTTGATGCAGTTTGCTTATAAAAGTAAAGAACATCAAACAGCCATTAAAAAAACGAAAAAATTGGATTGGTATCGAGAGGAACTCTTTTCCAGATTTCAGCCGTATCGTTCTGTGGGTATATGGGAAGGTACTAATCCTCTTCCGCCTTTAGATTTTTAAATAGGAAATAGTAGAAAATAAGCAAAGAAAGCCAATTGAGAAAAATAGAGGTGTGCTGAAAATTCTTTGTTTCCAGTAATTTTTGCAGTATGTAGTATAATTTGAAAAAGAAGTGCAATTACAAACCATGTTATATAATTAAACAGAGGTGCAATACCTCCATCAAATTCCCAAAAATCAAAAATTGGAGCGTTCCCCTCCATAAAAAAATCCAACAAAACCATGAGGGATGCAGCGAGCACCATTTTGAATCCTTTATTTTTAACTAAGTAGGAAGTGGTGCTGGCAGTAATAAAAGTTAAGATTGCCCAATTTACACCTATCAGATAAGGAACTCCGGCTATTTTCGGACCAAAATTAGCTCCATAAGAATAGCTTCCAAACAAGATGCTATAGTTAACTCCTAAGGCTTCCGCTACCATTCCGCCAAGAAAAAATAGTAGAAATAAGATTCCTTTTTTTAGGTTATTTATTGGAAAAATCCAGAGAAATAGAAGTGCACATAATAGAATATTGAAAGGAGTTTTTTCAATAAACCAGTGCAGTTCTCCCATAGAAATCCCTATGATTGCAGTAATATGAAATAGCCATACTAAACCAATCCCAAGACGCACTCTGTTTTGTTTTATAGGTATTTGCATCAAGAATGTGAGTTTGGTGTTAGGTCTGCAACTATTTTTGCGGATAAAAGGCAAAGTGGGATACCTCCTCCTGGATGAACAGATCCACCGCAGAAATATAAGTTTTTAATTCGCTTGCTAAAGTTTGGATGTCTTAGGAACGCAGCAAATTTTGAGTTGCTAGCTGCCCCATATAGTGCTCCTCGGTATGAGCTGGTATTTTTTTCAATTCCTGGTGGGTCTAAAACATGTTCTACTTGTATTAGGTTTTCTAGCTTTACATTGAGGATTCGATTTATTTTTGCAATGATCGCTTTTTTAGCCTCTTGTTTTAGTACTTCCCAATCCTGTTCATAATTCCCTGGTGTATTGATCATCACAAACCAATTTTCGTGCCCTTTGGGAGCATCTGATGCTTGTTCTTTACTTGTGATATTAATATATACCGTTGGATCGTTATAGAGTGTCTTATCTTCAAAGATGGATTTAAACTCTGCTTTGTAATTAGAGCTAAACAATATGTTATGCAGATCAAGTTGTGGAAATTCTTGTGAGATGCCCCAATAAAAAATGAGCGCAGAACTAGAACGTTCTTGTTGTAATGCTTTTTTAGGTGGGGATTGGTCTTTAAGCAGGTGGGTATAGGTTGGGTAGATGTCCATATTGGAGACGATTAAATCTGCCGAATAGGGTTGTTTCTTTGTATGAACGGCAATGGCTTTCCGTTTGTTAACCTCAATTTTAAGCACTTTCTCATTGAAATTAAATTCGATTCCTTCCGAACATGCCAATTCATATAGAGACTTGCCAATACGATCCATACCTCCTTTTGGAAAAAAAGTGCCATAATGCATTTCCAAATGAGGAATCATAGACATAATACCTGGAGTTCTGTAAGGCGAAGAACCATTGTAGGTAGCATAGCGATTAAAGAGTTGTACCAATTTAGGATTGGTGAATGTATGCTTATTTACCTCATTTAGGGTTTTGCTAATATGAAGCTTTTTGATTTGAAGCAAAGCACTCAAGGTCTCCTTACTAAGATAAGTACTGGTTTTGTGCAAAGATTTTTCTAGGAACAAGGACGCTGTTAGGTCATACTTCTTTTTGTTTTTAATAAGATAGGAACTAATCGTATCTGTTTCTTCATTGAAAGTTGCTGCTACTTCGCTGACAAAAATAGCTGGATCCGAATGGGCTGTAAACTGGGTATTATCTTCCCAAAAATAGGTGCAAATGCGTTTTTTTTTGGTGTAAGGAAAATGTTTTTTTGGGTCTTTGTTAAAGAGTTGAAAAAGTTCTTCAACTAAATGAGGCATTGTAAATAGCGAAGGGCCTAAGTCAAATCGGTACCCATCTAAATGGATAGCGTGTAGTTTTCCACCAGGATATGAATTTGCTTCTAGAACTAATACATCATATCCTTTTTTACGCAAGCGTAAGGCGGTTGCAATACCTCCAATACCAGCGCCAACTACTACTGCCTTCGGCATGTTTATTTTTTAAAATACTTAAAGGGAACAAAGAGCATTCCAAAACATTCTCCGTCTCCTTTCCCTAAATGTTTATGATGCATTTTATGGGCTCTTCTTACTCCTTTAGCATACCAATTATTTGCATTTCTAAAAATCTTAAAACGTTGATGAATAAAAATGTCATGCACTAAGAAATAGGTTGCTCCATACGCCATAATTCCAAATCCAATGGGCCATCCATACCAAAAAGTAGTAGTCGAAGCAGTCATGATAAAAGACATACTTACCACTGCATAAAAAATAAAAAAGAAATCGTTCCGCTCAAACCAGGAATCATGCTCTTTTTTGTGATGATCTTTATGTAAACTCCACAGAAAACCATGCATTACGTATTTATGGGTAAACCAAGCCATAAATTCCATGATACTAAATGTGCCTAAAAAAATAAGAATCCAAAAAAATAATTTCATACCTATACTAGCTGTAGTTTATAGTTTACATACGACTTGGCTAAAAGGCCAAACTTTTGATAATTAGGCACTCTAATTCGTGCATTTTTGATTTCCAATGGTGGAGTATTTTGAAGTTTTTGTAATAATTTATAGTAATATTTATAGGCGGTATAGACCCCAAATTTGGCTTCATTGGGAAGGTTCTCTATTCCGGAATAACCCAATTCAAAATCGGCCTTAATTTCGTTGACAATTTTAGTCTTGGAATCCTCATCCAACTCCGTTAAATTGGTGTTCGGAAAATAGGTTCGGTTTAAATCTTCAAAATCGGCTTTCAAATCTCTAAGAAAATTCACTTTTTGAAAAGCAGAGCCTAATGCCATGGCCGATTCTTTTAATTCCTCATATTTGGATTCATCTCCTTTTACAAAAACCTTTAAACACATAAGTCCTACTACATCTGCGGATCCATAGATATATTCTTTGTACTCTTCGTCCGATCGATATACGTTTTTTACCAAATCCATACGCATACTTTTCATAAATGAAGCTACGAGGTGATGTGGTATTTGATACTTGTGGTAAGTATGTTGAAATGAATTTAAAATCGGATTTAAACTAATTTTTTGTTGTAAAGCATCCTCCAAATCACTTTCAAATTTGTTGAATAGCGCTGTTTTCTCATAATCATGGAAAGTGTCCACTATTTCATCGGCAAAACGTACAAATCCATAAATATTGTAGATATCTGCTCTGATAGATGAAGACAGCATTTTAGTTGCTAAAGAAAATGAGGTACTGTAAGTTTCCGTCACTAACTTGCTGCAATTGTATGATACAGTATCGAAAATAGATTTCATCCTTAAATGATTAATTACTTTTAGTTATTAATTCCGACACCAATTTTCCAGAGATCAATGATGGAGGAACACCAGGGCCAGGAACTGTCAATTGGCCAGTAAAGAACAGATTTTTTACTTTTTTACTTTTTAATTTTGGTCTTAGAAAGGCGGTTTGAAGTAGCGTATTTGCCATCCCATAAGCATTTCCTTTATACGAATTATACTGTTCTTTAAAATCGTTAACACAGAAGGACTCTTTAAAGATAATATTATTTTTAACATCCTGTCCAGTTCGTTCTTGGAATCTTTTTATAATGAGATCAAAGTATTGTGTTCTTAACTCAGGGGTGTCCTCTAAATTGGTAGCTATAGGGACTAAGAAAAACCCTGTTTCACAGCCCGTTGGAGCCATACTAGGATCTGTAACTGATGGGAAATTAACATAAAATAGTGGGTCTTTAGGCCATTGAGGACGATCATAAATTTCCTCAGCGTGTTGTTCAAAATCGGTGTCGAAAAATAGATTATGATGCTCTATATTGTTTAATTTTTTATCGAAACCTACATAAAATAGGAGGGAAGAAGGAGCAAATATCTTTTTTCCCCAATAGGCTTCTGAGTATTGCCTGTACTCTGAATTCAACAAGCTTTCTGAGTGATGGTAATCTGCCCCGCTGAGGACCACATCTGCTGTTCGCTGCGCTCCCTTAGTTATAATTCCAACCGCTTTTCCTCGCTCAACTATTATTTTTTCAACCGGACTTTCAGTATGGATGACAACACCAAGTTCTAATGCCAAAGCTTCCATTGCTTTTATAATTTCATACATGCCTCCTTGCGGATGCCATGTACCCAAACCAAAATCGGCAAAATTCATAAAACTGTAGAAAGAAGGAGTTTTACTAGGTTTAGCTCCTAAAAAAAGCACAGGAAATTCTAATGTAGCGATAAGCTTTGGATTTTTGAATTTCTTTCGTACTTGTTGGCTAATGGTTTTGAAGAACTGATCTACTCTAAGCGCAGTATCTTTTGTTACGAGTTCAAAAGGAGATATACCGGGACGTAAGACAATTTTTTCAATGGCAATTTTATAATTTTCTTGTGCTTTAGCAATGAAATTACGAAGGTGAAGGGCACTTCCTGGTTCAAGTCGTTCAAATTCTTCGCAGATTTGATCCATATGATCTCCAATGGTAATAACATCGTCCTTAAAGAAAATTTTATATGCCGGATTTAACTTATCTAATTGATAGTAGTCTGAGGTTTTTTTTCCAAAATCGCCAAAAAAGTTTTCAAAAATATCTGGCATCCAGTACCAACTAGGGCCTATGTCGAAAGTAAAACCATCTTTTTTTAACTGTCTAGCTCGTCCTCCAAGCGTGCTATTTTTTTCATAGATCGTAACTTCAAACCCTTGTTTTGCTAGATAACAAGATGCCGATAGGGATGAAAAACCAGAACCAATTACAATGACTTTTTTGGTCATACTAAAGAAAAATTAAGATTTAGGGAATTGTTTATAAATTTAGAAGCACTTTTTCAATGGATCCATACACTTTGATAGAATCAGGAAGTGCATCTTGTTTTAAAAATTGCGCTTGATATCCTAAAATGGATAGCTGGTAATTACCATTTTGATTGATATGTTTATTGAATTCTCGAACGTATTTATCGATCCGATCTTTGTTGGGTTCTACCGTAAAGTATGAGATAAAATTAAGGTTATCAAAGTAGGTCAGTAGATCCTTTAAATTATCAATAGGCATGGTCTGCCCTAGATAAATAGTTTTGTAACCTCTCAGAATAATTTCATAATTTAAAAACAATAAACCAATCTCATGGATTTCATTTTCCGGTAAAAAAAGCACAAAGGTTTTATCCTTTTTTGTAGGAGGAATGGATAATAATTTTTCTGTATTGATAATAATTTTTTGCTTTATTAAGCAGGTAATAAAGTGCTCATGAGAGGGACTAATAGTATTGGTTTGCCACAATAACCCCAGTTCATTTAAAAGAGGTATAAAGACTTCCTTAAAAATTTCTCTAAAAGGACGTTCCGCAAGCAAACTGTTATACGTATTGAAAAAGAGGGTTTGATCAAAATTGATCATTGCTAACTTAAAAGCATTGATAGCATGATTTTTAACACTACTTTTTGCAACAATTTCGCGAACCATTATAGGGATATTTTCTTCTGGTATGCGCGCTATTTTAGAAATTTTATACCCATTATTGTAGAGCAAGGTTACATTCAATAATTTCTGTAGACTTATGAGGCTATACGTCCTAATGTTGGTGCTAGTTCTTTCTGGCGATAGGAGATTATATCTTTTTTCCCATATGCGAATGGTGTGTGCCTTGATACCAGATAGATTTTCTAAATCTCGTATGCTAAAAAACTTTTTTACATTGTTCATGTTTTAAAAGAAATTGTTAAACAAATCTACAATTTATAAACTAAACTCAGGGGAGAGATCCTTAAATTTTAACGAAAACAGTATACTTTTTTAACGATTGACGATCGATGAGTGTAAATTTTTACCGAAATCAGGAGTGTCTTTGGTTTTTTTCATACGTTCTTGGAATGTTTATTTGAGGAGTATTGTGTCCTATAAACCTTCCTTTTTAAAACTTTCTTTCTGGATGGAATCCGTCAATTGGCATGGAAAATTTCTTTTCTCCAATTATTTCGGAGACTAATTTTCCTGTTGCAGGTCCTAAGCTCCACCCCATCATAGCATGTCCAGTAGCAAGGGTAATATTTTTCCATTTGGTAGTTTTACCAATATAGGGTAAGCCATCTGGTGATACGGGACGAAGACCACATTGAGCTGCTTCTTTTTCTTCCGAATTAATTTGAAAGTTCTGATAGTAATTTTCTGCAGCTTTTGCAATTGCGGCTACTCGTTCTTTTCGAATTTTAGTATTAATCCCTGAGAGTTCCATAGTACCTGCAAAGCGGGTGAAATTTTTCATAGGGGTTACTGCTACTTTCGCCTCCATTAAAATAGCAGGTAGTTGAACAGGAGTTGCGCGGTTTACATTAATTCGGTAGCCTTTTCCTGGTTGTATGGGAATATTTAATTGCAATTTTTTGGCTAGGCTTTGACTCCAAGAACCTGAAGCTAAAACCACTTCATCTGCACTGTATTTTTCTTTGTTGGTTACGACCGAAGTAATTTTACTATCATTCGTTTTAAAATCAATTACTTCTTCTTCAATTTTAAAGAGTACCCCTTGTTCTTTTAAGTACTTTTTTAATTTCCCCATGATTTCTCCTGGGGAGGTGTGGGCATCGCATTTATAATGAACGGCTCCTTTAATCTCCTCGCTTAGTTGCGGTTGCAAATTGTTTAATTCTGTTAGAGATAATTCCTTTACTTCCAAACCTTCATCTTTTGCCCTATGTGCTACCTCTCTTTCATGGGCACCTTCTTTTTGCGTTTTATATAGCATTAACAGCCCTTTTTTTTCTAATTGAAAGTCGCCAAGTTCTCCGGATGTATGCATACTGGTGTACAGATCTTTGCTTAAAAGATTAATGTCTTTAATTAACGGAATGGCTTTCTCTACATTGGTCTTTGTGGAAGATCGGTTAAAATACCATGCCCACCTTAAAAAGTCCATATTAAGACGTGGTTTCATATAGAATGGGCTACTACTATTGAACATCCATTTAATGCCTTTTGCCATCATGCCAGGAGAAGCCAAGGGAATGATATGACTTGGTGTTAGATATCCTGCATTTACATAGGAGGCGCCTTTGCTTAAATTTGATTTATCTAAAATAGTTACTTGGTGCCCTTCTTTTAATAGGTAGTAAGCACAGCTTAGTCCTACAATACCGCCTCCAATAACAACACAATTTTTCACAGACTTAAGATATTAATAATTTTGAAACTTTAGGTGTGCGTTATACCTATCTTCACTTTTTTTAGATGACCTGAAAACCCTTTGCGTAGGGATCATCGTCATCTATAGTTATGGTATTGTGACCATAAATTCTTGCCCAACCTTGAATACTAGGAATTATTGCTTTGTGGGTTTCTAAGGTTGCTTCTTCTTTAATACGGCCAATAAATTTAGACCCGATATAACTCTCATGTATATAGTCTTCACCCATTTGTAACTTTCCTTTTGCATATAGTTGTGCCATTCTTGCGGAGGTTCCAGTACCACAAGGAGAACGATCTATCGCCTTATCTCCGTAAAAAACAGCATTTCTTCCAGAAGAAGTTGGGTCCAAAGGTTTGCCAGTCCATAAAATATGAGACACATTTTTAATAGTACTATCCTCTGGGTGAACAAATAGATTGGTGTATTTTACGTTGATACGTTCTCTAATCTCTTGTGCATATTGAATTAGCTTAGCAGCAGTAAAATTTTCAACACCAGAAAAGTGCTCTTGTGGATCTAGGATAGCGTAGTAATTCCCACCATAGGCCACATCAAAAGTAAGCAAACCTAAATCTGTACATTCAACGGTTAAGGCCTGAGCAGCAAGGTAACTTTTTACATTGGTAAGCTGCACCCATTCTATTTTAGAGCCTCTTTTCCGGTAGCTAATATCTACCAAGCCAGCGGGAGTTTCCATGCGTATTTTCCCTGGTGTTTTTGGTGTGACCAATCCCTCCTCCAGAGCTATTGTAATAGTACCTATTGTTCCATGACCGCACATGGGGAGACAACCAGAAGTTTCAATAAACAAAACGCCAAAATCGTTTTGAGGGTCGTGCGGTGGATATAAAATACTTCCACTCATCATGTCGTGCCCGCGAGGTTCAAACATCAATCCTTTTCGTATCCAATCGAATTCTTTTAGGAAATGCTGTCGTTTTTCGCTCATGGAATTTCCAAGAAGTTGTGGACCTCCAGTTTTAACCAGTCGCACTGGATTTCCACATGTATGGGCATCAATACAATTGAAAGTATGTACAGCCATAAGTTTTTAAGTACTAGGGTTTATTTTCTCCTTAGAAGGTACATTGTTTACGAGCCTTGTAATGTTAAGCGGGTTTTCATTTTTCAACTCGTTTGGCAAAAGCGCATTTGGCCAATCCTGATAACTAAAAGGACGTACCCATCGTTTTATTGAATCAATACCCACAGCGGTAAATCTACTATCTGTGGAGGCCGGATAGGGACCTCCATGCATCATTGCGGGGCATACTTCTACCCCTGTTGGGACTCCATTATAAATAATACGTCCCACTCTGTTGCTTAAATTCTGAATTACTTCTTTGTAATCTGATAATTCTGTTTCTTCGGCAATTATTGTTCCTGTAAGCTGTCCTTCTAATCCAGCAACGATGGTAGCCAGTTGATTGGCATTTTCGCATTCGACCACAAGGGAATAAGGTCCAAATACTTCTTTGTGTAAATTTGGATTTTTTAGAAAGCTATTTCCATCAACTATGGCTATTGCTTGTGCTGCGTGGTTGCTTGCAATAGCCCCATCATAAGATGCTTTTGTTTGCACTTGCGGTTGTTCTAAAGCAGCTGCTTTATTCTTGGAATAGTTTGCTTCAATTTGAGGGTGGAGCATACAAGAGGGATCTATTTTTAATATTTCTTCAGCTAGTAGATTAGTGAATTCTTTTAATCCATCACTTTTAAGACCTAAAATAAGCCCAGGATTTGTACAAAACTGTCCAGTACCTAAGCTTATAGAAGCTGCATATGTTTTAGCCAAGGAGGCATGTCTATTGCTCGCCGCTTGCGGTAATATTATCACAGGGTTAATACTACCCATTTCTGCAAATACAGGGATGGGCTCTGGACGTTGCGACGCCAGATTGAACAGTGCTCTCCCTGCATTGATACTACCTGTAAAACCAACTGCTTTCACTTTTGGATGTTTTACAAGTTGCACACCAACCTCAATACCACTGCTATTTAAGTTGGAAAAAACACCATTCGGCATTTTTGTTTTTTCAGCTGCTTTTAAAATGGCAGTCGCTACGAGTTCTCCTGTACCAGCGTGCATGGGGTGCGATTTTACAATAACAGGACATCCTGCAGCCAGGGCAGCTGCGGTATCGCCACCAGCAGTAGAGTAGGCAAGCGGAAAGTTACTAGCGCCAAATACTACCACCGGTCCAAGAGGAATGAGCATCTTTCGAATATCTGGTTTAGGTGCAGGTGTTCTATCCGGTAGAGCCGTATCAATAATAGCATCTACCCAAGAACCTTCCTCCAGTAAATTAGCAAAGCTCCTCAATTGGCCCATTGTTCTTCCACGTTCTCCTTTGGCTCTTCCTTCAGGTAATCCAGTTTCCGAACAATAGGTGTGAATAAGCAGGTCTCCCAATGCTAAAATTTCATCAGCAATGGCATTTAAAAATGCAGCTTTTTTAGTGCCAGAAATTGTTCTGTACGTTTCATAGGCTGCAGAAGCTAGTGCTACTGCTTCGTTAATTTCTTCCTTACTGGCCTCCACAAAGGTGGTTGTATTTGGAATATTTTGTTGCGGATTAAACGTTTGATATGTTATGGTTCCCTTTGCAGAGGTGCTATTTCCGATAAAATTTTTTCCTGTGATCATGAGGATTGGATTCTTTTTAAATGAGTTTCTATATCTACAGGTTTATGAACCACGACTTCAGATACAGGGTATTTTTTTAATAAGGATCCTGGCCTTATCGGGCGTTGCGTAAAATTACCGCCACAGTTTGGACATACCTCGTGCAATATGTTATGGACACAATCTTTGCAGAAGGTACATTCAAAAGTACAAATCATAGCTTCTTTAGAATCAAAAGCTAAGGACTTGTTACAATGTTCACAACTGGGTCTTATTTCTAACATGTTTAGAATGATTTATAGTCAGGTAATATGGGACGAGTTTTAATTCCCTTTTCAATAATATTCAGAACTCGTTCACGTTCTTCCCCAAACAATGGAAGGCGTGGAGCTCTGACATTTTCTGTACCTATTCCAGTTGCTACTTCCGCTAATTTTATGTTTTGTACTAATTTAGGATGAATATCGAGTTCTAGCAAGGGCAAAAACCAGCGATAGATGGCGAGGGCTTCCTCAATTCTTCCTACTCTTTGTAATTCATAGATAGCGACTGTTTCTGCGGGAAAAGCATCTACCAAGCCTGCAATCCATCCATCAGCACCCATTAGCAAGCTTTCCAAGCCTAAAGTATCTACTCCGGTCATAATCTTAAGACGATCTCCAAATCTATTTTTGATGCGGGTAACATTGGTGATATCTCTTGTTGATTCTTTTACTGCTTCTATATTGTTGCATTCTAATAAATCTTCAAACATATCTAGGGTAACCTCAATTTTATAGTCAATGGGGTTATTGTACACCATTATAGGTAGTGAGGTATTAGTAGCTACTTCTTTGAAATAAGTTACGGTTTCTCTATCACCAGCTTTATAGCGCATGGGAGGTAGCATCATGAGCCCTTTGGCACCATCTTCCTCTGCTTGCTGCGCTGCTAAGATGGCATTTTTTGTAGTTTGTTCTGCAATATTGATAAGAATAGGAACTTGTTCTTTTACATGTTCCACTGTGGTGGTGGTAAGTATTCTTTTTTCTTTGGTAGTTAAGGTACTTGCTTCTCCTAAGCTTCCTCCTAAAACAATACCGTGCACTCCGGCCTTGACCTGCGCATTGATATTCAAAATAAAGGTATCTAAGTCTAATTGATCGTCCGAAGTAAATTTTGTTGTAACAGCAGGCATTACGCCCTTCCATGATATGCTCATATGCTTATTTTAGGATTAAAAATCTAAGGTAAAATTACAATGGAAAAGAAGATGAACCAATGGAGTTCTTATCCTTTTATAATACTATATTAACTTATTTTGAAAAATGGTAGAACGGTATTCTTTTGGTGTTATTTTTTTTAGGTTTTTAAATTTTCGATTAAAGTTAGATAGGTTGTTAAAACCTGCCATGACTGCAATATCACTGATGGAAAGATCCTTCTTATGAATCAATTGCTTGCAGGCGTATTCTATTCGGAGTTCAATGATAAATTGAAAAAAGGTTTTATTAGTTCTTTGTTTGAAATACCTACAAAATGCAGGGGGGGTCATGAAAACCTTGTTGGCTACGGATGCTAACGAAATATTCTGATTGTAATGGTCCAGTGCATATTCAAAAATTACTTGCATCCTTTTTCCATCTGCATCGGTTATTTCTTTTGGGTATACAAATGAACTAAGATTGGTAATTTTGGTAGTGCTTAGGTAATCTAGAAGCTGTAATAAAAAAATAAAACGTTGTAAACGACTTAATTGGTGGAGTTTTAGGAAAGATTGCTTTATTTGAGAAGTCAGAGTGCTGATTTTTATTCCATGAGCCACACGTGAAAAAAAAGGCTTGGTTTTGTGGAATTCTACTAACTTAAAAAAATCATTTCCAAAGGATTGGGTAGTAAAGAATAGTGTAATCATCTGAGAATCCTTTTCAAGGCCAGTATCGGATTGGAATACATGGGGTACATGACTGCCAATAGCAATTAGATCTCCGGCAGTATATGGGTGTATGCTATCTGCAATAAATAGTGTGCCATGGCCTTTTGCTATGTAAGAAATCTGAATTTCCTTATGCTGATGCAGTTTGTTGTAGAACATAGCTTCCTTATCGATTTGAAGAATCAGATTTTCTTCAGGAGATTTTGGTATCTTAAAAGGAAATACTTTCATAGTGCTATTCTACGGGGTGTAAAAACTGAGAAACGAACCCAAGGGATTAGTTAAAATAGTATTATTTTTAATACTATAACAAAAAAACCACTGAAAAAGTGGTTTTTTGTGCCCACGACTGGAGTCGAACCAGCACGTCCTTGCGAACACTACCCCCTCAAGGTAGCGCGTCTACCAATTCCGCCACGTGGGCTTTTGTAAAGAGTGCAAATATAGGATGGTTTCCTTAAGTGTAAAAGCCTTTCTGCTTTTAATTGCTTAGAAGGGTAAGTTAGCAACATCTACATTACCACCAGAAATAATAAGTCCTACTTTTTGATTTGCGAAACTTTCTTTTTCTTTTAGTATGGCTGCAAAGGTTACAGCACTAGACGGCTCAATAATAATTTTCATTCGTTCCCAAATAAGACGCATTGCATGTATTATTTCTTCTTCCGTAACTCGTATAATTCGATCTACATGGGAAAGAATAATTGGAAAATTTTGATCTCCTAATTGTGTTCGTAAACCATCTGCGATGGTATTGGTACTTAGGTTTGTTTCAATTTCCCCACTAATCAAAGATCTGTAAGCATCATCTGCTTCAAAAGGTTCACTACCTATTACCTTGCACTGAGTTCCAAAATGATGTGCTGCAATGGAAGATCCGGCGATAAGTCCACCTCCACCCACTGGGTTTACAACACAGTTTAAGTCGGGAAGTTCTTCAAGCAATTCCAGACAAGCCGTCCCTTGTCCAACAATTACCTGTATATCGTTTGAAGGGTGAATAAAAGTGGCACCTTGTTCGGATACTATTTTTTGTGCAGCAGCTTCACGTGCGGCAATGGTTGGTTCGCATATAACAATTTTTCCTTCATAGGTTGCTACTGCCGCTTTTTTAACCTCGGGCGCATTGGAAGGCATTACTATGGTTGCTTTTACGCCAACACTTTTGGATGCTAACGACAAGGCTTGTGCAAAATTTCCTGATGAATGAGTTACAACCCCCTGTTGCTTTTGTTCTTCAGAAAGCTGAAGAATAGCATTGGTCGCCCCCCGGATTTTATAAGCACCTCCTCTTTGAAAATTCTCGCACTTAAAAAAGAGTGAAGCACCAACCATTTTATTTAATAAACTGGAAGATAGGATAGGAGTGCGATGAATGTAGGGTGTTATACGGTTATGGCATTGTACTAATTCCTCTTTTTTCATAAGAGCCTTGTAAATAGATTAATTGATAGAAGGCTATAAATATAGCAACTATACCTGCTTAAATCAATGAGAACTAGCAGTATCTTTTTTGAAAGGAAAGGCTTAGATTCAATTTACGTATTGCCCTAAGATTTGCCTTAATTTCGCAATAAAGTCTATATGAATATGGCTAGATGTAGTTTATTCAAACCGATTTGCGTATTTAAGGCATCGTTTTTTACTTCTCCGAATGCATAAAGAAAGAACAGAATTTAAGTAGAACGTAAGATAAATGAGGTTCCCTTTTTAAATAGTACACCGTCTTTACCGGATTGTTAACATTGGTTTAAGATCAATCTTAAAATAGGCTAGGGGACTAATGTAAACACCTATAAGTACAATAAATTATATGGACGTATTTCCTTTTAATCGTTTGTCAATCTTACGTTTACGTTCTGTAAGCGCCTTCATTAAGTCCATAATAGAACTATCCTTATTTTCTTTAAATATTTGATTTAAAGAAAGAATAAGTTCTTTAATTTTTCTAGAAGTAACAATTCGTTCGTTTGTCGTTTTAGGTAGGGAACTATCCAATTGTTCTTGGGCTTGTGCTATGATATCCATATTATAATTTGAATAATACAATAAAAATCAATTTTGTTAGATAAGCAAACAAATTGAATTATTTATTTTAAACTAACATATTCTCATCTCAGCAGAGGAAAAGATACTTATTTCACTTAGTCTATTGGAAAGAGAAAATATTACGTGTCTATTTATGGGATAAATATAGGTAGTTAATTTTATATATAAGTACTCTTCTAATCTTAAGTTGTGAACACTTTCTTCTTAGGTATCAAAACCATTTTCTAACTGCAGAATTGCTGCAAAATAGAATTGTTCATTCGATAGCTCATCTTTCAAAGTAAGCTCTTCTCAGGAGCTAAGCTATTCTATGATTTAATAAGCATAAATCAAGTATTCTGGGGTTACGTATTTTAACACTTCTTTGTTTCTTTTCTCATCCTTGGTATCAGGACAAAATCAATTTTTTTAATTAAAACATTTTACCTTGTAAGATGGTACTGAAGTTTCTTTTAAACTAGACGGTGTCCCAGATGAAAAAAGAGTGAGGCAGTTGCAACAAATGCTTGCCTGCGAACATCTAATTGAATTGTAAGGAAGTATAATGTATTAAAAAAGCCTGTAAGTGATTACAGGCTTTTTCGTACTTATTTAAAAAAAATAAAGTGACCTGGCTGGGGCTCGAACCCAGGACCCTCTCCTTAAAAGGGAGATGCTCTACCAACTGAGCTACCAGGTCAAGACATTTATGAACGCTACGCTATTGCAGTTAGCGGGTGCAAATATAATATCATTAATCTATATTACAAGACGATTTTTAGAGAAATTTACGTTTTCTTTGTTATCCCTTGAAAATCATGGATGTTTGTATAAAAAAAATAAGATGAAAGTTGTTTTAGTAGGGTATATGGGAAGCGGAAAATCGACGGTGGGTCAACTTTTGGCAACCGAATTAAACCAAGTTTTTCTCGACCTTGACACTTATATTGAAGAAAAAGAAGAAATGTCCATCTCAGAAATCTTTGAAACCAAAGGAGAAATCTTTTTTCGCAAAAAAGAGTATCAATACATTCAGGAATTAATGCATAGTGATATGTCTTTTGTGCTCTCCACAGGCGGCGGTACTCCCTGTTACAGTGGCAATATGGAGACAATGCTGACCAAAACTAAAAACGTTTTTTATCTGAAAGTTACAATTCCTGAACTGGTAAAACGTCTTAGCGATGAAAAAGAGAAACGACCTTTAATAAAGGATATTTCTGAAGAAGATTTGCCAGAGTTTTTTGGGAAACACCTTTTTGAACGCAATCCATATTATGCAAAAGCTACACATACCATTCTTTGCAGTGATAAGACTACTGAAGAGATTGTAGCGGACATAAAAGCCTGTTTGGACTATCCCAAGTGAACAGCATCATTTCTGGTCTCAAAAGTAACCTTTACATGTTCTTGCAAGGACGTTGATAGGGAAATACCTTTATAATCCGCTTTCACAGGATATTTTTTATGATTTCGATTTACGAGTACCGCAGTTTTTAACTGTTTTAATGGAACCTGTAAAAAGTGATGTACCCCGTAGATAAGAGTAGTTCCAGAGTTTAATACATCGTCTACTAAAACTACTGATTTGTTTGCATAGTCTGAGGCATCCATGGAAGTCTGGACACCACTTTCTACCGGATTTTTCTTGTCCATAAAAACTTTACACAGATGAATCTCAGCTTCCGTTATTTTTTTTAAAACTGACTGTATTTTCTTTGCGAAAAGAAGACCTCCACCATCTATGCCTGCAATTATAATTTCAGCTTCTTCCACATTCGCCTCGTAAATCTGATATGCAATGCGCTTTATCTTATGCTGAATTTGCTCATGAGAAAGAATTTTATTTTGCATAAATCAGTGCTTTAGGAATTCAAAGATAAAGAAATCGTTGGTTTTGGAAGACTTGCTTTCAAAGCTGTTTTACTATTCTTCTTCATCCAAATAGTTGTCTATTTCTCTTCGGTCTTTTTTTGTGGGACGTCCGGTTCCTTTTTTACGATAATAGTCTTTGGAATATTGCAGCAGCTCATTATGTTCTAATGCCACAGCGGGTGTTGTATCTTTTCGGTACATTCCTACTAATTTGGCACCCATTCTGCTTTTGGGAATATCCAATACCGTGAATTCATAATTGATCTGATTTTTACGAAGTACCACCTCGTCCATGGGGTAGACATCTCTTGAGGGTTTTACCACCTGCCCGTTGATTTTAACTAAGCCTTTTTTACAGGCTTCAGTACCCATGTTCCGGGTTTTGAAATAACGAGTACACCAAAGGTATTTATCAATACGCATAGACTATATGAAATCTTTGTTAACGTCAGCTGCAAAAATAGTGGAAAATTGTATCTTGCGGCTTTTAAAAGAAAATTGATGAACGTAAAGAAAATTGTTTTTCTGCTAGCTTTGGTTAGCATAGGTTGGTCTTGTAATAATGACGACGATAATAATCCTGATGCGGTTCCACCTTTATTATTGAGCGAAGTTGCGGTAACGGATGATGCAGCCATAATGGAATACTTGGAAACCCATTTTTACAATTACGAAGATTTTGAAAGCCCAGAAGGGGACTTTGATTTTAAAATTGTAATTGACACCATAGCAGGTGCGAATGCATCTAAAATACCGCTAAGCATGCAGGTGCAATCTGCTACCATTAGCATTTCCTCAGCTGCTCAATTTGGCTTAGATGAAGAAGAAACGGTAAATCATAAGTATTACTACCTAATCGCAAGGCAAGGAGTAGGATCTAGCCCTTCTGTAGCGGACTCTACTTTTGTTCGTTATGAAGGTTCATTATTGAATGGAACTTCGTTTGATAGTTCTTTGAATACACCTGTTTGGTTTGATCTTTCTCAGATACAGGCACCTTTAGGCGGAGCAAGAGGCTTCACAGAGGGTATGGTTAATTTTAATGGTGGTGGAGAACCAATTATCAATCCAGATGGTACTTTTGAAGTAGAGGATTATGGTATAGGAATGATTATATTTCCTTCGGGATTAGGTTTCTTTAATGCCATTCGTGCAAGTATTCCGCAGTATAGTCCTTTAATCTTTACGATTGACCTGTTCACTTTTGAACAAACCGATCATGATGATGATGGGATTCCTTCTATCCTAGAAGATTTGGATGGTGATGGATATATGTACAACGATAATACAGATGAACAACAAGAAATAGATAATGGAATTATTGCTCGTTTCCCTAATTTCCTAGATTTGGATGATGACGGAGATGGTATTGCAACCAGAGATGAAATATCGGATGAGGAAGGGAATATTATTTTTCCTTATCCAGATACAGACGGGGATGGTACTCCAGATTATCTAGACAGTGATAGTTAAATTCTATTATCTGCACAGCATAAAAAAAGCCCCAACCATTGGTTGGGGCTTTTTATGTTTTTATAGGCAATCTTATAATTTTAAAGACACACCAAAAATAATTTGCTCTGGTCTAGCATCTACTCGCCCAGTAATATCAGTAACGTTATTACCAATAAAATTAGCTTCGTTTTCAGAGAACCCTCTTTCGTATCGGACATCAATTCCAATATTACCAAGATTTACACCTACCCCTAAATGAAGCCCTACTGTAAAGTCGCTCTCAACGTCATTAACAGATAAGCCATCTAAATCGTTTTGCAAGGTATATTGAAAAGCAGGACCTGCAAAAACATGTACCGGACCAATTACTTTTAATCCAAGAAGCACTGGAAGATCCAATTTAGAAATATCATAATCCGTGCTTGTTCCATCTACATCATAACTACTAGAAGTTTTGGTATACACCAATTCTGGTTTTAGATAAAGTTTGGAAAAATTAAGTTTACCAAAGACACCTACATGGAAGCCTACTTTTCCTTCAGAGCCTTCAACGATATTCGTTGCAGCGTCTCCAACAGCTCCAATGAGGTCTCCGTTTTTGTTGTAGTTTAGACCGGCCTTAATACCAAATCCTGAATCTTTTTGTGCAAATGCAGCAATGCTCATAAGGGCACATACTGCGATGAGAAGTGTTTTTTTCATAATGAATGTGTTCGTTTATGCGTAAGCAAACACCAAAAATGATGCCATGCTTACTTTCTTTTGATCACTTTCAAAACGGCTTTTTCAATAGCTTTATTGTTTAATCCATACTTCTCCATCAATTGTGCAGGGGTTCCACTTTCTCCAAAGGTATCTTGTGTAGCTACAAATTCTTGTGGTGTAGGATGCTGTATAGCGAGGGTTCTGGCAACACTCTCTCCTAAACCTCCTAAGAAATTATGCTCTTCTGCAGTCACAATACAACCAGTTTTTTTAACAGAATTTAAAATAGCAGTTTCATCCAAAGGTTTAATCGTATGGATATTAATTACCTCAGCAGAGATCCCTTGATTTTCTAGGTTTTCGGCGGCAATTAAAGCTTCCCAGACCAAATGCCCTGTGGCTACTATGGTAACATCCGTTCCTTCATTAAGCATAATCGCTTTTCCAATTTCAAAAGTTTGATCAGCTGCAGTGAAATTCGCTACTTTGGGCCTACCAAATCGAAGGTATACTGGGCCATCATGATCTGCAATGGCTATAGTTGCTGCTTTTGTCTGGTTATAGTCGCAAGGATTAATGACGGTCATTCCTGGAAGCATTTTCATGAGACCAATATCTTCTAGAATTTGATGCGTTGCTCCGTCTTCCCCAAGGGTTAATCCAGCATGTGACGCACAGATTTTTACATTCTTATCAGAATAGGCGATGGACTGTCTAATTTGATCATAAACTCTTCCTGTAGAGAAATTTGCAAAGGTACCTGTAAAAGGAATTTTACCTCCAATAGTAAGTCCTGCTGCAATTCCCATCATATTGGCTTCAGCGATTCCAATTTGAAAAAAACGTTCTGGATTCTCCGCAATAAATTCTTGCATTTTTAAAGAACCAATAAGGTCTGCACACAAGGCCACCACATTGGGGTTAGTTCTTCCTAACTCAGCTAAGCCGGCTCCAAAACCGCTACGAGTATCATTTTTGCCTGTGTCTGTATATTTTTTCATTCGCTTGTTTTTAGCGTAAAACTAATTTTTAAATTTTCTTTTACTTCTACCAGTTCAACCACATCTTTGGGAATACCATCTTCCAACTCCATTCCGGCAATAAACTTTCCTTTGGGAAAGCTAGCTTCATCAATGTCCATCCCTTTAATTCCCAAAAGATTTGCAAATATGGGATTAAAAGTATTTCCCTCTTTTTGTTCAAAATAAAAAGCTAATAATTCATCACCTTGTTGCATATGATATACATCGCACTCATATCCATTGTAGGTAATGGTGTCTACTTTTTCTAAAACAGGAACTGCGGTACCATTTTTATTAAAAGGAGCCTGTTTAGAAAACGATTTTATCTCTGGATCTCCATTGTTCATTTGCATCGCAACGAAATCAGCTGCGACATCAATAAAAACATATTGAGGCCTGTCATTTTCAGGAAATATCATTTTCAGGAATTTTTCTCCCGTAAATTGTATCGTTAGGTACGAAGTATCTTTCTCTGCTATTCGATAGCGGTATTCGCTCTCTAGGACATATTCATTTTCTTTTACATCCTCATACGTAGCTGCCTCCTGAGATAAACAGAAAAAACTACTGAGTAAAAATGTTAAGAATAGAATTGATTTCATTAATAATCACCTAAAGTTTCTGGATTCTGCTCCAAGCCAACAGCTAATTGTTCATCATTGGGTGCCTTTCCATGCCATGCATGGGTATGCATCATAAAATCTACTCCATGCCCCATAATGGTGTGAAGTAAGATACAAACCGGTTTTCCTTTTCCAGTTCTGTTTTTAGCTTCTTGCATTCCCTTTAAAATGGCTTCTATGGAATTACCTTCTTTAATATCTAACACATCCCAACCAAAAGCTTCAAATTTCTTTTTCACATCTCCCATGGGTAAAACAGCATCCGTAGAACCGTCTATTTGTTGCCCATTAAGATCGATAGTCGCAATCAGATTGTCTACTTTATTACCAGCAGCATACATAATAGCTTCCCAATTTTGTCCCTCTTGTAATTCTCCATCTCCATGCAAGCTATAAATAAGATGTTCATCCTTATTTAATTTCTTTGCCAAGGCTGCGCCAATAGCAACAGACATTCCCTGACCTAGGGAACCTGAGGCAATGCGCACTCCAGGTAAGCCTTCATGCGTAGTAGGGTGTCCTTGCAGTCTAGAATTAATTAAACGAAAAGTATTCAACTCTTCTATCGGGAAATAGCCTCTTCTAGCCAATACACTATAGAATACTGGGGAAATATGACCATTGGATAAAAAGAAAAGATCTTCTCCATCTCCATCCATGTCAAAGCCCTCTTTCAAGGCCATAACTTCGTGGTAAAGTGCTACAAAAAATTCGGCACATCCTAAGGAACCCCCAGGGTGTCCAGAATTAACTTTATGAACCATTCGCAAAATATCTCTTCGCGTCTGAACTGTTACGTCCTGTAATTCTTGCAATGTTGGCATGCTATCTTCATTTAGTTGCCGTCAAAAGTAATCGCAATCTTTTGGCTATCCAAGCGGATTTGGGATATTTTATCAACGAGATGTTAGCAGTAAGAACTTTATTTTTTTGTTAAGGATTTTATGCGTTCTAGTTGCCTATATTTGCTTTTGAAATTCTAGATTTGAAATTTACCTTATCACATACAGATCCCCTTAGCAAAGCGAGAGCAGGGGAATTGGTTACCGATCATGGAACCATTAGTACACCCATTTTTATGCCAGTAGGCACTGTAGCTTCGGTAAAAGGGGTGCATCAGAGAGAACTAAAGGAAGAAATAAATCCCGATGTTATTCTTGGTAATACCTATCACCTTTACTTAAGACCTAAGATTGAAATACTGAAACAGGCAGGTGGCTTACACAAATTCATGGGATGGGATCGAAATATTCTTACCGATAGTGGCGGCTATCAGGTGTATTCGCTTTCTGCAAATCGGAAAATAAAGGAGGAAGGTGTTAAATTTAAATCGCATATTGATGGTTCTATGCATTTCTTTACACCAGAAAATGTAATGGAAATACAGCGAGTTATTGGTGCTGATATTATAATGGCATTTGATGAATGCACACCTTATCCTTGCGATTATAACTATGCTAAAAGATCCATGCATATGACGCATCGTTGGTTGGATAGATGCATAGCGCATTTAGAAAAAACACCTTTAGAATACGATTATGAGCAGACTTTTTTTCCCATTGTTCAAGGCTCTACTTATAAGGACTTAAGAAAGCAGTCAGCAGAATATATAGCAGGAGTAGGAGCAGAAGGCAATGCTATTGGTGGATTATCTGTAGGGGAACCCGCAGAAGAAATGTATGCGATGGCAGAGGTGGTTTGTGACATTCTACCAGAAGATAAACCACGTTATTTAATGGGCGTAGGAACTCCGATCAATATTTTGGAAAATATTGCCTTAGGCGTGGATATGTTTGATTGTGTAATGCCTACCAGAAATGCGCGAAATGGAATGCTATTTACCGCACATGGAACCATTAATATTAAAAACAAAAAGTGGGAGGATGATTTTTCACCTATTGATGAGATGGGTACTACGTTTGTAGACAGGGAATATTCCAAAGCCTATTTACGACATCTATTCGCTGCGAACGAATATTTGGGTAAACAAATTGCTACCATACATAACTTGGGATTCTACCTATGGTTGGTTCGCGAAGCAAGAAAGCATATTTTAGCAGGTGATTTTGCTAGTTGGAAAAATACGATGGTAAAACAAATGGATAAAAGATTATAGCTTGACCATTTTAGACAAATACATATTAAAGCGGTATCTCTTCACTTTTGGAATGATGCTTCTGTTATTTATTCCTATTGGAATAATGGTTAATCTGGCAGAGCAGATCGGTAAAATGCTTGATAACGATGCGCCTACCAATGAAATCATTATTTACTACCTCAATTTTACTATTTATATAGGGAACCTATTATTTCCTATTTTCTTATTTCTTTCAGTCATCTTCTTTACCTCTAAGTTGTCTAATAACACGGAGATAGTGGCTATCCTTAGCTCCGGAGTTTCTTACCAACGATTTTTGAGGCCGTATTTTATTGGAGCTACCATTATCGCGGTGATTATGTTTTTCATGGGGATGTTCATTGTACCAGAAGCAAGTAAAGGCTTTAACGAATTTAAATACAAGTATTTAAAGAAAGGGAAACAAGACAGAGTAACTAGCAATATCTTTAATCAGTTAAACGATCAGGACTATATCTATGTGAGTAGTTTTGATCCTGGAAGGCAAATTGGTTATAATTTTACCTTAGAGCATTTTGATAAAAATAACCAGTTAGAGTATAAAATTTCTGCTGCTAATATTCGTTGGTTGCCAAAAGACACCCTATACAGATTAACCAATTACTCCAAAAGAAAACTTCGTGAAAAAGGAGAAATGGTAGAAACCAAAAGAAGATTAGACACCCTGTTTTCTTTTGAAATAGAGGACTTAACACCTGTCTCTTATATCGGAGAAACAAAAAATTTATTTGAGTTAAACGAGTTTATTGAAGTACAAAAAAAGAAAGGTGCTTCGAATGTAAATGCATATATTTTAGTAAAATATAAGCGTTGGGCTTTGCCTATTACTGCTTTTATCCTTACTGTAATAGCCGTAGCGGTGTCTTCGGGAAAACGAAGAGGAGGAATGGGAATTAATTTGGCATTCGGTATTGTTGTTGCCTTTATTTATATCTTCTTCGATAAAGTATTTGGAACCCTAGCAGAGCAATCTGGTTTTTCTCCACTCTTAGCTGTGCTGATCCCTAATATTGCCTTCGGTATATTAGGAGTATACCTATTACAAAATGCTAAACGCTAAACAGACCAATTATTTACACTTACATTTTATTGTATTTATTTGGGGATTTACGGCGGTATTAGGGAAGCTTATTTCTATAGACGCCTTATCCTTGGTATGGTATCGAATGGGGCTGGCGGTACCCTTTATATTCTTGTTTGTTTTATACAAAAGGCATGTATTAAAAGTGCCAAAAAAAACAGTTGTATGGTTGTTATTGGCGGGTATAACTATTGCCTTACATTGGGTTACTTTCTTTAAAGCTATTAAGGTATCCAACGTCTCCATTGCCCTAGCTACCATGTCTGCGGGAGCTTTTTTTACAGCAATCCTAGAGCCCATTTGGTACAAACGAAAAGTAATATGGTATGAGATTGCTTTTGGTGTGATGGTCATTACTGGTTTACTCATTATTTTTAAGGTGGAGACTCAGTATGTAGACGGAATTGTGTTAGCGTTAATCTCTACTTTTTTATCGGCTGTTTTTTCTTTGATTAATGGAAAGTTAGTGCAGCAAGAAAAAGCTTCGGTAATTTCCTTCTACGAGTTGAGTTTTGGAGTGCTTTTTCTATCCATTTATATGTTATTTCAAGGAAATTTTAGCGTCGCATTTTTTGAACTTACACCTAATGATTGGCTTTATATCGGAATATTAGCGTTGATTTGTACAGCTTATGCCTTTATTGCCTCGGTTCAAGTAATGAAGTATATTAGTCCGTATACCGTAATGTTAACAATTAACTTGGAACCTGTTTATGGCATTCTTTTGGCGTTCCTTATTTTTGGTGAAAGTGAAAAAATGAATGCTTTATTTTATGTAGGGGCTGGTGTGATATTACTAACTGTAATTGCGAATGGAATTTTAAAGAATGGAAACACGTTAAAAAAAGAAGACAGCGCATAATTCTCTTGTAAAGTTTTATATTTGCTGTTGAGAAAAACTAAACCTGCAGATTCATGGAATATTTGGATTTTGAACTACCTATCAAAGAGCTTGAAGAGCAATTGGATAAGTGTATGATTATTGGCGAAGAGAGCGATGTTGACGTTACTGAAACCTGTAAGCAAATAGAAAAGAAACTAGCCGAAACCAAAAAGAGTATTTATAAAAACTTAACTGCTTGGCAGCGTGTACAACTTTCTAGACATCCCAATAGGCCATATACTTTAGATTATATCAATGCTATCTGCGGGGATACCTTTTTAGAGTTGCATGGAGATCGAAATGTGAAAGACGATAAGGCCATGATTGGCGGTCTGGGAAAGATTGGAGATCAAACCTATATGTTTATAGGACAGCAAAAAGGATACAATACGAAAACGCGTCAATACCGTAATTTTGGTATGGCCAACCCAGAAGGATATAGAAAAGCCCTGCGTTTAATGCGTTCTGCAGAAAAATTTGGAATACCCGTAGTATGCTTTATTGATACTCCTGGTGCATATCCAGGTATTGAAGCCGAAGAACGCGGACAAGGCGAAGCTATTGCACGAAATATTCTGGAAATGACACGCCTAAAAGTACCTATTATGGTGGTAATTATAGGGGAAGGAGCTTCTGGAGGTGCTTTGGGAATAGGTGTTGGAGATCGTGTATTGATGTTGGAAAACACATGGTATTCGGTAATTTCTCCAGAATCATGTTCTTCTATCTTATGGCGCAGTTGGGAATACAAAGAACAAGCAGCAGAAGCTTTAAAGCTAACAGCAACGGATATGAAAAAGTTGAAACTCATAGATGAAATAGTTCGGGAACCCGCGGGAGGCGCTCACAGTAATAGAGATAAAACTTTTGATATTGTAAAAACTAAAATTACTACCCATTATCAGGAATTAGAAAAGTTATCACCAAAAGAATTGGTGAAAACTAGAATGGAGAAATACGCCCAAATGGGAGTTTTCAACGGATAGTAGGCGTTTTTGTCAAGCCCATCGAAATTTAGAAAATTCAATTATCAGAATTTTTCTGTTATCAACACTTTTTTGTAACTTATCAACAGCCTATTTGTTAATGGATGGTTAATATCCTGCAAAGTTAACTTAAGGTTAATTCCATACTTTAGCACTCATGGAGAAATCGAACCCTATCATTGGACGTAAAATAGAAAAGTCCGCCATCATTAATTTAGAGCGTGGCAAAATTCCGCCGCAAGCAATTGATTTAGAGGAAGTTGTGCTTGGGGCTATGATGATTGATAAGAAAGGAGTCGATGAAGTAATAGATATCCTACATCCCGATGTTTTTTATAAAGATGCGCACCGATTTATTTACGAAGCCATTTTTAAACTGTTCGAAACCTCGGAACCAGTAGATTTATTAACCGTTTCTTCTCAATTAAAGAAAGATGGACATCTAGAGGCTGTAGGAGGGGATTTTTACCTCATAAAATTAACACAAAAAGTGGCTTCTTCGGCCCATATCGAGTTTCATGCGCGTATCATTCTTCAAAAATTTATTCAGCGTAGTCTCATCAAAATTTCTAATGAAATCATTGAAGATGCGTACAATGAAGGGACCGATGTTTTTGACCTTTTAGACAATGCAGAATCCAAGTTATATGATGTTACTCAGGGTAATTTAAAGAGGTCCGCAGAGACTGCTCAAAACTTGGTAATACAAGCTAAAAAAAGAATCGAGGAGATTGCAAATAAAGAAGGCTTAAGTGGAATTCCTTCTGGTTTTGACAAGTTAGATAAGCTTACCTCTGGATGGCAACCGAGTGATTTAATCATTGTGGCAGCCCGTCCAGGTATGGGTAAAACAGCATTAACGCTTTCGATGGCTCGTAATATTGCCGTTAATTCGGAAATACCTGTGGCATTTTTCTCTTGTGAGATGTCTTCAGTTCAATTGATTACAAGACTTATATCTTCAGAGACTGGCCTGTCTTCCGAAAAATTGCGTACGGGAAAGCTCGAAAAACACGAGTGGGAGCAACTCAATGTAAAGGTAAAAACCTTGGAGAAAGCGCCTTTGTTTATCGATGATACTCCTTCGCTTTCAATCTTTGATTTACGGGCAAAAGCAAGGCGTTTGGCATCCCAGCATGGAATTAAGATGATCATTATTGATTACCTGCAATTGATGACGGCTGGCGGAAGTCAGAAAGGCGGTAATAGGGAGCAAGAGATTTCTACGATATCTAGAAACCTAAAAGCACTGGCAAAAGAATTAAATGTACCTGTCATAGCATTATCACAATTGTCTAGAGCTGTAGAAACACGTGGTGGAAGTAAGCGCCCCATTTTATCTGACCTTAGGGAATCTGGAGCCATTGAGCAAGATGCAGATATTGTTTCATTTATTTACAGACCTGAATACTACAAAATAGATGAATGGGACGATGAAGAACGCACGCCTACTTCTGGTCAAGCAGAGTTTATTGTTGCCAAGCATAGAAATGGTGGTCTAGAGAATATTCGTTTAAAGTTTATTGGAAATCTTGGTAAGTTTGATAATTTGGACGACTTTGATTCTCCGTTTGAATTCCAGTCTAAAATGAACGCCAACGAAGAAAACCCATTTATTACTAAAAACCTTCCAGATGCCAATGAGGCTTTTGGGAGTGCAATGAATAACGATCTAGATCCAGACGATGGTAATGATGTCCCTTTTTAGTAGAAGCGTTAAAATCTTCTCAATAATGCTTGTAGTCGCTATTCAGAAGACTAATTAGTTGTAACTTTAAGGTTTACCCATGGAATGCTATTTTCTTAGAAATAAAATAGTAGCCCCCTCGTTTACATATGATATGAAGAAGTTTTTATGCATTCTTGCCGTATTAGTAACCTTTAGTTCCTATAGTTCCAGTATTCTTATTCCGATGGATGCAGAGGGGCAGAAGAATCATTTAAAGGCATACGGTATTACCTATTGGGTATTAGCCAAACAACAAAAAGTGCAATGGTTGTTAAATTATAGGGGAGGCGCTTTTTTATTACCGGATGGTGAAAGTATTCGAAAAGAGTGCCAAATTAGAGGGGTTTCTTTTGAAATCTTATCAGACGGCCAAGCGCAAAGTATTCTGGATGGTATTAGCAGTCCTTCCCAGAATCAAGAAGCAGTGATTTTGGAGAAAGCACCTAAGATTGCGGTATATTCCCCAAAGGGAAATCAACCTTGGGATGATGCTGTAACCATGGTGCTAACCTATGCGGAAATCCCTTATCAGACCATTTATGACACTGATGTATTAGATGATAAACTAGCTTTATATGATTGGTTACATCTACATCATGAGGATTTTACAGGGCAATTTGGTAAGTTTTACGGAGCGTATAGAGCCGCTCCTTGGTATATTGAAGCAAAACAAAAGGCAGAAGCGCTTGCGACCGAACTAGGATTTAGCAAGGTGTCTGAGGAAAAAAGAGCGGTATCACAGAAAATAAGAAATTATGTTATAGGTGGTGGCTTTATGTTTGCCATGTGTTCTGCAACGGATAGTTTTGATATTGCCTTAGCAGCAGAGGGAGTAGATATTTGCGAACCCATGTTTGATGGAGATCCATCAGATGCCAATTACCAAAGCAAATTAAACTACAATAAAACCTTTGCCTTTACTAATTTTACATTAGAAAGGAACCCATTACGGTACGAGTTTTCTTCGATTGACATGACAAATAAAAGAAGGAATGTCCCCAGGGAATCAGATTATTTCTCCTTAATGGATTTTTCCGCAAAATGGGATCCTGTACCCACCATGTTGTGCCAAAACCATACCTCCTTGGTAAAAGGCTTTATGGGGCAGACTACAGCTTTTACCCGTGAACAGATAAAACCAACAGTGATGGTATTAGGCGAAAACAAAATTAATGGTGAAGCCAGATACATCCACGGAATTAAGGGAAAAGGATTTTTTACTTTTTATGGGGGGCATGATCCGGAAGACTATCAACATAGAGTAGGAGATCCTAAAACAGAATTGGAGTTACATCCTACCTCTCCGGGGTATCGATTGATATTAAATAACGTATTATTTCCTGCTGCTCGTAAAAAGAAGCAAAAGACCTAATTAATGCGCTTCCAAGAGTTTTTCTAACACTCTTTCCACTCCAAAATCGTCATTACTATGCGTTTTATAACGTGCTGCCTCTAAAATAGTAGGATGGGCATTGGCCATAGCAAAACTATAATCGGCCGCGGCCATCATTTCTAAATCGTTATTATAATCCCCGAAAACCATGGTTTCTGCAGCGCTAATTCCATGCATTTGCTGTACTTTTTGAAGTGCATACCCTTTGTTCGCATTAAAATGGGAAAGATCAAGCCAGTTTTCTCCCGATACTTTTACCTTTAATTCCTTTTCAAAATGCCGTAAAGAAGGATACAGATGCGCCTCCGAACCTACAAAATGGTATACGGCAATTTTAATAATATCTCCCGTATATTCTTCCCAGTCTTTTAATAAGGTAAATTCTGTATAATACTCTTCTAACTTTCGAATGAAAGCATCTGAATTTGGTTTTAAATAGGCATTGTTTTTACCACATAATACGGGGTTGGCCCCTTCAATACCTTCAAGGATCGTAAGCGCTTCAGAAATGGTATGTGGATCTAATGGCGTTGCAAGTAATTCTTTTTCTTGGTGCATTACAAGGCCTCCATTTTCTGCAATGACTAGAATGTCGTCCTTAATCGTTTTCAATTTGTTTACGATGCTGTTGTATTGTCTACCGCTAGCTGCAACAAATAGTATATTTTTCTTTTTTAAGGCATTGAAAAGTTCAAAAAAACGATCACTTACTTCATGATTTGAATTTAAAAGTGTTCCGTCCATATCCGAAACCACCATTTTTACCTGAGATAAATCCATGCAATATAAATTAGAAAGCTAAAGGTAGCCTATAATTATAAATGGAATGGAATACTTGAAAAACTTTAGCTTAATTTAGTTGTTAGATAAATCAATTTTAAATGCGTTTTTATCAAAAAGAACTTCGTTTACAAGCTTATCCCAGAGGATTTCATATTATAACAAATGAAGTGCTTCGCGCTTTTCCTGAACTTGAAGAAATCGATCAGGGCATGTTAACCGTATTTATTAAACATACCTCCGCAGGTCTCACACTAAATGAAAATGCAGACCCAACTGTTAGGACAGACTTTGAAAGTCATATGAATGTGTTAGTGCCCGAGAATGCACCTTATTATATTCATACGTATGAGGGAGCAGATGATATGCCAGCTCATATCAAGGCTTCTTTGATGGGGTCTTCTATACAAATACCGATTACGAAAGGAAGGTTAAATATAGGTGTTTGGCAGGGTATTTACCTTTGTGAACATCGTAATAACGCATCTGGGCGTAGCCTCGTGCTAAGTTGTTTTGGCCTATCTAAGGAAGGAATTTAAAACCAGAAAATTTGAAACAAATCGCAAAACAGTTTTTTCGATTATTACTTTTTACGGTAGTCTACTGGGTTTTAGTTTCCTGTTTTTTTCTGCTCATTCGGTTTTATGCGATTGGGCAGGAACAAAACATTACGGTAGATCCCATGAAGTACGTTTCTGTGTTAGAATGGATTGATTTGGGAGTGTATTTTGGATGTTTTATAGGAGTGTTCTACACACTGATAGAATTCATTTTTGATAAATATCTTTTGAAGAAATTGTATTTAGGACTTTCTATTCTCCTTAGAACTTTTGTCTATATAGTTCTTTTAGTTTCCGTGCTTACCCTTATTATGAGAATTGCTGAATACAGAATGGATCTGGATCTACCCAATGAAATGGGGTGGTGGCGAACCAGTCCAATTTTTTGGATTAGCCTTGCTTATTTCTCTGCATGTTCTCTTGTATTTTCCTTCATAAAAATGGCCGTTGAAAAATTTGGAAGCAGTACTTTTTTTAGCATGTTGATTGGGAAGTATAGAAAACCAACAGAAGAGCAACGAATTTTTATGTTTTTGGATTTAAAGGATTCTACTTCTATTGCCGAGAACTTAGGTCACTTTAGATACAGTAGTTTTATTCAAGATTGTTTTTTAGATCTAAATCAGGTGATAGAAAAGTACGAAGCAGAGGTATACCAATATGTAGGAGATGAGGCGGTGCTTAGCTGGTCCTATAAGAAAGGAATGTATCGTAATAATTGCGTACATCTATTCTTTGCCTTTCAGCATAGAATTGAAAAGCGAAAACTGTATTACAGGGAGAAGTATGGGGTTGTTCCGGAGTTCAAGGCTGGTCTTCATGGCGGTAAACTAATTGTAGTAGAAGTGGGTAGTATTAAAAAGGAGTTAGCCTATCACGGAGATGTAATTAATACAACTGCAAGGATTCAAAGCGAATGTAATTCGTATGGTGAGTTGTTGTTGATTTCAAAAGCGCTGTTGAAACACTTAGCTATTGGCCAGAGTTATACAACTTCGGATTTAGGAAATCTACGTTTAAAAGGAAAACAGCAAAGCATACAGATGTATGCAATTCGTAAAAAAGATACATGAAAAAACCCACTCATATGAGTGGGTTTTTTTATAAGAGAGATGGTATCTATTATTTATTTTACTTTTTCCACAATGGCTTTAAAAGCTTCTGGGTGGTTCATAGCTAAATCTGCTAAAACCTTACGGTTTAATTCAATACCATTAGCTTTCACCTTTCCCATAAACTGGGAATAAGACATTCCATGTAAACGAGCACCTGCATTAATACGGGTAATCCATAAAGCACGGAAAGTTCTCTTTTTATTTCTTCGGTCTCTATAAGCATATAACATTGCTTTTTCCACCGCATTCTTGGCTACTGTCCAGACATTTTTACGTCTTCCAAAGTAACCTTTTGCTTGCTTCATCACCTTTTTACGGCGAGCTCTAGAAGCAACTGAGTTTACTGATCTTGGCATAATTTTACATTTTTTTGTAGCAGGCGCCTTATTTTTTGGACTTTAAAGCCTGACTCCAGGGTTAATAATTTACCGAAAAGAAGAATTACTTTAAACGTAATTGTTCTTTAATACTGTTAACATCCGACTCATGTACTAAAGTAGAGTGGGTTAACTTTAGCTTACGCTTTTTAGATTTCTTCGTTAGAATGTGACTCTTAAAAGCGTGCTTTCTTTTGATTTTACCAGTACCTGTAAGCTTAAAACGCTTTTTAGCACTGGATTTTGTTTTCATCTTAGGCATCTTCTTCCTAGTTTATGATACTTATCTCACTTATATACTAAACCAGTCTAAATAGACTGGCTTTAGTTCCTTTTAGTCCAAACTCCGTATAAAGGAATTTGAAATCTATACTATTTTTTAGCTTTGGGAGAAATGAACATCGTCATTCGTTTCCCTTCTAGCTTTGGCATTTGTTCTACCTTGCCAAATTCTTCCAATTCCTGAGCAAGACGTAATAATAATATTTCACCTTGATCTTTATAAACAATGGAACGACCTTTGAAAAATACATATGCTTTTAATTTTGCTCCGTCCTTTAAGAACTTTTCGGCATGCTTCTTTTTAAAAGCGTAATCATGATCGTCCGTTTGTGGACCAAATCGTATTTCCTTTACTATCACCTTCGTCGCTTTGGCTTTCATTACCTTCTCGCGCTTCTTTTGTTCGTAAAGGAACTTTTTGTAATCTATAATTTTACAAACCGGTGGATCTGCCTTTGGTGAAATCTCTACCAAATCCAACTCCAATTCATCCGATTTTGCAAGTGCTTCCCTCAATGGATACACACCTACCTCAACATTATCACCTACCAATCTTACTTGGGGGGCAGTAATCTTTTCATTGATATTGTGCGGGTTTTTGTTTTCCCTTCTAGGTTGGGGCCTAAATCTTTTTCTTATTGCTATGACTTAAATTTTTTAATTAAACTTTAACTCTTTTTAAAACGACTTTAAGGTACTATTTATTTCGCTAGTGACCAAGTCTGTAAAATCTTTTAAAGAAAGAGTTCCCAAATCAGATCCTCCATGCCTTCTTACAGCAATGGTCTCTTCTTTTTCTTCATTTTCCCCAACGATCAGCATAAATGGTATTTTGTTCATCTCAGCTTCACGTATTTTTTTCCCTACGGTCTCGTTTCTCTTATCAACAAGCGCGCGAATTTCGTGATTTTCTAAGGAATCTAAAACTTTTTCAGCATATTTTTCATATTTTTCGCTCACTGGTAATATAATTGCCTGATCTGGGATCAACCATAAAGGGAAATTACCACCGGTATGCTCCAGTAATAGGGCAATGAAACGTTCCATGCTTCCAAAGGGAGCACGGTGTATCATAACGGGTCTATGTGATTCATTATCACTTCCTTTATATGTAAGGTCAAAACGTTCTGGTAAGTTATAATCTACCTGAATGGTCCCTAATTGCCAGTTTCTTCCCAAGGCATCTTTTACCATGAAATCTAACTTAGGACCGTAAAAGGCAGCTTCCCCACTTTCAATGACAAAGTTCAAGCCTTTTTCCTTGGCGGCATTGATAATTGCTTGTTCCGCTTTTTCCCAATTTTCAGGAGAACCAATGTACTTTTCTGGTTTCTCCATATCTCGAACCGAAACCTGAGCCGTAAAATTTTCAAAACCTAAGGATCCCAGAACATAAAGCGAAAGATCAATCACATTTTTAAATTCCTGATCTAATTGGTCCGGAGTACAAAAAATATGAGCATCATCTTGGGTAAACCCTCTTACCCTTGTTAAACCATGTAATTCTCCACTTTGTTCATAACGGTATACCGTCCCAAATTCTGCATAGCGTTTAGGAAGTTCTTTGTAACTAAATGGCTTACTGTTATAGATTTCGCAATGATGCGGGCAATTCATAGGTTTTAGCAAGAACTCTTCGCCCTCCTTGGGCGTAGAAATAGGCTGAAAACTATCTTCTCCATATTTTTCGTAATGTCCAGAAGTAACATATAATTCTTTCTGACCAATATGCGGTGTTACCACCATTTCGTAACCTGCTTTTTTCTGTGCTTTTTTCAAAAACTGTTCTAAACGTTCTCTTAAAGCAGCTCCTTTTGGCAGCCAAAGTGGTAAACCTTGTCCTACTTTTTTGGAAAAGGTGAATAATTCCAACTCCTTTCCTAATTTTCTATGATCTCGTTTCTTAGCCTCTTCCAAAAGTTCTAAGTAAGCTGTTAACTCCTTTTGCTTGGGAAAAGAAATTCCATAAATACGGGTAAGCTGTGTTTTGGTTTCATCTCCTCGCCAATATGCCCCAGCAACACTTAAAATTTTGATAGCTTTTATAATTCCTGTATTCGGTATATGACCACCTCTGCACAGATCTGTAAAGGTGCTATGATCGCAAAAAGTAATGGTGCCATCTTCTAGATTCTCAATTAATTCTACCTTATACTCATTTCCAGCAGCTTTATAAAATTCCAAAGCTTCTGCTTTGGTTGAAGAACGGATGCTGTAATTGTGTTTTTCACGAGCAATTTCTAAAGCACGCTTTTCTATGGCAGGAAAGTCTTTTTCAGATAAAACATGCTCTCCAGCATCTATGTCATAGTAAAATCCGTTTTCTATCGCTGGACCAATAGTTAATTTAACTCCAGGATATAATTCTTCCAAAGTTTGTGCTACCACATGCGAAGTAGAGTGCCAAAATGCAGTTTTTCCTTCCGCATCATTCCAAGTATAAAGTACCAATGAACCATCTTCGTTTAAAGGTGTTACCGTTTCCACAGTAGTGTCATTGAATTTAGCCGAAATTACATTTCGAGCTAATCCTTCACTGATACTTTTAGCCACATCCATGGCAGTACTTCCTTTGGCGTATTCTTTAACCGTTCCGTCTGGTAATGTTATTTTGATCATATGTGTTGCAATAGCAATAAGATCGCAAAGATACTACCTTGGTTTGATGCTGGCAATAGAGAATTTGGGAATTCTGATGGCCCTTTTCAAGAAATTAATTTCGTCATACAGGAAGCAACACATGCCAAACACTTTAGTGTTTTTTTTAGAATATTAATATAGATAAGAAGTATGGATACAACTTAAAATACAGAAAGAGACGGTGCATTGCATTAGTTTTTTTAACTTGAGCTTGCCGAGTAACCAAAAAAACCAACGTATGAGTAATGATTCCAAAGACGCCAAGTTTAAAAAGTGGTTAGACATTCTACAACAAGAGAGTTGGCAGTTAGAACTTATTATTTCTGGTTTCGCTATTTATGGGCTGTTTCTAATAATTGATCCTATCAAAATTTCAGTGGTAGAAACCCAAGAAGAACAGAATATGTATGCTGGTTTTCTCTTTCAAGGATTACTGATTTCTTGGTATATTATTGCTACTAATTTATTAGCACACGTAATATTACGTGGATTGTGGATAGGTGCGGTTGGTTTGCGCTACGTTTCTGGGGATATTGATTATCAAATGCTACGATACAGTCCTAAATTTTCCAAACACCTTAAAAAGCGAGTAGGTTCTTTCGATAATTATGTAGCAAAACTTGAAAAATATTGCAGTATTATTTTTGCAGTTACATTTCTTCTAGTCTTTTATTTACTGGGTATACTTATCATCGTTGCGCTATTAAACTTTATTAGTTTATGGATGTATAGAGGGGAGGTAACTGATTATAGAAACTGGATTGGGGCACCTTTCATGATCTTTTTGATCATTGGTTCCATATTAACCTTCATTGATTTTATTACCCAGGGGTGGTTGAAAAGAAAAAAATGGACTACTTTTTTTTATTATCCAATTTATTGGGTGTTTAAGTACCTAACACTTTCCTTTTTGTATAGACCAATGGTATATAATTTTTTAGATACCAGATTTGGAAAACGCTTGAGCTATATTATTGTTCCGCTTTATATTGGTATTGGAATTTTAGCAGGAACCGGATTTAGTACATCCAATTACTTGGACGATGAAAATAACTCGTCTTCTTCCGTAGCAAATATTACAAACTATCACAATCTAATTGAAGAAAAAACCGACTTTGTTTACTTGGCTTCCATTCCTTCTAAAGTAATATCAGATCCATATCTGGAGCTATTTATAGTGTATGGCAGTTCTGTGGAAGATGATGTGTTCGATTTTTACAAAGATCTTAAACCTAAAAAAGACTATCGAGGTTTGTATACGCCATTTTCTCAAGGCACTATCAATTGGGGTGATAAGAATCGTTTGTTGCCAGATTATGTAAAAGCCTTAGAAGAAATGTATCAATTAAAAATTGATTCCACCTATTTTGAACCCAGTTTTGTACTCACAAAAAACAAGAGGAACCAAAAAGGATATGAAACTTTCCTAGATTTAACAGATGTACAAAGGGGGAAACACCTTCTTGAAATTAGAAGAAAAGATAAAAGAAGAGATAGTGTCTACTTCAGAAAGATTATCAGCATTCCTTTTTGGTACTATCCAGAGTAATTTTATTGGCTTTTTGAAAAAAGCTCCACGCATAATTTTTATCTTTAAGAAAAATTCAACCCTATGAAATCAAGAATTATTTTTTTTGCATGCTTGCTGTGTACAATGTCCATTAGTTATGGACAGCAGCCAAAGATAAAAGCTTTGGTAGGGGGTACCCTAATAGACGGTTTTGGTGCAGCACCCATTAAGAATAGTGTTATTATCATCGAGGGTGAGAAAATAAAGATAGTGGGGAATCAAGATAATACCCCTATTCCTGAAAATGCAGAAGTCATTTCTACAGAAGGGATGACTGTTTTACCAGGCCTTTGGGATATGCATGTACATACCATGATTAATGGGCATGCAGACTATGGATATTGGGATAAAACCTATCCGCCACTCTTAAAAGATGTAATTATGCCCGCATCTGCGCATCAATTATTAATGGCTGGTGTTACTAGTGCTAGGGATCTAGGTGCGCCATTAGAAGAAAGTATTGCCGTAAGAGATGCTATCAACCGAGGAGATATTCCCGGTGCTACCTTATACGTTTCCGGACCCTTCATTCAACATAAACCTTATCCGGGTACTGAAGATTTTAGATGGGGTGTAAATGGTGCCGAAGATGGGAGGAAAAAAATACGAAAGTTGGCAAAAGCCGGAGTCGATGTTATAAAACTGATAGACCAAGATCAAATGAGCATGGAAGAATTAAAAGCCGTTGTAGATGAAGCTCACAAACATAATTTGAAAGTGGTTGCGCATGGTCATAGACCGGAAGAGATTAGAAGAGGTTTAATGGTAGATGCGGATTGTTTTGAGCATACCGGACTATCTTCTGCACCTCGCTACCCAGATGATGTAATGGAAATGATTAAAGAACGCACTGCCCAAATGAATAAAGGGCCCTTGTTTTGGTGCCCTACGGTAGAAGGTTTGTATAATTATGAATATACACGAGACAATATGGAAAAACTGGATAACGATTCTTGGCATTTAGGGCTTCCAGACAGTGTAATTACAGATATAAAGAATAGTTTTAAGCATCCAGACAGGCTGCCCTATTTTCAGTTAACACCTTCTAGAAAACCTACCCTACAGACCAAGATAAATCAGTTATTGGATGCAGGGGTAGTTTTAATGATTGGTACCGACAGTGGTATCCCCATGAAATTTCATAGTCAATCTACTTGGAACGAGCTAGACGTATGGGTAAATGAGTTTGGGATAGATCCCATGTATGCTATTAGAGCTGCCACTTATTGGCCAGCTCTTTGGATGGGTGTAGCAGATGAGGTAGGTACCGTTACTCCAGGAAAATACGCAGATATTATTGCCGTAGAAGGAGATGTTTTGCGGTACATTAGTTTGCTACAAGATGTAGACATGGTCATAAAACATGGAAAGCGTTACAAATAACAACCCTAAGGAATAGATGAAGATGGAAGACACTATGTCTTATAAAAAGGAAGAACAGTTCAATGCTCTTTCGCACGGCGTAGGCATTGTCTTAGGAATTATTGGATGCTATATTTTGTTGGATCAGAATTCGAACAAAACCACTTATGCTACCGTAAGTTTAGTGGTTTATAGTTGCGCTATTATTATTTTATTTACAGCGTCTACATTCTATCATGCCGTATCTAAGGTCCATACTAAAAAGAAACTTAGAATAGTAGATCATATTAGTATATACATATTAATTGCTGGGACATACACTCCTGTTGCTTTAATAACCCTTGTAAACGGCAATGGATGGCTTATTTTTTACACCGTTTGGGGTATTGCAGCTGTAGGAGCATTATTAAAACTTTTTTTTACCGGAAAATTTGAGTTTATTTCTCTTTTACTCTATGTAATAATGGGATGGCTGGTAGTATTGGATTTTGATAATTTAATAGATTATGTTTCCTCCAAAGGAATACAATTGTTAATTTTAGGAGGGGCCTTTTATACTATCGGAATTATTTTTTATGCCGTAAGACGTATTCCATACAATCATCTTATCTGGCATTTTTTTGTTTTAGGAGGCGCTATTAGCCACTGGTTTTTTATTCTTACTCTTATATAATGTTTAATCGAAGTACGTATAGCACACCCATATGAAATATCTTAAAAACACGGGTTTTCTTATTTTTTTTCTGATTTTATTTGGATGTCAACCCACTTTTGAAGAACCAGAAATTTCTTTATCTGATTATAAAATAGAAGAAGGGTTTGAGCTAAAAATGATTGCTTCAGAACCTTTATTGGTGGCTCCTGTAGCGATGGATTTTGATCTTCAGGGGCGTATGTGGGTTGCAGAAATGACCAGTTACATGAGCGATATTGATGGCGTGGGTGAAGACGAGCCAAATGGAACTATAAAAATATTGGAGGATAGAGATGGGGATGGGGTAATGGATCATTCCAAAATATTTTTGGAGGGTCTTGTATTACCTAGAGCATTAGCATTGGTATATGGAGGTTTACTCTATGCAGAACCACCCAATCTTTGGTTTGTAGAGATAGATGGTGATCAACCAGGAAAGCGAACCCTTGTGGATGCTGCCTACGCGGTTGAAGGAAACCCGGAGCATCAGCCCAATGGTTTATTATTGAATATAGATAATTGGATCTATAGTGCTAAGGCGCATACTAGGTATCAAAGGAAGGACGGGAAATGGTATAAAGAAGCTACTAGCTTTAGGGGCCAATGGGGCATCTCTAAAGACAACTTCGGAAGACTATATTATAATGACAATTCTAGGCAGTTACTAGGGGATTACGTACTTCCAAATAGGCTAATAAACAATCAGCACCATATTCCAAAAGCTGCAGTAAATCAAATGTTAACGAAGGATCAAAGAGTATACCCTTTGCAAGCTATAGATGTAAATCGGGGCTATGCTGAAGGTGTTTTAGATAAGGATAGCTTGTTGGTGAATGTTACAGCCGCCTGCGGTCCTCTGGTATATAGAGGAGGAATGTTCCCAAAAGGATATGATCAGAATGCATTTGTCTGCGTACCCGAAGCAAATTTGATAAAAAGGAACATACTCACTTTTCATCAAGATCATACAACAGCGAAACAAGCATATGAAGGCAAAGAGTTTTTGGCTTCTTTGGATGAAGGGTTTCGTCCTGTGAATTTATATAACGGTCCCGATGGAAAAATGTACGTCATAGATATGCATAGAGGAGTAATCGGGCATCATGCATATTTAAGTCCGTATTTGAAGAAAAAGATCTTAGAAAAGCAGATGGATACCTTGATAAGTAAAGGACGTATTTTAAGCATTCAAAATAAGGAAGAAAGGGCTGCTAAAATTCCGCTATTAGAGCAATTGGATGCAAGCGAGTTGGTTGCTCTTTTAAAGGATTCTAATGGTTGGATTCGAGATCATGCGCAGCACTTAATGATTTATAAGAAGCATACTAAAGCGGTGCCTTGGTTGATAAAAATGGCAAAGAATACTGAATTTCCACTGGCACAAATGCATGCATTACATACCTTAAAGGGACTAGATGCTTTAACGTATCCAGTGCTAAAAAATGTAATGCTAAGCAGTAATTCTGAGGTAGTCTCGCATGGGATTGTTTTGATGGAGGACTTTGCAATCGAAGAATATGGAGAAGCAACTCAAAAACTTTTTGAAGATTTAGCCATTAAAAACGAATTGGATATTGATCTTTACCTCCTCGCCACCTTGGGGAGGTGGACTAAAATTTCCAAAGAGCGATTTTCGCCCTTACTTTTTAAATTAGCTGAAAAACATAAAAGTAAACCCATTTTTACGGATGCTATTTTAAGTGGAGTTGGGGAAATAGCTATAGCATTTTCCGAAGATTTAGAAACACATAATGTATTAAAGGAAAGTGATTTGGCGTCGGCATTAGTAGTTAGTTTAGAGCGTCGTGCAGAAGAAAAAACCAATCCTATTTTTTCTGAAGAAATGCTTTCGGAAGATAATAGAACGAGGGGCGTTAAATTATTTAGGCAAATTTGTTCTTCTTGTCATGGTTCTTCAGGAGAGGGTATAGAGGGTTTGGCGCCACCTTTGATGAATTCCGAATATGTGGCATCCATGCCCATCGAAAAGCTTGGACTTATTATCCTTCACGGTTTGAAAGGACCTGTACACGTAAATGGCAAACTATATGAAATGAATAGTGCTATGCCCGGTCTTTTAAGCAATACTGCCTTATCCGATAAAGATATTGCGGATGTAATGGCCTATGTTACCAATGCATTTTCCGATACACCTAGAGGTATTGAAGAAGAGAAAATTAAGGAATTGCGAAAGCTAATACCTCAAAGTGGTTCTGAATATACAGAGGAGGAGCTAAAGAAGTATTCCTCAAAATAGTAATACTATTTACCCTTTAAAGGGCTATCATCACATACCAGATCTCCAACCGTGTATTGCATCCCGTCTAACAAAAATTGCAATAATTCAGGGTTTTCAAAACTATGTGCATTGTGAGAAGGGGAACAATAAAAAACTCTGCCTTCTCCATATCGTTTAATCCATGCGATGTATTTAGTAGTGTCCTTGGGTTCGGCTTTCAGACCTTCTAATGCGTCTGCCTTCATATAAAGCAAAGGTCTAAAATCAAAATCAAAGTAAGCATTTTTAAAGAAGTAAGGTTCATCTATATGTTCAAAACCTTTGCCATTAAACCCTTTTACCAATGGATGTTTAGGATCTACCAGTTCTACTCTAAATTTTTGTTGTTTTGGGTGGTAATCAAAAGTACCACCTACCATTTCCCCATAAGCTTTTGATTTATTTTGCATTACAACGCCACCATGGAGTACCATAAGTCCACCTCCATTTTTCACATAGTCTAGTAAGTTATTTTCTAGTTCTTTTGCCTTTTTAAGACGCTGTTCGGTACTTAATGAAGTGTCTTCTGCAAGTTTGTCAAAAAATAAATTTCTGGTTTCAAAATCCGAACAAGTATTATTTAGAACAATGGCATCATACTGTACAAGATTTTCTTTTTTAAATTCCCAAATATCCTTGGAAGTAGTTATTGTAAATGCGTTAGATTTTTTAGCAATGCAAGCAACTACAGCCTCTGTATGCGGAATGGTCCAATGCTGAAAACCGGTATGTAAAGAAAAAATCAGGATGTTCCTTTTTTCTTTTATCGCAATGCTTGGCTTTGGGGGAGCCATGGTTTCAATTTTTTTTAGCCAGTCTTTGGTAAATTCAAATGGTTCTAAATCTTGAGCGAAACAATTTCCTAAGCATAGGAGGCAAATCAGTGGTAGAAATAATTTCTTCATACAATGTAATTAAAATACTGGAATCTAATTCGTGCCCTAAGAAACAATAATTTCTCGATATTCAGCGTAAAATTGCTCAAAGGAATGCATTCTGTGGTTCAAAAACTCCATGGCTCCTTGCCAGGTATTTTTATTATGAATGCTTACTTTTTCCTTTAAAACATATATTCTTGAAATTTCTTTCTGATTTTCCAAAACAAAAGAATCTTCAAAAATAGCATCAGGAAGATACTCCTTTGTTAAAATGGATTTTAAAGAAATTAATTTTTCCCAGAGACTTATTCTATTCGCTAAATCGGAAGTTTCAATATCTAGAGATACCATGGCTTGTTTGGTATCGAAATGAAATTTAAAGGCAAGGCCTTTCGTATTTGTATGGTATAAGATCCATTTTCGCGGATAGGATTTGCCAAAGGAAATCCAAAAATCTTGTCGGAGTTGTTTCGATGCTTCTTTACTAAACATTATAATAAATAAGCAATTCCGATCCCTGCAATGATCGCTATTATTTTTCTTAAATTAAAGGTGTGTCCTTCAGAACTTTCAAACAAAATAACCGTAGAAATATGTAAAAATACACCAATTACTACCGCTGTAATGGAGGCATATTGAATGGGAGTAAATTCAAAATAACCCGCAATAAAATGCCCCATAGGTGTCATCAGTGAAAATAAAGTGATGAAGAAAATGGCATGAGCTAATTTTATTTTAGAATTTATCAGGAAGATACTTAGGATAAGCGCAATCGGGATTTTATGCACTAAAATGCCGTAAATAATGGTATCGTGTTGTTCAATAGGAAATCCTTCTAACAAGGCATGAATGGATAAACTAATAAATAAAAGCCATGGAAAGGCTGTACTATCGCTAGAGTGATGCATATGACCATGCTCTGCCCCTTTAGAGAAAAACTCTAAAAAAATCTGTAATAAAATACCTAGCATTACAAAAACACCTGTAGACTTGGCGCCAGCATGCTCATAAATTTGAGGGAATAGCTCAAACAAGGTGAGCGCCAACAGAAAAGCACCGCTAAATGCTAATAGTAATTTTAGTGTAGCCTTGTTTTTTGGTTTGACAATAAACACAAAAAGAAAACTAAATAATACCCCAAATACGGGTAAAAGGTACGAAGTATAGTCTGGCATTGGCACTAATATAATTTATAGAATCTAATATTCTGCGCATAAAATTAGTGTATTTTTGCGGTATTCTTTCAGATGTCTATGAACAATAATTTTAGAATGGTAGCCAAAACCCAATTCGGTTTTGAAGAGATTTTGGCTAAAGAACTTAGGAACCTAGGAGCGGGTAATGTTGAAATAGGAGTGCGAAGTGTTTCTTTTGATGGGGATACTGGTTTTATGTATAAAGCAAATTTATGCTTAAGAACGGCCATCAAAATTATAAAACCCATTCATTCCTTTTCGGTACGTGATGAAATGGATTTATATAAAAAAATATATGCCATTGATTGGTCTCCTTATCTTACTCCGGATACTACCTTTGCTATAGATACCACTGTAAATTCCGAGCAGTTTACACATTCGTTATATGTATCTCAAAAAACCAAAGATGCGATTGCCGATAAGTTTAGAGAAACAGATGGCAGAAGACCCAATGTGGATGTAAAGTTTCCAGATGTACGTTTAAATATTCATATTCAAAAAGGACATTGTAACGTGTCTTTAGACAGTTCGGGACGTTCTTTGCATCATAGGGGGTATCGTATTTCTACTAATATTGCACCTATTAATGAGGTTTTAGCAGCAGGGCTACTGTTACTCAGTGGATGGGATGGACAATCTGATTTTCTAGACCCTATGTGTGGGAGTGGTACATTTTTAACAGAGGCAGCCATGATTGCTTGTAACATTCCTGCAAATATCAATAGGAAGGAGTTTGCTTTTGAAAAGTGGGCTGATTTTGACGAGGAACTTTTTGAAAAAATCACAGATAGTTGTTTGAACAGAACACGAGAATTTCATCATAAAATTATAGGATATGATAAGGCTCCTTCTGCTGTTCGAAAAGCAATTGAAAATGTGGAAAATGCAAATCTGTCCGAGTATATTAGTATTGAACGTAAAAACTTTTTTGATACAGAAAAATTAACAGATAATCCACTATTGATGGTTTTTAACCCCCCTTATGGAGAGCGTTTAAATATAGATATGGAAGATTTTTATGCGGAAATAGGGGATACCCTAAAGCGAAATTACCCGGGTACCAATGCATGGTTTATTACCTCTAATTTGGAAGCGCTCAAATTTGTAGGACTTAGACCTTCCAGAAAAATAAAAGTATTTAATAGTCATTTAGAGTCTCGCTTGGTAAAGTATGAAATGTATGCGGGTAGTAAAAAAGGAAAGTACCTGTCCAATCAGAAGAAGGAAGACTAAAGGAAAACCAACATATGAAAAAGAAGTGGAAAGCCTTGCTGTTTAATTTTATCGGATTTGCCGTTCTATTTGTTCTTACCCGACTTGCATTGGGGCATTTCTTGCCCATTCACCGTATTTTTTTAGCGCTTATTGCTGCTATTATTGCGAATGTATTGGCTCCAAAATTTGTAGTAGTACAGTCAGAAGACGGCGAAAAAATGATGATGAAGTGGATCTTTCGAAAGGGCGTTAAAGAATTATAATTATTCCTCTTTTTGATCTACTGGTGCAAGGTCCTTGGCTTTTTTATATAAAGGAATAAAATAAGTTATAGAGTAGTTATACCCTACACCAAAATTGCTTCCGTCTGTCACTTTATTAAAACCTGGAATCCATAGATTAGGAAATCTATCAGAAGACTTATCACTTACTAAGTACCCTATGCGAACACTAGCACCCAAATAGATATTCGCAAACAATTCTGCCTTTAGGCCCACCACAAATTCTAACCAAGAGGCATTTAAGCCCGTAAATTCTTCCGCTTCATTAGATCCAAGAACAAACCCATCTGGATTAAAATCTCTATTGCTATTAAAAAAAGAATAATTCGTTAAAGTTTGACTAAAGCTGCTTACAGCATAGCGTCCTCCAATGTAAATACTATTGAACATACCATACCAATTTTGGTAGGTATTGTAATCTACACCTAGTTTAATATAGCTTCCAGAGGTAGTAAAACTGTATAGTTCTTCTATCCCTTCTCCCGGCATTAAGTTGAGGTTTAAATTGTTTCCTAATTCTTGTATTTGTGATTTTTTTTCATTTCCTATTTCAGCAGCCAAATATAATTTTTTGGTCAATCGATAATCTCCTACAATCTCCAAGCCCGTATAATCATCTTTCAAAAAAGAGAGCACGGGTCTACTGAGATCTATGCCAACGCGCAAACCATATGGATCACTTTTGGCCACAGTATCTCTAGGTTGTAGATCAATTGGTTTGCTTTGGGCTACCCCCATAAAGCAACTTAAAAGGAAATAAGTGCTAATGAAATATTTGAACATGGGCGGTAAGGGTATTTGAACTTTCTATAAGTGGTGTAATTATTTCTATTCGTTCTATCCAATTGTCAGTATCGGAGGTTAAGGTGTCATCTAAGCTATCATAATTGGCAACAAAACCGCAGGCTCTGGAAATAAATTGATCTTTTATTTCATATGAAAATGCCAAAGCATCTACATTTCCTGTTTCCATACCATCGGCATCATCTGCAGAGTCTAAGATAAAGGAAAAGCTTGTCCCTGATGGATCAATCCTTAAGGGGATTGCTATGGAGTCCAAGGTGCTGGTACGGTCTGCAATGGTTGAAACTGGAGATTCTTCACCTTCAGCCTGCACGCGTAAACTAGGTACTGCTTTGAATAGCGTAGGGTTATCTGCATCATAAAATCGGATAACTAACAAAGGCGTGTCTCCTTCTACACAGATATCATCTTTCTCGCAAGATGTGCATAGCATAAGTAAAAACAGTCCCCAACGAATCACTTTCATAGTAGCAGTCAAAATTAATTATTCATTTGTATTAAGGAATCCGTTTTTTCAAAAGTACAACATTTTCTACGTGATGTGTTTGTGGAAACATATCTACAGCTTGTACTTTTATAATTTCATAGGTATCCTTCATCAATTCCAAATCTCTTGCCTGAGTGGCACTATTACAACTTACATATACTACTCTTTTAGGAGAGATATTTAATATTTGTTGCACTACATCTTTATGCATTCCATCTCTGGGAGGATCTGTAATAATAACATCGGGTATCCCATGTGAGGCAATAAAATCTGCAGTAAAAACAGTTTTCATATCTCCTGCAAAGAAATCGGTATTGGTAATTTCGTTAGCCTCTGCATTCGCTTTAGCAGCAGCAATAGCATCTGGAACTGCTTCTATACCTATTACTTTCTTTGCTTTTTTAGCAACAAATTGCGCTATGGTGCCAGTTCCTGTATATAAATCGTATACCAATTCTTCACCTGTTAGTTCTGCAAAATCTCTAGTAATTTTATACAACTCATAGGCTTGCTCGGAATTGGTTTGATAAAAGGACTTTGCATTGATTTTAAATCGCAAACCTTCCATCTCTTCAAAAATATGATCTTCCCCTGCATAACATAAGATTTCCTGATCATAAAGGGTATCATTTGCTTTTTGATTGATAACAAATAGGAGGGAAGTAATTTCGGGAAAACAATCTTTGATATATGCTAAAAGTAGATTCCTTTTGGCCTCATTGTCCTCAAAAAACTGAATTAATACCATAATTTGCCCGGTAGAAGCAGTGCGAATCATAAGAGTTCTTAGCTGCCCTGTATGTTTTCTAGGGTTAAAAAATGAAATTTTATTTTGAACCGCAAAATCTTTAATAGCAATGCGAATAGCATTGGAAGGATCTGCCTGTAAATGACATTTTTTTACATCCAAGATTTTATCCCACATCCCAGGAATATGAAAGCCTAAGGCATTTCTATCCGTAATTTCCTCTGTACTATTTATTTCTTCTTGGGTAAGCCATCGGCTGTCGGAAAATGAGAATTCCATTTTATTTCGATAGAAATAAGGTGCTTTACAACCCAAAATAGGACTGGGTTCAGGGAACTCTAGATGACCAATTCGTTTCAGATTGTTTTCAACTTCATTCTGTTTGTAAAACAACTGATGTTCATATCCCATATGTTGCCATTTACAACCTCCACAGACACCAAAATGTTCACATAGGGGTTCTTGTCGTTTTTCGGATAAGCTGTGAAAATGAATGGCAGTCCCTTCAAAATATGCCTTTCTCTTTTTAGTAGTTTGTACATCTACAACATCTCCTGGGACAGCATTGTTTAGAAATATAACCCTCCCATCTGGAGCTTTACCTACAGTTTTTCCTTTGGCTCCTGCATCTACTACTGCTACATTTTCAAAAATGGCTCGTTTGTTCCTTTTTCGCATGGGGTAAAAATAGTAATAGGATTGGTTTTATACAGGTATCTTTAGAAGGAATAACAATATTTTAGGAAAAAAACTGAACCTTTTTACTTTTTATAAGTCATTAGGGTAAGTAGGCGGTATGAAACAAACTGATAAAATATTTGATGGGCTTCTTGTTTTGCGATATCGCTCTGGGGATAAAGAAGCACTTAATTTATTAGTGAAGCGACATCATTATGGACTTTGTAAACATGCCTATTGGTATACAAAAGACAAGGATGCAGCCAAGGATATTGTACAAGATTGTTGGAATGTTATCTTAGTTAAAATGAATAATCTTCGAGACCCAAATGGTTTTAAGGCTTGGGCAACAAAAATTGTTACCCGCAAGACTTTAGATCATATGAAGATCCATAAAAGAAAGCAAGAACAGTTAAAAGAGCATAGTGTTGTTAGGAATACTGAAATAAACACCCATGAAAGTGTAGAAATGGAATTGGTCCGTAAGGCTATTAAACAACTACCACAAGACCAACAAATAGTATTAAAACTGTTTTATACACAAGATTACTCTTTAAAAGAGATCAGTGAAATTTTAGCGATAGCTACTGGTACAGTGAAATCTAGATTATTTCATGCCAGAGAGAAATTAAAAGAGATTATAAAAAATAACAAAAGATGAAAAAGCACAACGAAAAAATTGACGATTTAATTAAGGAAACTTTAAATGCAGAAGAGGCAAAATTTTATGATGAACTAGAAGAACAAGATTTGTTTGGTATGGTTGGAGGCGTATTTAAAGGAAAAATGAAATGGTTTGCTATTGTAATGAATATTGTAAATCTACTTGTTTTTGGCTTGCTAATTTATTGCATTGCTGAATTTATAAACATGGAAGAAACAGCGGACTTAATAAAAATGGCAGTGGCTATCGGTGCCTGCATTATGATGATGTCTATGATTAAGTTATATATGTGGATGCAATTGGATAAGAACGCAATTTTAAGAGAATTAAAACGTGTAGAATTGCAAGTTGCAGCCCTTTCTTCCAAGTAGTAAATTTAAAGAGACTGCTGGGGAAAACAGTCTCTTTAAAAGTGTACTTAGGTCAAGATCAATTATGATTTTTTATTAAACTTACTTAAAATACGCTCCATCTGTTTGCCAGCAGCTTCTCTTCCTCCTAAACCAAATGATAGGGCAATGGTTACTGCAATGGTACCTAAGGTAAGACCAAAGGCCAGATTAATAATTTCATTTGCGATACCCATAGAACGTAAACCAATTGCTAAGAAAATAGCCAGTATAGCCATACGTATAATAGAACCTACAAACTTGTTTTCCTCTTTTTTTGCAAAATTGGAGTAGGCCAAGGTAGAAATCCAATTACCAATAGCAAGAATTACCAAACCAAATAATATTTTACCAGCATAATTTACAACGGTGTCTATGATTTCTGATAATTGGTGAAACTCTAATTTTTCAACGGCGGTCATTACACCAAAAGTGAGGATAAAGAAATACACAATATTTCCAATGAGTTCTACTAGGTTGGTATTCCCCGTAATTTTATCTAAATGAATTTTCTTGAAAAAGCTGTTCAGGTTCATGCTGTCTAATAGATCTTTTAATAGACCGCTCACGAATTTGCCCCCTACAATAAAAATAATAAGAATAATTACTGCTACTAGAATTTTAGGAATTGCTGCCATAAACGTCTGAAGCATATTGGTTGCTGGTCCAGAAATGGCTTCCATATTAAGAATATTTAAAGCAGCAATAAGTAAAGGGATAAATATAAAGATGAATACAACTTTCTTTAGAATTTTTACCAGATCTAGGTTTTCCGGAAGCTTTAGTTTAGGCACAAATTTTTGGATGGTATCTCCAGACATCCCTACAAATTCGGAGACAATGCTGGCTAGCATATAACCAATATAGGCTACCAAACCGGCTCCAACGATATTTGGAATGAAACCAAGAAAACCATTCAGCATATTTTTCATTGGGTCCATTACGTTGCTCATTCCAAGTTTTTCTAGGGCAAGCATGAATACGAAAATCATAATTAAAAAGTAAGCCAATTTTCCAACGAATTTGGAGAGACTAATTTTATTTCCTCCTAGTTTGTCGTCCACATTTGTTTTCTTCAAAAGTCGAGTAATAAGTCTTTTTGCAAATCCCGCAATGAACCACCCTAGAATTAGAATGATGATGGCTCCAATGGTTCCGGGTATAAAGTCGCTCGAAGAACTCGTTAAATCGTTTAAAATGTTCTGTAAATAATTCATTTTCTTTAGGTTTAGTGTTATATAGTTTTATTAAGACACCATTTATTGGTCAGGGTCACCTATTTTCTCGTTCATTGGTCCCATGATTAGCTTTCTAGTCCACAGAATAATTTGTAATTTCGCCTCACTACAAAGGATGATTTCTCTCCGCAAGAAGGAATTGCTAAAGTTGTATTTTAAATATTGGAAATCATGTCAGTATTAGAACAAATGACTTCTAAAGATGCGATTGCATTAGAGGACAAGTATGGTGCGCACAATTACCACCCGCTTCCTGTAGTTTTAAACAGAGGAGAAGGGGTTTATGTATGGGATGTAGAAGGGAAAAAGTATTACGATTTTTTATCGGCCTATTCTGCTGTAAATCAAGGGCATTGCCACCCTAAAATTGTAGGCGCAATGACGCGTCAAGCGGAGACTTTAACACTTACTTCAAGGGCTTTTTATAACGATATGTTAGGGAAGTTCGAAAAGTATGCTGCTGAGACCTTCAAATTTGATAAACTTTTACCTATGAATACGGGTGCTGAAGCGGTAGAAACTGCCTTAAAGTTATCTAGAAAATGGGGGTATGAAAAAAAGGGGATATCTGAAAATGAGGCTCAAATTATTGTGTGTGAAAATAATTTTCACGGACGAACAACAACTATTATTTCTTTTTCCAATGACCCTGTGGCTAGAAAGAATTTTGGCCCCTTTACAGATGGGTTTATTAAGATTGAATATGATAATCTGTCCGCGCTACAAGAAGCATTGGAGCATAATAGTAATGTAGTTGCTTTTTTAGTAGAACCAATTCAAGGTGAAGCAGGAGTCTATGTTCCTTCCGATGGGTATTTAAAAGGAGCCAAGGACTTATGCGAAAAGCATAATGTACTTTTTATTGCGGATGAAGTGCAAACGGGCATTGCTCGTACAGGTCGTCTTTTGGCTACTTGTGGTAATTGTAGTTGTGAAAATAAGCACTGTAGTAGCACTCCGGATGTAAAACCAGATGTTCTTATTTTAGGAAAAGCACTTTCTGGTGGGGCGTACCCTGTTTCTGGGGTGTTAGCGGATAATCACATTATGGAGGTTATACGTCCAGGCAACCATGGAAGTACTTTTGGAGGGAATCCCATTGCTGCGGCCGTAGGAATAGCTGCTTTGGAGGTAATTAGAGAAGAAGCATTAGCTGAAAATGCGTATGATTTAGGTGTTTTGTTTAGAGCAGAACTTAATAAATTTATTCCTAGTTGCGATCTTGTTACGAAAGTAAGAGGTAGAGGGTTGCTCAATGCCATTTTAATAAACGATACGGAAGACAGTTCTACTGCCTGGGACATATGCATGGCTTTGAAAGAAAACGGTTTGCTAGCAAAGCCAACACACGGAAATATTATTCGTTTTGCGCCTCCCTTGGTAATGAATAAAGAACAGCTTTTAGAATGCGTTGCTATTATTATTAAGACCCTAACGGAATTTAAAGCATAGTATATATTTATTTTGGATAGAAAAAGCCCGTTTTAACGGGCTTTTTTTATGCTTTAAGGCGCCAGTATTGTAAATGGATACTGATCTATGTTCCGAAGAATTGTAAAAACTACAATTACGGCAAAAATAATAATAGGTGTTTTAGGGTGGTATAGGAAGTTTTTGATATTCCGTTTGTATCTGTATTCTAAAAATTTAATAGTACAATAATACCCAATAATTAGCAGCGCTGGGATAAATAGTGCATTATGCTTTAGTACCCCTATGAAGTCTAAATGCAAAAGATCATGTAAAGCACGCTGACTTCCACAACCAGAACAATAGTACCCCGTTGTAACTAGTATAGGGCACTTGGGCAATAAATCGGTATTACTAGGTTCTACAAAAAAGTAGAGGAGTAGTATGGACAAACCAACTACTCCTCCAAAAAGGTATATTATTTTTAAATGCTTATTAGAAATTGCCACCCGCTACTGCAAATCCTACAAAAATTAGGTAAAGGAGGATACCAACTGCTCCAACAGCAAGTCCTACGATACCCCAAGTTTTCGCATTTTTAGAAGCCGCTTCTGCCGCTTCAAAATCCCCTTTCGCATGTGCTTCATTTACTTTTGTTGCATATACGATACTTACAATACCTGCTGGCAAGCAGCAAAGCACTGTAGTTATAATTGCTAATACCAAATAATTATTTGGTTTTGGTCTGTTTTGATTGTCTTCCATGATATTGATTGTTTATAAAAAAAATTAAATAGCAAGCTTATTTTTAATCCTACATTTGCTCCATACGCTCTCTAAGTAACTCTGGATCTTGAAGCGTATCCCATCCAAAATAAGAGATTGCCCAAATAACATACGCCATAAAAAGAACGTTTAGAACGATTCCGATGATGGCTAAAATTTTACCAGTTTTTACATTACCGTAACCAGTATACGCTTCTGTATCTTCAAAATGTAACTTGGCAGCTTTGTTTGCAAGTACTACAGCAATAATACCTAAAATAAGGCCAATTACCCCGTAGCAGCAACAGGTAATTATAGAAAGTATTCCAAAAACGAGTATAAGGGTCGAATTAGGTAGTTTTTGTTGTTCCATACAAGTGGTTTTAGTTGATTACGTGATTCATTTTTATAATATAGCTAACAATAATAATCACAACGTTTATCATTAGCAAAAATACTTTTATTTTGAAATCGTGCTTGAATTTTAAAAACAAATTAATGCCTACAAACATAATGAGAGCAATGAGCGTATAAATAGCTGGATACATGTGGAATGCCCCCGCAAAATCACCCTCCCAAAGGAGCGCTGCCGAGCGTTGTATACCACATCCTGGACATTCTATACCAAAGAACTTTTTATTAAGACATGGCAACATATAATCTTCATTCAACATCGCCAAATTCACTAGTTGCATTTTAGTACGACTTCTATAACCGAAAAATACTATTATTTTTACGCAATGAAAACAAAACGAACCATTTATTTTATACTTATTGTTTGCGGCGCAATGATTGCAGGGATTGGTGATCGTTGGATGCCAAAGGAAGTTGCACTCAGCATAGGTATGGTATTGTTGTTATTTGGCATTTATAAATCTACCTACGCTTGGAGCGCTAATCCAAGCAAGGATGAAGAAAGTGAAGAGGGATGATGAAATTTAATATTGGCGATGCTGTGGAGGTTTTGGATGATACCGTTTCGGGAATCGTTTTGAAGGTTGATGATAATGGGATTACCATTGAGATTGAAGATGGATTTCAATTAAAGTACCATCCATCAGAACTGGTAAAAGTATCCAATGCAAAGGAAATTACAATTACCAATTATGAAGCGGCTCAAATTAAAAAAGAAAAGGAAATTCCTAAACGAAGAAAAAGTACGGTCCTGAAGACCAAAGAGCGGAATGCTCCTAAAATGGAGGTAGACTTGCATATTCACCAGTTAACGCCTAAGTTCAAAGGAATGAGTAACCATGAGATGTTGAATTTACAGCTAGAAACCGCTAAGCGGCAACTAGAGTTTGCCATGCGTAAACGCATTCAGAAAGTGGTGTTTATACATGGAGTAGGTGCCGGAGTGCTGAAAGAAGAGCTAAAATATCTTTTTAAGCGATATGACAATATCAAATATTACGATGCTGATTATCAGAAATACGGTTTAGGAGCAACAGAGATATATATCTTTCAAAATGCTTAATTGGTAGTGGTAAATGTTCCGAATGTATAGTTTGCAATTTCATCCAATACTAAATCTGCATCAACGTCTCTTAATTTAAAGGTATTAAGATTAATGGTGTGGGTAAAGCTAACTATTCCATCTGCATCAGGGGCATTTTCTACTGTTGTTATAGACAGTTCCCCTTCAGAACTTATAAATTCATTTACTAGAAGGTCTTCTTCAATGGATGAGGAGCAGAGCATATCTGCTGTAACAATACCCTCTATAATTCCATTTGTAAAGGTAGCTTCGGTTCCCAAAATACCAGTTCTGGGTGTTATTGTTGCTTCATTAGCTAAAAGAGCTGCTGGAATATCTAACCTTATAAATTCATCATTTATCAACTTATAAAGACTTATCTGACCTGCTACGGGTGGAGTGTCACATGCTAAGGTATTGATCGCATCATAATTAGAGAATATTAAGGAAACACTACTTTCTGTTGTTGTATTATAGGTGCCATAGTTAAGGGTAGATTCATCTGTAAGTCGTTCCATATCATCATTTACCAACGATAAGTCGGTAATACTAAAGGCATGTTGGTATGTTTTTATAGCTGAAGTAACGGCACTTACGGTTGTTTCAATCACAATCTCACCGCCTATTGCATTAAACTCATTAACCACAAGAGGGCTCAGCGCTGGAATAGCATCGCAAAAGTAATTCGTAGATACATTGTCACTAAACAAGCGATAAATTAATTGAGATGAAGATGGAAAAGAACTTGTAATGCTACCATCCACTGAAGTCTCATTTTCTAAAAGGTTGGCTTGTAAATCCAATAATAAAGCTTCTTCTTGGTTGATCTTAAAAAAAACAACTTCATCTACTCCATTAGGATCGTCAGTGCAAGATTGTATGCTAACCGAATCAAAATCAATGGTCTCTATCTGCAAGTCTCCATCATCGCAAGAAAAGATAAGAAGTACAAGGAAAAAAAGAATAGGCTTTCTCATAAGGTCAAATTTAAATGAAATAAAAATCATATTCCTAGAACTTTGCCTAGATTTTGGTTTAAATTAACTTTATTTGAAGTAATTTTAACCCTGCACTTAATCGTTGTAGTTCAATGCAAAAAGTATATTTAGACAATGCGGCAACCACACAGGTAAGGGATGAGGTAATTGCTAAAATGCAAGAAGCACTGTCCACTTTTTATGGGAATCCCTCTTCCACGCACAGCTTTGGAAGATCGGCTAAAACTGGTATTGAAAAAGCTAGAAAAACCATTGCGAAATACTTAAATGCGCAACCATCGGAAATTATTTTTACCTCTGGCGGTACGGAAGCTGATAACATGATTTTAAGAGGCGCAGTTAGGGATTTGGATGTGCGCACCATCATCACTTCTCGTATTGAGCATCATGCAGTATTACATACGGCTGAAGAATTAGTATCAGAGTATGGTATTCAATTACTTTATGTACAGTTAGATGCAGATGGTTTTCCAAATCAGCAACATTTACATACGCTCTTAACAGCAGATGATACCAAAAAACTGGTGAGTTTAATGCATGTGAATAATGAAATTGGCAACAAAATAGATATTGATGCTATTGGTACGCTATGTTTGGAGCACAAAGCATTGTTTCATTCAGATACGGTGCAATCTATTGGTCATTTTCATTGGGATGTACAAAAAACTACTATTGATTTTTTAACGGCGGCGGCACATAAGTTTCATGGTCCAAAAGGAATTGGTTTCGCATATATTAAGAAAAATACTGGATTAAAACCTATAATTTTTGGGGGTTCTCAAGAGCGTGGCTTTAGAGCGGGCACAGAGTCATTCCATAATATAGTGGGCCTAGAGGAAGCTTTTAAGGCTTCTTACGACTCCTTAGAAAGTGAGAAAGCGTATGTTCAGCATCTTAAACAACATTTCATTACAAACTTAAAAAATGCCATTCCAGATGTAAAGTTCAACGGATATTCAGGAGATATGGATAAAAGTACGTATACACTGGTCAATGTATGTCTACCTTTCGATGAAAGTAAGGCTCAGATGTTATTATTTCATTTAGATTTAAAAGGAATTGCTTGTTCTAAAGGAAGTGCCTGTCAATCTGGGAGTGCTCAAGGTTCACACGTTTTAATGGAGGTGTTAAAGGAGGAAGATTTGAAGAAACCCTCCCTACGATTTTCCTTCTCAAAATACAATACCATTGAAGAACTAGACTATGTAATTTCGGTATTAAAAGACTTCGCAGAGAATTAAGATTTCTTTTTTCTTTTCTTTGTTCTTTCTTTCTCGTAAGGGAATTTTTTGGTTGCTTTCCGCATCATAAAATCAATCAGAGCATCTGTGTTTTTCCCTGATTTCTTATTGATTTCCTTTTCGTATTTCCATAGTAATTTGGAGGTTTTACCATCGCTGATCTTTATTCCTATTCTTCCATAATTGGCGTCACCGAGAATGTAATCAATAAAGCTAAAGTCGGTTTGAATGCCTTTGGAAAGTAAAATATTCAAATCTAAATTGCCACTGATAATTCCGTCTACCTTTAAAATTTCACATAATTCTTTCGTGGTGTAGATATCAATATTCTGATATGAAATTTCATTTTGGGCTAAAATGGCATTGGTGTTGGTGATATTTTGAAATTCTACTGAGAATTTTTTTCGCTTCTTTCTTCTAGAAAAATAAGTTTCTAAAGCGTCTTGAACCGCATAGCCTTCTTTTTCTTCTAATTCCTTTAATTCTCCTTTGCTAATATTTTCCTCGAGATCTAAGTTGGTTAAAAATGGAACAATAGCAAGTATTTGATGGTCTTTGCTTAAAAGATTAAACTTATCGCTTTCATAGATATTTTTTTGCGCATGTGTAATAACAACGACAAATAAAGCAACTAAGAGACTAATTTTTTTCATGTTCTATTTAAAACTACTTCTTTGAATTTGTATTAAAATCGCATGCTTACTTTAAGGTTTAGTATGCGAGTGGTTAGAAAGTTAGGTACGGCAAACTGTTGTTTTGTATCTGCATCTCTTACCCAAGTATTTGTGATTGAGTTTTGATTGTTGAATAAATTAAATATTTCGAAACCAGCGCTCAATTCTTTGAACTTATGTAACCAATGGTTTTTAGGATATTTCTTATCCGTACCTGCAAAAATATAGGAAATTCCCAAATCTGCACGTTTATAATCTCGCAATCTACTCTGAAAGAGGTATGGATCTGCATAACTTGGAGACCCTCCCGGTACCCCTGTACTGTATACAAGATTAAGATACATCCTTAAATCAGGGATGTTTGGTACATAATCTTGAAAGAGAATTCCCATTTTTAAACGCTGATCTGTAGGTCTGGAAATGTACCCCCTATTATCTATATTTTCTTCGGTTTTTAGATACCCAATACTGACCCAAGATTCAGTACCCGGAACAAAAGCACCATTCAATCGCACCTCAGCACCATAAGCGAACGCTTCCGCATTATTGGAGGCAACATACCTAATACGTACATCTTCTACAGTATACGGGTTTACATTGCTTAGATCTTTATAATATACTTCACTAACGAGTGTAAAAGGCCTATCCCACAATAAAAAACTATATTCATTTCCTAGTACAAAATGTATTGACTTTTGAGCTTTCACGTCAGATTGAACTTCACCATTCTGATCTCTTAGCTCCCTATAAAAGGGAGGTTGATGATAGATCCCTGTAGAAAATCTAAAGAGCATATCTTTTTCCCAATCTGGTTTTATGGCAAATTGTGCCCTTGGGCTAAATACGGTTTGGGCATTTTGGGTAATGGCTTCTCCATTGATATTCCAATGATGAGCGCGCACACCAAGATTGTAGTATATGTCATGATTTTTCCATTGGGTTTGTTTGCTGTATTGAACAAAACCGGAAAAACGATTTGTTTTTACAAAATTACGAGCCTGTATGGCTTCAAAGGCTTCCAACGGAGCATCAAAGGGGTCAATGGGTTGGTTATTAATGAACTCGGAGAAGGGAGGTCTTATAGAAAAACCAGCAGAATCTATAAATTCAGATTCTCTTAGTTGGTCCCTAATATCTTCATGCGTGTATTTAGCACCCCATTCCAATAAGGCATCATTTTTACTGTAAGTACCTTTGTGTTCTATATTGACAATAAGTGCATCTAGATCATTTCTGGCCCTATTAAACTGAGATCCAATACCTCTAGAAGAGGTAACTTCGCCTAAATCATCACTGCCTAAGTCGGCATCTACCTCACCTAATTCATATTGAGCAATAATATCTGAGTACTCTTCTTCTGTTGTATGATATACGGAGCCTATCAATTTCAGGGTAGTGTTATCATTTAAAAAGTAGTTTCCTTTTAAAGCTCCAAAACTGGTTTGAAATGTGTTGTTTTCCTGCCCTTCATAGAATACCAACAAAGCCCTAGGTTCGTTGAGCGTGCCAAAATTGGTAGTACGTGTTAAAGGTTCATTTTGATAATCATTGATGGAGAGGTTTCCTAAAAAATTAAGGTGAAATTTTTTTGAAAATCGATACGTCAAATAGGTTTGTACATCTGCAAATGTTGGGTTTAAGTTTGTTTCAGTTTGCTGACTGTTTACTAATAAACTATTATTTCTATACCGAATCCCTGTAATACTCGAAAACACCTTGTTTTTGGAAAGCGTTTCTAAGGTGGCACTCGCTCCTAAAAAACTAAAATCTGCTTGGAGTCCGAAAGAGGTAGGGTTTTTATAAGTTATATCTAGTACGGAAGAAAGTTTGTCGCCAAACTTGGACTGAAACCCGCCAGAGGAAAATTCCAAATTTTGCACCATTCCGCTATTTACAAAACTGAGGCCTTCTTGTTGCCCAGAACGGATAAGAAAAGGTCTGTAAACTTCGATTTCATTTACATATACTAGGTTCTCATCATAATTACCACCTCGTACAGCATATTGCGTACTTAGTTCATTATTAGAGGCAACCCCAGGGAGTAATTTTAAAATGTTCTCAACCCCAGCATTAGCTCCTGGAATACGCCTTACCACTTCTGGAGAAATTGTGGTAATCCCTTCTACACTTTTTCTTCCCGTAGGTGTAACCACTACCTCATCTACTTGTACTACATCCGTATTCATTACCGGGTTAAATTCGAAAGTCTCATTGGTGGTAAGTATTACATTTTCTAAAACCACTTTTTTGTGACCAATATGAGAAAAGGTAATACTAATCTTTTGATCAGCCCGCACTTCCAAAATATAAAAACCATCACTATTGGAGAACGTACCGTTTTTGGAGGTGGTAATATTTACATTTTCTAAGGGAAGATTATTTCCATCTAATACAACCCCTGTAATAGTAGCAGTTTGTGCATTCATGGCAAGAACCTTAATAAAGGCAAAAAGAAATATATATATAGAATGCTTCAAAGGCTTATTTTCTGTAAAATGTGCTGCTAAAGGTCGTTGTGTTCCCCACATTATCTTTAACAACCACTTTTAGTTCACATTGCTTTTTATCCAATATTTTATCATCAAAATTATAAGTCAAAGTATTGGTTTTTGGCTCGTACTCCATTAAAATCCACTCTCCGTTCAGTGTTGCATTATAGGTATCTATACCACTTAGATCATCGGAAATTGCTAGGCTTAAGTATTGATAGTTATTTAACCACTGCTTTTCTTTAAAGTTTTTTGCCCTAATTTTTGGCGCTATCGTATCTTTTGCCAAGGTGAAGGTACCCAAGTTTCTGGTGCGAGTTGTAAATGTTTTTCCTCTTTTATAGGTTGAGGCATAACTAGGTCTTAATCGTTTATCCAATCGGGCAATAAAAAGCTGTTTACGTTCCTCTTCAGAATACTTTGAAGTGTCAAAAGTAATTGTAAAATTTCGATGTGCAGGAACATAAGAGTTATGAATGGTTACGGTATCAGCGCCTTTTTCTAAATCCATATAAAAATCTTCGTAGAACGTATTTGACGGAAAATAAACTTTCGCCGCTCCCAAGTCAAAATTATTAGGTTTTTTAGCAATTACGTAATAATCTGTTTTTTTTACTTCCTTTGCTACTTTTAGCGTTTCTCGTTTTCCTTCAATAGGAATAATGGCTTTAATCTGATTGCCTTCTAGATCTTTAATTAAAAGCTCTACATTATAAGACATGCCCTCCTTTACATCTATTTTTCCGTTGTTGTACAAAGTATTATAAATTCCTAAACGATTACTGGGAGTTTTAAAACATTGTTGAATGCGCTGTCTATATTTTCCAAAATGAGCATAATCTATAAATGTATTGATATAACGGGTTTCGGCAAAGGAAAAGGTTTCAAAATCATATTCGGTATATAATTTACCATTCACAATTTGCTGCACAGCATACACCCCATTTTTGTTGGCAGCTAAATCTTGCCTATCATATGCATTAAATCCCAGTCCAATTGTACCAATTGCATGTACGGTATCTGCCAAGAAAGAGCCATCTTTTTGTTTGTTAAAATTAATCTGAATTTTAGCGTTGCTTTGATTTACTTGTGCTTTTTCGGATAAGGGGTAACCATAGAGCCCTAGAAGCGTTGGGTTGGTTGCATCTCTAACTTCTAATCCATATAATAGTGGATTGGTTGGTTTTTCAGAAATACTACTTCTAATTTCAAAATGGAGATGAGGCCCAGATGAACCCCCAGTATTTCCTGTATAAGCAATTAGTTCTCCCTTTTCTACCTTAAGCTCTCCAAATTCAGGGAACAATTCAATTTCGTAGGTTTCCTTTTTGTACTGTTGTTTTTTAATGTAAGCCTCTATTTTTGGTGAGAATTTTTTAAGATGCGCATAAACAGAGGTATATCCATTTGGATGCGCAATGTAAATGGCTTTTCCATATCCCCAAAGTGATATTTTAATTCTGGTAACGGTTCCATCACCAATGGCATATGAGGATAAACCTTGGCGTTGTTGGGTTTTTATATCGATCCCTGAATGGAAGTGATTAGATCGCAATTCTCCAAAGGTGCCTGCAAGAATTAAAGGAATGTCTAAAGGAGACCTAAACGCATCTTGCGGATAGGTTTTTTGCGATTGCACTGTTAATGATAATACTAGAAATAAGACTAAAAGGGCTATTCTCATAATAAAGCTACATTGGTACGAAATTACTTAATCGTTTTGAATCCGTAAAAGAGAGAATAGAATTAAATCAAAAATAATGCCTTAAAACATTTTATTTTCAAAGAATTCGGACTCTTAAAGTAATACTTCAAGAATAATTGCTAAAAGTATTGCGAAGTTTTCGTAGGTATGTTAACTTTGTGTAAATGCATTGAATTTTGCGTATGAGCGATCTAGTTGAAATTGTTGATTCTCTGGAAAACAAAATTAGCAAGCTATTACATCAGTTGGAATTGCTACATAGTTCTAATGAAAAATTAGAACAAGAGTTAACATCCTTGCAAGAGGAACGTGCTAGTGCCAGAAATAAGGTATCTGCATGGGAAGAGAAATACAACGCGCTTAAATTGGCAAATTCAATGCTGGGTAGTAATACAAATAAAACAGAAGCGAAGCTCAAAATAAATACATTAATTAGAGAATTGGATCATTGCATTGCCCAATTAGCTGAATAATGAGCAATTAATTATATGGCAGAAAAGCTCAAAATAAAGCTTTCTATTGCAGATAGGGTTTATCCATTAACGATAGATCCAAGTCAGGAAGAAGGACTCCGAAAGGCTGCAAAGAATATAGAACAGCTTGCGAAAAAGTTTGAGCAGAATTATGCCGTTAGAGACAAACAGGATGTACTTGCCATGTGTGCCCTTCAGTTTGCTTCTAAAATAGAGCAACGCGGAATAGATACAATGGAAGATACTAAAGACGTTACAGAACGTTTAAAAGCGTTAGACGAATTGGTAAACTCCAAACTTGGCATAAAATAAGTTCTTTTAAATAGCATTAAGTTACTACCCACATTGGTAATATTTTTGACAAACTCAACATTAATTTTTTTAAAAAGGGTGAGTTTAGATTGTAAAAGCAGGCCCTACTTGCATAGGGATCCTTGATCAGTTTGTTAGCCCTAAACCTGTTTATCGGAGTTTGTACAAAACCTCCCCAATGTGGGTTTTTTTATAACTAATTTTTACACTATGGATAGTACTACATATATCATTATAGCAGCAATAGTTGGCATTGTTTTAGGCTTTGCAGTTGCAAAATTTTTGGAAAAAGGAAAGGCATCTAAAACCATTTCCAATGCTAAAAGAGAGGCTTCAAGCATTATTAAAAATGCAAAAACAGAGGGGGAGAGCATTAAAAAAGACAAGATTTTTCAGGCAAAAGAGAAATTTTTGGAACTTAAGGCAGAGCATGAAAAGGTGATCATTAATAAAGACAAAAAAATTAATGAAGCTGAAAAAAGAACTCGGGATAAGGAATCACAAATTAGCAATGAACTTTCGAAGCACAAAAAGTCAAATGAGCAATTAGAATCTAAGTTAAAAGATATTGCTTACAAAAATGATTTTCTAGAAAAGAAGCAATCAGAATTGGATAAGCTTCATAAAAGTCAGGTGCAGCAGTTAGAGGTTATTTCAGGCTTATCTGCGGAAGAGGCCAAAGAACAATTATTAGAATCTTTACAGGAAACAGCGAAGACAGATGCCATGGCCTATATGCAATCTACTTTGGAAGAGGCAAAACTTACAGCGCAGCAAGAGGCGAAGAAAATAGTTATTAATACCATACAGCGAATTGGAACGGAAGAAGCGGTAGAGAATTGTGTTTCTGTATTCAATTTGGAATCCGACGATGTAAAAGGTCGTATCATTGGTAGAGAGGGTAGAAATATTAGAGCTTTAGAATCTGCAACTGGAGTGGAAATTGTAGTTGACGATACTCCTGAAGCCATTATTCTTTCTTGTTTTGACTCGGTAAGAAGAGAGGTAGCACGCCTTTCCCTACACAAATTGGTTACTGATGGGCGTATACACCCTGCACGTATTGAAGAAGTAGTGCGCAAAACTGAAAAGCAGATAGAAGGGGAAATAGTTGAAATTGGTAAACGCACCGTAATAGATTTAGGTATTCATGGATTACATCCAGAGTTGATTAAAGCCGTTGGGCGTATGAAGTATCGTTCTTCATATGGTCAGAACTTATTGCAACACTCCAGAGAAGTAGCGAAACTTTGTGGCGTTATGGCGGCTGAATTAGGATTGAATCCTAAAATAGCGAAGCGTGCAGGTTTATTACATGATATTGGAAAAGTACCCAATACAGAGGCTGAAGTTGAAACCCCACATGCGATCTTAGGAATGCAGTGGGCAGAAAAATATGGCGAAAAGCCCGACGTGTGTAACGCCATTGGAGCGCATCATGATGAAATAGAAATGAAAACCTTGATTTCTCCAATTGTTCAAGTTTGTGATGCCATTAGTGGTGCGCGTCCAGGAGCAAGAAGACAGGTGTTAGATTCTTATATTCAACGTTTAAAGGATCTAGAAGACATCGCCTTCGGTTTTGGAGGGGTTCAAAAGGCGTATGCTATACAGGCCGGCAGAGAATTAAGAGTCATTGTGGAAAGCGAAAAAGTGAGCGATGATAAAGCCGCTGAATTGTCTTTCGAAATTTCTCAAAAAATCCAAACAGATATGACCTATCCAGGTCAGGTAAAGGTTACGGTAATTAGGGAAACAAGAGCTGTGAATGTTGCAAAGTAACATTGAACAAAATTTATATGAAATAAAAAAGCGAGCCTATTTGGTTCGCTTTTTTTGTTTCAGATCACTATGATATACTAATCCCTACCTTTCTTAAAATTGGAAGATCGCTTATTTCGAGATCTATTTCCGTTCTTATTTTTTCTAGATTTCCCTGGTCGTGATGAAGACCGCTGTGTTTTTTTTGGTGTACGTACTTCTTCATTGGGAGCAGGTACATAAGGATGTTCATTGATTACCGGAATTTGTTGGTTAATTAGTTTCTGAATATCCTTTAAATAGGGTCTTTCATCAATACAGCAGAAAGATAGGGCTATACCACTTGCCGCCGCTCTTCCTGTTCTTCCAATTCGATGTACATAGGTTTCTGGTACATTTGGTAAGTCGTAATTTATCACTAATGACAGTTCTTCTACATCAATTCCTCTTGCCGCAATGTCAGTAGCAACTAGCACTTTTAACTGTCCGTTTTTAAATTTTCCTAGCGCTTTCTGTCGGGCTGTTTGCGATTTATTGCCATGAATAGCCTCCGAAGTGATCTCCGCTTTCGAAAGTAGTTTTACTATTTTATTAGCACCATGTTTGGTTCTAGAAAATATTAATACAGATTTGGTGGGTTGTTCTTTTAGTAAAAGTGTAAGCAGATTTATTTTGTCCTTTTTACTAACATAATACAATGCCTGCTCCACTTTATCTGCAGTAGCTTTTTCAGGGGCAATGGTCACTTTTTCAAAATCTCCAAGGATTTTTCTGGAAAGCTCAACAATTGCTTTTGGCATGGTTGCAGAAAAGAAGAGTGACTGCCTATCTTTGGGTAATTTTGCAATGATTTTTCGAATATCATGGATAAAACCCATATCCAACATCTGATCAGCTTCATCCAAAACTGCGTATTCAATATCTCTAAGAGAAATGTATCCTTGGTTCATCAGGTCTAATAGACGCCCAGGGGTTGCCACGAGGATATCTACGCCTCCACGCAGTGCATTTGTTTGTTTTCCTTGTTTCACACCCCCAAAGATTACTGTATTCCTTAAACCTGTATACTGGCCATAGGTGGTAAAACTTTCACCGATCTGTATGGCTAGTTCTCTAGTAGGTGTTACCACCAGTGCTTTAATTTTACGAGTTCCTTTATGTTGATTGTTTTTATAAATCTGTTGTAGAATGGGTATAGCAAAAGCAGCTGTCTTACCAGTTCCTGTTTGGGCACAACCTAATAAATCTTTATTCCGTAATAAAATTGGAAGGGATTTAGCTTGGATAGGAGTGGGGTGTGTATAGCCTTCATTGCTTAGGGCTTTTAAGATTGGCTCAATAACGCCGAGTTCTTTAAAGGTCATTTATTTTTTTTAGAAGTGGTAAAGGTAAGTGAATAGTTTTAATAGCAATTTTCATGATATTTGTAGTTTTGGAGGAAGGAGTACGTTTTGAATAATTACCGAAGATGAAGAATGTTTTTTATACATTTTTACCATTCGTACCCTCTAATTGGTACATTAACACAAATTGTTGTAGGCATTTAAAAAAAAATAGTAGTTTCGAGCGTTAAGTCCACTTTCTATGAATCTTAAAATCAAAGTGTTGTTCGTGCTTTTTTGTGGAGCTATCATGAGTTCTGCACAAGATTGGAAAACCTATCCATATGCTCCGGCAGGAAGTGAAATTGCATTTCCGGTGGATGAAGGACGACATACAGACCCTATTGAATGGTGGTATACTTCTGGACATTTGCAAGGAACTACTTCGGGAAAAGAGTACAGTTATATGTTGACCTATTTTCACTTTCCGCAAAGTGGTTTTGATGGTTTTCGAATTTTAAATATTACAGACGAAGAAACGGGTGAATTATTTGAGGATACCAAACCTCTGAATTACACCAAGTTGTCCACTACAAGTCTGGACATAGAAGCGGCAGTTTTTTTAGGAGGTACCGAAACATGGTCAAATAAGGTAGATGCCAGCAATATGCCAATTCCTTTTGAGTATGTCTTATCGGCAAATGGAAGTAGTGGCGGATTGGATTTGGAATATGTTTCTACGAAACGCCCATTAATTGTTGGCGATGACGGACTATTTGATCAGGGAGCAGAACAATTTACATATTATTATTCCCTGACGAATAACGAAGTGAGTGGAACGCTTAGTTTAAATGGAGTACAAGAAGAAGTTACAGGAAAGGCATGGTTAGACAGACAGTATGGAACATTTAACCCCTTAATTGCCGAAAAATATGAATGGTTTAGCCTTCAATTATCCAATGGTATGGACATTAACCTTTGGAATATTTTTACGGAAGATCGAAAAATACCAGAGAGTTTAGAATATAGGATTCTTTCTGCCTATGTAGATGAAAATACCCAGTATACTACTAATGATTTTGACATTGAACGTTTGGCCTATCACTGCACTCCAGATGGGGAACGTTGTTATTCGCAAAAATGGCGTCTAAGTTCAGCTACCAATAATATTGATTTGGTAGTAACAGCAAGGCATAATGATTCTGAAGTGAAATTACCATTTCGTTTTTATGAAGGATCTATTGACATCGCTGGAACTATTAATGGAATTGAGGTGACAGGTGTAGGGTTTGCAGAATTGTTGCAATCCTATGAGCACCCGGAAGTAAGCCTTTTAGAACCTAGCAATAATACATATGATACCGCAATGCCTATTACATGGATGCTTAATAATCCAGATGATGGGAGACCACTATTATATGATATTGAATATAGCATAGATAATCAGCAAAGCTTCACTATGATTGAAGAAGGAATTTCCGATTCCAGTTATCTTTGGGAAACACCAAGTGTGGCGAACGGCGATCTTATTTGGTTTCGAATTAGCTCGTATTCAGTAGATAAAACCTTGATTAGTATGACCGTTTCATCGCAAGTGGCTACAGTTGTCTTAGCGGAAGAAGAGGAAGAACCAATGCCTGAAGAAACAGTAGTGGTTTTATACCCAAACCCTGCGGAGAGCTTGGTAAACTTATCTGCATTAGATCTTAGTCAAAAAACTACCTATGCTATTTTTGATGAGGTAGGTCGTTTGGTACTCAGTGCGGATTTTGAGAATACCTCAGGGAAGTCTACTATTGATGTATCTACCTTAACTTCTGGGATTTACTATCTAAAAGTAATAGGCCAAGAAACTACGGCGTATAAACTTTTAAAGAGGTAAGGAGTTTAAGTTAATGGGCAACTTTGAATAAAGCGGTCCAATTCTTTAGCTATTTGCGTGCCAATTACAAACTTATTTCCGTCCTTAAGTTGCACGTATAAACCATTATTTCCTTTTACGTTATAGACGGTGCCATAAGAAGTGCCAATTCTAATTCCCCATCCGCCTACAAAGCCGTAATTAATTACTTCAGCATTCTGAACATCTTCCCAAAGTACCTTTTTTTTAACAAAGGGAAAGAATGAAAATTGTATTTCTTTTTGGCTGATGCTTGTTTTTAAACGAAGAAGCCAAAATAGCAGCAAGCAGGTTAACATGCTTGCTAAAAAAATATAAAGTCCAGTATTTGATATGGGTTTACTTCCAAAACTTTCCTTTAATAGAACTTGTTTATATAGTCCAATAGCCGGAATACACGTAATGGCTATTAAGATAAGCCATAACCACCATTGGGAGAATTTCTGTTCTTCTTTAAAATCAACCCTCATGCTGATTTTACTTTATTTTAAAACTATTTAGTATGTCGCTACTGGTTTTACTATATGCAGCAAACTGTTCTTTTTCAGAAGTAAAAGTCAAAACATATGCGTGTTGTCTTTTATCCAATAGCGTTGTTCAAATTTAAGGCTAAAAGGGCCTTGTTTTCCAGTAAAAATCACCTGGTGAAATTCAATACCATTCTCCATTTTGCGCTCACTTTCCAGAATGGTGCCTTCGGAGATCATGGTCGTTATTTGTCCAGTTGAAATTTCAACATATTGATCCATATTGATATCATGCCCTGTTAAATCTTGAATCTTTAGGTTTACGTTCTCCTTAAATTGATCTTCTTCTGAGCTTAGTTCACTAAATAAAAAGAAAGTAGAGTCCATTTCTCCGGAAGTATTTAATTCCAAATTTTCGGATACTCAATACTATAATTATCTTTTGCATAGGTTTCCGTTTTACCGTCGCTCAACTGCCAAAAGGATATGCAAAAGCTAAAGAAGCCACATAGTGTTAAGAAGTATTTTTTCATTTTTTAAGAGTATGGTTATTTTTCAAAGTATAAGTAAATATAGACCGCTGCCCCGAAAGAGGTAGCATCAGTAGAGGCTAGGTGCCAGCCTTGTTTACCATATTCATCCAATTTTTCTTGAATTTCCTTCTTAGAACTTTTGACAATATGGTTCTTGTCTAACGTTAGTTTACTATAAAATATAAGGGTCTCTACCTTGTACTCTTTCATATAAGCTCGTTTTTAGTTGACCATGAATAATGCATTGGCAAAAAAGAGTTTTCCATTTTCCCAAAAACCTCTAAACAAAGGATTATCTACCATATAGACAACACTTCCTTGTCTATAATCTTCTACTCCGAAAACCAATGTTTTACCAATTTTCTTTTGCGCTTCACTGCCTGCAAAACCTGCTATTGGGCTGGCGTCATTTTCTATATAAGCTACCGTACCGCCTTCTAGATATTCAAACGCATCATTACCAAGTTTTAAGCTAAAATAGGTGTCGCCATATCCATATGCTAAAGGATGCGTTACATCCACTCTTGTTTTAAAAACTGCTCCTGTAATGGCATTTTTAATGCGCTCTCGTTGCGTTGTCTGATGAGGTTTTACAGCTGTTTCTGAAGTATCCTTTTTAGATTCTTTCAATGAAATGCCAAAACCATTTTTACCATCAATTCCTTTAATAGCACTTCCCATGGCAATTAATTTACCGCCCTTGCTTACCCATTCTTTTAAGTCTTTTAAGTCATCTTCACTAAAAAAATTCCCGTACCAACCATCTGGTAAAATAAGAACGTCGTACTCGGAAAGTGTAACACGCTTTATATAGCTTGCATCTAAGACTGTAAGTGGATAGTGTAGCTGTTGTTCAAAAAAGTGCCAAATTTCACCGAAACGAAGTGTAGAAGTAGGCCCCCCGGAAAGCATTGCTACTTTTAAATTGGGTATCATTTGCACGCTACTAGATCCAAAATCTTTGCCACTTTCAACAAAACCAGTAGTCGTTGCGGTAAGAATCTTGCTGTGTTCTTCGCTTAATTTCTTGAGTGCACTTGTAAAATTTGTATGGTTTTTATTGTCCGACTTAGTTATGATTAAGCTACCACGGTTAAAACGTTTTTGAGAAATTGTAAAGGGTTCTTGTGAATAGCGTACCTTAATTCCTTCTTGTAAAAGCGCGGATAGGTATCTTGCATCGTTCATACTGTCCCAATCCGTAACATAGGCATATGTATTTTCCGTAATAGCATCACTCGTTGCCTGCGATGGACTAAAAGCAGCAGTGGTGTTTAAAGATGTTTCGGATGCAATTCCATTTAAACCATAGGCATATGGTAAGGACCATGCTGTAATATCATAGGTGAGAGAATCACTCAGTTTTGCATTGGGTTCAAAGAGCACTTTAACTAAAGTTCCTTTTGTTTGATTGGTAGATACAACAATGCTATTGCTATTAGTTTTAAAACTGCCACTTTTTCCTGTAGCATAGTTAAAGCCTCGTACTGTGGCACCATTGCCACTTCCGTAAACAATTTCATGTTGATCTAGGAGTTTTGTTAAAGCTTTTGTTTTATCGGCATCACCACTTAAAACATAACTTTTATACTTGTAATTTTTGTTTTTATAAAATTTCTTGAACTCTTCGTTTAGTTTTGATGCATTTTTAGCCGCAACTTCTACTGTGGAAAGCCCGGTTGTATGGTGATGTGCAATTCTATCTTTTAAAGTAAGTGTGTCTCCAATACGGGTTATAACTCCCAAGCCAGCCCTACCACTACCACCTTGCTCATAGGTCATTCCTATTGCCCCATTATACGTAGGATAGGTATCTCCATAGCTTGGATAAAACAAATCAAAAATTTCTTTGGTGAAATAGAACCAACCATTGGCATCAAAATACTTGGCGTGATTTTTACCAATTGTGACTTGAAAATCACGCTGAAAATCCGTAATCACTTCATGAAAAGGTTCGGCTGCAGGAGCAAAGTAATAAGGGTTATTAATTCCTTGTTCATGAAAATCTACATGCACGTGCGGTAACCATTTATTGTATTGTTTTAGGCGTTGCTGACTTTCTACCTGTGTAAGCCAAGCCCAATCTCTATTAAGGTCGAACATATAGTGATTAGAACGTCCATTCCACCACCCCTCATTGTGCTCTTTGCTATTCGGATCTACATTATTGGGCGTATTCTTGTATTGGTTATACCAGTTTACATAACGATCTCTTCCATCTGGATTAATACAAGGATCCATAAGTACCACTGTATTTTCTAGATAATCACTTTTAGTAGTTAAAAGCTCGTAAATAGTTTGCATAGAAGCCTCTGTACTTACACTTTCGTTTCCATGAACGTTATAACTTAACCAAACAATAGCCTTAGATGCTTCTCCAGATCCTTTGGTACTTTCCATATGAGAAGTTCTAATTGCTTCTAGATTTTGAATATTAGCAGCAGAACTAACAAAGGCAAGTAATAAAGGTCTTCTTTCATTTGTTTTTCCATATTCCATGAGCTGCACACGATCAGCTGCTGCTTTGGCCAAATACTGATAGTAATCTACCACTTCATGATGACGTGTAAACTGAGTTCCTAAATCATAACCTAAAAATTCTGAAGGAGATTTTAGGTCTTGTGCAGTAATATTTATGGTGACTAAAAAGAGGAGGGCGCGTAAAAATAGCTTCATACGGAGTGGTTTAGTTTGTAAAGATTAAATCTAATGATAAATTCTGAAAAAGTTATGTAATATCGATGTAATCATTTTATGGTCGGATAAAGGCTTTTTTTGTATCCAATAGGGCTCCTTAAGATTCAAAATATATTTGTGTATTAATTTTCACATCTTAACGTATATTTAGGAATTAAAAAAAACCAAGAATTCTATCTTTACCAGGATTTAAACCAAACGATGAAAGTAGCGGGGATACCTTTTAGACAAACCACATATTTTTCGGATCTTATTTGTGATTATTTAGACGAAAAAGAGCACCTAAAACCCTTTTATCATCGGTATCCTCATTTAGAAAATTTTGAAGCCCAAATTGCCGAAAAAAAGGCAGCTTTTCCACTAGAAAATAGAGAAGTACTTTCCAAAGCATTGGAAAATCAATATGCTAATTTTGAAATTTCGAAAGGGACTAAGACCAACATTGTAGCCTTAAATGAACCGAATACATTTACCGTTGTAACTGGGCATCAACTGAATCTTTTTACTGGTCCACTCTATTTTTTGTACAAAATTGTTTCTACCATTAATCTCACTAGAATTTTAAAAAAGAACCATCCTCAGTATCATTTCGTTCCTGTGTACTGGATGGCAACAGAAGATCATGATTTTGAAGAGATCAATTATTTCAATTATGACGGAAAAAAAATAAGATGGAATAGAGAAGCATCTGGAGCTGTTGGAAAATTGGATACGAATGGCTTAGAAGCGGTTTTTGCTATGCTAGAAAAGGCCTTGGGAAATAGTACCAATGCCGCTACGCTAAAACAATGGTTTACAAAAGCCTACTTAGAGCACTCTAGTTTAACGGATGCAACCCGTTATTTGGCCAATGCTTTGTTTGGAGATACAGGTTTGGTTATCGTAGACGGTGATGATAAAGCCTTAAAACAATTACTAGTTCCGTATGTTAAGAAGGACATCTTGGAGAATTCTTCTTTTAAAAAAGTAACAGACGCTATAGAAGCGCTAAGAGCACTATCTGAACCTTATAAGATACAGGTAAACCCTAGAGAGATTAATTATTTTTATCTCATAGATGGAGTTAGAGAACGACTTATAGAAAAAGACAATGTCTTTTACGTGAATGATACAAGCATTGAATTTTCTAAAGAAGACTTGCTAAAGGAATTAGAACAACATCCGGAACGCTTTTCTCCAAATGTAATTACACGTCCGCTATACCAGGAGGTGATTTTACCCAATCTTTGTTATATTGGAGGGGGAGGGGAGCTTGCCTATTGGTTAGAGTTAAAGACTTCCTTTGCAGCCATGGAAGTTACTTTTCCAATGCTTTTATTGCGTAATTCTGCTTTGGTTATTAGCGAGAAGCAAGAAGAGAAAGCAAATAAGCTAGGGATTGAAATAGCTGATATGTTCTTAAAACAAAACGATTTTATTAATAAAAGAGTACGCGAAATTTCCAATATCGATATTGACTTTACACCTCAAAGAGTGCATTTACAGGAACAATTTAAAGAAATGTATCACCTGGCAGCGCAAACTGATCCAACTTTTTTAGGAGCAGTAAAGGCACAAGAAGTGAAGCAATTAAAAGGACTACAGCATTTAGAAAAACGATTGTTACAGGCGCAAAAACGAAAACTTAAAGATCAGGTCGTTCGCCTTGTAGACCTTCAAAATGCTATGTTTCCAGCGCAATCCTTACAGGAAAGAACGCTGAATTTTTCAGAATTATATTTGGAATCTGGAGACGCTTTAATTTCTATGCTCTTAGATGCTTTGGACCCACTTAACAAAGAGTTTAGCATCATCACTATATAAAATAGGAAAAGGCTACAATCGGTAATGATTGCAGCCTTTTTCACTTGGCAAATACTTTTGTTAAGTTCTTATTTGATCAATATATTTTTACTGTCGGACCAATTTGCACTTTGTGCTCTTACGATATATTTACCAGCTGGTAAATGATCGATATCTAGATATATAATAGCTTTCCCATTGATAATTTCAAAGTTTCTAGGAGTGCTTATCATTTTACCCGTCATGTCATATACCATTACGCCCACTTGTTCAGATATCTGTGAGTCAGTTGCTGTTTTTGCATATAAAAGATCTGGTCCAGCCACTTTTTCTTTAGTTCCTTGAGTGTCTAGTTCAATGGTTAAAACTCCCCCAGATTGAACCGGTACAGGGTATACGGCTAGCATTTCTGATTGCTTACTGTTTGTAGCAGTTGTTTTACATCCTGTACTTTGATCTACGATAATAGTATCTGTAGCCGTACAATCAATACAATTGCTTATTTCTACCACATAAGTCCCAGGAGCGTTTACAGAAATAGTTTGCAAGTTGGCATCGCCCAAGATAGTACCGTCTTGGGTTGTCCAATTGAACTGTACTCCTTTTTTGATACATTCATCTAGGGCCACATTAACATCTCCTATGGTGTAGGTGCCATCGCCTCCTGCTAGACTAAACCAACCTGAGGCTCCAAGCCCGCTTCTGCGTTCATCGGCACCTTCTCCTAATTGGAATGCAGCTCCTCTAACAGATAGCGTGTAAACACCATGATTTTGAGAACTTAATGTTCCGGACCAATTGGTCCAGTATTGATATTCCGAGGTGTCGTATTGCTGACAATCATTTAACTTTGGACTTCCAATAGGTGCAACGGTTGTATAACCTGTAAATAATGCATCTATCTCAATCGTATCTACTCCATTAGTAGCTGTGGCTGTGTATCTTGCAGAACCATCATCAAAAGTTTCGAAATTTTGTTCTGAAGCTTTAAATTTAAAAGAATTTCCGCTGCCTGGTGATTCTAGGTAAATTTCAAAATCTCCTGAAGGACCAGCGCAACGATTTTGTTCTTTGATTGGATAAACGCAACCTCCTTCGCAAGCAGCTGTTGCGTCTTCAAAAGTAGCGGTAAGTTCTATAACTTCATCAGCGCAAATACTGGTATCGGTACCTGCATCAATATCCAAAGCACAAATTTCTAACAATCCAGCATCAATAGTTAAATCATTTTGATCTGTGATGGTAAAACAATTGGTAATACCGTTTGCATCTGCGTTCGAATCCACTGTGGTATCGCCATTGTTTTGATCCGTAAATCTAAACCCATCTGGAGTTGCTGTAAAAACAATGTAATAATCACCGCTATCTTGACATACTTCAAATTGATAATAGCCTGGTTCCCCAGAGGCATTGTTGGTGGTTTCTGTACTGTCTATCAAGCTGCCATCGGTATTGTTGCCGTTATCACATTGATATAAAGAAACAAGCACCCCATTAATTCCGTTAGAACCATCATCCTGAAGACCATTTCTGTTTTCATCATTCCAAACAAAATCACCAATAATGACTTTGTCCTCTACAGTCACTATAATATCGTCATTTGCTTGGCACTCCCCATTGGTAACAAAAACACTATACGTAGTTGTAACTGTTGGGTTTACTGTAATGGATTTAGTAGTTTCTCCTGTGGACCATTCGTAGGTGCCATCTCCTGTTACGCTCAAGGTTACTTCATCACCACTGCATATAGTAACATCATCTCCTGCATCCGCAGAAACGTTGGTGATACTCACATTAACAGTATCAGTGGCGTCACAACCAGCGCAATCCGTAACAGTTACGGTATAGTCTCCAGACTCCATTACTGTAATAGATGGGGTTGTTTCTCCTGTAGACCAGAGATATTGAAGGCCGCCTTGCGGAGTACTCATGGGTGTTAAATTACCAAACCATTCTGTACATACCCCAAAGCTACCTGTGGTCCAAGCTCCAATACCAAATTGATTTGGATCAAAGCCAGCTCCATCTGCCAAAACAAAAGGTGTTTCGCTTGCTTTACGTTCAATAGTCTGCACCTCGCCATTCACGGTAATAGTACCTGAAAAAGTTGCATAATACATACGATCATCACTAAGGCCGCTTACATAACAGCTTCCGTTCCACGTAAAACCATTGGTGCTTTTATCTGCTAATTGTATATTCACAATACCGATTTGTCCGTTATTTTCTACGGTTCCGCAAATAGCAGCTGTGCCATCTGCATACTCAGTAAGTGTTAGATCGTTTCCAGCCTTCCATATCGTATGGGAATTGGCTCCTCCTTGGCAAGTGCCATCCTGACCTCTTTGCATGATTACACCAGATCCTTGCGTTGGAAAACAACTTCCAGTAGTGGCATCCGTAATTTTATACATGGATACAATATCTGGACAATGACTTTCATTCATTGCATTAGCAGTTAAGGTAATTTCTTCTCCATCACATGCTTCCTGATCGTCTCCTGCTTCAACACTTAGATTGCACCTGTCTTCGCAAGAGGTGCGTATTTTTAAATTGTCCAAATCCCATACAGAAACGTTTGCACCGTTTCCAATTGGGGCATAGCTAAATAATTCAAAGCTAAAAGTACTAGAAGTGCCAGAAGCTACTTCAAAAGCACTGAACTGATTGAAATTAAATGACGAAGTGGTCCAAGACTGACTCGTATTCATTTCGGATTTGGAATATACTTCTACACCATCTTTTAATACACGCAGCCCAAATTTTGTTGGATAATTATTGGTACCTGTAGTTCCACCATTAGATCCAGGGGTATTCCATAGAAATTCGTGTGGCGCAAATTGTTCAAAAGAAATACCATCTAATCTGCTTTTTCCGTCATCACTGCCGTTCAAAACCACATCGAATCGAATGGCCAATTCAGCATCAGCTATAAAATGGGTGCTGGTGCTAGATTGAAAACAAGTGGCTTTGCCTTGGTTTCCCATAGCATCACTAGTACATGAATGCGCTCCGGCATGACGGTATAGCTGACTTCCTAATGCACCTGCACAACTGGTTCCCTCTATTGGGGTAAATTCCGAATAATCATAATTGGAATTGTCTTGAGCAAAAGACCTACATGCATTAAAATCGTAGATGAATGCTTCTTGCGGAGCAGTAAATGTGCTCCCATTTTTAGAACTTGTATTTTGTGCGAGCACTGTGCTTTGAGTGCTGCCCAAAAGTCCTAAAAGGATAAAAGTTATCAAATGCATGGAATGCATCTTAAACTTCAAGGATAAATTAAAATTTGAAAGTTTGAGTAGTTTTCTAATCATATTACTTAGTTTAATGGTTACTGTTTATAGTTTGGTTCAAAAAGATCAAAAGATCGCATTGTTTTCTTCTTGTCTTTCTTACAAGGCATAGATTCTTAACACCTAGACCTATTTACTTTTACTAAATAGGAGCTGCTAGTAGCTGTAGAATACTCTGAAATCTAAATTGGTTATTGGAAAGCGCATGGGTTAGGTTTGGTGTTTATATGATAAATGTAGGGGGCATTCCTCTGTTGGTAAAAGGATTTAAAAATATTCGATAAGAATGGAAGAAAAGCCGATAGATAACCTTAAAGATTACCGTTTGTCGAAGAATTTATAGCCTAAATGCTATTGAAGAAAAATTGTATCAACTAACTGATTTTCAGATATGTGAAATATATAAGGAGGCCTAAAGTACCTTACGGTACTAAGAATTCTCCATTCCAACGGTTGGCTTCTTTGGAATAACGCACTCTAATATGATGGGGGTTTTGTAATTGTAAATATTCAATTTTAAACGGTGTCATTGTTACTGCACAAAAATGGTTTTCATCTTTTAAATACGATATTGTTTCTGGTCTACTTATGGTACTCCCCGGGGGCTTATTGATGGTATATTCTTTTTGGGCGCTGGAAGGGATGTTTTTCCAATAGGTACTTAGGAGGTCTGTATCTGTGATGATAGAAGCGATCCCCTCAAGCTTTAACTGTATCATTTTCTCTGGGTGGTAAAACAACATACTCACCTTTGGGTTTTCTTTGATATGGGTAATTTTCTTAGAACGCTTATCAGAATAGAAAGTAATGGCTAGGTCTTCAGAAACTTCTCTTAACACAACGGTACGTAAACGTGCCATGCGATCTAAACCCACGGTAGCAAAGGTGAAATAACGGAATGGATGCCCCTTTTGAGAGACTCCAAGGTGCAATTCGGTTTGTAATTCTTGAAAAAAACTAGCAGTCATAGTATTGATTTTGAGGTATATAAAGATAAAAATAAAAAAGGAGGTAGGGTATTTTTAATCTTAGTTGTTTCATATACAAAGATTGCTATGAGAAAGAATCTTTATTAATAAGTATTAAATAATAACACTTCATGTGTTTAGGTTGGTTTTTGATTTTAAAAGCCCGGGGTGGTTCCCGGGCTTTGTTTTATGAAGATGCGTACAAGTTTACCGATCTTTTTGTGTTTAGGTTGGTATTATTCTAGTCCAAGTGTAATGGGGGATTAGAATACAAGAAGCCCTGACTTTATGGTCAGGGCTTTAATTTTTGTATGTATAGTATTCTACTATTTAACGCGTTCTACATAAAATACCGCAACTACTTTGCTTTCATAATTGAGATTTATTTTTAAGGCTGGTGCGCCCAATTGTACATCGCTTAAAAATACTTTCCTCTCCGAAGCGCCAAAGTCGTCATCGGCATCTGGCCATACATCCCTTTCTTTCATATACCCATAAAGGCGTATATAATCTTTGTCATAATCTGGTTTTGCATATTCCGTGAGAATGGTTTTGCCAATAGTTTGGGAACGGTTTCCTAATTCGTAAATGTTACTAGTAGTATGCCTCCAAAAAGTAGCCGAATTAATTACCTTTCCATTCTGATACATCTGACCACTTATATTGCCATAAAGTTCTGCATTGGATTTATCCCCGTCCAAACAATTTCCTTGAAAACATTCCATTTGTTGTAATCTAATTCTATACAATGGATAGGCTACATCGCATTGTCTTACCCTATATTCTGAAGACAACACTACCCTAGCAACAGGTGTTCCCTGTTTTAAGTAGCGTAGGGTATATGATAAAGGAGCGCCTGGAGACTCTTTAGAGTAGTTGCCACCTTCAGAAATGTAATTATACACTTCTTGTGGACCGTTTACAATTTGTGCAGAATCACTGCCCGAACCACCAATCACAATGGCTTTTACGCTCGACTCTTTTATTACCTTTTCATAACCAGCATCAATACTTCCATCAGAGGAGGTAAAGGATGCTTTAAAGGCAGCATCAATTTGTTTTTTACTGTAGTTCGATTCTACGGTATAAATGATCATCCTTCCATAGGTTACGGTAGAAACATACACTGGGCTGGTTCCTCCAATGGCATTTAGATCGGGCGCATCACTGAATAAATCGCTTGGATTTTGAGGTGGGTCCATATCAATGGTATAATAGACCTGAAAGTACTTAAACATATATTTATGTTTGTAGGTAGATTGTTCAAAATCAAAGGAAGCAGATACCTTGGTAGCAGCAGCCCTATAATTGGCTCCAATCGCTAAATTTAGTTGTTCTTTGCTGTATACTTCAGAAATTTCAAAACTAGTTTTGGCTGGAGTTGCACCGGTTACCTTTTGATCTAAAATAGTTTTGATCTGTGCACGAACACTTGATAATTTTGGATCAATAACTTCTACCACAGGACTTCCCTCTATATTAGTTAAGGAGGCCGAAAGCGTTATTGGAGTTCTATCTGCAATGATAGGTACATAGGCTCCTGTAGGAATGGTTTCGCCTTTTAAAATGGCACCTGGGAAGATTACGTCTGTAGAAGCATCTAGGGCCAACATTTTATTAAAACCAGGAGCTGCATTGTATGAAGTGGTATAACACTCCAAAGAAGTATCTTCTGTATCTCGCTCCGAAGGAGTTTGATCTAATACTGTTGGTTCTTCTAGTTCCTCTGGTTGATTAAATGCCGGCAAGCTAGCCATTAAAGTATTGAAATCCTTAGCCTTCTTTCCGTTAATAGGATAAGATCCGCCATCATCGTCCTTGCTGCATGCCATTACAATTAATAGCAAGGCAAAAGAGATTAAAATTCTAGTAAAGTTGTTTTGTATTTTCATCATATAAGATTTAATTGAAGAATTATTTAAGAATAAGATTAATAGACAAGATTTTGCTCGTCACAAGCATCTAGGTCTATTGTTCTTGTAGGTAAAATTGCGTTTCGTATGATGCAACCTCCCTCACCACAGGTAGAAGTATCTAGAAGTGCATAAATTATGATTTGACCCGCCAATTGATCTGCGCTCGCACTTTCTCCAGGCAAAATGTTTAAGTCTCCCGAAACATTTCCCGATCTTGGTTCTTGATTAAAGAAAATTTTAAGCCTACCATTAGGTCTTGAGTTTTGAAAAATCAATGTGCCGGTATTATTATCTATACAAGAATCTCCTTCATTAGAACAGGAGAGCATTGAAAATGATAGCATTAGTGCAAAAATGTATAGGGTAATTTTTTTAACTGTGAATAAAGTTTTCATACTATTTTGTTTTGTGGTTTAACATGTAGTTTTGTGTGACCTGCCCAGGAAACGGTCTGCAGCCCTTATCCGGACAAGACCACAAAACGATGGTTGTCAACTTAATGACACAGCAAACATAAAGTCAGAATTTGATGCACAAAAATTTGAAGGGGGTACAAAAGGGGTACACCTTTTAAGGTCAATAGATATGGTGTGTAAGAGAATTTTTAGGCTGTCGTTAAATAGCGATTACAACAGCTTCTAAGGAGTCTTCAGGAGTTAGTGCCATTTTTTTTCGAAGGCGTTGTCTAGCTTTTTTTACACCATCTGGAGAGATATTGAGAATTGTAGCAATCTCTTTGGAAGATAAATTCATTTTGAGCAATGCCATTAATCGCAATTCATTTTTAGTAACATCTGGATATTTTCTTTTTGCATTGCTGCTAAAGTCAGTATGGACCTGTTCAAAATACTGAATAAAATTACTCCAATTTTTATCGTCTTGCTGGTCAAAATTGATGGTTTTAATGAGCTGCTGATACCCCAGATTACTATCAGTGGTTTTTAACGCTTTGGCTTTTTGCTTTACATTTTCTAGTACTTCATTCTTTTTGGCTAGATGCATCGCATGGGTTGTCAGCTCTTTCTTCTTAAAATCTAGTTCCGCATCTAACTTTTCTTTTTCTAGCTTTTGCCTTTGTACCCGTTGTCTTAATGCATAAAAACCAATTAGGGAAAGTAACAAAGCGGCTCCTAGTAATAAAAGACGAAGATTGCTCACTCTTGCGTTTTGCTTCAATAGTACTATTTCACCCTCCTTAGTATCCGTCTCATGTATGGTTCTTAATTCTTGAAGCTGTTTAGCTGTCTGTAAATTGAAAATGCTGTCTTTATAAGCTACATATAATTTGTAATCTGCAAACGCTTGTTTTTTGTCACCTAATTTTTCATAGACCTTTGCTCTCTGCTGATAGCAAGTTTGTAATAACTCTTTGGCTCCTGTGGTCTTTGCAATGGAAATAGCTTGGTTAAAATACCCAAGACCCTCCATCAGTTGATTCAAATCAACCTGCACAATTCCTAAGTCTATTAAGGTTTCGGAAACATCTAAAGGTCTATTTAAGGACTCTAAAATTTGGAGACTCTGCCGTAGCTGTTGCATTCCTTCGGTAATCTTTCCTTGTTTTATAAACACTTTGCCAATATCTCTGTAGGCAAAAGCTTCCATAGAAGGGCTTTTAATCTCTTTCGAGAGCTGCAGGCATTTTTGTAAGTACTCAAGTGCCTTGTCAAATGCATTTAATTCATAATAAGAGGATCCAATGTAAAGAAGAGCTTCTGTTTCATAGAGTATATCCTTTTCAATACTGTAAATAGATAATGCTTCTGAAGCATAGTTAATTGATTTTTGATAGTTTTTTAGCGCGTATTCAATGCTGCTTAAGGTGTTTTGGGAATCTGCCTTGCCAATAGGATCTTTCATACGCTCATAAATGCGTAATGCTTTTAATGTTTCCATTAAAGCAATATTGTAATCACCTTTGCCTAGGTAGGTATCTCCTTTTAGGGAATAAGCCCGAGCAAGTCGCAAAGAATCTACACTTTTCTCGCCTAGCAATAAACCAATTTCTTCATCGAGCATGCCTAGTGCTTTCTGGTCATTTCCTTCCATACCTTCTAAAATTGCAAGGTTATGAATCATAGCTGATTGGCCTTCTATATCTTCTATTTGTTGATATTTAATGAGGGCTTTATTATAAAATGAATAGGCAGAATCTTTTTTATTCCGATCATAAAAGTAGTTGCCTAAATTATGGTTAGAAAGTGCGGTCCCATACGGGTAGTCCGCATCTTCGGAAATAGATAGCATGGTTAACGCAATTCCCTTGGCTTTTTCTGGATTGCGATTCTGTTCTTTGTTGAAAAGATCATTTAGAAAATACACCTTAATAGTGGCGGGCGACCATTGAATAGGCTTGGGCATTAAGCTGTCAAGGTTTTGGTTCTTCTGCGCTTGAAGCGAAAGAACACTGAATAGTAAGAGGTAAACAATGGTTTGGATAGATTGCATATCCTGTGGCTTGTCTTTAAAAGTAAGGAATAAAGCAATACAACAGATGGTTGTGAATTAAATTTATTGCTGTATTTAAGATCATACTTTTGATGCAGGCACTGTTAAAAACTGCTTAAAAATATACCAAAAGAAGCTTTCTCAACGAGGGGGATTTACTATTTTTGCGCATGCAAAACAACGTCCTTATCTTAGATTTTGGTTCTCAGTATACACAACTAATCGCTAGACGGGTTAGAGAACTGAATATTTTTTGTGAAATAAAACCTTTTGATAAAGTTCCAGAAGAACTGTCGAGCTATAAAGCGGTGATTCTTTCTGGTTCCCCAATTTCTGTAAGATCTAATGATCCGCTTCATCCAGATCTTTCTAAAATAAAAGGAAAAAAACCTTTGCTTGGGGTTTGTTATGGCGCTCAGTATTTAGCTCATTTTCACGGTGGAGAAGTTGCTTCTTCCAATACTAGGGAGTATGGAAGGGCTAATCTGTCTTATGTGCAAAACGATGACCTCTTCTTAAAAGGAATAAGTGAAGGGAGTCAGGTATGGATGAGTCATAGTGATACCATTAAAGAATTACCCAAAAATGGGATTAAACTTGCCAGTACACACGATGTAGAAAATGCTGCTTATAAGATTGAAGGAGAAACTACCTACGCCATACAGTTTCATCCCGAAGTATACCATACCACGGATGGAAAACAATTATTGGAGAATTTTTTAGTTCATATTGCAGGGGTAGCACAAACCTGGACTCCCGATGCTTTTGTAGAAACTACCGTAGCAGATCTAAAAGCACAAATCGGGGATGAAAAAGTAATTCTAGGACTCTCTGGGGGTGTAGACTCATCGGTTGCAGCTATCTTGTTGCACAAAGCGATTGGAAAAAACCTGCATTGCATATTCGTAAATAACGGTTTGTTACGAAAAAATGAGTTTACAGCTGTATTAGAGCAATACAAAGGAATGGGACTCAATGTAAAAGGAGTGGATGCTTCGGCACGCTTTTTGGATAATTTGGCAGGAGAGAGCGATCCTGAGAAGAAAAGAAAAATTATTGGACGTGTATTTATAGAGGTATTTGATGATGAATCGCATTTAGTGGAAGATGCCAAATGGTTAGGACAAGGAACTATTTATCCAGATGTTATTGAATCGGTATCTGCAACAGGTGGCCCGTCGGCTACTATAAAAAGTCATCATAATGTGGGAGGGTTGCCAGATTTTATGAAATTAAAGGTTATTGAACCTCTAAAAATGTTATTTAAAGATGAAGTACGTAGGGTTGGAGCTAGTATGGGTATAGATCCTTCTATTTTAGGACGCCATCCTTTTCCAGGTCCTGGTTTAGCAATACGTATTCTTGGAGATATCACTGCAGACAAAGTAGCTATTTTACAAGAAGTGGATGCTATTTTTATTGATGGATTAAAAAAATGGGGACTTTATGATAAGGTGTGGCAGGCCGGAGCTATGCTTTTACCCGTAAATAGTGTAGGGGTTATGGGAGATGAGCGAACTTATGAAAAATGTGTAGCTTTACGAGCAGTAGAGAGTACGGATGGAATGACCGCGGATTGGGTAAATTTACCCTATGAGTTTTTACAAAAAACATCGAACGATATAATTAACAAGGTAAAAGGCGTTAATAGAGTAGTATATGATATTAGTTCTAAACCGCCTGCAACAATTGAATGGGAATAAAAACAAAGTGTATGCCTAATAAATTCATACTAACTCTTTTAGCCGTTGTATTGTTCAATGCAAATGCATTTGGACAAAAATTCGCAACGCATGCCGTTAAAAAAGGAGAAACACTCACTAGTATTTCTAAGAAATATAGAGTGACGCCTGCGACAATTTTAAAATTCAATAAAGAGATCAAGGCAAATGATGTACTAAAGCCTAATACCATATTAGTAATTCCGAAGGCTGCCGAAACCTCAGAAACTTCGAATGCTTCCTCTACTGAGATGGACGAAGAGCAAGTGGCACAGGAAGAGCCTATTGGTTTTACTTCGCACAAAGTGCGTAAAAAAGAAACGCTTACCGGTATTTCAAAGCGTTATAATATTACCATAGATGATATAAAAAGATACAATAAGTCCTTGTATGCAGCCCAATTGAAAAAAGGAATGCGTTTAAAAATTCCGAAGTATCGAAGAGTAAAGCCTGAAGAGGTAATTGCAATTAATGAGGATGATTTTGAAATGTATACCGTGCTTCCTAAGGAAACACGTTGGAGTGTAGCGCATAAATACGGAATTACAATTGATAGTGTGCTATCGCTAAATCCGCAATTATCAAAAACTACAGATTATTTAGCAGAAGGAGAGAAATTAAAACTTCCAAAGATAAAAGGAGCTTCCATTGCAGATCAGGAAATACAACTGTATGAGTCGTATACAGTGCCTCCAAAAATAGGCTTCTATAGATTAGAACAGGAATTTGGAGTTACGGCAGAGGAATTAATGAAGTTAAATCCTGAAATCAAAGAGCGCGGTGGACTCAAGGAAGGGATGGTTCTTAGAATCCCAAAAAAGAAAGTAAGTACAGGAGCTGTAAATACGGATAATTATGTTTTTTACGAAGTAAAGCCCAAAGAGAATGAATTTCGACTTACTCGGAAACTTGGGATGTCTTATCAGGATTTAGTACAATTGAATCCAGATTTGAAAGATGGTTTGAAGGCTGGCATGGTGTTAAAATTGCCCAAAGATAGGCTAGCAGATTATGAGATAAAAAACTCTTTGATTTTAGATAAAATTAATTTGGCAGATAGTATTGATGTCATTAATAGACCTAAAATAGTTTTTTTACTGCCTTTTAGAACCGATAAATTAGATGCGGGTAATAAGAAAACCTATGTAAATGCCATGCAAAAAAGAGTAGATGTTAAGTTAAGTCTTGGTTTATATACAGGGGCTTTAATTGCACTAGATTCTATTGCTTCGCAAGGAATTTCTGTAGATGTACGCACCTATGACAATCAACTTAATTTGGAGAAAACAAAGGAGATTCTGCGTCAAGAAAACTTAAGAGATGTAAGTGCTATTATTGGTCCTTTGGACCAGAATTCATTGAAAGAAGTTGCTGTCCAGGCTTCAAATTATCAGGTACCTGTGGTAGCCCCTCATACAGCGAATAGCAGTCTTAGTTTAAATAATGTCTTTTTTGCTGTTCCCACCAATGGTGTTTTAAGAGAACGTATTCTTGATTATGTGGAAGCAAAGCGAACTGATGAGAACATCATTATCATTGCAGATTCTACCAATAAATTGGTGAAAGCATCGATTCTTAAAAAACTACCCGATTCAAAAATTCTCGATGTTTTAGAAACTAAAGACAACATTTCTATAAATAGGGATAAATTAAATACATTATTATCAGAGACTCAGACAAACTGGGTATTTGTAGAAACAAGCAACCCTAAACTAGTTTCGAGCGTTAGTTCTATTCTAAATTCAGCAAGAAATCGTGAAAACAAAGAGATTGCGATTAAGATGTTTACTACCAATCGAAATAAGGCTTTTGATAATCAGGTAATATCAAATGTGCATTTATCCAATCTAAATTTTTGTTATCCATCTTTTTATAGACAATCTGGAAGCAACACTTTTGTAAAGGCTTACCAAGAACGTTTTAAAACAACTCCAGACCGTTATGCAATTCGTGGATTTGACATAACGTACGATCTTTTACTGAAATTGGCGTATAAAAATAATTTAATGGAAGTGTCTAATGTTATTGGAAAGACAGAGTATACTGGGCATAAGTTTAGTTATGAAAACGATAGTACCGCTGGATATTTCAATACGGGTACCTATATCATGATGTATGATGATTTACGAATTGTAGAAGTGAAACCCTAACTAAAATGACTTCGAAAGTAACATATAAAGGCAACTTAAGAACTAGTTGTGAACATCTGAAATCTGGGAATACTTTTATAACGGATGCTCCCACTGATAATAATGGTAAAGGAGAAGCGTTTTCTCCTACAGATACCGTGGCTACCGGATTAGCAAGTTGTATGCTTACGGTAATGGGAATTAAGGCTAATGGATTGGGAGTAGATCTTAAAAATTCTACCGCAGATGTAACAAAACATATGGCCTCAGACCCTAGAAGAATTGCTAAAATTGAAGTAGTTATTCAACTTCCTTCCAATGTTTCTGATAAGCATAGGAAGATTTTGGAACGCACGGCGAACAGCTGCCCAGTGCATTACAGCTTGCATCCAGATATAGAAAAACAAATTTCCTTTCATTGGATACACTAAGGGTTTTTATCATTTTTTTTATAAGTATTAGTGCGCAAACTTTGTATGGGCAGGATTTAGAAGAAATGCTTTGGTCTTCTGAAAGAAGATTAACCTGGGAAGATTTCAGGGGAGAGGTGCCTAGAGGAAGTGGTGCTGCAGCTACTACGGCAAGTGGAATAACCTATCAATTTTCTTCTATAGAAACCCAAGGTGGAATGGAAGTTGATTTTGTGGTGAGCGCTTTTTTTTATCCAGAGAAATCATGGTACAAACCTACGATATGTAATGAATTGGTGCTAAGTCATGAACAGTTACATTTTGATATTTCCGAATTGTATGCGCGCAAAATGAGAGATGTTTTAAGAAAAACACGGTTTACAAAAAATGTAAAAGCTGAAATTAGAGCCATCTACAAACGGATTCTAAAAGAACTTGATTTTTTTCAGAATAGATATGATCAAGAAACCAATTTTTCTAGAGATAGAGAAAAACAACTTATCTGGAATGCCAAAATACAAGAGGCGCTCAAGTAATTAATTATACATCACAAATTAAAAAGGCTTCTTTAAGAGCTTCAATTTTATCTTCCCATGTGGGGATAAATTCCTGAGCTAAATATCCTGTATACCCTGTGGCAATAATGGCTTTTACAATTGCTGGATAATACAATTCCTGAGTAGTATCAATTTCATGTCTTCCAGGCACACCTGCGGTATGGTAATGTCCAAAATACGCATGGTTGTTTTGAATGCTTCTAATGATATCTCCTTCTTGAATTTGCATATGATAAATATCATAGAGCAGCTTAAAATTGTTGGAGCCTAGTTTTTTGCATAGCGCTATGCCCCAAAGAGAGCTGTCACACATATAATCTGCATGGTCTATTTGGTTAAAAAGTTCCATTTGTAGTACAACTCCATGCTTTTCAGCCAAGGGTAGTATTTGTTTTAAACCATCTGCACAGTTCTGCATTCCAACAGCATCGTCCATACCTCGTCGGTTGCCACTAAAACAAATGAGATTGGTGTAACCTGCGGCTGCCACTTTGGGTATAATATCGGTGTAGTTTTTGATCAAAATTTCATGGTATTGCGGATCATTCCAACCTTCGGTGAGACTTATTTCGGCTCCATTGCACATAGAGCAGTGAATATCGTATTTTTTTAAAAGTCCCCAATCTGCTGGTCCAATGAGATCAATGGCTTTGATGCCTAACTTTTGTAATGTTTTCAAAAAATCTTCCAAGGGAATGTCATCAAAACACCATTGGCAAACACTGTGTTTTATATTGTTTTTTAGAACAAATTTATCTTGAGAGGATTCTGCTGCGGTTGCATTCTTGCAGGCAAGAACTCCCAAAGAAGCTGCCGCGGTAGTGCCAATAAATTTTCTGCGTTTCATTTAGAAGATTTTTAGGTGTCCTTAAAGATAATTTTTTTAGTTTTAAATGATGGAAATCCAGCCCGATAAAAAACAACTTATAGAGTTAGCACATTATAGAATGCCTTTTGGGAAGTATAAGGGGAGTTATCTGGTGAATTTGCCCGAAGCGTATTTAATATGGTTTCAACAGAAGGGATTTCCAGATGGAAAATTAGGGATGCTCCTACAATCTATGTTGGAAATTAAGATAAACGGGCTTGAAAATTTGATCCGTAAACTTCAAAAAGATTTTCCCTTGGATTCTCTATGATTTCATTCAGCAATTTGTATTTTTGCCTGCGTTACGAATTCAACCGAACGCTTCATGGCAAACACCAAATATATTTTTGTAACCGGTGGAGTTACCTCTTCACTGGGTAAAGGCATTATTGCCGCTTCCCTTGCTAAACTTCTTCAGGCACGAGGTTACAGAACTACTATTCAAAAATTGGATCCCTACATTAATGTAGATCCAGGAACTCTTAATCCATACGAGCACGGGGAATGTTATGTGACAGATGATGGTGCAGAAACTGATTTGGATTTAGGGCATTATGAGCGTTTTTTAAATGTACATACTTCGCAGGCAAATAATGTGACTACTGGAAGAATTTATCAAAGCGTAATTGAAAAGGAACGACGTGGAGAGTTCTTAGGGAAAACGGTGCAGGTAGTGCCACATATTACCAATGAAATAAAAGAACGGATTCAAATATTAGGTAAGAGCGGAGACTATGATATCGTAATTACCGAAATAGGAGGTACTGTAGGGGATATTGAATCCTTACCTTATATAGAAGCGGTGCGTCAGTTGCTTTGGGAATTGGGAGATAATAATGGTATAGTTATTCATCTTACATTAGTTCCGTATCTATCTGCAGCAGGCGAATTAAAGACAAAACCAACACAGCACTCCGTTAAAACTTTAATGGAAAGTGGTATCAAAGCGGATATATTAGTCTGTAGAACAGAACATCATATCTCCGATGATATTAAAAAGAAATTGGCTCTTTTTTGTAATGTAAAAAAAGAAGCGGTTATCCAGTCTATAGATGCTTCAACTATTTATGATGTGCCAGTACTAATGCAAGCGGAAGGTTTGGATACAGTGGCTTTAGAAAAACTGGAGTTGTCAGATGATGCAAAACCAGATTTAACCCAATGGAACGAGTTTTTGGATCGTCATAAACACCCTAAACATGAAGTTACCATTGGTTTAATAGGTAAGTACGTAGAACTTCAAGATTCTTATAAATCAATTTTAGAATCCTTTATTCATGCAGGAGCAGTGAACGAGGTGAAGGTGACTGTAAGATCTATTCATTCAGAATATATTGATGACCATAATTTTGCTCAAAAAATGAAAGGTTTGGATGGTGTTTTAGTGGCACCAGGATTTGGAGAAAGAGGAGTAGAAGGAAAAATCAATGCGGTGCGTTATGCAAGGGAAAATGACATTCCGTTTTTAGGAATTTGCCTAGGAATGCAAATGGCAGTAATAGAATATGCAAGAAACGTAGTGGGACTTACTGGCGCAAATTCTACTGAAATGAATGAGGCTACTGAGTCTCCAGTAATTGATTTGATGGAAGAACAGAAGACCATTACGAATATGGGCGGTACAATGCGTTTAGGAGGATGGGATTGTGAATTGGCTAAAGGAAGTTTGGTGCACCAAGTGTATCAAGAAGAAACTTCTATTTCTGAACGTCACCGACATAGATATGAATTTAACAACGATTATAAAGTACAATTAGAAGATGCAGGTCTGGTAGCTTCTGGTATTAATAAAGAAACTGGCTTGGTAGAGATTGTGGAATTACCAACCCATCCTTGGTTTGTTGGTGTTCAATATCATCCAGAGTACAAGAGCACGGTAGCAAATCCGCACCCGCTTTTTGTTGGTTTTGTGAAAGCTGTATTAGAATACAAAAAACAACAAACTAATGCCAGTTTGGCATAAACTCCACAATTGGGCATATATTTGCTTACTTAAATCCAGAACACCAAACGTTATACTAAGTTAATCTCCTCATGGAAGAAAAGAAATTAGATGTCAACTCTATTATCGGTTTTGTACTGATTTTTGGGATCCTTATTTTCATGTTTTATCAAAATAAGCCAACTCCTGAAGAAATAGAAGCTGAAAAAGCAAAGCAAGAACAGGTTGAAGCAGAGAAAAAGACGGAAGAAACTTCTACGGCAGTAGCTGCTCCTTCTGAGAAACCTATAAATCTCCAAGATTCTACCTCGGTTGCAGATTATAAAAGTACCATTGGGGCTTTTGGTTTTACCCAAGCAACGGAGGGAAACACTATTTTAGAAAATGATTTTATTTATTTAAAAATAAGTAATAAAGGAGGGCAAGTTGTAGAGGCAAAAATGAAAACCTTTGTCACCTACGATTCAATTCCTGTGCACCTTGTAAAAGATGGGAATGCTTCTTTTGGTTTAGATTTTACTACTTCTGACAATCGAGTTTTAAATACAAAGGATCTATTTTTTGAACCCAGTATTTCGAAAAGCGGCGATAACCAGGTGCTTTCTATGAAAGCTAAAATAGCACCAGATCGTTACTTGGAATACCGTTATGAAATGAAACCAAGTGACTATTTGGTAGATTTTACCATTCGGTCTCAAGGATTAAACGGAGCCATTAACAGCAGTAAACCAGTAAGTCTTCAATGGAAGCAAAAAGGGATACGCCATAATAAAAGTATTGACTACGAAAATAGATACACCCGTCTTACGTATAACCATGAAGATGGAAAAATTAGTAAATTATCTGAAGGTAGTGATGATGAAGAAACAGAGGAAGATATCAAATGGTTGTCTTATCGACAGCATTTCTTTAGCTCTATATTAGCAACGCAAACACCTTTTAAATCGGCCGAATTGACATCTGTTAATTTGGTAAATGATGAAAATAAAGATAAAGCTTTTACAAAAGAATATTACTCGGAAGCTCCTTTAGCAATGCAAGGAGGTGAGTTGTCTTATAATATGCATTGGTATTACGGACCAACAGATGTGGCTGTGTTGTCTGAGTATAAGGAATTGGGTTTGGTAGAATCCATTCCCTTTGGATGGGGAATTTTTGGTTGGATCAATCGCTACGTGTTTACACCGTTTTTTGGAATGTTAAGTGGGTTTTTACCCTTTGGTATTGCTGTTATAGTCATGACTATTTTAGTACGATTGTTAATGTCTCCTGTAACCTATAAATCCTACCTATCTCAGGCAAAAATGAAAGTTCTAAAGCCAGAGATTACCGAGCTAGGTGAGAAGTACAAGGATAATGCAATGAAGAAGCAACAAGAAACCATGAAGTTGTATAATAAGGCAGGAGTAAGTCCTATGGCAGGATGTATCCCAGCGGTGATTCAGTTGCCTATTTTTTATGCACTCTTTATGTTTTTCCCAACATCTTTTGCTTTGCGCCAAAAATCGTTTCTATGGGCAGAAGATCTGTCTTCTTACGATACCATTGCGAAATTACCTTTTGAGATTCCTTTTTATGGAGACCATGTAAGTCTATTTCCAATTTTAGCCTCCATTGCTATTTTCTTTTATATGATGATGACTACAGGGCAGAATATGCAGACACAGCCTGGGATGCCTAATATGAAATTTATTATGTATCTGTCTCCCTTATTAATGTTGTTTTTCTTTAACAACTATGCAAGTGGATTGAGTTTGTATTATTTCGTGTCTAACTTAATTACCATCTTTATTATGTTGGCCATTAAGAAGTTTATTATAAATGAGGATAAAATTCACGCACAGATACAAGAGAATAAAAAGAAACCTAAAAAGGAAAATAAGTTTCAGAAGAAAATGCGCGAGGTAATGGAGAATGCAGAAGCACAAAAAAAGAATAAAAGATAGCAAACAAAAAACCCGCACTTTTGGTTATAAGTGCGGATTTCTACCAGTAATTGGGTTTAGTTTGATAAGATTTGGGATACTCAAATATGTAACAAATTAGTCGATAGAGGAAATAATAGTTGTCAAGTAATCATTTTTGTATGCTAACCGTATCTCTTGTGTTGTCAGTATTTTTTTTCTACTAAATTTATACGGATATAAAGCCATTAAAAAAACCGCTTCTGATTATCAGAAGTGGTTTTTTATATGAACAAAATATAAATTTTTTTAGATAATATTATTCATTTAATCTAACTGCGGTAACGCATCTAAAACTTCTTGTGGAAGAAGCACCTTACTTACAACGTGTATAATTCCATTGCTTGCTTCCAAGTTTACAGCCCTTAAATTTGCATGATTGGAGCTTTTATCATCTATAGCGGTCCTAGTCCCTCCGGGAACAGGTCCTTTTAACTGCTTTAATGTTTCCCCTTGAAGGGTGGTAATCAATTCACCATCAACAAAATCCGCAGCATTTAAATTTAGATTTGCGGCAACATGATATTTTAAAATCGTAATTAAAAGATCTATTTCTCCTTGAGTATCGAAATCTTCTAGACTATTAAAGTCCGGTCCTAAATCATCCAAGAGACTTACGAATGCCTCATTATTTGGAGCAAAAACTGTAAAAGGACCTGTGCCACTTAAGGCCGCTATTAAGCTAGCATCGGCATCTACTTTAACAAGAGCATCTACAAGAATGGTTAAATCATCTCTAGATTGAGCCACCTGAACAATATTTGGTGCAGGTGGGTTTAAGAAATCAAGAACTTCTTGTGGTAATAATACTTTGTTAATGGTATGCGCTACACCATTGGATGCCACAATATCTGTTCCAGTGATCGTTGCATCTACATCCGATGCATCACCAATAACAAATGTATTTCCAGAAGCAATTATTTCTATACTGTTATCCATTAAGGCTGTGCCCACCATTCCAGGTGCTAAATCGGCTTCAAGTACTCTTGCGGGGATTACATGGTATAACAGAATGTTTTTGAGCAATGCTATTTCAGCATCCGTATCAAAATCGTCTAAGCTATTATAATCATCTCCTAAAATATCCAATAAAGCTACAAATGCGTCATTGGTGGGTGCAAAAACAGTAAAGGGGCCTTCACTACTCAAAGTACCGGCAAGGTCAGCTTTTATAACCGCTGCTTCTAAAATAGACAGTGCCTCGGTAGCAACAACAATGTCTACCAATGTCCCTGGGTCATTTCCATTTAGAGCGTCTATTACTGCTTGTGGTACTAATACTTTGTTTATTACATGTACAATGCCATTGCTTGCTTCAACGTCTGGAATAACTACTTCTGCATTTACATCTGTAGCATCATCTATAAATACACCGCCATCAAGTCGTACAGTGAGAATTTCAGATTGGAGCGTGCTTAACTCTTGCCCATCGGAAAGATCTTCTGCTTTTGCAGCTACCCCGGCTATTACATGATATTTTAAAATAGTAGCTAAGAGTGCTCGTTCTTCGGGTGTGTCAAAATCGTCAAGAGAATCAAAACCATCTAAACTCCCAAGCAAACTAGTAAAAGCATCATTTGTTGGTGCAAAAACGGTAAAAGGACCTTGGCCACTAAGGGCCCCTATTAAATCTGAATCATCATTTTCATCTGCTTTTGCAAGCGCCGCTACAAGACTATTGAGGGCATCTGTATCTTGTGCTGTTTCTACAATGGTAAGGGGCTGTTCTTGATTGTCGTCGTTATTGTTGTCGCAAGAAGATATTCCAATTAATAAAACTGCTAAAAAAAGCAAGTTTTTTAGTCGAATCATTTTTTTCATAAGAGGTGTTTTTAAGTTAAATAATGTTTATTATTATTTTAATTTATTTAAACAATAATAAAATTCAAAGTGATTGTTGTTGTAGATCAATTTTAAATTTTTCAATTAAAAATATTTTTAAAATTTGATTTTTATCATTTAAAAAGATCATTTTAAGTGTTTTTTGTTTCGAAACATTTAGAAGAGGGGTAATTCTAAAATGGTTGCTTTGTTTAATTATTTTTAATAAAAGTTTAACAAAATCAATATGAGCAAAATTATTCCTAAACGCTTTATGTTGCTTGCTAGAGAGGACGAAAACAAAAAAAAGCTGCCTCAAAGGCAGCTTCTATATTTTTATCCTAGAAATACTAATTTTATTTAATTCATGGTTTCAGGAATTAACACCTGATCAATGGCATGAATAACACCATTCGTAGTCTGTAAATCGGAAACAATAAAATTGATACCTTCATTACCAGCACCGTCTCTAACACTAATGGTAGTTCCTACCACTGTAAAGAAAAGAGTGTCGCCTTCTAAAGTGGCATTGGACACTTGGTCATTATTAATATCCGCAGCTGATAGATTTTGAGCAGTAATTACATGGTGTTCAAGGATTGAGGTTAGGAAAGCACCAGAAGGGTTGCTGGTAAGCGCGGCAAATGCCTCATTCACTGGTGCAAATATGGTGAAAGGAGCAGGAGGTGTTCCATTGGCAGTACTAAGAGTTGTAACAAAATCTGGTTGCCCATCCGAAGTTAATGCCGATGCTAAAGAACTAAAATTTGGATCGGTAGTTACAAAAGTTACTACGCTGGGCAAAGGAACAATAGCTTCTACTATATGGATTACACCGTTAGAAGCTCGTAAATCTGGTCTTGAAACGTTCGACGTTCCATTAAAAGTAACTCCTGCGGATGTATTAAAATAGATGCTTAGATTAGTTCCTGCTACTGGGCCTTCTGCTAAGGTAGTTGAATAACCAGCAGTGGCGCTAGCGAGATCGCTTGATTCTAACTCGGAGCTAATCACATGGTTTTTTAATAGCTGTGTTAGTGTTCCAATAGGAACTTCTTCAAGACTATTAAAACCATTATTCGCTAAAAAACTGGTAAAGGCTGCATTGGTAGGAGCAAGAATGGTGAAAGGACCGTTTCCTTCTAAAGTAGTACGCAAATTTGCTCGTTCTAAAGCAATTAATAGGGTAGATAAACTAGTTTCTGCCGTTACAAGATCAATGACATTTTCTGAAGGTCTTGGTGGTTCGTTGATGTCGTCATCATTGCAAGAAAGAAGTGTAAATGTTGCTAAAGTAAAAACAAAAATTGATCTCATTTTAATAAAATGTTTCATACAGCTAATTTTAGGAATAGTATACATTGTTTTTGCACTATTTAATTTTAGAACAATAGTCTTATAAGTTATACGCATCTCAGGAGTATAAAGATTAGATGCTGCTATTTTATGAACGATACTGTTCTTAATATTTCGTAATTTTGTGCTTTATTTTTAAAGCGATGAAAAAAGTAGTTGTCGGACTTTCCGGCGGAGTAGATTCTAGCGTTACCGCATACCTTTTAAAAGAACAGGGCTATGAGGTAATAGGCTTATTTATGAAAAATTGGCACGATGATTCTGTCACTATTTCTAAAGAGTGCCCTTGGTTAGAAGATAGTAATGATGCACTTATTGTAGCAGAGAAATTGGGAATTCCTTTTCAGACAGTTGATTTAAGTGTGGAGTATAAAGAGCGCATCGTTGATTATATGTTTAGTGAATACGAAAAAGGACGAACACCTAATCCAGATGTGCTTTGCAATCGAGAAATTAAGTTCGATGTATTTATGAATATTGCGATGCAATTAGGGGCTGATTTTGTGGCAACAGGACACTATTGCCGTAAAGGAGTTATGGAAAATGAAGATGGTTCCAATACCTATCAATTACTTTCAGGAATAGATACAAATAAAGATCAATCTTATTTTTTATGCCAGCTTTCGCAAGAACAATTAGAGAAAACCTTATTTCCCATTGGACATCTTACGAAGCCAGAAGTGCGCAAAATAGCAGCTGAAAACGGTTTGATTACAGCAGATAAAAAGGATTCTCAAGGACTTTGTTTTATTGGGAAAGTTCGTTTGCCTGAATTTTTACAACAACAATTAAAACCTAAAAAGGGCGTAATTGTTGAAGTGCCTTCCTCTTTGAATCAATACAAAAATGGGATTCCTAAGTTTGAATTGAAGGAGGATGAATTGGCATTTTATGCCGAAAAACCTGCCTATCATCTCGAAGATGGGAAAGTTGTTGGAGAGCATCAGGGTGCGCATTACTTTACGATAGGGCAACGTAAGGGCTTAGATGTTGGAGGAACCAAAGAACCTCTTTTCGTGATCGATACGGATGTAAAGGAGAATATTATTTATACGGGCCAGGGAAAGGCACATCCAGGTTTATATCGAAGAACCTTATTTGTAAATGAAGATGAGCTTCATTGGGTGCGAGAAGATTTGCGTTTAAAAGAGGGTGAATCTATGGAAGTAATGGCCAGGATTCGATATCGCCAACCTTTGCAAAAAGCATGCTTGCACAAAATTAGTAGTGGGTTATATGTAGATTTTGAAGAAAAACAATCTGCGATTACAGAGGGACAGTTTGTTGCTTGGCACTTAGAAGATGAATTGATAGGTTCTGGTGTAATTTCATAACCCAGATTAGGTATTTAGAGTATGAACAATAGAATTACAACACTTTTTGGAATAAAATATCCGCTTGTACAGGCTGGTATGATTTGGGCAAGTGGCTGGCGACTGGCCTCTGCAGTTTCAAATGCGGGGGGGCTAGGAATTATAGGTGCAGGATCTATGTATCCGGAAGTTTTAAGAGCTCATATTCAAAAATGCCAAGAAGCAACCAAACAACCTTTTGGAGTTAACATCCCCATGCTGTATCCAGATTTACAAGAATTAATGGACATCATTGTAGCTATGGGAGTGAAAATTGTATTTACTTCTGCTGGTAATCCTAAAACTTGGACAGGATATTTACAAGAAAAAGGAATTACCGTGGTCCATGTGGTCAGTAGTGTAAAGTTTGCTTTAAAAGCGCAAGATGCAGGTGTTGATGCCATTGTAGCAGAAGGTTTTGAAGCTGGTGGACATAATGGAAGAGACGAAACCACCACCTTGGCCTTGATTCCTGCGGTAAAAGAAAAAATAACCATACCACTGCTTGCAGCAGGCGGCATTGCCACAGGGCGTGGTATGCTAGCTACCATGATATTGGGAGCAGATGGTGTGCAAATTGGAAGTCGTTTCGTTGCAAGCAATGAGGCATCTTCGCATATACATTTTAAAGAAAAAGTTGTGGAAGCAGGAGAGGGCGCAACCCAACTTACGCTAAAGGAGTTAACCCCTGTTAGGTTACTGAAGAATAAATTTTATGACGATATTCAAAAAGCGTACGACAAGGGAGCATCCAAGGAAGAACTCCATACACTTTTAGGACGTGCACGTGCTAAGAAAGGAATGTTTGAAGGAGATATGGAAGAAGGGGAATTAGAAATTGGGCAGGTTGCTGCTATAATTCATGCTATTCTCCCGGCCGCTGCCATTGTAGAAGAAATAATGAGAGAGTTCGACATTGCAAAAAAAGAGGTGACGTTTTTATAAGGATTAAAAGACTACTTTGAAACCAAGAAAAATCTTAATACTTGATTATTCGATAGACCGATTCGAAACGCCTATAATTAGGAATTGCCTATCAAAAATACATTCCGTTACCTCCTTGTTTATAGATACAGAAGCTTCTTTTCCAAATAGCTTAGCTCAAGAAGATTTTACACATATTATTCATACCGGATCAGCACTCTCTATTACCCAAGATGCTCCTTTCATGAAGAAGGCCATGGAGTATATAAGGCATGCAAACCAAATAGGAGTTTGGCAGATGGGAATTTGTTTTGGACATCAGTTGGTGTGTAAGGCGCTAGTAGGAGAGGATGCGGTAAGGGCATCTCCCAATGGTTTCGAGGTGGGGTGGGGAACTGTACATTTTACAGATACGGCCGTTAACTTACTTGGAGTAAAGGAGAAAGAAAAAGTATGGCAGCATCATTTCGATGAGGTCATAGCGGTGCCAGAAGAGTCAGAAATATGGGCTACTAACCCTCATTCTAAAATACAAGCTTATTTCAATAGGGAAAAGCACTTGTTGGGTACACAATTTCATCCAGAATTTGACAAAACCACAGGCAACAATTATTTTTTAAAGGATCGAAAGTTCATTGAAAAAAATAAAATTTCCGTAGATGAACTTATCAATGATGCCCCTTCTTTTGATTCTGCTAAGGTATTTTTTGAATTCTTCCTGAAACAGGAAGCCTGAGAACGTACTTTAATTTCTAAGTACCACCAACAAGATAGTTTCTATCTGTTAGATAGCTCCCTGACAACGCTTGTTGCTCTATCTGCTTGCTCGCGAAGCACATATAAATCTTGCTGCCCGGGGGATGGAGACCCGAAGCCTGCAAGGCGGGCCGATTCACTTTCGTCTTTCATCAGTACTTTAATGCCTTGGTATTTAAGTTCATTGCTAATTCGTTGTACTTCCATACTATTTCCACTAAACACCTTTACATAGTCCGAACTCATATCTGAAATTTTTTAAATATCGTAATGTACCGATATGCGAAGTAAATTACATAATTTTAAGGGAAGCACAAGCAAGAACAATTAAATCAAATTGGTTTCTTCACTAGCTTAAAAATAAAACTAGCGTTTTAAAACTGAACATTCAATGGTTTTTGTTCATCTACTGCCGCTTCAATGATTACGGAATTATTTTCCAAATCGGTTACCTTTACATAGGTACTCCCTTCCTTTTTGAAAACCGTTATATCAAAATTTTCACCAAAAGCTTTTATATTTCGAAGCGACATGCTATCCCATTGTTCAGGAAGATGGGGTTGTATGGAGAAGGTTGTAAGTCCAGTAGGAGTAATACCAAACATCCCTTCTGTAAATACCCTGCAGTACAAACCACTTTCGGCTGATAAGTGCGCCATATTGCCTTCGGGGAAAGCTTCAACCACATAGGGAACACGTTTGCCTAAGAGACGTTCTTTGGAAAAGTCCATAAGCTTATTCAAAGAAATCTCGGTAGCACCCGCAAGAAAAGTACCTCTTAAGGCATATAAAGTACCTCGGTCCCAAAAGATTTTGGAAATAGCCGGGTTGTCGCTATTCTTTTCAACATGCACGCCATTTTCACTCCAAAGACGATCAAAAAGTGCCTCTATAGTATCTTCTTTTCTATCATGAATTCCTACAACTAAAGGCAGACATATCCAATGTCTTAATTGCTCATGCTCCTTATAATATTTATAGGTATTAAGTCCATCAATAGTGGCACCAAAATAATTTTCTATAGCTACTTTCAGTCGTTTACTTCTTCTCTTATAATTGCGCAGAAGACGGTCTGATACGGCAATGCTTTTTCCCAAATCCATTGCGTGTTGTAAGGCCCCGTAGTAGAGCGATGCTGTAGAGAGGTTGGCAGTGCCAGTTTCAATTCTTCCTTCCATTTCGTCTGATTCTGAATCTATGACTCCTTCACTATTTAATTTTCGATGATTGTATTGCAAGCACCATTCAATTAAAGGCCACAATTCTCTTGCAACAGCCATATCACCCGATGCCAATGCATATTGACTAGCGCCATATGCAATCATGGCAGCATCTCCTCTGTCTAAAAGAAATGGGGGTACTAAACCTTCAATTTCAAATGCATAACGCAGGGGTGTATATTCTGAATTTATTTCTTTTGCAAAAGCTCTATAAGTATTTAATGCGGATACATTACCTCGTTCATATCCTAAAAAAGGAAATAAAGGACTTACATATTCGGCCTGGTCATTGGCCCAGATACCTACATAATAACGGCCTCCTCCAGGAGAATGTACTAACCCTAATTGAGATTCAAAAATACTTTCCGAAGCACGAATCTTAGAAAACTCAAAAAGGGTATTTAAGATAGGCTCTGGAGTTTCTAAATTCAACGAAGTCTCCATTGAACTTAAGAATTCCTTACGAGAAAGCAGCGCAGTGAGTGCATCGCAGGCAGGAAAAACTTCTCCCTCTTTGCGAGCCATCATTTGTATAATACCACGGTAAGATGCGCCTGGAGCAAGTTCTATGAACTCATCAAAACAAGAACTAATTTGTCTATAATACTTCTCATCCTTTCCTTCAGAACCATCTGTCTTTTCAGCATTCGCTACCCTAATTTTAATCGGTGATGTAGTTGCATTGGTGAGCAACCAATTTTCTATAAATAAACGCTCATCCATGGAGGGGTATAAAGTTCTTGTAAGTGCAATACCAGTAGAAGAAGGAGCATGCTCAAATTCTAACATTCCATTGATCCGAGCTTCTTGTACCTTTCCAGGCGAAAACTGTTTGTCCCCTATAAAAAGCTTTGGTAAGATAGCATCGGTATACGTATCCTGTAAATACGCTCGATAAATGAACCAATCTGGATCTGTTTCCTTAATTAACGGATGCAGTTGCGGAAAAAAAACCTGTCTTTTTAATGAAAGCATTCCCAAACTGTCTATTGCATAGGTAATAATACCAGCTACTTTGGTGCCTGCCATTTCTATATTGTCGGAATGGGGCAAATTCTGATCATTATCTAGGTTCCATATAATATGGGTCTTATCCTTTATTTCCCAATGATTCAAGTAGTTTATTTGCGCCATTAGCAAAGAGAAAGGAACAAGTACGCATAACAGTAGAAGGTAATGAGCACGTATCATTATTTTTTTTGGTTGGTAGCTAAAGATCTAAAGATATGTAAATTTATAGGCATAATCTTTAGAATTCACATCATTGATGGGTTGTGAACCTTCAAGTTTCTGTTTATATTTCTTATGGTCGCTTTTAACTTTTGCATTGATTACCTCATGAGCTTTCCTGAATTTTTGTGGTAGACTTTGAAGGTTTCCAATATGATCTTTGTAAGCTGTCAAATGTTTGTTGCAGAATATTTTTATACCATCTTTTTTATTAGCTTCTTCTTTTAATAAAAACTCATGCCCATATTTGGATTGTTTTTCTTTCACCTTAGAGGTAAGTACATCTTTATTTTTCTTTTTTGCTACTTGCTTTTTAACGTGTTGCATATACTTGCAAACAATGCATTCTTGAGGATCTTCAGCTAAAAAGTCATTTTCGTTTTGCTGTAAGCTTGCCAGAATATAGCGCGATTTAAAAAAGCGAATGAAACCTCTGGAAAAATAGACAGGAATAATATTGTTGGCATTCAGATATTGTACTCGGAACAAAAAGAACGTCCAACAGTAGAACTCAATAGAACCGTCTCCACTAATTAGTTTTGAAATGCCATAGAGATAACGTTTAATCCAAAATAAATAAATACCTATTACTAAAAAAAAGGCAATTGGCGGATAGATTAGAGTTAATTGAGCTCCTTTGATCCAATTATAAATCATGGGTGGGTTCCATAAATAGAGATGCAGATTAGCGAGCCCTTCTACAAAAATAATGGGCTTAAAAAAAGGAGAAATGAGAACCTCTTTGGAAAAGGCAAATTCAAAGTCTTTAATAAAAATATAGATGAAAAGTGCTAAAAAAAGGAAGAGAAGAATGTGTGCTATTTGAGTAACTTTACGTGCATAAAGCCAACCACTAGATCGGTATTTCCCATCAATTTTGATAGTGTTTGCAGAGAAGGATTTAGTTTTTATTGGTGTGTAGAGGTATTTTAAAAGATTAAAATATTTGGATACTACCCGGATCAAATTAAAGAATTTTGGAAAAAGCGCATAGGTCGCTTCATCTGCACGGTATAGTTCATGAATTACCTTATCAAAGAAGAAGCGATCTAATTTTTTATATTGATAATCCAAAGTCCCCAAATACAAATAACTGTAGGATGATGGAATTTTAAATACAAATCTTACTTTGTCGGTAGCAGTAAGTACGGTATTTTTGGCTTTATGAAAATTAGCATTGTTAAGTCTAGCCATCATAAATTCCCAAGAATACAGATTCCATTCTGGTGCTTTATCAGACGAAAGTTCTTCTACGTTTTGAATCTTATCTAGATATGATTTATCCCCAAAGTGCTTCTTTGTTTTCTCATATGAATGGTGACTTACTTCCTGCGATAGCAATTGTGCATAGCCCACATACCTATTATGAGATTTGAACTTATACCAGATGAGATCAAAGAGAAGTGTAATTATTAGTATGGTGAGGGTAATAATTAGTAAAATGGTATTACTGGAAAATTTTTCGTCTAAAAGAAATTTGATGAAAATTCCGGAAGCGCCAAAAACGCTGATAATATATCCGTTGTATCTGGTAATACATGATTTGAGTTCTGAAATTTCTTCTTTTAGAACTTCATATTCTTTCTCCGAGGCTTTAAGCATTTGGCACTAGTGGTTTGGTTGGTATTTTTTATTTGCCTTTTTCTTAAAAAATAAGAATTAAAGCCTAAAAAACCACAACAATTGAGAAGGTAGTAAAAAGATGGAGCGCCTACAATATAGTAAATTTTAGATATATTTTCTTACTTATATGTGTAATTTTATTTGCAAGGAAATATAAAGAAGCAGTAGGGTATAATGGTCTGCAAAATAGGGAGGTACAATATTGAAAAGCTAAATCTATGCCACTATAAAAGCCCTCTGGCTTTGATCTCCAAATACTTATTAATGGTATTAATGGTGAGGTTTTCTGGCTTCGTAAGAATAGTTTGGATGCCGTATTTTCGAAGTTCATTTACAATCAATTTCTTTTCAAATACAAATTTTTCTGCAATGGTTTGTTCAAAAACCTGTTGTGTAGTTTCCGCTTTTTTATCTGCAAATTTGATCAGTTCCGTATTTTCAAAAAAGATGACCACCAGCAAATGCTGCTTAGCCATTGCCTGTAAATAGGGCAGTTGTCTGTGAAGGGCATCTAAGGTTTCAAAGTTGGTATAGAGCAGTAATAAACTCCGTTGGTTTATATTGCGTTTTACATCTACATAGAGTCTACCAAAATCACTCTCCACAAAATCGGTTTTAAGATTATAGAGGGTTTCCATAATAAGATTCATTTGCGAACTACGTCTTTCCGCAGCAACTCTATTGGATACCCCATTACTAAATGACAGCATGCCCGCTTTATCTTGTTTTTTAATAGCAATGTTAGAAATTACCAAAGTAGCATTGATGGCATAATCCAATAAACTCAATTCGTTAAAAGGCATTTTCATGACTCTACCCATGTCTATGACGGAATAGATAGGCTGACTCTTTTCATCTTGGAATTGGTTCACCATGAGTTGCCCTTTTTTTGCAGTGGCTTTCCAATTGATATTACGAATATCATCGCCCATTACATAATCCTTGATCTGTTCAAATTCCATGGTATGTCCAATACGACGTATTTTTTTTAACCCATACTCAAACAGACGATTGGTGAATGCCATTAAGTCGTACTTACGCAATTGCAAAAATGAGGGATACACCGGAACTTCCTGTGCTCTATCATAACTATATTTTCTGGCAATAAGCCCTAAGGGCGAGCCTGCAAATACAATGAGGTCTCCGAAAGCATATACGCCTCTTTCTACCGGCCTAAGTGTATAATCAAAAAATTTATTTTCTCCTTTCTCAATAGACGTTTTTAGATCAAAATCGCGTTTTTGAAATTGATGCGGTATTTCATCAATGATTCTGACGGTGGCAGTAAACAAATAACTATTTATAAGACGTAAACGAATGGTGTTTTTATCCCCGTTGGATAGCTTATCTGGTAGTATGCGTTCTGCAGTGATTTTTCCTTTGGAACCAAATACCAACAAGAGATCTACAAAAAATGCTAGCAAGAAAAGATAGAATAGGATTTTAAAAACACCAAAGACATCTGGATACATAAACGATATTAAAAAACCAATGATAAGGCCTATTAATAGTGCAAAAAATCGTTTTTCTAGATATATGTTTTTAAAAAGTCTTAGCATGTGCTACTTATCTTTTTCTCTATGTCTTGTGTACTTTGTTTACCTTGGAATTTCTATGGTTTCTATAATTTGGTGCACAACCTTATCAGAGGTAAAACCTTCCATTTCACGTTCAGGAGTTAGGATAATTCGATGCCCTAAAATTGGACTTGCTACATGTTTAATATCATCGGGTGTTACAAAGTCTCGCCCATTAATAGCAGCCAAAGCTTTTGAAGCATCCATGATTGCTATTGAGGCCCGTGGGGATGCTCCTAAATATAAGAATGCATTGGTACGAGTGTTATCTACAATACTAGCAATGTATTTTAGCAAATTATCTTCTATAATTACTTCCTGTATGGTATTTTGATACTCTGCAATTTCCTTGGCACTCAATACAGAACTAATCATACTTTCAACGTCCTTATTCTTCTGCTGATGTTTGCTCTCTAGAATCCGGATTTCCTCTTCTAAGGAGGGGTAATTTACTTTTATTTTAAAAAGGAATCGGTCTAATTGTGCTTCTGGTAAGCGATAAGTTCCTTCCTGTTCTATAGGATTTTGAGTAGCAAATACCAAGAAAGGAGGTTGCATTTCGTATTCTACGCCATCCATGGTAATTTGGCGTTCTGCCATTGCTTCAAATAATGCTGCTTGCGTTTTGGCAGGTGCTCTGTTAATCTCGTCTATCAAAATAATATTAGAGAATATCGGACCTTTTTTAAATTCAAATTCGGATGTTTTTACGTTAAACACGGAAGTACCTAGAATATCACTAGGCATTAAGTCTGGTGTAAATTGAATACGGCTAAAGTCTACATTCATAGTTTTAGCAAGCAACTTGGCCGTAACGGTTTTAGCGACTCCTGGAACCCCTTCTATTAGCGAATGCCCGTCTGCCAAAATAGATATGATCAATAATTCAATCATATCTTCTTGCCCTATTATAATCTTGCCAAGTTCCGATTTAATTTGAGCAACAGCATTTTGCAACTTGCTTAAATCAATTCTATTTGCAAATTTTAAAGAATCTTGATCTTGCACAATCTCTTCTACCGGAGTACTCGTTTGTTCTTGCACTTTCTCTTCTTGAGGCGTTTGCTCCTCTGGTGCTTTATTTTGTTCTTCTTCCATGCGTTATTGCTTAAATGATGTTATTTTTTTGTTTAAAGTAATCATATCCTGTTCAGTGTGGACGGTCTTATTTTTAAGATGACTTATCCAGTCTATAAGTTCTTTAGTTTCCGTTAACGACTTGCCCGACTTTGCCGCTAAATCGCGTGCTGTTTTTTCATTAATGACCGTAGTATCTATATAGAAGTTACTTCGGATATATTCCAAAAAGTAATTGAGTTTTTTAGCAATAAGATTGCTATAATCTTTGTGCTGAAAGTATAGACTACCTACGGTTCTGGCAAACTCTATGGAAGAGTTTTCTAAGGGGGTTATCACAGGTATGATTCGTTGTTCTCGTTTTGCTCTGAATATTACAAAAATGAGTAAACCTACCATGGTTAAGTAATATGCCCATTTGAGAGACGCTTGGTTCAGAACAAAACGAAGAGGAGAGTCAATCACTACCCGTCCAGATTTTTCATAATTGTCCCAATACACTTCACCATTTTTTAAATACGATAAAGTATGAGCTGCATATGCCTGATTGTCTCCCAAAAGATAATAATTGGTATACGCCTGAGGAGTAGTGCTGAGGTAAAAATTTCCTTTTCCAAATTTGGTCTTTATAAAGTTGGGTTTTTGAACAATTTCCTTATACCTTTCTGGATCTGCTAAGATGCCAAAATCTAATTCTTGATCATCTGCCCATCCAAATCGGAGGTATCCCAAAGCGGTGGTATTCGCTGTATCTACACTATTAAAGCGGGTCATATTTACACCTCTTGAGTAATAGAATTTTTTACTTTTAAACTTCCTATTCGTAAGTGTTACCTCCATACTATCTTCAGCCACCCCATAATTAGAATCTATCCCTATATTCAAAGTATCGGATAAATAGTACCCAAAATAGGTCGATGCTATGAAAACATCATTGCCTTCACTCACATAGTCCAAAAGTTCATTGGTTTCCTCTTCATCAAAATCAACTCCATCATTAATGAAGATATAGTTCGATTTTTTTCCTGATGGACGTTCAGTAAGAACTTCATAGGGGCTTTTTGTTGTGCTCTTAACGGTATTATTTGGAAATAAATTTTGTAATTCATTGAAGAGTACATAACAACCAAAAGGAATCTTATCGGTAGAGGTATAGGAGGCTCTCCAATTGATCGGTTTTGGGCGTACTACTTCTGTTATGATGATTCCGAGAAGCACCAAGCCAAAAATTCCGAGTATGATTTTAGAACGTCTATCCACGGTTAAGAAAGAATATATTTTTTTAAAGCTGTAAATCTAGATTGCGCAGCTTCATACTTGGTTTCATCAATTGGTTGTTCTCCGTACCATATATAATCATATAAGTAGGATACTTCTTTAAATAGTGATTGTATTCCTGGAGTTTTTATCTCTTTTTGATAATCAAGATTGGTTTTTTCAAAATGCCATTCGATAATGTTTTGTTGCGAAAGAGTTTTAAGTGCTCTTAAATATTGATATCGAATAGCCAATCGATAGTCTTTTTGTTTTAAAGCATCTTTAATTAGTGCATCTAAATCTACATTTTCAATATGTGCTTCCGATAAATTAATATCGATAATAGATGCCGCTTGTTTGGAAAAAACATTGGATAAATTTTCCCCTATCAGGAATTTCACCAAGAGGTAAATTGCCAAAGATCCCATTAAAAAATAAATGAGGTATTCCAGAACTTTCAAGGTTCCTGGAGGTAAATTAATACCGAAAGTATCACTTATTCCGTTGAGTAGCCAGCGTAGAAAACGTGCTAATAGATTTTGAGATTCCCCATCTTTTATGTCGTACTTATAATCATCACCTGTATATACCTCAGATAATTCTTGTTGAAAATCTCTGGATTCCAAGCTGGTATTAAGATCCTCAGTTAAAATAAGAGAGTCTTTTTCTTGTTGGGCAAACCCAAGAGAAAAAAGCATGAAAAAATAAATATAAAGGGAACTTTTAATCATTCTTCTAATTGGCCTATTTGTTCTATTTTACTTCTTGTAAAAGTGTTGTAGGTTTTCTCATGTAACGTAAAATACAACATGCCGTTAACAAACTGTGTAAGACATTGAGAATATACCATTCCTATAAGCAATACACTAGATCCTATAGTATAAACTATTGTTGGTAGAATAGTTTCGGCAACACCAATATTATTGCTTACTAGATGATAACTATAAATGAAAATAATTACAAATACAGGTAATGCTAAAATAAAAAATAGAATACCATTTAAAATTCCTAAAATGAAGTTGACACCAACGGACTTCCAAAAACTGGCGGTTATTAAATTCCATCCCTCTCCCAAGGCATCTGTTACACTTCTTTTTTCTCGAAGCATACAGAAAAAGGAAACCCCTAGCCACGCAGTAATAAAGAATTGAATAACGTATTGCACTAAGGTGCCAATTAATGGAATGAATGCGAGAATTGCAGATACAATTATAAATCCTAAATAGATGAAAAAGAGCAGAATTATAAAAACAACAATATTTCCAAATTGATTTTTTGTATGTTGCCAAACTTCCTTTTTCTCAAAATTTTGTCCTTCATTTTCATCATATAAAATCATATAAGAACTACTGATACTATAATTAAGTATCGCCACAATTAAGAAAATAAGAAAGAATAGGATACCCCCTGCAATTAAATAAATCTGATAGGTTTCATCTGTATCAGATACGCCAGGGGCAAATTGGTTCTGTTCGTAGGTGAATAAACCAATAAAACCAGATACAAGCAAATAACTAGTAATCAATAGGCCCACTAAGAAAATCCCATTATAACTTAGAAAAACATTGGTGAATTTCTTTATGTTCCGTTTTAAGAATTCAAAATAATCAGTAATAATGTCTCCAAAATCACGATTAATTTTAAGTTCAATGTATTTAGGTTGCGGTTCGTTTAGCATGTATTTTTGGTAATATGATTGGATAGATAATGTAGTAATAGACAATTAAAAATAGCGAGCCTCCTATGATAAGAAACGCCAGCCAACTGGGCATATTAGAGTAACGCGTTATAAAGCCTTCAATAAAACCAGCAATGATAAAAAAAGGTATGGTACTTACAACTACCTTTAATCCATCTTTGGCACCGCGCATCAAAGAGACCATTCTAGAATAGGTTTTAGGAAATAAAATACTATTACCCATAATGAGGCCTGCACAGCCAGCAATAATAATTACGGAGATTTCTATGGTACCATGCAACCAAATCTGTTGGTTAGCTTCAAAAAATACGCCTTTGGTATAAAAAAAGGTGATAAAAGCTCCTAACATAACACCATTACTAAATAAAACATAAGCGGTACCTATGCTAGTAATAACCCCAAAGGCAAAAGCCAGAAAAGCCACTCGTATGTTATTAATCGTAATGCCAAGAAAAGTACCAACTTCGCTTCCACTTTTGTAAATAGCAGTAGGATCACCTTCGGCAATATTGTTAAGGGTAGTATTCACGTAAGCGTCTCCCAGTATGAGTCTAACAAAAGAATCATCATTTAATGCAGAGATACTTCCAATAGCAGTGGCAATTGCAAAAATGAGAAAAGCCACTCCTAATGTTTTGTGGTACTGTCTAAAAAATAATGGAAATTCGGTTCCCCAAAAGGACAAAATACGATTGCTACTTTCCTTTTTGTTTTTATAAATTTTTTGGTGTGCTTGTGATGCTAAAGAATTTAAATACAATAAAGTCTTACTTTCTGCGTAATACGTCTGTGCATATGCCAGATCATTGGTGAGCTGAATGTAGCCATTGGCAAGTTCATCTGGATCTAAATTCGAAGTAAAGTTGATGGCTTTTTCAAATGCCACCCATTTTTCTTTATTTTGCTTCACAAAAGCGGCTTCGCGCATAGTTAATTTTCCTTATTAAGATAAAAATAGTGTTATTATGTCCAACCTTCAAATCAATACAACGCAAAATGTCAACTTAGATTATAAAATTGTAAGTATTGGTGAAAGAATTCTTGCATTTTTAATAGATGGCTTTCTACTATACCTATACGCAGTGTTGGTGCAACTTGTTGGCGAAGCCATTAGTTATGTATATGATGATAGCTGGACACAAAGAGGTTTGGTTGGTTTAATCTTCTTACCTGCTATGTTTTATAGTCTTTTAATGCACAGTCTTTTCAATGGACGTACGGTAGGAAAAATGTTATTAAAAATGAGGGTTGTTAAGGTTGATGGAACTCCTGTACATTGGTCTAATTATTTAGTGCGTTGGATGCTTCGTTTGGTTGATATTTGGATTACAATCCCGGTTTTAGGAGCTTTTGGGACTGTTATTATTCTTTTTTCAGATCGTCGTCAAAGAGTAGGAGATGCTGCTGCAGGTACTGTGGTAATTAGTACAAAAAACAAAACAAAAGTCTCGCATACCATCTTGGAAGAAATTTCTGAAACATATGTACCCCAGTTTACAAATGTTACTTTGCTAACAGATAAGGATGCTCGAATTATTAAAGACACTTTTCTTATTGCACGCAAGGGGAGTGACTATAAAACCCTAAAGGCACTTAGAGATAAAGTAGAAAGTATTTTAAATACGAAGTCAGAATTGTATGATGTTCAGTATCTAGATACGGTTTTGAAGGACTATAATTTTTACACCCAACGTCTTTAAGCCATGTTCTATTTTTATATAGACATTTTAGGTACCATTGCATTTGCTATTTCTGGCGTATTGGTAGCGATGGACAAAAAGCTTGATCTTTTTGGAGTTTTTATCATTGCTTTTGTTACCGCTGTAGGTGGAGGTACCTTGCGAGATATTCTAATTGGAAATACCCCTGTTATCTGGTTGGAACAGCCAGTATACTTATACACTATTTTAGGAACTGTGATCCTTGCGATACTTTTCCGAACACAATTGAAATACCTCCGTCGCTCATTATTTTTATTTGATACTATAGGTATAGGTTTATACACTTTGGTGGGTATTGAAAAGGGGCTTGCCGTAGGTCTTTCTCCTATTATGTGTATTGGTTTAGGTACCATTACGGCTTCTTTTGGAGGGGTGATTAGAGATATTTTATGCAATGAAATCCCCGTTATCTTTAGAAAAGAAATTTATGCTACTGCCTGTATTTTAGGTGGTCTCTCCTATTTTATTTTGCGTAAAATCCCAATTGATAACACCTATAGTTATTTGGCTGCAATCCTCATAGTAATTGGTATTCGTGTGCTTGCTGTGGTATTTAAAATTACACTTCCGGGGATCTACAAAAAAGAGAGGGCTAACGAAGCCTAAATGCATATTTTTAGTCTTATAAGCTGTTATTCAATAATTTCTGCATTTAAAATATGAATATTTTGTGATGGCCAATCACCATCGTCCACAGGTTGTTGATTGATTAAATCTACCACATCCATCCCTTCTATAACTCTACCGAAAGGCGTATACTCTCCATCTAAATGGTAAGAGCCTGGTTTGGTCACTACAATAAAAAATTCATAAGGAGAAGCCAGCATATGCGGATTATTAATTTCGCTACTTGGCATGGAAATAGTACCTCTATGATGTTTATGCCCTTTTCTAGTATCTGGTGGTAGTAAATAGCGACCTAACTTTCTTCTTTTTCTGGCGGTCTCTTTATTATCTGCATTTCCACCCTGAATTATGAAGTTTTTTACTACTCTATGAAAATAGGTATTGTTAAAATACCCTTGCTTGGTTAGATAGATAAAATTGGCTTTATGATACGGAACATTGTTATATAGTTCTAAGGTGAAGCTCCCTAAATTAGTAGTAAGTTTTACTTTATTAGAAGTAAGGCTTTTATTGTATTCAAAGAAAAAGTCGATCGCATTGTCTTCAGTGAGCACAAAATCCTCCTTTTCTTTTACCGTATTCGTAACAGCGGTATCTATACGAACGGTATCTTTCTTAATTTTTTCTTCTGCTACTTTTGAACTCTTTTTAGGCGAACTATTACCACAAGAACCTAAAAAAAATAGTAGTATTATTGTAGTAAAGGAGAATTTTTTGAATACCATGAATTTTAACGATTTTACCCAACAAATCTCAAAAATAAAGAATCTGCCGCTACCGGGCGAAGCTTCACATTATAAAATGGCTCCGCCGCAAAGGGTAGAGGAGTTGAAATCTTTAAAATCACTCAAAAAAAAGGCACGAAAAGCTGGGGTAATGGCTTTGTTTTACCCAGATGATATGGAGCTTACCAGATTGCTATTGATCTTACGAAACACCTACCCTGGAGTGCACTCTAATCAAATTGGATTTCCTGGTGGCAAAGAGGAAGATTGGGACAATGATATGTTGGCCACTGCATTGAGAGAAACGCATGAAGAAGTTGGAGTGGCTCCAAACCATATTGAGGTAGTTTGCTCACTGACGAAGATCTATATACCACCCAGTAATTTTGAAGTATTTCCTTATTTGGGTTTGTATCAGAAAAAAGAAGAGTTTATTCCTCAAGAATCAGAGGTTGAATCGCTTTTGGAGGTTACTTTGCAAGATTTTATGGATGATTCCAAGGTTATTAGTCAAAAAATTAGGACTTCTTATAGCAGCACTAAAATAGAGGTACCTGCCTTTAAATTAAATGGTTATGTGGTTTGGGGAGCCACTGCAATGATGTTAAGTGAAATCAAAGAACTTCTTAAAGAGGTTTTATAGGGGCTTATTTTGTAATTTAGCCTTTCCAATAAAGTAGTATGGGCATATTTAAGGAAAACCCTTTTGGTCATATTTTGTTCTTAAAAAAGTGGCTCATTCGGTTTATGGGTGCACTTACGCATCAGCGATATAAAGGTTTTAATAAACTTGAAATTGAAGGATCGCAAGTAATTCGCGATATTCCAGATAAGAATGTACTTTTTGTAAGCAATCATCAGACGTATTTTGCAGATGTGGTCGCTATGTTCCATGTATTTAATGCAAGTCTTAAAGGAAGAGATGATAATATTAAAAATCTTGGATACCTCTGGGATCCTAAATTAAACATGTATTATGTGGCTGCTGCCGAAACTATGGGCAAAAGTCTTCTTACTAAAATATTGGCATATGCAGGTTCTATAAGCATAGAGCGTACTTGGCGTTCTGATGGAAAAGATGTGAATAGACAGGTGAAAATGAGCGATATTTCTAGTATTGGAAGGGCTCTTGAAGATGGTTGGGTAGTGACATTTCCACAAGGAACAACCAAGCCATGGAAACCTTTGAGAAAGGGAACTGCACATATTATTAAGCGATACAAACCAGTGGTAGTACCTGTCGTTATTGATGGGTTTAGACGTTCTTTTGATAAAAAAGGCCTGCGTGTAAAAAAGAAAGGAATTTTGCAGTCCATGGTGATAAAGCAACCTTTGGAAATCGACTATGAAAATGAGTCGGTTGATTCAATTATAGAAAAACTGGAATATGCTATCGAGCAACACCCTTCTTTTTTAAAAGTGATTTCAAAGCAAGAACTACTCGCTTATGAAGAAGAGAATAAACAACGGAAATGGCGTACTTAGACTTCGAGCCTTTTTAGTTCTTTATAGTTTCTACCAAGTTTCCTTAATAAAAGACCGTAAAGCAAGAAGTAAATAGCTCCTACCACAACGGTAACGACCAAACCAAGTAAAATAAGAACCCCTACAACAACCAGGCGTAACCGCTCTACAGACATTTCTTCTGTAAGCTTTTCTAAATTTAGAATGCTTACAAAATCCTCGCTAAAATAAATCCCAATGGCCATCGCTATAAACGTAATAAAGAACATAGAGAGAGACCAAATGATATAATGCTTTACCGTTCTTCTGGTTTTCAAAATTTTGTGCATTAGATTTTTGGCATTATCCAACACCGATATTTCTTTGTATCGCTGATAAAATTGATAAATAAAATACAGCGCAATTGCATATGGTACAATACTAATTACCAGCATAGCATTCTTTAATCCTAACTTTTCGTAGGTGTCTAAACCTTCTCTTGCTGCGGGAATAAGATAAATAAGTTGCGGTACTATAAACTCAATAAGGCTGATGATAAAAATCCATTTCACAACGGAAGAAGATTTTTTCCATATCATCTGGTAAATCTGATCAAAAGACAATTTAGGAAGCTCCGCCTCCTTTTTTTGCCAATCCTTTTTCAGTAATTCTAATTCGTCCATCATAGATCTATGGATTGAGGATGGTTCTTAATTTATTTTTAATACGATTCATTTTTACTCTAGCATTTACTTCTGATATACCCAGTGTTTCGGAGATCTCTGTATAGTCTTTGTCTTCCAAATAAAGAAAAACTAACGCTTTGTCAATATCTCCTAGCTGTTTTACAGCATTGTACATTAATTTTAACTGATGTTCTTCTGTATGATCGTATTCATTTGCTTTTATTTTATAGATAACCGAATCATAATCTTGTGTTCGGATTCTTTTTTTAGATTTCCTATAAAGAGTAATAGCCGTATTTAATGCCACTCTATACATCCAAGTACTAAATTTAGAATCCCCCCTAAATTTTGGATATGCTTTCCATAATTGAATCGTTATCTCTTGGAACAAATCATTATGAGAGTCTCTATCATTGGTATATAAACTACACACCTTATGAACAATATTCTGATTGCTCTCTAGTTCACTTACAAATTTATGTTCAAGTTCTTTATTCACAGATTGGTTGGTAGTTGCCTAAAAGATTAGTAGCAAGATGTTCTTTTTTGTTACATAAAAAACAAAGTTGATGGCTGTGCAGATGCTTCATAGAAATGTAAAATATCTATGTTTAGAGATGTAAATGGTTGGGAATCATTGTCTATAGTCTAAAGCAGGGGCTCTATCACCCAATAACGGAATATATGTAAAATTAGCTCCTCTTCGCTCGTTGAATTCTTTTTTAGCTTTTTCAATAAGTTGGGTGTCCTGAAATAAAGCGATAGCTGTTAACGAGAGTGTTTTAGCAGCAACCATCATCCCTTTACGTCCAATAGTTGTTCCTCCAGCCGCTACGGCCTGCCAACTATGAGCTGGTGTTCCTGGAACCCATGTAGCTGCGCCCATACCTACGGTGGGTACTGCAAAGCTTACATCTCCTACATCGGTAGATCCATAGGCTTTTCCCTCAGTTTTATAGGGTTGAATTTCTTTGGCATACTGTTCTGAAACACCCTCATACCCTAAACTGATTGCAATTTTATCGGCAAATAGCTTTTCTTCTTTGGTATAGGTAATGCCTCCTACTTTGGTAAGATTGTCGTGCATCAACTTTTGAAGGGTCAAATTAGGTAGCAATTCATGGGTGCCTCCTATCATTTCATATTTCATGGTGGTGCCCGTACCTAATGCAGCACCTTCCGCAGCTTTGACCATGCGATCAAAAATATCAATCACTACATCTCTTTTATTATGACGCGCATAATAATATACTTCTGCATAGTCTGGCACTACATTAGGTGCCTTGCCTCCGCTTGTTATTACATAATGTATTCGAGCTTGCTCTGGAATATGTTCGCGCATCATATTTATCATGGCATTCATGGCTTCTACACCATCTAATGCAGACCTGCCTCTATCCGGAGCTCCAGCGGCATGTGCGGAGATACCATAGAAACGAAATTTAGCAGACTTATTGGCCAAAGCAGCTCCTGCGCTTGCGGCATTTTGAGATCCTGGGTGCCAATGCAAGGCAATATCTACATCCTTGAATAGACCTTCCCTAACCATGTATACTTTTCCGGAACCTCCTTCTTCTGCAGGACATCCATAAAAGCGAATGGTTCCTTTTATTTTGTTTGTTTTCATCCAATCTTTTACAGCAATGGCTGCCGCTGTGGAGGCCGTACCAAATAAATGATGACCACATGCATGGCCTGCAGCCTTGTTCGCCGATTTTTTTTCAGGAATTGCTTGTTGTGATAAACCTGGAAGCGCATCGTATTCTCCTAAAATAGCAACTACTGGTCCGCCACTCCCGTATTCTGCAATAAAGGCGGTAGGAATACCTGCAACCCCTTTTTGAATTGAAAACCCCTCATCCCTTAAAGTTTTTTGCAATAATGCACTACTTTTTTCTTCGAGATATCCCATCTCTGCCAGATTCCATATTTGCTGTGCAATTGCACCATAGTTCTCAGCTTTCGTATCCAAATTTTTGAGTACGGCGTCTGGAGTTTTTTGCCCAAAAGAAGATATGGTTATTAGGAAACAAATAAAGCTGTAAAAAAGATTTTTTTTCATAATAGGTTGGTTTTATAACGGCATTTTTTAAAGATACTAAAAATGCTATATTCTTTTGCTATAGCTGGCCCGATTGCTTATTTTTGTAGTATACATTTTTATATGAATATACCACGATCTAGTTTTCCCAGAATTGTAATTATTGGTGGTGGTTTTGGAGGTATTTCACTCGCAAAAAAATTGAGTAAGCAAGAGGTCCAGGTGGTACTATTGGACAAGCATAACTACCATACGTTTCAACCGTTATTATATCAAGTTTCAACTGGGGGATTAGAACCAGATTCCATTGCCTATCCGATACGAAAAGTACTGAAAGATTATCCAAATTTCTTTTTTAGATTGGCTTGTGTATCGGAGGTACGGCCTACGGAAAAGGAAGTGGTTACAGATATTGGGAAGCTATCTTTTGATTATTTGGTGATTGCTACTGGTTCTGAGACTAATTTTTACGGAAACACGGCCATTGAGAATAACGGAATGTCTATGAAAACCGTTCCTGAAGCCTTAAATCTGCGCAGCTTGATTCTTGAAAACTTTGAACAGGCACTACTTACAGATGATTTACATGAAAGAGACGCTCTTATGAATTTTGTTATTGTTGGGGGAGGACCAACTGGAGTAGAGCTTGCAGGTGCCTTGGCGGAGATTAAAAAAGGAATATTGCCAAAAGATTACCCCGATTTGGATACACGAAGAGCGCAGATTAATATTGTGCAGTCCAGTGATCGCTTGTTAGATGCGATGAGTGAAAAGGCATCTAAAAAGGCGGAGGATTTTTTAGAGAGCTTAGGGGTTCAGATATGGAAAGATACTAGAGTTACAAATTATGATGGTAAACATGTTACAACTGATACGGACGTTTCTTTTACCTCTGCAACACTTGTTTGGGCAGCAGGAGTAAAAGGTGCTTGTATTGAGGGGATAAATGGAAAAGAGTTGCTTGCTAGGGGAAACCGCATGAAGGTGAACGAATTTCATCAAGTACATGGGTTTGACACCATATTTGCTATTGGCGATGTTGCAGCGATGGCAACCGAAAAATGGTCTGATGGCCATCCCATGATGGCCCAGCCGGCCATTCAGCAAGGTAAGAACTTAGGAGATAATCTGGTTAGGCTCTTAAAAAATAAACCACTTAAACCCTTTGTTTATAAAGATAAAGGAAGCATGGCAACCGTAGGGAGGAACAAAGCCGTTGTAGATTTAGAAAATGTGAAATTCCAAGGCATTTTTGCTTGGTTTGTTTGGATGTTTATACACCTCTTCTTTCTAATAGGTTTTAGAAATAGAATGGTAGTTTTTGTGAACTGGGTATACAATTATGTTCGTTTCGACAGGGAAGCTCGACTTATCATTAGACCTTTTAAAAAGGATTATAAACAGTACAAGGCTTAGTGAAGTTTGTAAATAACAGCTTGGTACGGCTTTAATTTGAATGTTGGATCTCTTTTTAAAATTTCTGCTTGATCTTCATCATTTGAAATAAGCAAGCGGGCTTCCTTAAAATTAATTTCGTCCACCTTTACCGTAGTTTTGCTGGTGGAAAAACTCAGTAATATAAGATAGCGTTCTTCCTCAAAAGTACGTGTATAAGCATACACTTCTTCATGATTTTCCAAAAGAAGGGTATAATCTCCATATATGAGGCCTAGGTGACTTTTTCGGACTTGTACCATCTTTCGGAAATAGTTAAGAACGGAGGTTTTATCAGTATGTTGAGATTCGACATTAATTCCCTCTTTGTAGTTGTCATTTACCTTTAGCCATGCTCGTCCACTCGTAAAACCTGCATTTTGGGTATCATCCCATTGCATTGGTGTTCGGGCATTGTCCCTACTAGCTTCTTTTTCATTTTCAACAAAAGCAGCTGTATCTCCACCCTGCTGTTTAATAGTTTCGTATCTATTGAGTGTATTAATGTCTTTATAATCCGTTATACGATCAAAACGAATATTAGTCATGCCAATCTCATCTCCGTAATAAAAATAAGGAGTTCCTCGCATAGAGAGTAAAAACGTTTGTAACATGGTGGCAGAATCATACCAAAAGCTTCTAGAATCGTTTCCCCATCGGCTTACACTTCTTGGAAAATCATGATTGCTTAGATACATACTACCCCAACCTTTTTTTGCAAAAGCAACATCCCAATCAGTATGTATTTTTTTGAATTCGGTAAGTTTCCAAGCATCTTTCCGCATTAGAAAAACTTCATCTGCTTCACGATCTAGGGCCATTAGATCAAAATGAAAAAACATATTGAGTTCCTCTCGATCTTCATCTACAAAATCTAATGCCTGATCAATAGAAACTCCTGGTGCTTCCCCAACGGTCATTACATCGTATTTACTCAATACCTCCTTATTCATTTCATTTAAATAAGTATGCAAGTTGGGACCATCTGCATAAAAAGGAACAAAATTCCCATTATAGGAAGCAGGTAGCTCCGGATAATTTATGTCTTTAGAAATAAAGGGAATAACATCCATTCTAAATCCGTCTACGCCTTTATCGAACCAAAATCGCATTAGCTTGTAAATTTCTTCTCTTAGTTTTGGGTTTTCCCATTTAAGATCAGGCTGCTTTACTGAAAAATAGTGTAAATAATAAGCATCCGTGGTCTCATCATATTTCCACGCATTGCCCTCTACGTCAAAATAACTCCAGCGGGCTGGGGGCGTACCTTTTTCGGCTGGCCACCAATGATAATAATCTCGATATGGATTGGTTCTTGAAGATTTGGATTCAATAAACCACTGGTGTTCATCACTACTATGATTTACCACAAGATCCATCACCAAACGTAAACCGCGTTCTTTCATGCCTTGCAATAATTCATCAAAATCTGCCATAGTGCCAAATTCACCCATGATGTTTTGATAATCACTAATGTCGTATCCATTATCATCATTTGGAGATTCATACACTGGGTTTAGCCAAATAATATCAACTCCTAGACTTTTAATATAATCCAAGCGATTTATAATACCCTTAATATCACCAATACCATCTCCGTTGGAATCTTGAAAACTCCTTGGGTAGATTTGATATACGATCCCTTCCTTCCACCATTGGCGATTAATGGTATTTTTCATAGGTTAACTTTTTAATTTTCGTAAATATATCTAATTGTAGGTAGGACACAAATGATAAAATCGGATTTATAAAGGGAATTTTGGATTCCAAAAGGACTATAACGTTTTCGTAATCTATAACTCATCCAAGAGCCGTAGTTGTTTCGAAATTATTTCCTCTATCGGCTTATTTTCTGGGATGAAATTGATTGATTACTTGCGCCAAATAGGTGCGTTCTACATGCACATAGACTTCTGTTGTGGTAATGCTCTCATGTCCTAACATTTGTTGTATAGCTCTTAAATCTGCACCATTTTCTAGAAGGTGGGTAGCAAAGGAATGCCGAAACGTATGGGGACTAATATTTTTTTGTAAGTCAATTTTTTCTGCTAACTGTTTTACGATGGTAAAAATCATTGCTCTAGAGAGTTGTTTTCCTCTTCTATTGAGGAATAGGATATCTTCAAAGCCTTTTTGAATAGGAAGATGGACTCTTAGCTGATTTTTGTAAATGGTAATGTATTTTTTGTTGATCTGGCTAATAGGTACAAAGCGTTGTTTATCTCCTTTACCTGTTACTTTAATAAAATCTTCTTCAAAATAAAGATCAGAGATTTGTAAATTAATTAGTTCGGAAACTCTTAAGCCACACCCATAGAGGGTTTCGAGCATTGCTCTGTTGCGTTCTCCTTCTGGTTTGGAGAGATCTATTGCATTCACTAAGGCGTCTATTTCCTCTTTAGAAATAGTATCTGGTAGTTTCCTACCTATTTTCGGAGCGGCAATTAAATCCATAGGGTTATCTTTCCTATAGTCTTCAAATACCAAATAGTTAAAGAAACTCTTGAGTCCGGATATGATTCTAGCTTGGGACCTCGCATTTAATATTTTTGCTATTTCATAGATAAATTGCTGCACGGTCCCTTTGGTAATAGAAATTGGGGTATCATCTAAATCGTTTGCTGCTATGAATTCATATAATTTTTTCAAATCCCGAGAATAGCTTGTTATAGAGTTTTGCGATAAACCCCTTTCTATTCTAAGATAATGCTGGTAGTCTGTTACTGCCTGTTTCCAGTTCATTGACTAAAAGTATAGATTCTTTTAAAAATAATGCATTATAGTGTATAAATCTCTTGGAATGCTGGTTTAAAAAAGGAATGAATCAATTATTTAAAACTTGTTTTTTAGTCATTTTTTGGAGCTTTTTGAGCTTATAAGAAAATACGCTCTTTTAATTAAGTATAGTTTTAAATTTAAATAACTGATAATCAGTTATTTATGCATTTTGATGTAGTAATTTTAATGTTTGCACGCAGCTATTTTGGGTTTTCAAATAACAAGAAAACGGCTTTTTACCACACTTAATCGTATTTTTACAACTTAAATTATCACAGTTAATAGGCTCACTCTAAGTTTGCTTCAAATTAAAAAACAAACACAAATTTTTACATTATGAAAAAAGTATTATTAATTGCTGCATTAGTTTTCGCCGGTTATGGTGTTAATGCTCAAGAGGGATTTTTTGCTAAAGCTGGTTTATCTAGTGTAAATGCCAAAGTAGATTTAGGAGAATTTGGTAGCGCTTCCAGTTCGGAAACCGGATTTTTTATCGGTGCAGGTTATAATTTTGAGGTAAGTGAAACCTTTGAAGTTGAACCTTCTGTTTTGTACAGTATTGTCAGTGATTTAAATTCACTTTACATTCCTGTAATGGCCAAGTATAAGGTTGCTGATAGTTTTAGCATTCAGGCGGGTCCTCAAATCAACTATTTATTAGAAGATCTTCCTGAAGGAGAATTTGGGTTAGACCTTGCCTTTGGTATAGGTTACAATTTTACAGACCAGTTCTTTGCAGATGCTAGATACGCTTTTCAAATTTCTAGAGGTATTGATGGATTAGATTTGAATACATTGCAAGTAGGAATTGGTTACCGTTTTCAATAATAACCCTTCATATAAAAGAATAGAGCGGAGACAATGTCTCCGCTTTTTTTTGCTCTCTACCCAAATTACACATTTTCTAATTAATATCTTCTCTAATGGGACTAAAAATACTGGTATTCTGGTATTCTTTTGTTGCGCAACTTCTTCTACATTTGGATATCCATATGTTGTTTGGCATGATTCATGATTTCTTGAGAACGGAAAAATGTTAAATCAAAGTTTTCTATATTTGGAAGACTTATACCAAACACTATACATATTATGAAAAAATTATTATTGATTGCGGCTATTGGTCTTTTTACGGTGAGTAGTCTAACAGCACAGAGTGCGAAATTTGGAGTTACTGGAGGTTTATTAAATGTAAACGCAGATGTAAAACTATCCGCATTAGGTTTTGATATTGCGAATTTAGATGCTATTAATAAAACCGGGTTTTATGTGGGTTTAATTGTAGATATAGAAGCTACTGAAAAACTGCATATTCAACCAGAATTGACCTATGGAAGTGCCGGAGATTTATCGTATATCTACTTGCCAGTGATGGCCAAGTATTATGTAGCAGATAAGTTTTATGTGCAAGCAGGTCCCCAGTTAAGTTTTTCATCTAATTTGGATGATGTAAAAGGAACTATTCGCGATTTAGAAGGTGTGCTAGGAACCGAAACGAATATTGATGATGTATTAAAAACTGTGGGAATTGATTTGGGCTTTGGAGCAGGCTATAATATCAATGATAATTTTGCGGTTCAAGCAAGATATGCATTCGCTTTAACAGATCGATATTCTGGACCTTTAGGTGGTGCCTTAGATATTAAAGAAGGTACTATCAATGTAGGAGTCGCTTACTTTTTCTAAAATAGTACTAAAATGTTGTGTGCTTCTGTTGGTCATTAAAAAAGAACATCTTAATTTTAAATATAATTATTAACAACACTAAAATTGATTACATGAAAAAATTACTTCTTTTGGCCGTATCCGTTGTTTTTATCGGATTAACAGAAAGCAAAGCGCAATCAGATTATACCATCGCAGCTGGATTAGGAATAGATTTCGCCAGCGGAGGTACCTTTATAGGACCTAGTGCGAAATTCTTTTTGGCAGAGGAGCATGCTATCCAAGGTGAATTCACTTTCGAATCTGGCGTATCTCTATTAACAGCGTTATATGAATACAATGGCGATATTTCAGGTGCAGATGGTTTAAATTGGTTTGCTGGTGCAGGTCTTTCATTTGTATTTATTAGTAATGGAGGAGGAACAGAAATTGCTTTCAGACCTGTTGCAGGACTTGAATATAAAATTACTGATGTACCTTTGGCTTTTTCTTTTGATTGGAGGCCTTTTGTTGGATTGGGAGATTTATCTAATGAAATAGGTGCTTTTGGATTGGGTATACGTTACGTAATTCAATAGATAGAAATAAATAGTGTAAAAAAGCAGGAGCAAAGTTCCTGCTTTTTTTATGCTTGTAATTTAATACAGAACAACTGCCTAGTATCTTCCATTGAAAGAAATCTAAGTCTCTATAATTTCTCTCAATGTAAATTATTAGGTAAGTCAATACAAATGGTTATTTTTAAATCATGAAAATAATTATTATCAACGGCCCCAATCTAAACCTTTTAGGAAAAAGAGAACCAGAAGTTTATGGGACCACTACTTTTGAACAACATTTTGCCGCTTTGGAGTCTCAATTTAAAGAAGTTAATTTGGAGTTTTATCAATCAAACATTGAAGGTGAACTCATTGACAAACTTCAAGAAGTGGGTTTCAGCTATGACGGCATAGTATTGAATGCAGCTTCCTATACACATACCTCAGTAGGAATAGGCGATGCTGTAAAAGCAATAGATACTCCGGTAGTGGAAGTGCATATTTCTAATACTTTTCAACGTGAAGATTTTAGGCATGTTTCTTATATCTCGGCCGGTGCCAAAGGAGTAGTTTTGGGCTTTGGACTACAAAGTTATGCCTTGGCGATCCAAAGCTTTCTTTAAAACCTACACATTTTTATAAGCTAAGATCTTTTAGAACCTTTTTTAAGTTTCCTTAAATGAACTGTGTTTTTGGCTCCACTCCAGGTGATAGCGGTTCCGCAAATTCCGAAAAAACCAGCTACTGCTAGTTTGCCTCCCATATCGTATAAAAACCATAAAAAAGAATTGAGTTGCATTTCTTCATTTGATTGTTCCCAGGCAGCAAGATCAATATAAAGATAGATGCCAAAACTAATAAGTGCAATGCCTAAAAGCCCGCCTATAATAATTGGCATATTTGGGTTTCTGGACGATTTTCCTGTGTACATATTCTCCATTAGTTGCTACTTTTAATTTCAGTAATATATCCTACGAAATGCTGTTTAGAATAATCTAAACTCATGATCGTTCGTTCTTTAAATTTTTGAAGGGGCACTTTAATCAGTGCACCATCAAAATGGGCTGTGTCTAAATCAAAATCAAATCCCTCATCATTTGTAAATTCCCGATGCTGTTGCAACCATAGGGTATCTCCCTCGATCTTTTTAACCAAATGCCATGTATTTCCGTAAACACTTTGGTTTGTTGAATCTGTTATAGTAAACATGCTCATCACTTTCATGCCAGGATGCGCTTGGCTTAAGAGCTCTGTATCATTTTGAAATTGGGCATGTTCCCATTGAAAGTACCCAATTGCTCCTAAAATAATTAAAGTGGGTGCTATCAAAATCCAATAAAACCATTTTGTGAATTTTAGACTTTTAGGGGCTAAGGAAACTTTTGATTTTTCAGTAATGAAGTAATGTTCAATTTCATCTGTCCATACCACTGGCGCAATTTCTGTCTGCGTATGATGACAAAACAAGATTCCGCTAACTTTCTTAGTTATTTTTTTACTAAAACCGGTATCAATTTTTTTTTGATAAAAAGTAAGTTCTAAACAATTAGTACTTCCACAGGTGGGACATTTAGTGCTTAAACGTTTTTGACCCACTGGATCATAGGAGGTAGTGACTTGGATGAACATAATGGTTTGTTTTAGTGACTACAAAAATGCACTAAAGTTAAAAAACCATCATCCCTGAAATCAGGGGTTTTTTAAATATTTTTGATCAATATAAAAAGTTCCGAAGGGTAAAAGCGATGCAATAAAAAAGATGATAAAACGCTTAATACTCCATTTTTTTTTCCAGCATACAAGGGCGGCAAGTAGTACAAACGCTATAAAGAGAACCCCATGCGCATTGCCAATATATATATTAGGCTTTGGTAGCTGCGCCATATATTTTAGTGGCATACTTATACCAAACAGCATTAAGTACGATAGCCCTTCTAATATAGCAGTTGCCCTAAAAATTTTCAGTAGCATATTAAGAGAATAATATTAAAAACAAAAGGGGAAATAAGAGTCCAGCTAAGGCTAATTTCCAGCCTCGTTTTTTAAAACTATTTTTTCCTTTGGTAATGAGCATTCCAGTAATTGCTATTACAAGCATTGCCACTCCAAAAATGTCTGAATACCAGATCCAAAAACTGTTGGTGCTTTTATGTAAATACATACTGTGTCCTAGCAATGGTACTTTACGCTTGTATTCTAACAGGCCTTTCCCTGTCTTTATATCCAAGTCTAAAATAACATTATCATCGTAAAATACGCGAAGTTCATCACCTCTAAGCCTATGATCATCATAGGCTTCATCTAAATTCCATTCTTTGGAAAAATTGGTTACAAATAATTCGGAATCTATATTTTTTGGATTATCCGGAACTGCTATTTCAACTTCTTTAGTTTCATAACTATAGTCCATTGGATACCAATCTTGTCTATGATTCAATACAATTCCTGAGAAAGAAAATGCAATAATTAAACCAATATAGAAATAGGCAATATCCCTATGAATGTTTCTATTTGTAAACTTCATGTATTACAAATGAATTACTTCATCATAAGCATCTGCAACAGCTTCCATTACAGCTTCACTCATTGTTGGGTGCGGGTGTACTGCTTTCAAAATTTCATGGCCAGTGGTTTCTAATTTACGGGCAACAACTGCTTCCGCAATCATATCAGTAACGCCAGCACCAATCATATGACAGCCTAACCATTCTCCATATTTTGCATCAAAAATAACTTTAACAAAGCCATCAGAAGCTCCAGATGCTTTTGCTTTTCCGCTAGCTGAAAAGGGAAATTTACCTACTTTAATTTCAAAACCTTTTTCCTTTGCTTGTTCTTCCGTTAATCCAACAGAAGCAATTTCTGGAGAACAATACGTACAGCCAGGTATGTTTCCATAATCCAATGGTTCTACATGCATCCCTGCAATCTTTTCTACACAAAGAATCCCTTCCGCAGAGGCAACGTGCGCAAGTGCTTGTCCCGGCGTTACATCACCAATTGCGTAATAGCCAGGTATATTTGTTTGATAGTAATCATTGACCAAAATTTTATCTCGATCCGTGGCAATACCCACATCTTCTAGGCCTATATTTTCAATATTGGTTTTGATACCTACTGCTGATAATACAATATCTGCTTCCAATATTTCTTCACCTTTAGCCGTTTTTACAGTAGCTTTTACTCCATCTCCAGAAGTATCTACTTTTGTTACTTCTGCTGAGGTTTTTATTTTGATACCGGTCTTTTTAAAACTGCGTTCTAATTGCTTAGAAACATCAATATCCTCTACTGGAACAATATTTGGAAGATATTCCACAACGGTAACTTCTGTACCCATTGCATTGTAGAAATATGCAAATTCAATTCCGATGGCACCACTTCCAACAACTATCATTTTTTTTGGCTGCTTTTCTAAAGTCATAGCCTCCCTATAACCAATAACTTTCTTACCATCTTGAGGTAAACTAGGAAGTTCCCTACTTCGCGCACCAGTGGCAATAATAATGTGGGAAGCAGTATAGGTTGTTTTTTTGTTTTCGGCATCGGTAACTTCGATCTTTTTCCCAGGCTGTACTTTCCCATATCCGTTTAGGACCTCAATTTTATTTTTCTTCATTAAAAATTGAACTCCTTTGCTCATTCCATCAGCTACGTTACGGCTGCGTCCCACAACGGCATCAAAATCTTTATCTACCCCCTCGGCTTTTAATCCGTAATCACTTGCATGTTGAAGATACTCGAATACTTGAGCTGATTTTAAAAGTGCTTTTGTGGGGATACACCCCCAGTTTAAGCATACACCTCCAAGGTTTTCCTTTTCTACAATAGCTGTTTTTAAACCTAATTGTGAAGCTCTTATGGCGGTAACATACCCTCCAGGGCCACTACCTAAAACTATGACATCGAAATTGCTCATTTATACTAATTTTTGTATCCTTTTTTGGAGTGGCAAAGTTACAAAACCAAAATGAAAAGCAGTGTATAATTAAATTGAAAATGGCAAAATACTTGGCTGTAGATCTGTAGGAGTATATACTAGATCAAAAGCACAGCCAGAACTAATAAAAAGAAAGTTATTTTTAGGAGATTCTGATGTTAAGCACTTTTGAATTTTCGTATCCATTCAATGAAAGAGCGTTCATTATTTTGCGCTTATCCGATGTAAATACATTTATTGAGATGAATCGAATCCAATACTGGCAGAATTGATGCAATAACGCTGCCCAGTAGTCTCTTTGGGGCCATCATTAAAAACATGACCTAAATGCCCACCGCAATTGGCACAAACCGTTTCTGTTCGGATCATTCCATGTGTGGTATCTCTAATATATTCAATAGCACCTTCTTTGGCTTCATCAAAAGACGGCCATCCACAACCACTTTCAAATTTATGATTACTTTCAAATAAAGGCGCCTTACAGGCTTTACAATGATAATTCCCTGCTTCAAAGTGAAGATTAAATTCACCGGTATGAGGGTATTCTGTTCCTTTTTTACGAAGTACACGATACTCTTCCTCAGAAAGTTGAGCTTTCCACTCTTTTTCTGATTTCTCTACAGCATATTTACCGCTCATTCATAGAATTTTTAGATCCTCTGCAGGAAGTTCATTAATTTATTTTTTACTTGGGATAAAATTGAGTGCAGCACCGTTTATACAATGTCTTTTCCCGGTAGTATTTCTTGGACCATCCTTGAATACATGTCCTAAATGACCACCACAAACAGCACAGTGTTCTTCTGTTCTTTCGTACCCTATTTTATAATCCACATCATAGGCTACATTTCCTTTTATTTCTCTATCAAAACTGGGCCATCCTGTACCAGAGTCAAATTTGTGTTCGCTTTTGAATAAAGGAGTTTCACATCCTGCACATACGTAGACCCCTTCTTCCTTATTGTCTAGTAAATGACTTGTAAAAGCACTCTCAGTGCCTGCTTTTCGTAATATGTAGAATTGCATATCCGTTAGCTGGGAACGCCATTCGCTTTCAGTTTTGGTAACCTTGTATGTCTGTTCTTGTTGTGGAGTCTCCGTCATAGCCATTTCTTTCTCCTTAGAGACTTCTTTACATCCCGTTAAAATGATGCATAAGGCTAGTATTACTTTCTTTATCATTCGACTAATTTTTATTTCTTATCTCTTTAGACGTCACCTAAGATATTTCCTTTCAAATTTAACATATTCTACCGTATTTTACTAATGGTAATAGGGTTGTAAAAGGAAATGGCCCTGCTTAAAAAACAAGGCCATATTCATTGGTATCCTTTTGTGTCTACAGTTTAATTCTTGGCACATCTTTTTCTTCAACTCCCAAAGTACTCATAACCGAATCAATGTTGGAGGTATCCATCTTAGAGCCTTGAGAGGCATCGGCAGGGATTACAGCAATACGAAAAACCTGATTGTCTGTATCTCCAGGAAGCAAGGTTCCTAAATCAAAATCTGATTCTAAAAAGATGTTTACATCTAAAAAGGTATGGTCATAGTTATATTGTAATAATCCTTGATCTAAAATACGAGTTTGTGGTAGTAGTCTCCATATATCTACTGGATCTCCATTGCTATCCTCGGTTTGATCAAATAAAATGTATACTAATACAATATCCGTTTCAAAAACTTCGATCGATTGTGGAAATTCAAAGAAGATTGCATATTCGTTTCCGGCATCAAACGTCCCTTCAATATCTACTACCTGACCTAGAATGTTTACACCATCCTGACCATCAAGACCATCTAATCCGTCCCTACCATCAAATCCTGGAGGACCTTCTGGACCTTCACAAGAGATTAAAAATAAGGTGAGCACTGCACTGAATACTAAAGTAAATTTTTTCATGATTGTTTTTGTTTGCTATTACTACTTATCTCAATTTTTAAACTATCAGCTTTAATAGTTCAAATAAGTTTTGAAGTAATGAAACAAAAAGCATTCCAAAAATGAAAAAAACATTTTTTCTTTCTTAGATATTTGCGAAAATCACAACAAGGGTGTCATAAGAATTTCCTATTTTTAACAAAATGAGTCCAAACAATACACATAAAAATCCAATAGCGTTCAAATGATGCAAAAACAACAACGAGTTGTCATAGAAAATGTAGTACCACAAATACATGGTGGTGCTTTTTTTATTAAAAGAGTGGTAGGAGAAACTGTTACGGTTACAGCAGATATTTTGCCAGACGGGCATGATGTAATGCAAGCGGAGGTTCAATTTAAACATGCTAAGGAAAAAAACGTTCAGGTGGTGCGCATGCAACACTTGGGGAATGATGTGTACCAAGCCAGCTTTGTTTTAGAAAAACAAGGATTTTATGAATACAAAGTGGTAGGTTGGGTAGACTATGCATTGAATTGGCAACATGGAATTATTTCAAAAATAGAGGACGGGCAACAGGTAACCAGCGAACTTTTAGATGGAGTGCAGTATCTAAAACAACTGCAGAAGCATGTTACAGAAAGCGAAAAAAAATATTTGAAAAAACTTAGCAAATTTTTTAAGACGAAAACATCTTATAAAAGCGCTATAAAAGAAGCAGTTTCTGATAGGTTGAAACAACTATTTTTTCAATACCCAGATCGTTTTCTATCAAATTCAAGCAATTTATTGCAGGTATATGTAGATCGAAAAAAGGCAAATTTTAGTACTTGGTATGAATTTTTCCCAAGATCTGCAGCCTCAGAAAAAGACAAACACGGTACGTTCAAAGATTGTGAAACACTTTTGCCAAGAGTTGCAGCAATGGGGTTTGATACACTGTATTTCCCGCCTATACACCCTATAGGAGAAGTAAACAGAAAAGGGAAAAATAACAGTACTGAAGCACAAGAAGGAGATTCTGGAGTCCCTTGGGGTATTGGTTCTAAACATGGTGGGCATACAGCCATTCATCCCGAATTGGGCACAGCAAAAGAATTTAAACAGCTTGTATCCAAAGCGAAGGATTTGGGTATTGAAGTGGCTATGGATTTGGCGTTTCAAGCCGCACCAGATCATCCATATATCAAGGAACATCCGGAATGGTTTAGACAACGGCCAGATGGCACTATTCAATATGCAGAAAATCCACCGAAAAAATATCAAGATATTGTTAATTTTTATTTTGAAACCTCGGCCTACAAGGAACTTTGGAAAGAGCTCCTTCGGGTTACTATGCATTGGATAAAACAGGGGATTACCGTCTTTAGAGTGGACAATCCACATACCAAGCCCTATTATTTTTGGAATTGGTTAATTCTTGAAGTGAAAAAGAAACATCCAGACGTACTCTTTTTAGCGGAGGCATTTTCTCGCCCAAAAGTAATGCAACAATTGGCGAAACAAGGATTTTCTCAATCGTATTCATATTTCACATGGCGTGTTAGCAAAGAAGAGATCATAGCGTATATGGTAGAGCTTACACAAACGGAAATGAGAGAGTATTTTAGACCTAACTTTTGGCCCAACACTCCCGATATTAACCCCTACCATTTACAAGGTGCTAATGAGGCTATGCATTTACTAAGGTATGCCTTGGCCGCTACTTTAAGTGGGAATATAGGAATCTATGGTCCTGTTTTCGAATATATGGTGAGTGATGCTATTCCTGGAAAAGAAGAATATTTAGATTCGGAGAAATATGAAGTACGGCATTGGGATTGGTCTATAGAAAACAAATTAACACGCGTGATCTCAAAGATCAATGATGCTCGTAAAACGCATGCATCTTTGCAGCAAACCAATAATATTCGTTTTTGCCATATTGAAAATGAAAACCTAATCGCGTTTTATAAATGGAGTGATAACCAAACCGATGAAACATTGGTTATTGTAAATTTAGACCCTCATTATATGCAACAAGGGCAGGTGCAAATTCCAAGAGATGCTCTTGGACTTCATGATCACCAAAGTATTACGGTAAATGATCTCATCACTGGGAACAGTTATATTTGGGGTGATGAATGGAATTTTGTAGAGTTACACCCGGCATTACCATTTCATATATTTCACATTAAAAAATAAGCATGGCCAAAAAAAAGCAAGTTTCTATTCTACAACCCCCTTATGCCTTTGATGTTGTTTGGGAAGACTTGCTAGAAAATGAGCGCTTTCTTAAGGTGTTCTTATCAGATGTTTTAGAAGATTACGTTGTTAAACAGCGTTGGTATGGAGGTAAAGCTAGTAAGCTAAAATATATAGAATTACAGGAGTATTTTAGAATACAACAGAAAGGAGAGGTCTATTATGGATTACTTTTGGAAGTTAATTTCGAAGAAGCGTTCTACCAACATTACTTTTTGCCCATAGCTTTTGTTTCTGATGAGAATTTTGCCGAAAAAGACCGAATTCTCCCTTTGAGTATCAAAGGTCAGAATGGCTTTATTATAGATGCATTGAACTTGGAAGCCTTCAGAAAATTAGTCTTTGAAAGAATTAGTACTGCAGAACCCAATGATACTACCAGAGTGCGCTATCATAAAAGTATACTGTTTACAGACACTTCGTATAAGAGTTCTCGTTTCATGGGGCTAGAACAAAGTAATACCTCTATTATTATCAATGATAACTTTGTTATCAAGTTTTTTAGAAGAATATATGCTGATAAGAATCCTGATTATGAGATGAGCAGATTCCTTACAGAGCGAAAGGAGTATAAAAATACTCCATCGTATCAAGGTAGTCTCAGTATTAAGGATTCAGAAAATGACAATATTACCATCGCTTTAATGCAAGAATTAGTCCCAAATCAAGGAGATGCATGGGATTATATGCTAATTGAATTGCATAAGGTGTTTGGAAACTTAGATTATAAGAAGATTAAGGTAGCTTCTTTACCGGAAACCACCTTATTTCAGCGTTTAGAAATAAAGGAGGTTCCACCAGAGATTATAGATTGGGCAGGACTCAGTATCTTTCTAAAACTTCAAGTGTTGGCAAAACGAACGGCGGAAATGCACATCGCTTTGGGTTCAGAATTTGAAGACACCGCTTTTACACCCAATCATTTTAATGGTGATTATGAGGTATGGTTAAAGAACCGATTGTTATATCAATTTCAAAATCGGTTAAATACGGTCGAAAACAATTTACATCGTTTGGAGGGTTTGTCTTTAGAACTAGCACAAGAATTTTTAGAACGAAAAAACGAAATCAGAAAACGTTTTGTGAACTTTGATTGGACCAAATTAAAGGGAGAACGTATACGAGTGCATGGGGATTATCATTTAGGTCAGATTTTGGTGAAGGATGATGATTTTTACTTGTTAGATTTTGAAGGAGAACCTGAGAGTACCATTCGCGATAGAAAAGTTAAACAACCTCCCTTAAAAGATGTGGCAGGTCTGTTTAGGTCTTTTCATTATGCCATTTATGCTACCATCTTTAATCATGGAGAAACGTATCCGTACACACAAGATGATTTATTTAAAGCTGGAGAAGTGCTGTATCGCTATTTTATTGGAGTATTTTTGGGAACCTATATCAAATTAATTCAAGAACATAATCTTAATATTGGATATAGTCAGGAGCGTATCTTCATTCTAGAATATTGCATGTTAGAAAAAGCGGTTTATGAATTAGGATATGAAATGAATTCAAGGCCTCAATGGGCGGTAATTCCACTAGAAGGAATTATGAGTATAATTAACGAAACAAAATAACGAATACCATATGGGTCAAGTAATCTCCCACAGTTTGTTTACCGATTTTGATATTGATCTATTTAAAGGCGGCAAGCATTATAGACTTTATGAAAAAATGGGCTCTCATTTAATTGAGGTAGATGGTAAAAAAGGAACTTATTTTGCTGTTTGGGCGCCTTCTGCAAAAGCCGTTTCCGTAGTGGGTGATTTTAACTACTGGTTAGAAGGAGACCACCCGTTAAACGTGCGTTGGGATGGCAGTGGTATTTGGGAAGGTTTTATCCCCGAAGTGGATAAAGGAACAAAGTATAAATACAAAATTCACTCACATCAAAATGATGTAAAAACAGAAAAAGCAGATCCTTTTGCTCGCTATTGCGAACATCCTCCAAATACAGCATCCGTAGTTTGGGATTCCAAGCATCAATGGAAAGATGATAAATGGATGGGATACAGAGCCGATAAAAATGGATTGGATAAGCCCTTTTCTGTATATGAAGTACACTTGGGTTCTTGGAAAAGAAAAGAAGGCAATCAATTTTTATCTTACCTGGATTTGTCCAAAGATTTAGTGCGTTATGTAAAGGAAATGAATTTTACGCATGTAGAATTTATGCCTATTATGGAGTATCCGTATGACCCTTCTTGGGGGTATCAATTAACAGGTTATTTTGCTCCCACTGCTCGCTTTGGCAAACCTGATGACTTTAAGGTATTGGTAGATATGCTTCATCAGAATGATATTGGTGTTATTCTAGATTGGGTACCTTCTCATTTCCCAGAAGATGCACACGGTTTAGGCTTTTTTGATGGCTCACATTTATACGAACATCCAGATCGCAGGAAGGGATATCATCCAGATTGGAAGAGTCTTATTTTTAATTATGGACGTAACGAAGTAAGAGCATTTTTGATTAGTAATGCCTTATTTTGGTTAGATCAGTACCATGCAGATGCCTTAAGAGTAGATGCTGTTGCTTCCATGCTATATTTGGATTATTCTAGGGAAGATGGGGAATGGGAACCCAATATTTATGGGGGTCGTGAAAACCTAGATACCATTTCTTTTCTAAAGGAATTGAACGAAGAAATATATAGGAGTTTTAGCGGTGTTCAGACCATTGCAGAAGAATCCACTTCTTTTCCAATGGTATCTAGACCAATAGATATCGGTGGATTAGGGTTTGGAATGAAATGGATGATGGGCTGGATGCATGATACTTTAGAATATTTCAAGAAAGAGCCGATCTATAGGAAACACCATCAGAACGATCTCACTTTTAGCATGACTTATGCTTTTACGGAGAATTTTATGTTACCATTTTCACATGATGAGGTGGTCTATGGAAAGCAATCACTCTTGTATCGAATGCCAGGAGATGAATGGCAACGTTTTGCTAACCTGAGACTACTATTTGGGTTTATGTATACACATCCGGGTACTAACTTAGTTTTTATGGGTGGTGAGTTTGGGCAGTCGTCCGAATGGAATTTTGAACAGAGCTTGGATTGGCATTTATTGGAACACGAGGTGCATTCTGGAGTACAAACCATGGTTAAAGATTTGAATCAATTGTACAAAAATTCTCCTGCGCTTTACGAAAAGCAATTTAGTTCAGAAGGATTTGAATGGATAGATTATGAAGATCATGAGAATTCTGTTTTGCTATACATACGAAAAGGGCATGATGCTAAAAATGATGTCATAGTGGCCTGTAATTTTACCCCTATACCACGAGAAAAATATAGAATAGGAACACCTAAAACTACCAAGCTCAAAGAATTGTTCAATAGTGATCTTAAAAAATATGGCGGTAGTGGTATGGAAAATAAGGCATTAAAAACAAGTAAAATTCCATGGCATGGATATGAAAAATCCGTCGAAATTACAATTCCTCCCTTAGGGATGGTCATTTTTCAATGATCCTAAGAAGACTATAACGTTATAGTTGATATTTGGTTGCAATATCTTTTTTATTTTACACCGTAATGTCCTTTTTTTGTGGGACTTTGTCTCTAATTAAATGACCCTATCCTATGATCACCAATACTGAACTGGAATATAAAGGAAATCTATATCCAGATAAAATAGTTGACTTTAAACAAGAAAAGGATAAGTTGTATTTTACAACTTCTAATGGTGTTATCTTACAACTTACCGTTTTAAGGGATAGTGCTCTTCGTTTTAGATATGCTACAGAACATGTTTTTGAACCCGATTTTTCATATGCCATTAGCGAAGATGCAAGCAGAGGGTACAATAGCCTAGATGTAAGTGAAACGGAAACCGAGTATCTAATAGAAACTGCTAAACTTAAAGTATTAGTTGATAAGAAAACGCTTCGCACTCAAATTTCTGATTTAGACGGAAATATTATCAACGAAGACGAATTGGGTTTTCATTGGGAAGAGAATTATGAGTACGGTGGTAATACCGTGAAGATGAGTAAAATTACCCAAACTGCGGAAAGCTTTTATGGTTTAGGAGATAAAGCGACTCACTCTAACTTAAAAGGAAAGAAATGTAATAATTGGGTAACAGATCAATATGCATATGGTAAGGATCAAGATCCTTTGTATAAAGCCATTCCGTTTTTTGTGGGCTTGCATAAAGGCAAATCGTACGGTATTTTCTTTGATAATACGTTTAGAAGCTATTTCGATTTTGCACACGAAAGACGAAATACTACTAGTTTTTGGGCAGATGGAGGTGAAATGAACTACTATTTTTTTTATGGCCCTAAAATGTCTCAAGTGGTTACTGCCTATACTGATTTAACGGGTACTCCAGAATTACCACCGCTGTGGGCACTGGGCTATCATCAATCTAAATGGAGTTACTACCCTGAAAGTAGAGTGAAAGAGGTTGCTAAAACCTTTAGAGATTTAAAAATTCCGTGCGATGCCATCTATTTGGATATTGACTATATGGATGGTTTTAGATGTTTTACCTGGGATAAGGAGAAATTTCCCGATCCCAAAAGAATGATCGATGAACTGTTTGAAGACGGTTTTAAGACCGTGGCGATGATAGATCCAGGGATTAAAATAGATAAGGACTACTGGGTGTATCAGGAAGCAATGGAAAACGATTATTTCTGTAAACGTGCAGATGGTGCATATATGCGAGGTAAAGTATGGCCAGGAGAATGTCATTTCCCGGATTTTACAAATCCTAAGGTAAGAGAATGGTGGGCAAAGCTTTATAAAGAAATGATGGCAGAAATGGGAGTACATGCAGTTTGGAACGACATGAACGAACCAGCTGTAATGGAGGTACCCACGAAGACAGCTCCTTTAGATGTGAGACATGATTACGATGGAAATCCATGTAGTCATAGAAAAGCACATAATATATATGGGACTCAAATGGTAAGAGCCACCTTTGAAGGGGTTAAAAAATATGTGTATCCCAAGCGGCCTTTTGTGATTACTAGGGCAGCATATGCAGGAGCACAACGTTTTAGCTCTACTTGGACGGGCGATAATGTAGCTACCTGGGAGCATCTATGGATTGCAAATGTACAGATGCAACGTATGTGCTTAAGCGGTTATTCTTTTGTAGGTTCAGATATCGGTGGTTTTGCAGAACAACCGAATGGAGAATTGTTTGCTAGATGGATACAGTTAGGAATTTTTCATCCTTTTTGCAGAGTACATTCTAGTGGAGATCATGGAGATCAGGAACCCTGGTCCTTTGATACAGAGGTAACCGATATAGTTCGAAAGTTTATAGAAATAAGATATCAATTATTACCCTATTTATATACCATGTTCTGGAAGTATTCGCAGTCTGGTGTTCCTATGCTGCAGTCTTTGGTATACTATGATCAAGAAGATACGCAGACTCATTTTAGAACAGATGAATTCATCTTTGGAGAACAAATTTTAGTCTGCCCCATACAAGAACCAAATGCCAAGGGCAGAAGAATGTATATCCCTCGAGGAAAATGGTATAACTTTTGGACAGAAGAAGTTATAGAAGGAGGAAAAGAGAAATGGGTAGTAGCAGATTTGGACAAAGTTCCCTTGTTTATAAAAGAAGGGGCAATTATTCCAAAATACCCAATTCAACAGTATGTGGGAGAAATAGCATTAAAGGAACTTGTATTGGATGTTTATTTCAAAATGGGCACCGAAAATTCAACGGTTTATGAAGATGCACAAGACGGGTATGATTATAAGAAAGGTAGGTATAGCTTACGTAATTTTAAATTAAAAGGTAAGGAAAATGAATTAATCATTCAACAATTTAAGAATGGTACGTTCATTACTCCCTACAATACTTTTAAATTAAAATTACATGGATTGCCTTTTGAAATAAAGGAGATAGAATTGGATAATGAAAAAGTATCTCTAAAAGAAGTTCAACTAAATGGAGATAATAGTATTGAAATCAGCAAAGATTTCACAGAGTTACACATCGTAGGGAAGTAATTTTTTTGTATTTTACGATGTATTAAACACTACACATTATGAGAAAAATAGTATTGGTAATGGTCATTTTTATCGGCGTTACCGCATGTAAAACGAACCCTTTTACAGGTAAAAAGGTTCTAAATTTTTATCCCAATAGTCAAATTTTCCCCATGGCTTTTGCGCAGTATGACCAATTTTTGGGTGAAAATAATGTTGTTAAAGGTACCGCTGAGGCTCAAATGATTACAAAAGTTGGACAGCGCATTTCTTCTGCAGCAGAAAGATGGCTTACAGCCAACGGATACCCTGGATATTTACAGGATTACAAATGGGAGTATAATTTGGTAAATGATAAGACGGTGAATGCATGGTGTATGCCAGGAGGTAAAATTGTTTTTTACACTGGAATTTTACCTATCACCCAGAGCGAAACAGGAGTTGCTGTTGTAATGGGGCATGAAGTAGCGCATGCACTAGCGGATCATGGGGCACAACGAATGAGTGCTGGAACCATACAGCAAATTGGCGCTGTTGCGGGTAATGTTGCTATCAAAGATCCAAAAACACGAAATATGTTTAACCAGGCATATGGAGTAGGATCTACGGTAGGCTTAATGCTGCCTTTTAGTAGAGGCCATGAAACAGAAGCAGATCGCATAGGATTACAGATAATGGCCATTGCTGGTTATAATCCGGATGAAGCGGCAGAACTATGGAAACGCATGAAAGCAAATGCAGGAGGCAATGCCCCCCCAGAGTTTTTAAGCACACACCCTTCCAATGATACTCGTATAAACAACTTAACGAATTGGGCTCCACTAGCAAGAGAAGAAGCTAAGAAGTTTGGAGTTACTACTTTCAATTAATACCCTGAAGTTGTAAATCTATAATCGTATATTAGAAGCTGTTCTTTTAAAGAGCAGCTTTTTTATTTTAATGATATGGTAAAAGCAATTGCGGTTAAGGGAAGTAAAAAATTATTGAATGCATGGGCCTTTTATGATTGGGCCAATTCTGTTTATAGTTTGGTGATTGCTTCCGCGATATTTCCTATTTTTTATGGAGCTTTATTTAGAATAGCAGGTGTTGAAAAGCTAAGTGTTTTTGGTGGAGAAATTGCGAGAGCACCACTGATAAGTTATACTACTTCTGCGGCTTTTGTTTTTATTGCGCTAATTACCCCTTTAATTTCGGGAATTGCAGATTATACGGGTAATAAGAAAGTGTTTATGAAATTCTTCTGTTACCTAGGAGGTGTTTCCTGTATTGGTTTATATTGGTTTTCTCTGGAAAATATCTACCTAAGTTTGTTGTGTTATTTTTTTGGTTTGGTTGGTTTTTGGGTAAGTTTTGCCATTAATAATTCCTATTTACCAGATGTTGCTTATCCAGAACAGCAAGATGGAGTTAGTGCCAAAGGTTTTTCCATGGGATATGCCGGAAGTGTACTTCTTTTAATTTTTAACCTTTTAATGGTAATGTACCCAGATATGTTCGGTATAGAAACAGATGCAAGCGGTACAGCAGAAATAAAAGCAATGAAATACTCTTTTGTTACCGTTGGTATCTGGTGGATTGTTTTTAGTCAATATACTTTTTATCATTTACCTGTTGGAAATAAAAAAGAAGGTTCCAAAAAGAATGTTGTTTTAAATGGATTTAAGGAGCTTAAAACGGTTTGGCATCAGTTAGGAGGCGAATTAAAATTGAAACGATATTTAATAGCTTTCTTTGTTTATAGCATGGCGGTACAAACGGTGATGTTAATTGCTACTTATTTTGGGGAAGAAGAAATTGCCTGGGGCTCAGACAATAAACGCACATTTGGTTTAATCACCAGTATTTTAGTGATTCAAGTTGTAGCAATTTTGGGTGCTTTATTAACTGCTGCCGTTTCAAAGCGTTTAGGGAATGTAAAAACATTAATTATTGTGAATATCCTTTGGGTACTCATATGTATATATGCCTTCTTTTTAATAACCCCTACAGATTTCTATATCGCTGCAGGCTGTGTAGGATTGGTGATGGGAGGGATACAGGCATTATCAAGATCAACCTATTCCAAATTTATTCCAGAAACAACGGATACTACTTCTTTTTTTAGTTTTTATGATGTTTCAGAAAAGATTGGAATTGTTATAGGGACTTTTATGTATGGTTTTGTAGCTCAAATAACTGGGAGTATGCGCAATGCAACTATTTTCTTAGGTTTGTTTTTTCTTGTAGGCGCATTCCTTTTAACTAGGGTCCATAAACAAAAAAAGCCCCAACAAAGTTGAGGCTGATGGTTATAATTAGTTGGTTTATCCCTTAGAAATATCTCCAGATCCCGATGTTTTAGTATCTACTTTATCAGGATTTCCACGATAACTAATATCTCCTGAACCAGAAACTCTAGCCTTCAATTTTTTGTTGACAGTAACCTTAATATCTGCCGATCCAGAAACCGTAGCATCTACATTGTCTGCCTCCAATTCATAGGCTCTGATATCCCCAGATCCGGATATTGTAACGTCAAAATCCATTGTAGATCCGCTAAGGTTAATATCTCCAGAACCAGACATTGCAGCAGATATGGAATCAGCATTTACATCCAAGGTAATATCTCCTGAACCAGACATCGCTGTTTTGAAATTATTTGCCTTCAAGGTTTTTTTGCCTACAATATCACCAGAACCAGAAAGAGCTACAGAACGAATACTTTGCACAGGAACGGTAACATAAATACCCATTCCCTTTTTCCATGAAGATGGTTTAAGGTTCACTCCTTTTTTTACTTTGATAGTTAGTCTTCCATCTTTCACTTCTGTTTTAATATATTCCAATAGGTTCTCTTCTCCTTTTAGTGTTAATTCTCCCTCAGTACCATCCACTAGTTCAACATCGAACCAGCCAGACAATGCTACTGCATCATATTCGCCTACCGATCTTTCAATAGTAACTATTTTTCCATTTCCTTTTACTCTTTTACCCCATTGCCCGTGGCAGGAGAAGCTAACTACAGCTATTAGACTAAGTGTGATTAATTTTTTCATTGTGATTGATATTTATACGTTATAATTATTTAGTTTTTTAAAGTAGTGTTGCACCATATATATTAGTTCTGATAAAATGAAATACTCCCATATTCACTTACAATACTTACGGTTTTTCCACTGTTAGGTTTTCCGTAATATCCTTTGTAATAGCGTTCAGACGATTTCTCTTTGCTAATATTAATTTCAAAATTTTCTTTTCCCTTTACGCCAGCGTATTCTGTAGTGATATCAAAATCAAAATAGTATTGAGAATCATATCCAATTTTAATACCGGTGTAATCGCTTCGTATTTTCATATTTCCAGCATCTTCTGCCATTTTGCCAATACGAACCGAACCGTAATCAGAAGTGATGTCTACATTTCCATGAAGGGTTCCTAGCTTTACATTGATATAATCGCCATTCCCTAGAACATTATTTGCTTCTCCTACTTCTATATTTCCATAATCGGAAGAATATTGTAAGTTTTTCATCTGATTGACAACAGAATTTGTATAATCTGCCTTGATCACAAGATCATTTGCTTTTTGAATGGTAAAGCCTGAATAATCTGCTCTAATTTCTCCACTATTAATATATCCTATACTAGATTTAGAGGTGTAATCAAAATTCAATTGGTTGTTTCTACCTCTTAATTCCCCTATTTCTAGCCTTCCATAATCACAGTTAATTTTCGCGTGCCCATCTACACGGTCCAGCACAATATTGCCATAGTCATTGGTTAAATAAACACTATTCTTAACAGGTAGTTTAATAGTGTAATTAATTTGCATATTGACATTATTATTTCTGCCCCAGCCCCAGCTACTTTTGTTTTTACCAAAAATAGTTCTTGCAGATACTAAATCGCTTCCGGCTTCAAAATCAACTCGGATTTCATCCAACTTTTGTTGTACCTTCTCCTCATTATTTCCATTGGTTTTAATGTGAACCTCAATAAGAATTCTGTTTTCGTTCCAAGAGGTAATGTTAAGATTGCCATAGCGGTTATTAACCTTTAGAAGGGCATCCGAATTCACATCGTATTCTTTCTTAATTGTTTTTTCTTTTGTGTACTTGCCTTTTGGGTTCCCGTTACCAGCGATAACAGTCAGGGGAAGAACAAAGAGCAGTAAGGCGATATACTTATATAATATTGTTTTCATTACTAAATTCTTTTATTGTTTTAATAGTTTCAATTTGGTCTAACACATCTTGTAGAAGTGCTATTCTTGTTTGGAAATTTCGAATCATTGCACTTAAAATCAACTTGCTATTTCCACCTTTTATAAGTTCTTGCTCAAGGTCCATATAACTGGCTTCTAGCTGTTTTAGCTGAATCATGGTGTCTGAAATAATTTCCTTTGTTTCAGGCGTGCTTTCACTTTCCAATTCTTTCACTTGTTCTTCTATCAAACTAGCAAAGTAGAATTGTGTATTAGATATTTCCGGTGATATTTCTGCTACTTGCTCCTCAATAGTAGGTTGATTGGAGAAGGTGTTAAATCCTACTGCAACTAACAATGCTATAGAGGCGGCAATAGATAAGGGTTTCCACCAGCTGGTTTTTTTAGTGGTGGTCGCAGCAATATCCTTGGACGATTCTAATTTCTGCAAAAATCGTTGTTGGTGACCTGCAAAAGGTTCTTCCGTATCAAAGGAACCTTGAAGCTTATCAAACAACTGGTTAAATTTATCTTCTTTCATAGCTAAGCGCTTATCATTTTTTTTCTTAAACTTTCTTTTGCTCTAGAAATTGTAGTTCTACAATTTGCATAACTCATATTCATTAGTGTACTTATTTCTTCATAATCATATCCTTCAATTAAATGTAAGGTCAAAGAAACTCTGTAATTCTCTTTTAATAGTTTCATGGTCTCCAGCACTTTTTGAGCCTTTAGTTCTGTAAACACATGATCCGAAGCGATTCCATCGTTATCTTCGACCTTGTATAGTACTTCATCCAGTGCAACTTCATTTTTCTTTTGTTGCTTTCTGTAATGATAAATACTGTTGTTTATTACAATTCGTTTTAGCCAGGACCCGAAGGTGACCTCCCCTTTAAATGTGTGCAGTTTCGTAAACGCGTTTAAAAACGATTCTTGCATCACATCTTCCGCTTCGGCACTGTCTTTTACAATCCTAAAAGCTGTATTGTACATAGCTTTGTAATAGCGGTTGTAAATTTCCAGTTGTGCACTTTGTTTTCCTTCTTTACACAATTGTAATAAAACGTCAGTATGTTCAATTTTGTGGCTCAAAAAGTGAATGGTTTGTTTTAGAGATGATTCAATTTAAGGATTGTTACAGTTTTAAATAAATTTTTTATTTGTTGGCATAAGAATTGAATTAAATGTAGAGTGAAAAGTCCTTATAATATGGCTTTTCTAATGTTTTAGGGCTTTTAGGCGCCCGTACTATAAATTAAAAAAAAAAGACTTCTGTTTATAAATGACAGAATGACCGAATAAAATACATATGGGAGATTCCAAATTTTCAAATTTTGACAATATGTCGTTACAGGCAATAGATGAGGATGCTGAATTAATTCCGTTGATGTCTTTGGAGGATGAAGAAGAAATGAATAATGAAAACCTGCCAGATACACTACCTATTCTACCTCTTAGAAATACGGTATTGTTTCCGGGTGTTGTAATTCCAATTACCGCAGGGCGCGATACTTCTATTCATTTAATCAAAGACGCCAATAATGGTTCTAAGGTAATTGGTGTAGTTTCACAGAAAGATGAACAGACCGAAAACCCTGGTGTGAATGATATTAATACTTTGGGTACTGTTGCTAGTATTTTAAGGGTATTAAAAATGCCTGATGGAAATACCACAGTAATCATTCAGGGAAAGAAACGTTTTGAGATTGCAGAAGTGCTTACTCAAAAACCGTATATGACTGCTACGATTCGTGAGACCAAGGAGGAACGCCCTGATCAGAATAGCAAAGAATTTTTAGCAATTATTGATACCATTAAAGAACTATCCTTGAAAATTATAAAGGATAATCCCAATATTCCGAGTGAAGCTTCCTTTGCTATTAAGAATATTCAAAGCAATTCGTTTCTTATCAATTTTGTGTCTTCCAATCTTAATTTGGATGTCAAAGAAAAGCAAGAGCTTTTGGAAATTCCGAATCTAAAAGATAGGGCTTTGGCAACGCTTAAGTTTATGAATGTAGAACTTCAAAAGTTGGAACTTAAGAATGATATTCAGTCTAAGGTGCGAAGTGATATGGATCAGCAACAACGAGAGTATTATTTGCATCAACAAATGAAAACCATCCAAGAGGAACTTGGTGGTGTGTCTTACGATGAGGAATTGGATGAGATGCGTATCAGAGCTAAAAAGAAGAAATGGGATAAGAAAATTGGAGATCATTTCTTTAAAGAATTAGCCAAGATGCAACGCATGAATCCCCAGGTAGCGGAATACTCCATTCAAAGAAACTACTTGGATTTATTTCTGGATTTACCATGGAACGAATTTTCCAAAGATAAATTTGACCTTAAGCGGGCTGAGAAGATATTAGATCGAGATCATTACGGTTTGGAAGATGTAAAAAAGAGAATCATAGAATACCTTGCTGTTTTAAAGCTTAGGAATGATATGAAGTCTCCCATTTTATGTTTATACGGACCTCCGGGTGTAGGGAAAACTTCTTTGGGTAAGTCAGTTGCAGAAGCCTTAGGAAGAGAGTATGTGCGAATGTCCTTAGGTGGGTTACGAGATGAAGCTGAAATAAGAGGGCATCGAAAGACATACATTGGCGCCATGCCCGGCAGAATAGTGCAGAGTTTAAAGAAAGCGGGTACTTCGAATCCCGTTTTTATTTTGGACGAGATTGATAAACTTTCCAATAGTCACCAAGGAGATCCATCTTCTGCTATGTTAGAAGTATTAGATCCTGAACAGAATAGTGAGTTTTACGATAACTTTTTAGAAATGGGTTACGACCTATCCAAAGTTATGTTCATTGCCACCGCAAACAATTTGGCTGGGATTCAACCTGCTTTGAGAGATCGTATGGAGATTATCAATGTTACTGGCTATACCATAGAGGAAAAGGTAGAAATTGCCAAACGTCATTTATTACCTAAGCAACTCAAAGAACACGGCCTAAAAAACGAACATCTAAAAATAGGAAAACCACAATTAGAAAAAATTGTAGAAGGGTACACTAGAGAATCTGGAGTGCGTTCTTTGGAAAAGCAGATCGCTAAAATGGTACGCTATGCGGCTAAATCTATTGCTATTGAAGAAGAATATGATGTAAAAGTATCTAATAATGATGTTGAAAAAGTACTTGGTCCAGCACGTCTAGAACGGGATAAATATGAGAACAACGATGTTGCAGGAGTAGTTACTGGCTTAGCTTGGACGAGTGTGGGTGGCGATATACTTTTCATTGAATCTATTCTATCCAAAGGAAAAGGAACCCTCAATATTACTGGGAATCTTGGTAAAGTAATGAAAGAGTCTGCTACCATTGCAATGGAGTACATTAAGTCCAATGCAGCGGAGTTCGGTATTGCACAAGAAGTTTTTGAAACTTATAATGTGCATATACATGTACCAGAAGGAGCTACTCCTAAAGATGGTCCAAGTGCAGGTATAACTATGTTAACTTCATTAGTGTCACTTTTTACACAACGAAAGGTGAAAAAGAGTTTGGCTATGACAGGAGAGATAACCCTTAGAGGAAAGGTCTTGCCAGTAGGAGGAATAAAAGAGAAGATCTTGGCGGCTAAAAGAGCTAGAATTAAGGAGATTATTCTATGTGAAGAAAATAGAAGAGATATTTTAGAAATTAAACCTGCATATTTAAAAGGCTTAACTTTTCACTATGTCTCTGAAATGAGCGAGGTTATAGACCTTGCTATTACCAAGCAGAAGGTAAAAAATGCCAAGAAGTTATAAATAGATGCAGTTAGCTGGAATCTTTAATGATTTAATTGTTAAATCCATTCTTAAATCATGAATTCTACTTATTTTTAAGAAATGCGAAAGATTACCATTGCAATTGACGGCTATTCTTCTACTGGCAAAAGCACGTTAGCAAAACAACTTGCCAAAGCATTGGGGTATATTTATGTAGATACGGGTGCTATGTATAGGGCAGTTACTTTATTTGCAATGAGGCACCATCTTATTGGCGACTCGGAGGATACAGTTACAAAACTAGTGGCATTACTTCCGGAAATTCATCTTAAATTTATGTATAATGATGCATTAGGTTTTGCCGAGATGTATCTGAATAATGAAAATGTTGAAAAGGAAATTAGAACGTTGGATGTTTCAAGAATGGTCAGTAAAATTGCTACTATCAAGGAGGTTCGTAGCAAATTGGTAGATATGCAGAAGCAAATGGGAATTGACAAGGGCATTGTTATGGACGGAAGAGATATAGGAACCGTTGTATTTCCAGAAGCCGAGTTGAAAATATTTATGACCGCATCACCGGAGACTAGGGCTGCAAGAAGGTACAAGGAGTTATTAGATAAAGGAGATGAGGTTACTTATGAAGAAGTATTAAAGAATGTTCAAAGTAGAGATCATATAGATTCTCATAGAAAAGTCTCACCTTTACAGAGAGCAGCCGAAGCTATTGTTTTTGATAATAGTGATATGGGATTAGAAGAACAATTTGAACGTATTTACAACTATGCGTTGCGAATAATTCAAAAATAAAAGGGTTAAAAAACCTTACAAAAAGCTCAGTTTCTAACCCCTTTAAGTATATGTTTTTAAGCGTTTGGTATCACCAATACTTGATCTGGATGAATTACATCTGGATTGCTTAAAATGTTAGTGTTTGCAGAAAATATTTGCTTATACTTCATGGCATCACCATAATAGTGTTTTGCAATTTTACTAAGAGATTCTCCACCCTTTACTACATGTCTGTGATATACAGAATCATCAGCAACAGAAATATTTGCTTTCACATCAGAAGCATTTTCACCACCTAATTCTTTGATTTTATCCCAGATTAAATCCTTCTCATATGGGGTGTTGGCAACGCCTTTTATCTTTAATACGCCACCTTCTTCAATAACATTTCCATCTTTAATTCCTAATTGTTCACCAAGACTTAATACAGCTTGATATTTTGCTTTAACACTCATGCGTTTTTGTTATTTAATGGTTAAAAATATATTAGGTGGAAGATACAAATTCTTGTAGGATTTCGCCATTAAATTTTATAAAATATCAGATGCTGTTTCATCTTATAGTATCAAGGGTTTGTAAAACCATTTTTTAGTTGTATTTTTGCACTCCTTTTTAGCAAAGAATCAAGAGAAAAAGGAGTGAAAATCAAATAGATAACATCTTTCGCGCGCATTGCCTAACTCTTGTGGGGTCGCGGAATACAAATTATTATCAGCAATGGCTGAAGAAAAAACAACCGCTGAGGTGGCAGAAACTGTCGAAACAGCACAAGAAACTCAAAAAAGTGCTCCGGTACAAGATCCAAAAGAATTTTTAGAAAATTTTAATTGGGAGAAGTACGAGCAAGGTATTGAAAGAGTTGAAGACTCCAAATTAAAAGAATTTGAAAACTTAGTAGCAGAAAATTTTGTAGATACTGCTGATGAAGAAGTAGTTCAAGGTACGGTAATTCACATAACGGACCGTGAGGCTATTATCGATATCAATGCGAAGTCTGAAGGAGTTATCTCTTTAAATGAATTCCGATATAATCCTGATTTAAAAATAGGAGATAAGGTTGAAGTACTTATCGATATCCGTGAAGATAAAAGTGGTCAGTTAGTACTATCGCATAGAAAAGCCAGAACAATTATGGCTTGGGATAGAGTAAATGCTGCTCACGATAAAGAAGAAGTAGTAAACGGTTTTGTGAAATGCAGAACGAAAGGTGGTATGATCGTAGATGTTTTTGGAATTGAAGCGTTCTTACCAGGTTCTCAAATAGATGTGAAGCCAATTCGTGATTATGATCAGTATGTTGGTAAAACAATGGAATTCAAAGTGGTTAAAATTAATCATGAATTCAAGAATGTTGTAGTATCTCATAAAGCATTGATTGAAGCAGATATTGAAGAACAGAAGAAAGAAATCATTGGTCAGTTAGAAAAAGGACAGGTATTAGAAGGTGTTGTTAAAAACATTACTTCTTACGGTGTCTTTATTGACCTAGGTGGTGTAGATGGTCTTGTACATATTACAGATCTTTCTTGGAGTAGAATTAACCATCCAAATGAGGTGGTAGAGCTAGATCAGAAATTAAACGTTGTAATCCTTGATTTTGATGATAATAAATCGAGAATCCAATTAGGATTAAAACAATTAGAGAAGCATCCATGGGAAGCTTTAAGTGAGGATATTAAAATAGGTGACAAAGTAAAAGGTAAAGTAGTTGTTATTGCTGATTACGGTGCATTTATTGAAGTTGTAGAGGGTGTTGAAGGATTAATCCACGTTTCTGAAATGTCATGGTCTACGCACTTACGTTCTGCTCAGGATTTTGTAAAAGTAGGAGATCAGGTAGAGGCTGTTGTTCTAACCTTAGATAGAGAAGATCGTAAGATGTCTCTTGGTATTAAGCAATTAACACCAGATCCTTGGACAGATATTACAAGCAAGTATCCTGTAGGGTCGAAACATAAAGGTATTGTAAGAAACTTTACCAACTTCGGTGTTTTTGTAGAAATGGAAGAAGGAATAGATGGTTTAATCTATATTTCTGACCTTTCTTGGACTAAGAAAATAAAGCATCCTTCAGAGTTTGTAACTGTTGGTGATACTTTAGAAGTAGAGGTGTTAGAGTTAGATGTAGAAGGACGTAAATTAAGCTTAGGTCACAAACAAACAACAGATAACCCTTGGGATAAGTACGAAAAAGAGTTTGCTTTGGGTACAGAGCATAACGCTGCCATTACTGAGATTGTAGACAAAGGAGCTATCATTGAATTTAACAATGATATTACAGCTTTTGTTCCGCAACGTCACATGGAGAAAGAAGATGGTAAAAAATTAGCCAAAGGTGAAGAGGCACAATTCAAGATTATTGAATTCAACAAAGAGTTCAAAAGGGTTGTGGCTAGCCATACAGCTATTTTTAGAGAAGAAGAGCAGCGTAATGTAAGAACAGCTCAGAAGAAAGCAGCAGCAAGTGCAGAGGAAGCAAAACCAACTTTAGGAGATGCGAACGAAGCCCTTCAAGCTTTAAAAGATAAAATGGAAGCAAGTGACAAGAAGAAATAGTCACTAATTTTCAAAATTATCAAAAGCCCTAGCATTGTATGTTAGGGCTTTTTTTATGCCGGACTGTATGCTATTTCAGCTTCAGACGATGATATTAAATAGAAATCCCTATTTTTGTATTCCAAAGCTTGGGAAACCCAATTTATGAGTCAAAAAGTACTGCTTTCCGCTAAAGAGATTCACATCATATTACACCGTTTGGCTTGCCAACTTTTAGAAACCCATTTAGATTTTAAGAATACCGTACTGATAGGGTTACAACCTCGTGGTATTTTTTTGGCAAAACGACTCACCAAAATTTTAAAAGAAGACTATAAGGTGAAAGAAATTGATTTAGGTTTCTTAGATATTACCTTTTATAGAGACGATTTTAGACGGGGAGAAAAAACCTTAGAAGCAAATACCACTAAAATAGACTTTCTTATAGAAGGCAAGCGTGTAGTGTTTATAGACGATGTATTATATACAGGGCGAAGCATACGCGCTGCTCTTACCGCTATTCAATCTTTTGGTAGACCTATGGATGTGGAGTTGCTAACACTCATCGATAGACGTTTTAGTAGGCACTTACCCATCATGCCCAACTACAGGGGTAGGCAGGTAGATGCCATTAATGATGAAAAGGTGAAGGTGATGTGGGAGGAAAATGAAGGGGAAGATATTATATATTTGATTAATAAATAGAACAATGAGCGAACTAGGTGTGAAGCACTTGCTGGGTATCAAATACTTGAATGAAAAGGATATTCAACTTATTTTTAAAACCGCCGACCATTTTAAGGAAGTAATTAATCGTTCTATTAAAAAAGTACCTTCTCTCAGAGATATTACCATTGCGAACATCTTTTTTGAAAATAGCACTCGAACGAAACTTTCTTTTGAGCTTGCTGAAAAAAGATTGTCAGCGGACGTTATCAATTTTTCTGCGGCACAATCATCTGTCAAAAAAGGAGAAACCTTAATTGATACGGTGAATAATATTCTATCTATGAAAGTAGATATGGTAGTTATGCGGCATCCAAATCCAGGAGCAGGAATATTTCTTTCCAAACACGTAGACGCTGCAATAATAAATGCAGGCGATGGGGCTCATGAGCATCCTACCCAGGCCTTGTTAGATTCCTATTCCATAAGGGAGAAATTAGGCGATGTTGCCGGAAAAAATGTAGTAATTGTTGGGGATATTTTACACTCACGAGTAGCGCTATCCAATATCTTTGCTCTTAAATTGCAAGGAGCTAATGTCAAAGTATGTGGCCCAAAAACACTCATTCCAAAGCACGTTGAATCGCTTGGTGTTACCGTAGAGACAGACCTAATCAAAGCATTGAACTGGTGCGATGTGGCTAATATGTTGCGAATTCAGAATGAGCGTATGGATATTAGTTATTTCCCAACAACCAGAGAGTATACTCAACAATTTGGGATTAATAAAAAATTGCTGGATAGCTTAGACAAGGAAATTGTAATAATGCATCCAGGACCTATCAACCGAGGGGTTGAAATTACCAGCGATGTTGCAGACTCTAAACAATCTATTATTTTAAATCAGGTAGAGAACGGAGTAGCAATTCGTATGGCTGTAATATACTTGTTAGCCTCCATCATTAAATAACAAATCATGATTTTTGATAAAGAAGGTACCACTACCCTAATTTCACAAGAAAATATTTCGTTAGCTGTATTTTTAAAAAACTTAAACAAAGCATACCCTACATTAAAAAATGATCACTTAGTTGTGAACCTTTTCTCCTTTGTTAAATTAACCGCTGGGGATGTTTTGGAATTTTTAACGCTTTCTAATACCCATAGAGCTGCCAAAAAATCTTTTGTTTTGGTTACGAACAAAGTTTCCTATGATGAATTACCCGATGAGATCTGTGTGGTACCTACCATTCAAGAAGCTCGAGATTTGATAGAAATGGAAGAAATAGAACGGGATTTGGACCTTTAAAAATTTCTAATGAAATTACATATATTGGGTTGCTATGCAGCCACACCACGTACATTAACCAATCCTACGTCACAACTTCTAGAAATTAACAATCACTTATTTTTGATTGATTGTGGTGAAGGCACCCAAGTGCAATTACGAAAAAGTAAAATTAAATTCTCTAGGGTTAATCATATTTTTATTTCTCATTTGCATGGAGATCATTTCTTTGGATTGCCTGGTCTTATTTCCACTTTTAGATTACTAGGTAGGGATAAAGAGATGCATATTTATGGACCTAAAGGTATTAAAGAAGCGATAACCCTGCTTTTAAAATTAGGAGATTCTTGGACCAACTACCCTCTAATATTTCATGAGCTCACCTCCAAAGAATCGGTACGTATTTATGAGGATGATAAAGTATCTGTAGATACCATTCCTTTAAATCATAGGATTTATACCAATGGTTTTTTATTTCGAGAAAAGCTAGGAGAACGAACATTGAACATCAAAGCAGCTGAAAAATATAAGATCGACCTTAGTCAGTACCGCAATATTAAAAAAGGGAAGGATGTAACCCTAGATGATGGTTTCACAGTGCTTAATAAGCTACTTACGTATGATCCTCCACCCCCTAAAAGCTATGCATTTTGCAGTGATACTGCTTATAAACCAGATTTAATTCCGCAGTTAACAAAAGTAGATGTCCTCTACCACGAATCTACCTTTCTTGAAACAGAAGCACATTTATCTGCGAAGACAAAACATGCTACAGCCAAAGAAGCAGCTACTATTGCCAGAGATGCTGAAGTTGGAACACTAATTTTAGGGCATTATTCTACCAGATATAAATCCATTGAACTCTTTAAAGAGCAGGCTAAGGAGATTTTTCCTGAGGTTCTCTTGGCGGATGATGGAAAGGTGTTTGAGTTTTAATAAAAGTCTTTTTTACAAGAGTCTTACGACTAATTTCACTAGAACCATAAATAATTGATAAAACTAGTGCTATACTGCCTTCTTTTGGTGTTCATTTAAGGAACTTTGATTATCTTGTTTTTTTATTTTTAGAAATGAAAAAAGACTTAGGAAACTATAGAAAAGTATACGAAAAGAGTGCCTTGATGGAGGATGCTATTTCTGAACAACCAATGCAACTTTTTCAAAAATGGTTTCAAGAAGTGGAAACTTCGGGCCAATTGGAAGAACCGAACACTATGACCATTGCTACTATTGGTTTGGATGGTTTTCCTAAAAATAGAGTAGTTCTATTGAAAGAATTTGGGCAAGAAGGATTTATTTTTTATACCAATTATCTAAGTGAAAAAGGGAAAGCAATTGCAAGGAATCCGCAAGTATGTTTATCTTTTTTCTGGTCTCATATGGAACGGCAGGTGATTGTTAAAGGAAGAGCAGAAAAAGTATCGGAAAAGGTATCTGATGCTTATTTTGAATCCAGACCCGATGGCAGCAAGCTGGGTGCAATTGCCTCGGAGCAAAGTGCTGTAATAGCGTCCAGAGAGGTATTGGAAATTGCTTTGAAAAAATTAGAAGAAGAATTTCAAAACAATGAAATCAAAAGACCAACCTATTGGGGGGGGTATCTGGTACAACCAATTTCAATTGAATTTTGGCAGGGGAGACCGAATCGTTTGCACGATAGAATAAAATATACTTTGGAGGAAAATGATAGCTGGAAAATAGAACGGTTGGCTCCTTAGCTAATAGATATAAAAGCAATATAAGTTGAAACATTTAATTCTGGTACGGCATGGTAAATCTTCTTGGGACTATCAAGTAAATGATAAGGATAGACCCTTATTGGAGAGAGGTATTACGGATGGACATCTGATTGCCAATTTATTGCACGATCAAAAAATGACCATAAATGCGGCTTATTCAAGTCCGGCTAATAGAGCCTTACATACCTGTATGATTTTTTTGAGAACCCTTCATTTTCCAATGGAGAATTTTGAAGTAAAAAATGAATTATATGATTTCTCTGGAGAATATGTAATGCAACAAGCCAGAGAATTAGATAATACCTTAGATACCGTACTTTTTTTTGGACATAACTATGCCTTCACCAGCATAGCAAATACCTGGGGAGATAAGGCTATTGATAATGTGCCTACCTCGGGATTGGTACAACTTAGTTTTAATGTAGATCAATGGGGTGCCATTGGATACGGCGTTACAGAACAAATTTTATTTCCAAAGCAATTCAAATGATAAAAACCAAAAACCAATATATAAATAGAGAGATTAGTTGGTTGCGATTTAATGAACGTGTGCTGCAAGAAAGTGCAGATATACATGTGCCGTTAATTGAGCGACTGCGTTTTTTAGGTATTTTCTCTAATAATTTAGATGAGTTTTTTAAAGTACGCTATGCAACCGTGAAGCGAATCGTAGATGCCGGAAAAACAGGTAAAAGTGTTCTTGGAGGCGAAAGAGCAAAGGATTTGTTGGAGGAAATAACAGCAATTGTTATTAAACAGCAAGCAGAAAGTCTTGAGATTCTTACGGATATTGAAAAAGAATTAGAGGCCCAAAATATTTTTATTGTTGATGAATCCGAACTTACGCCGCAACAAGAAGAATATGCGCAGCAGTACTTTATGCGTAAAGTAAGTCCCGTTTTAATGACGATCATCTTAAATGATTTGGCAGATTTCCCTACTTTAAAGGATACTGCTGCTTATTTGGCGGTTAAAATTGTTCTTAAAGGAAATGGAGAGGAGACTAATAAAGAAATTAGATATGCTTTAATAGAGATTCCCAAAGGCATAGATCGCTTTGTAGAACTTCCAAGTGAAGGAGGAAAAAGCTATATTATTATTTTAGACGACCTTATTAGATATTCCCTAAATAGTATATTTAATATGTTTGAATATGAGACCATCTCTGCTCATATGATCAAAATTACTAGAGATGCGGAACTTGATATTGATAATGATTTAAGTAAAAGTTTCATAGAAAAGATTTCTTCCAGCGTAGAACATCGCAAAATAAGCGACCCCGTGCGTTTTGTGTACGATAAGCGTATTGAACAGGATACCTTACAATTTCTAAAAGACAAAATGCATATCATAGATACAGATAGTGTAATTCCTGGCGGTAGGTATCATAATAGACGAGATTATATGAGCTTTCCAAGTCTTGGAAGACGGGATTTAATGTATGAAAAAATCGAGGCATTACCAGTAAAAGGGGTAGGCATGCAAGGAAGTCTTTTAGAACGTATTGCCCAGAAAGACTTTTTACAGTACACTCCGTATCACACCTTTTCTTACATCATTAGAGTGTTAAGAGAGGCTGCATTAGATCCCAAAGTACGAAATATTAAAATTACTGTTTATCGCTTGGCGAACAATTCGCAGGTGGCCGCTTCCCTTATAAATGCAGTGAAGAATGGGAAGCAAGTTACCGTTCAAATAGAATTACAAGCCCGCTTTGATGAGCAAGCTAATATAGAGTATGCAGAGCAGCTACAGGCCGAGGGGGTGAAGCTTATTTTTGGAGTGCCCGGCCTCAAAGTACATAGTAAAATTTGTTTGATAGAACGAGAAGAAGAAAACCGGATCAAGAGATATGGTTTTGTTAGTACAGGTAATTTTAACGAATCTACCGCAAGAATCTATACAGATTATACTCTTTTTACAGCTGATGAACGAATTTTGAAAGAATTGAATAAAGTATTTGACTTTTTTGAAACTACCTATAAAATAAAAAAATACAAACATCTTATTGTATCCCCGCATTATACCAAAACTACCTTTCAAAAGCTCATTGATAATGAAATTGCAAATGCCATTGTAGGAAAGGAGGCCTACATTAAGATTAAGATGAACAGTATTACTTCTTATAAGATGGTAGACAAATTATATGAAGCGAGTAATGCGGGTGTAAAAATTCAACTTATCATAAGGGGTGTATGTTGCTTAATCCCAGGAGTAAAGGGGATGAGTGAAAATATTGAAGCTATTAGCGTGGTAGACAAGTTTTTAGAACACCCAAGAATTTTCATTTTTGGGAATGATGAGAATCCTAAAATTTATATTTCTTCTGCGGATTGGATGACACGTAATTTAGATTACCGAGTAGAAGTAGGTTGTCCTATTTATGACGAGGATATTAAACAGGAACTGTTAGATACTTTCGAAATTTCTTGGAGTGATAACGTAAAGGCACGCGTTTTTTCTGAAAAACAAGACAATGCGTATAGAGAGAATACAAAAACCAAAGTACGATCTCAATTTGCTTTGTATGATTATTATTTAAAAAAACTAAAGGAGTAAATTTTAAGGTGCATTGGAGATAGATCCCTTTCTCCTACCCATGAATGCTCTCTTTTTTACTGAGATCTTTCATAATCTCTGCTTCAAAAGCAAGTAGTTCGTTCCATTTTTTGTCGACTTCTTCTCTGTCACCATATTGTCGTGCAAATTGGAGGAAGAGGGTGTAGTGACCGGCTTCGCTTACCATTAATTTTTGATAAAAACTGGCCAACTCTTTATCCTTTAGCTCTTCAGAAAGTAAACGGAAGCGTTCACAACTGCGCGCTTCGATGAGGGCAGCATATAACAATCGATGTACTAATTGAGTTGTTCTGCTACCACCTTTGGGAAAGAATTTTAATAAAGCCACCACATAGTCATCCTTTCTATCTCTGCCTAGTGTATTTCCTCTGGCAAGGATCCTATCATGCACCATTTTGAAGTGCCCCATTTCTTCTCTAGATAGGGCAATCATTTCTTGCACTAGTTCCGTATACTCGGGGAAACTTACAATTAAAGAGATCGCGGTGCTAGCCGCCTTCTGTTCACAGTAAGCATGGTCCGTAAGAATTTCGTCAATATTCTTTTCTACAATATTTACCCAACGAGGGTCTGTGGGAAGTTTTAAACCTAACATGGAATGTTTTTTACAAAACTATAAAGAAATACACGAATTTTACCATGTAATTTTAAGGAACAAACTATTTTACTAAGCTATATAATGATTAGTTTTGTTTATCGTTATCCTATCAGCAATACTTTTGATTAGAGTATTTTTAACCTAAGGGAAACTAGTTTTTATGCAGTCTACGAATACAGGGGAGGAGTTATCCAAAATAATTGTTCATGCTATCGATGCCGATTCTAAAGAGTGGATGGATCAGAAGCTAAAGAAAACAATCCAAAATACCTCTGCTAAAGACCTATATCTTACTTATAGTTTAGCGGCAACTAAGATAAAATCCAAACAACTTTTGGATTTTCCAATAGAAGAGGGTAAGCTAAAGTCATATCTTCAAACTCAGAACGCACAGCTGTTACAGCTTGTTAGAATTTATCTTCTTATTCGTGTTTTAGAAGCGGATGAAGCTTATTTTTCGCCAAAAGTGGCTAACATTATTCAGGTAGCGGATACAAGCGAATTAGAGACGTTCTTAAAATTTTTAATACTGTTGCCAAATGCAGAAGCATACAAGGAAGCAGGAGTGGAGGCTTTACGAACAAATATTGCTACTATTTTTGATGCCATTGCATTGAGAAACCCATATCCATCTCTACATTTCAATGAACAGCAGTGGAATCAAATGTATTTGAAAGCCGCTTTTATGGAGCGAGATCTGCATTTAATTTTAGACGTGGATGAGAGAGCAAATGCTCCTTTAGCACGGATTATTTCTGATTATGCCCATGAACGTTGGGCTGCTTCTAGGTTAATAGATCCCTTGTTTTGGAGACCTGTTACCCATTTTTTAGATGAAGATCTTCTTTTGGATATGAAACGGCTTTTAGAGAGTGATATCATAGATGAAAATAGGGCAGGTGCTTTGTGTTGCTATCATTCAAAAAATGAAAAAGCACAAGCATTACTAGCAACGTACCCCATGTTGAAAAAACAATTAGAAGCAAACAAATTAAACTGGACTGATATAAACCAATAATTATGAAAGACAATATGATGATCATAGATCCTCACATACACATGACTTCACGTACCACGGACGATTATGAAGCAATGGCGGCGGCCGGTATAGTTGCTATTATAGAACCTTCTTTTTGGTTGGGGCAACCACGCACCCAGGTAGGGTCTTTTCAAGATTATTATAGCAGTCTAGTAGGGTGGGAACCTTTTAGAGCAAGTCAGTTTGGTATAAAACACTACTGCACCATAGGGCTCAATTCAAAAGAAGCCAATAATGAAGCTTTGGCAGAACAAGTGATAGAATTATTACCCTTGTACGTTCATAAGGAAAATGTAGTGGCCATTGGTGAGATTGGTTATGATGATCAAACTCCTGCAGAGGATAAGTATTTTAGGATGCAATTGGAAATGGCAAAAGAACTGGATATGACGGTGCAAATACATACACCTCACAGGGATAAAAAAGCTGGTACAATTAAAAGTATGGAGGTTTGTATAGAACACGGCTTAGACCCATCTAATGTCATTATTGATCATAACAATGAAGAAACAGTACAAGAAGTGCTAGACAGAGGTTTTATTGCAGCATTTACCATTTACCCTAAAACCAAAATGGGAAACGAACGAATGGTGGCCGTTGTAAAGCGTTTTGGAAGTTCCAATATTATTGTAGATAGTTCTGCAGATTGGGGTGTAAGTGATCCGTTGGCAGTACCTAAAACAGCTTCTCTAATGCTAAAAAGAGGAGTAGCCAAGGCAGATGTTATTAAAACATGTTATCAGAATGCATTAGATGCCTTTGGGAAGAATGGTAAGATGAAAGAAGAACACTGGCTGAACCCTGATGGGATTAATCAAACTAAATTATTCAACGATAACAGTGTGCTAAGAGGCCAGGAACCAAGAATAGATGCCGACGAAATCAGCTAACACCAATGCAGTTTTAATGGGCTATGCCAGATTGGCTCGTCCTGCAAACCTTCCCACTGCTGCCGCAGATATTCTAGCAGGAGCAGCAATTAGCGGTTTTTTTACAAATGCTACCCAATCCAGCATTGGATGGCTTCCTTTGTTATTATTGGTCTTGGCATCGGTACTATTGTATGCTGGCGGAGTGGTTTTAAATGACGTTTTTGATCTTAAAATTGATCAAGTAGAACGCCCTGAAAGACCCATTCCAAGTGGTTTAATACCTCAAAAAAAAGCTGCTATTTTTGGAGTACTCCTTCTCTTGGGAGGTATTTTATCTGCGTTTTTTGTCAATATTTTATGTGGTATGATCGCTTCTGTTTTAGGGGTGTCCATTGTTCTATATGATGCTTTTTCCAAAAGAGATGGCTTTATGGGACCATTAAATATGGGTATTTGTAGAGGTTTAAATTTAGCCTTAGGAATGTCTATAGCAGGTGTCGTAGGCATGTGGTGGCTAGCAGTGATACCGCTTGTGTATATTTTTGCCATTACTTTGATAAGTAGGGGAGAAGTGCACGGAAATAATAAGAGTCATTTGGTATGGGCCGCTGTACTCTATACTATTGTTATTTTGGCTATTGTCGGTGTCGTTTTAAATCAGTCGACCTACATTTTGCAAACACTTCCTTTTTTAGCACTCTTTACTTTTTTGGTGTTCAGACCACTTTTGAAAGCGTACAAGTCTAACACACCTAAACATATAAAAAATGCAGTAATTGCGGGAGTATTGTCATTAGTAGTTTTAGATGCTGCCTTGGCCGCAGGTTTTTTTAGTTGGTGGTATGGGTTATTGTTGCTTTTACTTTTACCTTTATCATTATTATTGTCTAAAATTTTTGCAGTTACTTAAGTAAACATGATGCAGTTAGAACCCATAAAACAATCTTTTTCGGTAAATTACTCCTATAGTCTACATTTTACAAAAGGACTGTTTGCTGTCCAAAACACCTTGCTTAAGGATATCATTACTGGATATAGATCTAGTGGGAGTGTAAAACTCCTGTTTGTGGTAGATAGTGGCGTTGCTGATAAACATCCAGATTTGCTATCGGCCATAGAAAAGTATTGTTCTTTCAACGAGGATCATCTAAGCCATACAAAGACTTTACTCATTGAAGGAGGTGAAAACTCTAAAAATAATCATAGCAATGTCCATTTGATTTTAGAAGAGGTTAGTAAAAATGCTATTTGCAGACACTCTTTTGTAGTTGTCATAGGTGGTGGAGCTGTTATGGATATGGCCGGTTATGCGGCTGCAATAGCACATAGAGGGGTTCAATTGATAAGAATACCCACTACGGTACTTTCTCAAAATGATTCTGCTGTAGGAGTTAAGAATAGTATCAACATCTTTGAGAAGAAAAATTTCTTGGGAACTTTCGCCCCTCCTTATGCGATTATTAATGATAGTGATTTTCTGTTAACCTTAGAACAACGAGATTGGATTGCAGGTATTGCAGAGGCTATTAAAGTGGCGCTTATAAAAGACGATGCCTTTTTTAAATACATTGCTGAGCATGCTACCGATTTAAGAGATCGGCAATTGGAAGCCATGCAATATGTCATTTATAAATGTGCAGAAATGCATATGCAACATATTGCTCAAGGAGGTGATCCTTTTGAAAGTGGTTCTTCTAGGCCTTTAGATTTTGGGCATTGGGCTGCACACAAATTGGAACAAATGACGGCGTATTCGCTGAGGCATGGAGAAGCCGTAGCTAAAGGAATTGCTTTGGATGTTACCTATGCTGCCGAAATAGGCATGATATCTACTGAAATATTAGGAACTATTCTTAATGTCATGGAGGAAATTGGTTTTGATTTGCATATTCCAGTAGAAAATGATGTTGAAATAGAACAACTTTTGAAAGGGATAGAAGAATTTAGAGAACATTTAGGCGGTGAGCTAACCATTACCCTCATCGCCGGTATTGGTAAGAAGAAAGATGTGCATGAGATAGATGCATTGCTGATGAAAAAGGCTATTAGATCTTTAAACGAACGTTGTAAATCAAATTAGATCCAATGCGGTTAAACAATTTTCACCTTACCTACTGTACCAATATACATCCAGGAGCTAATTGGACTAGCACGTTTCAAAGTCTGAAAGATTATGTGCCAGGTATAAAGGAAGAAATATCTTCCAAAAAGCCTTTCGGATTAGGCCTACGACTTTCTAATAAGGCTAGTGAAGAACTGAATACAAAGAGTAACTTACAAGAATTGAAACAATGGTTACAAGATCAGGAAGTCTATGTGTTTACGATGAATGGCTTTCCTTATGGAAACTTCCATGATGAACGTGTAAAGGATCAGGTACATGCACCGGATTGGACTACTTCAGATCGACTTAAGTATACCAAAAGACTGTTTGATCAATTGGCTTATCTCCTCCCAGAAGGTGTTGAAGGAGGTATTTCAACATCCCCAATTAGTTATAAATATTGGCATCCAACGGAGCGTTCAAAGGAAGAAGCTTTTGAAAAAGGAGCTAAAAATTTAGCAGAAGTAGTATGGCACCTGTATCAATTGGAAGAGACTACAGCTAAGTATATGCATTTAGATATAGAGCCAGAACCAGATGGCCTCATTGAAAATAGTGATGAAGTATTAATGTTTTTTGAACGTTATTTAGTGCCTTTGGCTTCAGATATTTTAGCAGATCGATTGGGCGCAAAAAAAATAGATTTAGAAAATCTTATTAAGAGGTACATTACTGTTTGCTATGATATTTGTCATTTCTCATTGGCCTATGAAGAGCCTAGTTATACGCTTCCTAAATTTGAAAACGCTGGAATTAAAGTTGGTAAAATTCAAGTAAGTGCCGCTTTGAAGATTGTTTATACGGAGGAGAATGAACACCAAATATGGGAATCTTTAGCGCGCTTTAATGAACCTACCTATTTGCATCAAGTAACTGAAAAAAAAGGCGATGTAGTAGTAACCTATAATGATCTGCCAATTGTTTTGGAACAAAAACAACCTTTTAAGGAATTAAGAGCGCACTTTCATGTACCTATTTTTTTAGAACAATTTGGACAATTATACGCAACTCAAGATCATATTTTAAAGGTGATCGATTATTTAAAGAAATATCAGGTTTCGGAGCATTTAGAAGTTGAGACATATACTTGGGATGTACTACCGGAAGAATTGAAGAAAGATTTGTCAACATCTATTATTCGCGAACTAAAGTGGCTTATAGATCGATTATAGCAGCATGCAGAAAACAGTAGTACTTAATGTAGTTGGTTTAACCAAACGTCTTATTGGAGTGCATACCCCGTTTATAAGTGCCTTTATGCAAAAGGGTAAATCAACATACATAAGACCCGTGCTTCCGGCGGTTACTTGTGCCGCACAATCCACCTATCTCACCGGGAAATGGCCTTCAGAGCATGGAATTGTTGGGAATGGTTGGTATTTTAAGGAAGAGTGTGAAGTTAAATTTTGGCGACAGTCTAACAAGTTGGTACAAAGTGAAAAGATTTGGGACATTTTAAAAACGAAAAATGCTGAATTTAGCTGTGCAAATCACTTTTGGTGGTATAATATGTATTCTTCGGTAGATTATAGTGTTACACCACGCCCTAACTATTTGGCAGATGGGCGTAAAATCCCAGATGTATATTCGCATCCAGATCATTTAAGGGATATGCTTCAAAAAGAATTAGGAACTTTTCCATTGTTTCACTTTTGGGGTCCAAAAACATCTATTAAATCTAGTCAGTGGATCGCTGATGCGGCAATTAGAACGGATAAGGAATACGACCCTACACTTACGTTGATTTATCTCCCACATTTAGACTATAATTTACAGCGTCATGGACTTAATTTGGATCGTATTTCCAAAGATTTGAACGAGATAGACGCGCTTGTAAAGCAATTGGTAACGCATTACGAATCTCAAGATACCCATGTAATTTTATTGTCAGAATATGGTATTACGGATGTTAACAATCCAATACATATTAATCGGGTGCTTCGCTCAAAGGGATACATCAATATTAGAATAGAACGAGGGTTGGAATTATTAGATGCAGGGGCAAGCAATGCTTTCGCTGTTGCAGATCATCAAATTGCTCACATTTATCTTTCAGATTCTTCTCTCAAAGAAGAGGTGAGGAGTATTATAGCCGGTTTGGATGGTGTGGAGCAGGTATTGGTAGATGAAGAATTGGAAAAAATGAAATTGGACCATGACCGCTGCGGAGATTTAGTGGCAGTTGCAGATGCGAACTCTTGGTTTACCTATTATTTTTGGTTAGATGATGAAAAAGCACCTGATTATGCAAGAATGGTAGATATTCATAAAAAACCTGGTTATGACCCTGTAGAGATGCTTACAGATCCGAAGGATAAATTGTTGATGCCTAAAGTGGTAGGAAAATTGCTTAAGAAAAAAATGGGCTTTAGAACAGTTATGGATATTATACCTTTGGAAGCAGAATTGGTGAAGGGATCCCATGGAAGAGTTCCTGAAAATTATGAAGATTACCCAATTCTGATTACGAATAATGATGCTTTTCAAGCAAAAGAAATGATTGATCCTACGGAAGTTTTTGGTATCTTAGAGGATCATGTAATACCCGCTTCGCCCCATGAAAAACCTATTTAAAATCCTAGGAGGCATATTTGCCCTCTTGTTTTTAGTGTCTGCCATTGTGCAGTATAATGATCCAGATCCTTATGTTTGGATCGCTATTTATTTGCTAGCAGCTATTGTTTCCGCAGCTTTTGTATGGAATAAAATTTCATTTAGAGTTCCCTTGCTTTTAGGAATTTTAGCTTTGGTGGGTTTCTTCTATGTTTTTCCCAATCAATTTCAAGGTTTTACTATTGGAGAAGGGGAAATATCGGAAATTGAAAAGGGGAGAGAAGCCTTTGGATTACTTATCATAGCAGTGATTATGTTTGCCTATGCCTTGCGTATTCGCTTGGAAAAAAAATCAAAGATCTAGGTCAAATTCTTTCCTTAGCAGATCTATCGCTGGATTCTTTTCTCTTAATTTTTGGTATTTTTCTTCAGGAGTGAATGCGTATTTTTTAGCAGTCTCTTCATTCACCGTAATGTTTAGTTGAATAGAATGGTTGTTTAATTTTTCTTTTAAATATTCCATTAAATCGTACTGTTCCCGCTCTACTTCCTTTTTCATAGTATCATTGGGGAGCTGAATACAGAGGTACATTCCTTCTTTTAGCTTGGGTACATCGCTATGCAGATTAGAGGCTAATATTTTTCTTCCTTTATCATCTAAAATCTGTACAAAATCTGCCCAATGCCGCTGCATTTCCTCTTCTGTAAACGGTTCTGTTGGGAGTTGTTCTTCATCTTTTTTACCATCCCTTTTTTGTTGCTCATGTTCTTTTTTTGCTTGAAGACTGGATAGTGATAAGCCAGATACTCTTTTGGATGGTATTTGAATGTTTATTTTTTTAGCAGGCTCCATCACTGGAGTAACTTCAACTGCTTTTGATTCTGTTATGGGTGCTACGAGTAATTCTTCTTCTTTATTGGGAATTTCAATAGTTGGATGCTCTACAGGAGTTTCTGTAACAACGGTATGAATTTCTGGCGTACTTGGTACAATCTCCATAGAGGGTGCACTGGGAGTCTCAAACTTGGGTTCTGCTACTTCAGTGAGCACTGGAGTTTTGATGACAGGAGCAACCCTTGTAGGAGCATTGTCACCTTTGTAGAAAGAGGCAGGGGCAATAAAACCAATAGTTTGATTTTGAAGGGCTACGGATTCAGGATTTTTTTTTTCTCCATCATAACTGATAGAGGCCAATTGCATCAATGTTAACTCTACCAATAAACGCTGGTTTTTACTGGTTTTGTATTTCAGATCGCAGTCGTTGGCAAGCGAGATGGCTTTAAGTAAAAAGGAACTCGAAGTCTTTTTAGATTGCTCCAAATATTTCTTCTTAGCTTCTTCCCCAACTTCTAATAGGCTGATGGTATCTTGGTGTAGACATACCATTAAATCTCTAAAGTGGGATGCTAAACCGGCGATAAAATGATGTCCTTCAAATCCTTGAGATAAGGTGGTATTAAATAGGGTAAGCAGTGCAGGAATATTATTGGATAATATAAGATCTGTAGTACTAAAATATGTATCGTAATCTAGCACATTTAGATTTTCAGTTACTGCTTTTCTTGTTAAAGATTTTCCTGAAAAACTAACAACCCTATCAAAGATGGAAAGCGCATCTCTCATGGCACCATCTGCTTTTTGCGCAATGATATGCAGTGCATCATCATCTGCTTTAATTCCTTGATTCTCCGCAATATACTTCAAGTAATTAGCCGCGTCTTTCACGGTAATCCTTTTAAAATCAAATATCTGACACCGAGATAGAATGGTCGGAATTATTTTGTGTTTCTCCGTGGTGGCTAAAATAAAAATAGCGTGTTTGGGAGGTTCTTCTAAGGTTTTTAAAAAGGCGTTAAATGCAGATTGTGAAAGCATATGCACCTCATCAATGATATAAACTTTATATTTTCCTACCTGAGGTGGTATACGAACCTGATCTATAAGATTACGAATGTCATCTACAGAATTATTCGAAGCCGCATCCAATTCAAAAATATTAAATGCAAAGTCCTCATCTGTATGTACTGCACCTTCTTGGTTGATCTTTTTTGCCAAAATACGGGCACAAGTAGTTTTACCAACACCTCTTGGACCACAAAACAACAGCGCTTGTGCCAAATGATTGTTATCAATGGCATTTAACAGCGTATTAGTAATAGCTTGCTGTCCCACCACATCCTTAAAAGTTTGCGGTCTGTACTTCCTAGCCGATACTACAAATGGTTCCAATATACTCCGTGTTTAATGTATTACAAATATAGAAATCGAGTTAAATTTTGACCTTTATTTAGGGGCTTTTAATCTTTTTTTATCAACAATTGAATCGGTATAATTTTAGGGTTTAACGTACCTTTGCGGCTAGCAGGTCGCCTTATCGCTCTAATGTTTGCATTAGAGAGGAAAGTCCGGACACCGAAGTGCAGTATAGCGGGTAACGCCCGTCACCATATTTTATGGGAGGACCAGTGCAACAGAAAGGATGTACAGATAATGCTGTAGTGAAATCAGGTAAACTCTATACGGTGCAACGCCATGTAAATTAGCGTTTGAGGGTTGCACGCTCAAGCTAAAGGGTAGGCGGTTAGAACTTTTAAGTAATTAAAAGTCCAGATAAATGATAAGGACTGTTTCTAACAGTAACAGAATCCGGCTTATGACCTGCTTTTTTTATCTTAAATACCACCATCAAAAACTAATTCCATGGTTTGTTTGTTAGGTAGTTGTTCCCATTGTTTCATATAGCCCAGTAACTCCTGTTTTATTCCAAGGATTCGTTCCGTCGTAAGGCTATTTGGGTAAATTAGGTCTTTCTCTTTTAAAATAAGATGTAGGTTCTTTTCAATATTTAAATTGCCATGGGGTTGCGCATACCAAATTTGCAATAGGTTTACAAGATGTTCCGTAATCAAAGCTTGTGGTACTAGATTTTTAGGGAGTAATGACTCAGGTCTTTGGTCTCTTGGAAGATCAAAATCCGCTATATCAAATCCTCTTGCGAGTAGTCCATAAAAAGCATGCTGGTACCCTAATTGTTGTTCAACTGCGTAATGGGCGATATCATGTATTTCCTGATTAGGGTATAACTTGGTAAAGGTTTCACTACCATCTTCACGAATGCAGCGCAGAATTGTGGGTTTTCCCAGCTCTTTTTTAAATTGAATTTTAAGTTTCATTTAATCTGAGCTGGCATCAAAAAAACTAAAAACGCTCCCTCCGTATTTACGTTGGTTTGTAAAATGCACCACTTCCGATAAATTCATGTGCTTGGAATGCTCTATAATGAGAACACCATCTTCCTTCAATAATTGTTGTTCAAATACAAGCTTTGCGATATTCGAAAAATCGAGTAAAGGCATATCATATGGAGGGTCAGCAAAGATGATATCGGCTTTTTGTCCACTTCGCTTTAAATACAGAAAAACATCACTTTTCACAGGAGTAATAGCAAAGCCTAGTTCCTTAGAGGTAGCATCTATAAACTTTATGCATCCTACATGCGCATCTACAGCGGTAATTTGTGTTACGCCTCTAGAAGAAAACTCATAACTCATATTCCCCGTACCAGAAAAAAGATCGATAACCTCAATTTCATCAAAATAAAAACGATTGTTTAGGATATTAAATAAAGCTTCCTTTGCCATGTCTGTGGTAGGTCTAACAGGCAGTTTTTTAGGTGCGCTTATATGCCTTCCCTTATGAGTTCCAGAGATAATTCGCATTATAGGGCGTTTAGAAGTGTAAAATCGATGGTCTCTTTTTCAAGATCTCCCAGTTGCAACGCACTATTTGAAGGGATAGAAATAGCAATGTTCTTCACATAATCATAGCAGATAGTATAAATATCGTCTCCTTCTTCTATAGCTCCAAACAACTTTACTTTAATTGTTTCTGTATCCAACTTTAATTGTTCTAGAGCAAAAAGCAGGTAATAGATAAAATCTTCTTTGCTATGATAGATAAAACTATTGTAGAACAGGAGTTTTTTCTGTCCAATGATAGTCACGTCCATTTGATATTCCGAAAGGTGCACATAGCATATGGGTTCTTTGGTCGTTCCATGTGAATTGAACAAAGTCTGTATAAGCACCGTTGCGGTATGCATAAATTGAAACTCCCCAAAAAGATCGTAGATATAATTATTAATGTTCACAAAGGGCACATACACATTGACCATTTCATGCGGTTCAATATGGTCATAATCTATATGATCATTAGCAAGGATCTTGGCGTTAAACTTTAAATAATTTGCCAGCTCTTTAGGATCAAATAGCGATTTAGGTACTAAACTAAACAGCGGGTTTCTGTGAATAACAACAACTTCAGAAAAACTGGTTTGCTGTACTTTATGCGTTTCAAATAAGTCTTTAAGTTGTTTTTGAACCTCATATGGCGTTAATTCTTTACCAAAAGAAATACTTTCAGAGGCTATAATCTTGTTGTCTATAGTATCTAATACACAAAAAGAAAGTCCACTCAGGCTTACCTGAATGGACAATTTATTGTAATCTGTAGAAGTGTCTTCTACCGGTGTATTAATTTTTTTTCTTGTCATAAATAGGAGGCCAGTTACCATTGGTACTTACATCCGTTAGGGAACCTACTTTAATACTATTACCATTTACTTGCTCAACGCTTGCATGTGCATTCTCTCTAGCTCTAAGATCTTTTGGTTGGTCATAAAGAACTACATCTTTAGCAACTTTAGCCTCAAATACAGATGCTTTGTAACCACTTTTGTCAATTACAGCAGATTTCATTGTAAATTTTTCTCCATTCTGAGCTCCCGGCACATTCATCATATTTTTAAAACGAGTATCATTTTTGAATAATGAATCCTTCACAGAAACAAAAGCAAGGGTGTCAATAATTTTTACTTCTCTTAGTAAATCAATCTGATAGGTTTCATCAAACTCCATATACGAAGAATCCCGTTGTTGTGTAATGGTATATCTTCCATTTTCAACAAATTTGATGAGTGTAGGGAAATCTTTAGCAAATGTTCCGTTTACAGTTTTATAAGCTTCTTGTGATCTTCCTATATCCTTAAGAACAGCAATTACATTACCAAAGCGCTCTTCCTTTATTTTTTTAAATTGAATTGGAGCATTCACCGAATCGTAGATTAGGTAGCCCATAAGAATAGAAATAGCACCAAAAACCAAGATAATTACTGGTTTAATTTTTTGAGGTAAAAATTTATCGATAATGAATACCATTCCAATGGTGAAAACAACGATACCGATAATGATAAGAATAAGCTGTAACATTTTAGTTGATTTAGTATTGACCTATTTCACAAATCTACAATTTTTTTTTAATCGCAAAAGTTTTTCGCCCAAAAATCCTGTTTATCTTTGGAGACCTATGAATGTCCTCACAGCATCTACATTTTTCAACCTTTTAAAGGAGAAATTTCCTCACGAGCCAACGATAAAGCAAGAGATTGCTCTTCAGAAGCTTTCAGATTTTGTTTTAACCAAAGAAAAGAATCATCTTTTTTTGCTTAAAGGCTTTGCTGGTACAGGGAAAACAACCCTAGTAGGAACGGTAGTAAGTAATTTGTGGAAAACGACCATGAAGGCGGTTTTGATGGCTCCTACCGGAAGAGCGGCAAAAGTAATGTCTAACTATTCCAATACCCAAGCATTTACGATTCATCGGAAAATATATTTTCCAAAAAAGGAAAGTGGAGGTGGAGTACGCTTTGTACTTGCTCCTAATAAGCATAGAAATACTGTTTTTATTGTGGATGAGGCTTCTATGATTCCCGATACTCCTGCCGATTCTAAATTATTTGAAAACGGTTCTTTATTGGACGATTTACTCATGTTTGTATATTCTGGGCATAATTGCAAGCTTATATTAATAGGAGATACAGCTCAGTTACCCCCCGTTCGTTTAGATTTGAGTCCAGCCTTGGATGAGGATAAACTCTCCTTAAATTATAATAAGGAGGTAATTCGTTTGGAACTGGATGAAGTAGTACGCCAGGCAGAAAACTCTGGAATTTTAATCAATGCCACTAATTTGAGAGAGCAACTGCGAACTTCTTTTTTTGACACTTTTCAATTTCACGTAGCCCCATATACAGATATCGTCCGACTGGTTGACGGACATGAAATTCAGGAGGCCATTGATACGTCATACAGTGAAAATGGAAAGGAAGAAACAGCCTTTATTGTGCGGTCTAATAAGCGAGCCAATCTGTACAATCAAAACATCCGAAGTAGAATTTTGTATTTAGAAAACGATATTGCGGTCGGAGACTATATGATGGTGGTAAAGAATAATTACTTTTGGTTGAAGCCAAATTCAGAGGCGGGCTTTATTGCTAACGGAGATATTATAGAGGTGCTAGAACTGTTTTCCATCAAAGAAATTTATGGATTTTCCTTTGCAGAAGTTAAAGTACAATTGGTAGATTACCCTAATCAACAACCCTTTGAGACCGTATTATTACTAGACACCATTACCGCAGAGACTCCTTCCCTTCCCTATGAAGAAGGAAATAGATTATACCAAGAGGTCTCAAAGGACTATGAACACGAAAAATCCAAATACAAAAAGTTTTTAGGAGTAAAAAACAACAAATATTTCAACGCCCTGCAAGTAAAATTCTCCTATGCAATTACCTGTCATAAGTCGCAAGGAGGGCAATGGAATACCGTTTTTGTGGAACAACCCTATTTGCCAAATGGAATAGATAAAGAGTACCTTCGCTGGTTGTATACGGCTGTTACCAGAGCAAAACAACAATTGTATTTAATAGGCTTTAAAAACGATTTTTTTGTTGAATCGGAATAACCTACTTTAGTATCAAAGATATCATTATGACTTCCGAAACTATTATCAGTATTTTTTTAGGAGTGGGTTTAGCCGCCTCAGTAGGTTTTAGGGTATTTTTACCCTTATTTGCACTTAGTTTAGCCTCCTATTTCAATGTATGGGAACTAAATGAAAGCTGGCTGTGGATTGGAAGTTTGGCCGCCGTTATAACTTTAGGGGTAGCCACTTTGATAGAAGTATTCGCTTACTTTATTCCATGGGTAGACAATGCTTTGGATGCCATTGCAATTCCGTTGGCAGCTATTGCCGGTACTGCGGTGATGGTTTCTACAGTGGCTAATTTAGATCCAGTAATTACGTGGTCTTTGGCCATTATTGCAGGAGGTGGTACCGCCACAGCAATTAAAGGGGCTTCGGCAACCAGCAGAGTTGCTTCTACGGCAACAACAGGAGGTTTAGGAAATCCTGTTATTTCAACCGTAGAAACTGGTACAGCTACCGTAGTAGCAACAGCTTCTATATTTGCACCAATTTTAGCAGTCATTTTAGTCATCATTATTTTGGTGATTATTTTTAGCATTTATAGAAAATTAAAACCCAAGCGTAACGCTTAATTATTCATTAGATATGCATACAATTGCTATGATACCCGCCCGGTATGCAGCTTCGAGATTTCCTGCCAAACTGATGCAAGACTTGGCTGGAAAACCCGTGATTTTGAGAACCTATGAAGCTGCTTTACAAACTAATTTGTTCGATGCGGTTTTTGTAGTAACAGATAGTACTATCATTTATGATACCATTGTAAATGCAGGAGGTAAGGCTATTATGAGTATTGCAGAGCACGAATGTGGTAGCGATCGTATCGCAGAAGCAGTGGAAAATATGGATGTGGAAATTATTGTAAACGTACAGGGAGACGAACCTTTTACTGATAAAGAAAGTTTAGCTTCTGTGTTATCTGTTTTTAAGGAAGATAAACATAAAGAGATTGATTTGGCTTCTTTGATGACCAAAATCACAGATTGGGATGAAATTACAAATCCAAATACGGTGAAAGTCATTGTAAATGAGCAAAATTTTGCATTGTATTTTTCCCGTTCACCGATTCCTTACCCTAGAGCAAAGAATAGCAGTACTGCGTATTATAAACATAAAGGAATCTATGCTTTTAGAAAAAGAGCATTGATGGATTTCCAGCGTCTACCCATGTTAGGTTTGGAAGCTACAGAGAAGATTGAAGCGATTCGGTATTTGGAATATGGTAAAAAAATTAAAATGATAGAAACCCATGTTACCGGAATAGAAATAGATACGCCAGAAGATTTAGAGAGAGCAAAAAAAGCATGGAAATAGATTATAGCAATATTAAAGTAATTGGTTTTGATGCGGATGATACCTTATGGGTAAACGAGACCTACTTTAGAGCAGCAGAGGAAAAGTTTGCTACTCTAATGGAAGGGTATGAAACAAAGAATAAGGTAGATCAGGAGCTTTTTAAAATGGAAATGGAAAATTTGGATTTATACGGATATGGTATCAAAGGTTTTATGCTATCCATGATCGAATCGGCTATTGACTTATCTAACCAAGAAGTTTCCACAAAAGTTTTATTAGATATCCTTTCATTAGGAAAAGATATGATTCAGCACCCCGTAGAACTCCTACCTGGTGTTGAACAGGTATTGCAGCAGTTATCATCCAAGTACCGATTAATTGTTCTTACAAAAGGAGATTTGTTAGATCAAGAGAGAAAATTGAAAAAATCAGGCTTATCTAGCTACTTTCATCATGTAGAAGTATTAAGTGATAAGAAAGAAGAGAATTATCAAAAACTATTAAACCATTTGGAAATACAGATAGAGGAGTTTCTTATGATAGGAAACTCATTAAAATCTGACGTTATTCCTCTGGTTAATATTGGTGCAAAGGCAGTTCATATTCCTTTTCACACTACATGGCAACATGAAGAAGTTTCGAAAGAAGATCAAACCAATAACCACCTAACCCTATCAAATATTACGAATGTTTTAAAGTATCTTAATTAATACCGCCCTAGCTTAAAATTGAACATACCTATGAATTCAGAAAAAATTGTTCCTAAGAAGCAACAGAAATATAGAAATTTCCCCATGGTTCCTAAAGTGATCTTCGGAAAAGGTTGTTTTGATCAGCTTGGAGAAATAATAATGCCTAAGAGAAGTCACTCGGATGCAGCTTTTATTTTTTTGGTGGATGATGTTTTTGAAGGAACTGCACTTGCAGCGAGAATACCGCTCATTTTTAATGATCAGATCATTTATATCTCTGCAAATGAGGAACCTACAACTGCTCAGGTAGATGCTTTGGTAAGTCAGATTAAAACACAGTTTAAAGAAGCACCCTCTGGTATCGTTGGAATAGGAGGAGGCACCCTCTTAGATTTAGCAAAAGCAACCGCTATTTTGATGACCAATACAGGGAATGCGGCCAAGTATCAGGGCTGGGACTTGGTACAAAAACCATCTTTATATCATGTTGGGGTTCCTACCATTAGCGGTACTGGCGCGGAAGTTTCTAGAACTACAGTCTTGTCTGGACCTGAACGAAAACTAGGAATAAATTCAGATTATACCACTTTTGACCAAGTAATATTAGACCCAGATTTAGCAAAGGGACTACCGCATGAACAATGGTTTTATACGGGCATGGATTGCTATATTCATTGTGTAGAATCTTTAAATGGAACCTACTTAAATGCTTTTAGCGAGAGTTATGGTGAAAAAGCAATGGAACTCTGTAAGGAGGTCTATTTGGACGACAAACTAACACCGGGAGAAGCTAGAGAAAAGTTAATGATGGCATCCTGGCATGGCGGAATGAGCATTGCCTATTCGCAAGTGGGTGTTGCACACGCCATGAGTTATGGACTTTCATATGTATTGGGCGTTCGGCATGGGCTTGGGAACTGTTTGGTATTTCAATATTTAGAAGAGTTTTATCCAGAGGGGGTGGCATTGTTTCAGAAAATGCTGAAAAAACAACAAATTGTACTTCCCAAAAATATTTGCGCCTCCTTAAATGATTCCGATTTGGAAACGATGATTTCTGTAGCCCTAAGTCTAGAACCCTTATGGGAAAATGCCCTAGGAAAAGACTGGAGCAATCAAATGACGAGAGAACGATTAAAGCAATTGTACCTCAAAATATAACGCTCACTTATTTTAAAGACAAAACATAAAAATTTATGATGCAATCACTGGCAAAATTTATCTACTTTAAAGTGCTAGGGTGGAAGGTTGTGGGTACTTTTCCAAAGCACTTGGATAAATGCGTAATCATAGTGGTGCCGCATACGAGTTGGGTCGATTTTTTTCTAGGCCTTTTAATTCGGAAAGTATGGAATGAACCCATTCATTATGTAGGCAAGAAAAGCCTGTTTAAGCCACCTTTTGGATGGTTTTTTAGATGGACAGGTGGTGCACCCGTAGATCGAAGTAAAAATAAAGATACGGTGAGTGCTACAGCAGCTATTTTTAAAAATCGTAAAAAATTTAGATTAACCCTAGCACCAGAAGGCACTCGGAAGAAGGTTGCAGAATGGCGGAGTGGCTTTTATTATATAGCAAAAACGGCAAAAGTACCTGTTGTAATGGTTGCTTTTGATTTTGGTAAGAAGGAAATTAAGGTTTCAGAACCTCACTTTACAACGGACAATAAGGAAGCCGATTTTGAAGTATATCATGCTTTTTATAAAGGAGTTGTAGGGAAAGTTCCCGCTTATTCTTTTTAGTCTTTTATCTTCTTTTTTGGAATTTTTTTAGAAGCCTCTTCTTCAATTATTTTTTCTTTTGATATAATTTCAGGACCGGTATCTTCTTTTTTCTGAGTGTTCCCAGGGAAAACCAGCGTGGTACTAGAATAACTACTTCCAAAAGTAGCGGCAGCAGAAAAAACTTGGTCTATGGCATCTGAAACTTGATGTTCCGAAAGCTCTGCCAAAGGATGCACAAAGCAAGACCATATAATTTCATCGCTTAAGGCATATTTTACATCTAAGGCAGAATGAAAATTGGCTACCAGGGCATTCAAGAGTTCTTCTTCTCCTATTTCTTCTCGCTGTACAATAGGCGATATAATTCGCATGCGATTGGCATTTTCATCGTAAACACAGATGAGCATACGTTGCTTATATAAAAATTGAATGCTGTTTCCTTGATGCTGTAAAGTGTCTGACACCTGCGTAATAATACTCTTAAGTTTTTCCGGGGTCATTTCTTGAGCCTTAGCGGGCATTATAAAGAATACTGAAAATACTATAAAAGGAAGCAAAAGTTTACGCATGGTATAGTTTTTAAAATTGGTCGGAAAAAAGCTGGTATGTTTACAAGGATACGGAATGATGCGCATACTGATTTCTTATCCTACCAATGAATACTAATTTATGTAATAATTTCTCAAGAATCTGTAATAGGGTTTTTATGCGCTTTTAACCGATAATTAATGTTGTTTATCGAAAGTAATCTTCATAGCGTTTTGTAGGACTTTATCTTGTACTTTCATACCGAACACTAGAAACAACACTTATGAAAAAATTACTACTCTTGGCGTGCACGTTCTTGTGCGCTTTTTCTTTTTATGGACAAACTTCCGAAATTCAAAATTTCACCTTAGTCGATGCAGATACTAACTTAGATATACTTGTTCTAGAAGACGGAATGGTCTATGACGCTGATATTATTTCTACTGGCGTTCGTTTAAACATACGCGCCAATGCCGATGGGGTTGGCAGCGTAGATATGAAATTACGAGGAGCATTAGATAAAAATAGAACGGAAACTTCGGCTCCTTACGCCTTATATGGAGATAATAATGGTAATTATTTTGGCACTAATTTTCCTTTAGGAGCATACACGCTTACAGCAACCCCTTATAGTGGTCCGGGAGCAACAGGAACAGCAGGGGAACCTTCGGTGGTTAATTTTACCTTTGCTGTACAACCAACTGCAGTGGCTAGTGCCAATATTCTTTCAGGAGAAGCACCCTTGGAAGTTCGGTTTACTGGGAGCAATTCTCAAAATGAAAACCCTGACAGTTCCCTTGAGTATCTTTGGGATTTTGGAGATGGAACAACAGCTACGGAGGCAGATCCAACCCACGTATTTCAGAATCCAGGTACCTATACGGTACAATTAACGACGACCAATGTATATGAGTTTTCGGATACCACTTCATTGGAAATAGTGGTAAATGAACCTGTGAATACAGAACGCCCTTTTATTACCACTTGGAAAACAGATAATCCAGGTGTTTCAGCAGATAATCAAATTACCATCCCTACCTTTTCAGGTGAAAGCTATGATTACACCATAGATTGGGGAGATGGAACTTCAACTAGCAATTTGAACGGGAATAGCACCCATACTTATGCTAGTGCGGGTGTGTACACTGTTTCAATTACCGGTGATTTTCCCCGAATTTTCTTTTCCAACACTGGAGATAAAAACAAAATCTTAACCGTAGAACAATGGGGAGATATTAAATGGACAAGCATGGTCAGTGCTTTCGCTTTTTGTGGTAATCTAGATGTGGTAGCAACAGATGCTCCCGATTTTTCTGAAACAACGAGTCTTTCTTCCATGTTTTTTAATTGTCCGGCGCTGGTGGGAAATAGCTCCTTTAATACATGGGATGTTAGCACTATTACCGTAATGGCCAATATATTTAATCAGGCATCCTTATTTAATCAGGATATCTCTGGTTGGAATGTGTCTAATGTAATCAATTTTGATTCCATGTTTTCTAGAGCAGCAGCATTCAACCAACCCATTGGAAATTGGAATGTAAGTAGGGCAGAAGATATGAGTTCCATGTTCTTTTTAGCAACTTCTTTTAATCAAGATATCGGAGACTGGACGGTAGATGCTGTTACAGATATGACAGGAATGTTCAATGGAGCAATTGCGTTTAATCAGAATGTCGGTAACTGGAATGTGGGCAATGTTACTAAGATGAACTCTATGTTTTCAGGGATCGGAAATAATACCACCTTTAATCAAGATATCAGTCAGTGGAATGTAAGTAATGTTGAAAGCATGTTTAATATGTTTGCGAACAATACAGCATTTAATCAAGACATTGGAAGTTGGAACGTAGGGAACGTACGTGACTTTAGACTACAGTTTTCTGGCGCAACATCATTTGATCAAAATTTAGCCGATTGGGATGTGCAAGGTGCGCAGTTTATGGCGGATATGTTCAGTGGTATCGCTTTATCCCAAGAAAACTACGATGCTACGCTTATAGGTTGGAATGCCCTTCCTAGTCTACAAAGCAACGTAAGTTTTGATGGCGGTAACAGTCAGTATTGTTTGGGAGAAGATGCAAGACAAAATTTGATAGCTACCTATGGATGGACTATTACGGATGGAGGAGTTAATTGTCCAGAACCTTCTATTTCTATTGATAGTTTTACCTTTGTGGTAGTAGATCTTGACTTCCCTGAAACCTCTTTTGATGCTTTTGAAATTGAAAATGGAATGGCTTACGACATCAATCTTATCACAGGTTTTGCAGGGAACATTAGAGCCAATACGAATTCGGAAGAGGTAAGGAGTGTTGCTTTTTCACTAACTGGAGAGTTAACACATACCCAAACCGAAAATGTGGCTCCTTATGCTTTGTATGGAGATGTAAATGGTGTATATAATAACATGACAATTTTTTCTCCGGGTACGTATATGTTATCTGCTATTCCCTACAGTGAACGAAACAGGGCAGGCGATGCTGGTATGGAAGAGACGGTTACTTTTACCTTAGGCTTTAAACCTACGGCCATAGCATCTGCCAATGTGCTTCGGGGAGAAGCCCCATTAACTGTCAATTTTACAGGAAGTAATTCTCAGGATGAAGTGGGGGTAGTAGAATATCTTTGGGATTTTGGAGATGGTGTAACATCTAACATTGCGGACCCGGTTCATACCTATAGTACAGAAGGGACCTATGAGGTGAGTTTAAAGGTTTCTAACGACATTGGATTGGAGGATACGATCAATTTAACTATTGAAGTCACGCCCGAGCTAACTAATGAAGCTTTTATTACCACATGGAAAACGGATAATCCTGGTATTTCCGCGGATAATCAAATTACCATACCTACAGATCCTAATGAAGTATATAATTATTCTATTGATTGGGGGGATGGTTCTTCTAATGTCAACGTTAGCGGTTCTATAACACATACTTATGCAAATCCCGGTATCTATGATGTTTCAATCTCGGGTCAGTTTCCAAGAATCAACTTTAGGCTATCTCAGGATAAAGAAAAAATAATTGATATCAAGCAATGGGGTAACATTCAATGGAGTTCTTTTGAAAATGCATTTAATCAATGCACCAATCTTGATATGACGGCTACAGATATTCCAGACTTATCAAATGTTACATCATTGGCATCTATGTTTTTAGCATGTGTCAATTTTGTTGGAAACCCATCTATTGGCAACTGGGATGTGTCTTCAATTGTTGATATGAATAATATGTTTGTTAGAGTTAATTCTTTTAACGAAGATATTGGAAGCTGGAATGTGTCCAGTGTAGTAAACATGGTAAATATGTTCCAAAGTGCACAGTCATTTAATCAAGATATTGGTGATTGGGATGTTTCCAATGTTACAAATATGGCTCAAATGTTTGATAGAGCTAGAGACTTTAATCAAGATATTGGTAGATGGGATGTGTCAAAGGTTACTTTGATGTTAAGTATGTTTGCCAACGCTAGAGATTTTAATCAAGATATAGGAGATTGGAATGTAAGTTCGGTTATTACAATGAGTAGTATGTTTTTAAGAACTGGGGCTTTTAATCAAAATTTAGAAGATTGGGACTTTTCTCCTGGAGTGGTATTGTCATTTATGTTTAGCGAGGCAGCTTCTTTCGATCAAGATTTAAGTAATTGGAAGGTAGATAGAGCTTCTGCAATGGGTAATATGCTTATAGGTGTCTCACTTTCTCAAGAAAATTATGATAAATTACTACTGGGGTGGAATGAACTACCGTCATTACCTCTGAATACTGGTTTCTCTATAAATAGTGCTTATTGTTTTGGAGTAGAATCTAGGAGCGAATTAAGAAGTAAGTATGGATGGAGGTTTACAGATGAAGGCCTGAATTGCCCTGACGTAATTGAGAGCTTTACTATTGTAAATCCGATTGACAATTCAGACGTCTTACAGTTAAATGATGGAGATATACTTAACATAATATCAGATTTTAATGGTTTAGATTCACTTAATATTAGAGCAAATACAATAGCTGAATTTGAAGGGAGTATTCTCTTTAATTTTTATACTGCTACAATACCAGCAGGACAACTCTTTGCTAGAACGGAAAATAGAGCTCCTTATGCTCTTTTTGGGGATATTAATGGTGATTATTCTGGTCAGAAGTTACTTCCTAATACGTACAATTTGAGAGTTGATGCTTTTTCTGAAAATAATCAGTTAGGAACAATCTTATTTTCGCAGACAATTAACTTTACAATTATCAATCAAGCTGCACAAAAATCGCCCTATGAGGTAAGTTTATCTCCCAATGCAGCTGTAACAGAGGTGAATGTGAGTGTTTCCGATATCAGTGTTGAGGTGGTTGATATTTTGATACACGATATGCAAGGAAGAGCCGTAATGTCTTATAAAGCGTCACAAGTACAAAATAGTGATGGGTATCAATTACCTGTAAATACATTGGCTGCGGGTACTTATATTCTGACTACCATTGATAGTCAAGGCGTCGTAAACCAAAAACAACTCTTGGTGAAGAAATAAGTAGATTAACGAGCGTATGCTGGTTAGGTAGTTTTAAATTAGCAATAAAATCACATTATTAATTAGTTCAAAGGGGCAAACTTATGAGGCAAATAGATTCAATTAGAAAAAGTAAATTAACATTTGTACTGTTTGCTCTGAGCTGTTATTTTAGTTTTGGGCAAACCGCAACGGTGGTATGGGATAAGGTGTATGGTATAGAGGATTGGAATGATCTTCGGGAAATGATTCCTACACAAGATGGGAATTTTCTTTTAGGTGGAACCGTCTATACAACAGAGGGAAATTTTACTAGAAATGCCTTTGATTATTATGTAGTAAAGGTAGATACGGAAGGTACCATTTTATGGGAGAAAACGATTGGTGGAAACAAAGAAGATTCGCTAGGAACTCTATTAAATACTGATGACGGTGGATATTTAGTTTTTGGTTCTTCAAATAGTGAGATCTCAAGAGATAGAACGGTTCCCTTAAAAAATACCACCTCCCAACCAAATAATAATGGATCTGACATTTGGATTGTCAAATTAGATAGTGATGGAAATCAGTTATGGGATACTGCCATTCACGAAAAAAATAACTTGATATCCAATACATTCATTTCTACGGATGATGGTGGTTTTCTGGCTGGGCGTTTTTTTACCGGAAGACGTGATTTTTTAGTGATACGCTATAATATCGATGGCACAAAACAATGGGAAAGATCGTTTGGAAACGATGGTCTCGACGACAGACTAATTAAAATTGAAAGACTTCAAGATGGAAACTATTTACTTCTTGGATACACCGTTAATGGTATTGCGGAATACTCTTCTGGAGATTACTTTATCGTTAAAATAGACCCTGCAGGGAATGAATTGTGGAAACGCACTCTGGGAAGTCTTTCCGTAGATACGGCCTGGAGAGCAGTTTCAACTGAGAATGGCGGTGCTTTAGTGGGAGGGACCACCTTTGGACCTGCCTCCGGAGATAGGACTGAAAAGAGCAGGGGAAACTTCGATATCTGGTTAACAAGCTTTGATACCAATGGGACTTTGCTATGGGAAAAAACATTAGGAGGTAATGGCGTAGACACTATGGGGGATATTTTGATCTTGGAAGATGGGAATTTTCTTATCGCAGGATCCTCTTCAAGCGATCAGGGATTTGATAAGTCGGACCCCCCCTATGATACAAGAACAGGGCGTGGACGTAAACAAGATGTATGGCTTGTAAAAGTTAACAGTGCAGGTACTAAACTTTGGGATAAAACTATTGGCGGTACCTTGGGGGATGTGTCAATAACTATACTAGCTCTGAATGACGGTAGTTTTTTGGTTGGAGGTAGTTCGGAAAGTCCCATATCTGGAGATAAAACAGTGGCGAATACTGGGGAACGAAATTTTTGGTTGCTTAAAATTCAAGAAACAGGAATTGGATACTTTGTTGATAGTTTTACGCTGATTGATGCCAAGCAAAATACTGATATAAAAACCATTAAGGAGGAAGAACCTACTTTTGTTTCTTTTAAGACCGATGGGCTTCAAGATATTAATTTCCGTGCCAATATTGTTAGTGAACCCAACGAGGTGAAGAGTGTCACTTTTTCACTTTCTGGTACCGTTAATTCTGAACGTACTGAAAATGTGGTTCCTTATGCTTTGTTTGGAGATAGAGACGGTAATTATACGCTCACAGACCTTCCTAAAGGAACTTATACGTTAACGGCTACACCTTATAATGAACCAAATGGAAATGGTACTGCAGGGAGCTCTCACACAATCAATTTTAGCATTGTAGACAACCCTTCGATTACAAAAGCTATATTGGTTGATGGTATCAATGATACAGATCTTCTAGAGATTACAGATGGTAGTGTATTGGAAGGAGATGCTGTAGCTGGTTTGTTGAATAAAAACATCCGAGTAGAAACAAATAGCGATGAAATAGGAAGTGTTCGTTTAGAACTAAGCGGTCCTATTCTTAAAGTGAGTAAAGAAAATAAAGCACCGTACGCCGTTTTCTATGATTTTAATGGCAACTATACTGAGAACGATATTCCCGTGGGTGAATATACTCTAAAAGCAACTCCCTACAGTAAAATAGAGGGAACAGGAATTGCAGGTGAAGCCAAAACCATTTCTTTTAGTGTGATTCCAAAAAAAGACGTCATTACCAGTTTCACGCTTGTAGATGCTACAACCAATACAGACATTTTAGAACTTAGTGATCAATTAGAGATTGATAGGGTCTTATTGCCAAATGGTCCTTTAAGTATACGCGCATCTGTCTTACCTTCAGTGCAAGTGGGGAGTGTAAGTTTAGAACTCTCTGGCGAATTAAACCATATGGAAAACGAAAATGTAGTGCCTTATACCTTATTTGGAAATAACAATGAAGATTATGAAGGCGCAGAATTTCCTTTGGGTAGCTACGAAGTAGAAGCAACACCTTATAGTGGAAAAAGAGGTACCGGTGTTGCAGGTAATCCATTAAAGCTGAGTTTTAGAATTATAAGTAATGCTACAAGCAAAACTGGGAAAACAATGAAGATTTACCCAAATGCAGCGACTACAGAAGTAATAGTTGAGGTTTTAAACGCTCAGGTATCAATAGCAAGCATTAGTGTGCATACTATGTCAGGTATGGAGGTAAGAAGTTATTCACCTTCCGCTACTACAACCACCTATACCATGCCATTGGATAATTTACCTAGGGGCTTATATTTTATTAAGATAAAAGATAAGGATGGCCACATAAGTACAGAACGATTGGTAGTAGGAAATTAGATATAACGAAAGTAAAAAAAGACCCAATTTGGGTCTTTTTTTATTTTCTAGTCTTTTAATGAATTTTACTCCTTCATGGTATGATATACATTTTGGACATCATCATCCTCTTCAATTTTTTCCAATAATTTTTCTACATCCGCAGATTGTTCTTCCGTAAGCTCTTTGGTTACTTGTGGTATACGTTCAAAGCCCGATGACAAAATCTCTATTTCTCTGGCTTCTAATTCTTTTTGGATGGCCCCAAAACTTTCGAAAGAGCCATAAATTAGAATGCCATCGTCATCTACAAAAACTTCCTCAGCTCCAAAATCAATCATCTCTAATTCTAGTTCTTCCGCATCCAACCCTTCTGCAGGAATACGAAAGTTACAGGTATGATCAAACATAAATTCTACAGATCCCTGTGTTCCCAAACTTCCGTTACACTTATTAAAATAACTGCGCACATTGGCAACAGTTCTTGTATTATTGTCCGTAGCCGTCTCCACTAAAATAGCAATTCCGTGAGGTGCATATCCCTCAAATAATACTTCTTTAAAATCACCCAGACTCTTGTCACTTGCTCTTTTAATTGCCCGTTCTACGTTGTCCTTCGGCATGTTTACCGCCTTGGCATTTTGTATAACTGCTCTTAATTTCGCATTTGAGTTGGGATCAGGGCCGCCTTCTTTTACAGCTATTACAATATCTTTCCCAATACGTGTAAACGCCTTAGACATGGCAGACCAGCGTTTCATTTTACGTGCCTTTCTAAACTCAAAAGCTCTTCCCATAGTATTCTATAATTTTTTGGACAGCAACAAATTTAACAAAATTAGATGGTGATACAAATACCAATATCTAGAAGCCATACCCTATTAATCGGCCTGTACAATGGACTCAATTGCATGCGCTAAATTAAAATCATTTTCCGTGATACCTCCTACATCATGGGTGTTTAAACGAATGGTTAAGGATTTGTATACATTGGTCCAGTCTGGATGGTGTCCCTGTGCCTCGCACTCAAAAGCAATTCGGGTCATCACAGCAAAGGCTTCTTTAAAATTACCAAAGTCAAAGGAGGTAACAATAGCGCCTTCTATATAATCCCAACCAGGTAATTGCTGTAAACGTGTTTTGATTTCTTGTTCTGTTAATTTTTCCATGATTCCATTTTTATTAAAAGTACACAAATAGCATGATTTTAGGGTTGTACATGATGATCTATAATCTCTTGGTACTTTACCTGTAGATTCTTTGGAAGCTTATTAGATTTTGGAAGTACTGCCAAATACCGATCTTCATTGGTAGTAAAAACACGTTTGTATATGGGCTCTTCATTTCCAATCTTCTCCACGATTTCTTGAATAAAATCTTCATGATGTACCACATCTGTGCTCCCTAAATGAAAAATACCAGTTTTATTTCGGTTAATGAGGTAGTGAATTTGTTGTGTTAACCTGTCATCATTGGTTACATTGATGATCAAATTTGGAAAAACTTCAATAGGGACCCTAGTTTCTAAGGAGACCTTAATTTCTTTCAACCTGGGAGATGCATTTCCAAATACCATAGGGACCCGCAAAATTGCTGTTTTCTCTTTGGGCAAACGAAGCAGCATATTTTCGATTTTAATTTTTAATCGGCCGTACCTACTTTCAGATAAGGTCTTATCATTTTCGTACGATGGATACTTACTGTATGCATCAAAAACATTGGCCGAGGAAATAAAGTAGAGTCTGGAGTTGTGCTCAGCAATATATTCTACAAGATGTTGATGCGCCTGCACTTGTGCAGCAAAATTCCCTCTTAAACAAGATATAATAAGCTGAGGTTGTATTTTATCTAGAAGTAGATGAATATCATCTTCTTCCATATCGTAACGGTAAAATTGTTGGTTATCTTCAAAAGAGCGTCTCGCAGAACAATAGGTTCCATAGGTGTCAAAGTAAGAACGAAGTTCTTTATATATGGCATTGCCAATAAAACCACTACCTCCTAAAATCAATATTTTTTTTGAATCCAAAGCCTAAAAAATTGATAGATCCGTGCGTGTAGTTAATTGTTCCAAGGCCAGCATTCCCAGTTTGGAATTTCCTTTTACATTTAGACCTGGCGACCAAGTAGCTACACAAAACTGGTTGGGAAGTACTGCAACAATACCCCCTCCAACACCACTCTTTCCTGGTAAACCTACTTTAAATGCGAACTCTCCTGCTTCATCATAAAAACCACAGCTTAGCATCAAAGCATTGATACGTTTTACTTGACCAATGTTAAGGAATGTATTGTTTCTTTGACATTGCCCTCGATTAATAAACATATAAAAGAGGCTTGCTAATTGCTTACAAGACAGTTGCAAAGAACACTGATGAAAGTAAAAATCCAACACTTCTTCCACATTGTTTTCAAGGTTGCCGTAGGATTTTAATAAATTCGCTGCTGCATAATTTCTAAATCCTGTTTGCTGCTCGGAAGCTGCTACCTTTTCATCATATGAGATCGTAGGATCATTGGCAATTTCTTGTACATACGACAAGAATTCTTCTTTCGCATTTTTAAACTGAGAAACCAATACATCACAGACTACAATAGCTCCTGCATTGATGAGTGGATTTCTTGGGATACCATTTTCCATTTCTAGCAAGGAGAGGTGGTTAAAAGGATCTCCAGAAGGTTCAACATCTACCCGTTCCCATAAACGATCTCCTATAAGGCTAAATGCTTGTGATAGAGTTAATACCTTTGAAATGCTTTGAATGGAAAATAATTCATCGGAATCGCCTGTAGTATAATGATTCTTATGGATGTCTATTAAATGTATTCCAAATTTGCTTGCATCTATTTTACCGAGCTCCGGAATATAAGATGCAACAGTACCTCTATCCTTAAGAGTGTTCAAATTCCCCGAAATTTCGTCTAGGATATTTTGAAAATTACTCATCAGCCTTTGTAAAAAGGAAGTTTAACCACGGTAGCCGGAATGCTTTTTTTCCTTATTTGAATATAAATTTTACCGCCAACATCGCTGAAGATTTTAGGTACATACCCTAAGCCAATGCCTTTGCCCAAAGAAGGCGACATGGTTCCCGAAGTTACCACCCCAATTTTCTTTCCATTGCTATCAACAATATCATAATCATGGCGCGGAATTCCCCGATCGTCTAGTTCAAAAGCAATTAGTTTTCTAGAAGTCCCTCGCTCTTTTTCTTTTGCAAGTGCTTCGCTGTTCACAAAATCTTTTGTGAATTTGGTAATCCAACCTAAGCCTGCTTCCAAAGGCGAAGTTTCATCGCTAATATCATTGCCATACAGACAATACCCCATTTCTAATCTAAGGGTGTCTCTAGCAGCCAAACCTATGGGTTTAATTCCAAAATCGGCACCCGCTTCCAGTACTTTTCCCCATACCTGAGCTACTTCTTCGTTTTTACAATAGATTTCAAAACCACCAGAACCTGTATAACCAGTGGCGGAGATAATTACATGATCTATACCTGCAAAATCTGCCACTTCAAAAGTGTAAAACTTAATAGCAGACAGGTCTACAGAAGTTAAGGCTTGCATGGCAGCTATTGCCTTTGGTCCTTGAATGGCTAGGAGCGAGTATTTTTCAGAAATATTATCCATAGTTGCCCCTATGGCCTCATTATATTTAGAAATATGCGCCCAGTCTTTATCAATATTAGAAGCATTTACCACCAAAAGGTAAACCTCTTCTTTTACTTTGTAAATTATAAGATCGTCCACAACGCCTCCTGTTTCGTTTGGTAAGCAACTATATTGAGCTTTGCCAACAGTGAGTTTGGAAGCATCATTGGAAGATACTTTTTGTATTAAAGCCAGTGCATTGGGTCCTTTTATTAAAAATTCTCCCATGTGAGATACATCAAATACGCCCACACCTTCTCTAACGGTTTGGTGTTCTTCATTTACTCCTGCATAGGAAACAGGCATTAGATACCCTGCAAATGGGACCATTTTGGCTCCCAATGCTTCATGAATTTTTGTAAGTGCTGTATGCTTCATAAGACTGTTTATATGAGGAGCAAATGTATATAATATTTTGGCGATAGCATCGAGAAGATTTCAAATATTGAAGAGAAATGAATAGAATTGAAAGAAGGTCTCATCCTTGAACGGAAGTCACTTTATAGTTATAATTTAAAAGCTAAAAGTAGGTCTAATGTTTTGTAAAATCCGTATTTTCGATTTTACATAAATTAGAAAAAGATGAGGTATTTAGTGTTATTCGTTTTTGTTTTCCTTTTTACAACAAGCAGTTTTGGACAAGAAACCCCGCAAGATTTTTTATCAGCGGAATTTCACAAGGAAAGAAGAGAAGCTTTTAGGGCTCAAATGCCTCCAAATTCAGTGGCTGTTCTTTTTTCAAACCCTGTGAGGAATAGAGCAAATGATGTGGATTATATCTATCACCAGGATCCAGATTTTTATTACTTAACTGGGTATAGAGAACCCAACACTGTATTACTGATCTTTTCTGAAAACCAAACAGATACAGCCGGGAATAGCTATAACGAAATGGTATATGCGCAGGAGAGAGATCCTAGTGCGGAGCAGTGGAATGGAAAACGATTGGGCGTTGAGGGCGTTAAAGAAAAATTAGGTTTTTCAATGGCTTTGAATGGGAAAGAGTTTGCGAAAACCTCGGTTGATTTTAAGGCTTTTGATATGGTGCTCTTTTTTGATTTTAAGAATGATTATCGGGATGCTAGAGGAAGTGCAGATCTTTTTGATTTAATAAACGTATTTAAAGAAAGAACTAATTATCCATCGGATTATGATGCTACGAAGCAGCAATTATATACGATGATTAAATCTACGAATGTGGAGAATAGCGCCAATGTAGCGCAGACTTTAGGACGTTATTTAAACTACTATACAGATTTACAAAAAGATGAATTGTTAAGTAATTTTGTGAATGCAAAGGATGATGGGGTTCGAAAAGAAATTAAAGAAAAAGTAACCTTAGAACTGAAATCAAACAATTTGAATTCTGGGGTAATTGCAGAGATCATGAATAACCTTCGTGAGACCAAGACCAAGGAGGAATTAGTATTGCTTAAGAAGGCCATAGAAATATCTGCTGTGGGCCAGGTGGAAATTATGAAAGCTATGCATCCTGGCATGTCGGAAACAGAAATTCAAGGAGTACATGAGTTTGTGTATAAGAAGTACGGCGCTGAATATGAAGGGTATCCTTCTATTGTAGGAGGAGGAGGGAATGGCTGTATTCTTCACTATATAGAAAATAACAAACCTAAAGTGGGGGAAGAGTTGGTATTGATGGACCTTGGAGCAGAATACCACGGTTATACAGCCGATGTAACTAGAACTATACCAGCCAATGGAACCTTTACTCCAGAGCAAAAAGCGATTTATGATATTGTGTATGATGCCCAAGAAGCTGGTATAAAAGCGAGTGTTGTGGGTGCTAATTTTGGAGGTCCCGAACAGGCAGCAAGAAAGGTGATAAATGAGGGCTTGCTGAAGTTAGGAATTATATCGAAAGAAGAAGAAGGAAGAACCTATTTTCCGCATGGCACATCACATTATTTGGGGCTAGATGTGCATGATAAAGGCACCTATGCTCCTTTTAAAGAGAACACAGTAATTACGGTAGAACCCGGAATTTATATACCGGAAGGTAGTAATTGCGATGAAAAGTGGTGGGGTATTGCGGTTCGTATAGAAGATGATATTCTTATAACAGAAGATGGTCCAGTGAATCTTTCTGCCATGGCACCAAGAACCGCAGAAGCAATTGAAGCCTTGATGAAAGAACCAAGTCCTTTAACGAACTTTGAACTTCCTAGTTTGGATTAATTCAGTAGATAGAAATACTTTGAAAACCCAAAGACTTTAAAGTCTTTGGGTTTTTTGTTTCATTGATGAATGAGCGGACAAGCACTAGCAAGTGCTCTTTCTTATACTTTTAAAGCAGTTTTGCCCATTGTTTATGTCATAGAATACGCTTACCCTAATTTCATATTTGACATAAAAAATCATAAAAAAATATCATTTTGTTGGTTTTTTGATTCTTATGTTGTGTTTACTTCAAAATTAATGTATGTTTGGTAAACCAATTTGGTTATCCAATTTGGTTTACCAATTAATTTTATGCCCTAAAATTTAACTTAACATCTTATTATTATGAAAAAACAACAACAAAAAGTAAAGATTAGAACCTTTGTAAAGATGATGGTCTCATCCTTGGTTCTCTTCTCTTGTTCGCAAGAGGATCTCAGTGAGGAAGTAATTGCGAACACGGCTGAAGAGTTTATTGTAGCTACCTTAAATAGCTCTTCCATACAAGCGGAAGACTACGATGCTCAAAATGGTATTCAAATTGTGGGTGGTTCCAAAGTAGGATATATCAACAATAACGATTGGATTCGATTTGAAGACTTTGATTTTTCTGGTGCTAGCTCAGTGTCTGTTAGAGCCTCAAGTGGCAAAAGTGGTGGGACTATCGAATTAAGAGCTGGTGGCGCCAATGGTGACTTATTAGGAAAAGTAACCGTTTCCAATACAGGCGGTTGGAATACGATGAAGACTTTTACCGGAAGTATTAATGATGATTCTAACAATTCAGATCTATACCTTGTTTTTAAAGGAGGCAGTGGTTATTTATTAGATGTGGATTCTTTTAGTTTTAGTGGTTCTAATACCAACAATCCATCATCTGGGGGTACGAACTTGGCTCTGGGTAAAACTGCTGAGCAATTATCCACCAGTTATGGGGGGAGTGCAAGCAGAGCGGTAGATGGAGATACCAATGGGAAATGGAGCAATGGTAGTGTTACACATACAAATAATCAATTACGACCATGGTGGCAAGTTCGATTAGGTGCAAATTACAAAATAGGTACTATTAAGATATGGAACCGAACAGATTGTTGTTCGAATAGACTCAGTAATTTTGATGTCTTTGTATATAACAGTGTGGGTAATCAGGTATATAAAACTACAATAAGTGGTACTCCGAATCCATCAGTTACTATCAATACAGGAGGGGTAACAGGTTCAAGAGTGAGGGTTAAGTTAAAAGGAACCAACCCTTTATCCTTGGCCGAAGTACAGGTTTTTAGTTTTGAAGATGATGAACCCAATGGGGGGAATGCCAATATCCCTTCGGATTTGATGGATAATTGCGAGCAATGGAAAATTACGTATCCTGATGGATCGGAAGATAAAACACTTTGTGGAGAGAATAACAATGAATACTTTTTTGTGAATAACAGCAAAAATGGAATTGTTTTTAGAGCTCCTATTAGAAACAACAACGGTACAACTCCGAACTCTAGCTACATCCGTTCCGAACTTCGAGAGCGAACTCCCGATGGAAAATCGGATGTGTACTGGGATACCAACGGAACTAATGTTATTTATGTAAAACAAGCTATTACCAATCTACCAATAGTAAAAGATCATTTGGTGGCTACACAAATTCATGGTGATAAAAGTGCAGGAATTGATGATGCCATGGTTTTGCGGTTGGAAGGGAGTAAACTTTTCTTGAGTTTTAACGGGGGTAAATTACGTAGTAATCTTACCATAAAGGATAATTATAGTTTAGGCAAGGTGCACGAAGTCATTTTTGAAGTAAAGAATGGAAAGCACTATTGTTATTATAGTGAGGATGGAAATTTAAAGAGTGCATATGCAAATGGAAATGCTTCTAGTTACCTGGTTAAGGATGGAGGTAGTTCTGTAGTAATGGACAAGGACTATGATCAGGCCTATTTTAAAATTGGAAATTATACGCAAAGCAACGCCGAGCGGGAAGGTGGTAATACAGGGAATCCAAATAACTATGGAGAAGTAGTGGTCTATGACTTTTATGTAAAACATTAAAATGGCAATGTATTTCTTACTAAAATGTGAGTACCATTTTAGCTAAATAGAAAAAACACCTTTGATTTTATTCAAAGGTGTTTTTTTTTAAAGTTATCCCAAAAATGCACGATCTCCAATTTCAATGAGCCATTAAATATACTTTCAGCTCATTATATGTTTTTATTGCTATGGATTTTTTTTCTTTATCCAATACCTTCTGAATCTGTAAAGGGATTTCTGGTGAATGTTTGATGGTGTCTTCTACAACTTCTAAAAATTTCACAGGATGTGCAGTCTCTAGAAAAATACCATAGGTGTTTGGGTGTTGTTTCTGATACTTTTTTAGCCCTAAATATGCTACTGCGCCATGTGGGTCTGCTACATAATCACAAGCCTTGTAAAGTTTTCTCATGCCTTCCCTTGTTTCCTCATCGGAAAAAGAAAAAGATGAGAGATTTTTACTTAAAGTTTTAAAGTTATTTTGATACAAATGTTGAATACGGATAAAATTACTGGGATCACCTACATCCATTGCGTTAGAAATGGTTGCGTGTGACGGCTTGGGTTCATATGAGGCATTCTTCATGAACTTTGGAACTACATCATTGATATTCGTAGCCGCAATGAAGTGGGGAACAGGCATACCCAAGGTCTGAGCCACCATTCCGGCGCAGACATTTCCGAAATTCCCACTAGGAACAGAAAAGACCAGTTCTTTGTGTTGTTTTTTAGCTTCCTTATAGGCAAAAAGAAAGTAAAATAATTGTGGGAGCCAACGAGCAACATTGATAGAATTAGCAGAAGTTAATTTCATATTCGCAAGAAGGTCCTGGTCTAGAAAAGCTGTTTTTACCATTTTTTGACAGTCATCAAAAGTGCCGTCTATTTCAAGCGCAGTTATATTCTGGCCAAGCGTAGTGAGTTGTCTTTCTTGAATTTCACTTACTTTACCACTGGGGTAAAGAATTACCACCTTCACGCCTTTTACCCCTAAAAACCCATTAGCGACTGCGCCTCCAGTATCGCCAGATGTGGCCACCAAGACGGTCACCTCTTGCGTTTTTTCTTCTTGCGAAAAGTATTCCAGGCATCCTGCCATAAAACGTGCTCCTACATCTTTAAATGCCATTGTTGGGCCGTGAAAAAGCTCTAGTACCGCAACATTTTCTTCAAGTTGAACGAGTGGAAATTCAAAATCCAAGACCGAAGCTATGATTTTTCTAAGGGTTTCTTCAGGAATGTCTTCTTTTACAAACTGTTCTATGGCTCGATAGGCAATTTCGTGATATGAGATATCTTCTATTGTGCTGAAAAATGACTGGGGGAGAGGTGTAATGCTTTCTGGAAAGTACAATCCTCTATCAGGTGCAATACCATTTATTACAGCCTCCTTAAAAGAGACCGCAGTGGCTTGTTTGTTCAGACTATAGAACTTCATTTTATGGATTTAAATTTTTCATTCCTTCTAAATTTACTTTAGAAATGTGTAAATCGTATTCAACACCAATGGTCCGATACACTTCTTTTATTGACTTAGCTACTTTTTCTGCTGTCTGTTCTCCTTTGCTTAGGGCAAAAATGGAGGGGCCAGAGCCAGAAATACCAGCACCCAAAGCACCTGCATCCAAGGATGCTTTTTTTACATCATCGAAACCAGGAATTAAAATTGATCGGATGGGTTCTACAATATGATCTACTAAAGAACGCCCAATAAGGGCATAGTCTTCAGTATAAAGTCCGGCAATTAAACCACCCACATTACCCCATTGCTTGATGCCATCTTGGAGGGAAATAGTTGTTTTAAGTATTTTGCGAGAATCGGCGGTTTTTATTTCAATCTGTGGATGAAGAATGGTTGCATATAATTCCTTTGGTGTATGTATTTGAATAATATCTAGCGGATCATAACTTCGTACTAAAGTAAATCCTCCGAACAAGGCTGGGGCAACATTATCTGCATGCGGCACACCACTTGCTAGGCGTTCACCTTCCATGGCGAATTGTACGAGTTCTATGGTGCTAAACGGATTTTCCAAGAGCATGTTCATTGCCCAAACAGCACCTGCAGCACTTGCCGCGCTGCTGCCGATACCACTACCTGCTTTAATTTTTTTATGAATTTCTATTTCAAATCCGCCTAGATAGTCACTGGCTTGTAAAAGTGCTAATCCGGCTATCCCTGCTACATTTTTTTCTGTTTCAAGTGGAATATCTTGCCCAATAATTTTGGAAATATAAACTCCTTTGGTGTCTATTTTTCGAACAGTCATTTCATCCCCAACAGCATCTAGTGCAAGACCAAGCACATCAAATCCACAAGAAACATTGGCAATGGTTGCGGGGCAAAACACTTTTATTTCATTTTTATTCATAGTCTTAGTAATTACCAATTCTAATAATATCTGCAAAAATCCCCGATGCAGTTACATCTGCCCCTGCACCAGCGCCCTTAATAATTAGAGGTTGGTTCGGATAGCGTTCTGTATAAAATAAGACAATATTATCACTTCCTTCTAAAGTATAAAAGTCGTGCCCTTTCGGAATGTGTTGCAAACCAACACTTGCCTTTCCATTTTCAAATTGGGCTACATACTTTAGTTTACTACCAGCCGCTATGGCATCGCTATATATTTTTTGGAAATGGCGCTCATCTTCTTTTAGACAGCTAAAAAAATCGGTGTTATTGGTAGTTTCCAAACTCGCCTGCGATAAGAATGATTTATTTTCAATAGCATCCATCTCCAATACATAACCACTCTCTCTTGCTAAAATTAGTATTTTTCGCATTACATCAATACCGCTTAAGTCTATTTTGGGATCAGGTTCTGTGTAACCCTCTATCTGTGCCTTCTGGACTACTTCATGGAAAGTAGTTTGATCGTCAAAATTATTGAAGACAAAATTTAAACTACCAGAAAGTACGGCTTGTATTTTTAAAATTTTATCTCCCGAAGCAATAAGATTTTTAAGCGTATCTAGAATTGGTAATCCCGCGCCTACATTGGTTTCAAATAGAAAGGGAGCGTTATAAGTTCTTGCTAAATTTTTAAGGACACTGTAATTTTCATAGGCCGAAGAGCAAGCAATTTTGTTGCATGTTACTACGGAAATACTACTACTTAAATAGGACTTATAGGTCTCCGAAACCTCTGCACTTGCAGTATTGTCTACAAAAATACTATTGCGGAAATTCAGTGCTTTTATGGTCTTAAAGAACGTTTCCCGATTGGCTTTTTCTCCTTCGGCTAAGCTAGTTTCCCATGCTTTTAACGCAATTCCATTTTCATCAAAGACCATGGTTCTGGAATTGGAAATGCCAATAACCCGGATATTTAGTTTTAAGTTCTTTTTTAGATAGTTACTTTGTTTTTCAATCTGGTTCAGGAATTTAGAGCCTACGTTTCCTACCCCCATTACAAAGAGGTTGAGTTGTTTTATATTTTCTTCAAAAAATGCTTCGTGAAGCGTATTAAGTGCTTTTTTAACATCAACCTTTTGAATTACTGCCGAGATATTCCGCTCGGAGGCTCCCTGCGCAATAGCTCTAATATTTACGTTGTTTTTCCCGAGTGTACTAAACATTTTTCCACTAAGACCTTGATGACTTTTCATCTGATCGCCTACCAATGCTATAATAGCCAAGTCATCTTCTGCAACTACTGCTTTAATTTTTTCAGAAGAAATTTCATATGCAAAAGCAAGATTAACAACCTCCATAGCTCTCAGTGCCTCCTCTGACGCAATGCCTACACAGATAGAATGCTCAGAGGACGCTTGGGTTATTAAAACAACACTAATTCCTGCGTTTGAAAGCTCTTCAAAAAAACGTTTGGAAATTCCAGCTATTCCTACCATCCCAGGACCTTCTAAGGAAAGCAAAGCTATGTTTTCTATGTGCGTGATACCACGAACTGTTTTTCCTTTTTGAGTTGTTTTCTTGGTAATTTTTGTGCCAGCCTCCTCTGGTATAAAGGTATTTTTTATATGGATGGGAATGCCTTTCGATAGCACAGGCTGAATGGTAGGGGGGTATAATACCTTAGCACCAAAGTGCGATAATTCCATCGCTTCCTCATAAGAAATGTGTGGTATTGCTTTTGCTTGTTGTACAATTTTTGGATGGGCAGTGTACATGCCACTTACATCGGTCCAGATTTCTAAAACACTGGCGTTTAATGCACCAGCAATGATGGCAGCTGTATAATCTGAACCACCTCTCCCTAAGGTAGTAGAATCTCCATTTTCTGAAGACGCAATAAATCCGCCCAGCACGGTTATTTTGGCGGGCGTTTCTTTGAAGTAGGCTATGCAATTTCTATTGGTGCTGTCTAAATTAATAACAGCTCTCCCAAAATCGCTATTGGTTTTTATAAGCGTTCGGCTATCCACGTGGGCGGCATCTAATTTCTGAGAAATAAAGAATTTGCTAATGATATAGGAAGATAGTAGTTCTCCATAGCTCACAATTTTGTCTGAAAGTTTAGGGGTTATTTCACCAATTAAAAAAGCTCCGTCGAGCAAGGTTTCTAAAACGTTGAGTTCTTTTTTAACATGTCCCAATACACTACTTTGTTCCTTTATAGGAATAAGTGCTTTAATGGTTTTAAGATGCCTGTCTTCTATTTGACGCAGCACCTCTTTATACTTTTCCTTCTGTTGTGAGGCCAAGTTCGCTGCTTCTAGAAGTAGATCTGTTACCCCTCCGAGCGCCGAGACCACTACGACTACCTGAGCGTTCTCCGTGCTATTTACGATGGATGAAACTAGTTTTATGTTTTTGTCATTAGCAACAGAAGTACCGCCAAATTTTAATACTTTCATGAGGCAAAAATTGAATTAATTTGTAATTAAATGGATGCATGAATATGCGAAAACGGAGATATATAGTAGTTTACCCCAAAGGGGTAGTAGTGCAAAAAAAGATCGTAAAAGAACTATTCTTTTTGAGTGTGGAAACGAAAAGTGTATGTAAAAGATTGTTGTAACGCATCTTCCTAAGTAAGAGTTAAAAGTAGTATTTTTGATTCCCGTATCAAATACACGACGAAATTTTTATTAAATCATTAAAATTTCCTTACTATTTTTATTGAATGAAGATTTTTACCGCCCAACAAATATATGATGCTGATAAATTCACAATTGAGAAACAGCAAATAGGAAGTGATGAGTTAATGGAACGAGCTGCTGTTCAGATTTTTAACTGGATACATATGCGAATGCAGGGTGCCCCAGTAAAAATCCATTTGTTTTGCGGCATTGGAAATAATGGTGGGGATGGAATAGCACTTGCTAGACACTTACAAGAGCATGGGTATCATATAGAAGTGAATGTGGTGAATTATAGCGAAAAACGTTCTAAAGATTTTCTTATCAATCTAGATCGTTTAAAAGACCGCAAAATATGGCCTCATTTTCTAGATGCTGATCATAGCTTCCCTGCAATAGGAAAGGATGATATTATTGTAGATGCAATTTTTGGAATAGGTCTTAATAGGACACCAGACCCTTGGGTAATTTCGCTTATTCAGTACTTAAATAAATCAGGGGCCTTTATTTTATCGGTAGATATTCCTTCTGGTTTGTTCATGGACCAGGTGCCTTCCCTTCCCGAAAGTGTTATAAAGGCAAATTATGTATTGAGTTTTCAGGCACCCAAACTTGTTTTTTTTCTTCCAGAAACGGGTATTTACTTGGATCAATGGGAAGTATTAGATATTGGTTTGGATATGGAATATCTGTATCAAAATGAAACTGCCTATGAACTTATTGCAAAGCCAGAAGTACTACCCCTGTATATTCCTAGGAAGAAGTATTCACATAAAGGGACTTATGGACATTCGTTAATTATTGGGGGCAGTTATGGAAAGTTGGGTGCAGTTTCTTTGGCTTCTAGAGCGAGTTTGGTTACTGGAAGTGGGCTTGTAACCGCATATGTACCTACTTGTGGTATGTTGCCATTACAAACTTCTCTTGTAGAGGCAATGGTCATTGCGGATACTGGCGAAACGCACCTTACTAATATTGATTTTGAAATAGAACCCAGTGCCATAGGCATTGGTATTGGTATGGGTAAAGAAGAGGAAACCGTTAAAACATTCGGTACCTTTTTAGGAAAAGTTAAGAACCCACTGGTTGTAGATGCTGATGCTTTAAATATTTTATCTGAGAATAAAAAACTTTTAGCCAAGCTACCAGCACTTTCTGTGTTAACACCGCACCCTAAGGAATTAGAACGTTTAATTGGTTCATGGAAAGATGATTTTGACAAGTTGGCAAAAGCGAAAAAGTTTTCTGAAAAATACGACTGTGTACTAATCATTAAAGGTGTTAATTCTGTCATTGTATACCATGATATGTCTTACATTAATACCACTGGTAATCCTGGAATGGCTACAGCTGGCAGTGGAGATGTGCTTACAGGAATCATTACTGGATTAATGGCACAGGGATATCTCTCTATACAAGCTGCTATTTTTGGAACCTATTTGCATGGAAAAGCTGGAGATATCGCCGTAGAAAAAACGGGATATCAAGCTTTAACAGCGACAAGATTAATAGATACGCTTGGCGATGCTTTTTTAGACCTTTTTAAAGTACCAGAAACACCTTCAGGAGAAGGTTCTAAACAGGAAGAATAGTTGTAACTAGTTTTTGGTGGTTGGTGGTATCTTGGTTTTAGAAACTACTTCGCTTTTACACGTCTTTTAATCCAAGCCAAAGCATTATTGAAATCGATAAAGAATTTCATTGACTTTTTATAAAACAACTTCTCAATTTTGAAGTTATGCATGTCTATTTCTTTTATAGAAACGATCGCAAATGCCTTAAGATTGGTTAGCTCTCTAAGGTAGCTATAGATGGTTGGGTCTATAGCATAGGAGTTTTTGCGAAGGCTTATAAAGCCAAAGTCTTTTTCTCTAAAGTGTATTTCAGAAATTCCAATAATTTGGTATGCTCTTTCTAAGGTAAGGGTGGCCCCTTCTTCAAAAATAGAAACCATGTGATCTTCGTATACCTGGATAATTCCAATATCCAATTGGTATTCTCTGACGATAATCGTCTTTTTAGCCGGTCCGACTTTCATTTTATGTATTTTATAGTGTCTCAAGACGAAAGTAGCAGTATGGTAAGGAAGGAAGAAAAAAAATAGATGAAGGGCGAAAATATCGTTTATACGACACCCTCTATGATTCACTGTATTTTAATTCCTACTATATGAGGTAAGTGCATAAAAAAAGAGAGCCGATTTAATCGGCTCTCTTCGTTATATATTCCTACGTTTCCTTAGGCTTTAGAGGACTTTTCTGCCTTCTTTATTTTAATGGTAAGCTCTTCTTTTTTGGTATCTAAATCCATAGAAATGCTATCACCTTCTTCCAATTTGGAATTTACAATTTCCTCTGCAAGTGCATCTTCAATATATTTTTGAATAGCTCTTTTTAAAGGGCGTGCACCGTACTGCTTATCAAATCCTTTATCCGCAATATAATCCTTGGCTTTTGAACTAAGTTTCAAGTTATAGCCAATGTCTTTGATACGTGCAAAAAGCTTTTCTAGTTCAATATCAATGATTTTATGGATATGTTCTCTCTCTAGTGGATTGAAGACAATTACATCGTCAATTCTATTCAAAAATTCTGGAGCAAAGGCCTTTTTTAGAGCATTTTCAATAACACTTTTCTGATGAGAATCTTCTTGCGATTTTTTTGCCGCTGTTCCAAATCCAACACCTTGCCCAAAATCTTTTAATTGACGGGCTCCAATATTGGAAGTCATTATAATTATGGTATTTCTAAAATCTATTTTTCTTCCTAAACTATCAGTGAGAAAACCATCATCGAGTACCTGAAGCATCATATTGAAAACATCTGGATGTGCTTTTTCAACTTCATCTAAGAGTACTACAGAATAAGGTTTTCTGCGAACCTTTTCAGTAAGTTGTCCGCCCTCTTCATATCCAACATATCCCGGAGGCGCTCCTACCAATCGAGAAATAGCAAATTTCTCCATGTATTCACTCATGTCAATGCGAATGAGTGCATCTTCTGAATCAAACAATTCTTTCGCCAACACCTTGGCAAGTTGAGTTTTACCAACGCCGGTTTGTCCTAAGAATATAAAGGAACCAATAGGTTTATTTGGATCTTTAAGTCCAGCTCTATTTCGTTGTATGGCCTTCGCTACTTTCGCTACGGCATCGTCTTGGCCTATTACATTACCTTTTATGAGTGCAGGCAATTCTGCTAACTTATTACTTTCGGTTTGTGCAATTTTATTTACTGGGATACCACTCATCATAGAAACTACATCGGCTACGTTATCTTCCGATACCATTTCTCTGTGTAATTTGCTTTCTTCTTCCCATTTTTCCTGAGCCGTCGCCAATTCTTTTTCAAGACGTTTTTCGTCATCTCTCAGTTTCGCAGCTTCTTCATAGCGTTGTTTTTTAACAACACTATTCTTTAACTCGCGTACATCTTCTAATTGTTTCTCTAATTCTAGAATTTGTTTAGGCACATCCATGTTCACAATATGAACTCTAGAGCCAGCTTCATCCAATGCGTCTATCGCTTTGTCTGGTAAAAACCGATCAGTCATGTATCTGTTCGTAAGTTTTACACAGGCAACAATCGCTTCGTCTGTATAATTTACATTGTGATGATCTTCGTACTTACCCTTAATGTTTTTTAGAATTTCTATAGTTTCTTCCACGGTGGTGGGTTCCACAATTACTTTTTGAAAACGACGCTCAAGGGCTCCATCTTTTTCTATATATTGTCTGTATTCGTCCAAAGTAGTTGCACCAATACATTGAATTTCGCCTCTAGCCAAAGCTGGTTTGAACATATTAGAAGCATCTAAGCTTCCCGTTGCACCACCTGCTCCAACAATGGTATGAATCTCATCAATGAAAAGAATGACATCATCATTTTTTTCGAGCTCATTCATCACCGCTTTCATTCGTTCCTCGAACTGTCCACGATATTTGGTACCCGCCACTAAAGAAGCAAGATCTAGGGTCACCACTCGTTTATTGTAAAGAATACGAGATACTTTTTTATTAATAATTCGTAATGCCAATCCTTCAGCAATGGCACTTTTACCTACGCCAGGTTCACCAATCAATAATGGATTGTTCTTTTTTCTACGACTTAATATCTGAGAAACACGCTCTATTTCTTTTTCTCTTCCAACTACAGGATCTAATTTATTTTCCTCTGCAAGTTGAGTTAGATCGCGTCCAAAATTATCCAGTACCGGAGTTTTAGATTTTTTACTTCCTTTCTGAGAAGAAGTAGAACCAAAAGTTCCTTCTTTTCCTTCATTACTATCCTCAGACTCTCCGGGAAATGATTCGGATGTAGGAGAATCTATATAATCATCATCACTAGTAATCATGGATTTGAACTGCTCCTTTACCCCATCATAATCTACTTTCAATTTATGTAATAACTTGGTAGTAGGGTCATTCTCATTTCTAAGAATGCACAAGAGCAAGTGAGCGGTATTAATAGAAGAACTTTGAAAAAGTTTTGCTTCCAAAAAAGTAGTTTTTAACGCTCTTTCCGCTTGGCGAGTTAAATGTAAATTCTTCTTGTCTTTTTGACCCGCAGTTCCAGAACTTGGGTTGGCCGGACTCAGAATTTCCACTTTTCTTCTTAAGTGATCTAAATCTACATCTAATGCATCCAGAATGCTGATTGCTTTTCCGTTGCCATCACGAAGTAATCCGAGCATTAAATGTTCGGTTCCTATGAAATCATGACCTAACCTTAAAGCCTCTTCTTTGCTGTATGCAATTACGTCTTTTACTCTTGGTGAAAAATTATCGTCCATATTTGAATCCTTTCCGCATTAAAAATACTAAATCTATCTGTATCTATGACAAATACCGTACCTATATTCGACAAAGATGTAGATAATGACGAAAAAAAGAGTGAATTTCAAAAAAATTAACACTTGAATTATCAACGAAACACCCCTTAAAAAGTGTTAATAAATTGTTTAATAAACTCCTTTTTATGTGCCTTGAAAGCTATGATTTTATGTATATTGGCATGTTTTATTAACCCTATAAATAACTAAGATTCTAAAATGGCAGAAGGAGAAAAATTGATTCCTATTAACATTGAAGATGAGATGAAATCTGCTTACATTGATTATTCAATGTCAGTCATTGTGTCACGTGCCTTACCAGATGTTAGAGATGGCTTAAAACCAGTTCACCGAAGAGTACTCTACGGGATGCACGAACTGGGTGTTAGATCTGGGAGTGCCCACAAGAAATCAGCTCGTATTGTTGGAGAGGTATTAGGTAAGTATCACCCTCATGGAGATACTTCTGTATATGACTCTATGGTACGTATGGCGCAAGAATGGAGCTTGCGATATATGTTGGTAGATGGACAAGGTAACTTTGGTTCAGTAGATGGAGATAGCCCTGCAGCAATGCGATATACAGAGGCTAGAATGCGGAAGATAGCGGATGATATGCTGGCAGATATTGATAAAGATACTGTAGATCATCAATTGAATTTTGATGATTCCTTAGAAGAACCTACCGTACTACCTACAAGAATTCCGAATCTATTGATTAATGGTGCTTCGGGTATTGCTGTGGGAATGGCTACAAATATGCCACCTCATAATTTGTCTGAAGTAGTAGATGGAACCATCGCCTATATTGACAATAACGATATTGAAATTGATGAGTTAATTACGCATATCAAGGCTCCAGATTTTCCTACTGGAGGGATCATTTATGGATATGATGGTGTAAAAGAGGCTTTTCATACAGGCAGAGGACGTGTGGTAATGCGTGGAAAAGCTACTATCGAAGAAGTGAAGGGAAGGGAATGTATTATTGTGACAGAAATTCCGTATCAGGTCAATAAGGCAGACATGATCAAGAAAACGGCAGATTTGATCAATGATAAGAAGATAGAAGGAATATCAACTTTAAGAGATGAGTCAGACCGTAAAGGAATGCGTATTGTCTATATTTTAAAGCGCGATGCTATTCCAAACATTGTATTAAACATGCTGTTTAAATACACGGCATTGCAGTCTTCTTTCAGTGTTAATAATATAGCCTTGGTAAAAGGACGCCCTCAAATGCTCAATGTAAAAGATATGATTCATCATTTCGTTGAGCACCGCCATGAAGTAGTGGTAAGGCGTACAAAATTTGAACTCAAAAAGGCAGAAGATAGAGCGCACATTCTTGAAGGTCTTATTATTGCTTCCGATAATATAGATGAAGTAATTGCTATTATCCGTGCTTCTTCCAATGCAGATGAAGCTAGAGAAAATTTAATGGAACGCTTTAAGTTGACTGAAATACAGTCCAAGGCGATCGTTGAAATGAGATTGAGACAGCTTACGGGTCTGGAACAGGACAAATTAAGAGCTGAGTACGATGAGATTATTAAAACCATCGCTGACTTAAAAGACATTCTTGAAAGAAAAGAGCGTCGTATGCAAATCATCAAAGATGAGCTTGTACATATCAAAGATAAGTATGGCGATGAAAGAAGGTCGGAAATTAATTTTGCCGGTGGAGATTTAAGTATTGAGGATATGATACCTGATGAACAGGTAGTGATCACAATTTCACATGCTGGGTACATTAAAAGAACACCGCTTACAGAATACAAGACACAGAATAGAGGAGGCGTAGGGCAAAAAGCATCTTCTACAAGAAATGAAGATTTCTTAGAACATCTTTTTGTGGGTACCAATCACCAGTATATGTTGTTCTTTACGCAAAAAGGAAAATGTTTCTGGATGCGTGTGTACGAGATTCCTGAAGGAAGTAAATCATCCAAGGGAAGAGCTATTCAGAACCTTATTAATATAGAACAAGACGATAAGGTGAAAGCATTTATTTGTACCAGAGATTTAAAAGATGAGGAGTATGTGAATAGCCATTATGTAATTATGGCTACCAAACAGGGTACGGTTAAGAAGACCTCTTTGGAACAATATTCTAGACCTCGTCAAAATGGAATTAATGCGATTACCATTAAAGATGGTGATGAACTTTTAGAAGCAAAATTAACAACGGGAACAAGTCAGATATTTTTAGGACTTAAATCTGGAAAAGCCATTCGCTTTGAAGAAAGCAAAACTCGCCCCATGGGAAGAAATGCTGCGGGAGTAAGAGGAATTCGTTTAGCAAGTGAGGATGATGAGGTAGTTGGAATGGTTTCTGTTCATAATTTTGACGATGAAATCTTAGTAGTTTCAGAAAATGGCTATGGAAAACGTTCCAGTATTGATGATTATAGAATCACAAACCGTGGTGGAAAAGGGGTTAAGACCATCTCGATAACCGAAAAGACCGGCGGACTCGTATCTATAAAGACAGTATCTGATGCGGATGACTTAATGATCATTAATAAGTCTGGAATTGCGATACGTATGAGTGTAGAAGACTTGAGGGTAATGGGAAGAGCAACACAAGGAGTGAAGCTTATCAATATCAAAGGAAACGATTCTATTGCAGCAGTTGCTAAAGTAATGAAAGACGATGAAGCTGTTGAGGAAACTGACATTTTAGATATTGAAGTGCAAGCATCTGATGTAGAGGATACTAAAGAAGGTGGCACGGCTCTTGATAATGATACCACGGAAACAAAAGAATAAATTGATGAACACTAATTTTAATACAATGAAAACTAGAATTTTAATGTTTGTAGCTATGGCATTTTCCATAGCAGGATTTTCTCAGAAAACAGAGATGAAAGCGGCTGAAAAAGCGCTAAAAAGTGGCGATGCTCCTGCTGCCAAAACTGCCCTGGAAGGAGCTTCTTCCCTCATTGAAGGTGCAGATGCTAAAACGCAAGCACAGTACTATTTTATCAAAGGGAAGGTGTATTCAGATCTTGCATCTAAAGGAGAATCATCAGCATTTTCTGAAGCGATAGGCGCTTATAACAAAGTAATCGAATTAGAAGAAAGCGGAAAGAAAAAATATTCTTCGGATGCTAAATCTAGGCTATCTGCAATGACCGCGGATTTGGTAAATGCCGCTGTAGATGACAATAACAATAAAAAGTATGATGAAGCCGCAGAAAAGTTGTATCTGAGTTATACCCTTAGTCCAAAAGATACCAACTATTTATACTTTGCAGCTAGTAGTGCGGTAACCGGAGGGAACTATGAGAAAGCTTTGGAGTATTATACTACTTTAAAAGAGATTGGTTATGATGGTAGTGAAGTAAAGTATACAGCCGTGAATAACGCAACTGGTGAAGTAGAAGAAATGGGTAAGGCGCAACGAGACCTTATGGTAAAGTCGGGTGCCTACAAAGATCCAAAAGAAGTGAAGTCAGCTTCTAAGAAAGCGGAAATTGTTAAAAACATGGCACTTATCTATACGCAATTAGGTCAGGACGAAAAGGCTATCGCGGCATATGCGGATGCAAGAAAAGACAATCCTTCGGATGTAAATTTAATTTTAAGTGAAGCGAATCTATATTTTAAATTAGGTGACAAAGATAAATTCAAAACCCTTATGGCAGAAGCAACAGAAATTGCTCCTGATAATCCAGATTTGTTCTACAATATAGGTGTTGTAAATATGGAGCAAGGGAATATAGAAGAGGCGAGAAAAGCCTACAAGCGAGCATTAGAAATTAACCCTGGTTATGTAAATGCACAGTTGAATTTATCTACTACCTATGTAAATGAAGGAAATGCGTTAATTGATGAAATGAATGAGCTAGGTAGTTCCAGATCCGATATTGCTAAGTACGATACCTTAAAACAAAAGAAGGATGATCTTTTCCAGGAAGGTGCTGTAATTCTAGAAGAGGCTTTAAAGCAAAATCCTGACAATCAAGGAATCTTAAGTCAATTAAAGAATATTTATGGAGCTTTGGGTAATGAGACGGAATTTCTTAGAATTAAAAAATTATTGGGAGAATAGTATTTTCTAATAAAAACAAATAAAAAAACCCTTCGAATTCGAAGGGTTTTTTTATGAGGTTATCTTTTTTATAACCCTCAATTTATGGGTGTAGTTATTCAACTCTGTATTGAAAATACCAGTATGATCTAAACGATCTATGCGTACCGAGCCGTAAGCATGAATAATATAGTTATCTTTCATTATTATGCCCACATGGTCTATAATGCCTTCATTATTATCAAAAAAAGCAAGGTCGCCAGCTTCACTTTCTTCTATGAAACTGAGAGCTTCTCCCTGAGTAGCCTGTTGCGATGGAGTTCTAGAAAGTGTATGTCCATTTATTTTATAGACCATTTGCGTAAGCCCCCCTGCATCAATACCAAAAGGAGTTTTTCCACCCCATAAATAAGGCGTATTTAAATAAAGTAAGGCGGTATTTATGAAATTGGATTTACCAGTATGATGATTAGATTCTCCTTCAAATTGATGTCCCAATAAATTTAAATGATCTAAACAAGCGCCTAGGGTAATTGGAATAAGTACTTCCTCTGTAGGACTTACAAAAGCTACCAAATCGGTAATAAATGAGCATTGTTTGGATTCTTGAGCTTTATGGTAATTTTCCTCTTCAATCAATTGGTATTGATGATTGTTGATCCATCCCTCGCTAGCATCAAATGCTATTCTAATTTTGCTCCACTTTTTTCGTCTTTCCAATACTTTAAAGAGATCTCCATATAAAAGTTGCGTAGTCATTTCACTGGTATGATCCGGACCAACTCTAAGGGGCACGATACTAAGGGGGCAAATTCCGTATTGCATAGAAATTTTGAGCGCTACTTTTTTATTCGTTACGTTCTAAAACAACAGCAGATGCACCACCGCCGCCATTGCAAATCGCTGCAGCACCTATTTTACCATTATTCTGTTCCAATACACTTAGTAATGTAACCATAATTCGTGCGCCAGAACAACCCAAAGGATGTCCTAAAGAAACAGCACCTCCATTCACATTCACAGTTTCATCTTCTAATCCAAGTAGTTTCATATTTGCGAGACCAACTACCGCAAAAGCCTCGTTAAACTCAAAATAATCTACATCTTCAATACCAATTCCAGCCCTGTTTAAGGCTTTAGGTAGGGCTTTGGCAGGAGCTGTAGTAAACCATTCGGGTTCCTGCGCTGCATCAGCATAACTTTTTATAGTTGCTAAGGGTTGCAAGTTCAATTCTTTGGCTTTGTCCTCGCTCATAAGGACTAAGGCAGCTGCACCATCATTTATAGTAGAAGCATTAGCTGCTGTAACGGTACCATCTTTGGAAAAGGCAGGACGTAAGGCAGGAATTTTTTCCATTTTTACGTTCTTAAACTCCTCATCTTCCATTACCAATATAGGTTCTCCTCTTCTTTGAGGAACTTCTACCCCTACAATTTCGTTGGCAAATTTTCCAGACTTCCATGCGGCTGCAGATCTATTATAAGATTGAATCGCAAAATTATCTTGATCCTCTCTGCTAAATTCATGTTCAATAGCACATGCATCTGCACAAACACCCATCGCATTTTGGTCATAGGCATCTACCAAACCGTCTTTTTGCATACCATCCACTAAGCTGGTTGGTCCAAATTTAACACCATTTCTCATATGCACATAATGCGGAATAAGACTCATATTTTCCATCCCACCAGCAACTACAATGTGTGTATCTCCTAACGCAATAGACTGTGCTCCTTGCATTACTGCTTTCATTCCTGAAGCACATACTTTATTGATAGTGGTACATGGTACCGTATTTGGAATTCCTGCATAAATAGCTGCCTGTCTTGCAGGTGCTTGTCCTGTCCCAGCCTGTACTACATTACCCATCAAAACTTCTTCAACAGCTTCAGGAGCGAGTCCTATTTTCTCCAATGCTCCTTTAATAGCAATAGCGCCTAACTTAGGGGCAGGAATACTGGATAAGGCTCCCATAAAACTACCAATTGGGGTACGTACTGCAGAAACAATAACTACTTTATTCATAAGATGATTTTTAACTACGCGAAATTAATAAATTAAAGCGCAATTGAAATGGTTATGTTCTTAAAAGAAGGTGTTTACGTTTATATTTTTCTATTTTTGAGGCAATAACTCTTTCCTATGCGCAAATTCCTTGAAAAACTGTATAAGAATCAATCACTGATTTACAAGTGTTTTCTATACCTGTTTTCCATAGTTCTCATTGTTTTTTTCTTCCCTAAGGGAGGGAAGTTCAAGTATGAATTTCAGAAAGGAAAACCTTGGCAGTATGACAATTTTACTGCACCTTTTGATTTTTCAGTTAATAAAAGTGAATCAGAAATTGCTGAGGAACAATTGGCAATACGGAACAATAGAACTGATTATTATACCTATGATAATGGAATACGATTGGCGGTATACGATGCGTTTGAAAGGGACTTTCCATCAATTTTTAGCTCAGAAAAATACACGAATAATCAATTACCCACCCTAAAAAATGTGGGAATTCAAATTCTTGATGAAGTATATCGGAATGGAATTTTGGATGAAAAAAACGCCACAATACGAGGTAATAGTATTCATCTAATAAAAAATAACGAGGCGAGTAGGGTGGCTGCTAGGGCGGTTTATCGCTTGCAAGATATCCGTAAAGTCATAAGAGATATCCTAGCTGCTAAGCGACTTACGAATTATGGATCGGACTACGAAGAGTTGTTCTTAGGAATTATAAAACAGAATGTTTTTTATGACGCTAATCTTTCCAAAAAAGAGCTAGAAAATGAACTCTCTAATCTCTCTTTTACAAGGGGGAATATAGAAAAGGGAACACTCATTATTGCAAAAGATGAGGTGGTGGAAGCCGAAAATTATAAAATTTTAAACTCACTTAAACAAGAGTACGAGTCAGAATTATGGTCTGTAAATAATTATTATTTTATTCTTTTTGGATATACCATTTTAGTAGCATTGGTTTTGATGATGTTACTGCTATTTCTGAAGAAATACAGAAATGAAATTTTTAAAAATAATACAGAAGTTACCTTTATTTTCTTCAATATTTTATTAATGGTTTTTGTAACTACCTTGGTAGTTAAATACAATGAGACCTATGTTTTTGTAGTGCCTCTTTGTATACTTCCTTTAATATTAAAAACTTTTTTTGATGCCAGATTGGGTCTGTATGTACATGTCCTTACGGTTTTGATATTAGGGTTTGTAGTACCCAATAGTTTTGAGTATATCTTTCTTCAAATTATAGCCGGAATTGTTACGATATTATCTGTTTCTGAATTGTATAAAAGGGCGAATCTATTTTTGTCTGTTGGTCAAATTACACTCATCTATATTGTTGGTTACTTTGCATTTCACATCATCCATGAGGGAAATTTGGATAATATAGATTGGCTGATTTTTGGTTATTTCTTGCTCAATGGAATGATTACTTTGTTTGCCCAGCCTCTTATTTATATTTATGAAAAAATCTTTGGATTGGTTTCAGATGTTTCTCTTTTGGAACTTTCAGATACCAATTCTAAATTGTTAAAACAATTGGCGAATAAGGCGCCAGGTACCTTTCATCATTCATTGCAAGTAGCAAATTTGGCGGAAGCAGCGGCCAATGAAATTGGTGCCAATGCATTATTGGTAAGAGTAGGAGCTTTGTATCATGATGTGGGTAAAATGTTGAACCCAACCTATTTTACAGAAAACCAAATTACCAATGTAAATCCCCATGATGAGTTATCTCCAAGAGATAGTGCTAGAATTATACTAGATCATGTTATAAAAGGAATTGAGATTGCACGTAAGAATAATTTGCCAGATAGAGTAATTGATTTTATTAGAACGCATCATGGCACTAATGTAGTTTACTATTTTTTAAAGAAGGCCCAAGAAGAAGATCCAGATTTGGACGAAGCGGATTTTAAATATCAAGGCCCTATCCCTTTTTCTAGAGAAACCGCTATTCTGATGATGTCTGATTCGGTAGAGGCGGCTTCCAAAAGCTTGAAGAATCCAACCTTTTTAATCATAGATAGTTTCGTAGATAAAATTGTGGCGGGTCAAATGCAAGCAAATCAATTTTTAAATGCAGATATTACTTTTAAAGAGATAGAAATGGTGAAGAAAGTTTTAAAACAAAAGCTCATTAATATCTATCATTTAAGAGTAGAGTATCCAGAATAGAGCTGTGTATCAGGAGCATATAAATTTGCATAAAAAAACTAAAAAAATAGTTGCGTTCTAAGCAATGATGAGGTACATTTGCATCCGCATTTTACTATAATGGTAAATGTGGAAGTTCATTCAAGAATTTAGGAGAGGTGCCTGAGTGGCCGAAAGGAGCGGTTTGCTAAATCGTCGTACCCTAACAAGGGTACCCAGGGTTCGAATCCCTGTCTCTCCGCAAAGGTCTGTGTGAGAAGACAGATATTAAGATAACCATCGGGGTGTAGCGTAGCCCGGTTATCGCGCCGCGTTTGGGACGCGGAGGTCGCAGGTTCGAATCCTGCCACCCCGACTAAGAGGGTATCAAATGATACCTTAGAATAGCTAACTTTATGATTATCAGAAATTTAATATTTTTTGATTTCATTTAGTTAGCTTTTTTTTTAGAAAAAAAGTGACCTATTCGGTTACCTAAGACTTGGCACTTTTTTTGTATCTTTATTAGAGAGAGCGGAGCTTTCTACGTGATTTAACTTTCGTTAATTGGAAATATTCGGTTACCTAAAACGAAAGAAAAATGAAAACTTCAAAAACATTCAAAATTCTAATTTGGCAATGTAAAGCCAAAGCAAAAAAAGAACAGGCACCTATCTATGCCAGAATTACATTCAATGGACAACGTGCCGAAATAAGTACGGGAGTAAGTTATCCAATTTCCGAATGGGATAGTAAAATGAGTAGGGCTATAGGCAGAACAGCAGAAGCCAGAGCCTTTAATCAAGAATTAGATTACGTCAAAGCTCAAATTGATACTACCTACAAGGAATTACTAAAAGAGGGGAAATATATCAATGCCAGATCAGTCAAAGCAAGGTACCTTGGAACCGATAATCATGGCACAACCTTATTAGATTTAGTAAAATACCATGAAGATAAGATGAAAGATATTTTGGAGCATGGTACTATGAAAAACTATTATACTACGGAAAAGTACCTTAAAGCCTTCCTGATTGCAAAACTAAACATCAATGATATCTACTTAGAACAGATGAATTATAGTTTTATAATAGGCTTTGAACAATTTCTTAGAAACCCAAAGAACGCTTTAAGTAAAAAAACCATTAACAATAATGGTGTAATGAAGCATATAGAGCGGACTAACAAGCTCATGAATCTTGCGGTTAAACTAGAATGGATTCCTAAAAATCCGTTTATAAATTACCAATTAAAGTTTATCAAGTATGACAGAGCGTACCTATCAGAATCTGAGTTATATCGATTAGAAACCGTTACAATCAAAAAGCAAAATCTATCTATATCAAGAGATATGTTTGTCTTTGCCTGTTACACGGGCTTATCTTATATCGATGTAAAACAACTGACTCAAGAAAATCTCGTATTCGGTATAGACGGGAAACAATGGTTATCACTCAGAAGAGAAAAGAGTGAACAACCCGTTAAAGTTCCCTTACTAGGAAAAGCCTTAATGATACTAGAAAAATATCAAGAATATAAAATTACAGACAAGTTACTCCCTGTGTATTCTAATCAAAAAATCAATGCCTATATCCGAGAAGTAGCAAAAATTTGTGAAATAGATAAGCATATTAGTTTTCATGTTGCCAGACATACATTTGCAACAACGGTAACACTTTCTAATGGAGTACCCATAGAAACTGTTTCGAAGTTACTAGGGCATACCAAACTTTCTACTACACAAATCTATGCTCGTGTCTTGGAAGATAAAATGAGCAATGATATTTCTATGCTAGAACAAAAGTTAGGTGCGCTTAAAAGAAATTCGGTATAAAGGGTTTATTGCATCAGATTTCGTAAAAATTCATCTAGAATAAAGTTAATACTTTATATAAATTAGGGGTAGAGAAATTAAGGTATTATTTTCCTTTTGAAGGTTAAATCACAGATTTTAAGAGGCTATCTCAACTAACTATGAGGTAGCCTCTTTTTATTTATAGAGCGAACGAAGCCTGCGGAGTGCTGCAAGTCCCAAATTCTTACCCAAAACTTTGCGCCAAGGTTCCTGTCTGACTTTTTGAAGTGTTCGGGCAGATAAGCGTTCCTGCCTGCCGCAGGAAGGTAGCAAAAATCAGATAGGGGGTGCATCTTACTTTTTGAGTTGGTTTAATTTGTGTCAAAATTTAACTTCTTATCAACGTATTAGGACTTTTTAAGGGGAGTTTTGCTAAGCACTTTTTATTTTTGGTCCATAATTATTAAAGTCGTATGCTCGAAATACCTTGCGAATATTCGTATGAGCATTACTATAGACAGGATCACTTAATAATGAAGCAAGTACAGGTAAGTCCTGATTTTCAGGCATAATTAGGGTCAACTTTGCAACCCAATACTTTTTATCACTAAATTCAATCCTATCATCTTCCAAGATTTTCTGTAATAAATCACATACTGAAATACTTTCGGAAAATAATAGCTTAAAATCATTTTTATAATCTTCACTCAAACCATGTAATCCATACTTATTGTAAATTCCTTCAACCCGTTCAAGCTCATTATTAAACTTTTCAATATCTTCAAGTATTTTTTTGATAAAAACAGAGTTGGACTCTATTGGAGTGTTCTTTTCAAGAGCTTCAATACCACCCAAAACAATTGTTATATTTTTTTTAAGTGAACTATTGCCAAATTTTTGAGCCTTTTTTAAACTCGCTTTAAGTTGCCCTAGATCATTTGTTTCCCTTATTAAAAACCAATAAGGTGTGGTTGTATTATTTTTTGCAACATTCAAAGCTTCTACAATAGATGGCCAAGACTGATGTCCGGTAAACTTTACTCCATTTTCAAGTATTTTTGAATCATGAAGCCCGAGCGCAAATACGTTATTAATTGATGATTTAGGAGGCAAATCTAGTTGTTTGTTTTGCAACCTTCCGTTTGCAGTTGCAATATCAGCATAAAATTGATCCCTTATTTGCGTGAATTCCGTTTTTAAGAATTGTGCAGAAATAGGTATTGCTCCTACTATATCCCTGCCAACAATCTTCACATCAATTGATTGACTACCATCCGTAACTTTATTCAACGTAACTGGATTTGCCTTTTCAAGGGCATCTATTAAATATACAATATCATTTTTTTTTGGTGATACTTTTATGCTATCAAATTTTTCAATCCAACTAGGTAAATTATCAGGTATTTCTGGTAGGACGAGAAATAGAGAAGATATTAAATTTCTTTGCTCTTCAGTATTCGATGTTTCTTGTAAATCATGGTATAGTTCATCTATTAATACCTTTTTATCAATCCATATCCCCACTAACTCAGGAACGCATGTTAGGTAAGGTTTAAAATTATTTGATAGACCAATTAACTTTATAAAGTAACTTACATCTTGAAAAAAAGATGCAACTATTTCGTATTTGAGGCCATAACCATTGTGTAGCCCATTAGCACGACTTGTGATTATTAATTGAAATCTATTTGTTAGGGAGAGTAATTTTTTGAAATGTTCCTCAGGGAAATTAATGTCATTTACCAAAAACAGAGTATTTGTTGAGGCCTGTTTGATAAGGGAACGAAAATCATTTAAAATTTCTGATGCGGTCTTGTATTTGCCTGTTTTAAAATCACGATAAATTATTTTTTTACCAAGTGCTTGAATTAAAATTGAGCTCATTGCTAGTTCAATTGAACTACCGATTAGTCCAATTTCTGCAGAATACCGCACTTGTTCAATCTTAAGTTGATCTTTTCTAAAAGTGCAAATTCCCATTTGAGCCAAGCCTAAAGCTTCAATACTTGCCTCAATTAGTCTAATCGTATCTTGTTTTAATAATCTTGGCATTTTCTTTTAATTTTGCCTAACTCGTTATATCCACAATAAATATACCTCTTATTTCAAAATACTGTAGGTAAAACCTGAATGTTTGTATTCTTGAAAAGTAAGAAGAGGAGAAGATGTAAAAATCAACATTCAATCCTACTTTTTGCTTTGATTGTTTTGCGATTTCTTTTGCGCCTCCCTCCATTTCAAATATTGCCCATAAGCCTGTTTGTTGTCCTTGAAAAAAAGATCGTATTCGTCTATGCTAATCTCTTTTCCTTTGTTATAGGCAATCACCTGCTTATCCCAACTGCCCCTAACTTCATAGATAGCATATGTCGAAACAAGAAATCCACTAAAGAAAGTAATACAGGATAGTATTAACAACCACTTAGGAACCAATTTAGCCTGTTTTACTTTTTTTCGTACTTCAAGGATATTTTCACGCTCGGTTTGAAAATAATGCTCTTGAGCTTTTTTAAGCTCATCCTGTTTGTAGTTAATGGAACTAATATCCCTTTGTATCTCAGAATTATTTAATTGATTAGATACTTTTTCCATTTGCTTTATGGAGGATTTAAAACTCTCCATCTCTTCTGTTAGTATTTCTAAAAGTTCATCTAATTTTGCCATGATACTGTATTTTAATGAGTTGTATTTCTTCTTTTTAAATTCCTATCCCAATATCTATTGCTTTTTTAATTGTTCGCTTGGTAATGTTCTTAGCTACTTTTACAGCCATGTTACCACTTAACTCCAGCACCTTTCCCATAAGCTTTACACCTATTTCTTTTCCCTTTTTTTGAAATAGTTCCTTTCCAGAGTTTTTTGATAACTCAATAGCTAACTTACCACCCGACATGGAGCGGTGTACTTCACTTCCTTTTAGGTTGTAACCCTTATACTCAAATCGGAAGCCTTGCAGCTTGTTGGATTTGTTGATACTTGGTATAACCTTTATATCTTTTTGTCCCATCTGTTTTATGTAATGCTCGAAGTCTTTAGGCTTGTACTTCTGCATCACTTCCTTGTGTATTGCTTTAATTTCTTCTCGAACTCTCTGCATGGCTTGTTGCTTTTCTTGTTGTACTTCTCTTACCGTTGTAAGTCCCATATCTTTGGCTACTTCTTCTGCTGCATACTGGCTGCGCTTTCCGATGTAGTTGTCCTTGTAGGCTTGTCCATCAAAACCAATGCGATTCACATAGGCATGGATATGAACGTGATCTTTATCTCTATGTACAAAAGCTACTGCTTGTCTATCTTGTAATTCCATTTGCTTTATGAACTTCTGGGTAATTTCTCCTAGTTGTTCTTTGGATAAGGTTTTACCATCTTCTATGGTAGGACTCAGTACAAAACTGAGCGTATTGTTTTCGCACCTACAATTTTGAGCTTGTACCATTTGAAATTCTCGTGTAATCTCTTTTGGGTTCTCTCCGGTGATGTGCTGGGAATAGATGATCTCTGCATTCTTCTCTTGATTCCATCCATAAGACATAGCTGCACCTGTATGCGATATGCTTTTCCCTTTCCCTATCATTCTGCAAAACTGTTTAAGTGTGTTTGTATTTCCTCTGCTAGTTGCAGTACTTCATTGGCTAGTTTTGGATTATGCTTTTTAAACATATTGGCAATGCGTTTAAAATTGATTTTATATTTGACTAGCATTTGATAGACTGCAATCTGTTCTTCGCTTAGGCGTTCTACAATTCGATCTTCAAAGGCTGATCTACGGCAATACTCACTAAGCGATAGCCCTGCTTTTTTTGCCTTGACGATCAGTAGTTTTTTCTCGTATACCGTACATCTGAATTTGATAATTCTACGTTTCATTTTTTTTAGTCTTTGCAACCTTCGGGAGCAAAGCAAGATCGTCTTTGTGCCCACAAAGACACATCTTGACTTACTCACAAAATTCACTTCATCGGCTTTGCATCTTTTGTAGTTCTTTTTGCTCCAAAGGGATTTCTAATTGGATCATATTTCGTTTTCATTACTGAATGTTTCTTAATAATCAATACTCAAATGTGATTCTTAAATGACCCTAAAAAGACGTACAAGAAAACTTTAACAGGAATAGGACTTTCTTTTTATGAAATCTGCAAATAATCGGAGAATTGATAGAAAAAATGGAAGCAGGTTATTGCGCCCTTTTCGATTTCTTCTTGACGCTTATCTATCTGAAACACTAAAGAAATCGAAACGGTTCCATGCGCAAAAGTTAGTGGTAAGATTTGGGGATTGCAACGCTAATAGGGTTTTGTTTGCTGAATATTGCTATTTGACTAAACTCAGCAGCTAATCGAAATACTTTATAAATAATATTATTAAACTCAAAAAGAAGGTAAAACCTTACGGTTTAAATTTATAAAATTCCTATTTTAGCTTCATGTAAATTGTTATGACAACTATAACTACGTCCTGCTTTGTTACAACGGTTAATTAGGTAATTTTCTAAATAACAATAATCGGTTTTTAAGAAATTAAAATAGTTAGGTTATATTTTAACTTCAAATTCTTATACATGAAAAAAAATAGACTTTTAAGATTACTAATTGCTACAATCTTAGTTTGCTTTTATAGCTGCCAGAAGAACAATATCGAATTTATTATTGAAGAGGAAGCTCAAGAGCAAACAGAATTTAATTACTCCAAAATATCATTTAATGAAATTTCTGAAAAGAGTAAAGAAAGTGTTACCGGACTAAAAATAAAAACGACAGCAGAATTATTTGGTAAAAACGCAGATTTACCGCAAGAGTGGGTCATTAATCCAAGTGATGTCTCTCGAATAGAGATAGAGGGTATCTTGACCTCCTATACCATAGGCCTTATCGGTGATGACCAAGATGTTTTTTTAAGAAATATTATTCTTTCCGAATATTCTGATGGTAGTAGCAGTACAATCTTAGCTGAATATGAATTGGATATACCTATTGGCGATGTTGATTCAAATGAAATAGACAAGCACATTATTAATCAAAGTTTTACAGAAATTGAAGATTTGGAAGAGTATACTCCAACTTCTAGGTTAGCAAAGCAAGTGTCAAATTCCACAATTAACAACAATGGTAACTTATGCGTAGAAGTTGGTTATTATAGGAAAGTTGATAAATGTAATGGAGATGTTGGTGATACTTCCAGTAGATGTGTGAATACCGATGGGACACGAAAAAAGAAGACTATCTGGGTTCAAGAACTTTCCGATTGTGGTAGTGGAGGATCAGGTGGAAGCGGTTCGGGAGGATCAGGTGGAAGTAACGGTAATGGTGATGATCCTTTTCCTGATTCTGGTGGTGGTTCAGGGGCCGGCTCTTGTGGCTCTTTTTGTGGAGGTGGAACTATAACTACCGTTGAAGTAAACTCCTTTACCTACCTTACACAAAAGCTTCAATTCGATATTTTTTCACCTGAGGTAGCTTGGTTGACTAATGATGATAATTTTGATGATGTAGAAAGAATGGCTCATTTTCTTTTTGAAAATACGGAATCAAACACTGCAAAGGAAAGGGTCGATGACATTATTAACGGTTATTTAGAAGGGATTACTCTCTCCTCATTTCCCTATTTGAAATATCCAGAAAGTAAAGCAACTGAATATAGAGAGGATTATCCTAAATTTACGGAGTATCTGATGAATCAACTTCCAAAAGTTATAGATAATCAGTCCATTGTAAATTCAATAAAAGAATTTACCTCTCTGACAAGTGAGGAGATAAAAGGTTTGTTATCTTGGGGTGCTGGACCTGAGATACACATAATTCAATTGGACAATATCCATGAAGGAGCATCATCAGATACGGTTGGCTATTTTGACAAAGACACTCCAAACAGAATTAATATAGATATAGATTGGGTTAATGAATTAGAAAATCAAATTAGTATACAATCCGAAGAAGATGCTTTTCTATTTTTTCTTGGAACTACCGTTCTGCATGAATTTGTTCATTGGGGTGATTTTAATCAAGGATTTGAATACCCTGGAGAAGAAGGTAGACTATTTGAAATTAGAGCTTATGGAGAAAATGTACAGCCTGATAGAGCGAGAGTTTTATTAGACAGATTGAATAATTAAACTTTAGATTATGAGTCATTTAAAGCCTATTTTATTACTTTTAACTATTTTAATTTTAGGGTGTAAAGATAATGTGGAAACGAATCTGTCATCACAAGATAGCGGAGTTTTAATTCAAGAATGTTTCAGTAAATTGGATAAAGAAAATGCTTTACAGGCAATATTTGAGAATCAGGACTTTCAGACATTTTTACATCCAGAAATTGAAGATAGATTACCATTGAAAATTGTCAAAACCCAATTTATTACTAAAGACTTAGGGATATATATAAAAGACAATAAATCTCTTATTACAGATAGCACAGATGTTTCAGAAGCAACTGTTAGGTTAAAAATTGAAAACAAGAATTGTCAATCTAAGAAAATCGCATATGTTTTGTTTTATCCTATAGAAGGAGCTTTCGTAAAAGGTGAAGTTATTAAAAATGATAAGATATGGGTTGTAAATGTCGAAAGTTCAGGTGAAATAGGGGAAAAAAGTGTAGGGTATAAATTAAATTAAAAAAAATATACAAATGTTTTTTCAAGAAATAGTGCCCTTTCTGAGTATTTGGATGGCTGTTTGACTAGAATTTTAGCTGAATATGAGTTGGATTTAACTACTGGCGGTTTGGTTCAAATGAATTAAACAAATACATTATTGACTAAAGTCTTACGGAAATTGAACATTTCGAAAAATTATACTCTTTAGGTTAACTAAGGGAGTGCCAAGTTCTTCGATTAATAATAATGGTCACTTATATCTGGAAGTTGGTTATTATATAAGAGTCGATAAATGCAACGGAGAAAAGGTTTTTATTTCAAACGCAGGAGTTAACTCAAAAGAACAGGAGGGCTATGAAGAACTTAGTTATTTTCCTTGTAGTAGTAAATATAAATGTAATATTTGGCCAAGAATTATTATTTAATGATAACTCTTGTGATGATGCTAAATTTTATAGAGTTTCACTCGATGATTTATGGGGGAACTCGAGTAAGCTTGCACGAATAGATTTTTCTTTTGAAATATCTAGTTCTTTAGAAAAAAGCATAAAAAACAGTGATTTGTTTCAGGAAAAAGAATTACCAATAATTTTTGGGGTTTTAAATTTTCCCGACAAAAGGACGTGTGATGAAATAACTACCTTGCTTGTTAGAAAGAATAGTTTAAACCGTCCTCCTGATTCAGGAACGCCTTATGACCAGGTCAACTATTCTAACCCCATCCGTATTAGCGACTTTAAGGTTTATCTCTTTGTTGAAAAAAAGAGTTTAGTTTCGGATGATAAAATAAAGGGTGGAGCAGTTATTTTAGAGGTATTCAAAAAGAATGAAGAGTTATGGACTTTAGATAAAAAGCTACTTGTCGAGCAATATTAAAAAAGTTTTTTTGAAATTATCCTAATAATTACTCCGTTATAGTACGTTTTGGGATTTTACTTATAATTACTATTTGTTAAGTTAATATATTTCTTATACCAATGCAGAAGACTTGTTATTCGAATAAAAAGTTTGTGATGTATTCTTTGAAATGATCTCAGGTTAAGCTTTGAATATCATTTCTATGGAAATCTTAGTAATTTTACTTCTATGACCTTACGGTAAGCACACATATTATGCCAGCTTAGACTGACATTCAAAATTACAAATACATCTGGTTGGGAATCCGCAACAAGGTTTAGAATTGATAACGATGGTGATAGTCATTATGATGGAGTATTTCCAAATAAGCCAGGAGGTGGCGATATAAAATTAGGTGGGAACTTTACCCAAAAATGGACTTGGACAGAAAATCTATAAATTTTCAAAATATGAGGAAAATAAGATTAGTAACTTTAATAATAACCTTGACGGTTTCTTGTAATTTTTTAACACCAAACGGTGTATTAGCATCGTCTTTGAAGCGGGTTGATCAAAAACCTGCAATGGAAGAATTACTGGGTTCATGGGAAGTGGATTCGTTTAGTTATGACTTGATAAAAGAAAATTATGATCTTACAGATCAAAAAGTTATTCTAACATTAAAAGAAGATAGAACTTTTATGATTAGTAATTTACCAGATTTTGACACTGATAATACCGGAATGTCAACCATCCGTAGTTTGAATATGACTAAAGGAATTTGGGTTACTAAGAAAAATGTAAAACGTGAAAATTGGTATTTAAATTTGGCATTCGAAGAAGGAGTTTCAAATGAAGCTTATAGTATAACTTATTTTTTATTTGAGAAGGATGAAGAACTAATTATCCTCAATTAAATAGGAGACCCAGATTTAGGTCAAAGATTAATGTATATCAAAAAATAGCGTATCTACAATGAGTCGGGAAGGTTAGATTTATTATCTTTATTTTTAAATTAACATAAGTTAAATCAAATAAAAAGTTACCTATTCGGTTACCTCTAAAATTACAAAAGGTGTGAGGTACTATAAATATAGAGATAAGGGAGAAGGGACAGCGTTCTGCCACCCCGACTTTAAATTGTGAAGCCTGAAAATCTATTGATTTTCAGGCTTTTTGTTTTTCCTATGATTCTATAATCTTGCTTCAGCGTAGGATGAGTGATCAAATGCTACTCATGGTTATTTACTTAGAAAACTGGATGCGCTTTAGGGAAACTACTCGCTATGACTTTTTGTTAGACTGTAAAAGCTTACTTCTACATAATCATCATCATTTCCACTATCGTTTTGATTATAGGCGCCTGCTTTGAAATACATGTATTGTCCGCCTACATCATAACCGCTATTGCTCATGTCTACATATTGTTCTATATCGTCTTTTCCTTCTCTGGAAATAGTAACCCACATATCATTATTTACCACTTTTACCTGATAACTGAATTTCTCGTCAATTGCAATCCCATCGGCTGGGTTTGAAGCAGAACTAGACCGGCTTCCTATCATTTCGTAGTAGATATCATCGCCTCCCTCTACTTCATGAGCAAAATAAATACTTCCCAGTTCATTGTTGGGAAGTTTTCTGTAGTATAGTCTAAGAGGTTCATCAGAATTAGCATGTATTTGCCCCACAATGACCCTTCCTACCTGATTGCTATCTCCCGTAGTGGTGACATGATTTACAGCAAGTATTGCATTCATTTCACCATCAAAACCTCCACTGTTATTGATATCTGATTGCGGTGCGCTTCCGAAAACCCAATTGTTTTTAGAGATTCCCTGGGTAGAAATACTGGTATTTGTTCCTCGTAACATCTCTCTCAGTTCTACTCGAGTAAATTTTGTATTAGCCGAAGTTTTAAAACCTGCAATGGGGCATTTAAAAACCATTCCGCCATCATCTCCAGTAAAGAAAAACAATGGGTCTTCATAGTTGTTATTTAAATCTGCAACTTTGATATGATCTGCGTTACCATTGTTATTTTCATCAATAGGAATACTAATGTTCCAGGTGCTAAGATCAAAATTTTCTGAAGGTGACAAATCGGGATCTAAACCAGTAGGATCTTCATCACCTCCCATATCACCAGGGTCTTCATCACCTCCCATATCTCCGGGATCTTCGTCGCCTCCCATGTCTTCTGGTTCTTCGCCAATAGGATCATTATCTACTACTTCTTCTTGTTCGGGTTCCGGGTCTTCCTCTGAGCTGCAGGATACTTGGAGACTAAAACAAATACCTATCAATAAAGCAGCTAGGATATATCTTTTAGTGAATAATTTTAGAAATAAAAATTGACTCTTTTTCATTGCAATTTATTTAATGATTCTTGATAGAATCTATGTTTAAAAGAACCAAAATTGATTCTATATATTGTATTTACTTTTCAATTATTGAATTCTAGTTACGGTGATCTGCTTTTAAGATCTCTTTTTTTTCCATTCTTGGAATGCTTTAGCATACTGCTCATCAGTCAAGGGATACAAACCAATTATAGAAGTGCCTGTATTTACTTTTTCCAAAACAAAATTTTCAAACATCGTCATTTCGGTGCATTCATTTGCCACTTCATCTGCTAGATGCGCAGGAATAACCATTACTCCATCATCATCACCTAGAATTATATCCCCTGGAAAAACAGCTACATCCCCGCAACCTATGGGAATATTGATGTCTATTGCCTGATGCAGTGTTAAATTTGTAGGAGCTGAAGGTGCACTGTGATAGGATGTAAAGTCAAGTTCAGCTATTTCTGCCGAATCACGGAATCCACCATCTGTAACCATACCCGTAACTCCTCTGACCATTAATCTGGTGGCTAATATAGAGCCTGCCGAAGCGGCTCTGGCATTTTTACGGCTATCAATTACTAATACAGCACCTTCCGGACATTCTTCTACGGCAACGCGTTGTAAATGTTTTGGGTTCTTAAAAACCTCAATCGGATTTAAATCCTCACGTGCAGGAATATACCGAAGGGTAAAGGCTTCTCCAACCATAGTGGGTCTTCCTTTTTTTAGAGGAACAACATTTTGAATAAATTGATTTTTAAACCCTTTTTTGAACAAACAGGTGGCTACCGTGGCAGTACTAACCAATTTTAATTTTGTTCTTGTTGTTGGTGATAATAATGACATGTACTAGATTATTATTTTATTTGGCATTGCGCCAGGTATCTCTTAGAAAATTTAAATCTTTTTTCATTTGAGCAAAAACTTCCTTTTTGTCAATTGTTATTGTCGATGCTCCATGTTCTGCACCCCCCAAATCATATTCCAAATGCAAAGAAACGGGTACATTAATTTCGTATTCCTTAAGCAATGAAAAATACCTATTAAAGTCTACCATTCCAGCGCCTAATGGCGTATTTACTGGTTTCCACTGCCCATTAACCTTTCCCCATTTAAAGTCTTTGATTACAATAGATTTAATAAAAGGTTTTATCTGTCTTAGACCTAGTTCCCAGCTACTTCCACCTTCAACTACAGCATGTCTTATATCGTATTGACAACCTATATGCTCGTTCATAGTGGCGGAAAGAATAGGGGGTATGTCCCAAATAGGTGCCCCTACATGCTTGCCTGCATGATTTTGATAGCAACCAATAATATCTAATTTTTTATTTAACAATTCTAATTCTTTGGCTTGCTGTCCGTAGATTGCCTGGCTTTCTGCAATAGTTCTATCTTCTGGATATTTGAGCCAACCGGTGCGATAGTGTGTAAATCCTAAACTACTTGCTGCTTCCAAAACGGTTCTTTGCGTGGTTTTGCTTACATCCCAAACATTAGTTGTCATCATTCCAGGATCAATACCATGTTTTTTCATGGCCGCAACAGCCTTTGGCAAATCATCAACCACACTTTCAGGTAAAACATGACCTTTAGGACGGACCGTCAAATCCAATCCGTCAAATCCCATTTCAGCTGTGATGCCTGCCATTTCGTTATCATCAAGAAACTGTAGGTGTTTTGAGAACAAGCTGACTGCTATTTCGTCTTTCGAACTAGTGGTTGAATTGAACAGTGAGTTGCTGAATCCCATGAAAGGTAGACTCCCAATGGCCATCGTAGATAACTGGGTAAATTTTCTTCTTGTAATCACTTTTTTAATTTCTGGCATAATCAAGTAAGAATCAAGGTTCAATAAATGGAACTGAGGTTAAAAATTGCTGTGTTTGACAAATATATGTATTTTTGGTAAACCAAACTGGTTAACCAGTTCTAATGTAGAATTTAATTCAGTCTATTGTAGCGCTTAATAGGGAGCTAAGGGCAGATTTTGACCCTTGATATATAATTAGATGGTTATAAAATAATAAAATGATAAGAAAATACTGCTTACTAATAGGTGTGCTATCGCTATTGCTCTCGTGTGGTAAAAATTTGAGTGATACCAGTGTGTACGTAAATGATATGAATGAATTGAATGCGGCGGTTTCCAAAGCAGCTCCCGGAGACATTATTGTAATGGCAGATGGAGTTTGGAATGATGTCCAAATCCGATTTATCGGGCATGGTACCGAGCAGCAGCCCATTACCCTGAAAGCAGAGACTGCTGGTAAAGTATTTCTTAAGGGGAAATCTGATTTGAAACTTGGGGGGGAGTATTTGGTGGTAGATGGTTTATACTTTAGAGAAGGTGCTTCTCCTTCCAGATCGGTTATTGAGTTTGCTATTCATCCAGATACTGTTGCCAATCACTCTAGAGTTCTTAATACTGTCATAGTAGATTATAATAAAGCGCAAAGAAATCTGAACGATATCTGGGTGCTATTTAAAGGACGACATAATGTGTTAGATCATTGTTACATAGCCGGAAAATCTAATAGAGGGCCAACGATTCGAGTGGATTTAGCTGGAAATAGAAGCATAAAGAACTACCATAAAATAACCAATAACTATTTTGGACCTAGACCGCCTAAAGGAGGACCAAGCGCTGAAACCATACAAATAGGCAATAGTTTTACCTCTATGGCACCTAGTTATACCATGGTTGCCAATAATTTCTTTGACAGATGTAATGGAGAAGTAGAGGTTATTTCTAGTAAAACAAATTTTAACGAATTTAGAAATAATGTTTTTTATAAGAGTGAGGGGTCTTTGGTAACAAGGCACGGAAACTACTGCATCATAGATGGGAATTATTTTATTGGAGATCTCAATTCTCAGCAGATTGGTGGTGTACGACTTATCGGAACAGGTCATTGGGTTACCAATAATTATTTCTATAATCTTAAAGGAAAGATTTTTAGAAGTCCGCTGGCAGTAATGAACGGAATTCCCAAATCACCACTAAATAGGTACATACAGGTTACAGATGTGGTGGTGGCTCATAATTCTTGGATTAATTGTATTTCACCATTACAGTTTGGAGTAGGATCAAATGTAGATCAAAAAGAGGTGCTTCCGGCCTCTGAAGTAAGGTCAGAAAGACCCATTCGGACGCTAGTGGCAAATAATCTCATTTATAATGAGCAAGGTGATAAACAGCCCATAGTTGCCCATGATTCCCTAGACGGGATTAACTTTAAAAATAATATTATCAATAATCAAGATGTTTCATTTGAGGAAATATCAGGCGTAGAAAGCATGAATTTTTCACTTTTAGAACTGGAAGACACCATTTTTACTTTGGAAAGCGATTTGTCTGATGTGGCGCTGCATAATGGTTTCGAATTTGATAAAATCAAAACCGATTTGTTTGGTAATTCGCGAGTAACTAATAATTCGGTTGGCGCATTAGCGGGTGGATCAGTAAAAAAACCAAACCTAATGGACTTATCTCAATATGGTCCAAATTGGTATCCTGTGAAATCTTCTAAGGAGTATGTTGCTAAAACCCATTCCGCAGGTTCAACTTCAGCACTTGAACGCATTATTAAAGAGGCGAAAAGTGGTGATACCATAGTGTTGACTGCAAATAGATATGAAGTAAATAGTTCCTTAAAGATAGCAAAACAGTTGAGTATTCGTTCTTCAGATGCCGCTGAAAAAGTGACCATCTATTACAATGGCGCAGCACAAACACCCGCATTTGAACTGAATCCTAGAGGAAAACTTAGTCTTATTGGAATTAGGCTTATTGGAGAGAAACATCAATATGCATTTGCGAGTTTGCAAAGCAATATGTCTAGTCTATACAATCTAAGTGTTACTAATTGTGAAATATCCAATTTTGATTATGTTTTGAAAGGATATAAATATTCTTTTTCCGAGCATATTAAATTTAAGGATACCCTTATTAAAAACTGTGCTAACGGTTTAGAATTGTCTGAAGAGACCGATGATCGGGGAGAATACAATGCAGAAAATGTATTAATAGACAATTGTCGGTTCCAAAATATAGATCAAAATGTAATTGATTACTATAGGGGTGGTTATGACGAGTCTACAGTAGGGGGGAACCTATTAGTGTTGAATAGTACTTTTACAAAATGTGGAGCCAAGGAAGAAACGGGAATTTTGCTCAACACTTATGGTATTATCAATGTAACTCTTTCGGGAAACCAATTTAAGGACAACAAAGTAAAACTAATTGCCCGGCTATGGGGTGCCAAGAATAATTCACATTCCAATAACTTTATAGATAATTCGGGGGAACTAATTGTTCAACAAAATCTGCCCCTTAAATTAATGTACTAAATACAAGTAATACACTCCTATAAAACATATTTTACGTATCATATATAAATGCCAATATGGCAATTTTATAAGACTTAAATTATCGATTAAGGATATTATAGGTGTATTTTATGTTAAATATTTGCTAGTCTTACAAATATCTGTATTTTTGGTAAACCAAACTGGTTAACCAATTTATAATAGTCAAATGTTTCTATAGTATTAACGGCTTTGGTTTTAATCTTAAAGAACTAAATAGACGGTAAAAAAATTAGAACGACTATTGTGATCATCTTAATTGTAACCAATATCAAAGTACCATGAACTTTAAAATTTCGAAATCAATTACTGCATTCTCCTCATTAATGGTATGTACCATCTTCCTATTCCATAGTTGCGGAGACGGTACGCATAAGCAGAATGAGACAAAAGAGGTTGAAAAAATGTCCAATGCTACTAAAGCAAACGAGATCATCCCATTTTTCCAACATTGGAACTTAATCTTAGGTGATGGATCTAATGTGGGGAAGGCAACAGACTATGGAAATGAAAGGTTCTTTTACACTGCAAAAGATGAAGATGCAGAATGGGTGGTATTTAAAACCCCTAATGCAGGAAATACACACGGTACATCTAATAATACGAGGACAGAACTTGCGCAATTAAAGAAGTGGTCAGCTACTACAGAGGCTAAAATGAATGCAACTCTTAAAGTAATGAATGTGTCAACTACTGGAGATGCTCGTGTTGCTTCTACATTCTCGGTGGTTGTTGGTCAAATTCATAGTGCGGACGGACATGAAAACGAACCACTCAAGATATTTTATAAAAAATTTCCAGGTCATGCAAAAGGTTCCGTTTTTTGGAATTATGAAATTAATACTGCCGGTGATGATAATTCTGGAAGATGGGATTATTCCTATCCAATATGGGGCTATGATTTCTCAGTAGTTGGTACTGGTGAAAACACCTATCCTCCTGAACCAGAAGATGGTATTGCTTTGGGTGAAACATTTAGTTATGAAGTTGAAATTAAAGATGGCGTTATGCATCTTAAATTCATTAGTGCAGGTCATGAAACAAAGACATTTACAAAGAACCTGATTTCTTCAGAATATGCAGAACGTTCAGACTTGCCAGAACAGGTAGAAAATTTATTTGTACCTATTGGTCAGGATGGTGTGGAACGCAAGAATGCATACGATGGTGAAGGACTGTTTTTCAAATTAGGGTGTTACAATCAAACCAATGGAAAAGATCCTAAGGTAAATAAAGTCTGGTGTTCAGGGGCCGAAACCCATGGTGGAGATGTTCAAAAACAATATGCAGATGGAAATTATGCAGAAGTCTGGTTTCAATCGGCAAACATTACCATTCCAGATGATGCTTATTCCAATGCAGGCTATTTCCAAGCGAATGATGGTTTAAGTGCAAAAACGGTTTATCCAAGTGAGGTAATACCATTTATGGATAAATTTAAAATCTTGCTGGGAGATGGAACCAATGCTGATGATCTTGTAGATTATGAACACAAGGATTTTTTCTATACTGTAATTGATGGTACCAGACGTTGGGTGGTGTATAAAACTCCTAACTCGGGTGTTACATCAAAAAACTCGAGCAATACTAGAACCGAATTGCACGAAAAAAGAGAATGGACACCTGAAGAAGGAGGTAATCTAACAGGTACTTGCAAGGTAATGCAAGTCTCCGTTTCAGGAGATGCCAGAGTTGCTGCATCCTATTCTACTGTGGTAGGGCAAATTCATAGTGGAGAAGGACATGAAAATGAACCTTTAAAAATATTCTACAAGAAATTCCCTGGTCATACCAAAGGATCCGTATTCTGGAATTACGAAATCAATACTGCCGGTGATGATAATTCTGGCAGATGGGATTACTCAACTGCAGTGTGGGGTAATGATATGTCTGTTATAGGTAAAAGTAAAAATGATTACCCTCCTGAACCAGAAGATGGAATTGAGTTAGGAGAAGAATTTAGTTATGAAGTAAACGTCCATAAAGGCATTATGTATCTCACATTTAAAAGTGATAAGCATGCGACCAAAACATTTACTAAAAACCTAATTGCGTCTGAATTTGTAAATAAATCAGACTTACCTGCACAGGTGAAAAAGTTATTTGTTCCAATGGGACAAGATGGTACGGAACGCCCTAATGCGTATAGTGGTGAGTTAAATTATTTTAAACAAGGTGCATACAACCAAACCAACGGAAAAAACCCAGAAACAAATATGGTCTGGTGTGCAGGAGCCGAAACGTATGGAGGAGATATTGCGCAGCAATATAAAAATGGTTGTTATACAGAAGTATGGTTTGTAGAAGCCACCGTGGGCCCTAGTGTGCCACCGAAGTAGATCAAATTAAAAACTAAAGAAACTTATTTATAACGAACTAAGAGCAATTTAATATGAAAACATTTGGAGCCAGTAAAGAATTTATAAAAGGCGAAGACCTAGAATGGGAAGTAGTAGGAGAAGGATTGAAAAGAAAAATAATGGGCTATGATGACAAGATTATGCTGGTGAAAGTTCATTTTGAAGTAGGAGCCATAGGGCAAATGCACGAGCACTACCATTCGCAAGTAACGTATGTGGAAAGCGGAAGCTTTGATGTAACCATTGATGGTAAAACAACTACACTCAAGGGAGGAGATTCATTTTATATTCCCCCGCATGCAATGCATGGGGCCGTTTGTACAGAAGCAGGTGTGTTAATTGATGTATTTAGTCCAATAAGAGAAGACTTCATGGAACCAAAGAATTAAAGGGTTTCATTTTTGGATAATTCTAATTTCGTCAAATACAATTTTGTGGAAACAATAAAATTTTAACATTTAAATCATTATTTCATTTTTTTTTAACTATCAATTAACATATATTTGGTTTACCAAATTGGTTTACCAGTTTGGATTACCAAAAAAACTAAACTAAACCACACGCTATGATAAGAATTTACCAATAAAAGATATAGATGCACAGCTAATCTTTTAAAAAATGTTACTTCTTTCGAGGGAAGTGGAATTCTGCAAATACATATGAAATACAAATTTGAATACTTCAAAAGAATTGAATTCACCGAAGAGTATGTATGTGTTAACCAGATGTAAATTATCGGTTTTCCCAATAAGGGAAAGTTATTGAACTCAACTTTTGAAATTAACTTATTCACAATGAAATTGAAAACAAGACTAATTTTAGTTGTCGTATTGCTAGTCAATATTCAACTTTTTGCCCAAGACGCAATCAGTGTCACGGGAACAGTAAAAGACTCAAAAAACATACCCATTCCGGGAGTGAATGTTCTTGTATTGAACACTACGAGAGGTACGCAAACAGACTTTGATGGTAATTATACCATTACGGTCTCTAAGGAAGATGTATTGCAATTTTCGTACATCGGCTATACAACGCAAACGCGTATTGTAGGAGATTTGACAACCATCGACATAGTTCTAGAGGAAGGAGCAAATGAGCTTGACGAGGTGGTGGTTATTGGTTACGGTACCCAAAAGAAATCCTTACTTACAGGAGCAATTTCCAAAGTGGTCAATGATGATTTAGATCAAATAGCGGTATCTAGGGTAGATGAAGCACTGATTGGGCAGGTTTCTGGGGTTAATATCAGAAACTCTGAAGGTGAAGCAGGTTCTGCACCCACCATTCGTATTCGAGGTGTGGGCTCTATATCGTCAAACAATGGTCCATTGGTAGTAATTGATGGTGCAGTGGTTGATGCAGATTTCTTAACGAATATCGATATGAACAACGTGGAATCTTTTGAAGTACTAAAAGATGCCGCATCAGCAGCAATTTATGGTTCAAGAGGTTCAAATGGTGTAATACAAATTACCACCAAACAGGGAAAAGAAGGGAAGGCAAAATTCTCTTACAATACCTTTACAGGCTTTAAAGAAGGAAGACGAAGTGATGCCTATGATATTGACTTCGAAGGTGAATTGCAAAGAGAAATAGACATTACAGGAGGACTTTCATTAGCAAGTCAATTCAGACAATTAATTAATGCTGAGAACGACTGGCAAAGCATTGTTTTAAATGGAGGTGAAATTAAGAGTCATAGTCTTAGTGTAAGTGGCGGTAATAAAAAAACAAAGTACAACGCTAACCTAAGTTATGTTTCTGATGATGGTGTATTACTAACAGATAGTTTTGAAAGATATACGGCTCAGGCTAAACTAAGTACCCAAGCTACGGATAAGTTAAAGATCGGCGTAAGTTTTACACCTTCTTACACAAAACGAAGACGATTTAGTGCTACGGGTCTTTATGATGTGATACGACAACCATCATGGGTACCTTCTCGTTTGGATGAGACGAATATCAATTTTGTCAACAGAATTAGAGATGGAGGAAGATATGCAGATGCACAGGTAGGAGACTATGTTTTGCAAAGAATGTTCGACGATTTCTCATATCCAGATGGAGCTACCAGTATTTTTGATGCTTTTGGTAATTTTCTAGGCACCCCGGTAGGAAGTGGTGTTGATATTAGTAATACTAGTAATATTAACCCGCTAGCCAAATTGGTAGAGCGTCAACGTTTTGAAGAACGCTATAAGTTTTATGGGAATCTGTATGCGGATTATAAGTTTACAAATGACCTAAGTTTTAGAACCACATTCACTGCAACTTATGAAAATAGGATAAATACAGACTACCAAGGTGTTGAGCGTTCTAGAAATGGAGCTTCAGCTGCCAATGCTTCCTATGATACGCGAAGCAGATATGCGTTAATTTCGGATAATATTTTAAGCTATAACAAAACAATAGGGAAACATGAAATCAATGCTATTGCAGGTATTTCTTTAGAAAGAAGAAGTTTCCAAGAATCCCAACTAGAGACAAGTGGGTTTACCTCAGATTTAATTCCAAATGTTGGAGGTGGTTCTATTATAAACCAAGCAACTGCCTTTGAATACGAGAATTTTTTAAATGCCTTTTTGGCAAGGGTCATCTATTCCTACGATGATAAGTATTTGTTTAACGCAAGTATCCGTAGAGACGGAAGCTCCATTTTTGGTACAGACGTTAAGTATGGTAACTTCCCAGCAGTATCTGCTGGTTGGGTAATCTCTAATGAAGATTTTTTAAAGAACAGCGATGTAGTGAGTCAATTAAAATTAAGGGTTAGTTATGGTATTACTGGTACCAATGATCTCGATGGCGATTTCTTAACAGAGAACTACCCTTCTCTCGCACTATTAGAACCATCAAGTGGGGTTATCGATGGCTCCATCACCAATGGTTTTAATCCGGCTAATATTCCCAATGCACTGTTGCAATGGGAACGATCGGAAGAAATTAACCCAGGTTTGGATTTTGGGTTCTTTAACAACGCTATCTCTGGTTCTTTAGATTATTACAAAAGAACAAGTGATGAGTTACTGTTAGATAATCCGGTTGCCTCCACTACAGGTTTTACCTCTGCTCTAGTAAACCTAGGTACGGTAGAGAATGAAGGGTTTGAAGTAGAATTACGCGCCAGAATCGTAAATACTGAAAAATTCAGATGGGGGGCCACTTTAATAGGTTCTTTTAATGAAAATACCTTGGTAGACTTTGCAGATTCAAACGGACAGGTAGTGAATACGAATGATGGAAGTAGGTTGGTGGAATGGATTAACCTTGAAGGACAACCAATTTCATCTTTCTATGGATATGTATTTGACCGAGATATTCCGTTTGAAAATCTAAATGATCCTTTTAGACAAATAGGAAACCGAACTCAATTTGCCTATGCAAAGGATTTAAATGGGGATGGTTTAATTGATGAGGATGATAAGACGATTCTTGGAGATCCATACCCAGATTTAATTTGGAGTTTTAGCAACGACTTTAGATACGGAAACCTAGATTTGAGTTTCTTATTCCAAGGTAGTCATGGAGCCAAAACCTATAACTTAGGAGATCAATATGTATTCGACTTTTTTAATAGTAATACAGTAGATTTTGATAGAGCAAGTACACCAGATCAAGAATTTTTGGTGCAACGGATATTCACAGATCAATTGGTACAAAATGCAGGTTATCTGGCGTTAAGAACCGTGAGTTTAGGGTACAATTTCCCAAGAGATTTTGCGGAAAAACTGAATTTGACAAATCTTAGATTATATGCTACTGGTCAAAACCTATTATTTATCACAGCTTCAGATTATACAGGATGGAACCCAGAGCATGTTCGCGAACTTACACCTTTAACTTTTGGTTATCAAAGAGGTGGTACACCCATACAAAGAACCATAACACTAGGTCTAAATGTTGAATTTTAAGATAGCAAAAACAAAACTTATGAAACGAATAAAAATATTTTCACTGATCTGTCTGACTGCTTTTATAGGGTCATGTGATTTAGATCCAGTACCTACCTCTGCAACCACCATTGATAATTTCTTTAGTGATGATGATGAGATCTTAGCAGGTATTATAAATATCTATGATGGGATACAAGGGAGCAACCCATTAGAAGGTGATGGTGGTTTTAATAATCCGTATTTAAGTATTCAGGTCGAGTATCAAATGGCAGAAACCTTGAGTGATAACTCGAGAACAAAAAGTGGATCGCCTCAGGGGTTCGATTTCGAAACCTTTACAGTGACACCCCAAACAGCTGCGGTAATTACGTATTACAGAAGTATGTACAATGTTATTTTTAGAGCTAATGTAGTGCTAGAAAACTTACAAAATGCTTCGACTGAAAATGCAAATAAGTTTGAAGCTGAGGCTCGATTCTTAAGAGCGTATGCCTATTTTAATTTAGTGCGTTTTTATGGGGATATTCCATTAATTGATAGAACTATTGGTCCTGAGGAAACTGAAATTGGTTTTACTAGGGTGGATGAAAGTTTAATTTATGATTTCATTGTCAGTGACCTTCAGTTTGCGGTAGATAGTGATTTGGATAATAATTTTAGAACAAGAGCCTCTAAAGCAGCTGCCCAAACGTTTCTAGCGAAAGTATATCTTACCTTAGGAACTAACTATGTAGAAGCACAAGTTTTATTGGAAGATGTTATGAATAGTGGCGATTATAGCCTTGAATCTGATTTCTTAGATATATTTTATAACGAAGCCAATAATGAAACCATTTTTGCAATTGGTTTTGACGATACCATAGTAGATGACAGTCAAGGTTTTTCTGCAGAATTCTTAGATGCTGTAGGTCGTGGTACGGGTTCAAATTATGCAACAGCAGAGCTTGTTGCTGCCTTTGAAGCTTTTGGAGGTAATAGAGGTCAGTTTACATTTAGAGGAGACCCAGGAAATCCAGGTTTATTTCAAACCGTAAAGTACTTACCCATAGTGGACGAGAACGTAGGTGTGACATCCGCCCCTGCTAATCCAAGAATCGCTGGGAATGATTGGATCGTTACACGCTATGCAGACGTACTTTTATTACATGTAGAGGCTATACTGGCTGGCGGGCAAGAAACAAATGCTCCAGCAGCTATTGCATCTTTGCAGGCAGTAAGAGAAAGAGCTGGTATAACAGATCCTATTACAAGTGTTACCAAGCAAGCATTGATGGACGAAAGACGTGTAGAATTGGCTTTTGAGAATCATCGTTTTCACGATTTAAAACGTTTTGGAGTAGCACAAGAAGTTTTATCCGCTTTTTCAATTGATAATAGCTTCGATTTTCAAGCTACAGATTTATTACTACCAATTCCAGCTTCAGAAATTGCTATTAGCCAGGGGTTGTTAACACAAAACCCAGGATACTAAAAACAAAATATACGTTATGCGAAAAATAGTTTTAAACAACAGATTGATATCAAAAACCAATATAGCGATGCTTTTGGTCTTTGCTATGGTATTCTCTTGTGATTTTATTGATGAGTTGCCAGAGGCAAACTCTAGGGTAGATGAAACACCTCCAACGGCCTTTTTTACATTTTCAACAGGTGTAGAAATAGAAACATTTACAGAGGTTCTATTTGCAAATCAATCGGATAATGCTACCAGTTACAGCTGGGATTTTGGTGATGGGAATACGTCAACTGAAGTAGATCCCTTAAATATCTATCCAGGAGAAGGTTCTTTTACAGTTACCCTAACGGTTACAGATGCACTAAATCAAGTGTCAAGCTATTCGGAAGTAATAGAATTAATTGAGCCGGAAGCACCTGCAGTTCCAGATCCAGTATTATTGAATCCTGATTTTGATAGACTTCCTAAGTCTTCAGGATCTGATTGCACCTGCTCTGGATGGATAAATACGGATGTAGGTGAACAAGGGGAATCTAGTAGTGGTAATGGGTCCGATGTTCTTAAGTTTGATAACGCAGAACCAGATCATGTTTATCAAGAGTTTGAAGTTACTCCAAATGCAAATTACAGAATGGAAATCCCCGTGCTTTTCCAATCAGATCAAACCGGAGATTTGCCAAGTCAATTGGAAGTAAGAGTCTTATCAGGTCAGGGCTATGTAGATGGGTATACACCTGTGTATTTTACAGATACTACTGAAATTCCACAAGTAGGTTTTGGTTATACTTCCGTAGCTCAGATTGAAGAAGCAGGAAATAACTTATTTGTAGAGGCGGTAGATAATCCAGGCGATAGTGAGTACCGTACTTTTACATTTATCTTTAATTCGGGAGCTAATACCAGTGTAGCACTCTTTATACGAGGTATAGGTAATTCTGGACCAGAAGATCCTGCCGACTTTGCTAGGTATGGTTATGCCAGTGGAGATGAAGAAATTAGAGCTGATGCTGTTATCATAACTGCTATAAACGAGTAAATAAATAGTTTTTAAATAATAAATAGACACATTTTGATAAGATTTTTGGCAACTTGTTTTCTGATTTTACTTGTTTCTTTCCCAGTTTATGGTCAATCAACAACGACCAAGACCGATGATAAGGAGAAGGTTTCCCCAAGAAAAAAGAAAAAAAAGAAGAAGGTCAAGTTGCCCGAAATCGATTTAACCCATTGGAAAGTGACAATTCCAGCAGGTTCGGGCAAAGGAGGAGCCATTAGTGTTTCCCCTCCAGAAATTAAGGATTATGCCAATAATGAGGTGTTGAAACCTTTCATGTATAACGACTCCGTAGCTGGTGCCTTAGTGTTCCATGCATATCCTACCACTGCCACAACAGCCAATACAAAATATTCCAGATCCGAATTGAGGGAGCAGATGGAGTCAGGGAACAACAATGTAAATTGGACCTTTAAAGATGGTGGTTATTTAAAAGCTAAAATGGCAATGGGAGAAGTGTCAAAGGCGACAGATGGTAAATATCATAAAGTAATTATTGCCCAAATTCATGGTCGTTTAACCAATGAACAAAGAGATTTAATAGGACAAAAAGATAATAATGCTCCCCCTATTTTAAAGATCTATTGGCAGAACGGAAAAATTCGAGTAAAAACCAAGGTACTTAAATATACAGATGTTAATCAAAAAGGCATTTTGTTTAAGGAAGCATGGACGGACGATAAAGGACGAAATTTTGAGCAAGAAGTTGGTTTTAGAAAGTTCACAATAGAGATAAAGGTGACGGATGGTAAAATGGTAGTTTCCTTAAATAAGAACGAGTTTTTTGTGTACGACGATCTTCATATAAAACGTTGGGGAGTTTTTGAAAATTATTTTAAAATTGGAAATTACTTACAAACAAGAGATGAAAATGCGTTTGCAAAAGTAAAGGTTTTTGACCTACACGTAGATCATTAAAAAATTGATAGTAGAGTTAGTTAATTTGTTTAGCAACAAGCAAAGGCTGTTAATTACAATGGAATTAACAGTCTTTGTAAGCTAGATAAAAAATTAATTTTTAGGTTAAAGCGAAACAATTCCGATAGTTAAACTTATTTTTATAAATTTAACAAACCAATCTGGTTAACCAATTTTGCTAAATAAAAGAAAAGTATGAAAGTTGAATTGCTTACGAATAGTGAAAAACGCGATCTGCAAAAGGATATAATTGCTAAACTTCGAGATTTAATTGATTATAAAAATCTAGAACCTGGCGATAAGTTACCCTCGGAAAGAATGTTGTCCGAAAAATTTGGGGTGAGCAGAAGTAATATTCGGGAGGCGATTCAAAAACTGGAGTTTTATGGAATTCTAAATTCAAAGCCACAAAGCGGTACTTTTATTGCAGATATAGGGCGTATTGCTATGAGCGGAATGATGGAGGATATTTTACGCTTAGAGGAGCCCGATTTTAAATCTTTGGTTGAAACTAGAATTCTTTTGGAATTAAAAACGGTTAGGTTGGCTGCTTTAAGAAGAACAGAGGAAGACCTAAAAGCCTTAGAAATTGCACTTGATGCTTACAAACAAAAGGTGCTCAATAAGGAAGATGCGGTGGAGGAAGATTTATTATTTCATTTGGCCATAGCCAAAGCGAGTAAGAATAGTACAATGAACACCTTTATGTTAATTATTACTCCGCAAATCATTACTAATTTTGAAAAGTACCATGTCTGCGATTCGAATCAGTCCTTAATGGGTATTCAAGAGCATGAAGATATATTTCAAGCCATCAAGGATCAAAACCCAAAATTAGCAAAGCAAATGATGAAAGTACACTTCAATGTATTGTATCAATATTGCTATCATACAGATTAATCCAAGCGTAGCTACATCCTTAGTTTCTTCTATACTACCACAAGTCAATTTTGTGGTACGTACCTTGTTTAGCTCTTAATTATAAATACTTCCCATTATCAATTTGACAACAATAAAGCAAATGTTTTATGAGGTTGTTAAAAAAACAATTCATAAAATTTAAAATTAATTTTTATTTAACATTACAATAACATATATTTGGTTTACCAAATTGGTTTACCAGTTTGGATTACCAAAGAAATCAATTAATCTAAAAACACTCTATGATAAAAATGCACCCATAAAAAAAGGATAGATGCACACCTATCCTTTTTAAAAAAATGTTACTTCTTTCGAGGGAAGTAAAATTCGACAAATCCACATAAAATGTACATCTGAAGAATTCAAAAGTAATGAAATTCATGAAAAGAATTTGTACGCTTTATGTGCTTACTAGATGAAACTATAAGTTTTCTCGATAAGAGAGAGCTATTGAACTCAACTTTTGAAATTAACAAACAACAAATGAACTTAAAAAAGAAACTTTTATTAATTGCGATATTGCTGGTCAATATTCAATTATACGCCCAAGACAACTATAGTGTCTCGGGAACGGTAACCGATGCGAATAATGTTCCAATTCCTGGAGCAAATATTCTTGTTGTAAACTCAACGAGAGGTACACAGACAGATTTTGATGGGAATTATACCATAGAAGTAGCCAATGGAGATACCTTGCGCTTCTCATATTTAGGGTATGTCTCACAAGATATAGTAATAGACAGTCAAACTGTTATTAATGTTACTATGATAGAAGGTTCAAACCAACTTGATGAGGTAGTGGTAGTAGGTTATGGTAACCGAAAGCGATCACAACTTACAGGCGCTATCGCTAAAATTGGAGGTGAAGAAGTAGCTGCAATACAAGCCGCTCGTGTGGATGACGCACTTGCTGGTAAACTAGCGGGGGTATTAATCCAGAATCAAAGTGGAGAACCAGGAGCAGATCCTAGAATTCAAGTAAGGGCAGCTTCATCCATTTCTGGTGATGCAAGTCCGCTAATTGTTGTAGATGGATATCCCATTTCAGGAAGTTTAGCTACCGTGAATCCAAACGATATTCAAAGTTTGGAGGTTTTAAAAGATGCAGCCTCAGCCGCTATTTATGGTTCTCGAGGTGCAAATGGTGTCATTTTAGTTACTACCAAAAAAGGAAGACAAGGAAAAACTTCTTTTAGCTATAATACCTACACCAGTATCTCAAATAAGTATCAAAGAGACAATCTTCTTTTAAATGCAGGAGAATGGGCAGATACTATTGAAAACAATATAGCCAATGGAACTTTTGATGTGTCCGAGGTAGATCCAGCTTTACTAGATTATCGAATAAACGCTTATAGAAATTCACCGGGTGCTATTAGTCCGGAAGAATGGCTTTTCCAAACAGGTTCTAGTACCAACCACGACTTTAGTATGAGTGGAGGTAATGAAAGTGTAAACTATTTTGCATCATTGGGCTATCTCAATACAGAAGGTATTGCAATTACTCAAGGTTTTGAAAGAGTAAATGCACGTTTAAATATTGATGCTAAATTAGGAGACAAGTTCCAAGCAGGATTAAGTTTCAATGGATTTACATCGGATAGAGCCATATTAGCGCATGACCAGAGAGACCTCTTGAGGGCGTATGGTGTTCACCCCGTTTTCCATACAGAAGAGTCAATTGCATTCGTTCAGCAATTGAATTCTCAGGCGGTGGCTTTGGGACTTGCGCCATTTGACGATGGATATAGAGGAGGCGATGCCCCTTTTAACAATAGTATCTTTACACTAGAGCCAGGTGATACAGCACAAGACTGGCATTACGGAAGATCTGGTAATGGTATTGGTGGATCTGGAGATGCTGGGCCCGCTACCAAGCTAAACAACCAAGAACGAACTCAAAAAACGTTTTTCGGGAATGTTAGCTCTTATTTGCAGTACGGTATTATAGATGGCTTAAATATTAAGACGGTATTAGGAGGTGATCTTAATACTACTAGAGACTTTCGTTTTAGAGGTTTAGAAGCAGATTCTAGAGCACGTACCAATCAAACGAACTTAGATGAAACAAATACCGAAAGAACATCGGTACTAAGTGAAACCACTTTGAATTATGCAAAAGTGTTTGGTAATCATGACATTTCTGCCGTAGTAGGGCTCGAGTTTCAAAATTTCTATATCAAAGCAACTGCTTTAAGAGGTACCAACGTGCCATTTGGAGATATCATTAATTTCAATCTATTAGATCCAGCAGATATTGCGGTAACAGAGCGAGATGAGACCATTTCAAGAAGGAGTGTTTTTGGTAGAATTAACTACGCCTATGACAACCGTTATTTACTATCTGTATCTGTGAGAAGAGATGGGGATTCTCGTTTCGGTGCTAACAATAGATTTGAAACCTTCCCTGCACTTTCTCTGGGATGGAATGTTCACAATGAATCCTTTTTTGATTCCAATTTGGTGAGTTTATTAAAATTAAGGTTCAGTACTGGGTCTTTAGGAACTACTTCTAATCTAGGAGCTTATAACTCATTAAGTCTATTAAACCCTCAAGCAACAGTCTTAGGGAATGGATTTTTAATCCCTTCAGATGTAGCAAACGAAGATTTAACTTGGCAAACCAATACAGAGACCAACTACGGACTTGATTTAGGTTTACAAAAGAATCGTTTTAGAATAGGTTTAGATTATTATACCTCTGATATTGAAGATATCTTAATTAATCAAAGTGTATCAGAAGTTCTTGGTACTACTTCTATCAGACTTAATTCTGGAGACGTAAGAAGTTCTGGATTTGAATTTGAACTTTCTGGGGCACTGATCCAAAAACAAGATTTTACATGGAGCGTTAATGCCAACCTATCTACTGTAGATACAGAAATTACGGATTTAGGTGGATTGGATGAATTGCCGCAAGTAATCTATGGTCAGAGTGGTAGAGGTCCTGTATTTAGAAATTATGTAGGTGGAGCCATCGGTGAAATGTGGGGCTTAGAAAGCGAAGGCTTGGTAGAATCAATACACATTGCAGATCCAACAAGAACTCTTGGAGCAGATAGTGGAGAGGTGTATGTGAAAGATCAGAATGGTGATGGTGTAATTGATGCAACAAGAACTGTAGAAGATGGGGGAGATTTAGTTAAAATAGGACAAAACACACCAGACTTTTACTGGGGTTTAAATAGCTCAATGACTTTTAAAGATTTTGACCTGTCGTTCCAATTACAAGGATCGCATGGAGCAGAAGTTTTTAATATTGATCCGTTGTACTGGCAATCTCAATTTGGCGGTAGATTACGAGACAGTTTTGATGCAAATGATGACGGTATTGCCGATGCTAGTGGGCGCCATTATACGCGGGCTAGAGATCAAACGTCTTCTGCCATACAAGATGCATCTTATGTTGCATTAAGAAACTTGACAGTAGGGTATACAATTGATTCAGGTTTAACCAACAAAGTAGGGATAAGCTCTGCAAGGGTATATGTTGCGGCTACTAATTTATTGTATTTATGGTCTAGTGATTACACTTCTTTTAATCCAGAAGGTGTTGAGACTACAAATGGTGGTTTTTTAGGACCTACAACATATGGAGTACAAGTAGGTGCAAGCCCTATTGTAAGAAGCTTTACAATTGGTTTAAATGTTAATTTTTAAATAAGTAAAAATGAAAAAAATATATTTATTATTGGGATCGTTGCTAATGATAACGGCATGTGATAATGATTTGGACCAAGTACCACCAAATATTGCAAGTGCAGATTCTTTGACAGATTTTGGCGGAGTTTTGAATGCGGCATATTTCTACCAACATGGCTCCGTTACTCCAATGGCAGTAATGGGCGACTTCAGAGCGGATAATGCGCTAATGGAAGAAGAACCATTTCCAGCATTTGATAGATTCAATAGTGATTTAACAGATATGGAAGATCAATTTTTTGGACCATTATATACGGCTTTGTACAGGTCTATATTAAGTGCAAACAATGTAATTGAAAATTCTCCAGATGCTACGGATATTGGTGAAGCCAAATTTTTAAGAGCTTTATCTTACTTTAAACTAGTACAAGTTTTTGGTGATGTGCCAGTAAATTTAACGGCTACACCGAGTACCACAGATACTTCTATTCTTGTGAGACAAGCAGTGGGGGATATTTATAATAATGTAATCATTCCCGATTTGCAAGATGCTATAGGGGCCTTAGATACCGAAATAGTAAATGGAAGAGCATCTAGATATGCTGCCCAAGGTATATTAGGAAGAGTATATATGGCTAGAGGAGATTTTGCAAGCGCAGAATCTCAGCTTGCAGCAGTTGTAAATGGAGCAGCAGCAGCAGGAATTAGTTTGCAAGCTAATTTTGCTGACATTTTCGGCGAATTAAATGATTTAAATTCAGAAATCATTTTTGCAACCCAAATATCTAGTTCCGTAGTGGATGAATATGGATTTTCTGAGTTTTGGTCTTGGTCTGGTGGATTGGACACAAAATCACTATTGCCTTTAGATGCCTCTTTAATTGCTGCTTTTGATGCTAGTCCTGGAGACTTAAGAAGAGCAGTTACAATTGATGAGACCGTAATGGCATCTCCCAAATTCCCTCAAACAGGCGGTCCAGATCATGATTGGATAGAACTAAGGTTGGCAGATGTAATGCTCTTGTACGCAGAAGCATTGAATGAAAATGGGGCATCACCAGCCGTTTCGCTTGCTGTTTTGGATGATATTAGAACTAGAGCAGGATTAGCTGCCTTGGATCCAGGAACACTTAACACGCAGGCTTTGGTAAGGCAAGCGATTGCTGACGAAAGAAGATTAGAATTGGCCTTTGAAGGTCAAAGATGGTTTGATTTGGTCAGAACGGGCACCGCGCAAGCTGTATTGGGTTTTTCGGATAATAACTACTTAGTGGCTCCGATACCAATTTCAGAAGTACTTGCGAGTGGAGGCGTAATTACGCAAAACCCTGGATACTAAAAGAGTAGACTGTTAAAGATAATTGTTCGAGTTAGTTTTAAAAAAACCAACTGACCACTTAATGGGTCAGTTGGTTTTATAAAGCCTAAAAAAAAGTATTATAATTCGATTATTATTAAGTTAATTCTTTACTGGCAACTTGGAATAGCTTAAATTTGGAAAACCAATCTGGTTAACCAATTTTTTAAAATGAAAAAAGAACTCAATTTTAGTGCCGTTTTGGAAGATTGGATACAGGTTTCAAAACACCACTTTTATAATCCATTGTAAATTAAAAAAATAAGAATGAAAGTAAAAGGCTTAAGATGGTGGATTATAGGGCTCGTTTGTTTAGCAACAATAATAAACTACATTGATAGATCTGCTTTGGGCATTATGTGGCCTAAAATGAGTAAGGATTTGGGATTAACGGAAGCAGATTATGCTTGGATCATCAATATCTTTACTATCACCTACGCAGCTGGTAAATTCATATCTGGAAAAGTATATGATAAAGTGGGTACCAAAATTGGATTTGTATTGTCCATTTTCTTTTGGTCACTTGCATCTATATTACATTTCTTTGCCAAAGGTGCAGCTTCATTAGGTATTTTTAGAGGTCTTTTAGGGGTTGCTGAAGCCGGTAATTGGCCCGGTGCAGTAAAGAATAATGCAGAGTGGTTTCCCATTCGGGAAAGAGCATTAGCACAAGGGATTTTTAATGCAGGTGCTGGTATTGGATCTATTGTTGCCGCACCAACCATTGCAGAACTTTTCGAAGCATACGGCTGGAGGGTAACTTTTGTTATCATTGGTGTTCTGGGGTTCATATGGATTATTCCTTGGTTAATTATAAATAAGAAGAAACCCAAATTACACCCTTGGATTACCGAAGAAGAGAAAAACCATATAGTATCTGGGAGACATGAAAGCAGACAGGATGATAGTGATACTAAGGGACTAAGTGTTATAGAAATCCTATCTAAAAAGGAATCTTGGGGAGTGATAGCAGCTCGCTTTTTTATAGAACCAATTTGGTGGTTGTTTGTATTTTGGATGCCGATATATCTGTTCAAGGAATTTAAATTCGATGTAAAGGAAATAGGGTATTATGCCTGGTTCCCATATGTTGGAGCAATGATTGGCAGTATCGCAGGAGGATGGTATGCACAAAAATTGATAAAAAAGCATACGATCGATTTTAGTAGAAAACGAACCATAACCATCGGTGCTGCAATTATAGTAATTGCGATTTTAGGAGCCATATTTTTTGCAGATACACCTATCAAATTTGTTTCCTTTGTTTTTGTAGTATTATTTGGATTTCAATTTGTTATTAGCAATATCCAAACAATTCCGAGTGATCTTTTGAGCGGAAAATCTGTAGGAACTTTAGCAGGTCTTGGAGGAAGCATTGGTGCAGTATCCGTGATTATAATGAACTGGTTAATTCCAATTATTACAACGGAATCCTATACTCCTGCATTTATTATATTGGCAGTTTTAGCACCCTTAGCTGTGATGTCCATATACGTATTGATTAAAGAAATTAAACCAATAGATATTTAAAATAGAATATTAGAATAAAATAAAATATAGAATATGAGTAAATCGGAAGGAAAAATAGCCATTGTTACTGGAGCTACAGGTGGTATCGGTTTTGAAGTTGCAAAAAGACTTGGAAAAGACGGATATACAGTTATACTAAATGGGATTGAGGATGATGCTGGAGCTAAAAGAGTAGAAGAACTGGTGGCAGAGGGAATTACAGCTGAGTACATGGGTTTTGATGTTACCAATGAAGAGGCTGTAACTTCTAACATTACTAAAATTGGAGAGAAATACGGTAAAATAGATGTGTTGGTAAACAATGCTGGCGGTCTGGGTGGAAGATCTAGATTTGAGGAAATGACTACAGATTTTTACAGATTTGTAATGGCACTTAATCTTGATTCTGTATTTTTTGCTTCAAGAGCGGCAATCCCGTTCCTTAAAAAAGGAGAGCATCCTTCAATAATTAACTATACTTCCAATGCAGGATGGACCGCTGGCGGACCTGGTGCTGGTATTTATGGAACTTCCAAAGCAGGTGTACATGCAATTACCAGAGCATTGGCAAAAGATTTGGCAGAATATGGAATTAGAGCAAATGCAGTATCTCCGGGTACCATTGACACACCTTTTCATGCTCAAATAAAAGCAACAAAACCAGAAGTTTTTGCATCTTGGGCAAATAATATAATGTTAGGAAGGTTAGGACAACCAGAAGATGTTGCTGGTGTTATTTCATTTTTAGCAAGCAAGGATGCATCTTTTATAACAGCAGAAACGATCCAAATTGGAGGTGGACAAGCTTTAGGAATTTAATATCAATTTTTTTTGAATGAGTGGACTAAAAGATAAAGTAGCAGTAGTAACAGGCGGCTCTAGAGATATAGGTAGAGCAATAGCCATTAAGCTTGCCAAAGAAGGTGCTAAGGTAGTAGTAAACTACTTTAATTCCGAAGATGGCGCAATGGAAACTGTAGAAGAGATTAAATCATTAGGACAAGAAGCTATTGCTGTTAAGGCGGATGTTTCAAGTTTGGATGATATCAAAAAATTAAAAGCAAAAACAATTGAAACTTATGGGGAAGAAATACACATTTTAGTGAATAATGCTGGAGGTCTCTTTGCTCGTAAAACACTTCAAGAACTAGATGAATCCTTTTATGACTTGGTCATGAACGTTAATTTTAAATCTACAGTTTTTGTGAGCCAGGCATTTGAACCTTTTATGAACAAAGGAGCTTCAATTATTAATCTTTCTTCACAAGCTGCAAGAGATGGTGGCGGAGGTGGTTCTTCAATGTATAGTTCCTCTAAAGGAGCTGTAAGCACCTTTACTAGAGCAATGGCAAAAGAACTTGGTCCCAAAGGCATACGAGTAAATGCGCTGTGTCCTGGTTTAATAGCAACAAAATTTCATGATGATTTCACAAAAGATGAGGTGAGAGCAAAAGTTGCTGGGGGCACTCCTTTACGGAGAGAAGGAAATGCAGATGAAATTGCAGATTTGGTTGCTTACCTAGCTTCTGATGATGCTTCATTTGTGACAGGAAATAATATCGATATCAATGGCGGATTAGCCTTTAGCTAAGGCGTTGCAAAAAAAAATCAATCAAATAAATATAGTAAGTAGATGAAAAAAGTAGTGACCTTCGGAGAGATTATGCTACGTTTAGCACCTCCGGGATTCTTAAGGTTTTCTCAGACCAACAGTTTTGATGTGGTCTACGGTGGAGGAGAGTCAAATGTTGCGGTTTCCTTGGCTAATTATGGAGTGCCAGTAGATTTCGTAACAAGATTACCAGAAAATGATATTGGCGCCTGTGCATTAATGGAAATGCGCAAGAGAGGCGTAGGTACTGATAAGATAATTTATGGCGGCGATCGTCTAGGAATTTATTTTCTGGAGACTGGAGCTGTCAGTAGAGGTAGTAAAGTAGTGTACGATCGTGCGCATTCCGCCATTGCTGAAATTCAAGCAGGAATGGTAGATTGGAAATCGGTTTTTAAGGATGTTGAATGGTTTCATTGGACAGGAATTACTCCAGCCATTTCACAAGGCGCGGCAGATGCCTGCTTAGAAGCGGTGAAAGTTGCAAGTGAAATGGGAGTTACCATTTCTACAGATCTAAATTACCGAGCAAAACTATGGAAATATGGAGGGGATAGAGAAGCAATCATGACAGAACTTACCTCGTATTGTGATATTGTTTTGGGGAATGAAGAGGATGCAGAGAAGCACTTTAGTATTAAACCAGAAGGTTTGGATATTACTACACAAGGAGAACATGTGAAGGCAGAAGCTTTTCTCTCGGTCTGTGAACAAATGATGAAAAAATTTCCAAGAGCGAAGAAAGTGATAACAACTTTAAGAGGATCTATTTCAGCTTCGCACAATAGTTGGGCTGGCGTGCTTTACGATGGTGAAACCATGTATAAATCTCCAGAATATCAAATAACAGATATTGTAGATCGTGTAGGTGGAGGTGATTCTTTTATGGGAGGTTTAATTTATGGTCTTTTAAAATATCCAGAGAATGACCAAAATGCCTTGAATTTTGCTGTTGCGGCGTCTTGCTTAAAACATACGATTAAAGGAGATGCTAATTTGGCTACCGTGGCAGAAGTAGAAAAGTTAATGAGTGGAGATGCGTCTGGCAGAGTATCTCGTTAATTAAGTTTGATTTTAATAGCATCGAGTTCCTCATTTGCTCGATGCTTTATTTTATAAAATATGGCACAGTATTCAAGAATAGAAGTGGCTTTAGCCATGAAGGAAACAGGCATGGTTCCTTTGTTTTATCATCCAGATACTTCTTTAGGAAAAAAGGTTTTAAAGGCCTGTTATGATGGTGGCGCAAGACTGATGGAGTTTACAGCTAGAGGAGATTTTGCTTTTGAAGTTTTTTCTGAACTAAATAAATATGCAATAAAAGAACTTCCAGGTATGATTATGGGCGTTGGGTCCATTACCGATGCAGCAGCGGCTTCACTTTATATGCAGATGGGAGCAAATTTTATTGTTACTCCGTCCTTAAGGGAAGATATTGCAATAGTCTGTAATCGTAGAAAAGTGTTATGGTCACCAGGTTGCGGCTCGCTTACAGAAATTAATAAAGCAGAAGAACTTGGATGTGAAATTATAAAACTATTTCCAGGATCTACCTATGGACCTGGCTTTGTAAAAGCAATAAGAGGTCCTCAGCCCTGGACGCATATTATGCCCACAGGAGGCGTTAGTACGGAAGAGAGTAACTTAAAAGGCTGGTTTGATGCAGGTGTTACCTGTGTAGGTATGGGTTCTAAACTAATAAGTAAAGAAATTCTTGCCAAAAAAGATTTCAGTACTCTGGAAAGTAAAGTGAGAGAGACACTCCAAACCATTTCTAAGTTAAGAGGATAATTTCATGGGTACTACAGCTACAAGTTCATCATTATTTAAGAGGATACTTGCAGTTGTTTTAGCATTTGGCCCAGGAATTTTTGCTATAGGTTATACCATTGGTACAGGAAGTGTTACTTCCATGATCGTAGCAGGAAGTACCTACGGTATGCAATTACTATGGGTGCTTTTACTGAGCTGTTTCTTTTCTGGAATTCTCATCTATGTATACGGAAACTATGCTCTGCTTACAGGAGAAACAGCCCTTTTCGCTTTTAAAAAACATTTGAAATGGGGCAAACTCATGGCCATTTTAATTATCCTAGGAATTACCTTCGGGCAATGGAACTCTTTGATGGGTATTCTTGGAATATCGTCTAATATTATTTTTGAAATTATTCAGATTTATTTTCCTAATGTGAGTAATTATCGATACGAAACGGTACTCATTGTGGCAATTACAATTGTTACCATTATGTATGGATTATTGCTTATTGGTAAGTACACTTTTTTTGAGAAGATTTTGGTCATTTTTGTAACCATTATGGGTTTTTCCTTTTTAATTTCCCTGTTTATGGTATACCCATTGCCTACCGATGTTGTAAAAGGATTAATTCCATCGGTGCCTGAGGTAAAAGGAGGTAAAATGATGGTAGCCGCATTTGTAGGAACCACAATGGCGGCGGCAACATTCTTATCAAGACCATTATTTGTACAAGGAAAAGGATGGACCATAGCCAATCTTAAACAACAAAAGAGAGATTCCATAGTGGCCGCTAGTTTGGTATTTATAATTAGTGCTACGATTATGGCAGTTGCATGTGGGGCCTTATTTTATGATGAAAAGCCAGTTACAAGAGTAATAGACATGGTAGGGGTATTAGAACCAGTAGCGGGTAAGTTTGCCCTCACACTTTTCTTTTTTGGTACCCTAAGTGCTGGTTTGTCTTCAATTTTCCCTTGCCTTCTTATTGCACCCATATTACTAGCAGATTATCAATCTGGAAAATTAGATACCAGTTCAAGACAGTTTAAAATAATCACTTTTATTGCCTGTCTTTTTGCATTGATTGTTCCAGTCTTTGGGGCAAACCCTATAGAAATGCAGATTCTATCGCAAGTTTTTAATGTATTTGTATTGCCCTTGGTCATTATCGGTATTCTGTTTTTAATTAATAATAAAAATCGGATGAAGGGTCATAAAACAGGTATATGGTTGAATCTTACGCTTTACGCAGCTTTGTTCTTTTCTTGCGTGATCTCCTATAATGGAATTGTTGCTTTAAGTGCTTACTTTTAGGGTGTATCTTTAAGGCATAAAGAAGAACCTATTTAATTTGAAGCAGCCTATTGAAAATATTGTTTTCTCGCGCTTTGTAAAGCAATCTATCCCTTTTGAACTTATTTCTCTTCGAGAGTTGTACAGGCGCTGTGATGCAAGTTCCTATGATCTTTCTATACCCCATAGAATAGCATTTCATGCACTGATTATAGTGACCAATGCTAAAAGCAAACATATGGTCGATTTTAAGGAGTACGACCTATTTCCTGGGGTGGTGTTACCTTTGACTAAGGGTCAAGTACACGCCTTTCACAAAAACCTAGAGATAGAAGGTATTGTCATCTCTTTTGAAGAACGCTTTATTTCGCAGAACATAAGTGAAAAAGATTTATTTCATTTTCTGCATTTGTATCATACTCCGCATATTGTAATTGGAGAAGAAAACTTAAAAGCTATTGATGCGATGATACAACTTCTCAGAGGAGTACATGAAGACAAAAATACACATCTTAAATCCGATTTAATAAGGGCCATCTTTATTAGTTTATTACTGCAGATTACAAGGTTTTCTACTAAACAACATCAAATTTTGGAAAGCCAGCGTTTTAAGGACTTTATTAGGTTTAAATCATTAGTTTCCCAGCACTATACGCAAAATCATAAGGCGGGGTATTACGCAAAAAAAATGGGGATATCTTATAAATACTTGAATGATGTGTGTAAAGAGGTAACGAGTAAGACCGCTAGGGTTTTTATAGATGAGTGGTTGCTCTTGGAAATTAAGAGAAATGTGATAGAAAATAGATACTCCTCCAAAGAAATTTCATTTAAAATGGGTTTTAATGAGCCCTCAAATTTCATCCGTTTTTTTAAGAGACATACCGGAACTACACCGCGTAAGTTTCAACAAACACTACAATAGATTTCATGGTACGATATTGACTATTTTTAAATAAGTAGTGATTATCTCTTTCTTCTTTTTCGCCCCTAATTTTGTTTTTAAATACGAATGGGTAGGTGCTTAAAGCATTGATGCCCCTAAAATTACTGAGAATGAAAACAAATAGAATTTTGTATTGGGTAGCTACAGCTTTGCTGTGCGCTCTGTTTTTTGCTGGTGCTATGATGTATATTTTAAATTACCCAAGAGCAGAAGGTTTTTTTATAAGCCTTGGATTTCCAGTTTGGATAATATATCCCTTAGCTGCTTTAAAAATTGCTGGTGCAATTACCATTTTAACCAAATGGTCTATGTTTCTTAAAGAATTGGCCTATGCAGGCTTCTTTTTTGATGCTGTTCTGGCGTTGGTAGCGCATGCAATGGTGCGCGATGGAGAATATATGTTTGCAATCATAGCATTGTTTCTAACCGGTATTTCATGGATATATGATAGAAAAGTCTATGGAACTTATACCCAAGGAATATGAATCAGGAAAATCATAGCAAGACGGGCTTAAAAAAGGTTATAGAACAACTTATTGATGCAGGTACCACTTTTGATACTGACATACTGGATAAGATATATCATAACAATCTTCAAATTATTATGATAGAAGAGGAAGGGCATAAGATGTGTGCCAACAAAGAAACTTTTAAAAATATATTCAGAGCAAAGAAGGAAGCAGACGAAGAACCATTAAATACTTGGGTATTGTTTCATCATATAGAAGTTCAAGAAGACAAGGGGCATGCACTACTTAGTAGAAAAGTGAATTTAACTGGTGAGGAGAAAAATATATTGTTGAGTATTGATTTTGTTTGGGAATCCAATCGTTGGCAGGTAACTAGAGAGGTGATTGTTCCTGATTATATTTAATAAGATAATGCCATGATTAAGCTTTAAACGAAGAATCTCTAACAATTAGATTGGTCTTAATTTCAATAGTTCTAGTAAGTAAGTCATCCTTTGGGTTTTCGATTTCATCAATAAGGTATTTTACCGCAGTACGTCCAATCTTTTCACCTGGTTGATCAACAGTTGTTAGAGAAGGGTTAATAATAGTGGAATGAATAGAGTTACTGAACCCTACAACAGCAATATCGTTTGGAATGCTAATTTTAAATTTGTGCAAGGCTTTTATCACCCCAATAGCAGCACTATCCGTAATAGCAAAAATGGCATCAGGTCTTTTTTTAAGACTTAATAGGATATTGGCAAGCATTTTCCCTTTCTCTAATGAAATATCTTCTGTGCTAAGAATTATTTTTTCATCTATAGGTAGATTATGCTCTTTTAGTGCTCTGAGGTATCCTTCAAATCTTTTTCTTGAGTTAAAAGACTGCTCAGTTTCTTTAATAATCGCAATTCTTGTTTTTCCAGTATTGATAAGATGTTCTATGGCGTTATAGGCAGCTTCTTCTTCATTTATAACAACTTGCGTGCATGGTATCTTATTGGAAACTTTGTCGAATAGCACCAAAGGCATTCTAGAACCAACTCGTAAAATGTCATCTATTGACCTAGTTTTCCTCGCCAAGGCCATAAGTATACCATCTACACCAAATTGTAACATAGTCTGGAGCATTTCTGATTGCTTCTGATCATCATTCTTTGACTCCGAAATAATGACACGATACCCTAAAGACTCTCCCTTTTCAAGAATTCCTTTTAAGATTGTTGTGGTAAAATAATGAGATATGTTTGGTACAATGACTCCTAGAATATGAGTTCTATGACTTCGAAAACCTTTTGCAAACAGGTTAGGAGAGTAATGGAGTTTCTTGGCAAGATTCTTTACGCGTTCTTTTGTGGGTTCGCTAATATCCTGATGATCATTTAAAGCACGTGAAACAGTAGATATAGATAAATCGAGTTCTTTGGCCAACTCTTTTAAGGTAGTGTTCTGTTTTTTGTTCATAAATCAATGGTAAATGTATAATTTAAGTTTTCGCAAACGTTTTCGCAAACGTTTGCATGCAAATCTGATGAAAAAACTGCTAAAATTATAAGGATAATGAAATAATTTTAATTCATAATTACAAATATGTTATTCAGACTAGAACATATGTTTAACAAATAACTAAATCATTATGAAAAATTTACTCTTTGCGATAATCGCATTATTTGCCTTGAGCTCGGCATTAGCTCAAACAGAAATTACTGGAAGTGTCAAAGACGCATCTGGTGTTCCAATACTAGGCGCAAATGTGCTTATTGAAGGTACTACAGAAGGAACTACAACAGATTTTGACGGTAACTTTATACTTTCTACCAATCTCATAGGAACGCAAATAATTCAAGTTTCGTTCATTGGCTTTTCTACTTCAAAACAAGAAGTGACATTAAATAGTTCCCCCATTATTTTAAACATTGTGTTGAATGAAAGTGGACAACAATTGGATGAAGTAGTGATCACTGCTTCAAGTACTTTTAGATCTCAAAAGCAGGCACCTTTGTCTATTAGTTCCAAAAAGATTACCGAAATCACTAAGCTATCGGCAAATAGCCAAGCAGATATCTTAAGGGATGTTCCTGGAATAACTGCTGAAGGTGGAGGGGGTGAAACCGCAACCAACTTATTTGTAAGAGGTTTGCCTTCTGGGGGGCAGTACGTATTCAATCCTTTACAGTATGACGGTATGCCATTAATGAGCACTTTTGGATTAAACTCTTCTGCTCATGATGTATATGCGAGACCGGATATTGGTTTCAAAGGTGTTGAATTTGTTCGTGGTGGTGCTGCGGTACTTTATGGTGCCGGTTCTGTAGCGGGTATTATTAACTATACTAGTAAAACAGGAGATACTAACCCAGGCAATGTAATCAATGTTGAATATGGTACCCGAGGGAGATTGAAAACAGATTTCTATTCTGGTGGTCGTCTTGGAGGGGAAGATTCCAATACGTTTTATGCATTTACTGGTTTTGTCCGTACAGACGATGGTCCAATAGAGACCGGTCTTACCACACGTGGGGTGCAATTTAGAGGAAATATTAAAAAAAGGTTTGAGAATGGATCTTTTACCTTACATGGTCAGTTTATTAATGATAGAGCTCAATTTTTCTTGCCTTTGCCACTTCAAGGAGGGTCCAGAGATAGAATTGCAGGTAATGACGGTGAAGATGTAGAGCAGTTACTTACTGGAGAGTTGGCTGAAACTTCTTTTTTAACTCCTGGAGGAGTCTATAAAAGTCCAATAGAAGATGGTGTATTTACAAAAGGTGGTTATGTAATGGGAGATTTTGTTTATAATTTATCGGAGAATGCGAGGTTTAAAGCAAAAATGAAATATGCCAATTATGAGCATAACTTTGCGCTCTATGTAGGTGGTAATGGAGATTTTGGGAACCCTATTACTTTGAACGATTATGTAGCGGCTGTTGCACCTGGAAATACTGCATTTAATGCAACATATCAAGGAGGTAGTGGAGCACAAATAAATAGCAGTGATTTGGTGGTAGAAAATCTGCATGTAGATCGTTTAAGACCTATGACGGATTATTCTGGTGAAGCAAGTTTTATTTTTAATTCCCCCAATAGAAGCCATACCTACACCATTGGTACCTATGTTGCAAGAACAGAAGCCGAAGATGTAAATTACCAATATAGAGTACTTTCAGAATTTAATAACAATCCAAGGTTGGTTAACTTAAGCTTTACCGATGCTGGTGGTGCCAATGTTATTTATTCTGATGGCGGACTTTACAACAGGATTGGAATGACGTCGAATAGATTTTTATCTCAAAGTAGAACCGCTTTTTATGTCACAGATGAAATGATATTTGATCGTTGGAGGTTTGATGTCGGTTTGCGTATAGAATCTACTTCAGGAACATTTAATAATGGAGGTTTGGAAGAATCTACCGTATATGATAATACAGAATTGACAGACAATTTACGTAATGTCCGTTTCGCTGATGGAAGTTTTACAACAGCAGAGATTGATGCCACTGACTGGGCTATTTCATTGGCAGGTCTTTATGAACTAACTGATGTTACCAATTTATACGCCAACTTTTCAAGAGGGTTCTTTTTTCCTCAGCAAAGAGGTTTTGCCCCAACACCTGGTATTAGGGAGTCTAACTATGAAGGAGAAACCATTATTCAGGGAGAGTTAGGTGCGAAATTTGGCACTTCTAGTTTTTCTGGTTCTGTGGCGGGTTATTTTGTTAATTTAAGTGATCGTGTTCGTATAGATCAGGCAATCTCAGGTGGTCAATTAGTAGATCAGGCCAGAAGTGAGCAAAGTACTAGAACATTTGGTTTGGAAGCTACGGCAAAATATATTGTTTCTGAGGCATTCAATATCAATGGGACACTTACCTATCAAAACCATGAAATTACGACCAATGAAACTACCGATTTAATTGCTAATACAACCTCTACAATTAATGAGGGTAATGAAATAGGAAGACAACCTAATCTCCTTGGGAGCTTAAACTTTAATTATGACGATAAAAAGTTTGATGCAAACTTTACATTAAACCACACAGGAAGTAAATTTACGGACGACTCTAATAACGTAGAGTTAGATGCTATTACTATCGCAAGAATAGGTGCCGGATTTACTTTTAAAACGCAAGAAATAAATACTTTGCGTTTTGGTGTATCTGTTTTTAATCTGTTTGATAGTGATGGTTTAACAGAAGGTAATCCAAGGGCTGGGATAGCTGGGCAATCTGCGGATGGGGACTTCTTTTTTGGTCGTCCTATTCTACCAAGAAGATTATTCTTAACAGCAACATTTAGTTTTTAAAAAAAAATAATTAGTTTAAGTTAGTTTTAATTCAATAATGCATTGGCGGTGAAAGCCGTCAATGCGTTTTTATACAATTGTTATGCAGGAACAACTTATTGATAAGGCCATTAAGGTTTTGGACAATAACTTTCAAGAAGAAGGTTTTACACTCCCAAGTAAAGGCTTATATCCCTTTCAGTGGAAATGGGATTCTGGTTTTATTGCCTTAGGCTTTGCCCATTATAACATGGATAGAGCCAAAAAGGAAATAAATACCTTATTAAATGCACAGTGGGAAAACGGTTTCATACCTCACATTATTTTTCATAGTGATAGTGACACCTATTTTCCAGGACCGGATTTTCACCAATCAAGTCTGCATCCAAAAGCTTCAAAGAAATATAGATCTACTGGTATGACGCAGCCTCCTGTATTTGGGTTCATCCTTCAAAAGCTTTACGATATTGCAGAGGATAAGAAAGACATATTACAGTTTATTGAACAACAAATCGATAAGGTGTATGATAACCATATGTATTTCTATGAAAATCGCGATATACATAATGAAGGTCTTGTATACATATATCACAATTGGGAATCTGGAACGGATAATTCTCCCATGTGGGATGATATTTGGGCTACCATGGATCCACCAGAGTATACTTTTGAAAGGAGAGATACTTCTCATGTGGATGCATCTCAACGGCCTTCAAAACGAGAGTATGATCACTATCTGTATATTATAGATGTCGCTAAAAAGTATTTATATGACGACGCTAAAATAGCAGAACATTCTCCCTTTTTAGTGCAAGACCCCTTATTCAATTCAATCCTTATCAAATCGAATGAGGCTTTGATTGCGCTTTATACCTTATTGGGAACCAATAATGATAAAATTCAATATTTAAAGGCGCAGCAAAAAAAGAGTATAAAAAGCTTGAACGAAAAACTTTTCAATAAGGAGTTAGGTGCCTTTGTGCACTACGATTTAAGAAATGAAGAACAAATTCCATACATTTCATCATCTTCTTTTTCCCCATTATTTTCAGGAGCTCCAGACGCAAAAATTGCAAAACAACTTGTAGAAACCATGATGAATAAGTTTGGTGGTAACGACAGATATCTATGCGCTTCTTTTGATCCTACTCATGAAAAATTTAATCCTAAAAAATACTGGAGAGGTCCGGTATGGATAAACTTAAATTGGATACTGTACCATGGCTTAAAAAGTTATGGTTTTATCAAAGAAGCAAATAGAATTAAAGAAGATTCCTTAAAACTTATAGAAAAGTATGGATTTTTTGAATACTTCGATTCAAGAAAAATACATCCCGATTCTGAAAAAAGTGGATATGGTGGAGATAATTTTTCGTGGAGCGCTGCATTAATAATAGATTTTTTAAAGGAGAAAGCCTAACAGATTGTATGTACTTTGATTTTGCTCAAGATTATATTTTAGAAAATAAAAAGTTGCTTTTAGAGCCTTTAGAGATGAAACACTTCAAGGCTTTAAAACAGCTTTCCGAAGAGAAAAATATTTGGACCTATTTCTTGGGTAAATCCAATGGAGAAGGTTGTTTTAAAGAGTATGTTTCGCATGCAATAGAACAACGAAATCTAAAAAAGGAATATCCATTTGCGGTTTTTGATAAGATCAATAAAAGATATGTAGGAAGTACCCGTTTTTTTGAATTCGAAAAACAGATAGCCAGTGTTCGCTTGGGATACACCTGGTATGGGAAAGAAGCTCGTGGCACATTTGTAAATAAGAACTGCAAATACCTGTTACTGGAGTTTGCATTTGATTTTTTAAAAGTAGCACGAGTGGGCTTAGGTGCCCATGCAGAAAATTTAGTAAGTATTGCCGCCATGAAAAGCATAGGATGTAAGGAGGAAGGAATTCGAAAGAACTTTTTCCCCGCTATAGATGGATCTGGTCAAGCCGATGCTGTTTTGTTGAGTGTTTCAAAGCAAGAATGGAAGCATACAGTTAATACTAATTTAAAAAAGCGCTTATGAATTATATTGATTACATCATCATTTTTACATATCTCATAGGCTTTTTAGGAATTGGCTATTTTTTTAAAGAGAATAAAAGTTCTGGAGATTATTTTTTAGGTGGTAGAAGTATGGGCTGGTTACCTCTAAGTCTGTCTACAATGGCAACACAATTATCTGCCATTAGTTTTATTTCTGCCCCAGCTTTTGTGGGACTAAAAGAAGGTGGAGGGTTGCAATGGCTTACCTACGAATTTGGTGTTCCCTTAGCGATGGCCTTTTTGTTAATCGCAATCATACCTACTTTATACAAATCAGGTATCGTAAGTGTTTATGAGTATTTAGAAAAACGTTTTGATGCTTCATCAAGACTTTTAATCAGTTTCGTATTTCAAATTAGTCGTTCGGTGGCAACTGGGGTCATGGTATATACAATGGCCTTAATTCTGCAAGCTACGGTTGGTGTGGATTTCTGGATTTCTGTATTAATCATTGGAGTCATTACATTGATATATTCTTTTCAGGGTGGTATGAAGGCAGTTATCTGGGGAGACGTTATTCAAATGATCATCCTGTTTTTAGGGATCATCATTTGCCTTATTTATGGCATAAGTGAACTAGGTGGTTTTGAGAACTTCTTAACTCAAGTAGATAAAGATCGACTTACAGCAGTTGATTTTAATAAATGGGGTTTTAATAATTCTGATGGAGGTGACGAATTTGGTTTCTGGCCCATGGTTATAGGTGGGTTCTTTCTGTATGTATCCTATTATGGAACAGATCAAACACAATCTCAGCGCCTACTTTCGGCAAAAGGAATGCCAACAATTAAGAAACTATTGTTAGCAAACGGACTTTTTAGATTTCCACTTACCTTGACCTATTGTATAATGGGATTGGTGTTAGGAACACTCTTAATTCAGGATACAGGTTTTCAAGAAATGATGGAGGTAACTTATCAGGCTAATATTGGCTCTTTGGAAGGGAAAAAGGCCGATTTAATGGTTCCTGTTTTCATTATCAATTACCTTCCCAATGGCGTTATTGGGATCTTAATAGTAGCCATTATGTCTGCAGCCATGTCTTCTTTAAGTTCTACCGTAAACTCATTGTCTGCTGTAACAATGGAAGATTTTGTAAAAAGATTTCGACCTAATATGACCAATAAAAAATATGTTCAAAGTTCACGATTAATTTCTGTTTTTTGGGGATTGGTATGTTTGCTATTAGCTTTTTTTGCCGGAAATATTGAAGGCACGGTGATAGAGGTAATTAATAAGGTAAGTTCTGTTTTTTATGGTCCTATTCTGGCTGCTTTTATACTAGCTATTCTAACCAAAAAAACACATGCTTTAGGCGCTAATATTGGTATTGTTGTGGGGGTATTATTCAATATGTATTTATGGCTTTATGTACCTAGTGTTTTCTGGTTTTGGTGGAATGCAATTGGGTGTATTGTAACGATCATTGTAGCGATGAGCTGTAGCTATCTAATTAAGAAAAAAATAAATGAAGGATTAGAAGTGAGTTACTATGCAGGTAAAAAAGAAGCAGTAATACTGCTAAGTTTCTTTACTTTTATTGTAATATTAAGTATCTACTTGCCCAAGATCTTTAGTTAAAAGATATAAATGAAGTTTGTAATAGCCCCAGATAAATTTAAAAGTTCCCTCAGCGGACATCAGTTTTGTGAAGCTGTGGAAAAGGGTATTAAAAAAGTGTTTCCAACAGCAGAGGTAATCAAAAAACCGCTGGCAGATGGTGGTGATGGAACTATTGAAGTAGTGAAGGACTATTTGAATGCTGCCGAAATAGCCCCGCAAGTAAACGATCCCTTGTTTAGACCCATAAACGCTCCATATCTTTTCTCCGAAAGTTTAAAAACTGCCTATATAGAAATGTCAGAAGCATCGGGGCATAAATTACTTAGGAAGAGCGAGTTAAACTGTATGCATACCACTTCTTTTGGTACAGGTGAATTAATTAAAGGTGCTATTTTAAAGGGAGCAAAAGAGATAATACTTGGAATTGGGGGAAGCGCTACCAACGATGCAGGAATTGGTATGGCGCAGGCACTGGGGTATCAATTTTTAGATAAAAATGGGAAGCAACTAAAGCCTATTGGTAGCAATCTTACGAAAGTCGCAACCATAGAAAAACGCCAGGTCGTAGAGAGTTTGAATAAGGTCAATTTTAAAGTGGCTTGTGATGTTACTAATCCTTTATATGGTCCAAACGGGGCTGCCTACGTTTACGGACCTCAAAAAGGAGCATCCTTGGCAGACATTAAGATCCTAGACAAAGGATTAGAAAATTTTGCCAAGATTGTGAAGCAACAATACTATTTGGATGTTCAAAAACTAAAAGGAGCTGGCGCTGCAGGTGGCATGGGCGCTGCTGCGGTAACATTTTTAAATGCTGACTTAGTTTCAGGAATCGATTTAATCAAAGAACTGGCAAACTTTGATGATTGCATCACTGACGCAGATTGGATTGTAACGGGTGAAGGTAAATTAGACGGGCAAACTATTGCTGGTAAAACCATTTCTGGAGTACTCACTTCTGCCGGTAAAAAAAATATTCCAGTTGCTGCATTGTGTGGCATGGTATCCTTAACAAAAGAAGAGAAGCAACAATTAGGATTATCCTATATTGTCTCCGTATCTGAGGGAATTTCAGACCTGCAGTTGGCTTTAACTTCGGCCTCTAGGAATGTAGAGAATGCTGCTTATACATTTGCTAATGGTTTAAAATCATAACGCATAGTAAACAAAAGCTACATAAAGGTTTTTAAGGCTGTTTTATTAATTTGGGTATCTTTGCCTTTGCGTTTTACGCCTTATACTCCAATTTGAAATGAGCTTATTCCATCGTATAATTTACACTCCCAAAATTAATTGGCTGGTTAGAAATATTAATTACGCAGTATCTCCACTATTACCCAAATGGATTAAAATTCATCCTTCGGGAAAATTAAAAGTAAAGGTGAAAAGCCACTCCTCCTTTTACCTACAAACGAATCAAACCAGTTTCCTAACCAGAGAGCTATTTTGGAAAAATGCTGAAAATTTTGAGTATTCAGATATTTTTATTGGTCTGATCAAAAAAGTAGAATCCTTCTTTGACATAGGGGCTAATATTGGGTATTACAGCATCTTAGGTTGTACCGTTAATCCAAATTTAAAAGCTTATGCTTTTGAACCATCCATAGGTGTACTGCATTATCTAAGGGAGAATATCAAATTGAATGCACTTTCTAGACGTGTAATAGCAGAGCCAATAGCACTTTCAGATGCTAAAGGAGAAATAGATTTTTTTGAAATAAAAAATCCAAAATTCCCCAATATTAATAACTTATCCGGAGAACATAATATTGGAACAAAAGACGGGAAAATTACGCAGAAAATAAAGGTGCAAACTTTAACCCTTGATGAGTATGTAGCGCATCATAAGATTGAACAATTAGATTTTGTAAAATTAGATACAGAAGGGGCAGAGGCTATGATTTTACGAGGTAGTAGTAGGGCTATTGAAGCGTTTAGACCAATTATTGTGTCAGAAACGTTATTTCATAAAATTGAGGGTGATTTAGAGGATATAATGACCCCTTTTGGATACATTTTCTTTAATCATACCGTCAATGGTTTGGAAAAAGTAGCATCCATTCGACGATCAAAAGATGATGGTGTTCGAAATTGTTTCTTTGTGCCATCGGAAAAAATACATTTAATTGAAGAATGGGTAGTCTAAATAACTATTAGAGAGCCAAACAATTGACTGTTTTATAAAAAATTGCAGTACTCCAAGAATGTGCGCTAATAGGACCCGTTCCATAGAAGTCTATTCGTTTAAAACCCTTAGATAGTAGAAAGTCATAACCTTCTTGATATTTAGCTCTATCTGCATTATCCCAAATGATTACCCCTGAATCTTTCAGTGCTTTTAAAGAATTTTTTGCACACTGAACTCTTTGGCGCCCGTCTAGAACAATTATATCAAATTCTCTTTCGTATGAAAGAATTTCATCGGAATAAGAGGTATTTGCTATGCTTTGATTTGAATAAGAAATATTTGAAAATGCTAGAAATTTTGATTTCATGGAGTGAAACCATTTTTCGTCATGTTCAACAGAAGTAATACTAGCCACTTTCTCACTAAACCACATCGTAGAATTTCCACTCCCGTATTCAAAGACCCTAAAGTTCTTATTTAATTTTGGTTCTAAAAAGTGAATAGCTCCATAAGTAAACCAGGGTAGTGCCTTTCCATGATTATCTATGGGAAGTCTTTTAACGACACTTTTTTTCCAGCCCGACTCTGTTAAATGATTCTTCTGTAAAAAATAATAGCCAGCATATAGTCTTCCAAAAGAAGTAATACTAATTACTCTTAATACAAAGTCTTTGATTTTTTGCAATTCATTAAATTTTGGCCCCAGTATTAAGGGCATTGGAATGGCAACGAATTTATATAAAAGTTTTGAAAGAGAAGATATTGCTAATCAATTGTTTTACATCTTAATAATTTATTGATAGCGTTGTATAAAAACGGTTGCGTTTAAGAATGTTTTACGAGTTCTAAAGTTTTTTTTCTTTTCAAAATTTACATGTGCAACTTTACCAAAGTTACCTTGTTGTTCTAGGTGGTATATTGATTTTAGTATATCTTGGAAAGAACCTTCTAAGGTAAATATAAAGGTATTTAATTCTTGTTGATCATTTATGTAAACATGCGGACTATTGAAATCCATCACTTTAAGGTCATTTTTTTTAGCTTCTTCATGTAGAACATGTAAAAGATTATTTTCAATAGAGGTATGTTGTAAGTTCATTTTATTTAAAATACTATCAAAGTATAGGTCTTTCTTCTTTAGCAACACTAATTGGGCCGGAATGTCCTTAAAACCTTGCTGCTCTAGATTTAATTGATGGTAGGAAGACTTTACTGCAATGGTAGGTTTAAAGGCAAAAATATAGCACGCATAGGCCATTATAAGAATGACGAGAAGGAGTAAAATATTTTTTCTTTTACTGCTCATTTAATTCTAGTTTAAGTCTAAATTTTGAAGAATCCTTTTTTTCAAAATCATAATCCAAGGTTTCTACTTTGGACAACCAAGGTTTTTGTTCTAGTTGCTCTATCCAAGCAGTAAAGGCGTTAGCATCATTGGAGTATCCTAGCATAGTAACAACGTTTTTATCTGTTTCTATAGGTTTCAAAGGTCGTATTGTCTTTTTTAATGGGTGATATTGGATTTCTTCCAATAAAATACTTTCAGGGAGTTCTTTGGCTATACGATCTAGGTAGAACGAAACTTTAGAATTAGAAGTTGCGTGTATGGAAGCAACACGTTCTTCTTTTTTTTGTACACCTAAAGCAAGTTGTTTCAGGTGTTCTTTATTAGACCCATCCAAAGCAAGCGTGCTTTGAAGATTTTGAACTTGTTGAAAGTAATGATTGTATATCAAAAAGTTCAGTAATAAGGCAAAAAGAAAAGTGCCTATTGCTGTTTGAATCCCAAATTTGAACATACGTTCATTTTTAAACTCATTCTGCAATGCTAGCTTGTATTGCTCAAAGCTACTAACACTTAGATTGGATTTGGATATGTAACCTAAAATATGTGCAAAATTTAGAATACTCCTATTCGTAATCTGAATGCCATTTATTTCATAATGCCTATCGGTATCAAACTCTTGCTTGGTTTGCAAAATTCGCTCAACACTTGCTTCTTTAAAAAGTAATTTGTAAGTGCTTGTGTAAACTTCGTTAGATTTTAGATATACAACAAGAACCTGCAAAAGGGAGGCTCCCAAGCTAATATGTACTACATTTATTTTTAATTTTTTTAATTGATCTAGATAAGAATTTAGGTGCTCCTTTTTGATGATTGATATTAGCTGATTCTGCTTCAATTTAGAAACCTCATAATAAAAATGATCCAGATTCAAATTAGGAAAGTTGGCATCTACTAAGGCATCAGGATTCAAATTTTTAGATTTAGATACACCTATTTTGGTCAATACACTTTTCGTATTCATGGTAAGTACCAAAGGAGTGTTACTTTTTATATAATCAACAATCATTTCTATCTGTTCAAAAGAGTGCTCTTTTTGAATAAATAAAACACCTTTATGACGCTTTATTTCTAATAGATGAAAGAATAATTGACCCTCAAACTCTAAAATTTCAAGCGCAAAGAAGGTATTTCCTTCGGTTATATATGTGCGTGCTTTTTGTATCACTAGTAGATGACTGTTGGTTTAATAAGAATTGTTAGCTTTTGTTTGCTATCTTCTCGTTTCCTTTTGCTAAATAACCACTTAATTACGGGCACTCTGGCGAGGAAAGGAACGCCACTACCGCTATCATTCTTTACTTTTTCTTCCAAACCACCAAGAATCGCCAAATCCTGATTTTGCATTCTTATTATTGAACTAAACTCCCTAGAGGTGAGTCCAGGAGGAGCATCATCTTCGATACGTTCACTGCTAAAATCAGACTGAATAACAGCAATATCTAAAGTTACTTGCCCATTCCCAGAAACCAGCGGTTTTATGCTAACTGCTAATTGGGCATCAATGGGCTGGTAATTTCTTATTTCGGAAGAAGTTGGTACCTGAGATCCAAAGAAACTTTGGTTAGTAACCACATAATAAGTGGTTTCTCCTATGGATAAATGCGCCCTATGTCCGTTAAGTGTAGATAGCTTAGGAGTAGATCGTATTTTAATATTTCCACTTTCTTCGAGTGCTTTAATTTTAACAAAAAACTCTGGTACTACTTTGCCAATATTAAAAGAACCAAAACCATCAAAACCTCCAATAATCTTATTCACTGTCTTGGCCCCTAGGGTAATATCTGCAGAGGGAAAAACACTCCCAGTAGTTTTAACAGATTCATCTCCAATACCCCAGCTAATGCCTGTTTCCACAGAGGCTGTTTTCTTTACCTCGATCAACATAACTTCAATTAGAACCACCGGAACAGGTCGATCTATTTGTTTGACAAACTCTTTGAATCGATTGATGTTCGCAGCAGGGCCGCTAACTAAAAAGCTATTTAGTTCAAAGTCTATTTGAATGTCTAAATCTTTTTTAAGATCGTCAGGAAGGATATTCACTAATGCCTCGCCACGACTCCCATAGTTCCCAAAGCTTTCAGATTGTGTATTAATTCTACTGTTATTATTATTAAATCCTGCAGAATTTCTGTTGCCTTGATTTCCTTGAAAGCTATTTTGATTCCCTCCTAAATAGTTAATATTACCGCCAACGGTTCTGCCCGCGCTTCTATTAAAAGAATTATTTTGTACTGGATCTCCTAAAAGCTCTACAGAACGGTGCATTAGCTGTATCACCTCTATCTTTCTAACGCTCAACTGGTCAGCTGTTCCGAAGAAATAGACGTCATTTTCTTTTTTAAATGTAAAGTGTTGAGACACAGAATTTTGAGCTGTACTATTGGGATTTCTATTCGGTTGATTGGCAGTTTGACTAGATTGAGCAGGTGGACTGCTTTTGGACTTGCTTTCAAAGATGCGTTCTAGGAGCGTGTCAAAATAAATTTCTTTGGCCACAAACGAAATTTCACCAGCTGTATCTAAAGGAGTAGCGGTATATACATCTAGCTTAAGATCTCTGCTGATGGTATGAATGATATCTGCAATAGGAACCTGATTAAAATCTACCGTTAATTTTTGTTGTAAGGTATCTATGACTTCATAATAAAAATTGGCGCCATTTGAAATACGCTTTGTACTTTGTATGGTACCATCTGGAAGTTGAGCATCTGGCCCTATCTTACTGAAAAGATAAAATCCATCTCTGGATTTATTAAATTGAAGACCATTGGTTTCTGCAATTTTTTGCATGGCTGCATCGAAAGGAACGTTTTGAAGATATAGGGTTAACGGAAGGTTTTCCATACCATTGTTGTACAGCAAATTTTGGCCAGACGAATCCATGATTTTTCGAAAAACCTTATCTAAAGCATCTTTATTTAGATCAAGGGAAATGAGATTATTAATAGCATCATAGGAGGCTCTAATTTCTTTTTCTATAACTGCAGGTGGCGGATTTTCATACTTTTTAAAGGATAAAATATTTCCTGTAAAAGCAATGTCTAATTCATATTCCTTGCACAAGAAAAGAAAAAGATCGGCCACGGTTACATCAGAAAAATTATTAACAATAGTAATGTTCTGTAGGGATGGTTCAATATTAATATTCACCTTATGAATCTCTGAAACGGCCAGAAGAAAGTTGGGTAAAGATACATTTGTAACATTAATATTTACCTTTAGTTTTTCCGTAAGACCTGCATTTTCTACAGAAAGTAATTCTAAGTTATTGGAAATTCTTTGAAGGTCGGGCCCGGTTTGTGCTTCTAGACCAAAAGAACATATAAAACAGATACAAATAATAAGAATTCTCATGATTTAGTTTGTTAAAAGCGAATACACTTCATGCACCGAAGTAACGCCTGTTTTTATTAAAGAAATTGCATTTAATTGCAGAGTTCTTATTTCATTTTCTTTTAAATATTCATCAATATGGGTGGCATTTTCTTTGATTTCTAACACCAAGGACTTTGTAATTGGTATGATCTCGTAAATCGCCTTTCTTCCTTTATACCCTGTATGATGACAATGTGGGCATCCCACGGGAATCCAATGATTTCTGAAATGCAGATCTTCCATTGTAAAACTATCTGGAAAAATGTTAGGGGTTATTGGTTTTTCTGCCTTGCAGTGTGAGCATAATTTTCTTACTAACCTTTGCGCAACACTAATGTTTAATGTACTTGCAATTAGAAATGGAGGTACACCCATATCAATAAGCCTAGAGATGGTGGCCCAAGCGGAATTAGTGTGTATTGTAGAGAGAACCAAATGCCCAGTCAGAGCGGCTCTAATGGCCATATTTGCAGTTTTTACATCTCTTATTTCTCCTACCATAATAATATCAGGATCCTGTCTTAGAAATGTTCTTAGCGCACTAGCAAAACCCAATCCGATATTTTCTCTCAATTGCACCTGATTAACTCCTTCTAAGGTGTATTCTATAGGGTCTTCTATGGTAAGAATATTAGTTTTATCGTCGTTGAGTAATTTCAAAGTAGCATAGAGTGTGGTAGTTTTACCAGAACCAGTAGGCCCTGAAATCAGAATGATGCCATTTGGAATTTTAATACTTTCTTTAAAAATATTTAATTCTGCTGAGGTAAATCCTAAATCGTTTAGATCTAAAGCACTGGAGTCTTTACTTAAAATTCGAAGAACAATTTTCTCTCCGAATAAAGTAGGGAGGGTAGATACTCTCAAGTCAAATTCATCAGCAGCTGATTTTAACGTTATTCTACCATCCTGTGGTAGTCTTTTTTCAGCAATATCTAAATCGGCTTTAATCTTAATTTTATTGATAATGGTTGGGTATTCCTCCAATGGAATATGGTATTGCTCTAATAGTTTACCATCTAGTCGGTAACGCACTCTGCAAGTAGTCTCATAAGGTTCAAAATGTACATCGCTACTTCCTATTTCTTTTGCAGTGTAAATAATTTTTTCCAGAAAATCAGAGGAATAGTGCAAGCTACTTTTTTGTTTGTCTTGTGCTTGTCTGTAGTTCGCGCTAAGATAGGATCTAATTTCTTCGGAACTGCATAAAGACAATCTAACTGGGGTATCTAATACTATTTGAAGTTCTTCACCTAGCATTTCAATATTTTCCTGATCTGTTTTTAATAGGAGTACATCTGCCACTTCATCTATCGGGACTATACGATAATGGAATGCTTGCTGTGCACTAATACGCTGGGTGATTTTTTTGGCGATATGGTACTTTTCTTTTAGCATATTATAGGGTATAAAGTTGAGGGTGTTCCATAAAAAAACTATAGCCAAAAACAAAAGCCAAAAACAAGCCCATTAGTCCGGCTAATGGTACTGTTTTAAGTTCGAAGCGATGCTTAAGTGTGAAAAACAAAAACACTGAAAAGAAAACTGAGCATGCAAAGAGAATCGTAAACGTAGTTGATGGAAAGCCTAAACTAAAGGCGTAAAAAAATAAAATATCTCCTAAGCCAATGCTTGTATTCAAAAAGCGAGTTTTTGAAATGAATTTGGAATAGGCATATAAAACCAATAGAATGCTCGATGTAAGTATAATATTCATGGTAATATGCAGATAAAAAACCTGCGTTTCAGCATGCAGGTAATGCAGCAGTCCCATACATAATCCGAGTAGTGGAAATAGTACCCAGGAAACCAACCGTTCTTTAAAATCCTGATAGGAGATAAAGACGCAACATAGAATACTTATAATAGTTAGTAACATCATTAGTCTTTTACGATTTGCTTTGGATTTCCCAATTCATCAATTTCCCAGATATTTAAAATTCCATCGCCATCAAAATCGGTAATAGCCTCTGCTCTTGCCTTAAAAGTTGCATTGTCTGCACTTATAATTTGATATTGATAATTTGCGCTGCCATTCTGTTTTACCGTTCTGGGGGCTTCATAATCTAAGGCATTCAAGTCTGTAGTGTACTTACTGTACATATACCGATGTGTATTTTGGGCATTAAATATGGCTTTTAACTGCACTTGGGCTTCCACGCTTTTTGCCTTAGTGATCATTGGCATAAGGTTGGGAAGTGCTAATAATAGAAGTATCCCTATTATGGCAAGCACAATAAGCATTTCCTGAAGATTAATTGCGGGTACTTTTTTTGTCAACTTTGTATACATTGTATTTTGGTTTTAACCGAAATACAATAGGCATCACCGTTGAAAAGTGAAGATCTTAGTTGTAATCCGGGTCTTTTACTTTCAATTCGTTTAAAAGGGCTTCTGCATTCTTTTTGCGAATCCCATTATACTCAATGACCTTTTTAAGGGCATTGTATGTGCTATTCTTGTTATTTAGCTTTAGATGAGAAAGTGCTAGATACCATTGGGCATCTTCATAGTATTTTTCTTCCCATTTAAATTTTTTGAATACACCTATCGCTTCTTTTTCATTTCCTGTATTGAGATAGCAATTCCCTAAAAAGATTTTTAATTCTGTTTTCTCTTTATACTTTTCTATGAAGGGTTTTAATTGAGAAATAGCTATACTGTAATTACCGTTCTCATAGGATTTTAAAGCAATATTAAGATCTAAAAGTTGTTCTCCTCGCATAGTATCTTCGGTAGGATATACCGTATAGTAAGTTTCGAACAGGTCATTGTTAGAACCAGTATTATTTAACCAAAAGAAGGCAGTGATACCCAATAATAACAGTATAGAAGCGGCAATTTGCCATATAGGAAATCGTTTTTTCTTTGGTGCAACAATCGCTGCATCTATCTCCTGATCAGAAAACGCTATTTTCTGAAGCTTTTTTCGAAGGTCAACGGCATCCATATCAACCATTGCTTCCTTAAGTGCCTTATGATTTTGAACTTCTTCCTTTAGAATGGGATCAACCTCCATTCGTTTTTGAAAAGCAAGATGTTGTTCTTCCGTTAGCTCCTTATTTAAATAGGCTTCTATTTGTTCAAATAACAATTGGTTTCGTTCCATTACGAATCTTTTTTATGAATCGATTCATCTTTTAATTCGCGAAATGCGGGGTCTGTTTCTATCATGCCCATCAATTTTTCTTTACATTCAAATTTCTTTTTTCGCGTATACCCCAATGTGTATTGCATTAGTTCTGAAATTTCTTGCATATTCTTTCCTCTAAAAAAATAGCGAAGTAACCGCTGACAAGTCTCGCCTAGATGTAAAAAATATTTTTGATATAAATATTGTTTCTCTCTAGCGTATATGTCTTCCAAAATAGACGCATTTAAAGCATCAGAAATTTCAGGAAGCTGATCTTTAGGAATCATCTTCTTTCGTTTTCTAAGTGTATTCATCCATATATTTCTGCTTACAGCAAAAGTATAGGTTGCCAAAGAACAATCTAAACGTAACGTCTCTAACCTTATTTTTTGATAGGCTAGAATAATGGCATCTTGAAAAACGTCTTTAGCATCTGCTTCAGTTCCAGAATTTCTTAGAATATAACTTCTTACTCTAGGAAAATGTGTCTGATAAAATAGTTCTATTACTTTATCATTTCCTGAAGAAAATCCTCTTAAAATGTCATTTTCTGTGTTATCGTTCATACATTAATGTCTGGGAACCTCAAAATGTTACCCTTCTTTGGCAAAAAAATTATATTGTCATTAAAAATAAGGTTTTTAAATGGCTTGTACTGGGCTTACAAGTGGTTTAATTTTATATAAAATGAATTTAAGAATTATAGACACCCATTTTATTTTTAATTTATTGATAATCATTATTTTGAGGTCATTTGTTTTAGTTGTAAATCCGTAATTAGGTGTTATTTGATACATGTTTTGGGTGAGTAAAATTTTCTATTTTTATTCAGAGATATCGAAAACAAGCACCAAAATTTAGTTGATAATTGCATTAGTTACATGTATCTTGGGCACTAACCGCTTAATTTTTCTGAATGTTTTTTAAAGAAATTACTGGTAAAAAATACGCTGTTTTTACTAGCTTCTTATTGTATTTCCTTATAGGAATTTCTCAGGCTATATATGCTCAAGAATCATTTTCTTTTCAAGAAAAAAGCGAGAATATTGAACGGTATAATCAACAGCATGAATATCAAGAGGCGAGGAATACATTGCTAAGAAATGAGCAAGGCTTTTTAGCTTTGAAGGACTTAGAAAATCTAAGGTGGTATTACAATCAACTAGCATATTGTAATTTAAGACTAGAACTTTATGATGAAGCTAAAGTTGCACTAGACAATGCTATACGCTTTCAAGAAGAACATACCAATAACAATCAATTACAATTCTTTTACTTGAATTTTGGGGATTACTATTTACAAACGGGTAGCAATGACTTTTCCTTAGAGTATTTTTTAAAATTTAGAAATGCAGTAGGTGACAGCGATAAAGAAAATCGTATTTCTTTGGCTAGAATTTATTCCAAACTTTCGATGGTTTATCAGGCCAAAAATGAGACTGATATTGCCTATAAGTATCTAGATAGCTTGGAAAATATTTTAAATACCAAGGCTGATTTACCTTCTGAGATTGTAGTAGATTATTATAGAATAAAGGGATTCCATTTTCAGGAACAACGCGAAGAAGAAATCGGGATTTCTTTTTATCTCTTAGCTATGAAAGAACTGGAAGCGGCAAAGTTCATAGATAAAATTACCATGGCGTATGTTACCGGACGCCTCGGGGAAAGCTATTACTTTCAGTATAATTACGAGAAGGCGAAAAAATATTTAAAGCGTTCATCCGAGTTGTATATGGAACAAATAGGGGAGAATGCCTCTGGCTTATCTTCTAATTATTCTGTGATGGCTAGGATTTATTCCAAGAGTGGCCAATTTAAAAGTGCATTGGAATACAATGAAAAGAATTTATCTATTAGTACCTCCAAGCATGGTACTCAAAGTTGGCAGGTTGGTCTGGCCTATGCGATTATGGGAATCACTTATGGCAGAATGGACGACTTTGCTTCTGCATTAACCTACTTTGAGAAAGCCAATATAAAATTTATTTTAAATTTTGGTCTAGAGCATCGCTGGGTGGTTACCACATATGAAAACATTGGAAGAGCTCATAATAGATTGGGAAATTACTATAAATCTTTACGTAATTATGAAAAAGCCATTGCTCTGGGGAAAAAAGCTTTGGGTCCAGATCATGTCATTGTAGCCCATGTATACTTAAATGCAGCAGATACCTATGCAGCTCTCAAACAAAATGATGAAGCAATTGGGTTATATGAAAAGGCACTCAAGATCAATATTAAAAAATATGGCGTAAAGCATAGAGAAGTGGCTCAGAACTATGTGGGATTAGGCGATTTTTATCAGGGTTTGAAAGATTATAAAAATGCCATTAAGAACTATGATATTGTCATTAAAATGTATCAATCTGAGATTGACGCTACTATAAAGGCAAAGATGGCAAATGAAGAATTCATTGTGTTGTACAAAATTCTTGGGGCATTAGAAGGAAAAGGTCAAAGTACATTATCGCGCTACTTGGAAAAAAACGAGATCGAAGATTTGATAAGGTCTAAAAACGCTTACGAGCAAGCGGATAATATTTTGGAAAAGATGCGAAGAGCAGTATCTGACTATGAAGATAAAATTGAAATTGCAGACGAAAATCAAAATGGACCAACAGGTGCTATGGAAACCAATTACCTCTTGTATAAAGAGAGAGGAAATAGTGAGGATATAGAACGAGCTTTTTACTTTTCAGAAAAAAATCGAGCTGCTGCCCTAGAACAATTGTTAGCAAAGAGTAATCAGAAGATTATAAAAGGTAGGTTTAGAGCAGTTGTAAAGAAAGATCAAAATTTAAAAAAACAACGATCTACCTACTTATCAGAAATAAAAAATGAGGAAAACAAAACAGATGCAAATAAGAGAGATTCGGTACTCATTACTAGGAATAAGAATGAGTTATTTAAAATCAATCAACAAATAGACTCTTTGCAACTACATATTAAAAATAACTATCCTTCCTATTTTGCTATTAGCCATGAGAAAGACCTTATTTCAATGCAAGAAATTCAGCAAAAACTAGATGATAAAACAACCTTAGTGGAATATTTTCGTCGCGATAGTACTACTACCTATGTGTTTGTAATTACTGCTAAAAAGTATGTTGTTGAATCTCTCAGAACAAAAGATTTAGACCAGACAATGCAATCTTTCAAAGAGGGAGTATTGGAAAAAGACATCATTAAATACCGTACGCATGCCCATACTTTATACCAACAACTTTTAGAACCTCTTTCAAAATACTTTGTAGCGGACGAATTAATTTTAGTACCTCATGGGGATTTGTGGCAATTAAATTTTGACTTGCTTCTAACCGAGAAACATAATGGTAATAACCCAAAGTTAATGCCTTATGTTTTAAGGAAATATGTTATTTCCTATGCTAATTCTGCGAATACCCTGTTTCAATATGACAAGATAGATCCTACTACGGATAAAGCGTGTTTGGCATTTTCTTTTGGTGATATAGAAAGTGATTCAAAAAACATCCCCGTTTCCATGGAAACTTTACGAAATTCTAAAGTGTCACTTCCGGGTACTAGTGATGAAATTAATGCTATTTCAAATATCATGGATGGTGATTATTATTATGGTAATGTTGCTACAGAGCGTCTCTTTAAAGATAAAGCCTCTCAATACGCTATTGTGCATTTAGCGCTTCATGGAGAAGTGGATAATAAGCATCCAGAAAATTCCAAACTTCTTTTTTCTAAGGAACGGGATAGTATGGAGGATAATATTTTATATAGCCATGAATTGTTTACCATGGAAGTTCCAGCGCAATTGGTTGTTTTAAGTGCCTGCAATAGTGGTTCAGGAAAGATCACAAGTGGAGAAGGGATTATGAGTATTGGGAATGCTTTTCAATATGCTGGTACCAATAGTCTTTTAATGACACAATGGGAAATTTCGGATAAAGTTGCTCCCATCATTATGAGAGAATTCTACAAGAACTTAAAAAATGGCATGCGTAAATCGAGGGCGCTGCAGCAAGCTAAATTAGCATACATTAAGGAAGCTGACGCCATGCGGGCGAATCCTTTTTATTGGGGAAGTTTCTATTTAGTTGGGGACGTAAACCCCTTGTTTTTAGAGACATCTTTCAAATGGTTGTACTACCTATTGGGAGGACTAGCTATCTTGGGGGGCTTCCTCTTTTTAAGAAAACGATTTTGGTTATAATTTTTTATTCGCATAATTTACTTATAATCAATACGTTACATTTATTTTGAAAAATTATTAAAAATAATCCCTTTTTCGGGGTAACATTTCCTACATCTCAGACATAAAATAGTACAAACATGGAATAAGAACATCGTTTCATGGACGTAGTGGTATCCTTTAATGACTAACGGAGGATAGCATTTCAGTTTTAACCAATACTATTTAAAATGAAAGCAAGCATCACCCTTTTGCTGTTGCTCTTATGCGCAACGGCCACCTCACAAAATTTATTGAATATGGATAGTTGGATAGCAGGCACCTCTGGTGCTACTTCAGACTATTCTTTGCAGGGAACAGCTGCTCAAAACAGTCGTGTTACCTTAACGGATCCTTATGGGAATCCCATGACGGTATGGCAATCTGCGGCCGATGGAGCAGCAGGGATGAATGGAGGATTTTCACACTCCGGAGTTACTCTAGACACTTCAAAAACCTATCGTTTTACGTTTTGGATGCGTTCTACAGGTCCTAATGGTTGTACCAATTATGCAGGTTATACACCTTATGAAGTAGGAGGCCCCTTAATTACAAGCTCCGAAAGAGTAAATGGTTCTACATCAACATGGCCATATTTCTTTAGTGCCAACCTACCCAATGATACATGGTATTTAGTAGTGGCATATATTGGCCCAAGTGGTTTTACAGGCGGATCAGATTCTGGCGTATATAATGCCGCTGATATGGATCCAAATAATCCTACGGCATTACCAACACCAGCCTTTTCTACAACCGATTTTAGATTTCCTAGCAATCAGAGTCAAGTAAATGTGCGCGTAAGAAACTTTATGTGGAGTTGTTCGGCAGGGGATGTAATGTATAGTTATGATCCAAGAGTAGAGGATGTAACGGGGCAAATAACTCCAACTGCAGAGTTACTTTATGGTTCAACTACTGCTCCTGGACCGGGCCCAGGAGGAGATACGGTATGGAACACTTCTGGAAATGTAATTTCGTACACGGCGGGAAATGTGGGTATTGGTACTACAAGTCCAGACGAGGCGCTTACAGTGAAGGGAAAAATACATACAGAAGAAGTGCGTGTAGATCTTTCCGTACCCGCACCAGATTACGTGTTTAAAAAAGAGTACAAACTTCTAAGTCTCTCAGAAATACAAGCGCATATAGATACCTATGGTCATTTGCCGAATGTTCCTTCCGCTAAGGAGATGGAAACCAAAGGGGTAGAATTAGGTACTATGGAAATGAAGTTATTAGAAAAAATTGAGGAGTTAACCCTCTATTTACTTCAACAGAATCAGCAGATAGAAGAGCTGCGGAAGCAGGTAGATAATTTGAAGAGCAAGGGCTGAAATAGTTCTTATGCTTTCCTAGATTCATAAATATATCCATATCGTATTATGTATGATACAGCACTTAAATTACTATAGTTTCAAAAACAATGGAAATAGAAGATATTAGGCTGATTGACCTGGAAATAGTATAACCGCTTGAGAAAATTAAGGATGGGGTAGAACCTCTCACTATACGTGACAAAGCTATCTCATAATTTTTAATGACAAACAAAGTTTGACCATCAATAACAAGAATGCCTTATGAGAAAATACAATATTCTTCCTGTTTTTCTACTTTTTACAGTATTGTCGTTTGGACAAATAGATTTTAAACAAGTGGTACCTCCAAACCCAGAAGTTGCAGCTTTGTTTAAATCTGTAATTACGCCGGTAAACCAATATAGTGGACTTCCGAATGTCTCCATTCCCTTGTATACGGTTAGTGAAGGTGCCTTATCTGTACCCATATCCTTAAGTTACAATACAGGAGGGATTCAAGTTTCGGAAGAAGCCAGTAGCATTGGCCTAGGCTGGGCCTTGAATGCTGGCGGCGCCATTACCAGATCTGTAAATGGAGAGGACGATTTTTTAGACGGCTATGGATACATCGCTGCAAATACACAAGCTCCAGATTTTAGTGGTTTTAATAAAGATATGGCACCATTTATTAATGCAAATGGAGATTGTCAGTTTATGGTAAATGGAGTAAATCAGACCTTTGATCACTTGACCAATAAACCTGTAGATTTTGACTACATCCCAGATACTTTTCATTATAATTTCAATGGGTATTCCGGGTCTTTTATGATTCAACAAAACTTAGAGATATTTCAAACAGAAAAACAAGATGTAAAAATCGAAGTGTACGATGGTGCGAACAATAATTTTAATCTTGGTTTTGCCACTCCTTTTTTCAGAATAACAGTGGGTGATGGTACTATTTACGAATTCACCAAACTTGGAAATACAAGCTTTCCAAATGGTAACCTCAATAACTATATCTCAAGCTGGTTTTTAACTTCTGTAACAGATATTAGTGGGAATACGATTAATTTTTTATACAACAACGATTTTGAATCTACAAGGACCTCACAACCGTTTAGATCGTTTACACAATCCTTTGAGGTTCCTACGGATTTAGATCCACCAAACACTGGTGGAAATCCAACCGGACCTGGAGACGGTCCAATGAGAAGGTACTATAACAATGCGGGTCCCACCACAGTTGTTGATGATATTAAAATTAAGACAATTGAATTTGATCTAGGAACCGTTGTTTTTAATTATTCCTCGGACTCTGGGGCTGATGCACGTTTGGATAACAATTCTAATTATTTAAAGTCCATAGAAGTTTTAAATAAGCTTTCAACCACAGCTGTTAAGAGTTTTGTTTTGGATCATAGTTACTTTGGTGCCAATACCACTTTTGATTACAATCAAGTATCCTTACAGAATCGCGATTATGCTCAGGTAATAGGAGCATTGGCAGATGGTTTTCCACATTTAAACCTGAGATTAAAGTTTGACGGCATCACGGAAGATGGGGTGAAAACACATCGTTTTGATTATTATAACAGTACAACAGTACCTAATAAAACAACTTTAAGTCAGGATTATTGGGGTTTCTATAATCATGCCCCTAACGAAAATATATTTATTCCAGAGCTTAGAGATGAACGTGGACGTTCTTTGGATTTTCCGGAATTTACAAATGCCAATAGACTTCCAGATCAACAATTCGCAAAATACTTCAGCCTAAGAAAAATAACATATCCAACTGGTGGTTCAACAGAGTTTGATTATGAGCTAAATACCTATATGCCTCCAGAAAATGATGAGGTACTGCCTCTAGCTACGGTTCCTCGAAATATTTACGCAGAAGCACAGCCAGGAGAGGAAGTAGATGAGTTAGAAACCATACTATTTTGTCCAAATATTAATGCTGCGCTCTACATCAGCATGTCGGTACAACTTTTTGGATACGATACGAGTAGAGATAAGCCTAACCTTACAGCCTCTGATTTTTTAAATGGTTTTTATGTAGAGTTACAGAGAAGAGATGGTACTGTGGTTAGAAGACTTAGTATATCGCAGTCGGATGGGGAAACTTGGTGGAATGGATTAGACAATAATCCAGACGGCAGTAATTATGATGGTAATGACTATACCAACATTCTAAGATTTGAAGATTCTGCTATTCTTACAAGCGATAATCCAAATGCATTTGATCGCTTAGAAAATGACCATTACATTTTAAAAGCTGTTTTCGACAGCAAGGATCAAAGAGTTTATGGGAATGCTATTATAACAGCAAAATGGCAAGATGAACAGGTAAGCTCCACCTCTTTGTTTGCAGTGGGTGGTGGTTTAAGGACTAAATCAATTGTAGATAGAGATAGTGATGGAAGTATAGAAACAAAGAGAAACTTTAACTACCATTACAAAGAACTTTTAGATGGTATTGAATTAGAAAGATCTTATGGAAAAATTAAAACCTTACCAAACTATTATGCAGACCATAGAACCGTTTACAAGTTAAGTTATGGGCCAGCTTGGTTTGAAGAAACTAGCTTACCAAAAATTGTTGGGAATGCCACTTCTCATAATAGTTTTTCTAAAGATGCAGGGAGTTATGTAGGATATGATCAAGTTGAAGTTACCTATGAAAGTCCGGATGGCGATAATGGAAAAACCATTTATAAGTTTCATAACCAAGAGGATTTTTTCAATATCTCTTGGGATGTTGATTACAGAGATGATTATTATAAGTTCCCTCCCTTACGAGCACCTCAAAATGGACTTACTTACAGAACAGAGCATTATAAACGAGATGGAAGTGCCTACACTTTGGTAAATGCCATAGATGAAGAACACCAGGTAAATGGTTTGGATGCACGCTATTTTAATATAGATGCGCTTATCTCACATCAAGATTACTTACAAGGAGCTGTAAAAGAAAAGCCGATAAGTTTATTATTAGAAGCTGGTGCAAGCATTGTTATTTGTAACACTTTGCAATTTCAATACTACCCATACTATTCCAATTTAACACAGCAAACGAAGGTTTCTGAAACTTCCTATGATCTTGATGGAAATAATCCACTTACCATTGTTCAAGACTTTGCTTATGAAAGTAACTTTCATTTTCAACGTACCAAGACCACAGTTACGGAAAGCGATGGTACTTCAATGGAAACCAAAATTTATTTCCCAGATGATATTGCTTCTGCGACCTCTTTATCAGAAGGCGGTGTCTTGGAGAATTATGATGAAATAGCACTGCTAAAATCAAATCAATTGTATAGACCTACAACACCTATTCAAACAACAGTTTTAAGGGATGGATCCATCGTTTCTGTACAAAGAGAACTTTTTGATGCTTTTGAAAATGTCATTTTACCAAGTAAAACCCAAACCGCAAAAGGAATTACTGCCATGGAGGATCGACTTATCTATGAATTATACGACAAAGGCAAACCTTTGCAAATGCGAAAGGAAGATGGTACTCCAATATCATATATATGGGGTTATAATAATTCCTATCCAATAGCAAAGATTGAGAACGCAACTTATGATGATTTAGCTGCTGCTTTACCTGGTATTTCTTCTTCAAATCAGGTGAAAAATTTAGACGAATCAGATGTATCCTTAATTAATGGATTGCGTACTTCCAATCCAGAATTTATGGTAACCACCTATACTTATATCCCTTTAGTGGGAATGACCTCGTTTACAGATCCTAGAAATTACACAACCACATTTGAGTATGATGCGCAGAGCAGATTGCAAAAGGTAAAAGATGGATCTGATCATATAATGATGGATTATGATTATCACTATCAAGGACAAAATTAAATACTAACCATACCACGAGATACAGATGAAATCAACATACAATTATACAAAAACACGATATACATTTTTGTTAACAGTATTGCTGCTTCTTTCTACAGGAATGGTGATGGCGCAGAACATTGGAATCCAAGGTACAAGTAGTATGAACCAAGGAGATATAGCTACATTTTCTTTGACAGGAACATCCTCATCTAATATTTATTGGAGCGTAACATCTGGTGGTGCCCTTCGGTCTAGTAATGGAGGTAATCAAATGAATATAGAAGCAGTTACTGGAAGTGACTTTACCATACAGGTTACTGTTGATGGAGGCCCTGGAGGTGTAACTGGAAAGACAGTAACAGTAACTCCTACAGGACCTACTGCTCCGGCAACACCCCCAACACCCTCAGTTACTAAATTTTGTGGCTATACGAGATTAACCAGAGCCACTCCCCCAAGTGGAGTTACCTATTATTGGCAAGGTAGTTCAACAGGAACGAGCACGTCTTCTTCAGCTAGTTCAATAAATAGGACTAACGGTACTATATATTATTTAAGAGCTAGAGGAAATTCTTCCGGTTTATGGAGCAGTGCGCGTAGTGTCAGTTATACCATAGATTATGCACCCAGTGCTCCTTTATCACCAACCATTACAAATAATTGTGGTAATACGGTATTAACAAGAAGCAATCCTAATCCCACGAGTAATGTTACATGGTATTGGCAAACGACCGCCACAGGCACCAGTACAGGAAATACATCGACTTCCGTTACTTTAACGAGTGGTACGCAGTATTATTTACGAGCAAGAACCAATGGAACGAATTGTTGGGGACCAGCCCGCACCATTAATTATACGGTTAATACAGGCCCTGCCACACCTACGACTCCTACGGTATCTTCTAGTAGTTGTGGAAGTGTAGTCTTGTCTAGAGCCAACCCACCCAGTGGCATTACTTGGTATTGGCAAAGCACTGCTGCAGGCACCAGTACATCAAATTCTAGTAGTACTATTACCCGCACCAGCGGATCGGTGTATTATTTAAGAGGAAGAAACAACAGTACAGGATGTTGGGGAACTGCAGCAAGCAGAACGTATAGCATAAGGACACCTCCGGCAACTCCTACTGCCCCCACAGTGTCTGCGAATAACTGTGATGAAACGGTTATTTCTAGAGCCAATCCACCAAGCGGTATTACTTGGTATTGGCAAACATCTGCAAGTGGTACCAATACCGCCAACTCTAGTAGTACAATAACGAAAATAAATGGATCTACGCAATACTTAAGAGCAAGAAACAATAGCACAG
>CANMSI010000003.1 GCA_947500575.1 uncultured Flavobacteriaceae bacterium | reverse complement strand
CTAAACCCAGCCCATCTTTATTAAATCCTTCGTCTTAATTATTATATGTATCTAAATGTCTGATCCGAAAATCAAACCCCAAATACGCGCTGTCTATCAATATGTCAATGAACAATCCCCGAAGGGATCCTCTAATTTCAATTTGTAATCCCCTTGAAAAAAATCTTTACTTGTCTCTCAAAGCGGGTGCAAATATATGACCCTTTATTTTATCCCACAATACCAAAATCATTTTTTTTATCATTGTTTTCAAAAAAATATACAACTACTTAAATAACAGTACCTTAAAATTGAAAAAAAACTTCTTTTATAAGCATAAGAGCTAGAAATAGCATCACTGCATAAGCAATAGATATGATGTATAGTTCTTCATATCTTCTAGGGAGATACATTACACTCAAATAAATGAACGAATATCTCTTTCAGAAACAGCCAATTACGTTTTATAAATTTTTAAGAAAAGAAATTCCAAACCAAGCCAAAACGAATTACAAAATCCCGATATGGATAATTTGGCGCAGCATAATAAGTAGGTTCTTTTACAAATAACGAGTTTAAATGCTCCGCTTTTAAATATATTCTAGTTTGTCTAATTTTCGCATTGATAAAGAAATCGATCAAAGGGAAGTCGCCTATCTCCTCTTGATTCTGTACATAAAACGATCCTAAAAGCGGACTATATGAATCTGCATTATAAGACGTAAAATACTTAAAGGTAACTCCAGTTTGCAAATACATGGCTTTATCAAAAATCTCTTTTGAATAGTATAGTGTATTTCTTGTAACAAAATCGGGCACATTAAAGACCTGAGTATCTTGTGTTACATTTTGATACATAACCGTATTATTCAAAGCGAAGTCTCCAAAACGAAATTCCTTGTTATACTTCACTTTTAAATAGTTAACATCATTTGCTTCTTGGAAAGGACTGAGGAATGCATTCTCTAGACCTTCATCTAACTGTTCTTGTGTTGCTTTAGTTGGATCTGTTGTAAAATAGGTGTAGTTATCAAGACTTGTATACTTTATAGATGCATTGCCCCAAACCGAAGATTGCACACTGAGCTCCAAACTATTTATACGCTCTTTGTCAAAAATCCCGGTATTTTGCCAATTATAATTTCTATAATCACTTTGATATAGCAAGAAATTAAAATCGGGCATTCTTGAAGATGAATGTATTGCCGCTTTTATAATATGCTTATCTGCAATTGCATAACTGGCAGAGACATCTATTAAATTACCCGTGAGGTCTCCGCTTATATTGTATTGCATATTTCCTCGCAATTGAAAGCCTCCAAGTTGCTTTTCATAAGAAGCACCAGCAGCGATCTCTTCTCCTTTTAATCGATTCTGAATCTGCCCCTCGCTGGTTACCAGAATACTATTAAAAAAGTAATTATAATTATAGAGGCTAGCATAGGCTGTAAGATCCCCTAATGTACTGTTAGAAAAAGTGGCACTTATTTGATTATAGGCTGTTTTAAGTCGAGCCTGATCATTTATCTCATCTAAAAAAGCCTCTCCAAAAAAAGCATTGTCTGCCGCTTGCTTAAATTGATAAAACTTAGTTTCATAATTAAACTGATGGCCTATACTCAATGAAGTAACTTCGGCTGTAGTAGAATCCTTTAAGGTACGAAGCAATTTATATTGATGTTCTAAAAAATAGCGCTTTCCTAGCACCTTATTATCCGCATCCGTCAATACCACATCAATTCTGGATCGATCTGAAAATTCTTCATCTCCAGATTCAAACTGTACCTCTTTTTGTGAAATACCTCCATTCTCTTCATTATCGATATCCTGAGCTGCAATATGTGCTCGCATGGCATACCTTTTATTCAATGATTCGTAATTGGTAGTAAATCTAAAATTTCCTGATTCTGCCTGTTGCCGTTGATATTTACCCAAAGATCTAAAGCCTTTGAAAGCAATCGAAAAATTTAAGCGCCTTGAGGTATTAAACGTCAAAGTGGCATCTAACATTTGTCCTTGCTCAAAGGTTGTTTTGAAAAAAAGATCACTTAATGGAGTAGGTACATTATAATAGGTTATATCTTCTACTTCCATATAATTGAAGTGCTTCGCCCTAGCTCCTAGTAAGGGATATAAGGTGGCGCGCTCAAAGTTTCCTCCCAACCTATTATAAGGTTGTCCAATATTTGTAAATGGCAATAATTCAAAATCATCCTTGCGCAAATAATTGTATCTGTATTCCTTGTTAATGGTTAAGGTAGTATCTAAGGCCACAGTATCTCTGGCGTAAGAAATGATCTTATAATCCGCGATGGTAATCTTATTAGTTGATTTCTTTTCCTTTTTACTAGAAGAGATGGCCTTATCCCTTTTATTCACTAGGGAAGAATCTACCTGTTCTGGAGGAGGAACCGGACCCTCTTGTGCGAGGAGGTTTGCACTTACCAATAAAAAAATTACCAAAAAGAAATATTTCATGAAATCTACTTTCGTCGCAAAGTTAATTTTTTTGTTCCTAATGAAATGTGAAAGTTTAAAGGTGTTAACACGACTTTATAAAAAGGGTGCAATATCAGCTTCTTTTTGAGATTTTGATAATTTTAGGGGTTAAAACGGGGCAGTTGATCAAAAAAAATTGAATATTCCTGTATTTTTCATCATATTTACCAAAAAAAATAAAGATGTTAAGAAAATTACTTTTCGTTTGCTTTTTTGTTGTGTCTTTTTCTCAAGCTCAATTCAATGAAAGTGCTCCTTGGATGGATGGCTTAGAAAAGACCAATTCGGCAAGTGCGAAAACTTCCAACCAACCTTTATCGCTCTATACCATTTCAGAAGCATTTCACCAATATTGGGAAGGCAGAGATCATACCAAAAAAGGAAGCGGTTTTAAACCTTATATGCGCTGGGAAAACTTCTGGAGCTATCAAGTAGATGAAAATGGTTTTTTACCTAGCCCAAAAGATTTATGGACTACTTGGAAAAATAAACAATCGAGTACTTTAAAGAATAACCCTACCAGCAGATGGACCTCTTTAGGCCCATTCTCTGCAGGTTCTTTCCCGGGAAGACTTCCTGGACAAGGACGTGTAAACGCTGTTGCTGTAGATCCGAATGATGAAAATACCTGGTACGTAGGTGCACCGGCAGGGGGTATATGGAAATCAACAGATGCAGGAGCTTCTTGGGTAAACTTATTTGATAATTTCCTTCAAATAGGGGTTTCTGGTATTGCGATAGATCCTAACGATTCTGATATTATCTATATTGCTACAGGAGATGATGACGCTGGAGATTCTTTTGGAATTGGTGTTTTTAAATCTACCGATGGAGGCGCTAGCTGGAACGAGACCGGATTAAATCCTGGTAATTCTACCATTAGCACACGGATGAATGAAATCGTAATCGATCCAACCAATTCTAATATCATATGGATAGGAACTTCATCTGGGCTTCAAAAATCTACCGATGGAGGAGATACATTTACTTCCGTAAGATCTGGAAATATTAGAGACTTTAAATTAAAACCGGGAGATCCTAATACAGTGTATGCGGTATCTTCGAGCAGCTACTTTAAGACAGAAGATGGAGGTGCCACTTTCCCGCAAGTTACGAGCACCTTACCAACTTCTTCTGGCCGTCTTGTTTTGGGAGTTTCTCCTGCAAATCCTGAAGTAGTATATGTTCTTAGTGCCAATACGGGCCCAGGTTTTTCTTACCAAGGTCTTTTTAGATCTACGGATAGTGGTGATAATTTTGTGGAGACCACGAATACTGTAAATATTTTTGAATCCAATCAGGCGTGGTTTGACTTAGCACTAGAAGTTGCTCCAGATGATGAAAACGAATTATATATAGGCTGTCTCAATATATGGAAGAGTACCACTGGCGGAAATTCATTTGTTAGACTCAATCAATGGTTTAGAAATGATGCAGCTTACTCTCATGCCGATATACACACCTTGCGGTTTTTTAACAACAAACTATTTTGTGGCAGTGATGGAGGAATTTACGTATCAGAGGATCGTGGTACCTCCTTTATCGATTTTACTGTAAATGGAATTGCTATTAGTCAATTTTATAGACTTTCCGTAGCCCAAGGAGATGGCTCTAAAATCATAGGTGGTTTACAAGACAATGGAGGCCATGTTTTAAACAATGGGATCTGGAACAATTACCATGGAGGTGACGGAATGGACAATGTGATTGATCCAAATAATCCCGACCTTATTTATGGCTTTACTCAATTTGGTGGAAGTTTAAACATCTCATCGGATTCTGGTGGTTCTGTAGGTGCTGTTGGCCCGCCAAGGGATGCTTCTGGGAATGCAATACAAGGAAATTGGATTACACCTTTAGCGATCAGTTCTACCGGAGAGGTATATGCTGGTTATGATGGGGTTTATATTTTAAACGGGAATGCTTGGGAACGGATATCTAATAATTTTGGTGCAGGAAATGTGGATGATTTGGAAGTAGACCCCAATAATCCCGATATTTTATACGCTGCAGTTGGTAGGGTTATTTTTCGTAGTACCGATGGAGGAGCTAATTTTCTTCAATTAAGCATCCTAAATTCAATCATATCAAGTTTTGCAATCAACCCTAACGATTCTAACATACTGTATGCAGCAACATCAGATCGGGTCGGCATATCTCAAGTTGGCCAACCTGCTTCTAGAGGTGTCTTTAAATTAACGGTAGCTGGTGCAACAGCTTCCATAGAAGATATTACAAGGAACCTCCCAACGGATCAGGCCTTTTTCTCTATTGTTGCTCAAGGCCGCCACACCGACAATCCTGTTTATGTGGGAACCAACCTTGGTGTTTATAGATTGGATGATACGTTGACTGACTGGGAAGAGTATTTTACCGATTTACCAAGTACCGCTGTGGGAGATCTTGAAATTAGTTTAAACGATGAAAAAATTATTGCAGCAACCTACGGCAGAGGAGTTTGGGAATCGCCAATTCCGGTGCAAGTACCCAACGATGATATTAGCTTAATATCTCTTAGCCCAGCTGTAAACAGCGTGTTCTGTGGAGAAATCACCCCAAGTATTGAGGTAGAAAACAAAGGGATTAACGTAATTTCTGCGGTAGATGTTACCTTTACCGTTAATGGCGGTGCCGATCAGACGTTCACATGGACAGGCACCTTAAATTCCGGTGCAACGACTACCATAACGCTCCCTTCCTTGACCCTTAGCAGCATTGGGGCAACCGAATTAGCTGTAACAACTACTATTTCCAACGATACCTTTGCAGATAACAATAGTATTACCAACACCTTCTTTGCGAACGATTTTGGCGTAGGAGATGCTATCAATACCTTTGAAGGACCGGATGATTTATTAGTTGCCTATAATGAAACAGACTCAGGAAGTGTATGGGAAAGAGGAACACCCTCAGGCAATGTATTGAATCAGGCAAGTTCTGGAACTCAAGTATACGGGACCAACCTAGATGGAAACCATCCCGATGGTACTATAGGCATCTTATTAAGTAACTGTTATGAGCTATCTTCTATTTTGGCTCCTGTACTCAAATTTCAAATGGCCTATGACCTTGAGCAAAATTTTGACATTGTTTTCGTTGAATATTCAACTAATGATGGTGAAGAATGGAATTTACTAGGAAACATTAATAGCCAGCCTAGTTGGTACAGCAGTGATCGGACCAATGCTTCTTCGGGAAATGCAGACGACTGCCAAAACTGTCCTGGGGGGCAATGGACGGGAAGCAATACTACCCTAACAGAATATGCCTACGATTTTGTGGCCAATGCTGCGAATGGAGAGACAGACCTTACCAACGAACCCAATGTTTTATTTAGAATAGTCTTTCAATCCGATCCCAATGTAAATGAAGAAGGTGTGGTGATAGATGATTTTGTGGTAGAAGGCTTCCAAGACGATGACGATGACGATAACGATGGAGTTTTAGATGTGGACGATAACTGCCCCTTAATTGGCAATGCCAATCAACTAGACACCAACAATGACGGAGAGGGAGATGTATGTGATGACGATGATGATGGAGATGGAATTTTAGATTCTGAAGACAATTGTCCGCTTACCCCAAATGCAAATCAGGGAGATGCTGACGGAGATGGTATAGGGGACGTTTGTGATATGGATTCAGATAACGATGGTGTTCCCAATAGTTTAGACCTTTGCCCAAATACACCCGCCAATGCGGTTGTAGATGTTACTGGTTGTGAAGTCTTTACCTTACCTGCCTCTAACTTTAGAATTCAGACTACAGGAGAATCTTGTATTTCTAGTAATAATGGTAGTGTTGAAATTACAGCGACAACCAATTTAGATTACACCGCTACGCTCACCGGAAATGGGGCAACAGTAGATAACACATTTACTACAAATACTAGCTTTACAGATTTAATGTCAGGAACCTATAGCCTTTGTATTTCAGTTGCAGGGCAAGCTGGGTATGAAAGTTGTTCAGATATTGTTATTTCGCAACCAGATCCACTTTCTGTAAGTTCTAAAATTAATTCATTAAACAATGAAGTGACCTTAAAACTAGGCGGAGCAAAAAGTTATTCTATCACTATCAACGGTGTTGTATATGCCACTTCGGAAAGTGAAATTACCTTGCCGCTTACAGAGGTAGAAAACACTTTATCTGTAAAAACAGATTTAGACTGTCAAGGGGTTTATGAGGAAACAATTATTTTAAGTTCAGAGATGTTCATCTACCCTAATCCGGTAGCCAGTGGAGATTTAATTTTAAATCTTGGAAATAGTGATTTTGAAGAGGTCCGATTATCACTCTACTCCATAAAAGGAACCAGAGTCTTTAGCAAACCTTTTCAACCAGAGGGTAATAATACCGTGAGATTTAATGTAGATTTACTTCCCTCGGGAGTATACCTATTAAATGTAAAAACAGACAAATCTTTAGTGAACTATAAAATTATTAGAAAATGAAATTAGGCAATATACTTTTATTTCTTAGTACAGCGATATTAATTTCCTGCGGAGGTGGCGGATCTGGCGGAGACGATGGACCAGATCCTGAACCAATGGCTACACCCCCATCAGCAGCTTCTCTTATCTTTCCAGATGATGACGAAGAGTGTAATGAAGGAGTTATTGTAAGCGATACGCAAAGCACGGTTACTTTTCAATGGAATGCCTCTGAGAATACCGACACATATGAGGTGAATCTGAGAAACTTGATTACCAATAATACCACTAGAACGAATGCTACAACCAATGAAGCTCCTATTACGATTAGTAGAGGAACTCCTTATGAATGGTTTGTAGTATCCAAGGCAAATGGCGTTGCGACAACGGCATCTAGTCCTACCTGGCGGTTTTATAACCAAGGATTAGGAATTGAAAATTATGCTCCGTTTCCTGCCAGTGTTATTGCACCAGAACGCGGTTCTACAGTGGATTCTGGCACTATTACCCTAATATGGAGCGGCAGTGATATTGATAACGACTTAGCTGAATTTGATGTTCTGCTTGATGCGAATCAAAGCAATCCTTCTACACTCATAGAGACCACATCAGAAAGTCAAATTGAAGCAACAGTTTCAAGTGGCACCACCTATTATTGGAGAGTAATCTCTCGAGATAATTTTGGTAACTCTTCACAATCTGAAATTTTTCAGTTTAGAGCACAGTAGATTAGATTTCGATTATTGCAACGAATTAGAAGATCCTAACTATTTAAAATAGTTAGGATTTTTTCTTTTACGATTATTTAGATCCAATATGCAAGGAAAATATAATAGAAGACACATAATAAATAAGGATTCATGTAGTTTAACTATGTCCTTGCGGTGCAAAAGTGTTTTAGCTTGTAAAGGCAGTACTTTTATATTTTACAATTTTCCTACTTTAATTTGCACATTTTGAAACTTTAGTTCAAGGTTTATTTCATCCCAAGACCAAAAGAAACCGCTATATTTCCTGCCTACGAAAACAAAATTCTCTGAAGCGTACTCCACGCTTAATCCTTTTCTTTTTACTTTAGTTTTTAACGATTTTGAAAGCGATCCTATTTTCAATTTCACTAACTACGCTTTTTATACAATTGTAGACGTATATACCATTTTATTTGGTCAAGTTTAAGAGAGAACCACCTAAATTTAAGTATATCTCAAAATAAAAAAACTCAATTACTAGCGCATACAGGGTTACATAACCCCATAAGATGCAATGAATAGAATATCAGTTGAGAATTGGTCCGGACACTCTTTAAAAGTACATTTAATAGATTAAACCAAGCTAATAGTCCAACAACGAGCGATACAAGTACAGGCTAAACTAGTAGAGGATCACTATCTGAACCATTCTCCTAAGCAAGCAACGCACATAACAAAAGATTGAAAGTGTTATACGATAGCTTTCAACAAAAATGGTCAAAGGAACTCTTTTGCAAACCACATTTGTATGTCTGTTCTCAATTCTATCAAATAAAAGAGGCCTTCTAATAGTAGACGGCCTCTATAAAACATATTATTTGATGAAAACTGAATATAAGCTTAAATCTTGGTCAGAATTATTTGAACGGGCACAAGTCCAGCTACAGTATTTTCCGTAAAATTAATCAACAAAACGGAGTCATCTCCCTCAGAGTAGGTAGCCGACACGGTTGGAGGATCTATAAAAACTCCTTGACCACCAGCTGCTAAACCAGTATCTACACTTACCGGAACTACAACTTCATTACAAATTAAACTGACGTTGAATTGAAAAGGTCCAAATCCTCCAAAAGCAGGAAATAAAGTTGCAGCAAATACCCTATCTGCAACTGTTGCTCCTTGGGTTAAGGTAACGGTTCCAGAAGCAAAAGTACCACCAAAAGAAGGTGAGTTAACTACGGTAGTTAACTCATAATCTCCCAAAAATGTAGCTCCATCCGTAAACGGACAAAATCTAAATAAATTTACCTGATGAGATAACCTAGTAGCCGTTAATTCAGCACCTTCTACACTCTCCAAGTTTAAGGTTACGAATGTAGTCCCTGTTTCAGGAATTTCATTAAAATTTCCAACAAGTCTAATATTACTTGTAAATTCTCCCGCTGGAATTATAAGGGTAGAACTATCTATGCTGTATTCTCCTGGCAAAGCAGTGGAGTTTTCATCAATACTAATGTTTATTGTTCGATCTACACTTGACACAGTATTAACTCCTACAATAATCTCCGCTACGCTTTCACCGGTATCAGCAACTGGTAGTGTTTGTTGAGTAACATTAAAGGAAGCTATTGTTTGTCCATTATTTACATCAAATACAACTTGATTTTCCTCTTCATCACATCCTATAAAGAATGTTACAAAGAAAAGCAAAGCAATGCTTTTTAGTATATTATATTTTTTCATTTTAATTTTTTTTAATAACCTGGGTTTTGTTCGATTGGGTTTGCAGCTATCTCAGCAGCTGGTATAGGCATGGTAAACCTGGGATCAGTCACAGGAAGGTTGCACGGAGTAACTCCACCACAATCTCCAAGGCTCTCGCTTCTAACAATTCCTTGGTTAGTTATATCTCTAGTTCTTCTTAAGTCAATATAACGATGGGCTTCAAAAGCTAATTCCTTTCTTCTTTCGAAAAGAATATCGGTAATCGCCTCTTCCAAATTAGCATACGCTGGAGTAGGTTGATCCGCACCATATCTAGCATCTCGTATTTGATCTATAGTCGTTGCAGCACCAGTTAAATCACCGTTTCTTGCCTGTACTTCTGCTCTTATTAAGTATTGTTCGGAAACTCGGAAAACTTTGATATCATTTAATAACGGAAAACCAGGTATACCAAAGTACTTACCTACACGTAGTTCTGCTGGAAAATCTGACTCAGATTCCTGATCTACCACAATTCTCTGACGTATGTCTTGAGGATCAATTATATCAAATAAACCTTGAGAAACTTCTAAAAATGGACCACGTGCTCCAAATGAAAACAACCCACCTGGGAAAGGATCCGTTTGAACACGACTAAATCTCCATATTACCTCAGTATCATCCGTATCTCTGAACATGTTGAAATATTGCACCTGATCGGCCAAAGGAAATGTAGCAATCAACTGAGAAGAAAAAGTATTAGCCGAGGCTAAATCTCCTTCATAAAGTGCTAGTCTAGATCTAACCGCTGTAATCATATTTTGATTAGGTCTTGTAAGATCATCATTTGCTCCTATTAAGGTTGATGCCAAATCTAAATCCGCTTTTATAGCAGCAGCAACCTCTGCAAAAGTATTTCTTGCAGGTTGACCAGCTACATCAAACTCCGTAATGTAAGGTACTGAAGGTGAAGATGGCTCAAATGAAGGCGTATAAAGCGCCATCAAATCTAAATGAGACAGTGCTCTAATCGCATAACATTGACCTAAAATAAAATTCAAATCCGCTTGTTCAGAAGCATCTACCTGTAAACCATCTGCCGCATCCAATATAAGGTTTATTCCGCCAATGGTATTGTAGCGTCCATTCCAAATAATTGCGGTACTTCCACTACCGGGTTCTAACTGTTGGTTAAGATCCAATAAACCTTGACCTCCATTATCGACACCTATTCGTAAATCATCTGTAAACCTACTGGAAAATTGAATCACATCTTCAGGATCGTACACATTATATACTCCATTTAACCCTTGCTGTAAATCAGCAATAGTTTGGAAGGCAATATCGCTATTCAATAGATCCACCGGGTCTATATCCCTAGCATCACTACAGGAATTGAGTATTATAAATACCCCTATTCCAACTATCTTAATTATATTTTTCATCTCTTAAAATATTTTACATTAAAAATTTACTTCAAATCCGACTGTGAAAACTCGTGATACCGGAAAATCAAAGAAAGAAGTAGCTTGGTTAGATTCTGGATCAAACCCTTCCCATTTTGTGAGGGTAAATAAATTTTGAGCTAAAAGGTACATTCTAATACTTCTAAAGGATCCGTTTAATTGATCACTATCTAGTGTATATCCAAGTTGTACATTTCTTAGTCTCAAGAAAGATGCATCTCTTAAATATCTAGACTGATTAGCAGACCTTTGTGCAAATCCAACAGCAGGTATATCTGTGATGTCACCTGGTTGTTGCCATGCTCTCAAAACATTGGTTGATTGATTCGCAAAACCTACTAGGTTTGGATCTTCAATAACTCCAAGGTCAGAATTGTTACGCCAAACGTCATAGCTGTAACTAAACAATGAAGTAAAGTCAAATCTTCCTACTCTAAGATTTGCACCAAATCCCCCGTTAAATTTCGGATCTCTTGTTTTATCTGTCTGTAAAACACGATCACCCGTATTAAACACATTAGTTACGTTACCATCAGCATCCAAATACAACGGTTCACCGTTTGCTGGATTTACACCAGCCCATATTTGTTGGTAAAAAGCACCAAACGGAGCTCCAACCTGCAAAGTAGTTACTAACCCATTTTCAACAAAATCTTGCTCTCCATCTATACTAATCACCTCGTTTTCAATAAAAGCGGTGTTTCCATATAAATTCAGCGTTACCTTATCATTTCTAATTAGGTCATAAGAGAAAGCAAATTCAATTCCTCTATTTTCAATCTCACCTAAATTACTGTTTAAGTTTCCGAATCCTGCAGAAGAGGAAGGTGCAATTGGTGCTTGGAACAAGATATCTTCTGTTCTCTCTCTAAAAAATTCCAAGTTACCAGTTAATCTATTATTGAAAAAACCAAAGTCAACACCAATATTAATTGTTTTTTTGGTTTCCCATGTTAAATCTGGATTTCCTAAACTCGAAAGTGCTATACTTGGGTTCCCTTGAAATCCTGTACCCAAAGCAAATAAATCCTGAGTAGCAAAAATATTTCCTTGAGCAAGACCAAGATTTTCATTACCAAGTTCAGCATAACTTAAACGAAGGGCTAGTGTATTAACCTTATCAGAACCAATTAAAAAAGATTCTTTATGTAAGTTCCATCTTCCTGATAGCCCAAAAAATGTTCCCCATTCATTTTCCCCTTGAAATCTAGAGGAAGCATCACGTCTTATAGAAGCTTGAAAAAGATACTTATCGTCAAACCCATAGTCTACAACCCCTGCAAGAGAGAATAAACCTCTATCTACAGTTGTTCCACCCACATTGGGAACAAACGGTCTGGTTTCTTCTCCATCAACAATATCTACAGTATTTCCATCCGTAATACCCGCGAGCGAAGTTGGTATTCTTGAATCTAAACCAAACCCTTGAAAAAATTGAGTTCTCAAGTGATTTTTATTATATTCTATTAATGCCGTAGCACTTAAAGAATGTTTTTCATTAAATGTATTTGCGTACGTAATAGAGTTATTAAAATTCACCTGAAAAGCACGGCTCAAGTTTTCAAATCTACTACCTTTAACAGATGAATCTTCCGTAGGTGTCAACAAACCTCTAATACCACTTGGAGAGGTTATTGCCGTATTATTGATTTGAATGTAATCAATACCTAACCTTGAGGTAATTTTAAGGTTTTTAGCTATATCGTAGGTTCCATTAATACCACCAATGATCCTTACCTCATCTTCTCTATCCGTATCTGTATCCAAAACGTTTAGTGCTAAAAAAGGTGTATTTACAAATCCATTAGCTCCATTCGGAGATACACTTCCATCTGCGTTCAACGCTCCAGACTCTGCAGTTCCAATAGTATTTAGACTTCCATCAGCATTGAAAGCGTCAAGAAAAGGTAAAGCAATATAAGGAACAATAAAAGGATTATCTAATTGGCCACCTGTGTTACCCCCACGAGCTCTATCAACTACAAAACTACTTCTTGAAAACGAAAGCTGCAAATTAGTTGAAAGTGAAAATCTTTTACCTTTAACATCCGTATTATTTCTTAAAGAAAAACGATTTAAATCAGATCTTCTAGAGATACCCTCTTGAGTAAAATATTGCATCGAAGTGAATGATCTGGTATTTTCCCCACCTCCTTGAATAACAAGTTCATGTGATTGAGTTATACCGTCTCTAAGAAATATATCTTCCCAATTCGTATTTATAGATTCTCCTAACTCCGCTCTTTCAGCCTCAGAAAGTGTTGCACCGAGTCCGGAACCAACCTGAGCCTGATAGTCCAGTAATTGTGTACTATTAAGTACATCAAAATTTGGGCTTGGCTGCAAAGAAACACCATATTGCGATCTATAAGTTATTGTCGCAGCACTATTGAATGTACCCTTTTTGGTTGTAATAATGATAACTCCATTTGCTGCTCTATTACCATAAAGTGCGGAAGCAGAACCATCCTTAAGAACAGATACACTCTCAATGTCATTTGGATTCAAGGCTCTAAAATTATCTTGATCTACAGGAATGTTATCAATAATAAATAATGGCTCGATATCCGCAGCAGGATTGAATGAACCTCTACCCCTAATCAAAATTGTACCACTCTGACCTGGCTGACCAGATGGAACGTTTACATTTAAACCAGCCACTTGACCTTGCAGAATTTGATCCACTGAAGCTACAGGAATGTTCTCTATTGTTTCTGATTTTACTACAGCTACAGCAGAGGTTAGGTTATCTTTTTTCTGGGTACCATAGGCAACAACCACTACCTCTTCAAGTGCCTGGGCATCATCCGCAAGTTGTACATTGATAGAATTCGGAGAACCTACCGTTCTTTCCTCTGTTTTTTGCCCTAGGTAACTAAATCTTAATACCTGCCCAACGGAAGCATTAATTTCGTAGTTCCCATCAAAATCCGTTTGCGTTCCGTTAGTGGTTCCAACCACTATTATAGATACGCCAGGTAAAGGCAAACCAGATTGGTCTGTCACATTACCTGAAATCGTTTTCTCTTGTCCAAAAGAGAAACTCATGAATAACACCAATAAAGGTGTTAACATCCAAGTTAACTTTGATCTCATTTAATTAAATTTTTGAATTAGTCAGCGGCAAAATACTTAATTATTAGTTAATTTTCCAAAAAAGATTAACATTAGAGAGGTAGAATGTTAAAAAAAGCCAATAAATTACTAAATAAAACAAAATATCACTTGGATGTTATGATCTATTTAAAAAATTAACATAATTCATGATTTTTACCCTTCCCTTTTAAGAATATGGAGCTATAAAGCGATAGATTTTCGTAAAAAAAATTAAATATTTAACAATTGTTGCATCAATACTATCAAACTTTAACAGAAGCAGGCACAGACGAAGCTGGAAGAGGGTGTCTTGCAGGGCCTGTTACCGCAAGTGCAATTCTACTTCCTTCAAAATTTACACATCCTCTTCTAAATGATTCTAAACAGCTTTCGGAGAAAAGCAGAATGAAATTAAAACCATATTTGGAAGATACCGCAGTTTGTTTTGGCGTAGCACACGTATTCCCAGAGGAAATTGATAAAATCAATATACTGAATGCTTCTATCAAAGCAATGCATTTAGCCATCGATCAGCTTACAGAAAAGCCAGAATTTATCATTGTAGATGGGAATCGATTTAAACCTTATAAGAATATCCCCTTCGAATGTATTATTAAGGGAGATGCCAAATATATGAGTATAGCGGCAGCTTCAGTACTTGCCAAAACCTATCGAGACCTATATATGGAAAAACTACATTTGGAGTACCCTATGTACAATTGGAAGAAAAATAAGGGATATCCCACCAAAGAACACAGAGAAGCAATTAGAAAATATGGCATTAGTAAGTACCATAGAAAAAGTTTTAAACAATTACCCGAGCAATTAGAACTCAACTTGTAAAAATTCTAACTTTGTGGCAAAGCCTTTTATATGAACTTTAGGTATCTCCTATATCTCATTCTTTTTTTAAGCATAAGTTGCACGCCAACAGAAAAAACAACAGACTCCTTATTGCACTATGTTCCTAAAGAAGCTGCTATAGTTATAAAAATAGACGACCTATCCGCCCTCAAAAGTGAGTTAAAAAACAACGAACTACTCTCCAAATGGAAAAATACAAGTCTCTATGATAGCATTGTTAACAAAATAGATGCACTACATTATATATTTCCTAAAGCAGAAGCCGTTTTATCTTTTTCAGAAAAAGAGTCTCAAAATTTTGAATTCGTTTTTGCCACAAACCAAACACCTAATTTGTTTCATTTAGAGGAGGCAACAGATATGTCTGTGGAAACGTTCTCCCTAAAAAATCACAGTTTCCAAAAACACACCATTAATAATACTACCTATTATAGCACCCTTATTAAAAACATTGCGGTTATATCATCTTCTCAACCACTGTTAGAACAATTGCTTGTTAAGGGCGAGGAAGATGAAATCTCTAATACTCTTCATAAGCTATACCAGATGAATGCCAATGGCAAGTCGGCCTCTCTCTTTGTGAATGCAAGGGCTTCAAATACCATTGCAGCATTGATAGGGAAAGAAGGAGTACCTTTAATCCCATCTGATCTTGCAGACTGGTTTTCCTTAGATTTAAGCATGTCTCAAGAACATATTCATTTTACTGGATTGAGTATTCCGAACGACACACTTACGGCTTATGCCAATCTATTCAAAAATACCAAACCCTTAACCAATACAACCGCTAATTTTACTCCTGCTTCTGCAGATGCTATTCTTTCATACACCTTTGATGACTACGGCGTTTTTGCCCAGAACCAGCAAAAATACCTCAATAGAAATACGCTACTAGATAGTTTATTTAACACCGTTGAAGAAATTGGGACTATGTATCTTAAAAAAGATAAAGTGGTTCTTCTAAATACTTTTGGGGCAGACAATATATCGCAGTATTTAGATAATTTAAAAACAACGGCTATTGATTATCAAGGCAATGAAATTATATCCCTTAGCAATAACGACTTTTTAAATGCACTCTTCAATCCACTTGTTCAAAAGTTTGAAGCCAATCATTATACCATATTGGAAAACACTTTTGTTTTTGCCTCAAATACTGATGTTTTGCAGACTGTTATTCGCAATCACAAAAACGGCACTACTTTTAATACAAATGCAGTTTTTAAAACGGCAGAAGCCGTTCTTGCAGACGAATCGTCCTTATTATATATTGCGAAAAATAGCGGCGTTTCTTCGGTATTGGACCAACACTTCTCAAAAGAAGTATCAGATAGTTTTAAGGCTTCACAATTCTCCAAATATGCTTTTGCAACACAACTTGTTGCAGATCACTCAATTTTTCACACGAATATAGTGCTACATAAAACGGAATCAACTGCAAAGAAAAACGCAATATCTACCCTCTTCACCGTCAAACTAGATGGTAAAATTGCAACCAACCCGCAATTCGTAGAAAACCACCAAACACGTAACAAAGAAATTGTGGTTCAGGATGAACAGCATAATTTGTATTTGATCTCAGCAAAAGGAAAAGTCCTTTGGAAAAAACAATTAGATGGTCCTATACAAGGAAAAATTAAGCAAGTAGACCTCTATAAAAATGGCAGACTACAATTGGCTTTTACAACCACTAATCAATTTTTAATCTTGGACAGGAATGGTAAGGAAGTAGCCCCTTTTACGTTTTCCTATGATGGTCCTAACCTTAACCCATTGGCTGTATTTGATTACGAAAACAAAAAGAACTACCGCTTTGTAATTACCCAAGACAAGACTATTCGAATGTATAATAACAAGGCTGAAATTGTTAAGGGTTTTACGTATACCACTGCTAAAAGTAGTATTAAGAGCATTCCACAACATTTTAAAATAGGAAGTAAAGATTATCTTGTTTTTCAGGAAGCTGCAGGTGATTTGAAAATTTTGAATAGGATTGGAAAAACACGAGTGCCGGTAAGAACCAAAATAAAATTTTCTGATAACCTCCCTTATTTGTACAAAAATAAATTTTCGGTTACCGATAGTGCCGGAACACTTTTTCAGATAGACACGAAAGGTGCACTTTCTCAAACCAAATTTCATCTTAACCAAGACCATGGAATGGATGCAACAAGTAAAACGCTTGCCTTAATGGATGATAATGTATTACGCATCAAAGGGAAAAAAGCAACACTTGAATTGGGACTTTATTCAAAACCTCAAATTTTTTATATCAATGATAAAATTTATGTGAGCGTAACCGATCTTCAAAATCAAAAAATCTACCTGTTTGATAGTGCAGCTAAAACCATTAGAAATTTCCCAGTTATAGGCAGTTCTATAATAGACCTCTCAGATATGAATAAAGACGGAAAGTTAGAGCTTGTTTCCAAAGACAATGCGAACTCATTAATTGTGTATACAATGCATTAATTAGGTGTATTTGTACTAGTTATACATTTTTAAACACCATGCATACATATTTGAGTGGTTATCACCTAACAACCAGTATTTTTAGGGAAAAACCTTTTGTAAGATGAGAAAACTCAGCCTTTTAATTGGCATACTTCTTCTGTCAATACCTGTCGTGCAATCTCAAGATTGCAGCAAATACTATCCACTAACGTCCAATACCGAATTTCAAATCACCTCCTACGATAAAAGAGATAGGGTGAATGCAATTATTGATTATAAGGTACAAGAAGTGGCTCCTTTTGAAACTGGGGAAAAAGCAACGGTCCTATCATCAGTAAAAGATAAAAATGGTGATCTCATTGTAGAGAATAATGTAGATATGACCTGTGTTGATGGTGTTGTATCTATGGATTTTAAATCCATGATATCTCCTCAATTATTTAAGCAATACGAAGGAATGGAAATTGAAATGACTGGGACCAACCTAGATTTTCCAAATAGTTTAGCAGAAGGCGATGAATTACCAGATGCAGATGTACTAATGAAAATTAATATGGGCGGAATTAATATGAATATGAACCTCAAAGTCTCTAACCGCAAAGTGATAGGAAGAGAAACCATTACAACTCCCGCGGGCACTTTTGATTGTTATATTATTTCTTATGACAACGAGGTAGATATGGGCTTAAGAAAAGTGAATTCGGCCAAGCAGTGGATCGCAGAAGGTGTAGGTATGGTAAAACAAGAAGACTATAAAAGAAATGGAACCATCGTTTCTAAAAGCGTCTTAACACATTTTAATAAGTCTTAAACCATTTTTCAAAATTCTAAATCCCACTATTTGAATTTGGTTATAAAAAGATGTTCCAATTAGCGTTTTCATCTTTGTTTTCACCATTCAAATATTAAAAAACTCTTTTTTTTCAATTGTTGTGTAATCGCTATAAAAATTTATGCTGTTGCTCCACTCTGATCAAAGTTCAAATTATTATATTTAAAGCCTAACCACAAGTAATGAAAGTATTACTTCTACTAATTTTCACCTTAGGCTTTTGGGTTACTAACGCTCAGGAAAAAGAGCTGGTAATGGACTATCATAGGAACTTTAAAAAAAGTATTTTCAAAAATCCTGATTCTGCTTTTTTTCACATAAAACAATTGAAGCTAGCAGCAGAAACCTCCAAACACTTTTTACCAAGCTACTACTATCATCAAGATTTAGGTCAATACTATTTCGTTCGTCAAGTCATGGATTCATCAGAATACCATTACAAGAAAGCCTTAGAAATTAGCTCCAAAGAGGGTGAAACTAAACTTTCCATTGATAGTGAAATTTGGTTAGCCAACCACGCCCATTTCAAAGGTGAAGCTAAAAAATCGATGGCACTTTGGACGAATGTGCTTCATAGCTCTGAAGATGTTAACTATATAGAGGGAATTGGCAATGCGTATGCAGCTTATGCTTCGAACGAATTAGACGTTCGAAAAAAAATAGATTTATTCCTAAAGGTAGATTCTTTATTTAGCGTCAATAATTATGAAAGTGCGGTTTTGGTAAACATTTATGGAGCCATGGCTAAAATCTATATGGAATCTGCAGCGAACGAAGAACTGGCTAAGGATTATATCAACAAAGCGTTGGCATTGTCTAAAAAACTCCATTATCCTTTTGCTGAATTTGGAGCATATACCCTCTTGGCAGAAAATGCACTTGAAAAAACGGATTATGATGAAGCTATTCATCAATATAAAAAGCTATTAAAACTAGGAAATTCCTTAGACGATCAATCCATTAAAGACAGAGCCATTATTGGTCTAATTAAAACTTTTTTCAATAAGGGTGATCAAGAGAAAACGGCAGAATATTTTAAAAAAGGAGCATATCTTTTGCACAGCAAAAAAGGTTTACCCTTACTAGGATGGATACATCTTCTATGGACAGAAAGATACATTGCGCAAGACCATCCCCAAAAAGCCTTTATACATTTAGAACAATCAAGACTAAATCCCGATGTTACCAGTCCATTCGCATACAAACGAGAACTGTATAGAGTAGAAATCAAGTATTTCGAATTAATAAAGAACTTTGAAAAGGCATATGAAACCAAAAAGAAATATGAAGAATTACTAAGCCAATTAACAGAGCAGCGTAACACTGATGGTTTTTTACTTTCTGAACAACGAAAAGACAAAGAAAAGAAAGAACAAGAAATTAGCTTGCTCAAATCTCAAAATGAGCTTACCATACAAAAGCAGAAAAATCAGCGAAATATTTTACTGGGAGGGATTGGGCTTACTTCTCTATTAGGGATCCTTCTTTTTATTCTCTATCGAAATCGTCAAAAAACCAACAAAAAGCTTCGGGAAATAGATGCTCTAAAAACCAACTTTTTTACTAATATTTCTCACGAATTTAGGACCCCTCTTACTCTTATTTCATCTCCCATCCAAGAAACACTTGCAGAGCCAAATTTATCAACCAAAAAAAGAGACCATTTTGAAATGGCCTCTCAAAACACAACAAGGTTACTTTCATTGGTGGACCAACTTCTGGATTTGTCCAAAATAGATAGCGGCAATACAAAAATTCAATTGGAATATGGCACTGCTACTCTCTATATAGCGGCTTGGGCAACATCTTTTGAATACTTAGCAAAACAAAAAGAAATTGATCTGCACATTGAAGTAAAAAACAAAGAATTTTCAGTTTGGTTCGATAAAGATGTGCTAGAAAAAATTACAACCAATCTTTTAGGAAATGCTATTAAATACACTCCAAAATTTGGAAAAATACATTTGACAGCTACTATTGAAAAGGAGCAGCTTTTATTAAAAATAGAGAATACCGGACCTGGGCTAACAAAAGCCCAATTGACAAATATTTTTAAACGTTTTTATCAAAGTAATGATCATAGCGATGGTGCCGGAGTTGGTTTATCTTTGGTAAAAGAATTGACAACTTTACACCAAGGCTCTATAAATGCCTCAAGTGAAACGGGTATTAAGACTAGCTTTAAGGTTGCTCTTTGCATTGATAAAAATAAATTTAAGAATGCTAATATCATTGAGGCCAAGGAGTTTCAAAATCCAGAAATCAGAATTCCTTACGCAAAGCCAAGTTCTAATGGAACTTTAAACACCCAAAAAAAAGAAGACCCTATTCTTTTAATTGTAGAAGACAATGAAGATTTAAGAACCCTAGTATCGGATCTCTTTCAAGAGGATTATCAAATAATTACAGCAGAAAATGGTGCTGTTGGAGTTGCTGTAGCTTTAGAGCAAATCCCGGATCTAATTATTTCTGATGTTATGATGCCAATTAAGGATGGTATTGCATTAACTAAGGAATTGAAAGAAGATGAACGTACCAGTCATATTCCCATTATTCTTTTAACTGCAAAGACTGGAGATAAAAATAAACTGACTGGAATCGATGTTGGAGCGGACGATTACATCTCCAAGCCATTTAATCAAAAGATATTAAAATCCAAAGCAATGCATCTTATTGCACTTAGGAAAAAACTCAGGTCACGCTATAGTCAAGAAGTTATCCTAAAGCCAAAAGATATTGCCATTACCTCTGTTGATGAACAATTTCTAGAAAAGATGCAAATTGTATTGGACAGGCAGTTGGTAGATTCTTCTTTTAGTGCCGCCGCCTTTAGCAAAGCCTTGCATATGAGTCGCATGCAGTTACATCGAAAATTAAAAGCTCTCACCGGATTAACCACTACTGAATTTATCCGATCGCAGCGCCTAAAACTTGCCGTGCAAATATTAAAAGATTCTGATATCAACGTTTCTGAGGTAGGTTATAGTGTAGGTTTTAATGACCATGCCTACTTTACCAAGTGTTTTAAAGAAGTCTACCAAGCTACACCTTCCGAATACGCAAAAAGAGCCTAAGCTCAACAACGCCAAACCTTATATTTTACAGTACTTCACAGAGGTGTTACATATCTCATAGTTCTTGTTACATATCTCATAATCACATTTACAAGCTCCACATACTTTAGCTACTGAATTATGAAGGTGATTGTTATTCATTTAAAAATTCAAAGGACGGATGAAGAAGAAACCAATCAGTTTCAAGGGTGGTTTAGAGAAGGTGCCAGAGCATCAGATTTATCTCAACATTAACCATTTAGAAAATGGGACTTACATCTTAAAAATAATGCATAATAACAAAGTGATAAAATCGACCACCTTTCAAAAACCAGAATAATTTAAAGTAGAAACTCAAAACAAAATCTCATGAAAACATTAAGAACACTTTTATTATTAATCCTATTGTGCTCATTTTCCCTGACCCATGCACAGCTATGGAAAAGAGTAAAGAAAAAAGTATCAGAAACCGTTGAGAGAAAAGTAGAAGAGAAAACAGAACGAGAAACGGAGAAAACCTTTGATACGGTATTTAATAATAAAGGAAGACTCTTTAAAAACAAAAAGATTACCGCTACAGGAACGTATTCCTTCACCCACCAATACATCATGGAAGTTATTAGTGGAAAAGACACCACAGACATCACCTATTATCTCACCAATGAAAATGAATATATGGGAAGTTCTTTTACCATGGGTAAAGATCAAACATTTATCACCGTAATGGACTTACCTAATTCGGCAATTCACACTTTTATGGATTTAAACAATCAACGTAGCACCAATTCCATAAAGATAGATTTGGATGATATTTCAGATACCGATGTGGACGCAGTCGATTTTTCGGTTTCCCCAACAGGACAGGTAAAAACAATCCTTGGCTATGATTGCGTAGAGTACCAGATAACAGGACCTCAGTTATCAGGCACGGCATGGATAACCCAAGATGCAGGGATTTCCTTCCAAAAGGCATTTTCACAATTGCGATCCAAAAAAATGAAGTTGACCAAGGGTGTAGACCAATCTTGGCTTAGTATGGTAGATGGTTTAGCACTAGAAACAAAAATGATCGATTATTCCGCTAAAACACCCAAACGAATTAGCATGATTTGCACGGAACTAAGTGAACAAGATTTTAGCATAGACACTGCTGATTATAAAAACCAATTTTAACGCTATCCAGATGAAAAAAATAATCGTATTCCTTGCATTGCTGCTATCTGTAGCTTGCAATACAGCGACAAAAAAAGAAACACAAAATACTGATGAACCTCAGGCCAACCCTACTGCGCAAAAAGAAAAAACAAGTCTGGCATCAGCAGATTATTCAACACTATTGATAGATTATGAATGTGACATGAATATTTCAGAACTCGCTGAAGTTCTTGATGTACCCAATACAGACCTTAGCCTTTCAAAGTATCCACAAGAAGGAAAATGCAACTTCACTATCAAAGGTTTTGGGAAAAACACTTTAGGTGATGATTCCGGTATCTCATGGGGTTCTTATCCCACTTCAAAAGCTCAGAATAAAAAAGAAATCGCAGGTTATTTAGAAAGAAAAGAAGAAGGTTTAAAAATTATGGAAATGGACATACAGCTGGCAGAAACCAATGATTGTTATATCGCATATCAGCCTGCTCATGGTAGAATCATTATTTACAATGAACATTATGATCATGCTTTTTTATTCACTTACGGTCAAAAAAATGCCAATACCAATCGTACAAAAGAACAACATGAAGCGCTACGGTTGAAAATGACTGCTCTTGCTAATTACTTATTAAAAAAACATAGAAAATAAATCAATTATGAAAAGCGTATTCATACTTCTCTTTTTAATAGCCTCGTCATTAAGTTACGGGCAAAACGATAAATACAAGCTACAAGAACTCAGTAAAACTGCTGGGGTTTATGAAATGCAATTTGGCCCTGACGAATTTCAAAAAGAAGTGATCTCATCTTACATGGAAGGGGAAACAGAAACTGATTCCTTAAAATTCTGGATAGAAGGCACCCATACTTTACAAAATGTAATGGTCACCGTACTATCTCCAGATCCAAATAATGCCATCAAAGTTGATATAGTAAAAAGACATTGGAAAGATCCTCAACGCAGCGGGTATACGAAAAAAGGAGCATACCAAAAAACCTTCAACACCGCTGGCAAATTTGGCATTGTTCTTACCAGTACCCAACCCAATATTCCCTTCAAAATTGCGGTTTGGACTTCTGGAGAGATAAGACCTGACATGACTAATCTTTTTGTTCCAACGGCCTTTGCATATTCAGAGGAAAATGAAGAAGGAACGGAAAAGAGTTTAATTGACTCTTTAGGGGTGTCTAGTGAATCCAACGGTTTATTATATGCTATTATTGGGTTATTGGCGTTAATAGCACTCTTCCTCGTATTCATGATTGTAAAGAAAAAGCCCTCCAAGTCCCTACTGGTGCTGCTTGCCTTTACCGCATCTCAATACTCAATGCGGGCAGACGCCATTGGATCTACTGCAGCGGCATTTAAGAATATGGTGAATAATATAGACTTTGACAACTTTGGAGACTTTGTAAATACCACCAACGATTATGCACAAATTGCTCAAACACTTATCCAAGGTGCCGAAGATAGTGATATGCTCTTTCCTGATTCTGATAGCGATTCAAAAATTGAAGTAGACCATGCAGGTGGCCCTAGCTTGGGCTCTTCTTGTTTACCAAGCAAAGCAAAAGATCGAAAAAATAGTAAAAGTGGTAAGGATGAAGATCGCATTAAGAAACTTAAGGCTGGCTCTGGCGACAAGGATGAGGCAGATGTTAGTAATGGTAATAATGCTTCGAATGGTGATAATGGAGGCAATGGCAGTGATGGCATACAAGGACAAAATGGAGCGGATGGCAACAACGGAAACGATTCTAATTCCGGAGACAATAGAAATGAGGGAGACAAACCTAAGTACGATGATCAAGGAAGACCAAAATATGATAGCTATGGAAACCCCATTAATTATGATAATTCCAAATACCCGAAGTACGATAAAAATGGGAATCCTATTAAATATAGACAAGAAGATGCAGAAAACCCACCTAAAAAAAGTGAAGAATCTTATTCTGGTGGACTTGCTTTGATCAACTCTATAACACCTACCTATATAGGTAATTTAAAGATTCTTGAAAACAAACCAACACCTCTTAACATAGAGTACGGAGTAGCCAATGCCCTCAGCTTTGCGCTCCTGAAAGACAAAGAATTATCAAAGCAAGAAAGAGAGGACGGTTGCGCTTGCCTTGAGAAGGCATATGAAAAATTAAACGACAGGAGGTACTATTTTGAGCAATTACGGGTCATTTATAAAAATGCAATGGGTAATGTAGATGCCTTTCTTTCTTATTGGGATAGCGCTTCGGGAGTCCATGGAGTAACAGGTATCGCCTGGCAGAACTACAAGAAAGACTTTATTCCTAAAACAAAAGGACCGCTAAATCGTGCCTATGATAGCAAGTACAAAGAAATGATTCAAGGTCTAGAAAAAACTCTGAAAGAGATAGATAAATGCGAACGCATGCTAGGAAACGATGACTGGTATAACCAATCTGGTTTCATTTACTATTCGTTTATGGCAGATAGATACAAAAGAGACTAAACATGAAAAAATATATCCTATTAATTTCGGTAGCATTTGTAGTTCTGGCTTGCGGGGAAGATCCTAAAACCCATCTTGATTCGGAATCCAATGATACAGCCATTTCTAGCAGTTCAGAAGAAGAAAAAGCACCTTCAAAAGAAGAGCTAGAAGCTTCCTTAGAACAACTTGGTGGAATTCTAAACATGGGTAAGGAAAAAGACGGTGATTCCTCCCCTGAAACAGAAGCCCTAAAAAAACTATTAGAAATGGCTGGCACTCAGGGAAAAGGTGATATGGATTCTTTTCAAGAAATGATAACTACTGAAGGGATTCTAAGCTTGCTAGAAGCCAATGGAGTATCTAGATCTGAAATGGAAAAACTCATCAATAATCCAGATAGTCTTAAAATTCTTGCACAAGAAGCAATTAAAAAGCGAGAAGAACTGCGCCAAGACGAAGAAGAAATTGCGTTTGCAAATGGTAATATATCCCGAAAGCAACTCGCTTCCAAAAACACAAAAACAGGAGTTTCTATAGAAGAGGCCATATTACTGGTACAAGCGGAATCTGGACCAGAGGCTACCAAAGAAAAACTGAAACTTATAGATTCCCTAGCTGGCACCAATGTAATGGAGCAATTAGACATAAAGGAAGCCGAACATCTCTTTAAAAGGGTTGAACGCAAGAATGAGCCCAAAGCAAGTGCTGAAGAGGAAAAGAAAATGAACAATTTAAAGTGGGTATCGCGCCAAATGCATAGCCACAAAGAATCTATAGCACTGCTAGCGGAACTTGAACAAACCGAGGAAGATATCGCTTCTGGTAAAATAAAAGCCAGTCCAAAATACGCAAGAACCATTACGAATATAAGGAAAAAAGTAAAAATTTATAGCAGTGATTTTGGTCGAAAATCAAAACTTGCTATGAAAAAATTTCAACAACTTAATCCAGATTTGTATTTCGGGGAAGAAGCAGGCAATACCTATGTGGGAAGTGGTGGAGATAGAACTGCTGTATACCTACCCCTTGGCAAATTAGCTTTTGCGGATAAGGTAGTATCGGCCCACCATCCAAAACTACAAACAAAAGACCGCTTTAACGTAATTGGAGAGCCTGATGTTCTTGAATATGGGTATGAGGTTGGTGATGTCAGCGGTATGTACAGTCTTGGACTAGCAGGAGACTTAACCGTACAATTTATAGATAATGCCCTAACGGATGTGAACGGTCCTGATCTCTACATTTTTGAATTCGGAGCCATTGAGCCTACAGATCTTGAAATTTCTAAAGATGGAAAAAAATGGATCAAAGTAGGTAAGATTGATGGCGGTGTGGCAGAGGTAGATATCTCCGAATTTGTAAAAAAGGGAGAACTATTCTACTACGTGCGGCTAAAAGATTTGGAAGGAGTAAGCTCACTACCTGGAGCAGATATTGATGCCATTGGTGCCATTGGTGCAGCAATGCGCTTAAACCTAGATAGCAAAGTCTTATTTGAAACTGGAAAAGCTACTCTTAAACCAGAGGGCATTGAAGCACTCAAAGAGCTAGCTAACAGTATTTCTATACTTAAACGAGGTAGCGTCATAGTTGAAGGACATACCGATGATGTGGGTAGTACAGAAACCAATCAAAAACTTTCCTTGGCACGTGCCAAAAGTGTATCCACAGAATTAAGAAAATTGATTCCTGGAAAAGGTTTTCGGTGGAGAGAAAGAGGTCTTGGAGAATCAAAGCCCTTGGTGGAAAATGATTCCGATGAAAATAGGGCTAGAAACAGAAGAGTTGAAATTCTTGTGGTACCTAACTAAAATAGATAACATGAAAACTATTTACCTTTTAAGATTATTGCTATTCTTTACATTTTTTTCTACACTACAGGCACAAGAAGTGGATGCGGCATCTAATGAGGCAATAATTGCTTATTTAAATAAGGAAATTGCTCCTAATGTACAATTTAAGGCACACAAGGATAAAGTTATACTATCACTTGCGGGTAAAGATCTTTATTTGGACCTCTATAGAAAAACTCCAGATCAGTATATAAAGAGCCCATTAGAAAAGAGAAAGGGCAGGTATATAGGACCTATCTTCTGGCTCTTTGATTTTCCTGAAATCAGTAAAACAAGTTCCGTATTTGAGTCAGACAGCTTGGGTCAAATTCAATTGCGTATTCTTTTAAAAGCTTCGGATACCATTTTAATAAAAAGCAGACTCAATGCCTTTAGCAGCGTGCATCATACCTACAATTCTGCACCTCATCGTGTAGCTTGGACCGGTAAAAAAAGTTTAAAAATCCAACTCGCAGCAACAACAATAGCAGGACAGCGACATTTTAGTTTGCAGCGAATAAAATTAGAAGGAACCTTTAACAGAACAGATCGTTTTAGATTATCGCCTAGATATATCGGAGCTCTAGAAAAGCGATTTACGGAAGCCCTAAACAAGCTTTTTTTAGAGCAAAAAAACACTGCCCTGTTTTCGATAAAAACCCTGAATAAAAATTAATACTAATATAAATCAAGAAATTATGAAAAATGTAATTCATTACAAAAAACAGCTTTTGGCTGGCTTAGTACTCTGTGTACTAGTTTTTACCCTAAGCAGCGCAACTACCTACCACACAGAAACTCCTGGAAATTCATCAGAACTTATTGGGGAGCGAGAAGTATATGAAGATTTATTAGGAAGTGTTGCAAAGACACCCAATACAATGCGAATGATGGTAACCTCCTTAAGTGTAAAAAAGAAAGGAAGAAAAGAACATGCCTTTACAAGTTATGGCACCAGTAAGCTAATTGAACATGGAGGTAGTCTTAGATGTGCCTTGGATGGAATTACTACGGACTATAGCGATCGAAGAAATTTTAGCGGATCTAAAACCATTGAACATGTGTATTTGAATTTTAAAAACAATCGATTTGTTTTAAAAGTACGTTTGGAGACCTGGGGAAACGAAACCGTTGTGCTCTCAAATCCAAAGTTAGTTAAGGGCAGACATGGATATTTTGCTACCGGTCATTACTCTAGTAGCACTAGAACGTATTATTATACTGTTGCAATGTATGACGATGCAGGACCAAGCGCTAGGGCAACATCCTATCCTAATATTATTTCATCAGGTGGATAAGAGATACTTAAACACATTTAATTTAACATTATACAATATGAAAAATCTAACAATCGCTTCTTTACTAATACTATTTTGTTTTACTAGTTTACAAGCCCAAATAACCAAGAAAAAAGGTGCTCTACCCAACAAACCTTTCCCTATTACTTCCTCTAATTTAGATCTGGAGCAAATTAAAGGTCATATAAATGCGGGAACCTTCTGTTATGAAATTAATGTAAGTACTACTGCCATCATTCCTCCCAAATCGCCAAGACGCTTAAAAGGGTTAGACGGTTATTATAGCACTAGTAAATACGTCAAAGTAGAACGAAGCTATCTAAGATCTAACGGTCTTATGCGACGTAGCGATAAGAATTTCGATCGAAATAGAGGAGATACCTATGAAGTACTAATCTATCCTAGCAGATCAGACAAGCGAAAAGTGGATAAAAACCAAGTGAAGTTAACCTGGAGATCTACCGAGATGGGACTTAGAACCTTTCATCTAAAAAATGTAGCTGTTCGATACAAACCCTATGGCATATTAATTATAGGTGATCAGGAAATTGAGGGTACCGTATTTGGAGTTAGCATAGCCCTAACACCAGCAACCTGTCTTAAATAAAAACTAATTATGAAACATTCAATTTTAAGTACAAATTTTATTTTAGTACTCTTAACCGCTTTGCTACTAGTTTCTTGCTCAGCTGAAGACGGAGCAGATGGACAAGACGGAATAGATGGGATTGATGGAGCTGATGGAAGTGTTAATGTAATTATATCCGAATGGTTTCCTTCAGAATTTTCGAACACTGCCAGTACATTGGAAATTATGTCCTTGGAAAATGAAATTTTTAATGAAGAAACGGCTTCTAACGCCATCATTTTAGTCTATGGGAATAGAATAGATGGTGTCTTTGGTTTACCTGTGGTATTTGATGAAGAGTCTTACTTCTTTTTTGTAGCTGCCAACCAGGAAACCCTTTTTATAGCAGGTCAAAACACCATGAATAGACCTAGCATATATAGTTCATTTCAAGAATTTAGGTACATCATTATTCCTGGGAATACCGCAGGCAAAGAGCATCACCCAGACTTCTATAAAATGAGTTATGAAGAAGTGATGGACTATTTTGAGCTAAAGACTTAACTGAAGTGGAAAACTGACACAAATGTACCTTATAAGAAAGATTGTCTAAAAGAAACAAACCACCTCTTTAGACAGTCTTTTTCTTAAAAGTTGATGGTACAACTTTGCGATTGTCCAAACCATTTTACTCTATTATAGGAGAACAATTTGTAAATAGCATCTCGCAACATTCTTGGTATAAAAGCCAAAAGTGCCGCCACTCTTTTCCATTTTGGAATTTTAGCCACAATCTTTAAGAATCCATCAGAATGCACATGTGGTCCATTTTGATCTATGAGAATAACGGTGTCTAAACGTGAGGTAGGAAAATTATATTTTTGGAGTAATCGTTGTCCCTTAGGAGATTGAAAAGGAACAAATTCAAAAATTTCCTCTGGAGCAAATTTCATTAACCAGCCCACTACTCCATTACATAAATTACATTCCCCGTCAAATACAATGATACTCTTTTCCATGATTGATTGTCTTTTGTTGTCTTATTAAGATAGTCGTATAATTCCATCAATCATTTCAAGACTACGGTCAGAATTAGCATAAATTTTAGAATTATGGGTTGCTACTACTACTGCTTTATTTCTATTATTTGTAATTTCTTGAAGCAACTCAAATACCATTTCTGAATTTTTACTATCCAAATTTCCCGTGGGTTCGTCTGCTAAAATTAGCGCTGGATCATTTATAAGGGCTCTAGCAATGGCTACGCGTTGTTGTTGCCCCCCAGACAATTTATAAGAGGGTCGTTCGGCAAAAGCTTTCATCCCCATTTCATCTAGTAAAATCAAAGCTTCTTCCCGAAGCTGCTCCATGGATTTAATGTTCCTCTTCATGGCAGGTAAAAGTACATTTTGAAGCACGCTGAACTCTGGCAATAAATGATGAAATTGATATACAAAACCAATTTGCTCATTTCTAAAATCACTGAGTGCTGTACTACTCATTTCTTTAACATTCTGTCCCTTGATCATTAGATCTCCTTCAAAATCCATATCTAGGGTAGCTAGGATATATAAGAGCGTAGATTTTCCGCTACCAGATTCTCCGTATATAGATATCAACTCCCCATCAGAAACAGCTAGTGAGATCTGATTAAGCACCTGATGCTTTTCTGGATCCATAAAATACTTGACAATATCTTTTGCTTTTAATATCATAGTCCTCTTATAATGGTTACTGGATCCACAATACTTGCCTTTTTTGAGGGAAAATAACCTGATAAAATAGTAGTAAGTATTCCAAATGCAACCCCTAGCAAGTAATAGGAAGGTTTAAAATTAATTGGGTAAGTATCTACAATAATAAAATCGGAAGTATCTAAAGAGGTAATAGAAATTAGGTAGCTTATTCCATATCCGAAAAAGGCCCCTAAAATAGCTCCTAACAATCCAATAATAATGGCTTGTACCAGAAAAATAAAAATAACGTCTCTGGAACTATAGCCAATCGTTTTTAGTACTGCAATATCCTTCCGCTTCTGAATAACGGTATTGTTTAAAATGTTATAAATCCCAAAACCAGCAACCAATAGCAATGCAAAAGAAATGGACCAAGTAAGAATATCTCGTACTTTATTACCAATTACAATGGTCTTATTATTCTCTTTCCAATCGCCTATGGAGATACCACTAACTGTATTTGCCAAAAAGGTTTTTACGGTAATATCTTCCCTTTCCTTTAGTTTTATATGTATATCTGTTATGGTCTCTTTATTCAATAAGGTTTGCAAGGTGTTAGCAGACATATAGGTACGCACATTATCTATGGTTGTAATTCCAAAACTAAATATCCCTGAAACCTTTAACGTTTCTTGTTTTCCATTTGGCAAAATAATTTTTAGGGAATCTCCCACATCAATCGCAAGCCTTTTGGCCAAACTTATTCCTATAAGGATGTTGTTTTTTTGAGATAAACTCTGGAATCCTTTCCCTTTAATTAGTCTGCGTTCTAAGTTGACCATTTTCTTTTCCTGTTTCGGAAAAATACCATTAAGGCTCCCTGGAAACTGTTTGGTATCACTTGTTAAAATAGCAGGTGAAATTACTTGATTTGCAAATGCGGCAACATTTGAATGCTTCTTTAGGAGCTCATCAATAGCAACTCTTTTTTCATTAGAAATATTGGTGGCTTGAAATTGTCTGGACTTCTGTTCTGGTGAAGATTGAGCGTTTATAGTAATATCTGGACTACCATTAAAAACTGCGTCATCCAGAAAGTCATTAACACCTGTCATAAAATTAATCAAAACAATGAAGGTGGTTACCCCAAGCAACACGCCAATCACTGCCAAAAGACTTTGCTTTTTTCTAGCGGTCAGGTATTGCAAAGCAATAAATAAGTTGGTTTTATTAAAAACGTGCTTAGACATAGCTGATAGGTCGATAATACTATGAAAGAATTACAAAACTACTTTTCTATGCACCTTATCTACGATATAAATTCTGCCTCAAATAAGGTCTTAAAGTGCTTCAATAGTTTTTGTTTCACTTCTTCCAAGGAAACCTGTTCTTTTCCCAATTCCACATTCAATGAGGTCACTGCTTTATCCTTAATACCGCAAGGAATCATATAGTCAAAATACCCAAGATTGGTGTTTACATTTAACGCAAATCCATGCATAGTTACCCATCGGCTGGCACGCACTCCCAAAGCACAAATTTTCCGTGCAAAAGGTGTTCCTACATCGAGCCAAACACCGGTCTCTCCCTGAGATCGTTCCGCATTTAAACCGTATTCTGCAAGCGCTAAAATGACCGTTTCTTCTAAAAAACGAAGGTACTTATGTATGTCTGTAAAAAAATTATCCAAATCCAGAATGGGATACCCCACGATTTGGCCAGGACCGTGATACGTAATATCCCCTCCCCTATTTATTTTGTAAAAAGAGGCTCCTTTCGAAGCCAACTCTTCTTCATTAATTAGCAGGTTATCTATATCTCCGCTCTTACCAAGGGTATATACATGTGGATGCTCTACAAAAAGAAAATGATTGGGAGTTAACAACTGTGTTGCTTCCCGTCTATTCTTAACTTTGATATCAACAATTTCTTTGAAGAGCAATTCTTGATACTCCCAAGTTTCTTTATAGTCTTTAAGCCCTATATCCTGTAATCGTATTCTTTTGTTCATTCTTCAAACTCCACCTCAACATTGAAAAACTTGGGATCATTATTCATCTCAAACATATTAGCTTCTATCTCAATGCCCATAAAATTAGAAAGTATTTTTGCATTTGGATTGCTAACACTTTTTACCTTATACGGAAACTTATACACTTGTTTAAATCGGATAGCATCTGCAAAAGGATCATCTTTTTTCATAGTGGTATCCTTTTTCTGCATGGCTTTTTCAATTGCTTCAGTGGTCATCTTGCGGCTAAAACTAGTTTTGGAAAATCTAGTTTCGAAGGAGGTCGACATGGCAAATGGATTATCCATATCGTCCTTCTTTTCTGTAGAGTCCTGAGGCACTTCTTTCCCTCCCATCGGATTCATCATTTCATTTAGCTCTTTGATATCAGCTAATTTAATGGCTTCACCAAATTTAGAGATATCATCGATTGTTGTAAATGCGTACTTCAAATCCATTTTCATTTGACTTTCTGCTTCGTTCGCATTCATAGAAAATTGCAATGGACGTAGTAATTCTAATTTTTCTTGCTCCTCTAATGACAAGGAAGCTATACTATCCTTTTTCTCATCTAAAAAAGTAGAAAAATTGATAAGGGTATCTACCACTTTAGAAGGAACAGAATCGTTAGTAGTTTGACCCATTTTCAACATTTCGGACATATCGAAACCCATTTCATAGGTGCCGCTACCATCTTCATTAAATTGAATCTCTTCTTTAATCTGACAACTTTGTAATGCTATTAAAGCAAAAACAAGGATTAGTATATTTCTCATTTCTAGTTGGTTTTAGAAATGCAAAGATACAATTATCAACTGGGATTATTAAGTATTACAAGTGCAGCAATAACACCTGGCACCCATCCACATAGGGTAAGTAAGAAAACGATTAAAATAGACCCACAGCCCTTTCCAATGACGGAAAGCGGTGGAAATAGGATTGCGAGAATTACTCTCCAGAAACTCATACGATTTGATTTTTTGATTGATATCTATTGGACGTCCAAATTCCTATTTTGTTACAATCTGTTATGAAATCTCTTTTTGTGATTAATATTCCCTTGTACTCCGTTGATAGATTTGGGGATACTCCCTATATTTGCAGCCTTAAATCAGTATGTATGCAGCTCTCTGAACAAGAAGTGATCCGAAGAGAAAAATTGGAAAAATTAAGAGCCCTTGGTATTAATCCGTATCCGGCAGCGCAATTTCCTGTAGATACCTTATCTACTGCAATTAAAACCAATTTTGAAGAAGGTAAGAAAGTAGTGGTAGCTGGTAGATTAATGTCTAGAAGAATCCAAGGAAAAGCTTCTTTTGCGGAATTACAGGACAGTGCAGGGCGCGTACAGGTTTACTTTAACCGAGACGAAATCTGCGAAGGAGAAGACAAAACACTGTATAACGAGGTTTATAAAAAGCTTTTAGACATTGGAGATATTATTGGTATTGAAGGTACTTTATTTACGACCCAAGTGGGTGAAAAAACCATTTTGGTAAAGAACTTCACCATTCTCAATAAAACGCTTCGCCCCCTGCCTTTACCCAAGGTAGATGCAGATGGTAATGTCTTTGATGAGTTTAATGATCCAGAGATGCGTTACCGCCAACGCTATGTGGATTTAGTGGTAAACCCAACGGTAAAGGAAACTTTTATTAAGCGTACTAAAATCACCAATAGTATCCGGCAATTTTTTAATGATCGGGATTATTTGGAAGTGGAAACTCCTATTTTACAACCCATTCCTGGAGGCGCTTCGGCAAGACCTTTTGTTACCCATCACAATGCTTTAAATATCCCTTTGTATTTACGAATTGCCAATGAATTGTATTTAAAACGACTTATAGTAGGTGGTTTTGATGGTGTTTATGAGTTTTCTAAAGACTTTAGAAATGAGGGTATGGATCGTACTCATAATCCAGAATTTACGGTTATGGAACTCTATGTGGCCTACAAGGATTATCATTGGATGATGAAGACAACGGAAGCACTTTTAGAAAAAGTAGCTATAGATGCCAATGGAACTTCTAAAGTACTGGTAGGAGACAATGAAATTGAGTTCAAGGCTCCTTATCCCAGAATCCCAATTTTAGAAGCTATAAAAATTCATACAGGTGTGGATGTGGCTGGTATGGATGAAAACGAGCTTCGAGAAGTTGCCAAAGATCAGGGTATAGAGGTAGATGCCACCATGGGAGTTGGTAAACTCATTGATGAGCTTTTTGGTGAAAAATGCGAACATCATTATATACAACCTACCTTTATTACGGACTATCCAAAAGAAATGAGTCCGCTTACCAAAGAGCATAGAGACAATCCTGCCCTAACAGAACGCTTTGAGCTAATGGTCAATGGCAAGGAACTAGCCAACGCTTATTCAGAGTTAAACGATCCCATAGACCAACGTGAACGTTTTGAAGAGCAGCTTAAACTTTCTGAAAAAGGAGATGATGAGGCCATGTTTATTGACCAAGACTTTTTAAGAGCCTTGGAATACGGAATGCCCCCCACAAGTGGCATTGGAATTGGGATAGATCGTTTAGTGATGTTATTAACCAATAATGCTTCTATCCAAGAAGTATTGTTTTTCCCTCAGATGCGTCCAGAGAAAAAACCTTTGGAATTATCAGAGAATGAAAAAGCCATACACGACCTTCTTAAAAAAGCAAAGCAAATGCCTTTGAACGAACTGAAAGCAGCTTCCGGATTAAGTAATAAAGGTTGGGATAAAGGAATTAAGGGGCTTACTAAGTTAGGTGTAGCAAAAGTATTTAAGGAAGACGATGTCTTATTTTGTACGTTAAAAGAATAAGAATCTTAACAGTGCTGATTACAACATAAAACTAGAAGCGTGTTCTCTAAGGAAATGCAAGGCTTTTGTCATTTGAGCCTCTACAGCTTTTATAGAGATTCCTAAGTCCATAGCAATTTCTTTGTACTTCTTTTTTTCAAATTTGCTTTGAACAAATATCTCTTTACAGCGTGGAGGAAGTTGGTTAATTAAGGAATGTAACCTATTTAAACGCAGTTCATATAATTCATTTTCCTCTCCATGTACTTCAAACAACACATCCCAGCGAATCTTGTCTAGAAGATCTAGTCTCTTTTTTTCTTTTCTTAAATGCATTAAGAATTGATTGTGACATGCTCTAAAGAGATAACTTTTAAGAGAGGTAGTAATTACAATGTGTTCCCTTCTCTCCCAGATTTTAATCATCATTTCCTGGACAACATCTTCAGAAACAGACATATCCCTGCTTAGTTTATAGACATAATTAAACAAATAATTATAGTATTCCGTAAACAAGAATTTGAAGGCAAAAGTATCGCCTTCTCTTAGTTTTTTAAGTAATTCTTGTTCTATCATCAACTTTTATCTAATAGTCAAATCTAAGAAAAATTAAAAAAGATGTAGGGTTTTTTAGACAAACCGCATCATAAGGTTAAAATATCCTTACTAAAATGCAAAGACATCTTCTTTTATTTGACAAATTCTTAACCAACGACTTATCCGTTGCAGAACGAGAGGAATTAAAAGTTTGGGTGCAAGAAAGTGAGGCCAATGCAAATGCCTTTAAGCAATATATTCGGAAATTTGATATTGAAACCTCAGTTGAGGGGGATCCAGAAAAAGCACATCAGTTATTCTTAAAGCAAATTGGAGAAAAAGGAGGGAAACGGAAAACTCGCATGCAATTCTATAAATACGCTGCAGTGTTTATTGTATTATTAGGTATAGGATGGGCCACCCAACAAGCCGTTCAGAAAGACAAGTTTCTTTCCCCAAACCCAAAGAATGTACAACAGCAGCCCTTTATTAAAAAACAAGAACAGATAACAATTACCCTCGCAGATGGAACTAAAACAACCTTAACACCAGATATAAAAGGACAGGTTAGAGATGAACAAGGCAATGTTGTAGCGAGTGCCGCAAATGGGTATTTAACGTTTGATAGTGCTGATACCGAGATAGCAAAAATGAATGAGGTTTACATTCCATTGGGGCAAACCTTCAAAATAAAACTTTCTGATGGCACCTTGGTTTGGCTTAATGCCGGTTCTAGATTGCGCTTCCCTCAGCACTTTGCATCCAATTCAGATGAGCGATTGGTTTTCTTAGAAGGAGAGGCATATTTTGATGTTACTTCGAACCCAGATAGACCTTTCATTGTAAATACAGAAGATCTCAATGTTAAGGTATTAGGAACGCAATTCAACGTTTCTGCGTACGCAACAGACGATGCAGTAAAAACAACTTTAGTAGAAGGTGCAGTTCATGTATACCAAACAAGCACCCCAGCATATACGGTAAATCTAAGTCCAAGCTACCAAGCTTCCTACAACAAAACAAATCAACACTTCGAAAAGATCGAGGTAGATACCGATATCTATACAAGCTGGATGCAAAATAGGCTGATAATAGATCATTTAAGCTTTGAAGAAATTCTAAAAAAACTAGAACGAATTCACAATGTTACTATTGTAAATAATGCACGTCACTTAACAAAAGAAATGTACAAAGGAGAATTTCAAAATGAATCTATTGAAACTGTTTTAAATACCATTGCTATAAGTACCCCCTTCAATTATGAGATAAAAGACAATATTGTAACTATTCGAAAATAGAAAAAGGGGAGTGTTGCAGCACTTCCCCTTTTAAATTGACCATTAAAAACAAGTATTAACGATCAGACACGCTAAAATTATGAAAAAAAGTAATCATCGGAGCGACTTCCACCTCGGAAGTGGCACTAAACGCATGAAATTAAAAATGAAAATAAGTCTTCTTCTGAGCTTTATGATGTTGTTTCAACTCTCAGCGAATTCGGCTTTCTCACAGAATAAGATAGCTTTAGACTATGAAAAGGCACCTTTGAAAAAGGTACTTAATTCCATTAAATCCCAATCTGGGTATCGCTTCTTCTACAATGTGAAAGAAATAAATGATACCAAAAAAGTATCGATCAAGGCAGCACAGGAACCTTTGCAGGAAGTACTTAAAAAGTTAGCCAAAATAGGCGACTTTAATTATGAAATAAATGACAAACAAATTATTCTAACTAAAAATGCTACCACTAGGGAAGGTGCTCTTAATTTATTTCAACAAAACGAAGTAAAAGGTGCTGTAAAAGACGAAAATGGTGTAGGTTTAGCCGGTGCTAATATCCTTGTAAAAGGAACCACCATTGGTACACAAGCAGATTTTGACGGTAATTTTACCATAGAAGTACCTGAAGGGCAACAAACCTTGGTAGTCTCTTATATTGGTTATACCACTGTAGAAGTTGATGTTACCGGAAAAGATACGGTATCAATAACCTTAAAAGAAAATGCCGCACAATTAGATGACGTGGTAATTGTTGGATCTAGGAATCCGAATAGGACTGCTACGGAAACTACGGTTCCTGTAGATGTTATAGATGTAAGCACCATCGCAAATCAAGGGGCTCAGGTAAGTGTCAACCAAATTTTAAATTATGTAGCACCCTCATTTACCTCACAATCTCAAACCGTTTCTGATGGAACAGATCATATTGACCCAGCTTCTTTAAGAGGTTTAGGACCAGATCAGGTATTGGTTTTAATCAACGGAAAAAGAAGACATAATACCGCCTTAATTAATGTAAATGGAACTGTTGGAGCAGGGAGTGTAGGTACTGATCTCAACGCCATACCCGCTGCGGCGATACAACGTATAGAAGTGCTTAGAGATGGTGCTGCCGCACAATATGGTTCAGATGCCATAGCGGGGGTTATCAACATTGTGCTAAAAAAAGCTACTGGAAAACTAGATTTATCCCTGACTACAGGAGCTAACTTTAGTGAAAATAGCAATCAGTTTGAGGGAGGATCCGATGGCGAAAAATTTCAAATAGATGCCAATTACGGGCTTCCTATTGGAGATCGGGGCTACATTAATTTTACTGGATCTCTTTCTACCAGAGAACCAGCCTTACGAAATAAGGATTATTCTGGAGATATTTTCCAAGGATTTCATGGAGCGGAACGTATTTTTGCTGCAGGTGGAGGTAATGTAGCTGATATGACATTACAAGATTATGCGAACGCCGCTCAGAATATCTCCTACTTGGCTCAAGGTGTTAAAGATCAAATAAGCGGATTAGATCTAGGTCTTGAAAGCGATGTAGCTGCATTTCGCGATCTCCTTAGTTTTGATGCTGATGAAGATGAATTAGCAGCTAGAGGGCTTACCAGAGAAGATTTTAGATTTAAAGTAGGAACTTCAAGACTTCGAGAAGGGAAGTTTTTTGCCAATATGTCCATTCCTTTGGATGAAAATACTGAGATCTATGGTTTTGGTGGTATTAGTTATAGACAAGGTTTAGCATCTGGATTTTACAGAAGACCCGCTCAAGGGGATGGCCGAGCTAATACACCTGCATTTCCAAACGGATTTCTCCCCAATATCGGAACCGATATCTTAGACCAGTCGTTAGCTATTGGAATAACAGGGAAAATAAATGAGTGGAATGTTGATTTCTCAAACACTTACGGTAGGAACACATTTGATATTACCGTTGGGAATTCTAGTAACGGAACTCTTGGTGTAGCAACTCCGCGTAGCTTTGATGCTGGCGGATTAAGTTTTTCTCAAAATACAACAAACCTAGACTTCAACAGGTTTTATGATACTGTTTTTGAAGGGTTGAGTGCTGCTTTTGGTGCTGAATTCAAAGTAGAAAAATATGAGATTCTTGCCGGGGAAGAAGCTTCCTATACGAGCTACGATATTAATGGAAATCCTGTAACCAGTATTACTCCAGATGAGGAATTAGTGCGTAACAATTTCACTGGGGCTCCGCTTGGAGGAGGCGCTCAAGTTTTTAGAGGTTACGATCCTGGTAATGCAACAGAAAAATTTAGAAACAACATTTCACTTTATGCAGATTTTGAAGCTGACTTCACCGAGGCATGGCTATTAAGCCTAGCAGGGCGTTATGAGAATTACTCAGATTTTGGCAGCACCTTTAATTATAAATTAGCAACAAGATTTAAACTTTCCGAAAACTTAGCATTAAGAGCCGCAAACAGTTCGGGTTTTAGAGCCCCTTCTTTACATCAACAGTTCTTTAGCAGAACCAGTACGGTTTTTGTAGATAATGTTCCTTTTGAACAAGGCACATTTACGAATGATAGTAGAGCCGCTACCTTAATAGGAATAGACAAACTAAAAGAAGAGACTTCTAATAGTCTTAGTGCAGGACTAACCGGGAAATTTGGTGCCTTCACCTTTACCATAGATGGATATCTGATAAACATCGAAGACAGAATAGTATATAGTGGTAGTTTTGGCAATGGAGGAGATCCAGAACTCACGGGAATTTTTGATGCGGCAGGAGCTACAAGTGCACGGTTTTTTGTGAATGCCATTGATACGAAATCTTCTGGTTTAGACATTGTGTTATCACATAAAGCCACTTGGGGTGAAGCCGTTTTAAAAAATGATTTTGCGGCTACTTTTAATAAAACTGAAGTTGAAGACATTTTTGTTCCCAACTTAATTGAGAATGCAGGCTTAAGTGGTGCCTTTTTTGATGGACAAGAAGAAGCATTTCTTACGCTAGCACAGCCCAGAACCAAATTAAACCTTACCAATCTTGTTTCCATAAAGTCATGGGACTTTTTATTGCGAAATGTATTTTTTGGAGAGGTGACAGATCCTGATGATTTTAATGGAGATGCACGTGTTGACGGAACCACAGTAAGTGAAGATGCTATTTATAGCGGAAAGTTGATTACTGATCTAAGTATTAGCAAAACCTTTTCCGAAAACTTGGCTTTGACAATTGGAGCAAATAATCTTTTTGATATATACCCAGATGAAAATAGAGCAGGTGGCACTTCGGGAGATCAATTTGTTTTTTCCAGAAGAACTTCTCAATTCGGATACTCGGGTAGATTTCTCTTTGCCCGTCTTAGATTTTCTTTATAAAATATTGTTTAGTTATTTTTTTTGAGTGAGTCAACCTCCCTTCGGGGAGGTTTTTCTATGCCTACTTTTTATTTTTAAAACATAAAGAAAAAGCATAGCTTAGAAGCATTAAAGACTTCGCATGGCATTGAGCAGAAAAATAGGTCTATTTTTAGGTCCACTTTTATTTATTATCATCCTTAATTTACCTTTTGTATTGCTCTCCGAAAAAGGAGATCCTGTATTGGCGGTTGCCGCTTGGATGGTAACTTGGTGGATTACAGAAGCTGTTTCCATATCAGTTACTGCCCTATTGCCTTTGGTTCTTTTTCATTTACTAGACATTTTAACCATTGACCAAGTAGGTGCCAATTATGGAAGCAGAGTAGTATTCTTATTTTTTGGAGGTTTTGTGTTAGCCCTAGCGCTAGAAAAGGTGAACTTACACAAACGAATTGCCCTAAATATAATTAAGGTTACAGGCACTACGCCAAACAAAGTTATTTTAGGGTTTATGATAGCCACAGCTTCTTTAAGTATGTGGATAAGTAATACGGCAAGCACGGTGGTAATGCTGCCCATTGCGATGTCTGTAATTAATTTGTTAGTAAACGACGCCGATGGTTTTACTAAAAATGACCAGAATTTTGCTTTAAGTGTTATGTTAGGAATTGCCTTTTCGGCAAATGCAGGAGGTATTGCCACCATTATTGGTACACCCCCCAACATTGTCTTAATTGGTTTCCTAGAAGAAAATTACAACATAGAAATCAGTTTCTTCAAATGGCTGCTCATTGGACTTCCTTTTTCCATAATTATGATTACAATTAGTTATTTGGTTTTGGTTAAATGGATGTTTCCCAATAGAGAATTAAAATTTGATGCCTCCAAAGATGTTATTTCGGACGAATTAAAAAAACTAGGTCCTATTTCTGGGAAAGAAAAGAAAGTGCTCCTCATATTTGGAATTACAGTGGCTTTATGGATTTTTAGACAACTTATTAATGAAGTATTCCCGGACTTAAATTTGAAAGATGCCATTATAAGTGTAGGAGCAGCTATTGCGCTATTCGCTATTCCTCATAGTCTCAAAAAAGGTGACTTTATATTGGAATGGAAAGACACTCAAAAACTAGCTTGGGGTATTCTAATTCTCTTTGGTGGTGGCTTAGCTCTAGCAGCAGGAATGAAAGCAAGTGGAATTGTAGATATCATTGCCGAGGCAATTGCCGCTAGTAACATCTCTGTACTAGTGACTGCATCTTTATTAATTCTTTTGATGCTATTTATGACAGAATTAATGAGCAACGTTGCTTTGATAACGGTTCTTGCGCCAGTGGTCGCAGGAATTGCAATAGGACTAGATATTCCCATGCTTTATTTGTTAGTCCCAGTCACTATGGCAAGTAGCTGTGCCTTTATGCTCCCAATGGCAACACCACCTAATGCCATTGTATTTGCTAGCGGCTATATTAAAGTGCACCAAATGGCAAGAGTAGGTTTTATCTTAAATATGATTGCCGTAGGCTTATTAATTCTTCTGTTTCAGTTTGTGATTCCCTGGATCTTCTAAAAAACAAAACCCCTAATGCTATTAGAGGTTTTGAATTGACTAATTCAACAATTTAATGATTATGGGTTGAGGTTTCAGTCGTATATATGAATGAAACCCTACAGACAGATTTTCTAAAAATCAAAAAGTAGTTTTAGGTTGCTTGGATTTCCTTTTATGATAAACAGCGTTATTAAAGAAACCAAACATACCAACTTTTATTGATCTGTTCATTTTTTGACCCATGATGATGCATTTGATGAATATACTTATAAGACTTGTTTAAAACAGAAGTGTTACATTTTTAGATGAGATTTAACATTTTTGAATAAATAAAGCCCTTACCAGAGGGAAGGGCTTTATTTGTAACTAACTCAAAAATTTGCTAAAATGAAAATAAACAATCTACTTTGCCCTTGCTAAAGGGTCAAAATCTTTTGGAAGATATGCCGCAATATTGAAATCGACAATGATCTCCGATTCTTCGTCTATATAGGCTATATCGCTTAAATCTTCGTATACGGTGTTGGGATCAAAACCTGTTGGCAAATACGCTTCAGTTTCAAAACCAAGATCTATTTCATCTTCTTCCATATAGCTAATAGAAGACAAGTCTTCATATACAGTACATGGGTCAAAACCAGTAGGTAAATACGCTGCAGTATCGAATCCTAAATCGATAGAATCTTCCTCTGTTATGTAAGCAATCGTATTAATGTCCATTTCAAAGTTAGGATCACTTTTTACGGTTGCTACTGTTTCTAATTTTGTCTCTGTTAACTCACAGTTTAATACACTTTCTTCTGATGACGACGTGGTTGTATTGCCTAGCATTACAAGGCCACAAATAAAAATTAACTTGTTCATTTATTGATTGATTGATGATTGATGTTTCTATACAAATAAGACTACCCAAAAAGTAAAATGTTACAGTCTTAAGGTACGTTTAACAATGAAACAAATAAATTGTATTTGTGATAATACCAACATATTGTATATTTATATAATTGATTTTCAGCAATTTACTATGTTAATCCGTCATTAACATCCGCATGCATGGTTATGATTTTATTAACAGAACCTTTACTTTATTTTTCGGTTCTTTGGGCGACTAAAATTTAAAAACCACTTGAAAATGATCAAAAAATTACTCCCAAAAATACTATTGGTGTTTTTGGTAATGGGCAGTTTCTCTACAATGCATGCTCAGAAATCAAAGAAAAAAAAGAAAAAAACAGATCAACCTGCACCGAAACCAAAGCCAAAAAAGGATGCAATTTTACCTTATAATAAGGTAATTACTAAAAAGGCAAAAACAGACAAAGGTTTGTTTGATGTGCATACGGTAGACGATAAACGTTTTTATGAGATCCCAGATTCTTTGTTAAACAAAGAAATGTTAATGGTAACCCGTATATCCAAAACTGCTTCTGGCATTGGTTTTGGGGGAGGAAAAATAAATACCCAGGTATTACGCTGGGAAAAAAAGGAAAAAAAGATCTTCTTACGTGTAGTATCACATAATGTGGTCGCTGCAGATTCTTTACCAGTTCATGAAGCTGTTGTAAATTCCAATTTTGAGCCCGTTCTTTATTCTTTCAAAATAAAAGCCCTCAAAAAAGACTCCCTTAATCCGACTACTGTGATTGAAGTAAACGATTTGTTTACAAAAGATGTACAAGCCTTAGGAATGCCCGAATTTTATAGAACTCGTTACAGAGTTTCTAGACTAGATGAAAGTAAAGGGTATTTAGAATCTATTAAAAGTTACCCACTTAATATAGAAGCAAGACACGTAAAAACGTACAATGCTAAAAACCCTCCATCCAATGGAAGTTTAGGAACTATCTCTATTGAAATTAATAACTCTATGATTTTGCTTCCAGCAGAACCAATGAAAAGACGTTATTACGATCAACGTGTGGGTTGGTTTGCTAGAGGACAAGTAGATTATGGATTGGATGCACAAGAAAGTAAGACCATCCGTTTCTTAGATCGTTGGAGACTAGAAGTAAAGGACGAGGATATTGAAAAATACAATAGAGGAGAGCTGGTAGAACCTAAGAAACAGATTGTATACTACGTAGACAGAGCTACTCCTAAACAATGGGTTCCATTTATTAAGCAAGGTATTGAAGATTGGCAAGTAGCTTTTGAGGCTGCAGGGTTTAAAAATGCCATTATAGCAAAAGACCCTCCAAGTGTAGAAGAAGATCCAGATTGGTCTCCTGAAGACGTTCGCTATTCCGTAGTTCGCTACTTAGCATCTCCTATTCCAAATGCAAACGGACCCCATGTAAGTGATCCAAGAACTGGTGAAATTTTAGAATCTGATATCAACTGGTATCACAATGTAATGACCTTATTACGCAATTGGTTTTTTGTACAAACCGCTGCGATTAATCCAGATGCGCAGGGTGTTGCGTTCAAAGATGAAGTAATGGGTCGTTTGATCCGATTTGTATCTGCGCACGAAGTAGGGCACACATTAGGTCTTCCGCATAATATGGGAAGCAGTGTTGCTTACCCAGTAGATTCTTTGCGCTCTGCTTCTTTTACCAAAAAATATGGAACAGCACCATCTATTATGGATTATGCACGTTTTAACTACGTTGCACAACCACGAGATGAGGGTGTTGCTCTAATGCCAAATATTGGCATCTATGATAAATATGCTGTACAATGGGGGTACAAGCCCATCTTAAACAAGTCTGCAGAAGAGGAAAAAGCTACCTTAGATAGCTGGATTCTAGCGCATGCTGGAGATCCTATGTACCGTTTTGGAAGACAACAATTTGGTGTGATAGATCCAAGTTCTCAGACCGAAGATTTAGGTGATGATGCTATCAAGGCCAGTAATTATGGAATTGAAAATCTAAAGCGGATTATTCCAAATTTGATTAAATGGACTGCCGAAGATGGTAAAAATTATGACGACCTACAGACACTTTACGGACAGGTATTAGGGCAGTACAACAGGTATATGGGGCATGTTTCTAGTAATATTGGCGGTGTATATGAGCACTATAAAACCTATGATCAAGAAGGCGCTGTGTATACACATGTAGAGAAACAGCATCAAAAAAATAGTTTGAAATTTATTCAAGATCAACTATTTACCACTCCAGAATGGATGATTGATAGTGACATTCTTAGTAGAATTGAGCATGCCGGAAATACTGATAGACTTCGCAGGACGCAAGAAAGAACTTTAAATAATATTCTTGACTTTGGTCGTCTTGCTCGTATGATTGAGAACGAAACCTTAAATGGTAAAGAGGCGTATGCCATGGTAGATATGATGCGCGATTTAAGAAGAGGGATCTGGAAAGAAACTACTTCGGGTCGTAAAATAGATACCTACAGAAGAAATTTACAGCGCGCGTATATTGAACGATTGGAATATCTAATGACAAGCGAACAAAGGCAGTTACCTGCCGCTTTCAGAAGATTTGCGACGCAAACCTCTGTAAATGTAAGTCAGTCCGATATCAGATCGGTAGCAAGAGCAGAGTTAAATATTCTTAAGAGAAGTATTAGAGGAGCTATTGCTCAAACTTCTGATAGTATGAGTAGATATCATTTACAAGACGCTTTGGAGCGCATTGATATGATTTTGGATCCAAAATAAAGGGTCGTACATCTACAAAAAGTGCTGTATATCAAGGATATACAGCACTTTTTTTTATGGAAATTATGGCCATACACATACGAAACAACAGGTTTTTATCGTTATACATCTAAAATAGGTCGTTTCACAACAACATTTCTTTTTAAAATAGAATTCTGTTTATCTTAGAGATGTAATCAAAACCCCCAAAACCATGTCACAAAAAGTTAAAAGTTTTATGTATTTAGCCTCCTTTGTAATCGCCGCTTTAGTGTATTATAATGTGGAGCAACAGATCTCTTCAGAAAAAAACTCTACTGATTTGGTGAACACAGAATTAGGAACTAACGATTCAGAAACTGCTTTGTTATCTGAGATGGAATAAAAAAAACAGCAATAAAAAAGAAAGGGCGCAAATCGTTTGATTTGCGCCCTTTCTTTTTCATATCAGACATGCATAAACTGCAAATTAATACACCAAGCTTACTCTAAATTGATATCTACAATTAAACCTATTTGATTTCTTCATGTCCTATTCTAAAGAAATTATAAAAATTAAAAACATGAAAAAACTTATTTTAATAGCCCTCTTATCAATTGGGTATTCAGCGATGGCACAATCCGGACATAGAAGAGCAAATGACATGACGCCTGAACAAATTGCTACACTCCAAACCAAAAAGATGACTCTGGCTTTGGCGTTAAGTTCCGAACAGCAAACGCAAGTACAGCAATTAAATTTAGAAACTGCTAAGTTGCGTAAAACTAAAATGGAGGAACGCAAGAAAAAGAGAGCAGACAAAGAAAGACCAAGTTCTGAAGAACGCTATGCTATGCAATCAGATCGCTTAGATCATCAAATTGCACATCAAGAAAAGTTGCAATCTATTCTCACCGATGAGCAATTTGATCAATGGAAAAAAATGAAGCTTCGCAAAGGAAAACAGCAAAAAAAGAAACGAGAAAATAGAAGAGGGAAGCGATAGTTAAAAACTAATATGATCTAAAAAGAGATTGAAAAGTTATAAGCATACAACTTTTCAATCTCTCTTATTTTACAGCAATCTTATAAAATCACTTCAATCTTGGAGCAACTGCCTCTAAAGCGGCCAAAGTATCGTCCAAATCTGCATAAGAAAGTGCATCGTTTAAAAAATAGCTTTCAAAAGCACTTGGAGGTAAATACACCCCCTTTTTAAGCATTCCATGAAAGTATTTTTTAAAAGTGTCATTATTCCCTTTAGCAGAAGATGCGAAGTCTATAACGGGTTCTTCTGTGAAATGTACAGAAATCATAGAACCATATCTATTGATCTGATGCGTAATTTGATGTCTATTTAGGATCTCGTCCATTCCTTGATGCAAATAAGCTGTCTTTTCTTCCAAACTTTGAAATATCTCTGGCGCATTATTCAAAGCCGTTAGCATCGCCAAACCAGCACTCATAGCCAAAGGGTTACCGCTTAGAGTCCCTGCCTGATATACTGGCCCATCTGGTGCCATATGATTCATAATCTCACTTTTAGCTGCAAAAGCTCCTACCGGCAGTCCACCACCAATTACTTTACCGTAAGTAACAATATCAGCAGCTATATCTAGTACCTCTTGTGCCCCACCTTTTGCCAAGCGAAAACCCGTCATTACCTCATCAAAAATTAAGAGTATACCCTCTTCTGTGCATAGTTTGCGGAGGCCTGTCATAAAACTTTTAATTGGAACAATACATCCCATATTCCCAGTAATAGGTTCTATAATAATCGCCGCTATTTGATCCTTATTGGCAGCTACAAGTTCCTTGACATTTTCCAAATCATTATAGGTCGCCAACAATGTATCCTTGGCAGTTCCCTGCGTAACGCCCGGGCTATTGGGTGTTCCAAAGGTAACAGCACCGCTTCCGGCCTGAATTAAAAAAGAATCTGAATGTCCATGATAGCAACCTGCAAATTTGATTATTTTATCCTTCCCTGTATATCCTCTTGCCAAGCGAACGGCACTCATACAGGCTTCCGTTCCGCTATTCACAAAACGAATCTTTTCCATATTGGGCACCATAGATAAGGCAAGTTTGGCCAATTGGGTTTCGATTTCAGTAGGCATCCCAAAGGAAGTTCCTTTTTTTGCTTTATCAATTACGGCTGCTATTACCGGTTCAAAAGCATGTCCTAAAATTAAGGGGCCCCAAGAGGCAATAAAATCTATCAACCTATTTCCATCTTCATCATATAAGTAAGCACCTTTTGCCTCTTTTACAAATATGGGAGTGCCTCCAACAGCTTTAAAAGCTCTTACAGGAGAGTTTACACCTCCTGGAATATAGAGCTGAGCTTCAGTAAAAAGCGCGCTACTACGTTGATATATCATACCTATTTTTTAATTTTTTGTGACTTTACTTGTAGTTTTTGTCCAATAGAAATAGTAGTACTATCCATATTATTGAGTTCCATTAAATCAGGAACCGAAACAAAATACTTTCTTGAAATGGAATATAAAGTGTCTCCCTTTTCTACCGTATGTGTTGTATAATTATACGTCTTTGGAATACGCTTCGCCGGATATCCTTCTTTCAACACTTGCTTGTCATATTCAAACAATTTGTACTGTTCTATAAAAGAAATTAATTTCTGAGGATATTTGCGATCAGTAGCATAACCTGCCTGTTTTAAACCTTTAGCCCAACGTTTGTAATCATCTTTACGATAATCAAATAAAAAAGCATAACGTGAGCGCGAGGACAAAAAGATACTATGATCTCTAAAAGAATACATGGGATGGTTATATTTTCTAAAACACTCCCCTTTTTCATCATCATCATGAAAGTCGTAATCTCCTTTCCATCCTTTATGACATTTGATCCCAAAATGATTATTTGTTTTCAAGGCTAGTTTACTTCTCCCTGAACCGCTTTCCAAGATTCCTTGAGCCAAGGTAATGCTAGCTGGAATTCCGTAGGCTTTCATTTCAAACTGCGCAATTTCAGAAAAGGTATCAATATAATCTTGTACAGAGGTAATTGGAAATTTTACAAACTTTCCGGTGTCCTCAGGCATCGGATATAGCCCTTCCTCTTCTTTCGTACTAGATGTAGTTTTGGTAACTGGTTTCGAAGTATTGGGTTGCTTCTCAGTCCTTTTAGCATAGGTTGTTCTTTTCTTAGTACCGCATGCGGTTAATAAGATAGCAAGTATCATTAAAAGTCCAATTTTTGATCGGGTATTTTTCAATATAGGGCTCATTTATATATTTATTTGGGGTAAATTCTTCCGCTGTAATAGTGTATTCATTCCCTGAATTCCTTGCAGGCCTCCACTATGAATCATCAAAATTTTTGTATTAGGTTCAAACAAATCATTTGCGATCATATCTAGCAAACCAAAAGCCATTTTTCCTGTGTATATAGGATCCAAAAGAATGTTCGTTTGTTTCTTGAATGCATTCATAAATTGTATTAATTCCTTTGATACTTTCGCATAGCCTCCAAAATGATAATCTGTACACAAACGCCAATTTTTGGTATGTGTAAATTTACGAATATCTTTTTTCAAAAAATCTCCTTTTAAGGCAGGGAAGCCAATAAGTTCTTGATGTGTGGCTAGGGTATTACTTAGCCCAGCCAAGGTGCCTCCCGTTCCTACACAGCAACTAACTACATCAAAAATAACATCTTTAGGCGTTAAAATTTCTTCACAACCCTTTACGGCCAATGCATTTGTCCCTCCTTCTGGTATTACAAAACAAGTGCCAAATTCTTCCTCCAAGCCTTTCAAAAATTCAGGAGTATCTTTTTCTCTATAAGCTGTTCTTGAAATAAATTTAAAGATCATCCCATTCTCTTTGGCCATTTTTAAGGTAGGATTAACCTGCCATTCGGATGCCAACTCATCTCCACGAATAACTCCAATTGTTTTTAACTTATGCATCCTTCCAGCAAAAGCTGTAGCGGCAATATGATTAGAATACGCACCCCCAAAAGTAAGAAGTGAAGAGAAACCTTTGGTTTTGGCTTCTTGCACATTATAGGTTAGTTTTCTGAATTTATTTCCAGAGATTACAGGATGTAGCAAGTCTTCTCGCTTTACACAAAGCGTTACTTTCTTTTTTTTTAAAATGGGAAGAGATAACTGCTGGTTTTGAGACTTCACCTTTAGTGATTTGTGCCCCAAAGATATTTAATAAAGCTCAATGATTTGCGTTCCTTTAAGTAATTCATATTCTTTTCATTACAATAGGCTTCACGTTCAAAACTAATGTTTTGATAGGCTTTATAGCTATCAAAATACCATATAGAACGTAAAATCCATTCAACAAGATAGAAGATATAAAAAGGAATGATAAGTAATTCTTGCTGCTGCTTTAAGTGAATTTTCTCGTGATTAATTAACACGATATCCGCTTTCAGAGAAGGGTTTTTAAGAATAATGAAAGGCCATAATGAAAGACCCACATAGTTCTTGTAAAAAAAATGTTTGAATACCAAAATCATTTCTACAATTGTTAACGAACCTCTTCAAAGATAATTGTTAAAATGCTCAAATAAAGCTGTTATTTCGTTTTATTACCAACAAAATCGATAAAGCGCAGACGAGATCTTCGACCAAGTGAACACTAAGGTTAAAATTTAAAAAAGAAGGTATTGTTAACAAAGAAACCTTTAGTTTTATACTTATGAATGAAAGAATCCCGCTAGAAGAAGGTGATTTTTACCTCTCCGAAGAAGGATATAAAGTATTTACAAAGCAATTCCATCTTAAAAGGGGGTATTGCTGTGAAAGTGGCTGTAGGCATTGCCCCTACGGATATGACAAAAAGACCAATTCTCAATCCAAGTAAAACCTGGATTCGGCATGGTTCTTGATGTTTATTTTAATGAAAATAAACCTTTTTAACTCAAAAAAATAGCGTATGAAAAAGATGAAACTCATTATGCTACCGATTTTTGCACTTCTTTTCTTAGGATCATGTGTGTCGGTGCAAGTAGTGGCTGATTACGACAGAGAAGCCAATTTTAATTCTTACAAAAGCTATGCATTTTACAAAACAGGCATAGACAAAGCTCAAATTTCCGATTTGGATAAGAAAAGAATTTTAAAAGCAATTGAGACGGAAATGAGTGCTCGCGGTTTCGTGAAATCGGAGAACCCAGATATATTGGTTAGTATCTTTACGAAGGAAAGAGATCAAGTAGATGTGTATACTGGAGGCGCAGGCTTTGGTTACGGCGGATTTGGTTTTGGCAGATTCGGTTTTGGTGGCTTTTATAACCCATGGGGATGGGGATGGGGAGGACCAGGCTTCTATGGAAACACGGTGAGTACTAGAACGGAAGGTTCTTTATACATCGATCTAATTGACGCAAAAAATAAAGAGCTAGTGTGGCAAGGAAAAGGCGTTGGTACTTTAGGAAATGTTAGAAATATTGAAAAGAAAGAAGCGCGCATTCGCGAATTTGTTTCAGAGATATTAGAAAAATACCCTCCGATTGTTGTTGCAGCTAACTAATAATAACATTCAAAAAATTAAAAACCGCCAGTAGGCGGTTTTTTTATTTCAGGCAATAAAAATGTTACCGCTTAATAAGCCATAAGCTCTTTTATTTTTTCTTTTACTTTTTCCGTAGAGGGAATCATGGTTTGTTCCAAAGTACTATTCAAAGGAATCGCAGGCATATTTTCACTACCAATAGTTACTACAGGTGCATCCAAATAGGTAAAGCATTCTTCTTGAATCTTAGCGGCCAAGGCTCTTGCAAAACTATTATCAACAGGTTCTTCCGTAATCACCAGACACTTTCCTGTTTTCTTTACAGAATTCATTACCGTTTCTTCGTCCAACGGATATAGGGTTCTAAGATCTACCACCTCTACACTATCTCGCATGCCTTTGGAAGCGTTCATTGCCCAATGTACGCCCATACCATAGCTTACAATGGTCATGGTTTCTTTATCTTCTTGTTTCCATATCTCTTGTAAAACATTCGCTTTTCCAAAAGGTAAAATATAGTCTTCTGCCGGTTCTATAGATGTGGCGCCTTTGGTACCAGGAACTTTACTCCAATACAAGCCTTTATGTTCCAACATTACCACTGGATTTGGATCATAATAGGCAGCTTTCATCAATCCTTTCAAATCGGCTCCATTACTAGGGTAGGCTATTTTAATGCCTCTAATATTGCTAATAACACTTTCTACGGAAGAAGAATGATAGGGGCCTCCACTTCCATACGCTCCAATAGGCACTCTTAGAATCATAGAAACCGGCCATTTTCCATTAGATAAATAACAACTTCTACTTACTTCTGTAAATAACTGATTAAGACCTGGCCAAATGTAATCTGCAAACTGCACCTCTACAATCGGTTTTAGACCCACTGCACTCATACCAACTGTTGATCCTACAATAAATGCTTCTTGTATAGGCGTATTAAATACGCGATCATCTCCAAATTTTTGAGCTAAGGTAGCTGCTTCTCTAAATACACCACCTAGGCGTCCGCCTACATCTTGGCCGTATAATAAGCACTCTTTGTGTTTCCCCATTAATTCTTCAATAGCAAAAAGGGCACAATCTACCATTACTACTTTATCATCACCTTTGGGTGTTCGCTCTCCAATTTCTTCTATTATGGGAGTCGGTGCAAAGCTATGCGTAAAGAGATCTTCTGGTGCAGGATCCTCAGCCTTCAAAGCTCGTTGATAATCAGCTGCCACTTTCTCTACTGCATGTATCTCTATTGCTTCAATTTCTTTTGAAGAGAAGCCCTTTTCAGACAATTGCCTTTGTAGCACTGGAAAAGGATCTCTAGAGCGTGCTTCCTCTAAATCGTCTCGGTACCACTCCATACGTACACCTGAAGTATGATGGTTTAATAAAGGTACTTTTGCATGCACCAAAAAAGGTCTGCGTTCCTTTCGAATAGTTGCTATGACCTTTTCAATAGCATCATAGCTTTCTGTAAAATTAGCGCCATCAATAGAGATTGCTTCTAGACCATTAAAACCTCTTGCATACTCAAAAGCATTTTGCGCTCTAGTTTCGGCTGCATTTGCAGAAATATCCCATCCATTATCTTGTACCAAGTATAAAATTGGCAATTGTTTCAAAGCCGCCATTTGAAATGCTTCTGCAATTTCACCTTCAGTTACCGAAGCATCTCCCAGAGAACATACAGTAATAGGGTTTAAACTCTCTGTAGACAAGCCTTGTGTTTCTTTGTATAGCATTCCCATTGCGGTTCCTGTGGCGGGGATCGCTTGCATTCCTGTTGCTGAAGATTGATGTGGAATTTTAGGTTTGTCTATGTCCTTTAAACTCGGATGTGAATAATACGTACGGCCTCCAGAAAATGGATCGTCTTTTTTAGCCAATAATTGCAACATTAGATCATAGGGTTCCAGATCAAAAGCTAATAGCATAGCGTCGTCCCTATAATAAGGAAAGGCATAATCCTGAGGTGTTAATTGCATTCCTAAGGCAATTTGCACAGCTTCATGGCCCCTAGAAGTAGCATGTACGTACTTAGATACCTGTTTGAAGTTGGTTTCGTATAAGGTAGTCATGGCCTTTGCCATGCACATTTTTAAAAACCCTTTTTGAAGTATTTCTTTATTCATTTTACTTTTTATGAAGAAGCTCGCCCCCTATGGAATTGCGTTAATGTTGTTCACTTAAATTAAAGGAATGATCTGCTTTTACCAACCAACCAAACTCATCTTCTAATTTTCCTATTTTGATGCCGTTCAGGGTATCAAGAACCATTTGACTCACGGGGTTTTCGTCCGATAGAGGAAGAGAGATGTCTTTATAACCTATTTCCTGGATCATTGCTATCCCTACGGCAGTGCCAGTACCAAATGCCTCTTCCAACGTCCCATTCTGAGAAGCTTTTACGATTTCGTCTATTGTAATTGGGCGCTCTGTTAGTTTATATCCTCTACTGCGCAATAATTCTATGACACTCATTCTAGTAATCCCGTTGAGAATGGCCCCGTCCAGACTAGGTGTAAAGAACTCTCCATTTATCTTAAAAAAGATATTCATAGTACCTACTTCCTGTATGTAATTAAACTCGTGCGCATCCAACCACAATACCTGGTCATAGCCTTTAGATTTTGCTATTTCTGTAGGCTTTATTGCGGCGGCATAATTTCCAGCTGCCTTTGCTTCTCCCGTTCCTCCATTCGTTGCTCTAATATATTTGGTCTCTGCATAGAGTCGTATCGGTTTGGTAAAGAAGGGTCCTGAAGGAGATGCTATAATTATAAATTTATAATGTGTGGCTGCTCTCATGCCTATAAATGCCTCATCTGCATAGATAAAGGGTCTTAAATACAAAGCACTTCCTTCCTCTGCTGGAATCCAAGCTTGCTCCAGGGCTACCAGTTGTTTTAGACCTTCTACAAATAATGTTTCAGGAAACTGAGGAATGCCCATTCTGTCCGCACTAAAATTAAGACGTTCTGCGTTCTTTTCAGGTCGAAATAAAACAGGGACGCCTGTCGCATCTTTTGTTGCTTTCATTCCTTCAAAAATTGCTTGCCCATAATGCAAGGCCATCGCAGCTGGATGCGTAGGAATAGATGCTAGAGGTTCTATTCTTGGATTGATCCATTGTCCATCTTCAAAATCGCACATAAACATATGATCTGTGAAGGTGGTTCCTAAGGGAATATTATTAAAATCCAATGAAGTTATATTGGATTCCTTAATTTTAGTAATCCTGATTTTGTGTGACATGTTATTATAAGGTTCTATTGGTATTAAATTTTTCAAAATAATCTGCTACTCTTCTTAAAAAAGAGCCTCCCAAATACCCATCAACCACTCTATGGTCAAAAGATAAAGAGAGATACATCATACTGCGGATGGCAATTTCATCGCCCTTTTCAGTAGTGATAACTTCTGGGCGTTTTTTGATAATTCCAAGAGCTAAAATGGCTACTTCGGGCTGATTAATAATAGGAGTACCCATTAAGCTCCCAAAGGTGCCCACATTGGAAATAGTGAAAGTGCTTCCTTTGATATCATCTCCGTTCAATTTGTTTTCCCTAGCCTTGTTGGCCAAAAAATTCACTTCTGAAGCCACTTGTTTTAGCTCTTTTTGATCCGCATTTTTAACCACTGGAACTATTAAATTTCCATTGGGCAAAGCAGTGGCCATTCCTATATTAATGTCATCTTTAACAATGATATTAGCGCCATCTACAGACACATTGATCATGGGGAAATCTTTTACCGCCTTCGCAACAGCTTCTACAAAAAGAGGTGTGAACGTAAGTCTCTCTCCATACTGCTCCTGAAAAGCAACTTTGTTCTCATTGCGCCATTGAACCATCTCAGTTAAATCTGCCTCTACATAGGCAGTAACATGCGGAGAAGTATGTTTAGAATACACCATATGATCTGCTATCATTTGGCGCATGCGATCCATCTCAATAATTTTCCCACTTCCCTTATCTAAATTAAGTTGAGGAATCCGATAGGCGGTGGGGTCCTGTGCTACATTTGGAACCTGAAATTTATAGGGTCTACCATCAGCGATATAATTCATAACATCACTTTTACGTAAGCGACCTTCTTTACCGGTAGCAGGAATTCTTCCCAATTCTTCAAAGCTAATGTGATGTTCTTTAGCAATACTAAGAATAAGCGGAGAGAAAAAATGTGAGTTTTCTCCACTGGAAGCAGTGGCAAATACTGGCTGATTCGAAGGTTTTCTAGCTTTAACAGTCTTAGGTGTTCCAACTCCTTCATTCAATGGTTCTTCCTTAAGACGATCCGTTTTAGCAACTCCACTAGCTTCTAAGATGGCTATAACTTCGCCTACCGGAACTACATCTTTGGCATGAAATAATACTTTCACCAAAGTTCCAGAACAAGGCGCGGGCACCTCGTTGTCTACTTTATCGGTGGCAACTTCTAGGAGCGTATCTTCTTCATTAAAAACATCCCCTTCGGCTACCAACCAATCTATGATAGTACCTTCGGTAATACTCTCGCCCATTTTGGGCATTTTTAGTTCAATTTTTGACATTTAAATAACTAATGTTTGTTAGTTTTTAGTATGTATTTTGATCATCCAACCTACTTTATCAGATCCTTATTTCTTCATAAAATCTCTCAACGTATCGTAAAATGGTTCTTGTATGGATCTATCTTTTGGGACTTCTCTCAAGGGCGCTACTTCCTTTAAACTCTGATGGCACTCTGCGGGCAATTGCTGATACAAAGCAGTACCCTTGGTTTTCCAAGCAATCATCTCATCAGTAACTTCCTTAATGATCTTGGCAGGGTTTCCCACTACTAAACTTCGCCTCGGAATCACTGTTTCTGCCTTTACAAAAGCCATTGCACCTACAATAGACTCATCACCTATTTCGGCATCATCCATGATAACTGTATTCATTCCAATCAGAACATTTTTACCAATATTAGCACCATGAATTATTGCTCCATGTCCAATATGGGCACTCCCTTTTAGAACAATAGATTTCCCTGGAAACATATGCACGGTACAATTTTCTTGTACATTCACACCATCTTCCAAGACTATCTGTCCCCAATCACCGCGAATAGCTGCTCCTGGACCTATATAACAGTCTCTGCCAATAATCACATTTCCTGTAACTGCTGCCAAAGGATGCACAAAACTACTCTTATGCACTACTGGGATATAGTTTTTAAAAGAATAAATCATAGGTTTCCTTTAATGTATTTAGGCAAATCGTTTTAATGTTTCCTTTGTAAAATCACTAAGTACCAAACGGCCACTTATTTTAGCCCGTTCTGCGAGTAACACATCCCAGTCTTCAGTTCCTTTCCAGAACATCCTTTTCATCTCTTTCATAGCTTCGGGATTATAGCTGCTCAAATTTTCTGCAAACTCTTTTACAGCAATATCTAATTCATCTGTGCTATCATACACTTTTGTAAACAATCCTTTTTCTTGTGCCCATTCTGCAGTATAAAATGAATTTGCATCAATGGCTATTTGCGACATACCACTTAAACCTAATTTGCGCTCTACGGCCGGTCCTACTACAAAAGGGCCAATTCCTACATTTAGCTCACTCAACTTAATCGAAGCAAACTTAGTTGCCATGCAATAGTCCGTTGCAGAAGCCAAGCCAACACCGCCTCCCACCGTCTTCCCCTGAATTCTTCCAATAATAAACTTTGGGCATTTTCGCATGGCGTTGATTACGTTGGCGAAGCCTGAGAAAAATACTTGACCACTTTCTGCATTATCTATATTGATAAGTTCTTTAAAACTTGCCCCTGCACAAAAGGTTCTTTCCCCTCCACTTTTTAGAACAATCACTTTGATGCTTTCATTTGCTCCTGCGGTGGTTATGGTATCTGCCAACTGCCCTAAAATATCAGATGGCAAAGAATTATGTGCCGGATGAAAGAAGGTGATGTATCCAATCCCATTTTCTATATGCTGTTTTACATAAGGGTCGCTCATAGTTTCTTTTATAAAAGATTAAACTGCTCAAAATGATGATTCAAATGCTTCGTATTTAACAAATCCCATTCAAACTTATTCAACATCCCAAATACCACATTATTAGTGCTTGCGTCTGGATGCTCTTCAAAATAACTTTCAAAGGCTTCATAAGCCTCCAGAAATTTTACCTTCGCAACTTCCAGATTTTCATGCTGTATATCACTTATCCTGTCTTGTAAGGGAAAGTCATGATTCTTGGGCATAGGTCTATGATTATAAAGGCTGTCATGCACCTTTTCAAGAATATCCTCGGATGTAGTAATTTCAAAATCCTGTATCTCATTCGCAGCAATCCTCAAAGTAAACTCCAAATGCTCTAACATGCTCTGAGGGGTCATACTTCCCCAAACTGGTGTAGCATCCACTGATAGTTTTGTAACATATTCGCCAATGGTCTTTCTATTCATAGCAGCGAACGGACTTTTCTTTTGCACCATCGTCAAGATAGTCGCTATAGCCACCAATTCATCCGTTACATCAAAAACCTCTACATACCATTTTACAATACCACTTGGCAATTCTGGTCCACGCACATCACGCTCAATTTTTTGTTTACAAGTGAGCCTAACATATACTGTATCGTTATGATAAATAGGTCTTAGAAAACGACAGTCTTCCAAGCCATAATTTGCAGCTACTGGCCCTTTATTGGGATATACAAATAAACCAGCAGCAGCAGCTAGGATGAAATATCCATGTGCTGTTCTTTTTTCAAAAATACTGCCGTCTAAAGAGGTGATATCTGTATGCGCATAGAAATGATCCCAAGTTAGATTGGCAAAATTCACAATATCACCGTCGGTAATGGTACGCCTATGCGTTTTTAAAGACATGCCAGATTCAATATCTTCCCAATGATATTTAAAAGGATGCCCTTCTGTCTCTTTATAATCGGCATTGGGCTGATAAATACCCGTAATCTCCGTTAAAGAAGTTGGCGAACCCTGAATAGCAGTTCTTTGCAAATAGTGTTTAATGCCACGCAATCCACCCATTTCCTCACCACCACCGGCTCGTCCAGGACCTCCATGCACTAAAGCTGGTAATGGCGATCCATGACCTGTACTTTCTTTTGCACTCTCTCTGTTGAGCACCAAAATACGTCCATGATGACTTGCGGCATTTATCACATACTCTTTTGCTTTAGCGTTATCATTGGTTACAATGGAAGACACTAAAGAGCCTTTTCCCATCTGAGCTAGTTGAATAGCTTCTTCTATATTTTTATATGGCATTAGGGTACTTACTGGTCCAAATGCTTCTCTTGTATGTGCTATGGTGTTTTTAAAAGGATCATCTTCTCTTAACAATACTGGACTTATAAATGCTCCCTTTTTAGCATCGGCTCCAATGGTTTTCACCTCCTCTAAATTTCCGTATACTATCTGCGCCTCCTTAGCAATATCAAGGATACTCTTCTTCACCTCTTCTACCTGCTGTTTACTGATGAGAGCGCCCATCCGCACTTCCTTCAATCTAGGATCACCGATACTCACTTTGTCCAACTGCCTACCTAGGGCAATTTGCACATCTTCTATTAAGTTTTCAGGAACAATGATACGGCGTATAGCGGTACATTTTTGTCCACATTTTACAGTCATTTCTTTCCGTACTTCCTTGATAAAAATATCAAATTCGGGCGTTCCTGGAACGGCATCTTCTCCTAAAATAGAAGCGTTCAAAGAATCAGCTTCCATGGTAAAGGGAACAGATTCTTGTATTATTTGTGGATGCGCTTTTAACAATCTTCCTGTAGCAGCGGAACCTGTAAAAGTAACTACGTCTTGAGATTGTACGGAATCCAAAATAGTCTTTACGGTTCCGTTAATGATTTGCAAAGCACCTTCCGGTAAGATATTAGAGTTAATAATTTCTCTTGCCACGGCTTCGGCTAAATAGGAAGAGGAGGGTGCTGGTAATACTACTGCTGGCATTCCTGCCATCCAATTCACGGCACATTTTTCTAACATACCCCAAACTGGAAAGTTAAACGCATTTATATGCACCGCAACTCCTTTTTTAGGTACCATAATATGATGTGCCATAAAACGACCTCCTCGAGATAAATCTATGGGTTCTCCTTCCACATCAAAGCATTGGTTTGGAAATAATTTTCTAAGTGAGGCATTGGCAAATAGGTTTCCAAAACCTCCCTCAATATCAATCCAACTATCCACCTTAGTAGCACCTGTACGGAAACTAATATCATAAAAAGCGTCTTTCTTTTTTGTAAGGTGTAGTGCTAATTTTTTAAGCATATTACCCCTTTCATGGAAAGTCATTTTACGCAATACTTCTCCTCCTTTGGTTCTTCCATAGTTCAATACTTCCGGAATATCTAAGCCTTCAATAGCTGTATGCGCAATTACTTCTCCTGTAATGGCGTCATAAATGGGATTTCCGGCTTCCTTACCTTCGGTCCATGAACCTGCTACATAGTGTTGTATTTTTTTCATAAATGCATGCTTTATTAAGCCATTATTCTCAGGATTCGTCCTGTAATTTTCCCTTCAATAGATTTTACATAGCCATCCACAATTTTGTGCATGGGAACCGGTGTATTTCCAGGGAAATAGTCTTTATACTTTTCATAGGCATCTTCTACCAAATCTGCGCAAACAGCATTAATACGGATGCCATTTTCTAGTTCCAGTGCCACCGCTTTTACAAAACTGTGGATACCTCCATTGACCATAGCAGCACTAGTGGTCATTACCACTGGATCATCGGCCAAAATCCCAGTGGAGAGTGTAATGGACCCTCCTGGGTTTAGGAATTCCTTTCCGATTCTAACCACATTCACTTGGCCCATTAACTTGCTTTTAATTCCAATGTAAAAATCATCTTCCGTAAGCGAATCAAATTTGTCCCATTTAGCATCTCCTGCAATGGCAACAATAGCATCTACCTTACCAATCTGTTCAAACATTTTTGATATAGATTTGGAATCTGAAAAATCAACTTTGACATCTCCAGAACTACGGCCGGCAATAATAAGCTCGTGCTTTTGAGATAATCTGTCCACTACTCTTTTACCGATAGTTCCATTGCCTCCTATGATTACTATTCTCATGTCCTATTTTTTATCAAACGCGCTCAATAATTGCTGCATAGCCCTGCCCCACACCTATACACATAGTTACTAATGCATACTGTTTCTTTGTTTCTTGTAACTCTATTGCTGCCGAATAACAAATCCTTGCACCTGTAACTCCTAAAGGATGTCCAATAGCAATAGCACCTCCATTGGGGTTTAACCTAGGGTCGTTATCTTCTAAACCCCATGCTCTTGTACAAGCCAGTGCTTGTGCTGCAAAAGCTTCATTGAGTTCTATTACATCCATATCATCCATGGAAAGATTTGCTTTAGACAAGGCTTTGTTAGCAGCTTCTACAGGACCAATTCCCATAATACGGGGTTCTACGCCCACCACCGCCGAACTTACAATACGAGCCATGGGTTTTAATTTATATTTTTTTACCGCATCTTCTGAGGCAATAATGGTAGCAGCTGCACCATCGTTTAAACCTGAAGAATTCCCAGCGGTTACACTCCCCCCCTCTTTTTTAAAGGCAGGACGCAACTTTCCTAAAATCTCTTTAGTAGTAGATGGTTTAATGAATTCATCTTTTGAAAATTGAATAGGATCTTTTTTTCTCTGTGGAATTTCTACGGTTACAATCTCTTTTGCCAATCTACCAGATTCTTGAGCTTTGCTCGCTTTCATCTGACTCCAATGCGCAAAAGCATCCTGATCTTCTCTGGAGATATTGAACTTTTCTACTAAATTCTCAGCAGTATTTCCCATACCATCCGTTCCGTATAAGGCATGCATTTTTGGATTTATAAAACGCCAACCGAAACTTGAATCGTACATTTTAGAATCGTTCCCATAAGCTTTGGATGGCTTGGACATTACATAAGGACCACGGGTCATATGCTCCACGCCTCCTGAGATAAAAAGATCTCCGTCTCCTGCTTTGATGGCACGACTTGCATGAATAATTGCAGATAAACCCGAACTGCACAAACGATTCACAGTTTCACCAGGGACTGTAAAAGGCAAGCCCCCTAACAAAAGGCACATTCTAGCCACATTTCTATTGTCTTCTCCCGCCTGATTTGCACATCCCAGAATAACATCATCATAAGCTTCTTTAGGAATGCTTGGGTTTCTGGCTACCAACTCTTTAATAACCAGGGCTCCCAAATCATCGGTTCTAACAGATGATAAAGTGCCGTGATAACTACCAATAGGAGTTCGTATTCCGTCTATTATATATGCTTCTTTCAAAATCTATTTTTTAATGTTCCTATTTACTCTTCCCAGTCCTTGTTTGTCCTAAAAACCACTCCTTTAAAAAGTGCTATGAGTTGGTCGCCTCTTTTTACTTCAATAATATTGAAACCAACTTTTGTTTTTACCTTTTCTATAACCGATTCCGCTATGATATAATCGTTCTCTTCCAGTGCCTCTATATGGTTTATGGAGGTTTCTATAGATACCGCATATTTACCATGGGTATTTGCTGCAAAACCAAAGGCTGTATCCGCCAGGGAATAGCTAACACCTCCGTGCGCTTTACCCATGCTATTCAGCATTTCCTTTCTTACCGTCATCCCTACTTTGCAACGCCCTAATTCGCATTCTAATATTTCAACCCCCAACCAAGTACTGAATGGATCTCTGCTTAGCATTAGATGTGGTATTGCTTCTGCTTTCATGATGCAAAAAATTGTTGATTTTCTCTCTTCATTCTTCGTAATAACGGACTACAGCGATAGCGATCTTCATGGTATTCTTCGTATAAAGCATCTAAGCTATTTACGCACCATTCAATACCCTTTTCATCTGCCCACGCCAATAAGCCTTTTGGATAATTTACTCCCTTGGTCATGGCATTATCAATATCTTCTGCGGATGCAATATTTAAAAACAAAGCATCTGCGGCCTCATTGATTAGCATTACTAATACTCTATCATAAATAGTTTCGCTCAGTGCCTCATTAACCTGCGGAGGAGCATCAACGATTGGTTTTCCGTTTTCGTCATAGTTGTAATACCCTTTCCCCGATTTACGTCCCAAATAACCTGCTTCTGCATAGCGTTTCTGGGTAAACGCAGGCCTGTATCTTGGATCAAAATAAAAGGCGGTAAAAACAGTTTCGGTAACAGTATAATTAACATCATTTCCTATAAAATCCATCAATTCAAAAGGCCCCATCCGAAAACCTCCTAGCTCCTTTAAACTTCGATCAATGGTTGCAAAGTCGGCAATTCCTTCTTCATAAATTCGAAGTGATTCTCCATAAAAAGGACGTGCTACTCTATTTACAATAAAACCAGGAGTATCTTTTGCTACTGCCACAGTCTTTTTCCAATCCGATATAATTTGTATGCAATTGTTTACTACTGCTTCTGAAGTTTGAATAGCTGGGATCACCTCTACCAGTTTCATTAAGGGTGCTGGATTAAAAAAATGGATCCCAATACAACGTTCTGGTATTTTTAAAGATGAAGCAATGGAAGCAATAGATAAGGAAGAGGTATTAGAAGCAATGATTGTATCATTAGACACATAGCGCTCTAATTCTGAAAACACTTTTTTCTTTATTTCTAAATTTTCAACGATCGCTTCAATCGTAAGGTTCGCATCTGCAAAATCTTTCAATTGGTCTACATACGCAATGTTCCCCTCAATTCTCTCCTTTTCGAGAGTATCTATTCTCCCCTTTTCTATAAGTCGGGTTAGAATTTTTTCCAAAGCAGCCCTACTTTTATCCAAAGCGGATTTGTTTGTATCGTACAGCTTCACCTTGCAACCTGCCGTAGCAGCCACCTGTGCAATGCCACTTCCCATAGTTCCGGAACCAATAATACCTACGTTCATCCTTATTATTTTCCTTTAAATACTGGTTTACGTTTTTCGAGAAAAGCAGCTACACCCTCAGCATAATCTTCACTTCCAGCGGCTTCTATCTGATGCTTAGATTCTAATGCTAACTGCGTTTCCAAGTCGTTTGTAAGTGCTTCATTCAATGTTTTCTTTATAAGACCCAGTGCCTTAGTGGGCATTTGTGCCATTTTAAAAGCAAGCTTGTTTACCACTTCTTGAAATTCTTCTTGGGGCACATATTTGTAGATCATCCCCAAACGTTCTGCTTCTACGGCTCCTATTTTATCGCCTAACATGGCCAGTGCAGATGCCTTTTGAAATCCAATAAGTCGCGGCAAGAAAAAGGTACCTGCACTATCTGGTATAAGCCCTATTTTGCTAAAAGCCTGAATAAAACTAGCATCTTCATTAGCAACCACTACATCACAAGCTAAGGCAATATTTGCGCCTGCACCTGCAGCAACTCCATTCACAGCAGCAATTATGGGCTTCTCTATTTTTCGAATTCTAGTAATTATAGGATTGTAATGCTCTTCTAATATTTTTTTGAAACCAGGATTTAGTTCAGGAGAAGTTACTTCTTTCAAATCCTGTCCGGCACAAAAGGCTTTTCCCTTCCCCGTAATTACAATAGCTCTTACTTCTGAATTTGTCTCGCAAGCGTCCAAAGTTTGCTGTAAACCAAGAGCCATTGCTCTATTAAAACTATTAAACACTTCGGGTCTATTCAATGAAATATGAGCAACCCCATTTGTAATTGTAAGCTCAATAAAGCCTGTATCCATTCTTTTACTATTTAAACAATTATTTTAAACACTTGAAATAATCAAAAGGTTCTTTACAATCCTCACATTGGAACATAGCCTTACAGGCTGTTGAACCAAATTGACTTACCAATTGTGTGTTGGTTGAGCCACATTGTGTACATTTTACAATACGCTTCCCTTCCAATAGGGCTTCTTTATCCGCAGAAGCATTTAAAGGCGCGGCAATACCATAGTCTTCTAATGCCTTTCTTCCTTTTACTGTAATCCAATCAGTGGTCCAAGCGGGGCTTAAAACCAATTCCACGGTAGATTGATATCCTTCCCTTTTCAAAGCAGCTTGTATATCATCACCTATCACATCCATAGCAGGACAACCACTATAGGTTGGTGTAATTTGCACCTCAACTACATTATCATTAATAACCGCTGTGCGCACCACCCCCATTTCTAAAATAGACAAGACCGGAATTTCCGGATCCGATACCTTCTCCAGAATCGGAATTAACTCTTTCGCTATATGTACTTCTTCCGAAATCATTTTCGTTTATCTCACCCTACCATTCCATATTTGGATAGGTGCGTTGCATGTATTGTAAATCATTCAACAAATACCCCATATGTTCTGTATGAATCCCTTTTTTTCCACCTTTTTGAAACCATTTGGTATCTGGAATAGCTATGGTAGCTTCTGTCAAAATATCTGTTACTTGTTGGTCATATGCCTCTCTCAATTTTGAGGTTTCTACACCAATGCCTGCTATAATCATTGCCTCATCTGCAAGAGTTTGATGAAAAAGCTCATCCGTATAAGTCCAAAGGTCATTAATCGCTTTTTGCATTTTATCATGACTTTCCTTTGTACCATCTCCAAGGCGTTTTATCCAATCTGAAGAAAATCGTTCGTGGTAACTCACTTCTTTGATAGCCTTTTTAGCAATTGCCGCTAAGGTCATATCCGTACTGCTTTGCAATTCGTTCAAAAAAAGTAAATGATACACGTCAAACAAAAACTGCCTTGCGATGGTGTAGGCAAAATCCGTATTCGGTTGTTCTACCAATAACACATTTACATACTCTCTTTCCTTTCGCAAAAAAGCAATGTTGTCTTCGGTGGCATTACCTCCTTTTGCTTTAGCGGCATATTGGTAATAACTTCTTGTTTGCCCTAACAAATCCAAAGAAATATTAGTGCAAGCAATATCCGTTTCCAAACTGGGTCCATGACCACAAAGTTCGCCTAAACGCTGCCCCAAAATGAGACAGTTATCCGCAATGCCTAAAATATATTGATATAAAGTATCTTTCATAGTTAAAGTCGAAGTTGAAATCGAGGGTTAAATCGAAACTCCTATTTGATATTTTTTATTCGTGTTACCATAATTCTTGTGAGTTGATCATTCTCATTTTTTAATGGATCTAAACTCTCTTTTGGAATAATGTTGGCCTTAGATTGAATATTTATATTTCTTAAACTCTCTCTCAGCTCTTTGAGACAAATTCTCAATTTATTGATTTTATCTTTATTCGTTCCTGCTCCCAAAGCCTCTCCATAATTCAAGGCTGAAGAGCAAGAAGACCTTATTAATTGCTTTGCCAAATATTCTCCTGCAAAAGAAAGCGGTTTTTTATCATACAATAAAATTACTGCCGCCGCAAAATCTTCTAGTCTATCACTTAAATCAAACTTCGTTTTTCCCATTAGTCAAATTCGATTTCAAGTTCATCTTCAATCCAAATCATTACATATGTTTTACCTCATCTGGTAAATCATAAAAGGTAGGATGACGGTAAATTTTATCTTGAGCTGGCTCAAATAATTCACCATTATTATCTGGATTGGAAGCCGTAATGTTTTTGGATTCTACTACCCAAATACTCACCCCTTCATTACGCCTGGTATACACATCACGTGCATTCTCTAGAGCCATTTCTGCATCTGCCGCATGAAGGCTTCCAAAATGACGATGTTCTAATCCATTCTTGCTGCGAACGAATATCTCCCAAAGTGGCCAATTTTTTTTTGCTGCCATAATTAAATCGCTTGTTTTACCTTTTTGTTTTCTTTCTTTTCTGCGTGTGCCATGGCGGCATCTCGCACCCATTGCCCACCTTCCCAAGCTCCTACTCGGGCATTCATTCGTTCTCTATTACAAGGACCATGTCCTTTCACTACCTGCCAAAATTCTTCCCAATCTATTTCTCCAAAATCATAATGACCCGTTTCTTCATTCCATTTTAAATCTGGATCTGGAATACGAAGTCCAATTAAATCTGCCTGTGGCACCGTTTGATCAATAAACTGCTGACGTAATTCATCGTTGGTCTTTCGCTTCAATTTCCATTTCATGGACTGTTCTGTATGTGTAGAAGCAGCATCTGTAGGACCAAGCATCATAAGCGAAGGCCACCACCATCTGTTTAGAGCATCTTGCGCCATCTCTTTCTGTTCTGGTGTTCCTTGCGCAAGTTTCATCATAATTTCAAAGCCTTGCCGCTGATGGAAACTTTCCTCTTTACAAACCCGCACCATGGCTCTGGCGTAAGGACCATAGGAAGTACTGCACAAGGGCACCTGATTAATAATCGCGGCACCATCTACCAGCCATCCAATAGCTCCCATATCTGCCCATGTTACCGTAGGATAGTTAAAGATACTAGAGTACTTGGCTTTTCCAGAATGAAGTTGTTCATACAATTCATCACGAGAAATACCTAAGGTTTCACATGCACTATAGAGATATAAACCATGACCTGCTTCGTCTTGAACCTTTGCCAGTAATGCTACTTTTCGTCTAAGCGAAGGGGCACGGGTAATCCAATTTCCTTCTGGCAACATCCCAACAATCTCCGAATGCGCGTGTTGCGACATTTGTCGAATATGTGTCTTCCTATATTTTTCGGGCATCCAATCTTTAGGTTCAATTTTTTCATCTCGCGCGATACGAGCTTCAAATTGTTCTTCTAAACTGCGAATTTGTTCATCACTCATCCTATTAAGTATTTATACAGTGTACTTCACACTGAGGGTTATTTTATTTAAACATCAAAATCTACAACGACCTTCTCTGTTGTTGGTACCGCCTGGCAACTTAAAACAAAGTTGTTTTTAACTTCATCTTCCTCCAATGCATAATTCACCTTCATCTCTACTGCCCCTTCTATCACTTTACATTTACAGGTACTACAAACGCCCCCTTTACAAGCAAAAGGCAAATCGGCTCCTGCAGCCAATGCTCCATCTAATATATTGTCAAAGTCTTCCTCCATAGTAAAGTGAAACTCCTTGCCACCATCTATAATGGTCACTTCTGTTCCTTCCGCCTGTTGCTCTAATATTTCAGCAATATGTTGATTGTTCTCTGATGCATCTCCAGAGAAAAACAATTCGTAATGTATCTTGTCTCCGGCCATCCCAGCCAGTTCTAGCTGATCTCTGATCAGAAAGATCATCTCTTGAGGACCACAAATAAAACAGCTATCTGTGTCTGGAACGTCTATAAATGTTTTGGTTAGCACCTGAAGCTTTTGTTCATCAAAACGGCCATTAAACAAGGGAATATCACGCTGCTCTTTGGTTAGAAAATAAAAAATCTCAAACCTTCCAAAAAAGCGATTTTTAAGCTGTTCTATTTCCTCTTTGAAAGCAATAGATTTCACGGTCCGATTTAAATAAAAAAGCTTGAAGGTACTTTCTGGTTCCGAAAGCAAATGCGTTTTAATTATTGATAGAATGGGTGTAATACCACTCCCAGCAGCAAAAGCGATATGATTTCTTGCAACCTGAGGTTCTAGTGGAATGTAAAAATTCCCGGAAGGTTCCATTAATTCCAAGGTATCACCAGCCTCTAATTCGTTGTTTGCGTAGGTAGAAAATACACCTCCGTTGATCTGCTTTATCGCCACTTTCCACTGCTGGTCTAGCGGGCTAGAACATAAAGAATACGATCTGCGTACGTCTTCACCATCAATTAATTTACGTAAGGTAAGGTATTGACCCTGAGTAAATGAGAAAGCTTCCTGTAAGCTTTCGGGGATAGCAAATGTAAGTACCGAACAGTCTTTGGTTTCTTTATAGACATCTGCCACTTCTATCTGATGAAATTCTGCCATATCAATAAACTACGATCAAAAATTTAAAACTAACACTTGTTAGTTAATAACACAAATTTACAAAATTAATTGTAAATCATTTGTTAATTCCGTTGATCAACACCTTGCTTAAACCCAATGCCAATTCCGCTGCTCCAACGTCTTCCTTTTTCGGAATCCATAGGTATAAGGAACGAAGGGTAGATAAAATAGAAAACATCATAATTTCGGGATTTCCATCTCTAATTTCATTCTTTTTTATTCCTTCCTTGATGATATCTCTAAAATGATCTTCATATTCCACACGAAGTTTCAAATAATATTCTAACTGCCCTTCCAGATGCATCCAATCATTGTTCAAAGAAGCCATTCCATCGGTATTGTTACTTGTTATATTTACATGCAATACCACAATCTGTTCTAGCTTTTCAAGACTACCGGTTTTGGCCTTTTTTATAAGTTCCATCCCTTTCGTAAAATCTTCGGCAAGTGCAATAATAATCGCAATTAAAATATCTTGCTTAGAGTCAATATGATTGTACAAGCTTGCTGCCTTGATTCCCATTGCTTTGGCAATATCTCTCATGGTCACAGCACTGTATCCTTTTTCTTTAAAAAGTTTAGCAGACGTATTTATAATCTCTTCCTTTCTAGTTTCTTTTTTCATAACTGTCTAATATAAATATTCGAATTAGATTGAAGAAATATTCAGAATACTTGTTTACCATCCCTCGTCATTAATTCATAGCTTTGTACAGATCTTTGGATCTTAAATTATCAAATACTTCATGAACGCAACCTTTGAATCAAATCCGCTGATTGATAGATTACCCCCGCACCTAAAGCAATTTATTAAACCTCAGAACTATGAGGGTTATTCACCAATTAACCATGCGGTATGGCGGTATGTGATGCGTAAAAATATTTCTTATTTAAAAGGTGTAGCGCACGAATCGTATGTTCATGGGATTGCTAAAACCGGAATCTCCATTGATCGTATTCCTAGCATGTATGGAATGAACCGAATCCTAAAAGAGATTGGTTGGGCCGCCGTGGCAGTAGATGGCTTTATCCCTCCAAACGCCTTCATGGAATTCCAAGCGTACAAAATTTTGGTAATTGCGTCAGATATTCGTCAGATAGAAAATATAGAATATACTTCTGCTCCAGACATCATCCATGAATCTGCTGGCCATGCCCCAATTATAGCAAATCCAGACTATGCAGAGTATTTAAGAAGATTTGGAGAAATTGGCGCCAAAGCTATTTTATCTTCTCATGACAACGACATCTATGAAGCAGTTCGAAAATTATCCATATTAAAGGAAGCACCAAATGCTGAGAAAGCCGCCATTGAATTGGCCGAAAAAGAAGTGAATCAACTTCAAAATAAAAAAGTACCGCTATCAGAAATGGCTAAAATCAGGAATTTACACTGGTGGACCGTTGAATACGGACTTATTGGAACTCCTGAAAATCCAAAAATTTATGGAGCAGGCTTATTATCTTCCATTGGAGAGAGTACTTGGTGTATGACCAATGAAGTAGAAAAAATACCCTATAGCATTGAAGCTTCTACCAAAGAATTTGATATAACGCAACCACAGCCACAACTCTACGTTACACCAGATTTTTCTTATTTAATGCAAGTGTTGGAAGAATTTTCTAATACCATGGCATTGCGAAAAGGAGGTTTTAGAGGACTGCAAAAACTAATCGATTCCAAAAAAATAGGAACCATTGAACTCAATACAGGGCTGCAAATTTCTGGTGTTTTTACACAAATGATTACCAACGAGGATAATGAGGTAGTTTTCTTTAAAACAGTAGGTGAAACCGCCTTGGCAAACAGAGAAAAAGAACTTATTGGCCATGGAATAGAAGTGCATTCAGATGGCTTTAGCTCGCCTATTGGAAAATTGAAAGGTATTAATTTGGCCATCGAAGATATGGGACCAAGAGATTTAAAAGCCTATAATTTTTATGATGGAAAACGAATTTCGTTTGAATATGAAAGTGGTATTACAGTAGAGGGTTTAAACATTACCGGGATTCGAAATATTAATGGAAAACTCATTTTAATTCAATTTGAAGATTGTACCGTTACCTATAAAGAAGAAGTTTTATTTAAACCCGAATTTGGGACTTTTGATCTTGCCATTGGTTCCAATATTGTTTCCGCTTATGCAGGAGCTGCCGACTTTAGATCTTTCAATAATCTATATCACCTTCCTACTACCACTACGGTAAAAATTGACAAAGACGAGCAGACTATTGCTTTGGAGCATTTATATGAAAAGGTGAATGAACTACGGAATGAAGCTAAGGTTGCAGAAGGTGCAATCCTTACTATTTTGGAAGAACTAAAAGAGTCGCACCCTACAGATTGGCTTTTAGCGGTAGAGCTTTATGAGGTAGCTAAAAGCAATCAGCATCTTACGCTCGTAGCACAAATCACTGACTATCTAGAAACTGTAAAACAAGGTAGGCCTAAAGTGGCACATTTAATAGATGATGGTTTATCTTTAGTAAGTTAGTAAAAACAGGCACTAAACCCATTGCCTTTAAAAGAGTTTAATCTAAGTTGTTCTGAAAAAAATCATTCAGATTCTCTACGGTTCTTTCTTCATATAAAAGCGTCCAACCCATACTATTGGTCAGCACATAAAATTGTGCCAATTCGCTCATCAACCGATTTTCCGCATTGCTCCTTAGCGAAGAGGCATCTATCTTTTTACGCAAAGATGCCTTTACATTTCGCTTAATTTTATTGTAGTCTTCCGCCCCAAAAGGATTCAAATAATCTGCCGATACATCGTAGTATTCAAAATCTGGATTCATTTTTATTTCGGGTTCAGGAATACTCAAAATATGCAAGGTCTTACGTGCCTCATCCAGTTCATATTTAATTTTACTTAAATCGTAGGCAATAGAAGCATCTACATTCACTACTACCAAAGCCTTCTTATTTGAGGTAATTAAATCCCCAAATAATTGTTGGGAATCTCTGTAGTTATACACTTCTGCAAAATGTCCTTCTGTTACAATGAGCTTTGACACATTTTGCAACTGCTGCTCAATTAGCATTGAATTCTCTTTAAGAATTGTTTTCCTTTTGGAATCTTCATTGCAGGAGCGAAAAATGAGTAAGGCAGCTAATGTTATAATAACACCTATTAATATTTTCTTCATGATTCTATTTTAACCTTTTATTTCAAAAGACATAAAAGGGTACGCCTTCTTAAGATACGTAATTTTGGCTTCCAAAGATTTCAAAAAAGCCTGGTGCTCTTCTGATGCTTCATTAAATGCTTTGTGATCTAAACCATTCTGTACCGTATGCACTTGATCCATAATTGGATAACCATCCTCAGAAATCCAATGTTCCCTAAACTTTTGCCAGATATAGTCTATCGCTAAGGAATTTGGATGAATCATATCTGTCTCATAAAACCGATAATCTCGTAATTCGTCCATCATTATTTCATAGGCAGGGAAGTAAAAGGCATTGGCATTCTTAGTCACTTCATGAACTGCAGCAATTAAATGAGCTTTGCTCCGCTGGTTTTCTATAAAACCATCTTTTAGATGTCTCACAGGAGAGATCGTAAATAATACAATTGCTTTCGGATTCACTTTTTTAACAGCATCCATTAATTGTTCAAGACTATTTGTAATTTCTGTCACTGTTAGTAGTTCTTTGACAAAGGCAGATTGCGCAACTTTATGGCAATTGACAACCGTGCTATTGGATTGGAGATGCCTATATATCCATGCAGTTCCTAAACTAATAACAATATGTGTTGCATTCTGCAACTGTGCTTTTGTCTTTACAATTCCTTTGTTTAATTGCAGAAGTACTTTTTCTTTGGATGGAGCACTAAGACTAGAGTGCGCCTCAAAACTATGCCACCTTTCTTTATGGAAGAAGATCTCTTTTTCTGAATACTCACGCCCCTCTATTGCATTTAAAATTAAGTTTGTAATGGCCAACGGATGAAACAAAATTCCAAATGGGTTCTGTAGTTGTTGAAATTGATAATGAGCTAGCTTATTGCCAATATTTTCTGCAAAACAAGATCCTAAAAGCAACAACTGACTGGAATAATCAATGCGCTTTTCTGCCTTTTGCAAAGGAATTTGTGTTTGTAATTTCATTGCCAATATTTAGCCTAGGCTAGATAGCCTCTCCCTTTAGCCAATGCTTCTGGAATACCTTCTGGGTTTTTTCCACCGGCAGTTGCAAAGAAAGGCTGACCGCCACCCCCTCCTTGGATATATTTTCCAAGTTCTCTTACAATGGTGCCTGCGTTAAGATCTTTGCTTGCTACGAGTTCCTTAGAAATATAACATGAGAGTATGGCTTTTCCATTCTGATTAGAAGCAAAAAGCAAGAATAAATTGTCTTTCCCTTGCCCCATTTCAAAAGATAAGTCTTTAATCCCAGCAGCATCTAAATCTAATTTCTTAGCCAAAAACTGAACTCCATCAATAGCTGTCAATTCGTTTTGCAATTCTCCTTTAAGACCTTTTGCTTTTGCCTTTTTTAGTTGTTCTATTTCTTTGCGTAATGCGCTATTTTCTTCTTGCAAAGAAGAAACCGCTTTTACAGGATCTTTTACATTATTTAATAGATCCTTAATCTCGAATAAGGTTCTATTATTCTCAAAATAAAAGTCTTTTACAGCATCCGAAGTAATCGCCTCTATTCTTCGTATTCCGGAGGCTACAGCTCCTTCAGAAGTGATTTTAAAATGCCATATTTCACCCGTGCTTTTCACATGGGTTCCTCCACAAAGCTCAATGGATTGTCCAAAACGGATGGTACGTACTGCATCGCCATATTTTTCTCCGAACAAAGCCATGGCGCCTTCTGCCAATGCCTCTTTTACGGGAACAGATCTTCGTTCTTCCAAAGCTAAATTTCCATCGATTCTCGCATTCACAAAATTCTCTACCGCTCGCAACTCCTCTACGGTCATTTTCGCAAAATGAGAAAAATCAAATCGCAAATATTTAGAATGCACCGCAGAACCTTTTTGTTCTACGTGTGTTCCCAACACTTCTCTTAATGCCTGATGCAATAAATGCGTAGCGGTATGGTTGCTTGCCGTTCGTTGTCGCTGCTTTTTGTCTACAACGGCTTTCAGCGTTTCTTCCAAATGTTTGGGTAAATTTTTGGCAAAATGAACAATTTCATTGTTCTCTTTTTTGGTATCAATAATATATACCACATCGCCGTTTGGAACTTCTAAATAGCCTTTATCTCCTACTTGCCCTCCGCCTTCGGCATAAAATGGTGTTAGGTTAAACACCAACTGGTATTGCGCTCCTTCTTTCTTTGAAGTCACTTTTCTGTACTTTACCAATTTCACTTCGGTTTCTAAAGTGTCATAACCTACAAACTCTTGTTCCACATCATTTGCAAGAACTACCCAATCTTCCTTAGATATTTCCGAAGCCGAACGCGATCTATCCTTTTGCTCTTGCATGGCTTCTTCAAAGCCTTTTTGGTCTAACTCAAAGCCTTTTTCACTTAGAATAAGGGCCGTTAAATCTATGGGAAAGCCATAGGTATCATATAATTCAAAAGCTTTTCTACCGTCTATCAAGCTGCTCTTCGATTTTTCCAAAACAGTGTCTAATAGCACCAAGCCTTGTTCCAAAGTTTTTAAGAACGAATGCTCTTCTTCTTTTACAACATTTTCTATAAGCTGTCTTTGCACCTTGAGTTCTGGGAAAGCACTTCCCATAGTATCTGTCAATACTTTTACCAAGCGATACATAAATGGCTCTTTGGTATTTAGAAAAGTAAAACCATAACGAATGGCTCTTCGTAAAATACGACGAATTACATAACCTGCTCCGGTATTACTCGGAAGTTGTCCATCTGCAATGGAAAAAGCAACTGCTCTAATGTGATCTGCAATTACTCGGATAGCAATATTCTCATCTTCCTTTTTCCCATACTTTACGTTGGTAATAGTTTCTATCTCCCTAATTATTGGTGTAAACACATCCGTATCATAATTAGATTGCACCCCTTGAAGCACCATGCATAAACGCTCAAATCCCATCCCAGTATCTACATGCTTGGCAGGCAATGCCTCTAAAACACCATTGGCCTTTCTGTTGTATTGCATAAAAACCAAATTCCATATTTCTACCACTAAGGGATGGTCTTGATTTACCAAGGAAGCCCCAGGTACTTTGGCTTTTTCTTCTGCAGAACGAATATCTACATGAATTTCGGAACAAGGACCACAGGGACCTTGATCTCCCATCTCCCAGAAATTGTCTTTTTTATTACCCATAATGATTCGATCCTCAGGAACAATCGCTTTCCAAAGTTCCAAAGCCTCCGAATCCAATGCCAACTGGTCTGGATCATTACTCCCTTCAAAAACAGAAACATATAGGCTATCTTTATCTATCCCGTATTCTTCAGTTAATAGTTCCCATGCCCATTGGATTGCTTCTTTTTTAAAGTAATCTCCAAAACTCCAATTCCCCAGCATTTCAAACATGGTATGGTGGTAGGTATCTTTCCCCACCTCTTCCAAATCATTGTGCTTACCACTCACCCGAAGACACTTCTGTGTATCTGTGATTCTAGTGTTAGAAGGACTATTAATCCCTAGAAAGAATGCCTTAAATTGATTCATTCCCGCATTGGTAAATAATAAGGTGGGATCATCTTTGATTACCATTGGGGCAGAAGCAACCACTTTGTGTTGCTTTTCTTTGAAAAAACTTAAGAATTTAGCTCTTACTTCCTGAGATTTCATAGAAAAAAGGTAAGTTTTAATAAATTTAACTTTATATACAAAACAATTTTTATATTTGTTTGTTTACATATTTAATAAGAGCACAAAAATAGGATAAAATCCATTCATGTCTAAGGTAAAATATTATTACGATCCAGACACACTTTCGTACCGAAAGATAGAACCTAAAAAATCTAGGAAGTATAGAAATATATTCCTTTTTCTTTTAGGAGCAGGTATTTTCGGTTTTTTGGGTCTTACCGTTTTATTGAATACCAATTTATTAAATACTCCTCGGGAACTTTCTTTGCAAAGAGAAGTAAAAAACTATGAACTTCAGTTTGAGTTGTTAGACCGTAAAATGGAGCAAATAGAACAAGTACTTGCCAACATAGAGGATAGAGATAATAATATTTATCGTCTTTATTTTGAAGCGAATCCCATTCCGGAAGAGCAAAGAAGAGCTGGCTTTGGGGGTGTTAACCGTTACAAATCTTTAGAAGGGTTCAATAATTCTGAAATGATTATTTCTACTACCCAGCGAATAGATATTATTCAAAAGCAAATGGTGATTCAATCCAAATCCTTGGACGAGATTACCAAACTAGCAGAAGAGAAAGAAAAACTATTGGCAGCCATCCCGGCAATTCAACCAATAAAAAATGAAGATCTTACCCGTATGGCCTCTGGTTATGGATGGCGCTCAGATCCATTTACGAAGGCTAGAAAAATGCATAGAGGTATGGATTTTACTGCTCCAAAGGGCATTCCTATCTACGCTACTGGAGACGGAAAAGTGACCAGAGCAGATAATGGATCTTCGGGTTATGGAAAACACATTCGTATAGATCATGGCTATGACTATCTTAGCTTATATGCGCATTTAAGCAAGTACAATGTAAAAAAGGGGCAACGTGTAAAACGCGGAGACCTCATTGGATTTGTAGGCAGCACTGGACGCTCAGAAGCTCCACATTTACATTATGAAGTATGGAAAGATGGAGAACGCATTAATCCTATTAATTTCTACTACGGCAGTTTAACAGCCAAGGAATTTGAAAATATGCTAAAATTCGCTACTCAAGAAAACCAATCGCTGGATTAATGCATATAGAACTTCCAGAAAAAAGGTATTATGGTATTGGCGAAGTAGCCAAGGCATTTGGTGTAAATACCTCTTTAATTCGTTTTTGGGAAAAAGAGTTTGATGTTTTGAAGCCCAAGAAAAATGCCAAAGGCAATCGAAAGTTCACTCCTCAAGATATTCAGAATTTACAATTGATTTACCATCTTGTAAAAGAACGTGGTTTTACCTTAGAAGGTGCTAAAACACATCTTAAAGAAAGTAAACAAAAAACACTCTCTAACTTTGAGGTTATTCAAAAATTAGAATTGGTAAAAGCAGAACTTGTAAAAATTAAAAGTCAGCTCTAACCTGCCCTCTTCACTACCCATTTATATTTATTTCCTATACTGAAAGTACAGATGAGCGTGCTTTTTCATATTCAAATTTTGCCGTATCTTGTAACTCTAACCATAAAATTATGAACAGATGAAAAAATGGCTTATTCCATTAATTGTTGTTGTTGTAGTGGCTTTTGGATTATACCAATGGAGCGTTGGTTTTAATAATGACGCTGTAAAACTAAATGAAAATGTAAGCGAGAGCTGGGGAAATGTACAAACCGCTTATCAACGCCGCAATGATTTAATAGGGAATCTGGTACAAACCGTTCAGGGAGCAGCAGATTTTGAACGTAGCACTTTAAAAGACGTAATTGAAGCCAGAGCAAAAGCATCTTCTATGAGCATAGATCCTTCTAAGATTACTCCAGAGCAGCTTAGCCAATTTAACGAGGCGCAAGGTGGTTTAAGTGGCGCATTGGGAAGATTGTTGGTGACCGTTGAACGCTATCCCGATCTAAAATCAAACCAAAGCTTTTTAAAGCTGCAAGATGAACTTACGAGCACAGAGAATACTATTCAAACAGCTCGCACACGTTTTAATGAAGCCATAAAACCCTATAATACTCACATAAAAACCTTTCCAAATAGCATTTTGGCTGGATTGTTTGACTTTGAGGACAAACCTTATTTTGATGCGGAAGCTGGTGCTGAAAAACCAGTAGATGTTAATTTTGATTTTGATTAAACAGGGAATGTCAAAAGTAGAAGACTTTTTAACAGCAGAACAGGAACATCGTATCATAGAGGCGATTAGGACTGCTGAAAAAACTACTTCTGGGGAAATAAGAGTACACATAGAAAACAGCGCAGCGGTAGATGCTTTAGCGCGGGTTAAAGAATTATTCTACCTGCTTAAAATGGACAACACCAAAGAAGCCAACGGAATCCTTTTTTATGTTGCCTTAGAGACCCGTTCGTTCGCTATTTATGGAGATAAAGGAATTGATGAACGGGTTCCCGAAAATTTCTGGGAATCTATCATAGCCATACTACAGAAGCATTTCAAGAAAAGTGAATTTACCTTAGGCTTGGTGAATGGAATTATCGCTACAGGCAATCAATTACAAAAACATTTTCCTTGGACTATGGATTCTAAAAATGAACTGAAGGATGAGATATCAAAAGGCTAGCATCCAAAATAAGTATCCTGTTCTCCTATGGATCGTATTTTTATTTTTCACGCTCTCCCCAGGATATGGACAATTTACGATTCCACCTGCACCAAAAAAACCAACCAGTGTTTACGATGAAGCCAAATTACTTTCTAAAGCCGAAAAAAATGCTTTAACAGCCAAACTTTTCGCTTATGCAGACACCACCTCTACCCAAATTGTAGTGTATACAGTACCCAGTATTAAAGGGGAGAACATTGGAATTTTAGCCCCTAGATGGGCACATGAATGGGGCATTGGAGATGCAGAAAAAGACAATGGTGTTTTTATTCTTTTGGCTTCCAAAGAACGAAAAGTATGGATTGCTCCAGGCTATGGGGTAGAAGATAAATTAACTGCAGGAACCACCGGCTCGCTGGTTAGAGAAGTCATTATTCCAGAATTTAAGAAAGGGGATTTCTATGCAGGTCTAGACAAGGGAACTACAGCCATTATAGATATTCTTGCTGGGACCTACACCCAAGAGAACGACTATAGTTCTAATCAAGATTTTCCTTTTGACTTTATATTCCCCTTCATTATTTTTATTGTAATACTCATCATTTTGTCTAGACGAAATCGCAACAAAGGGGGCGGTAGTGGTGGCAGACGCTCAGCTGGTATTGATCTTTGGGATATGATTATCCTCAGCAATATGGGCAAAGGTGGAAGTTCTTCTTCTAGCGGAGGTTTCGGCGGAGGCAGCTTTGGAGGAGGAAGTTTCGGCGGCGGCTTTGGCGGTGGTGGTTTTAGTGGTGGCGGTGCAGGCGGAAGCTGGTAACAGCCACGGTAAGCCTTTACGGTTTATGCGTTAGCAATGCTATCTGATTTTTTAAAAACTGCTCCTTTATCACATCTATATCAGCCTGCATTTGCGTAAGCTTTGTAAGAGACGCAATTAATGGAAATCCTTTGAACTCGTACTCCAAAAAATTCTGGCTTGTAGAGCGATTCCCCAGCGTGAAACCATCCCGTATTTTTATTTGAAGCTGCGGCGTCTCTTTCGTATAGTCAGTCATTTTTTCTATGTATAACATAATTAAATCGGAAAATGACTGTCCCACTTCTGTGAATTTTTCGTCCTTAAATAATAAGGTATCCAACAGCACGGACTTATCCATAGTACTATAGTCTTTGGGATCTTTGATACCTTTTGTAAGTTCTTCCTTGAGTGCTGCAATATGAAGATACAAACGCTCCGAAATAAGATGTACTCCCTCAACCTGCTTTAAAATCTTCATATGGGCATCAGAATTATCGTCAAGCCTCAGCTTCAATTCCTTTAGGAGGGATTCATATTCCTGTTGGCTATCATAGCTATTTCTTCCTAATTCCTCATTTATAGCAGAAAAGGCCTTGCTCAACTCCCTTGTATTGTTTTTCAAGGCACAAGAGCTCATAAAAAATAGTAAACAGATGAAGAAAGCATATTTCATATGCCTTAAACGGAAATACGTTTGTAGTATTATTTCTTTCTCATAAAAATAGAAACAGGCACACCCGTAAAATCAAAGTTTTCCCTTAGCTTATTTTCCAAAAAACGTTTGTAAGGGTCCCGCACATATTGCGGTAAGTTACAGAAGAATGCGAACTGAGGGTAATTCGTAGGCAACTGGGTAATGAACTTAATTTTTACATATTTACCCTTATACGCAGGAGGAGGATTGTTTTCAATTATTGGTAATAAAACATCATTAAGCTGCCTTGTTACCACCTTTTTAGAACGATTTTTATACACCTCAACCGCTGTTTCTATTGCCTTAAAAATACGCTGTTTGGTGAATACAGATATAAAAAGAATAGGAACGTCTGTAAAAGGTTCAATGGCCTTTTTAATTTTCTGAGTATAACTCTTTACCGTATGGGTATCCTTGTCTACTAGATCCCATTTATTTACTAGAATAACAATGCCTTTATTATTGCGTTGAGCCAACCAAAATATATTCTCTACTTGCCCATCAAAACCACGAGTAGCATCTAACACCAACAGGCAAACATCGCAATGCTCTATAGCTCTTATGGAACGCATTACCGAATAAAACTCCAGATCTTCTTTCACCTTTGCTTTTCTTCGAATGCCCGCCGTATCTACTAAATTAAATTCAAATCCAAATCTATTGTATTTGGTATCTATACTATCTCTGGTAGTTCCGGCAATATCTGTAACAATATATCGGTCTTCGCCAATAAGGGAATTAATTAAGGAAGATTTCCCGGCATTGGGTCTTCCTACCACTGCAAATCTTGGTAGTTCGGTTTCTTCCTTTTCATGCGCTGGTAATACTTCCACAAGGGCATCTAATAATTCTCCAGAACCACTTCCACTGGTACTAGAGAGCACATAATAATCTCCCAGGCCTAGGTTGTAAAATTCTACTGCTTCTTCTAAACGTTTGGCATTGTCTACTTTATTAACGACTAAAAAAATAGGTTTTTTTACGCGTCGTAACAGCTTGGCTACATCTTCATCCATGCCTGTAATACCAGACTCTACATCTACCATAAAAATGATAGCATCCGCTTCGTCTATTGCCAATTCTACTTGCTTATCTATCTCTTTCTCAAAAACATCATCACTACCTACAACATAACCGCCAGTATCGATTAAAGAGAATTCCTTTCCATTCCAATCGCTCTTGCCGTAATGTCTATCTCTAGTTACACCACTAACAGCATCTACAATGGCCTCCCTGCGCTGTATTAAGCGATTAAAAAAGGTAGACTTCCCTACATTAGGTCTTCCAACAATGGCTACAATAGCACTCATATTATTTTATTAGGCTGCAAAGGTAGTACTAATCGTTTTAACTGCAAGCAATTACAGTCTCTAGAAAACTATGAATTTTAAGAAGTGCTTATAAGCGAAAGAAATAGTATTGAAAACTATAGGTTCGTTTTCAAGTGTTTACTAAAACCCATAGCATGGTAGCCAAGATCTGTAATATCAAAAGAAGCAAAGACCGAAGACTTATCGGTATCCTTTATGCTTTGGTCAATATTGGTAAATTTCGCCAAGCCAAAATCCCCACCAGTAGATACGCCCATCGCCAAACTGGAGAAATCGTCCATTATCCCATTAGCACCTAAAGTAGCATCTGTATTCACCACACAAAAATCGCCCACCCATGAATGCGATTCTATTCTGGCACCCTTCAAAATAACGGTCCCTTTTCCAATGTACAAATCGTCTCCAAGCGCCACGCTTGGATCTATTGTTACTACAAATTTGAAATTAGAAACTACTTTGACCACTTTTTCAGCGACTTTTTTACGCTCTTTGTTGGCATCAATAGCAATAATACCGCCAAAAAGTTGGTGCTTATCTGTAAGGTAAGGTAGATCATGAATGGTTCCTAGAATATCAAAACCATCCCATTTTCTACTTTTTCTTTTGTAAGAATCTATAAAGCCTACCACATGATACTTCCCCTCATTCTGAATACATTGAAGGATAGCACTGCCATAATCTGAGGCGCCAATAATGACAATATTTTTCATTTCATCGGGGTTTTCGTGCACTTTATCGATAAAGTAAAGATATAAAAAGATATGAAGCCATCGGGAAAAAAAGTATTTTTTTCGATGAAAGCCTTCTATTTATAAATAAAAACTTACTGTTTTGTGGGAATAATGAAAAAAAGCAATGGAAGCTACATAGCCGGTTAAAGACCGACTTTATTTTTTTTGATATCCAAATCGTTTTAGTTGATTGGCATTATTACGCCAATTCTTATTCACTTTTACATAGAGTTCTAAGTGTACTTGTTTGTCAAAAAACTTTTCAAGGTCTTTCCGCGCTTCTACTCCCACTCGTTTTAGAGCACTTCCCTTATGCCCTATAATGATGCCTTTTTGCGAATCTCTTTCTACCATAATCACAGCACGCATGCGAATAATATCGTCATCCTCAAAAAACTCCTCGGTCTCTATTTCCACGGAGTAGGGAATCTCTTTTTTATAATGTTTTAATATTTTCTCTCGAATGGTTTCGTTTACAAAAAAGCGTTCTGGCTTATCCGTAAGCTGATCTTTAGGATAGTAGGGAGCAGCCTCTGGTAATAACTCTATAATGCGATCAAAAACACCTTTTACATTAAAATTTTGTAAGGCAGAGATCATATGAATTTCTGCAGTAGGCAATTGCTCTTGCCAATACTGCACTTGGCTCTCCAGAATCTCCTGTTCTGAAGTATCTATTTTATTAAGCAATAATAAAACAGGGATTTTACTGTTTTTAATTTTTTGGAAGAAGTTTTCATCTTTCAAGGCCTTCTCTCCTATTTCTACCATATACAGAAGCACATCTGCATCCTCAAAAGCCGATTTAACAAAATCCATCATCGATGCCTGCAACTCATAGGCGGGTTTAATAATTCCAGGGGTATCTGACAATACTACCTGGAAATCATCACCATTTACAATTCCTAAAATTCGGTGCCGTGTAGTTTGCGCCTTGGAAGTAATAATAGAAAGCTTCTCCCCTATAAAGGCATTCATTAAGGTAGATTTCCCCACATTGGGGTTTCCAATAATATTTACGAAGCCCGCTTTATGCTTTTGCATTCTTTAAATTTTTAAAATAGGTTTTTGCAGCTTTATTTACTTTTGGTGCCAGCAATAATACGGCAATCATGTTTGGAATTACCATTAACGCATAGGATAAATCGATCAATGTTTTTACCAAGTCCAGAGATGCTATTGCAGCAAATACGACCATCACTACAAAATAGATGTTATAATACCGTCCAATTTTTGCATTGGTTAAAAATGATAAACACTTTACGCCGTAATAGGAATAGGTAAACAATGTTGAGAGCGCAAAAGCCGTTACAATAATCATTAATAAATCATCTCCATAGGTACCCAAGGTAGTCTCAAAAGCATTTAATGTCATTACGATACCGTCTGCATCGCCTAAATAAGAACCACTTACAATAATTACAATTGCTGTAAACGTGCAAATTAAGATGGTATCTATAAAGGGACCCAACATGGCAACCAAACCTTCTCTTATGGGCTCCTCATTTTTAGATTGCCCATGATACATAGGAGCACTACCCAAACCTGCTTCATTGGAAAACATAGCCCGCTTCACCCCTATAATTACTAAGCCCCAAAAACCACCCGTAACCATGGTATTTAGATTAAAGGCCTCCTTAATAATTAGTTTAAAAGCCGGCAGCACCGCAGCACTATTTAAAACAATCACAATAATCACTGCAATTAAATATACAAAGGCCATAAAAGGTACCATGGTCGATGCTACTTTTGCTATTTTCTTTACGCCACCAAAGATCACAAAAGAAGTAATGATGGCCAATACAATGCCTATAATAAGTTTCCAATTAAAAAGCGGATCTGCTGCCAAACCTCCCATTGCCATGATGGTCTCTTCGGGTTGTACAACGCGCATAAAAGTTTCTGTAAACTGGTTGGCGGTAAATACACCTAAAAAACCAAATAACCCGGCTATACAAAAGAAAATAGCGAGGGGTTTGTATTTTTTACCCAAGCCTTTGACGATATAAAACATAGGGCCTCCTTGTAATTTTCCTTCGGAGTCTTCTCCTCTAAACATGATGGAAAGACTACAGGTATAATATTTAATACACATGCCTATTAATGCCGTCATCCAAATCCAAAAGACCACGCCTGGACCCCCATCTCGTATGGCTAATGCCACCCCTGAAATATTTCCTAAACCTACAGTAGCAGCAACTGCAGCAGATAATGCCTGAAACGAACTTACATCTCCTTTCGCAGTTTTATTGTCGTATTTACCGCCAACAATAGCGAGTGCATGACCGAAAAAACGATAGGGTATTAATTTTGAATAACAGATTAAAAAAACACCTCCGCCTATGAGTAAAATGAACATGGGCCAACTTGCCATCCCATCGGCGCTCTTTAGAAAATTATTGATTGTCTCCATAGAAAAACTAAAAACCGAAGGTATGGAATTTCCATAACAGCACGAAAAGGAAAATAAAGCCTGATAGATTTGGAAAAAACGAAGAAACAATCGTATCTTTGCCGTCCACATCGCGGGATAGAGCAGTAGGTAGCTCGTCGGGCTCATAACCCGAAGGTCACTGGTTCGAGTCCAGTTCCCGCTACAAAGAAAACCTCTTAAGAAATTAAGAGGTTTTTTTATGCGTTGGAGAAACGAAATTCATTTCTGTTTTGGAAACGCATAAAAATTACGGCGAAGTGCTTTTGCGCTTCGGATTTTCTTTGGGCTGTTCCCATTCTGGCCCATTGCGAAATGCAATGAAGCAATGAATCCAGTTCCCGCTACAAAGAAAACCTCTTTGATAAAACCTTCTTAGATAGTGGATAATTAGCTTAACAGTAGTACTTGAATTTTTTACTGGGACCTATATAACCTTATCAGAGCTTACTTTGCAGATAAATATCACTAGTTGGCAGAACCTATTTTTTAAACTTCTAATAATAGCTAACATTTGCTATATTAATACTTTATCTATTAATTGTGAAAAAGACACTAATCATTGGATTACATATCGGATTTTGGTTGTGTTATTTGATCTTAACCATTGTTTTAGTCACTCTTTCATTAGAAGGAGAAGAGAATAATGCTATTGTAGATGAAGCAACTATTAGAGCTGTTTATTTTACGTTGATTCCATCCATTATTTCCTATTATTTGTTCTATGTTCTTGTCTTTCCAAAAATTCGTGAAAAACAATTTCTACGGTCCTCCATATATACACTGGCTTTTGCAATAGGCGCCTCCTTGATAGGAACTCTTCTAATTTATATTTTTTTAGGCATCGAGAGCTTGACGGAACGTAAGGAATCTATGACCACTGGCATCATCTTTAGCTCTTTCGTTTGTTTTGCAACAGGTGTTGTAGCTCTAGTTACCAAAGGGTTTATTAGTTGGTATGAAGAATTAAAATTGAAAGAGGAGCTTAAGCAAAAAAATCACGAGATGGAAATGGCTTTGGTTAAATCGCAACTAGATCCACACTTTTTGTTTAATACACTAAACAATATTGATATTCTAATTCTTAAAAATGCAATAGAGGCTTCCATGTATTTAAACAAATTATCTGACATTATGCGATTTATGTTGTTTGAGACAAAAACAGATACAGTTTTTCTATCTAAGGAGATTGAATACATTGAAAAGTACATCGCTTTACAAAAAATTAGAACCGCTAATACTAACTATATCAATTTTGAAGTTACCGGTTCGCCAAAAGGTAAAACCATTGCACCCATGATATTTCTTCCTTTTATTGAAAATGCTTTTAAACACACCACTAATAAGAAATTGAATAATGCCATAAATATTAGTATCCAAATTCAAAAGGATCATATACAATTTGAATGCAGGAATAGGTTCAACCCTAATCGAAAATTGAAACAGGAAAATAATGGTTTAGGTAATACACTCATTGAAAAAAGACTAAAACTGCTTTATCCTGAAAATCACATTTTAGAGGTAGAGAAAGGAAATGAAGAATACATTGTAAACCTAATAATTACTAAGTAGATTAATAAAGAAAGTAATCAGTAATGGAACAGTATAAATGCATCATCATCGAAGACGAACCTTTAGCACTTGATCGGACTAAAGAATTTACTCAAAAAATACCTTTTCTTGAGTTATCTGCCACATTCGATAATGCACTAGACGGTCTTGCCTTTTTAAAAGCCAATAAGGTGGATGTCCTTTTTCTCGATATTAATATGGATGAGTTAACAGGTATTGAATTATTGGAAAGTTCAAAAATAGAAAGTCAGGTAATTATTACTACGGCCTATCAAGAGTATGCCTTAAAAAGCTTTGAACTTAACGTTACAGACTATTTATTAAAGCCGTTTACCTTCAATCGTTTTGTACAAGCTGTTAACAAAGTACAAGATAATTTAAAACAAAAAACCGAAAAGAAACCACCCGAATTTATTTTTGTAAAAACAGAAAATCGTCTTGAAAAAATTAACCTTCAGGATATTTTATACATTGAAGGAATGCGAGACTATCGCAGGATTCATACCATTAATAAAAGAATTATGACGCTCCAAAATTTTAAGGAGTTCGAACAAATTATCTCACAAAATTTAATTTGTAGAGTGCACAAATCGTATATGGTTTCGCTGAGTAAAATAGAATCTATAGAACGAAATAGGATACGAATTGCTAATGAACTTATTCCTATTTCTGAAACGTATAAAGCATCTTTTTTTCAGCAGATAAGTAATAGTAAATGGTAAATTAATAGCATAAGTACAAAATTAAGTCTGCGAAAAATGGGTCCTGATACCTATATGGCGATTGGTTTTTAATTTAAAACGAATCGCTTTTTTATTGAGTAATTATACCTATAGTTATTCACTCCAAAATAAAAGGCATCAAAAAGATATTATTGATGCTACAACCGAGAGATTTATAATAATCACTTCAGATTTTCCTACTAGTTTTTTTATAAATAGCGCTCAAAAGCAAAATCTTTTGCAGATTAAAAATAACATTTCACAGATAGCTATACCCAGCTTGCATATTAAAATTTTTTAACCCTTTAGACATGCTAATATTTGTCTCATAATCAAATGTTTAACTAATTTTTTGTAATGATAAAAACAGCAATACTAATTATCAGTGTATTATTAGAAATGATGGCGCAAATTAATGTTCCAAATGGTGGTTTTAATCAATTTGAAACCATTAGTAGTCACAAGCAGGTTTATGATGTACCCGTAGGTTGGAAAGAGCATCGAAAGAATAAAACTTGGAGATCAGTGGATGGACATGGCTTTGCTTATAAATATGATTTGCCAGATGCTAATGGAAATGCAGTAGCACTTCATAGAAGTTCTTCTGGATCTCATATTACTGAAACAAATGCATTATTCAGTAGCTTTTTGAATGCTGAAAATCATAAAAACCTAAGACTACTAGGACGTTATAAATTTTCAGGTTCAGATATCGAAGAAACGATTGACACTCTAAAAATAGTTGCTTTTTCCACATCAAGGCAACTAACATATATTCCTGATGAACTACCAAAAAATGCTAGTGTTTTAGACTTGACCCTTCCAGCATCGCAATTTGAATGGTTTCATCTAGATGTAGGTGAAATTAAAAAGGGCAATTATCTAACGATTGTTATTCAACTTAACTCTGGTAGTGATGACAGCTACTATTGGGGACAATCCAATGCGGTCCTAGACGACTTAAAATTAATAACCAAAAAATAATTTACTATGAAAACACAGCATACAGACCCAAGAGTACTTCTATCCACCTTGTGGATTGTCATATTATTTAATATGATAGTTAGGGACCTACACGAATTTGTACGTGAAGGTTACATAGAGCAAATGATGGTTATCAATATTCCAGAAACCACCATGCTGGTATATGCAGTAATAGCGCAAATACCTATCCTAATGGTGCTCTTATCAAGAATTTTAAAAGAAAAGACCAATAAATGGTTCAATACAGTTGCTGCAGTGGTCACTTCCTTGGGTCTACTCAGCACCTTGCCATCTGCAGATCTGGATGATATATTGTTTGCGTGTACAGGAAATATTTTTCTTTTAATAATCCTGCGAGTAGCCTGGAAACTGCCTAGGAATAAAGGAATTATAACTTCATAAAATCAGTTATGATTACTAAAATATATATCAAGGTAGTAATAGCATTAATGACTTGTTTTTTGAATGTTCCATTTGATGCAATAAATAGCAAGTCGAACAATACCGATCTTAGCGAGCAATTGACAAAGGATTATCAAGAAATTTTTGAGTACTCTGAAAGGATAAAGAGATATGGTATCACGCAGGAAAAATTTGAAAGCTTTTTTCGGAAGGGAGTGACTGAATCTTTTAATTTTCATCAAACGTCATACCCTATCGAACAATCGTACTTAAATCGCATGATTAAAAAGAAACTCATGAATCAATCTGGCACAAAGCATCCATTAAAAAAACCATCTAAAATCAGTTCAAAAAGCAGCAAAGGTTTAGCGGTATTGAATTCCTTTTCGGGCGAATGGTTCGGTATATGGAAATCGATGAGTGTACAGCATCTTTGGCTTCCATTTAGAAAGCGTTATCTTAAAATCGATGATTCGTATGAAGTAATCGGCTTTCAAACTTGCTTTACAGGAGATGGTTTTGGATGGAACTATTTGGTTCAAATAAAGGGTGAAAGATTTATTTTAGGGTACGTATATCACTTTAATGAAAATGGAAAACTAATTTCTGAAAACCCGCACTATGCATTTCTAAATGATCAAAGCCAACTTAGCTGGGTTTCGGATAATTATATATATTATGAATTTGTTTGTGATGATACTAATTGCGCTCGCGAAAAGCATTATGTGATTAATGCAATACCTTACACTAGGCATAAGGAACGACCAAAATTTGGTCTTGCGTATCAAACTGTGTACATGTCGAGACGTACTTTTAAAAAGCTATAGATTGTATTTAACATAAATTAAATTATGATACAGATTGGCATATAAGTATTTCAGATTCAACTCTTTAGCTGTAAGTCATAATTCTATTATGTAAAATATCCCTCACGTTTATAGCTTTTAAGAGAATTACTAACAGGGTCATCAGCCTGTCTAATTTACGTAGCTTCAATATTTGTACTTAGAAAAAACTTTTTAGAGAATTTCAAATTCTTAGCAACCCCAGCGACAAACCTTTCGGCTGTACTCATAATTTGTCATTATGTCAAATTGCCGCTCGGCCAACAGCTTATTGTTTTCATAAAATCAAAATGCTGAGGCATTTTATTTTATACGCAATTCCCAGCCGCTTGGCCAGCGCCAAAAAAAGCAAAACTTTTAGATTCTTTTGAAATATGCGATTTATGAGAAACTATTCGTCAATAAATTTTTCACAGCATTCTCGGCAGCTTGCCGCAAAAGCTCAAAATTTAAGAAAAATAAATTTCTGAGCACTTGCTACTCTATATGTTCCTAGGAAATCTTTCTTTAATTTCTATTTTACATAATATTACGCGCTAAATAGGTATAAAAAATCGAAGGAAGAACTTGAGAATTCCTTTTCTTTTTCTATCTGTTTCAACACTAGCAATTATTATATTGGCTGTGTTAACCTTTTTTAAACTGTAATTACTAAGGAAAATATCTACGATACCTAAACTTGACTCAACTGAAAATTCAGCCTTTTTTTGAAACGCCAAAATACTAAACGATTTATGTGGTTTATTCGTCCCTCCATGTGGTGAAATTATACACTCTCCAGTGCTTTTTAGAATTATTTTACCCCCATTTTTACCTCCTTTAGCCGATGAAAAACGAACAGTACCAAATAAAAAAGAAAAAAGTTGAAAATTAAAAATGGTCTTTAATTTTACGCCTTCCGTCATACCAATAAAATCTCTAAAATGAAAGATACAGACTTCTCCTTTTTTAAGTTCATAAATTAAAAATTCTTGTTTCTTATCTTGCCCTATTGATACCTGTTCATCAATACAGGTCATATCGACCTTATCCATTGCCAAGGCCTTATTAAATAATCTAGAAAAGAAACACCTGTAGAATTGGGGTGTTTTCAGTCTTTCTGAAGCACCGCTTAGCGTAACTTTTCTTGTTATGAAATATACTTCTTTTGAAGCTGCTCCTATTGAAAATCTTTTTTCCTTCTTTATTATCGCACCTTTTTTTTCAATTTCATCAAAATCCAAACTAAACGTAATGCCACTATCCTTGCTATATAATACCCTTGCAAGGACATAGAGGAAACTTTTAATTATAGCAACTATTAAGAATAAATCAAATATTGCTTTTATTAATTTCAAGGTCAAATATGTATTTTTTATACTATTGTATGTTATTTGACGGTACCTTTCCAGTTCCTCAATTACTATTTCCTTAGCTTTATTTGAGTAATTGTCCACAGCATTATCAACATCTTCAAGTTTTGATTTAAGTTCATTTTCAACAACATCTGCCATATTCATTACTACAGACTTCATTTGTTTATTCGATTGTTGTGTCAATTTTCGACTTAATGAATTAAAAATATCTACTTTTTTTCGCTTTTTCCATCTATTAAAACTTCCCCATTTGCTTTTTGGTTTTTTAAGTAAGGTAGCTTCCTGCGCTTCGTAGGTTCCTTTTATTTGGTCACCAACTTTTTTAGGGTAAGAATTCTTGGCATTTTCCGCTGAAATCCCAAGAGTGTCAATGTCTTTCAAAATCTCTTTTTCATAGTTTTCAAAAACTTCATTAACTGAATAATCAAGATCAACTAGAAATTCATCTTTTTCCTCATTTACATCTGTTATAAATGTATCCTCGTAAATAGAAGATTTTACTGCTACTTCCAATTGATAATTTGCCCATAGCCCTGGTAAAATGGCGATTAGCATTGGAGACCATAAAGCTATACTTATGGCTATAGACTTAACAAAGGATTTATGATTTTTTCTGATACTTTTAAGAAGAGGGATATTATCTTTTATAATTCTTACAAAAAACAAAACGAGCCCCGCAAATAGAAGGCCTATAGTTATAGTTGACCAATTCATTAGTTATTAGTTTGATGGGGGTATTGAGTGTTCAATATAAAGAAGTTGTAAAGAAATTCCAAAATTTAATGTAAGATAATACCGTAACAAAACTACCTCCTACCTTCAACTATAGATAACTTGATCAAGAGTTGTTTTTTCTTTTTTTCTTGATAAAAAAAGAAACAAAAAAATCAAGGCTTACAGATAATTTTGGAAACAATGTACGGGCCGGTCGCTAAATTTTAGGATCCATTCTGACTTTTAAGATCGCTTTAAGGTCAAAGAACCAATATAACAGTCAATCATTATTGTAACCAGCCCCCTAAAATTCTTAACGCTCCTCTCCCCTATTGTTTTACCAAAATTCTCTTAGGCCTTAACCTATCCTATATTTATTAACAATTTGCAAATAGATTCTTACATTTGAATAATTCATGTGTTTTAATTTTTTTCAACAATATGTCACAACTAGTCCACAACGGTAAATCAATTCCCAAGTTCCCTAAGCTAACCCCAGGCATTACAGCACTTCACCTTAATAATTGCACAATAAACGGCAAAAAATTATCGGAAATACCAAAGTCAATTGGTGCTTTTAATACAATTCAGAAATTAGATATAGGAAATAATGAAATTAAAGAGCTCCCAGAGGAGCTTTTCGAGCTTACCAATTTAAAACTTTTACATTTTTATAAAAATAAAATTGTTAAAGTACCCAAGGAAATTGGGAATTTAGTTAACCTGGAAGATCTAAATATTCACGGTAATGACATTGAATATTTACCGTTAGAAATAGCAAACTTAACCAAGTTAAAATCCTTTACAGTCAATGACACTAAGCTCCCTCTGCCATCAAATTATAGTGCTAATTCTCCGGCAAATACTATTAGTTATATTTTAGAAAATCAAGAAGTTCCACTTGAGTCACCTCGAACTCGAAAGGCATATATTTTTAAGAATATTCAAAAAGACAACATTAAATCGAAATTTGACGAAATATTAAACAATTATATAGAAGAAATAGGCACAAATTTAATCGAAGTCAATTCTTTAAAGGATATTAATAAATCGAAAAGTATAGTCTTCTTTCTAATAACATTCGATTCGCATAAAGATTCCAAACTTCTATTTAAATTATTGGAAAAATGTTCGAAACTAGACTTAAACTACTACATATTACTACAAAATAAAATCATTGAAACTAGTATTAATTTTATAAATAGGTCAATTGGCAGCGTGACCGAGCAAAATGAGGAGTTGATACGTAAGAATTATAAAGATAAAACTCTTTTGTTTGGTTCTTATGATGAATTAAAAGGCAATATTTTTTCGGCCCTTGACCAGCACTCTCCCAAAGTTAGATTAAGTAAAATTTCTTTAATAAATATTGGTCATTTTAAAAACTTAGAGCTTGATTTCGATGAAAATATCAATTGTCTGGTTGGGGAGAATGGTGCTGGTAAAAGTACCATATTAAGGTCAATAGGTTTAGCAATTCTAGGTGGTGTACATCCCAGTATCGAACGAAAGAAGATGTGGCCTCTACTAAGAATTTCGGGCCTCAATAAGGAGGGACAAACAATATATGAGAGCGGCTCTATAGAGCTCAGTTACTCTATTGATGGCGATGATTATACGAACAAGATATCTTTGGAACCAATAGACAAAGGCCGAGATTTTAAAATCACAAGTGAAAATGAATCAGAAATATTGACTGGTGGTTTTAATCTAAAATGTCCAATTGTTGGATTCCCACAGTTAAGAAGCGAAGTAGTTCAAAGTAGTTCAGAAAGTTTTGTAAAAATGTCCCAACCCCATGTGAATGATTTAATTCCTCTGATTTATAGTAATGAAGAAGATAATAGACTAAACTCTTTTATTTCTTGGATAGTTAATTTAGATGTAAAGGGCTTGCAGGAGGTAGATTCTAATGAGAATGAGGAAATAACTGTTACTGAAAATAAAAATAGGGCGATTATTGACAAGGTTTTCGGAATAATTTCCGAAATAACAAGACATGAGATAAAATATATTAAGGTAAAAAGCGCTTCACCACCAGATGTTTGGGTTTCTACTTTTGACTCTCCTGATGGTATTCCCTTGAGCATGGTAAGCCAAGGGTTCAAAATAATTATGAGTTGGGTAGGTTATTACTTAGAGCGGTTAATCAATTCATTTCCCACCCTCTTAACGAATCAGGCCATTGTGCAAAATTCTATATTAATTTTGGATGAAATAGACACTTCTATTCATCCAAAATGGCAAGCGCAATTCATAAGTATTCTCCGAAAGAACTTCATAAAAACACAGTTCATATTTACAACTCATTCCCCTTTAATAATCTCGAGACTTAATAAAGAACAAATTTTAAACCTTGAAATAAATGATTCTAACGAAATTGTTCTTTCTGAAAATGATATTGATACATGGTCATTAAACTACAATGACATTTTGCATAAATTATTTAATACCACTGAATCCCCCCCGCTCTACAATCTAGAACAACTTAAAGAGCAATTAGAGAATACTCCGGCAGAGGATGAGGAAACCATAAAACTTATTAAAGAAAATATTAATAGTTTAAGCGAGAGTGCTTCTCTTAGTGATTCTTTAGAAGATTATGAAAAGGCACTTAAAGAAAAGCAAAGTGAGCTGGAAGAACTAATTAAAAAAGTAAAATCTTAGCCCATGCATTTTTTGGATAGGGCTGTATTTCAAAACGCCCCTGTTGACGAATTGACGCAACTTGATACTGATGAAAGACAGAAGTGGCTAGATTATAAGGAGTATATCGCTCAAAAGGCCTTGAAAAGAAGGAATCCTGATATGCCGGAACCTGAAATAGTTAGTAAGCCTGGAAGTTTATGGAATCGGGATTCAATTCGAATTCCACTTAGAAATTTCTTTGAATATAATTGTGCTTATTGTGGTTCCTATTGTGACCAAGAAAGAGATGGCGAAGTAGATCACTTTTTCCCCAAGAGCTTAGATATAAATGCTGAAAAAATCTATTCTTTAGATAATTTCGTTTGGTCCTGTCATTCTTGTAACAATAAGAAAAGAGATTACTTTCCAGTTTTAAACCCTTGCTGCAAAAATGAAATGGATAAATTGATATTTAATCCCGTAAACGGCAATTATGACTTGTTAGACCATGAAAATCAGAGTGCCGAGAACATAGATAAGTATGAAAGGACAGTTTTAAAAACCTTTATAAATGGAAAAGAAAAACCAAAAACCAGAAAGCTAATTTACAAGTTCATGTTAAATATATACTTTCCGAAAATTAAAATTTTAATAGAGCTTATAAGAAAGTACCCTGAGGATTCGAATTCATTTGAATTGCAATTGGAGCAAGAGGAAAATGAACTAAAGGAATATATTCAAGAGGGACCGTTTATGATGCTTAAAAAACACATTTTTGAAAAGTATCAAGATACTTATTTAATTTCTAAAGATTTTGACTATTTTAAGAACTAGTAATCCATTCCACACACATTGCCATCCCTCCTACCGTCGGTCAGTTAATAAGTGTTCCATTACCTTCGAAGAAGAATCTTTTTAGAAGAAAAATTTAAAGAAAGTGTAGTACAAAATACTTTGCTTTACCCAAGCAAAGTGTCATAATGCAAGACATTATGATCCTTTTTAATTATCATCATAATTAGCCATTATGCCCGTCGGCCGAAATAAAATGTAGGCGGATAAAATTGCTTTATAACCAGTCTAATATAGAATATTCGTACCTTAGATAGCCTATTTCAATATCTAAAAACAACAGTTAGAAAACAATGAAACCTCGCCAAGTCATAGAACAATGGATAGAACTCTTTAACCAAGGGAATGCAACTGAAATTGCAGCACTTTATCATATAGATGCCATTAACCACCAAGTAGCCAACGAGCCTATTAAAGGGCAAAAAGCTATTAGAGCAATGTTTGCTGCAGAATTTAAGGCTGCGGATATGTGCTGTATTCCAGAACATATTTTTGAAGATGGAGACTGGGCCATTTTAGAATGGAAAGACCCTTTAGGCTTAAGAGGATGTGGTTTCTTCCAAGTGATAGATGGCAAGATAAAATTTCAGCGAGGCTATTGGGATAAACTCTCCTTTTTAAGAATGCACCAACTTCCAATTCCATCAGAATAAGAAGGTGCACATTGCACATCCAAAGCAATCTGCAATAAGGAATCAATAGATACGACTAAAAGAACAGTAACTTTGAACCGTAGTTTTCAAAAATGTTCAACATAATACAGAAGAATTGAATGGAACGAAATGAATTATATCCTATTTTTTTAAAGGTTTCACAACTACAGGTTTTAATTGTGGGCGGTGGTAATGTGGCAGAAGAAAAATTGACGTTCTTACTAAAATCCAGTCCCAATGCACAGGTAGAAATGGTGGCTCCTATGTTTAGAGAAGCTACCGTTCAACTCGCGGAAAAATTTAACATCCCCATGCATACAGATGTGTACCATCCTAAGTATTTGGAAGGAAAACATATGGTGATTGCTACCACGGATCATGTGCCAGTAAACGAACAAGTATATAAGGATTGTAGAGCAGAACAAATATTGGTAAATGTAGCCGATAACCCGCCATTTTGTGATTTTTATATGGGTGGTATTGTCACCAAAGGAAATGTAAAAGTGGCCATTTCTACCAACGGAAAATCGCCCACCACTGCCAAACGTTTGCGGCAATTTTTTGAAGATGTGATTCCAGAAAATATTGATGATTTGGTGAAAAATCTGAATGAATATCGAAAAAGCATCAAAGGTAATTTTGAGGAAAAAGTAGCGACCTTGAACGAGTTTACTAAAGGATTGGTACAAAAAAAAGAGGGAGATGAAAATTAGAATCAAAGGAAACTCCATCCGCTATAGATTAACTAAAACTGAGGTAGAAGTTTTTTCCAAAACCGGATCTTTTGAAGACACTACCGATTTTGGTAACAGAAAACTCACCTATGCGCTAAAAGCCAAAACTGGTATTGCTCTGCTTGAAGCAGAGTTTAGTGGAGATTGCATTTGTCTGTATCTAGCAAAAGAGCATAGTGAACAATGGTTTAACAGCGACCAAGTAGGCTTTAGCCATACGTTCCAAACGGCCCATGGCACTTCCCTATCCCTTTTATTAGAAAAGGACTTTGTTTGTATGGATAATACAGGGGAGGATCAATCTGATCATTATCCAAATCCAAATAAATAACTTCTTATATGTATGTTATATGGCGTGGTGCAAACTTTAGCTTCTTTTAATTTTCTTGATTTATTTTTTGATAAACATATTCCAAAACAACATCTTTCTCATTAAGAATATCATCAATGGTTGGAATAATTTCATAATCTGGCTGTACTCCATATCCGGTATTTTGGAAAGTTACATTTAGTTCTGTTCTTAAAGCTGGGATCGTAAGCCGTACTCCAGATCTTGGCAATGTCATATGCAACAAATCGTTAGCCGTAAATTCCGCTCCATTTCCGCCCGCTTCTTCTCCTATAAATTCAGCTTTGGTATAGGATTTAGCTAACCCAAGAAACTCCCCTGTAGCAGAAGCGCTTGCTGCATTTTGGAGTATGAATAATTTTTTGTGAAAGTTCGTTTTCTTTGGCTGTATTTTTTGAGAAGTAATATTCTTTATATGGTAGGTTCTTCCTTTTTTTTCCAATGGCTGCCGCTTAAAATGTTTAAAAAAGAAATCTTTTTCGTAATAACGTTCATATGGAATTTCCTTTACCAAGGCATATTCATCCTTATAGGGATGTACTACAGTGCTAATTAAATAACTCAACACTTCATTTGCAGCTTCTCCATACCCCCCTCCATTGTCTCTAACATCAATAATAAGATTAGGTACTTCGTTCTCTTTAATCTCTTTAAATGCATTCCTTATTTGCTTTTTAAAATTACTTGCACTTTTGGGTTGAAAAGATGTTATTCTCAAATACGCAATTTCATTTGTAATGGAAAAAGAAATAATCTCTTCTGGCTTAGGCTTGGCATGTTTTGCCCGTCTTTGATTTAATAAAGGGGCTTTTTGTCCTTTAATAGATGTAGTCCTTATTTTATTGTTTGCATCCACATATTCAATTTCAAAAACAGCGGGAGTTCCAAAATAATAGGCATACCTTCTACTAAAAGCAACTCCTAGTCCGTAATAGGCTATAGAAGTATTAAATCCGTCAACAGAAGTATATCCAATCATTTCTGTTAAAATTTCTTCCATTGTTCTTCCATTTATCTTGAGTATTTCTCTGCCCGCACCAATAACTTGTTCATCTGATAGATCTGCATATACATAGGATTTATTATTTCTATGGTAGAGTCGAAAAGGAAATCTTAGAGCTGTTTTCCCAATCACATTTTCGTAGGTTATAGGGCATTGAATTTTTGTATGATTATTGGCAATTAGAGGCAATAATGGAAGTAATCTTCGGTAAAAATCAACAGCAGTGATAGGGGTATTCAATTCATTTTTAATCGCATCAAAAAGTATTCTAAACTCTTCTTTTGAATGATACCTGTATAATCCCGGATGTACTTCCTCCAGATTACTCCTTAGAAGCTGTAAATCTTTTTTTTGATCTTCTACAGACATCAACTCATTATAATCATACTGCGACTGAGCACGGATACTATGAATACTACTGATCCACAATAAAAGAAAGACGCTCATTTTAAAAAAGTTCATGACAATTGTTTTTAATTCGTCACAAATAAAGAAAAGGATACTGAGCAAAACGCTCCATATACACCAATGAGACCTTTTTAGGGCTTAGGTTGAAGCTGTTTTTTATAGGCAGAAGGAGAAAGTCCAGTTTCTTTCTTAAAAATTCGATTGAAAGAAGATTTTGAATTGAAGCCTGCATCAAAGGCTAGTGCCAAAACCGTATATTTATCATTCTCTCTTTGCGTCATTTTTTTCTGCACCTCCCTTACACGGTACGCATTTACAAAATCATAAAAATTAATGCCATAATAGTGATTTAATAAGGCAGACAACTTTCTGTCTGTTATAGGGATCATCTCGGCTAAAGTTTTGAGACTTAAATGCTCATCCAAATATGGTTTTTTGGTCTCTAATAGTTGCATCAATTGCTCTTTTAAAAGAGCAATCTCTTCATCAGTAGCACCTGCCAAATGATGCGTCGGTTGTTGCTGGTCGATTCCACCATATTCCTTTTTGTTATAAAAGCGTTCCAGAAGGTATTCTGGCACCAATACTGGCGATTGTAGTATGCCAAAAAAACCTAAATATAGAATTAGGAATACAAGAACAATAGTTGTTAATGTATTATCAAAAGGAAGCCTATCATTAGTTGCAAAGGAGTATACCTCAATAGAAATATTAATAAGGATAATAAATAATACTCCGTATAACAAATATTGAATCCACCACACCTCTTTTTTTGCAAGGTTGGAATAGTTCTCTTTGGTTAAATTTCTAAATTTTTGAAGGGTTGTAAGGGATAGTAATACATAGGCACACAGATATAGTGCTTGTATTTGAAGTAGGTATTCATTTTTATCAATAAATTGAAGATACGAAAACAAATATTCATCTTGTAGCTCAGAAATCAAAAAGGGAATTGACACCAATATTAGGTAGCAGAAAGCGGGCAAAAAGTGCCATAAAAAATTTAGAGAAATTGCTTCTTTTTTTTGAAATATTGATTTGATATAGATAAACAACAAGGGGCCCAGTAAGAATCCAATGGTATCGGCGAATACAAAAGTGGTTGCATATAAAGATTTAATATTGTTTAACTCGCTATAAGAATACAAAACCACGAAAAACAACAATCCGAAAATTAAAATTAAGAGCCTTTTGGGGAGCTCTTTTCGCTGTTTAAATAGAATCCCAATAATTACCAGAGTAGCCAATAAGCCCGTTGTGAGTATAAAATTGAGAAGTAAGTTCATCTACATCAAATATATAGAAAACACCTTAATAGGTAACTAGGAATTAGATAGCTGTCTACCAAAAGCTTAAGGGCTTGCTATCTTAGCAAAGTAATAGGATACAAAACTATAGACATACCGCAGAATGAAGCATAAAAAAAGGAGCGCAGTTGCGCTCCTTCTACCAAACTAACCAAAGTAAGAACTAATCTTCGTTCTCAACATCTTCAAATTTTGTGTCTGCCATTCTAGTTTTACTAAAATTAACATCCTTGAACTTTGTATTTATATTTCCTTTATCATAATCAAATACCAAAAACTGTTTTGTATTCATTTGTTCTAAATTCTTAAAAGAATTGAACTTGTTATTTTGAATCTGAAAAATTCGCAAGCTTGCCAACTGTCCAAATTCATAGGGAATGTCTCCTCCCAATCTATTGTTCGCCAATACCAGCTCCTTTAAATTTTCTAAATTTCCTAAGGCCGCTGGAATTGATCCATCTAAAGAATTTTCAAAAAAGCCTAGGCTTTCTAATTGGGTTAATTTACCCAAAGATGCGGGGATACTTCCTCTAAGATTATTACTAGAGAGATTTAGAACTTTTAAATTTTTTAGAGTACCTAGGCTTTCTGGTATGTTCCCAGATATAAAATTATTAAATGCCGTAAACTCCTCTAGTGCTTTCATATTACCCATATTCTTGGGCAAATCTCCTTTGAGACGATTCATCTCCAACTTTAAAATCTTTAGATGCGTCAGTTGGTCCAAACTTTCAGGAAGTTTTCCAGTGAGTTGATTAAATGCTAGATTCATATGCTCTAAATGCACTAGTGCACCTAATTCCTCTGGCAATACTCCCACTAGGTTATTTCTGAATAATTCAATGCCAACAATCTTATCTTCTTTTACAGTAACACCATACCAATCTGATACGGGAACAGTCAGGTCCCAAGAATTGGTCCAACTGGCACCTGCTGTATTCTCATATAGCGCTAATAATGCCTTTCTATCTTCTTCTGATACCTGTGCTCTTACAATAGCATTGCATAAAAACAAGCAAATCATAAGAAATACTTTAGATTGTTTCATTTGCTGAAATGGGTTTAGAATATTCATAGTGCTATTCTTTTATTTATCGTTATCCTCAAATTTAGTATCCGCAGTTCGTATGTCTTTGTTCTTATAAAGTTCTTCAAAACCCTTTCTATTATAAAGAGAATTATTGTCGTCAAAATCAAACACTGCTACATCTATTTTTGAAGGTTTAATGCGAAGCAATTGATACTTATCAAATTTATTCTTCTGTAGTTGCACTAATCTTAAATTAGGCAAGTTAAAGATGCCCTCCGGAAAATTTCCTGAAAACTTATTCTCTGATAATACCAAGGCGCATAGACTCGTAAGTGTCTCTATACTTTTTGGAACAGTACCTTCTAATTGGTTATTGGCCAATTCCAAACGTTCTAATGACTTTATTTTTCCAAGCGAAGCTGGCAAAGATCCAGACAGACCATTGTACGAAAGAGAGATTAACTTAAGATTTTTAAGTTTCCCCATACTCGATGGTAGCGGCCCCTCTAAGTTATTGCTAAATAAATCTAAAACCGTCAATTTCTTGAGGTTACCAATATCCATAGGGATGGGACCTAAAAGTCTATTTTTTCCCAATCGCAATACCAAAAGATCTTTTAGATGGGTAATGCTTTCTGGAATTTTTCCTTCTAAGGAATTAAATGCAAGGTTTAATATTTGCAAGCCTTTTAAAGATCCAATAGACGCGGGGAGCGTTCCTACAAGATTGTTATGCATTAAAACAATAGAGACTACTTCATTATCTTTAATAACTACTCCATGCCAAGTGGTAACAGGCTTAGATAAATCCCAAGATTTGGTCCATTGTGCTCCATGGGTACTTTGGTACAAATCTATTAGTACGCCTTTTTCCTTCTCCGAAATCTTAGCAAGGACGGTTGAACACGACAATAAAATAAATGCAAGTAGTATTTGTATTCTCATGATTTGGGGGTATAAGAATTTCAATAAATATATTTTATAGGAATTGTCCTACAAATAACGATATTTTAGAAGATATAAAGCAACATTTATCGACGAAGTACTGCCGAAATGCCCGTTTTTGTTGTGAAACCGATAAAAGCTGTGGTATAACCGATAAACGGTCTCGATGAAATGCTTATAAATTGTCTAGATTCTCCAATTCTGCGGTCATTTGTTCCCACTCCGTCATCCGAATTTCCAAGTCTTTTTTCATTTTTTGATAGCTATCAAAGAAGCCTTCTTCCGAAATAGTAGTATCATAATCCATGAGCAATTTATGATCAATACTTGCAATTTCTTTTTCCAGATCTCCAATTTTCCTTTCTACAGCGCTCAGCCTATTCTTGAGCGACTTTCTTTTTTTCTGATCCTTATAACTTACATTTTTATCGTCTTTAGCATCTTCTTGCTTTTGCTTTTGTTTTAGCTCTTCTTTCTTTTCAATAGCTCTAAAATCTTGCGCTTGGCGTTGCTCTAAATAAAAGTCGATATCTCCTAAGTACTCTTTAATTTTTTGATCTTTAAATTCATACACCTTGTTGGTAAGCCCTTGTAAAAAATCCCGGTCGTGCGACACCAAAATCAAGGTTCCTTCAAAATTCTGCAAGGCTTGTTTTAATACGTTCTTAGATTTAATATCCAAGTGGTTGGTAGGTTCATCCATTACCAAGGCATTAAAAGGTTGCAAAAGCATTTTTGCCAACGCCAAGCGATTGCGTTCCCCTCCAGATAATACTCTCACATATTTCTCTACATCGTCTCCTCTAAAAAGAAAAGAACCCAGAATATCGCGTACTTTACTTCTATTTTTTTCATTGGCAGCATCGATCATGGTATCCAAAACCGTTTTGCTTCCATCTAAATACTCTGCCTGGTTCTGCGCAAAGTATCCAATCTGTACATTATGCCCTAGCTTTACATTTCCTTGGCACTCCAAATCACCTACAATGATTTTGGCGAGTGTAGATTTGCCCTGTCCGTTTTGCCCAACAAAAGCCGTTTTACTATCGCGTTCTACTAATAAATTAATCCCTTTAAGCACATGATTATCTCCATAGCTCTTGCTCAAATTCTCTATTTCGGTAACCACTTTGCCCGGTGTAATTGAAACAGGAAAACGCAAACTCATTACACTATTGTCATCTTCATCTACTTCAATGCGTTCCATCTTATCTAGTTTCTTCATCATGGATTGGGCCATTGAGGCTTTGCTAGACTTTGCTTTAAAACGTTCTATTAAACGCTCTGCTTGCTGTATTTCCTTTTGTTGATTCTTCTGTGCATTCAATTGTTGCTCCTTCATCTCTGAACGAAGAATTAGATACTCGGAATAGGGCTTCTTGTAATCATAGATCCGACCTAAAGAAATTTCAATCGTACGGTTGGTTACATTATCCAAAAACATCTTATCGTGAGAAACAATCACCACGGCCCCTGTATAATTATTTAAGAAGAGTTCTAACCAAATAATAGATTCTATATCCAAGTGGTTGGTAGGTTCATCTAAAAGTAATACATCGTTGCTTTGTAATAGGAGTTTAGCAAGTTCTATGCGCATGCGCCATCCTCCGGAAAAAGTATCGGTTTTCTTATCAAAATCGGTTCGTTTAAATCCAAGGCCCTGTAATACTTTTTCTGCTTCTCCTTGGTAATTATATCCCCCTAAGATTTCATAGTGATGTGTATGGTCATTTAAATCAATAATGAGCTGGTTGTAGCTTTCACTTTCATAATCTGTACGTTCTGCTAACTGATGATTAATGGCATCTAACTTCAGTTCCAATGCTTTAATTTCCACAAAGGCTTGGTAGGCCTCTTCCATTACAGTACGCCCTTGCTCAAAATCAATGTCTTGCTTTAAAAACCCAATCTTCACCTCTTTGTCAGAAGCAATGGTGCCAGAATCTGCTTGCATCTCCCGAGACAACAATTTTAACAAGGTAGATTTCCCTGCACCGTTCTTCCCAATAAGACCCACACGGTCTCCAGAATTTAAACGGAAAGCGATTTCTTCAAATAAATATTCCCCTCCAAAAGCAACGGAAAGATTGTGAATGTTAAGCATATTTTGTGACCTTTGTTACATTAAAAGTTACCTCAAAAACGTATTTTTGTAGAAACATTTTGCAAATGTTAAAAAAAGGAAACAAACTCTACAGTATTTTAACAGGAAGTTGTCCTAAATGTCATTTGGAGTCCATGTATATGGATAAAAATCCCTATCGCCCAGGCTATCTTTTTAAAATGCATGAACGTTGTTCGCATTGCGACACCAAATATAAGATAGAACCCTCTTTCTTTTATGGAGCTATGTATGTAAGTTATGGTGTTGGGATTGCCTTTGCAATGGTTCCTTTTGTAATTACTTTTTTAATTCTAAAGACCTCTTTGATCAACGCTTTCATTGCCATTACCATTACAATGATTGTGCTATTGCCGGTACTTATTCGTTTGTCTCGAAATATTTGGATTAATATTTTTATGAAGTACGATAAAGATTCTGTAAGAACTAAAAGCGCCACCGCATAGCACTAAAGGTCTAGTGCTGTTTTAAAATGCTTCTTTGTAAATCTTGCAATATTCATTTCTGAATCTAGGGCTGCCTTATTTTCAATATGTTCGTATAACTGATACGATGCATAAGGACCTATAAGCACTCCACGAGAGCCAAAACCATTTAATACGTATAAAGAGTCATAAGTAGGATGTTGTCCAACTAGCGGCCTCCTATCGGCCACCGTAGGGCGTATACCTGCCACATGATCTACCACTTCATAGGGACAGTTTAAAAAACGCTCTAACTTTTCCAAGAGTTCGATGCGCGCTTCTTGGGTAGGTGTGTTGGTTTTGTCTTTCCATTTATAGGTGGCACCAACCCTATATAAATCACCTCCCAAGGGAATGATAAAAACGGACGATTTAATAACCTTTTCTTCTTTGAGTTCCTCAGCTTTAATGGTCAGCAATTCTCCCTTGGTACCATTCAGTGGTAAATAATTAAAATAGGGATTGTTTTTTAAACCAAAACCCGTAGCAAAAACGATGCGCCTTGCACGCATAGTTTTATACGCAATATGATCTTCATGAATCTTCAACTCAGAAAAATCAAAGTGGGCTAGGGTTAGTAATTGCCGAGTTTCCAGATACGTTTGATACTTCTCCAATAAGGTCTTAGTATCAATACGTCCAGTATCTACCACTTCTCCATAGCCATAAGCTGCCTTAATAGCCGTATTGGTATTGGTCACAATCTCTGGAGATAAGAACTGATCTAATCCAGGCTGCTCTGTTTTTTCGAACCAACTATTCTGTTCTTCAACAGATGCAAATCTTCGAAGTACAGGAAGCTTATAATCTAAGGTACAGTTTAATTTTTTTTCAAGTCTCTTATAAAAGGGCAGTGCTTCTCTTAACTGTTCAGCTGCATTCCAAGCAAGCGTAAACCGTTTTAAAATAACCGGGTTGTACAACCCACCAGCAACGTTGGAAGCCACTTGAGAATGGTCCGTGATAACGGTGAAGGTTTTCCCTTTCTCTTCTAATACCTCACAAAAAGAGATCCCTGCCAATCCTAAGCCTACTATCAGATAATCTTGCATGGGTTAAAGGTATAGAACAATTGTTATTCTTTCCATTATGTAACCTTAAAACTAAAAATTGATCCCAAGAAGCAAGCATAATGATAAATATTACAATGTAAGATTTAACATACGTTCAATGTATTTTAATAAACATTTAATAGAGTTTTAACCTACATTTTTAGAATATAATCATAATTTTATTCAACAATTAGGAGATAGTCGAAATGCCTATTTAAAGAGAGTAGACATAATTTAAATTACTTTGAAATGAAAAAATTAGTTTCAATTGAAAGCTTTAGAAAAGATGAATTCAAAATCGAATCTAAAAACCATGTTATGGGCGGACTTGGCAGCACCAGAAATGAGAGTTATCACACCAATTGGGAATCCGATGGTGGAAACGATACCGAAAATTGGACGTATTCCGATGATAACTCTAGTGTAATTAGTGCATCAGTAACAAATAATAATACTGGTACAACTAGAGAGATAGTGGGTATTCAATAATTGAGTTCCTTCTATTTTTGGAGAGTGTTTAAGACGTTTTACACTCTCTTAAATAAAAATTAACAAAAGAAATGTTTCATAATGATTTTAATATCCTCAAATCTATCAGATCAAAGTACAAATGACGTAATCAAATGGCTTTATGCATCAAAAAAGGAATATGTAAGAGTAAACCAATCCGATAACTACGGTATTAAGTTTAAAAAAAAAGTAGTTCTAACTACGAAAAACAATTCAATTGAATTGGATAAAATTTCAAGTTATTGGTTTAGAAGAGGTAAAATAGAAATAAATCGAAAAACACCAAAAGAACTTGAACTAATCCAAAATTACTTAGAGAATGAAAGAGAAATTATTAATCAATATCTGCATCACAAAATAAAACCTAAGAGCCTAAATAATTACTACAACAGTGAACCAAATAAGTTGATTGTATTAGACGAAGCTCGAAAAATAGGTATTAAAATTCCAAGGACTTTTATATTAGATTCAAAGAAGGAGTTAAACAAAATCCTAATCAAGTTTAACTTAATAACAAAAACCATTACCTCCTCAGGAGTTTTCGATTTTGGCAATAGTTCTGGTATTATATATACGAATGAAATTAGCAAACATTCTTTGGACTCTATCCCGTCGAATTTTTTTCCTACTCTCTTTCAAAAAAAGATTAACAAAATCTATGAAATAAGAGCTTTTATTCTAGGGGACAAAATATGGTCAATGGCTATATTCTCTCAAAAAGATAAAAAAACTCAAATAGATTTTAGAAGATATAATAATCTAAAGCCCAACAGAACTGTTCCCTACCTGTTACCAAAAAAATTAGAAAAAAAACTATTAAAGTTAATGAAAACACTAAATCTAAAATCCGGATCAATTGACCTATTGGTTTCTAGAAAAAAAGAATACTATTTCCTCGAAGTTAATCCGATTGGTCAATTCGGGATGGTTTCAGCTCCATGTAATTATAATATTGATCTCGAAATAGCAAAAATCCTTCAAAATGAATCTTAAAGAATTTCAAAACAAATTAAATACTAATAAAGAAGAAGTATCCATATCTATATCCTTGATTGAACCTTTTGCGACTAAAAACACAACCGCAAACAGACGTTTAAAAAAACGTGTTTTTGTAAAAAAATACAATGGCTACGCTATTATAAATCCATTTTATAAAAGCATAATTAGAATACTATGAATACACATTTCAAACTTTTTGCAAACTGCATATTAACTCAAGGAGTAAAAAGATCTATTATATCTGATATTCAAATGGAAAAAATTAACATTATCCCAAACGATTTAGGAGCAGTAATCAATCTTTTAAATAGTGGTAAATCTATAGAGGAGGTCATTTGCAAAAGCGGACTAGAAAATAAAACAATTATAAAGGAATATATCTATTATCTTCTGGAAGAAGATCTGGGATTTTATTGCTCAAAAAAAGAATTTAATTCGTTTCCAAAAATTGATGAAACATATACGACACCTCAAATAATTACAAACGCCGTCATAGAATTAAAAGGAGATAATATAAGCGACCTAAAAAATATTACTTTTGAATTGGAAGAACTTGGTTGCGAAAATACCGCCTTGGTTTTTTACGAATCATTGCATATGGATGCCTTTAATAAGTTGGTAGAAATACATAATGATTCTTCTATTACTGCAGTAGAAATAACGCTAAAATATAATCCGACTTATACTCCAGAATTTCTCGAAGAGTTAAGTGCAAAATTCCATAGAATCACCCGTTTATTGATTTTTGATTCACCGTATGAAGAGTCATATAATTGGGGGGATAAAATCTTATTTAGTGCAGTTTTAACCAAAAAAAATATCTCCTCTTTCAAATCATGTGGAATTGTAAATACAAGTTATTTTTCCATAAACACAACTAGCTATTTCGAAGCTAAAAAACACAACTCTTGCTTACATAAAAAAATAGCTATTGATCTTGAAGGTAACATCAAAAACTGCCCTGCAATGCAAATTAGTTATGGAAATATTAAGGACACATCCTTAACTGAAGTCATACATAAAAAAAACTTTCAAAAATTATGGAACATTAATAAAGATCAAATAAAAACATGTAAAGATTGTGAGTTTAGATACGTTTGCATTGATTGTAGAGCGTTTTTAGAAAATCCAGAAGATGATACTTCAAAACCATTGAAATGTGGATATAACCCGTATACAAATCAATGGGAAGAATGGAGTAATAATCCAATTAAAAAACAAGCTATTTCATATTATGGATTGGAAGAATCTATAAATACCCATTCATCTTGACAAGGTTTCCTTTTTACAAACAGGCAGATAGTAAAGATTGTGGACCAAATTGTTTAAAAATAATTGCAAAGCACTATAAAAAAACAATTCCGATACAACTCCTTAGGGACTATTCTGAAACAACGAGAGAGGGCAGTAGTTTAACTAATATTAGTGATGCAGCAGAAAAGGTGGGTTTTCGAAGCATTGCTATAAAAGTTGAACTAAAAAGACTTAGAGAAGCTCCTTTACCTTGTATACTCCATTGGAATAATAACCATTATGTTGTATTATTTAAAATTAAGAATGATTCCTTTTTAATTTCGGACCCAGCCCATGGTATTTTAGAATATTCCAAAAAGGACTTTTTAAAAGGTTGGATTGGAAATCAGGATTCAGAGCAACAAGGATTAGGAATTGGATTGTTACTAGAACCTGCACCTAAGTTTTATGATAATGATTATGACAAAGAGAAAAACAATTTTGGTTTCGTTTTTCTATCAAGGTACGTCCTAAAATTTAAACCATTTCTATGGCAACTTGCTTTGGGGTTAATGGGAGTAAGTTTATTACAGCTCATTTTTCCCTTTTTAACACAAAGCATTGTAGATGTTGGTATAAAAAATCAAAATATACATTTCATTTTCCTTGTTCTCCTTGCACAATTATCACTATTTGTAGGGCGAACTGCTATTGAAGTAATTCGCAGCTGGATTCTTTTACACCTGAGCACCAGAATAAATATTTCTTTAGTTTCAGATTTCTTTATAAAATTAATGAATTTGCCAATCTCATTTTTTGATACTCGAATGACGGGTGATATACTTCAGAGAATAAATGACCATAAACGAATTGAACGAATATTGACAACTTCTTCATTAAATGTGTTATTTTCCATGGTTAACCTCTTTGTATTTAGTTTCGTTTTAGTCTACTATAATTCTCTTATTTTTCTAATCTTTTTGTCTGGTAGTATTCTATATTTTCTTTGGGTAATAATTTTTCTTAAAAAGCGGAAAGATTTAGACTATAAACGTTTTTCCCAATTAAGTCAGGAACAAAGCAAAGTGATTGAACTCATAAATGGAATGCAGGAAATAAAACTGCATAACGCTGAAAAGCAAAAACGATGGGGTTGGGAATTTTTGCAAGTTCGATTATTTAAAATATCCATTGAAGGACTTGCATTGGAACAATACCAGAGTGTAGGTTCTCAGTTCATAAATGAGCTAAAGAATATACTTATTACCGTACTCTCAGCTAAATTAGTAATAGATGGTGAAATAACGCTAGGCATAATGCTAGCAATAAGTTATATAGTAGGGCAACTAAACTCTCCTATCTCACAATTGATTAGCTTTATACGTGAAGTCCAAGATGCCAAAATTTCATTGGATAGGCTTTCCGAAATTCATAGCAAAGAAGATGAAGAGTCTAATTATAAAAAGAAAATTAACTCCTTACCCAATAACTTAGGAATTCAACTTTCTAAAGTTTCCTTTCGTTATGTTGGGGCCGATCAGACTGTTTTAAAAAACCTGGACTTATCTATTCCAACAAACAAAATTACCGCAGTAGTTGGCGTAAGTGGCAGCGGCAAGACAACCCTATTGAAATTATTATTGCAGTTCTATGAGCCCATACAAGGAAGCATCAATATTGGTGAATTTAATTTAAAAAACATTTCTCCTAAAACATGGCGAAGTCATTGTGGAGTAGTTATGCAGGAGGGGTATATTTTCAATGATACCATCGCCAATAATATTGCAGTAGGAGAAGATTATATTGATAAAAAAAAACTAGCCCATGCAGTGGACGTGGCAAATATTCAAGAATTTATTGAACAACTCCCTCAGTCTTTCAATACTAAAATAGGTATGGAAGGGGTAGGTATCAGTACAGGGCAAAAACAAAGGTTGCTTATTGCTAGAGCTGTTTACAAAAATCCAGAGTTCCTCTTTTTTGATGAAGCCACTAGTGCTTTAGATGCAAACAATGAAAAAATAATTATGGAAAAATTAAATACATTTTTTCAGAATAAAACGGTAGTTGTAATTGCGCATAGACTCAGCACCGTAAAAAATGCTCATCAAATTGTAGTATTAGACAAAGGAGCGATAGTAGAGCTCGGAAACCATGAGCAATTGATTAACCAAAAAGGAAGTTATTACAATTTAGTGAAAAATCAATTAGAACTAGGAAAATAAGCACTATGCCCAATATTGAAGATATAGAATTAAGAAGTGAAGAGGTTCAAGAAATTTTAACCCGCACGCCAAGGTGGATGATTCGGTGGGGAAGCGCTCTTTTTTTGATTCTAATTCTATTACTATTGGCAATCACTTGGTTCGTTAAATATCCAGATGTAATAATCACAGAATCCCTATTAACAACTAAAATACCTCCGGAGCAAGAATTTGCCTCTATATCCGCAAAATTAGACACAATTCTTATCAAAGATTCTCAACTGGTAGACTCAAATGCTATTTTAGCAGTATTAGAAAATACCGCAAATACAAAAGATGTTCTATATTTAAAATCGATTCTAGATACAATTAAAATTAATAGTAATTCCCTAAAATTTCCTTTTGAGGAGCTTCCTATTTTATTTTTAGGAGATATTGATAATAGCTTTGTTGAATTCGAAAACAGTTATTCCGAATATATTTTAAATAATAAATTACAACCGTTCTTAACTACTGCACTTGCAAACAAAGTTTCCATTCAGGAGTTAAGACGGAGGCTACAAAATCTAAATTCCCAATATTTAATAAGTGAATCAGAAAGAGAGTTTAAAAGAAGTGATACAAAAAGGCATAAAATTTTATTTGAAAAAGGTGTTATTTCAAAACAAGAGTTTGAAAATAAACAATTAGAACTTCTCTCATCGGAACGTAATTTCAGAAATTTAGGCATTTCGATTTCACAAGTAAGAGAGGCCATAAGCGATGCTAATACAAACGCATCTAGCACTGATATTACAAGAACTCTCGAAGAAACCAGAATGCTAAAAAAAGTATTGCAATCATTTAACCAACTTAAAATAGCGTTACAGAACTGGGAAAACACGTATGCATTAAAATCCAGTATTAAAGGAAATGTTTCTTTTTTCAAATATTGGAATAAAAACCAGACTGTTACTCAAGGAGATTTAGTTTTTACAATAATTCCACATCAAAATTCCGAGTTTCTAGTCAAAGTTAAAGCACCATCTCAAAATTCAGGTAAAATCAAAATTGGTCAAAAAGTTAATATTAAACTTGAAAATTATCCACATACAGAATTTGGGGTTTTGACGGGAGAAGTAAATACTATTTCTTTGATTTCTGATGAAGAGGGGATGTATCTAATAGATGTCTCTATACCTAATAAATTAATTACGAGCTATAATCGAGAAATTGAATTCAAACAAGAAATGAGGGGTTCGGCGGAAATAATAACAGAAGACCTAAGATTAATTGAACGCTTCTTTTATCAGATCAAGGATATCTTTAAAAGATAAACGCCGCACCTTTCGGTGCAGCGTTTTAGCTTATATTGAATTGGAATTTTCTGTGTAAGCTGCGCGGGTCTTAGTACGCCCACATATCTTGCTCTCTATCCCGTATTACTTCTTTAATACGTTTGGCTTCGAGCAGCTGGAATAGTGCATTATCTGCAATATAATCCTTCACTTTACGATCTCCATGAACATTATCTTCTTTATAGATCGTGGCATTGAACCTTCGTGCATTGAGCAACATATCAAAAGATATGGGTTGCGCAGAATTACGCTGGTTAAACACTTTTGCTTCGTGCAATATCTGCCTTGCAGCTGGATACCATACCCAGAATAAAGGGACTTTCGCATCGGCAAGATCCATGGATTCATCATCAATAAAGTTTACGTCGGGTGCTACTGGAGCAATTCCTAACAAACGATATTTTAACTCTCCTTGACGCTTATCAAAATACCAGATTCCTTTGATTAGATACTCTTCCAAATCGGCAGCAGTCAAATCTCTTTGATTAATGTACTCAGGAGAAACTTCTTCTCCAGCGTTGATTTGATCATATCCTGCATCAATTGTATCTGTCTTTGTTAAGGTAGCAGCTAAATCTTCAAACTTGCGTTTTTCGGTAAAGTAAGAGTCTACATAAACATCTTCTAACTTTCCGTTTTTAAGATTCTTCACTAATACGTCATACAAAGAACGTCTATCAGCACCAATATCTACGGTGTCAATTGGATAGTACAATGGAAAATTTACACGTTCATCTAAATCGATGACTTCCCATACAGTTTTAGACCAGAGAATGTCTCTATCGTCTACATAACCGTAATCTAAGGGCGAATCATTATCCAATGCTTTCTGAGCTTCTGTCTTTTGCCCAACCTCTTCTGGCTTTTTTGCATTCAAAATGTTTGCTTGGGCCATTAAGGAAACTGGCAATAAGGTGACAGCTCCGATGATAAATAATTTCTTCCAATTCATGATTAAATTCAATTTTACTTAGTTTAAGTTACAACACTTATTAGTTGGTTATCTCTACTACTACTGGAGATACTTTCTTCAACTTATAAGTTCTGTTATTTGTAATATACGCTTGCACATCGAATATTTGTACGATATCTCCGCGCTTGGCTCTTTTAAGAGCACTTTTAGCTCTAGCATCCAGCTTATTACCTCTTACCGAAATTGTAGGCTGACCAGGTACTCTAAATTTAAATCCGCTTACTGCAATATTTAAATCAAAGTCAAACTCCTCTAGCATAGCACCAACGGTAGCGATTTCAAGATTTCTTCTAGGCATTTTTGTGTTGTTAGCAGTTCCTCTAACAGTACCAGATGGTCTTGGAATATCTTTAATTCTAAACTCAGATCTAGAAGATACAGTTTGTCCATCAGGTAAGGTACCAGAAGCAGTAATTGATACTGTTCTACCTTTACCAGGATTCATAACATAGCTACTTCCACTTCTTTGTTTAAGTCCTGGAGCACTAGCTCTTACTTTATTATTTGGAATACCAGGGATAGAGATAGACATTGGGTTAGCAACACCTCTATACACTACATTCATCTTATCAGCAGCAATCAAAGCAGCATTCGGTTTAGAAATCGTAGCAAAAGTATTATTTACTTCTACAGGAACTTCTTCTCCATCTTGCTTAAAGAATAAACTACCTTTAATGGTATGGTCTCCAGGAGAACCAGAACTGATTAACATTTTAACACCACCATCTTCCAAGATATAATCTTTTCCGTCAGCAAGTTTTCTTCCGTCAAGCGTCAATTCTGCTCTTACCGGCTTAGAAGATCTATCTGTTTTACTAATGATAATTTTACCATCGTATTTTTCACCACTGTAGAAAGCTGATTTAGAAGCTTCCAAAGAAGTAGCAAAAGATTTTAATGAAATCTCATTTGTTAACTGTCCTTCCAACATTGCTTTTAACGCATTCTCTTCTGTAGTTCTAATATCCGCCTGAAGCGCTGTTAGTTTTGCTAAAGAAGCTACTAAAGGATATCCTTCGTAGTGATAGTTAATCCAATCTTGTTTGGTACCGTCTCTTTTAGTTACTTTACCATTATCTCCTAATTGGAAACGAGTGTTTACAGACTCTTTCAAATTTTCTGGAACAATAGCACCCACTTGCGTGCGGTAATCATTAATTCTCTTTAAGAACTCCTTCCCATCTTTGGAAAGGTTATCTCCTTGAAAGAACTTTTGATCTAAGTAATCAGAGTTATCCATTCTGGCATAATCCTTAGGATCTTCTACCTTCGCGGTCATTCCTGTTTTAAGAGTCTCTATGTACTTAAAGTAATCCTCAGATAAATCTTTTATCTTCTGAGCATCCTGGTATACTTTACCAAATTTGGCAGCATTTTCAGACGCTTTAGTTTCAAGACTTCCTAAGAACGCTAGGTTACTTTCGGTTGTCTTTTCGTTAGAAGCTTCTAGCTTTTCGTTCATAATACCGAACGCGGCTAAAACTTCTTTGCTCATATTTAAGGCCAACATCGCGATGAAGATCAGATACATTAGGTTGATCATCTTCTGACGTGGCGTTGCTTTTCCTGAAGCCATATTTCTTAATTAGTTTTAATTAATAATTTGATTTGGGGTTTGGACTAAAACTAATTAGTTTCTGTTCATTGCAGTTAACATACCACCGTAAACTCCATTCAATGAAGAAAGGTTCGTAGCTAAAGATTCCATTTGATCTTTAAGAGCACTTGCATTTTGAACTACTTCTTCGTTTACAGAAGCTTGTTTGCTAGCACTTTCTAACTGTACTTTGTAAAGACTGTTTAATGATTCCATCTGCGTAGCAGCATGTACCATTTCTTCAGAATATTTCTTAGTAGACTCCATTGCATCTACAGTAGGAGCAATTCCTTTAGCTGCACCTTCGAAGTTACGGATACTAGATCCTAAGCTCTCCATTAGGTTTGCATCAACACCAGCTTCTTTAAGCATGTCGTCAAGCTTTGCAGATAAAGAAGCTTCTGCTTGCTTAATCTCAGCTAATTCATTGCTTTTACCGCTAGTTTGTCCACCAGCTAATTCTGGGTATACTAAAGACCAATCATATTCGTCATCTACTGGTTCAAATGCACTGATCGCAAAAATAAGTGCTTCTGTTATAAGACCTACAGCTAATAGAAGTCCACCTGTTAAAGGTCCAAACTCCCAGTGTAAGATTTTAAATAACGCACCAATAATAACGACTGATGCCCCAAGCCCGTAGGCCATGTTAAATAATTTTTTTGTTGATTTTGACTGTGCCATAATTTTAAATTTAATTTAAGTATTAATAATAAGTATTTGGTTTAAGTTTAATTTGAGATCTTGTAATTATTGATCTGTTATTTTTATGTGTAATTATTAAAGTCCTTTACCGCTGGTAGAATCTTCTTCTCCCATATAATCTTGAACTGTTCTGAAACCGATGTAGCTACGAGCAGAATCTCTGTACTCATAATCTCTGGTACTCACTTGTAAGAAGTAAGCAACATCTTTCCATGATCCGCCTCGGATTACTTTTCTAGCGTTATCGCCATCGCCTCCATTCGGGTTCATCGTAGATACATAATCATACGAACTTGGATCGTAACTAGAGTTGGTCCACTCCGCTACATTACCAGCCATATTGTATAAGTTAAAATCATTAGGCTCATACGACTTGGCTTCTACGGTATATAAAGCAGCATCTGCAGCATAGTCTCCACGTTGTGGTTTAAAGTTTGCCATAAAACAACCCGTGTCACTAATTACATAAGGACCACCCCAAGGATATGTACCACTTTCGATACCACCTCTTGCAGCGTATTCCCATTCAGCTTCTGTTGGCAATCTAAATTGATTTACAAATTGCTTCCCTTTCTCTTTCTGATCGTCATTCTTAAATTTAGTTCTCCAATTACAGAATGCTTTCGCTTGCGCCCATGATACACCCACTACTGGATAATCACTATACGCATCGTGCCAAAAATAATCATTGTGCATTGGTTCATTGTAAGAGTATTCAAAATCTCTAATCCAAACTGTTGTATCTGGATAAATTTCTAATTGCTCTTGACGAATGAAATCTTTTCTGCTTCCAGTTTTTGAACGAGCTGCAGCCTGAATATCCATCCAGCTGTATTTGTATTTCAACTTCCTAACATCGATGGTGCGTTGTCCGTTGTATGATTCTTCTTCTGGTAGGTAAATAGAATCTACCATAATTTCTGTGTAGTACTCATCTGGGTAATCTGAAACATCCCAAATTAAATCTTCATCTGTGTTTAAGGCTCTACCCTCATAACCAGTTTCTCCCATGCCAGAATAATTATCTAACATGTACTTGTCATAAGCAGTGGCTTTGGTCGTATCTGCATCCTTAAATGCAAAATCACCAATTCCTCCATCATCAGGACCAAGACCTAACTCATCCGCAAGGATGGCCAGTTTTGTTCTTGTAATAGAATCTTTCACCCACTCCACAAATTGACGGTACTCACTGTTTGTGATTTCCGTATCATCCATATAGAATGAACGAACGGTTACAGTTTTAGTTGGCGCATTGAGAACCTGTGCCTGATCTTCTTCACTCTTACCCATTATGTATGAGCCTCTTGGGATAAGCTCCATTCCATACGGTTTTTCCGGATACCATTTTTTACCTTGGGCTCCGACTAGTTCTCCTTTTGTTTTAGACCCACAACTCGCGAGTAAAAAAACAAACGCTATAGATGATAACAATAGCTTCTTCATACTTTTGGTTAAATTTCAGATTAAGATTATAAATTGTAAACACAATTATTACTCACTAAAACTAATTTTTGAATAATTTATTGTATAAATCAATTGAACCTTTAAAATTATTTTTATTAATGAAGGCCTTTCTTATAAGCCTTTAACCACCTTTCAGGAATATTTTGATTACATGCCTCTAGATAATCCTTTTCGGTGCATGGTAATAACGCTGATGAATTTGATTTATTATGTGAAGTTAAAATTGATGGAATCTCTACCCACCATCGTTCAGAAAGGTTGCTCTTGTAGAAAATAAGTTCTTCGTCATCAATAGGTACAATAAACTTTATAAAGGTATCACTCTCTTCTTGCGGAAATTCTTTGATTCTAAAATTAAATCCTTCTATAAAGTACCATATAATCTGAGCTATTAACTGAAAAGACTGTGCTGTATTCTCTGCCTCATAGATTCCAAATACAGACACCCTATCACTAATACCTGCATACCTAGCAATAGCGCAAATCTCACGACCGGTAAAACCATTAGGAGAGAAATGAGGAGACATTCCCATTTCGCTAGCTTTGATAGATTGGATATCCATACTTACAATATGTGCATCTCTCAGTACAGGTTCTACAAGAGATACATCATTTATGATATCTCCTAGTCTATAAGCATCAAAAAAAAGACGTTCCATTAAGTCTATTTCCTCCTGCGCATTGAAATAGCTTTGATATCCTATATTGGAAAAATTAAAAAGGTTATTGGGCTTATCTGTAATGATTTTACTCATATAAGAGTGCGACGAAATAAGTTCATCTGCTTCCCCAAAATCAAACCTGCTATCTATAGCAACCAAGTTTACCATATTCCAAATCCCATCAAAGGCTCTGTAGGTAGGGTATGTAATATCTTGAGTTGCACCTATTATAATAGGTACTACGTTCTCTTTTAGTAAGGCATTTGTTAATTCTTTTACTACATAATACGTATCTTCTACGGTAGCACCTTCTTCTACATCTCCTAAATCTACAATGGTACCACTCCAATTACCAAGCATTAATTTGTATAATTGAATACGAATTTGGGATATATCTAGGGGTTCTATTTTCTTTTCAAATGCATTCCTAGATTCATGAACTCCTATAATAGCAACCGAGACATTTGCTAAAACAGGCAGTCCCTTTTTTTGGGTGTGCTTATGAATATTCTTCCCAAGCGCCTGCGGTGGAAGTAACTCGCAATGCGCTAAAACTTGATCTTCTACGGGGACTAAAAAATCGAACACCATGTATATTATTACTTTTTAGTTTTGGCTTTGGCTTTGGCTTTGGCTTTTTTCTTTGGAGTCTTCTTTTCTATTAAGGCTGCTGCTTGTTTCAAAGTCATTTTAGTAGCATTTACGTCCTTAGAAATTTCTACTTTAATTTTACCTTTTATAATGTTATGCCTACCCCATCTGGCTTTCTCTATCCGAATGCCTTCTTCTTCCCAATTTTGAACTACTTTATCTATCTCTTTCTGCTTCTTTACTTCAATAAGTTCCGTAATATCTTCTTGCGATAAGTTATCAAAATCATATTTCTTATTCACATTAATAAACATCCCATCCCATTTAATAAACGGTCCAAAACGCCCTTTTCCTTTTGTTACATCCTTGCCTTCATAGGTAGTAATAGGGGCATCTGCTTTTTGCTTTTCTTTAATCAATTCTATGGCTCTATCCAAGCCAATATCCATAGCACTTTCATCCTTTCCTAAGCTAACAAACTTTTTACCAAAGCGCACATAAGGTCCAAATCTTCCCACATTTGCTTCCACTTCCTCCCCTTCGTATTCCCCTAATTTTCTTGGCAATTTAAAAAGGTCCATCGCTTCTTCAAAAGTGATGGTATTTAAGGATTGATCTGGTAAGAGGCTCGCAAACAACGGCTTCTCTTCTTCATCCACAGTCCCTATTTGCACCATCGGTCCAAAACGTCCTAAACGAACAGAAACCTGTCGTCCACTCTTGGGGTCAGACCCTAAAACTCGTTCCCCACTAGCCCTATCTGCATTCTCTTCTACATCCAAAACCGTAGGATGAAAATCCTTATAAAAAGTCTTCATTACCTTTTGCCAATCCTCATTTCCCTCGGCAATTTCATCAAAATCTGCTTCTACTTTAGCGGTAAAATTATAGTCTAGTATGCTTGCAAAATGACTCACAAGGAAGTCATTTACAATCATTCCGATATCCGTTGGTACTAATTTTCCTTTATCAGATCCTACTGTTTCCGTCAATGATTTTTCTTCCACTGTATTGGCTTCCAACAGCAATTGAGCATACTTTCGTTCTACCCCTTCAATAGTTCCTTTTTGCACATACCCTCTATTCTGAATAGTAGAAATTGTAGGAGCATATGTAGAAGGTCTTCCTATTCCTAACTCTTCTAATTTCTTAACCAAAGAAGCTTCTGTATACCGGTATGGAGGTCTAGAAAAACGTTCTGTTGCGGTGATATATGTATTTGTTAAAGCATCATTAAGGCTCATGGCAGGAAGCATTCCTTCTTGTTCCTCTGCTAAATCTTCTTCGTCTTTTCCTTCCATATATACCTTCAGAAAGCCATCAAATTTGATCACTTCTCCATTGGCAGTAAACTTCTCACTATGCGTATTTGCAGCTATTTTTACATTGGTACGTTCCAATTGCGCATCGCTCATTTGCGAAGCAATGGTACGTTTCCAGATAAGTTCGTATAGTTTAGATTGATCCCTTTCTAAAGAAGGTGATTGCTTTTTCATATCTGTAGGACGCACCGCCTCATGGGCTTCTTGCGCTCCTTTGGACTTCCCTTTATAAGTCCGAACATTACTATAAGAGTCTCCATAGTTTTCTATAATCGCCTCCTTAGCCGCATCCAAGGCCTCCTTAGACAAATTCACACTATCTGTACGCATATAGGTAATTAAACCTGCTTCGTACAAACGTTGGGCTACTTGCATGGTTCTCCCCACAGAAAAGTACAACTTCCGTGAAGCTTCTTGTTGCAAGGTAGAGGTAGTAAAAGGGGCAGCAGGAGATTTTTTAGCTGGCTTTTTATCTAACTGTGCTACCGAAAAGTTGGCATTGACATTCTGATTTAAGAAAGCCTCAGCTTCCTTTTTACTAGAAAAAGTTTTGCTAAGCTTTGCCGTGAAAGCACTTCCACCTGTTGTTTTAAACTCTGCAGCAATTCTAAAAGAAGCCTCAGGTGAAAAGCCCTCTATATCGCGTTCTCTTTCTACAATAAGACGTACCGCAACCGATTGCACTCTACCTGCAGATAAGCCTGGCTTAATTTTTTTCCACAATACTGGAGATAATTGATACCCCACCAATCTATCCAAAACTCTTCTAGCTTGCTGAGCATTTACCAAATTGTAATTGATCTCTCTTGGGTTTTCAATGGCGCGTTGTATGGCCGACTTGGTAATGGAATTAAAAACAATGCGTTTGGTTTTGCTTTTTTCCAAACCTAGTTCTTCTGCCAAGTGCCATGATATGGCTTCCCCTTCCCTATCTTCATCACTAGCTAACCATATGGTATCTGCTTTCTTTGCTAAATCTTTCAGCTTCTTAACCAAAGCAGCTTTCTCCTTATCTACAATATATTTGGGGGTAAAATTATTCTCTACATCTACACCTAATTCTTTCGAGGGTAAATCGGCAATATGACCAAAACTGGACTCTACCTTATAATCTTTTCCTAAAAATTTCTCTATTGTTTTAGCTTTCGCTGGGGACTCAACAATTACCAAATTCTTTGCCATGCATAAGTTCTTTAAGGCAACAAAAGTAGTTGAATTTTTTTATTTTCAATTTTATCATTTTGTAAGGCATAAAAAAAGCACCTGTTTATAGCAGGTGCTCTATCCTTATATATAAGGTATTAATCTAAAGACATGGCACTTATCAATTCTATGCCATCTGATTCATAATTGTATTGGTAAAGAACCCCATCGCCTATCATAAGCAAATGTTCTTGTAGCGGTATTACATCAAACGTATTGATGTTTTGAAAGTGATCTATTTTTTTCAAATCATTTATATCTGTTTTATCGTATACTTTTAAACCAGCATCTCCATCACAGATAAATAACTTCTCATCTTTTATTCCCAAACCATACGGATTATCCATAGCATAGGAAGTAGCTAAGGTAGGATTAGAAATAGTGGAGATATCTACTATAAATAAACCACTCTCCGTAGCACCACATAAACTACCCCCTCTTAAAGTTACATAGGCATAATTCTCATCTACCACAACAGGGTCGCAGGCGGTTCCATGTTGAAACTCCGAAACAAAGTTCGGAGCCGCCGGGTCAGATATATCATAGATGTACATTCCTTGCATACTACCTAAAAATAGATGTTCATCTTTATTAAAGATCGTTTCAATATCAAAACCAGCGTAGACCGAAGGTAAACTTTGAGGACTATCTAAGTCTTGAATGTTAAATACATTTATATTGTGACTATCTACTGCATACAAATAATCATCCACAATTTTGAACCTAGCTAAGGATCCTCCCTGTCCTGAATTAGTAGGGGCTGGCGCATTTACAGCTCCATCGTTTTCTACAAACAATACTCCTCCACCCCAACGACTTTCATATTCTGATACCAAACGTCTTTCCGTAGTTACTTCCCATCCCAAAACAAGCTCGGTTTCATAGTCAATACCATCATACTCATAGAAATCTGCTGTTGGAAAAAATACAAAATCAAACAATACATTTTCTAGTCTGTTTACAGACTTTATATTATTAATATCCGAAATATCCAATACTACCAAATCCTTTTTACTATCAGCATAGAGATATGAATTTTTAATAGCAATGTCTACATTTCCTGGAATATTGATAAAAGCTATTTTCTGGGGAGACGCAGGGTCTGTATTATCTATCACATGAATTCCTTTATGTTTGTCATTTACAAAAACATATTCTTCATAGGCATATATTTTACCTGCGTTTGTAATAGGTACTGGAGAACTTACAGCTACACTGCTTTTAAATTCAGACAAATTCATTTTTATAGGTCGCGCTACTAGGTAATCATCAAATAGGTTACTCTCCTTGTCACAAGAGACAAAAAGGACCAGTAGCAATAATGCTAATGAGAAGGTGTTGTTTTGCATGTTGTTTGTTTTAGTGATTGTTATTTAGGAGACACCAAATATGTTGAAGCGTTGCGCCATTTTTTGCTAAAAATGATCAAAATTGTTAAACAAAATGACTGGTTCCTTACCATATCCTCCTAATTGCGCACTAAATTGAGCATTTTAACTGTCAAATTGTCACGTGTGTGGATTTAGTATTATCTTTGCAGACCCTTAAAGGAATTGAAACCATTTGCCATATATGGAGAAAGTTATAGATGAAAATGCGCAAGGAAATGCGCTGTCCATTGAAAATCGAAAAGAGAATACTCGTAAACTTTATATTGAAAGTTATGGGTGTCAAATGAATTTTTCCGATAGTGAAATAGTGGCTTCTATTTTAGCAAAAGAAGGTTTTAATACCACTCAGAAAATGGAAGAGGCAGATTTGGTCTTGGTCAATACTTGCTCCATTAGAGAAAAAGCAGAACAAACGGTTCGCAAAAGATTAGAAAAGTTTAATGCGGTCAAAAGGAAAAATCCTAAAATGAAGGTAGGTGTTCTTGGTTGCATGGCAGAACGATTGAAAAGCAAGTTTCTGGAGGAAGAAAAAATTGTAGATATGGTCGTAGGGCCAGATGCGTATAAAGATCTTCCAAACCTTGTTCAAGAAATTGACGCTGGTAATAATGCGGTAAACGTTATTTTATCTAAAGAGGAAACCTATGGAGATGTAGCTCCAGTTCGTTTAAATTCAAATGGTATTACTGCCTTTGTATCTATAACAAGAGGTTGTGACAATATGTGTACTTTTTGCGTGGTTCCATTTACAAGGGGGAGAGAACGAAGTAGAGACCCTCAATCCATTTTAGAAGAAGTGAATGAACTGGGCGCAAAGGGATTTAAAGAACTTACCTTATTAGGACAGAACGTAGATAGCTATCTATGGTATGGAGGGGGACTTAAAAAGGATTTTTCCAAAGCTTCGGAAATGCAAAAAGCAACTTCTGTGAATTTTGCAAAGCTTTTAGAGATGGTAGCAATAGCCCAACCTAAAATGCGCATTCGTTTTTCAACATCCAATCCGCAAGATTTAACAATCGATGTTATCGAGACCATGTCCAAATTTGAAAATGTTTGTAACCATATTCACCTCCCAGTACAAAGTGGAAGCGATCGTATTTTAAAGGCTATGAATAGGTTGCACACTAGAGAAGCGTATTTTAAATTAATAGACACTATAAAAACCATTATTCCAGACTGCGCTATTTCCCAAGACCTCATTTCTGGGTTTCCAACGGAGACAGAAGAAGACCATCAAGATACCCTTTCCTTAATGGAACATGTAGTATATGATTTTGGTTTTATGTATGCGTATTCTGAACGACCAGGAACCATGGCTGCTAAAAAACTAGCAGATGATGTTCCAGACAAAACAAAGAAAAGACGCCTTGCCGAAATTATTGATTTGCAACGGAAACATTGCCACATCAAAAAATTAGAACACCTTGGTAAAGTAGAAGAAGTACTTATTGAAGGGACTTCTAAAAAATCTGACGCGCATTGGATGGGTCGTAATTCCCAAAACACCGTAGTTGTTTTCCCTAAAGAACAATACGCCATGGGCGATTTTGTAAATGTGAAAATTAATGAATGTACCTCGGGTACCTTAATTGGAACTCCTGTTGGTTTTTCTCCAAATAACTAGTTGAAGATGGAATCAGTACAAGCAATAAAACAACGTTTTGAGATTATTGGAAATGATCCAAAACTAAATCGTGCTCTGGAAAAAGCAATCCAAGTAGCCCCTACAGATATTTCTGTTTTAGTTACTGGTGAAAGCGGTGTTGGAAAGGAATCTGTTCCAAAGATCATCCATTCTCTTTCACATAGAAAACATGCCAAATATATTGCTGTTAACTGTGGGGCCATTCCAGAAGGTACTATAGACAGTGAACTCTTTGGACATGAAAAAGGGGCTTTTACAGGAGCTACCACTACTAGAAAAGGTTATTTTGAGGTAGCCGATGGTGGAACCATCTTTTTGGATGAAGTAGGAGAGCTTCCCTTAACCACCCAAGTGCGACTATTACGGGTTTTGGAAAATGGAGAATTTTTAAAGGTAGGTTCGTCTCAAGTGCAAAAAACAGATGTACGTATCGTTGCCGCTACTAATGTTCAAATGTTTGAAGCTATTAAAAAAGGAAAATTTAGAGAAGACCTGTACTACCGATTAAGTACGGTAGAAATAAATATTCCCCCGCTAAGAGAACGTCAAAATGATATCCATTTATTGTTTAGAAAGTTTGCTTCAGATTTTGGCCAGAAATACAAAATGCCCACCATTCGCTTGCATGAAGATGCCATACAACTCTTGCAAAAATATCGTTGGCCTGGAAACATACGGCAACTAAGAAATATTGCTGAGCAGATATCTGTTTTGGAAGAAGGAAGAAATATCTCTTTAACCAGTTTAAATAGTTATTTGCCCAATGCCGGAGATTCTAATTTGCCCGCAGTAGTGAATCAGAATCAAAAAGAAAGTGATTTTAGTAATGAGAGAGAGATACTCTATAAGGTATTGTTTGATATGAAAGGGGATCTCAATGATCTTAAAAAGTTAACCATGGAACTTTTAAAATCGAGCGATACCGAAAAAGTGCAGGAAGAAAACGAAACACTCATTCGGAAAATATATGGTGCTGGCGAAAAAGATACTATTGAAGAAGCACAGACGACTAGTGTACTGCAACTCCCGGAACCGGCAATAGAACCTATAAGCACTGCGAGGCCTTTACAAGAAGACAAATATCACTTTGCTGAGGAAATAGAAGAAGAAGAAACCTTGTCTTTGCAAGAAAAAGAAATAGAATTAATAAAGAAGTCCTTGGAACGCAATAGAGGAAAAAGAAAAGCAGCTGCTTCCGAGTTAGGGATTTCTGAACGCACCTTGTACAGAAAAATTAAGCAATACGATTTATAATATTTAACGACTCCTTAGTATACAGATAGGAAACATTATCCTTATTTTGTAACACCATTTAAACAGCATCGATGTCATATCATTTAAAAAAAATCGCAGCAATTCTCATTCTTTTCATGAGCGTTCAAAGTTGTGGGGTTTATAATTTTACAGGGGGTGATGTAGGAACTGCTCAAACCTACAAAGTCAACTACTTTCAGAATTATGCCTCCCAAAGTCCTGGTTCTACTTTTGATCCCGGATTAGATCGAGATTTTACCATTGCATTACAAGAGGTGATTCAGAATCAAACCAGCTTGGATCTAGTGACCAATGACGCCGATTTGTTATATGAGGGTGAAATAGTAGAATACCGGGTTTCACCAATGACTGCTACAGCAGAACAAAATGCTGCACAAAACCGGCTAACCATTTCTATACAAGTTCGCTTTTTTAATAGAACCAAGGAGGACGTAGATTTTGATCAACGTTTTTCTTTCTTTTTTGATTACCCAGCAAATTCCTTATTAGAGTCCGTTCGGTCCGAAGCACACGAGGTGATTTTTGAACGTCTTACCCAAGATATTTTTAATGCGTCTTTAGCCGACTGGTAAAAAATAGAAGTCTCCAGATGTATTTCTTGCTTCTTCTATCTTGTCTCTGTAAATTGCTTTACTTTAATTCTTAAACGCTCGCATTGATTCCATGAAGGTAACAGATTTTACATATCTCTTACAAAACCCGAATAAGGTGATTGATTCTGCACAGACAAACCAGTTAGAAGATGTGCTAGAAGAGTATCCATATTTTCAGGCAGCAAGGGCGTTGCATTTAAAAGGATTAAAAAACCTAAATAGTTTTAAATACAACAATGCTTTAAAAGTGACTGCCGCCTATACTGCGGATCGGGATATTCTATTCGATTTTATTACCTCCGAAGCATTTTTACAAAACGACATTGCCGACACCATTCTTGGAAGGTCAACTCCGCTCAATGAAAAAGAGATTATCTCGGAAGAAGTAATCCCTCTTGACGCAAAGGAAACAGCATTAATGACAGAATCTGAAGATGAAGCGTTTCCACAAAATAAAAAAGAAGCTGATCAAATTTTAGATCCTTCCTTATTTGAGTCCAAAGATCCGCAGGTAGATAAAGCTATTGCAGAAGCTAAAAAAAAAGCCGCGACTGAACTAGCCATAGGAACACCAATTGCTTTTACCAAAAAAGAAAAATACTCCTTCAGTGAATGGTTACAACTAACCTCCTACAAAACAGTGGATCGGGAGACCAAAAAAACTCCTGTTAAGGAACAAGAAGATGGGAAAGAATTTAGTTTGGAAACCGATGTTTTAAAAAAGAAAAAGTTTGAATTAATCGACAAATTTATTGCATCCAACCCCAAAATAGTTCCTAAAGAAAACATTACAAAAATAGACATCAAAGAGTCTATTAAGATCGACAGAAATGAGTTGATGACCGAAACACTTGCCAAAGTATATTTAGAGCAAAAAAAATACAAAAAGGCGATTCAAGCCTATAAAATTTTAAGTTTGAAATATCCAGAAAAAAGTGGTTTCTTTGCAGACCGAATTAAAGCAGTAGAACAAATACAACTGGAAAATTCTTAAATAAAATGAGTACGTTCAATATTTTTTTAATCTTAATCATCATTGTTTGCTTTCTATTAGTGTTGGTGATTATGGTTCAGAATCCTAAAGGTGGCGGATTGTCATCTTCTTTTGGTGGTGGAGGCAATCAGGTTGTCGGTGGTGTTAAGAAAACAGGAGACTTTTTAGATAAGAGTACATGGACCTTATCTGCCTTATTGGTGGTGTTAATTTTGCTTTCCAATTTTGACGAAGGCATTAGAGCTAAAAAAGGTGGTGCGGAATCTAAGCTTTTGCAGGGAGATGATATTGAGAATACCATTCCTGAAACAGTTCCGGAAGAATTGCCAGATACAACTCCTATTTTAGATAATACAACTCCTTCAGATTCCACTGGGGGTTAAGAAAGAGTATGATATAAAATTTAAAATGCCAGCCCAAATGACAAGCTGGCATTTTTTATTTAACAATATGTCAGTTTTAATGCAATGGCATAATTTCTGACAATGTAAAGAGAGAATTAAAAATTAATCCACCAACCTGTCAATGGGCAGGTCTAAAAAATTTAAAATATGGCTAAAGTCAACATCAAACCATTAGCGGACAGGGTGCTTATTGAACCAATGGCAGCCGAAACTAAAACAGCTTCAGGACTGATCATTCCTGATACGGCAAAAGAAAAACCTCAAAAAGGGAAAGTAGTTGCTGTTGGTCCTGGGACCAAAGAAGAAAGTCTTACTTTAAAAGTGGGTGATTCTGTACTTTATGGAAAATATGCTGGCACTGAACTTAAATGGGAAGGTACTGATTACCTTATTATGAGAGAAAGTGATATTCTAGCAGTTATCTAATTTACAACCAGATTCAAAATTTCATTTAAAATTTAAATAGACCATGGCAAAAGATATAAAATTTGATATTGAAGCACGTGACGGCCTTCGCCGAGGAGTAGATGCTTTAGCAAACGCAGTGAAAGTAACCTTAGGACCTAAGGGAAGAAATGTAATTATAAGCAAATCATTTGGAGCACCACAAGTAACCAAAGATGGCGTAACCGTAGCAAAAGAAATTGAGTTAGCAGATGCGTTAGAGAATATGGGAGCGCAAATGGTAAAAGAAGTTGCCTCTAAAACCAACGATTTGGCAGGTGATGGTACTACTACAGCTACCGTTCTTGCGCAAGCTATCGTAAAAGAAGGATTAAAGAATGTTGCTGCTGGTGCAAATCCAATGGATTTAAAACGCGGTATAGACAAAGCGGTTGAAGCTATTGTAGAAAACCTTGCGAAGCAATCTAAGAAAGTAGGAGATTCTTCTGAAAAAATAAAACAAGTTGCAGCAATTTCTGCGAACAATGACGAAACCATTGGGGATCTTATTGCTCAGGCTTTTGGGAAAGTTGGGAAAGAAGGAGTTATTACAGTGGAAGAAGCAAAAGGAACAGAAACTTATGTTGATGTTGTAGAAGGAATGCAGTTTGACAGAGGATATCTTTCTCCTTACTTCGTAACAGATTCTGAAAAAATGATTGCAGATTTAGACAATCCATATATCTTATTATTTGACAAGAAGATATCTGCAATGAAAGATTTACTTCCAGTGCTAGAGCCCGTAGCTCAATCTGGTAAGCCACTTCTAATTATTGCTGAAGATGTAGACGGTGAAGCCTTAGCAACCTTAGTTGTAAATAAACTAAGAGGATCTTTAAAAATTGCTGCTGTAAAAGCACCTGGATTTGGAGATCGCAGAAAAGCCATGCTAGAAGATATTGCCATCTTAACAAATGGAACAGTAATTTCAGAAGAAAGAGGATTTTCTTTAGAAAACGCTTCTTTGGATATGTTAGGTACTTGTGAAAAAGTGACTATCGACAAGGACAATACAACTATTGTGAATGGAGCTGGTGTTGCAAAGCAAATTAAAACCAGAGTGAATCAGATCAAGTCTCAAATAGAAACTACTACTTCTGATTATGACAAGGAGAAGTTACAAGAACGTTTGGCAAAATTAGCTGGCGGTGTCGCTGTACTTTACGTAGGTGCTGCTTCTGAAGTAGAAATGAAAGAAAAGAAAGATCGTGTAGACGATGCATTACATGCTACGAGAGCTGCAGTTGAAGAAGGTATCGTTGCAGGTGGAGGCGTTGCCTTGGTAAGAGCAAAATCTCTTCTAGCCAAAGTGGCCGTAGAGAATGCGGACGAAGAAACAGGATTGCAAATTGTTGCAAGAGCTATTGAAGCACCTTTACGTACCATTGTGGAAAATGCAGGCGGAGAAGGCTCTGTAGTAGTTGCTAAAGTCTTAGATGGTAAAGCAGATTATGGATATGATGCAAAATCAGAGAGCTATGTAGGCATGTTTAAAGCGGGGATCATAGATCCTAAGAAAGTAACGCGCGTAGCCTTAGAGAATGCTGCTTCTGTTTCTGGAATGATCCTAACTACAGAATGTGCCTTAACAGATATTAAAGAAGATGCCCCTGTAGCTGGTCCTCCAATGGGCGGCGGTGGAATGCCAGGCATGATGTAGTAACTGTTAAACAACAAATATATTAGTGTAAAAGCCGTATTCCTTAAAAGGTATGCGGCTTTTTTATGCACGAGAATTTTTTCTTATCTTAACTAGATGAGTAAGATTCGAAAAAAAATAGTTTTAGGAGTACTTCTTTCGGTAGTTTTTAGCGGAGTTTTAAGCGCACAACAAGATCAAAATTTAGCGACCTCAAATATTTTAGGGCAATACCAAGATTATTTTAAGCAAGACCGCAAAAGCATTCACCTACATCTTAATAAAACCACTTTTGCGAGCGGTGAACATATATGGTTTAGCACCTATGTTTTTAATAAAAAAACCAATCGCATTGATGAGGGTGACACCTATATCTACGTAGATCTTCTAGACCATACAGGAACTATCCTAACTTCTAAAACCATTGCTTATTCCGAAACTTCTGGTACCGGAGAGTTCTACTTAGACCCCCAAATGGCTTCCGGAGATTATTTTTTGCAAGCCTATACGATGGAAATGAATGCATTTTCCGAAGACGATTCTTCCGTGTATCCCATACGGATAATTAATTTCGAATCTAATGTAGATGTTGCTACAACTTTAGTTACTGATATTGAAGATTTACGAGTTTCCATACACGCAGAGGGCGGCCAATTACTTACAGATGTTTTTGGCACCTGCGGAATCAGAATAACAGATCTGAACGGAAAACCAGTACTTCCAGACTCCGTAGTACTAAGCACAAAAAGTACTCCAAAAAAAGCCATTCTAGTTCCTATGAATGCAATGGGCACAGGAAAATTCTCTCTAACTCCAAAAAGAGGGGTACAACATATCATTAAAACGTATTTCAATGGACAGATTCTCACCACTTCGGTTCCTCCTTCGAAAGAAATAGGTTATACCATTGCGACAGATCACAATTATAGCAAGAGGCAACTTTTAGTTGCTGTACATACAAATGAAGCCACCCTAAATAAAAAAAACGATTCGCTTATTGTAATAATTCATAAAGATGGAAATGCATTTACACTCCCTTCTTCTATTGACGAGAACAAGCTTTCTAAAAATATCATAATTCCTTATGCTTCTTTATATCCGGGAGTAAATACTCTTTCCCTTTTTAAAAATGGAAAAGAGCTTATGGCAGAACGCATGGTTTTTAATCAACCCAGTAATAAAAAGCTAAAACCAAAAGTATTAAAAGCAAATCGTTCTAACGATTCCATTACTCTTTACATAAAAAACTACTCTCCTAAAAAAAACAACTCTCTAAACAAGGCTAGTATTTCTGTACTCCCAATGGAAAGTAAGTCCATTAACACGCATAAGAGCATTGCTTCCTCCTTTTTCTTGGAAGGTTATGTACCAGGAAAGTTCATACATCGCATTCAACAGAGTTCTTACCTGGAAAGAAATATTGCCAAATATGATTTAGACGTTTTACTGTTAGTTCAAGGAAAGGGCAGATATCAATGGAAGAATATTCTAAAAAGTGCTGAAAAAAGAGCACAAAAGACGCCAAATACTTCTGCAATCTCTGGTTACGTAAATATGTTTGATACACCCAATGATTCTATGCGAGTAATGTTGTATTCTACTTCCAATGGTATTTTCGAAACTGCCGAGTTAGATGCAGAGAAAAAGTTTATATTCAACAGCGTTTCAATTGCTAAAAAAAGTAAAATTACCATGACGCTCTTGGATAAAAATGGAGAGCCTGTTTATGCCAACTTTTTCTTCACCATACAACCCACAAAAAAACCATATCGCTTTCCACATCAACCCAAAATAGCTGCCTATCAAAAAGCTATTGAAAAGGATATATCCCAAGTTCCTTCTATTTTTAAAAAAGTAGAACAATTGGATGAGGTTGTTGTAACCGAAAATAAGCTTAAATATGAAAAATTCTTTGGAAAATTTAATGGAAGAAAAGTAGATAGTACACTCCGACAATATATAAATCTAGAGAATTATGTTAGAACCTTGGGGTATAATATGGCTTTTGTTGACCCTAGACATTCTGATATTAGAAGAGCAGGATCTCCACAATTATTTAGAACCTGTGTAAACTCCTATGGAAATACTATTCGGTTATTTCCCTTTATTGTATTTAATGGTGTTTTTAGCCAATATCTTATGGATTATTCGCATGTTCGAATGGACCAAATTGATGAAATCTACTATTTAAAAAGCTCTAGTCCTCTTCGATGTAGTGATGGAGGTTTTTTTGTTGTATTTACTAATGAGAATTACCAAAACAGGCCCATTGCAGAGGTAGATAAGAATAGCAAAGTATTTACCGTAGAAAATGGGCATGATCTTCCAAAAGAATTTGTACGCCCTCCGTATTATGCTTTTGACAATGATAGTTACAAACGCTATGGGGTAGTTTCATGGATTCCGGATATAGTTTCGAATAAACAAGGAGTTATCTCTTTTAAAATTCCCGATGATGGCCAATCAAAATTAAAAGTTCATTTGGAAGGTTTTGGAGAATACGGCGAATACCTCTCCGAGGTTCTTACATTAGATTTAGAGAATCAATAAACGAAGGCATTTATGATGCGAAGCTCGTTCAAATTAAAATTTATCATAACTAAAATGAAAAAAATTGTTCCATTGCCATTCCATGGGGCAAACCAAACAATAAGACTTGTAAAGACTGCCCTTTTTTTAGGCATTTTAGGACTTACCCATTTCACATTTTCGCAACAACAAATATCTTCTGATTTAGAAAATAGCTATAAGGATTATTTTAAACTACCGCGAGAAACGATTCACGTACATTTAAATAAGACTACCTACCTTCCAGGAGAGGAGATTTGGTTCACTGCTTATATCTACGATAGGGCTTTATCTAAGCCAGCATTAAATACGTCTAACGTACACTGCGGTATTTACGATGAGGAAGGTAAAGAAGTTATTAAACAGGTATTTTATTCAGAAAACGGTATTACTAAAGGAAGTTTTAAAGTAGATAGGAACCTAGCTCCAGGTGACTATTATGTTAAAGCCGAAACCAATTGGATGAAAAACTTTAAAGGAACTACTCCTTTTGTGCAACAAATTAGAATTGGTGGAATTTTGGAAGCTGAAGAGACAAATACCGATGATAAGGAATATGACCTTCAGATTTTACCAGAAGGTGGTTATGTTATAGCAGATAGTTTTAATAGCCTTGGATTTAAAATAAGCTCCAAAAACGGTCAAAGCACTGCAATAAAATCGGGAGAAATTACGGATGACCAAGGGAGGATAATTACCAATGCTATCAACGGTAATTGGTTAGGTATGGGTAAATTTCAAACATATTTAAAAAGAAATAGGCACTATACGCTCCATGTAACTCTTAACAATGGATATAAACTTTCTACAGTGCTTCCAAAACCGCAAGATTATGGAATTTCAATGTTTGTAAATAATTTACCTACAGACATTTTAGCAATTCAACTGAATACAAATAGTGAAACTTTAGCAGATCTCGAAGAAGAGGAATTATACTTAGCAATTCATAGGGACGGTTTACTTATTGTAAAAAGAGTAGCGCTCTCAGAATTAGGTAAAACCATTCGTATCGGAAAAGATAAGTTGGCTCCAGGGATTAATATACTTACATTGTTCAATTCTGAACTTCAACCTATTTGTGAGCGTCTCGTTTATAACAATAGCCAAGCTAATATTGGTGCTATTACAACTGACTTGTTACAAAAGTCATCCTCAAAAGATTCTGCCCAGGTACAGTTAAAGCTTTTAGCTGAAACAAATACTCTTACAAATTTGAGTATTTCAGTGCTTCCAGAAGAAACGCTAGCAAACCAAGTAAATAGTTCTGTACAAACTACCTTTCTTTTAAAACCTTATCTTCGAAATACTATTGAAAATCCTTTATACTATTTTAAGGATTGGTCTCGAAAAAAGCAATTTGAACTTGATCTACTTTTACTTACCCAGGGATGGAGCAAATATAATTGGGAAGAGATATTTAAAGGTGCTCTAACTCCTACTTATGCCTTTGAAAGCGGTTTTAATATCTCTGGAAAAGTAATAAATGCTCCTTTTGGAACACCTACCCAGATAACAATTTTACAACAGAATTCAGAGAACATATTACTGGCCGATTTGGATAGAAGTAAGAACTTCGAATTATCCAATGCCTTTCTGTTTAGCGAAGATAGTTTAAGCATCAGCATGTTAGATGCAAAGGGTAAAATGAAAATTCCTCAACTAGAAATTACTATACGTCCAAAACTAAAAGAAGATTTTTTGGCTGCTAAATACATTACACCCTTCTCTAAAAACGAATTGAAGAATGAGGCGCAATCAGAAACACCTCAACTCGAATATCTTTTTGAAGATCCTAATGCTATTGCTTTGGAAAATGTAACCGTAACCGACAACAAAATATCTCGTAAATTAACTAGAAATAATAGCTTAAAAGTGGGTGCTTACGATGGGAGAAAAATAGCAGTAGATGACCTTAAAAAAAATAAGCTCTTATCTCAGTTTATTCGATCTATAGGATTTAAAGTTTCCAAAAATGCAGGAGGTGATCAAATTTTTATTGCTGCCAAACTTCCCTTAAGTCCTCCACCTATTGTTTACGTAGATGGATTTAGGCTTCAAACTCCGCTACGAGATGTGCCATTACAATACATAGATGAAGTATATTTCGAACATCAAGGTCTCGAGGGCAGTGGAGGAGGCACACTTTATATTTATCAAAAAAATGATGGCTATGTAGGTGAGAAAGAGATAGCACGTTTTGCTACTAGATTTTTTAAGGAAGGTTATCAGAAGCCAAAAGCATACTTCAATCCCAAATACTCATCCAACAATAGTAGAGATTATCTAGAGTATGGTGCTGTAGATTGGAAACCTACTATTGTAGTAGACAGTTCTGGAGAAATTGATCTTTCCATCCCTACTTTTGGGCTGTCTCATCTAAGACTCTTTATAGAAGGTGTATCACTAGATGGCACCCTATATTCAGAAATCAAAACAATTCACCTAAATTAATAAGCATCCAAAATGCCATACATAACATAATACTGTTCTCAATCAGCGTTGCTTCGGTCATAGGTAATTTTAGAGCAGTACCCAGACAAGCACATCTAATTTTTCTTTTATCTAAAAGCGTCCGAGCAACTCCAAAGGTTGTAATTCCTAAAATAAGTACGGAAACAACTAATGCTGCTGTAATCTGTATGCGCATTAAAAACATCAACCCCAAAGCTACCTCTATAAAAGGATAGATCCAGGCATATGCCGGCATTCTCTTGGCTAAAGGATCATACATACGAAAGCTCTCTGGAAAACCTTTTAAGTCAAGTAATTTAAAAAAGCTAAATACTATAAAAAAGAGCCCCATAAAGTCGAGCATAGCTTCCTCCGCATTCCAATTCTTATAATGCAACAGAAAAGCTGCAACAAATAAATACCCCAAAATAAATAAAAGTGGTTTCAATTGTTGCAACTTTGTGGGAGCTCCGATATCCTTATCATTTTTCTTTGAATGAGATTCTTCTAGTACGGTTACTCCTTCAGAAATACGATACTTTTTTGGTAAACTCAATTTTAAAGCATCAATGGAAACAGGTTTTTTCATAAAGATAGTAGCCGTTTCCTTTTCCAAATTAATATCAACCTCAACAACATCCTTTACATTGGTCAATGCATTCGCAATAGAATTTACACAACCCTTGCAAGTCATTCCATTGATGGAGTACGAACGTTTCATAATTATTTATTTGTCGCGGCCACTTTTTCTACTAGTTCATATTGAGAAATGGTCCCTTTTCGATAACTCAGAATGTATAGAATTTCATTCTTGATGATCATATCGGTAGGTTTGTCAATTTCTTTGGTTAAAATCTGTTTCAGTAATCCTTCATGATCAAAAACCAACACACGATTATTCTCAAAATCAGTTACTAAAACCTCTCGCTCAGATACATATATTCCTGTGGCGGCATTCATTTTTTGATCTTCTCCCATTTTCTGCAGAAAAACACCTTTTTTATCAAACACCTGTATTCTGTTATTATAGGCATCTGCCACCCAAATCTTATCTTCTGTAAGCTGCACATCTGTGGGATAGTAAAAATATCCATTTGCCTTTCCTTCTTTTCCAAAAGAAATCCAATCGCTTCCATTATAATATAGAATTCGATTGTTATAGAAATCAGCAATCGCAAGTTCCTCTTTATAAGCCGAAACTCCTGCAGGGGCATCCAAACTATCCTTTGAGGCATCATATAAGGATTGAGTACCCCCTGTATTTGCTTGCCGTAAAACAATATCATTCCCGTATTGCGGAATAAACAAATTACCTTCCTGGGCATCTATATGCATAGGGCGTTCCAAAGAATCTATCCGTTTTGTAATTTTTCCTTCGCTATTAATTTGAACAACCCTATTGTGGTCTCCATCTGAAAGCCAAAGGGTATCATTCATGTTTGTAATTCCTATAGGGTTAATCCCATCTAACTCTATGGTCTTTTGTAAGACCCATTCTTTTGGTCCTTCTTCCTGCTGCATGCAAGATGCTAGAAAGAGTAAGGCTATTAAAACAATAAATAAATGTTTCATCTTTTTAATATTCAATTCGTTCATATTTACAGCAAGCTGGTAATCCTTTATATTTCGAATCTGTTGCCTTTATATTTTTGGTGTCATGACCAGCAGCAGCAACACCCTCCTCAATAGCGTTCATTGAAGTAGCAGTTGGGTCAAAATTTACAAGCAACATCTTGGTATCTACATCCCATGAGGCAGTAGCTACTCCAGGTATGTCTTTTGTAGCTTTTAGGATTCGGGCTTCACACATACCACACTTTCCTGCAACATGAATTTTCTCTGCTATCAAACTTTTATCCGATCTTATAGCACTTACCGAAGTTCCTGATTCTTCTACACTACCATTTGCTCTGATAATTTTTGAGGTAATAGGCGTATATCCTGCTTTCTCTACTTGTTTTTCAACCGCTTCCATAGTAAGTGCCTTTTCTGCTGGATAACTAAAACTAAAGTCGCCCGTTTCTATGTCAATTTTTACTTTCTTAATCCCTTTAAATTCTTTGAATTTTTTTTCCAATCCATAGGCGCAAAAGGGACACCCCAAGCCATCTACTTGGACCATAAACTGATCCATTTCCTTTTGTGCATTTGCACTGAACAAGGTCATTATTCCAACAACCAATGTTATTATTACTGTTTTTTTCATGTTTTTATTTTTTTTAAAATGTATATCTAGTTCCTAAAAATAAACTGTACTCTAATTTTCTACCATTATCTACATCATTTACCAATGGCAGTTGAATTGCCAAATCAAAAGTGATGTTTTTTCCGGCGTATTGAATACCTTGTGCATAGAGCAACTGATACCAATCTCGTTCTACGAGCCAAGAATTGGTATACTCAAAATATAAGTTCAGCTGTTTATTTGGATACTGAGGTTTTAACAATGGCAATCCAAAACCTAGTTTATATCTAAACTCGTCTAAAGTACCATTAGGCATCCAGTTGTATCCTACTTCATTTGAAATACCATATTTTAAAGTTTCGTATCCAGCGACTACTCCGAAATATCCGGCATAATTTCCAGTACTTAGATCCACAAGATCTAAAGATTCACCTGTAGGCAAACTCTGCAATGTTTTTGCCACTACCCGAAAGGTTTTACCTGTCGCATCTTTTCTAAAAAATTGGTATTTCCCTAAAATTTTTATATCCGCCAATCCACCACCAGTTTCATCGCTAGCATTGATATTGTAGCCAATATATGGTAGGTGAACTGCAACCAAAGAATTAGAAGAAGGAAGGTAATGTAACATTATTGGAATATAGGTAAATGTTCCTCGTTCCGTTTTTCTGATTTCTGTTAAGGTCTTAGTCGTGAAACTCCCGCCACCCAGCATAATAGGTTTATCAGCTGTAATGGGTGGTCCTTGGGCATTTATTTTTCCCAAAGAAAATAGTATGATACCTGTAAGGCATATAATTGTTTTCATGATGTTATTTAATTTATTTAATTGAAATACTTCAAGATAATAGCAACCCTCTTATACTACGCTATCAATTCCAATTAAAGGCGCAGAAAGGGTACGAAGTCAACTAAATCAAATTAAAAAAACTTGGTCCAACAATTGTATGTCGGCAATCAATATAGGAGGTGGGTACTGATTAAAAGGAACTATATGTTCTTCTAATCCTTCAAATAAATTAAGGTAGGTATAGGTATAGACTGAAATAAATAAATGTTCTCCTAGAGAAAGATCATCCAACGATATTTTCAAATTATCCTGACCATCAATAACGCTTACCTCATCATCGCAACAAGGCATAATTTCCTTTTCATCAGATGCATTATCAGCAAGGCCCATACCACAATCTTCAGCAGTGGCAAAAAAAGCTGTATCCATAAGCCTCCCCATACAATAGTGTTGCTCTACTGTCCAAGAAGTAGTAGACGCTAACAAAAGCAACGCCAAACACAAAGATGCTATTTTATGAAAAACTTTTTTCATCGGTACAAAAATAAGGAATAATCCGTAACTGCAAGATCTCCCTTCTTTCTTTAACGCTATTTTAAGAGTCGTATTGTTGTAATTTTTCAAATAAAAAAGCGACAAAAAAAATGCATTTTAAATATCTTTGTAAAAAGCATTTCATGTATCAAACACTACAAGCAGAGACAACTACTATTTTAACAAAAGCAGATCAAACGGTAGAGGATCGCTTGCAAGCGGTATGCGAACTTCTGAAAGCAAGAATTCCCTATTATGACTGGGTTGGTTTTTATTTCAAGAATGGAGACAAAGAAGAATTAAAGTTAGGACCTTATGCTGGTACCCCAACGGATCATACCATTATTCCTTTTGGCAAAGGAATTTGTGGACAAGTAGCTGTTTCTAACGAAAATTTTGTAGTTCCCGATGTTGCCGCTCAGGACAATTACATTGCCTGTAGTATTTCTGTGAAAGCAGAAATTGTGGTTCCACTTTTTGTGAATGGCGAAAATGTGGGGCAAATAGACATTGATTCTGACACCCCAGATCCTTTTACGAAAGAAGATGAACGTTTTTTAGAATTTGTAAATGCTCAGGTAGCTAAAATTCTTTAAAACTTTAGCACTTTTGTTGATAACCCACACTTTTTATTAGGTTTAAAAAAATTATTTTTGTCGCTTACTAAGCGGCTAAGGCAAAATGCTTTGGCTATTATTTGATAACAGCAAGCATTTTAAAATGAGCACCACCAAAAAAGCAACCTCCGCATTAATCTCTGTATTTCACAAAGATGGTCTAGAACCCATTGTTAGAAAATTAAACGATTTTGGAATTACCATTTACTCTACTGGGGGAACAGAAAAATTTATAAAAGACTTAGGTATTGATGTGGTGCCAGTAGAAGATGTTACCAGCTATCCTTCTATTCTAGGAGGCCGAGTAAAAACCTTACACCCAAAGGTCTTTGGAGGTATTTTAAATCGACAAGAAAATGAAAACGATCAGGCGCAACTCGTAGAATTTGAAATTCCACAAATTGATCTAGTCATTGTAGATTTATATCCCTTTGAGAAAACAGTTGCAGACGGTGCTTCAGAAGAAGATATCATTGAAAAAATAGATATTGGAGGTATCTCTTTAATAAGAGCAGCAGCCAAAAACTACAAAGATGTACTATGCGTATCTTCTATGGAAGATTATGCAGAATTTTTAGAAGTCATTACCACCAATGAAGGTAGTACAACGCTCGAAAACAGAAAACGTTTCGCAACCAAAGCATTCAATGTATCATCTCATTATGATACGGCTATCTTCAATTATTTTAATCAGCATAAGATGGCAGTTCTAAAAATTAGTGAAACGCAAGGGAAAGTGCTTCGCTATGGCGAAAACCCGCACCAAAAAGGGTTTTTCTTTGGAGATTTTGATGCCCTATTTTCCAAATTACACGGCAAAGAATTATCCTATAACAACCTATTAGATGTAGATGCGGCAGTAAATCTTATGAATGAATTTAAGGGAGATGCTCCTACTTTTGCCATCCTAAAACATAATAATGCTTGTGGCCTTGCTACAAGGAATACAATTCATCAAGCTTATGTAGATGCTCTTGCAGGAGACCCTGTTTCCGCTTTTGGAGGCATTCTTATTAGTAATACCGAAATAGATGTTCCTACCGCTACCGAAATACACCAACTTTTTTGCGAAGTAGTTATTGCACCTAGTTTTTCTGCAGAAGCTTTGGAAATTCTAAAAGGAAAAAAGAATCGTATTATTCTTATTTTAAAGGATATTGAACTTCCAAAGACAACCACAAGATCTTGTTTGAATGGAATGTTAGTACAAGAAGCGGATCATAAAACTGATACTATAGCCGACTTAACATATGCCACAGAAAAACACCCAACAGAAGAGGAACTAGAAGATCTCATCTTTGCTTCCAAGCTCTGTAAGCACACCAAAAGCAACACCATTGTTTTGGCAAAAAACAAACAACTTTGTGCAAGCGGCACCGGACAGACCTCTAGGGTAGACGCACTGAACCAAGCCATTCACAAGGCAAAATCTTTTAATTTTGATCTAGATGGTGCAGTAATGGCAAGTGATGCTTTCTTTCCTTTTCCAGATTGTGTAGAAATTGCGCATAAAAGTGGTATTGCTAGCGTTATACAACCCGGAGGATCTATAAAAGATCAACTGAGTATCGACTACTGTAACCAAAATGGAATTGCAATGGTAATGACAGGCACACGTCATTTTAAACATTAATTTTACTACTTTTGTCGATAAAATTTACTTTTAATCCGAAACCAAACTACTACGAATGGGATTTTTTGATTTTTTGACGGAAGAAATAGCCATTGACCTGGGCACCGCAAACACGCTAATTATTCATATGGATAAGGTGGTTGTTGACAGTCCGTCTATTGTTGCCAGAGATAGAATTACAGGCAAAATTATTGCAGTTGGCAAAGAAGCCAATATGATGCAGGGAAAAACCCATGAAAATATAAAAACGATTCGTCCTCTTAAGGATGGTGTAATTGCCGATTTTGATGCATCTGAAAAGATGATCAATATGTTCATTAAAAATATTCCTGCCTTAAAGAAAAAGTGGTTTCCTCCAGCACTTCGTATGGTCATTTGTATACCTTCAGGAATTACAGAAGTGGAAATGCGAGCGGTAAAAGAATCTGCAGAACGTGTAAATGGGAAAGAAGTATACCTAATTCATGAACCTATGGCAGCTGCTATTGGTATTGGACTAGACATTATGCAACCCAAAGGAAATATGATCGTAGATATTGGTGGTGGTACAACAGAAATTGCTGTTATTGCCCTTGGTGGTATTGTTTGTGACAAATCTGTTAAAATTGCAGGTGACGTATTTACCAACGATATTATTTATTACATGCGTACCCAACACAACTTGTATGTAGGAGAGAGTACAGCCGAAAATATTAAGATTCAAATTGGTTCTGCAACGGAAGATTTACAGAATCCGCCAGATGAAATGTCTGTGCAGGGAAGGGATCTCTTAACAGGGAAACCAAAACAGGTATCTATTTCGTTCAGAGAAATTGCCAAAGCCTTGGATAAGTCTATCTTACGTGTAGAAGATGCTGTCATGGAAACTTTATCCCAGACTCCTCCTGAATTAGCGGCAGATATTTACAATACAGGAATCTATTTAGCAGGTGGAGGATCTATGTTAAGAGGATTGGACAGGCGTCTATCTCAAAAAACAGATTTACCAGTGTACATTGCAGAAGACCCTTTAAGAGCAGTAGTACGAGGAACAGGAATTGCTTTAAAAAATCTAGAGCGATACAAAAGCATCCTTATAAAGTAAAACTGTATTCTAACAAATGCATGGATACTTAAAAAGTATCCCTAAGAGCCCTTTAACGATAGCACTCGAAATAGATAATTGAATGCAACAAATCATCAATCTCGTAATAAAGTATAAAACTACCTTACTTTATTTGTTGCTATTGCTGATTTCTTTGGGTTTTACAATTCAATCTCACAGTTACCATCATTCCAAATTCTTTAATTCTGCCAATTGGATTTCTGGTGGTATCTTTAGTATGTCTACAAGTGTTTCTTCCTATTTTGATTTAAACGAAGAAAATAAAAGCCTCCTAGAAGAGAATGAACGCTTACGTAGATTGTTATTAAACACACCTACTCCAAACGAGCTATCCATTGACACTACTGCTATTAATTATACAATACAAACAGCAAGGGCTATTAAAAATGCTTATGCTGGTCCAAGAAACTACATTACAATAGATAAGGGTAAAAAACAAGGTGTAACCCAAGATATGGGGGTCATTACATCTTTAGGAATTCTTGGTATTGTAGAAAATACATCGAATAACTATGCAACGGTGCAAAGCATTCTTAACACCCGATCTAGCATCAATGCCAAACTAAAAAATACGGCTCATTTTGGATCTTTAAAATGGAATGAGAAACAGTATAACGTAGTGCAATTGGAAGAAATTCCTCGATTGGTAAATCTTAAAATTGGCGACACCATTGTCACAGGTGGAAGTAGTAGTATTTTCCCAGAAAATATTCCTATTGGTGTTATTCAAAAATTTGACCTAACTACAACTAAAAATTTCTATAACATAGACATTAAGCTTTTTAATGATATGACCAATATTAAAAATGTATATATCATAAGTAATATTAACCAGGAAGAAATTAGAGAACTGGAAGAAGCAACAAAAAATGAACAATAACTATTATTTTATTAATACAATACGTTTTGTTCTGCTAGCATTGATTCAGGTGCTAGTTTTCAACAAGCTTAACTTCTTTGGTTTCATTAATCCAATGGTGTATATTCTCTTCCTATATTGGTATCCCATAAAAGAAAACAGAGCTGCCTTTATCGGTGTTAGTTTTTTTCTTGGATTTGTGGTAGATTTTTTCTCAGATACCATGGCGTTAAATGCAGCAGCTACTGGAACCATAGCCTATTTAAGGCCCGCAATTATGAGATTTGTTTTTGGCGTTAATTATGAGTTTCAAAGTTTTAGACTATCTAACACTACTAAGGCACAACAAATTACCTTTTTAGCGTTATTAGTTATAGTACATCATATGATTTTCTTTTCTTTAGAGATTTTTAGTTTTGCTAATTTGCTACTAATTTTAAAGAAAATTGTTGCCACAACGGGCGCCACTTTACTGTTGTGCTTGTTATTTGGTTCACTTTTTAGTGTAAACAAAGAATAAACATTCGTAGATTAACCTTCAATTATTGATTATAAACTTAGATGAAGAAGCTGCTTTTATCCTCCATAATTATCATCATAGGAATTACCTTTATAGGCAGACTATCGTATCTTCAAATTTTTAGCTTTTCTGAAGACCAACTCCTAGAGGACCCAGCAATTAAAGCGGTATATGATTATCCAGAGCGAGGTTATATTTACGATAGAACTGGAAAACTATTGGTAGCTAACCAACATGCGTATGATGTTATGGTAATCCCAAGGGAAGTAAAACCATTAGACACCCTTGAATTTTGTAGCCTTTTAGGAATTGACAAGCCTAAGTTCATTGAAAAGCTGAGAAAAGCAAGAGTATATTCTCCAAGACTACCCTCTGTACTAGTACCCCAATTATCCAAAGAGGATTATGCAAGCTTACAAGAGAAAATGCGCAAATATGAAGGGTTTTATATTCAAAAAAGATCCTTGCGTTATTACGATACACAAAGTGGAGCTCATGTATTAGGTTTTATTAGTGAGGTAAACGAGGGAGATTTAAAAAGGAACCCTTACTACGTAGCCGGTGAGCTAACTGGCCGCACGGGTATTGAAAAACAATATGAAGAATTACTAAGGGGTAAGAAAGGGGTAAAGTATATTCAAAAAAACCGTTTTAACAGAGATATTGGCCCTTATAAGGAAGGTACTTTGGATACACCACCTGAACAGGGAAAAGAAATCCATTTAACCCTAGACAAAGCATTACAGGAATATGGTGAACTATTAATGAATGGGAAGCGTGGAGGTATTGTGGCTCTTGAGCCAAGTTCAGGAGAAATTTTAGCCATGATCTCTGGACCAACTTATGATCCTGCTTTACTAGTTGGAAGAAAGCGTTCAAGAAACTATACAAGGCTGTATAACGATTCTATTGCCAAACCAACATGGAATAGAGCTATTTCTGCTCAATCTTCTCCAGGATCTCCCTTTAAGGCACTTAATGCACTTATAGCTTTGCAAGAAAACGTTCTAACTCCTACTACTACAGTGCGATGTTACAATGGATTCTATGTAGGCAGAACCAAAAGAGGCTGTCATTGCGGAGGAGGTATTAGAGATATGAATAGTGGAATATACAAATCTTGTAATGCCTATTTTGCAAATACCTTTAGAAAGATATACGACAAATTCCCTACTACCGATGAGGGAATGGATGTTTGGGAAAAACATATGAAAAGCTTTGGGCTTGGGAATTATTTAGGGTACGATCTTCCAGATGGACTCAAAGGACGAATACCCAGCAAAGAGTATTACGATCGGTGGTATGGAGATAACAGATGGGCTTCCTCTTATATCATCTCTAATTCTATTGGACAGGGCGAGGTATCCGTAACACCCATACAACTTGCAAATATGACCGCCGCCATAGCGAATAGAGGTCATTATTTTACGCCTCACCTCCTTAAAAAGATTGATGGTCAAAACATAGACATCCCTGCATTTACAGTTGCCAAGAAGACAACTATTGATAAAAAACATTTTGAACCTGTTATCAAAGGGATGACGGACGTTTACAAAAAAGGAACTGCTCGATGGGTTCAGGTTCCAGGAATAGAAATTGCAGGTAAAACCGGAACAGTTGAAAACTTTACCAAAATAGATAGTGTAAAAACACAATTAACAGATCATTCTGTATTCGTTGCTTTTGCACCTGCGGACAATCCTAAAATAGCCTTAGCGGTTTATATTGAGCATGGGTATTATGGTTCTAGGTACGCTGGGCACATTGCTTCCTTGCTCATTGAAAAATATTTAAAAGGTGAAATTACAAGGAAGGGTCTAGAAAAAAAGATGTTAGAAAAAACATTAGAGCATGAATATGCCAAACCATATAGCGGGCAACCCTTCAAGATAAATGAATATGGCTGGTAAGAGTGTTCTAAAAAGACTCGATTGGTTTTCTGTATTAATTTATGTGCTTTTAGTAGGCATTGGCTGGGTAAATATTTACTCTAGTACCTTTTCAGAAGAAGCAAATCAATCTCTTTTTGATCTAAGTCATTCGTACGGAAAGCAACTTTTTTTCATAGGTGCTAGTTTTATTAGTATCCTAATTATACTGACCTTAGAAGCCAATTTTTATGAGCGCTTCTCCAGCATACTATATATTATTACCATTGTACTGTTGCTTGGATTATTCCCATTTGGAAAAACCATTGCAGGAGCCACTTCTTGGTACGACATGGGCTTCTTTAACCTACAACCGTCAGAGATTGCTAAAGTAGCTACTGCACTTGCTCTGGCTAAATACCTTAGTGATATTCAAACCGATATAAAAAGACGCAAAGATCAACTTTATGGGTTTTTGATCATATGCATTCCTGCAATTTTAATTGTTCCGCAACCTGATCCTGGAAGCGCATTGGTTTTTTTCGCTCTTATCTTTGTGCTATTTAGAGAAGGACTGCCTTTGATTTACCTTGGTATTGGGATTTTAGCGATTCTAGTTTTTATAACCACTTTAATGTTTGGTACCATCTGGGTGGGTATTGGTCTGAGCCTAATCTTAGTTTTATTTCTTTTGTTGAAAAGAGCCACTTTTAAAGTCCCTATCATTCCTTTGATTTCTTTTTTTGCCATTACTATTGTTTTTTCGTTATCCGTGAACTTTGTGTTCAATAATGTATTTGAACAGCGACACCGAGATCGATTTAGTCTATGGTTGCGTTTGGAAAAAGATCCTAAAAAATTAGAGGAGATTCGAAAAACAATAGGCTATAATACCTACCAATCTGAAAAAGCAATTGAATCTGGTGGATTCTTTGGCAAAGGCTTTTTAGAAGGTACCAGAACCAAAGGAGATTTTGTGCCCGAACAACACACGGATTATATTTTTAGTACTGTAGGAGAAGAATGGGGCTTTATAGGCACCACAACCGTTGTAGTACTATTTTCCATCTTGCTTTTGAGATTGGTACACCTCTCGGAACGACAAAAACATCCGTTCAGTAGAATGTATGGCTATGGTGTGATTTCTATTTTGTTTATTCACTATTTCATTAACATAGGAATGGTAATAGGTGTATTACCCACTGTTGGGATTCCACTCCCATTTTTCAGTTATGGAGGTTCCGGGCTACTTGGATTTACGGCACTCCTATTTATTCTGTTGCGATTGGATGCCAATAGGTTGAACGAATGGGTATAAAACTTAAACCCGATTTTAACATTTCAAACCAATTAGAATTCCTTAAATTTCCACGATTTAGATGAGACCTTTTGTTCCAAAATGGTTTCCGTAGCATGTGGCAATTTTTGAAAAAAGTCAATTCCCGTGCGTGCTTCTATCAAATCTATTGGCACCAAAAAATCCTTAAGAGGTAAATTAGACTCTTCATGTGGAATAAGAAAAGCCGCTACTTCTAATGCTTCTCCACTACCTCTAACAATTATTTTATAGTATGCTTCTGGTACCGCTACGTCTTCATCCCCAATGGTTCGCAATCCTTTTTTTAAAACCCCTCCCGTAACCACAAAAACACTGCCATAACTTTTTGCCCAATAGCGTGTTTGTTGCTCCAACCGATTCCAAATACCCGCATTAAATGCATTGTCTTGCGGACTAATATTGCTAGTATAAAAAGTTTCGTTATAGGCGTTCTTAGAGAACCTACGGTCTCCTGCTGGACATAAATGACCTCTATCAAAACCTGAGCCCTTATAATTTCTCCAATCTGCCGACTTACTTTTTACCTTAGGGTCCTCAATAAAATAAGGTCTTTTTCGATCATCGTTCGTTAGATGCCCCTTTTTAAGCATATATGCCACCCATTCTGCTTGTTCGTATTTCTCGTGATAGGAAAACGAATAATACGCATGTTCTACAACGCTTCCAGTGGTAGAACTTGGCAACAATTCTTCGGGTATCGCAGTAACAAGTCCTTCTTGTTGGGTATCAGAATAAGGAGCCGGGGTATAAAAATTCTCAAAAAGCCAAAAGCCAATAACGCAGACTAGCAGTAAGAGGCTATAAATGGTTCTTTTTTTCATTTGCTTCAAAGAGATAAAATTCAAAATTAATTAAAATACCACCAAATGTATTGATCGCTTTCAATAAAAAAAGCCTCCATTTAAAATGAAGGCCTTCTATTTTTATAGCTTCTTAAAGCTTATCCCTTTACACTGGCCAACTTGCCATGTTTGATATTATTAATCTTTAAATCTTGCAAAACATTGACCGCTTCTTCAACGTACACATCTTTTGCTAAGTTTTTATGCCAGCGATTACGCTTTTCTCTAAGGACAGAGTCTTTTGTAAACAAGGCTTGTTCGTATTGAAGAGATTTAAAAGTAAGTTTAGAATCATAATCTGAAAGAGATTTAAAGTAATCAGATTTCTTTCTATCTTTTTCTTCTTCTGTTTTGAAAGCCTCATAATTTAAAGATACTACGGTCTCGTCTTGTTGTTCTTTTAGCCATTTTGCATTTTCTTCAATTAGAGCTATCTGTGGATTGGCTTTCATACGTTGAACACTATTTGCAATAGTCTGCTCGTAATCAATATAACCATCCCAAGGTTTGTATTCTGCAGGAGATATTTTGTCCCATGCCAATGGGTTTTCTTGATCTCTTTCACCCAAATCAATATAACTGTAACGATCTGGCACTACCACATCACTCTCAACACCTTTTAATTGTGTAGATCCTCCATTAATTCTATAAAACTTCTGAGTAGTTAATTTAATGGCTCCTAAATCACCATGATCATTGCTTCGTACAATGTTATCCAAAGGAATTACATTCTGTACGGTTCCTTTTCCAAAAGTTTGCTTACTTCCAATAACTACAGCTCTTTTATAATCTTGCATGGCTGCTGCCAATATTTCTGAGGCAGAAGCTGAAAGTTCATTTACCAAAATCACCAAGGGACCATCCCACTGAATACGCTCATCTTTATCATCGTATACTTCTTTTGGTTGTCCTGTAGAACGTACTTGAACAACTGGGCCATCCTTAATAAAAAGACCTGCCATTTCAACCACCGTTTTCAAAGACCCTCCTCCATTATCTCTAAGATCTAAAACTAACCCCTCAACACCATCTTGCTTTAAACGTTCTACTTCTTTAGCGACATCTGAAGCGGCATTTCTTTCACTATAATCTGTGAAATCTACATAAAATTTAGGGAGGTTAATAATCCCATATTTTTGATCTCCTCTAAGAATTTTAGCCGATTTAGCATAGGATTCTTCTAAAAGCACTACATCTCTTGTAATGGAAATAATTTCTGTGGAGCCGTCTACTTTTCTAACCGTTAAATCTACTACAGTACCTTCAGGACCTTTGATCATTTTAATTGCATCGTTTAAACGCATTCCAACAATATCAACTGGGGTATCTCCCGCTTGTCCTACTTTAATAATTTCATCTCCAACTTCGAGTCGTTGGTCTCTCCATACTGGTCCTCCAGAAATAATTTCTACGATTTTGGCACCTTCTGGTTTTTTCTGCAGTCGAGCACCAATCCCTTCAAATTTTCCAGACATGTTCATATCAAACTTGTCTTTCTCTTCTGGTGCGAAATAAAAAGTGTGCGGATCAAATTCGTCAACTATGGTATTGATATATTGAACAAACCAATCCTTACGCTCTAGATCATCGATAAAATCAAAGAACTCATCCAACGTATTCATGGTAACTGCTCTGGCATCAGATTCCAAAATTGTTACAGATTTGATATCTCCTTCCCCTTCTTTTTTCTTCCTTTCTTCTATATCTAATTTAGCATCATAGGTACCCAAAGTAGCATACTTCAATTGCTTTCTCCAGCGTTCCTTTAAATCACTTCGGGAAGAAGCAAATGCTTGCTTCTTATATTCTACATTGATCGTCTCATTTTTATTATAGTCAAAAGGAGTATCTAACACTTCTTTATAAATAGTCTTAGCATCGTTCATACGTTCTAACAAACGTTCGTGCACAATATTAAAGAATGAAATATCTGTATTTTTGATCTGATCGTCTATTTGGAACTTGTATTGTTCAAATTCCATAATATCTTCTTCTAGAAAATAGCGTTTCGTTGGATCTAATAAATCAATAAAATCTTCAAAAACATTTACAGAGAAATCATCGTCAATATCTTTAGGCTCATAATGGCCGCGTTCTAAGACATAGGTAATAAGGTCTAGCAAAAGTTTATCCTTATCGTTGGTTTCAAAAGATTTATTAGTAAAACTACAGGAGGCTACTGCAATAAGCATTACTCCTAAGGCGAGGGCTAAATTCTTTTTCATCTACAATTTTTATTTACGAATGTAATCTTCTATAATGGGGCAGATTACGGTCTATTCTTATAAAGATTCTAATTCCCTAAGATACTGAAAAAACCATGCCAAGGATGGTATGAGGCATTAATTTTTTGTTAAATGGATTTGGGACAATACTCCATAGAACCACATTAAAAACGTATTTTTGTGCCATAAATTATACCATATGCAAAAACCCTTAATTCTTGTAACCAATGATGATGGTATAACGGCGCCCGGATTAAGAGCTTTGGTGCGTTTTATGAAAGAAATTGGGGAGGTTGTTGTTGTAGCTCCAGACAGTCCGCAATCTGGCATGGGACATGCTATCACCATTGACAATGCCCTCTATTCCAAAAAGGTAACCATAGATGATGAAAACGGTGCCATGGAAGAATATAATTGTAGCGGAACACCCGCAGATTGTGTTAAAATGGCCCTTCAGGAAATTTTATACAGAAAACCAGATATTTGTGTAAGTGGTATAAATCATGGATCTAATTCTTCAATCAATGTTATTTACTCAGGGACTATGAGCGCTGCAATTGAAGCTGGCATTGAAGGAATTCCAGCCATAGGTTTTTCCTTATGCGATTACTCTTGGAATGCGAATTTTGAACCCGCAAAGGAAGCCATTCAAAAAATTGTTTTAGAAGCACTAGCGAATAAGATGCCATTGGGTGTGGTTCTAAACGTTAACATTCCCAAAGCTTATGAAGCGAAAGGCATAAAAATATGTAGACAAGCAAAAGCCAATTGGAAAGAAAAGTTTGAGAAACGTACAAGTCCCATGGGCAAAGATTATTACTGGTTATCTGGGGAGTTTGAACTTTTAGACAAAGGGGAAGATACCGATGAATGGGCTTTATCCAAAGGATATATTTCTGTAGTACCTACGCAATTTGACCTTACCGCGCACCACGCCATACAACACTTAAACAACTGGACTTTAAATGATGAATAAAAAAGAAATTTTGATTGGTTTTATTGTTGGTATCATTGCCAATGCTCTTGGAACTATATTAGCCCTTGCTTTTTTTTCTTTTTCCTCTGGACTTAGCATTCCCGAAACTTTTGAAGCTTCTATGCAGCAAGGAAGAATAGGAAGCATTTTAGCATTAGGAGCCATTTTAAATTTAATTGTATTTTTTCTATTTCTCAAAATCAAAAGAGACCAAAGAGCAAGAGGAGTTGTCTTCGCTACTTTAGCAACTGCAATGGTTATTTTGTATTTTCAAATATTCTAAATCATTTGAACTGTAGTCCATGAAGTACTATATCATTGCCGGAGAAGCATCTGGAGACCTGCACGGATCTAACCTTATTAAAGCGATAAGGGAAAAAGATTTGGATGCAACTATCCGTTGTTGGGGTGGTGATTTAATGGAAGATGCTGGCGGCACCTTGGTAAAACACTATAAAGAGCTTGCGTTTATGGGTTTTTTGGAAGTACTTAGAAACTTGCTAAAAATTCGTAAGAACATTGCATTCTGTAAGGAAGATATTAAGAAATTTCAACCAGATATCGTTGTTTTTATAGACTATTCTGGTTTTAATCTTAGAATCGCTGATTGGGCTAAGAAAAATGAGTTTAGAACTCATTATTATATCTCTCCTCAAATCTGGGCTTCTAGAGAAGGTAGAATTCGTAAGATTAAAAAATCCATCGATAGTATGTCGGTAATTCTTCCCTTCGAAAAGGACTTTTACGAAAATAAACATGCGTATCCAGTACATTTTGTAGGTCATCCGTTAATAGATGCTATTGAAAACAGGACCTTGATCGATGTTAAGAGCTTTAAAAGAGCCAATCAGCTAGATATGAACAAACCCATAATAGCCTTGCTTCCAGGTAGTAGGAAACAAGAAGTGCAAAAAATGCTTTCCATCATGCTCTCTGTAGTACCATCATTTCCTTCTTATCAATTTGTGATTGCTGGGGCTCCTAGTCTTGATACTAGTTTTTATACTCCTTTTTTGAATAATCCCGATGTTTCCTTAGTTGTAAATGAAACGTATGACCTGCTAAGTATCTCGGAAGCCGCACTGGTCACCAGTGGTACTGCTACCCTAGAAACGGCCTTATTTAAAGTTCCGCAGGTAGTATGCTATAAGGCAAATTGGTTATCGTATCAAATAGCAAAAAGAATTATTACGCTTAAATATATCTCACTGGTCAATCTTATTATGGACAAAGAAGTGGTAACAGAATTAATTCAAGATCGTTTAAACACGAAAAATCTCCAACATGAATTATCACTTATCTTAGAAAATGAGCAACGTACCAAGCTACTTGAATCTTACGAAGAGCTCGAAAAAAAATTAGGAGGAAAAGGAGCAAGTGCCAAAGCAGCAGACAACATTCTGAAAAATATTTCTTAAATTTACTATTAGAATATTTTCGATATAAAAATATTTCTTAATTTAGAGATTCAAAATACAGGCTGGATGTTCCGCAAATTTCCTTACTTCCTTTTATTCTTTTTGATGCTCAGTTGTGGTGTAGTTAAAAAGAAAACTACCTACAGTGCCTCCAATGAACGAACTATAACGGTAAAAGCGTCTGAAGAAAAAGACCCATTACCAACTACTTCTGTTTCTGAAAAAAAAGAGAAAATCAAGATTGCAGAAAGGTCCAAAGCAGATGAAATTATTGGTACTGCCTTGCGTTTTTCTGGAGTGCGATATAAATACGGTGGTACTTCTAAAAAAGGAATGGATTGTTCTGGCTTATTATATGTTTCCTTTCAAGAACACGATGTAACACTTCCTCGCGTTTCTCACAATATGGCTGAGGAAGGAAAACGAATTAAGGTTAAAAATGTTACCAAGGGCGATTTGCTCTTTTTCAAAACCGGACGTAGAGGAAAGAAAATAAACCATGTAGGTATGGTAGTAGCAGTTGATGGAGATGATATTAAATTTATACACGCCACGTCTTCTCGGGGAGTAATTGTCTCCTCTTTAAAAGAAGGATATTGGAATCATGCCTTTATTAAGGCTACCAGAGTGCTATAAAATGCCCATTCATAGATTCATATCTATTAAACTCTCTATCTGTTTGGCGATAGGTATTCTAATTGCTTCTTTCTTAAACACCTCTCCTGTTATAGCTCTCATATGTACCCTGAGTACGCTATTAATACTCATCTACTCTTTTAAAAAAACAAAAAATAAGGCTTCCTTTGGATTTCTTGCAGCACTTACTACAATGGGAATTGGAATGACAAGTTTTTCCATCTCACAACCCAAATACCATCATGATCACTATATCCGTCAATACACGCCACAAAAAAGCACCTGGCAATTGAAGATAAAGGAAGTACTTAAAGCCTCTGATTTTTCGCAACGATATCTTGTAGATATTCAAAAAATAAATGAACAATCAAAAAAAGGAACATTGCTCTTATCCATAGCTGTGGATAGTACAAAACCAACACTTCTTGTAGACGATGAACTAATTATGTGCGCTAGTGCCACTGCCGTAACACCCCCATTAAATCCTCATCAATTTAATTATAAACAATACCTTGAGAGCATAGGCGTGTACCACCAAATCCATCTAAAAACTGCAAACTATAGCATACTGCCATCTTCTATCTCAACTTTTAATGGCAAAGCTGCTACCCTAAGAAATTACATTGTTTTAAAACTGAAGGAAGCAAATTTTGGAGACGACGAACTAGGAATTATCCAAGCTCTTTTACTGGGAGAACGCACCGCTATTTCAAATTCTGTAAGTGATGATTATAAAAAAGCAGGAGCCATTCATATTTTAGCAGTATCCGGATTGCATATTGGAATTCTATTATTGGTGTTGCAAACACTTCTTCGTCCCATTCCAAATACAAGAAAAAATAATGTTCTTAAATTATTTATAATTGTAATCGTTTTATGGGGGTTTGCATTCTTAGCTGGCCTATCTCCCTCCGTAGTTAGAGCTGTTGCTATGTTTTCTTTTGTAGCCTACGCCCTCTACTTAAATAGACCTACCAGCACCTTTAATATTTTAGCTCTTTCCTTCTTTTTTACCTTATTAGTCTACCCCATGAGTCTCTTCCAAGTTGGATTTCAAATGAGCTATGCAGCTGTTTTTTCCATTCTATGGATATATCCTCTACTTCAAAAATATTGGGCTCCCAATACTTTGATTTTAAAAAAAACTTGGCAACTTCTATCCGTTAGCATAGCGGCCCAGCTAGGAGTTTTGCCCATTAGTCTTTTCTATTTTCACCAATTCCCTGCTTTATTCTTTGTTTCAAATTTGATCATTATTCCTATTCTAGGGCTGGTATTATCTATGGGAATTTTGGTTATAATACTAGCAGTTAGTAACAGTCTTCCTGCCTTGGTTGCTTCCATCTATAATTCTATGATTGGCGCTATGAACTGGATGGTGAATTGGATTGCGCAACAGGAAACATTTGTCTTTAGCACTATTTCTTGGGATGTACCTCAATTAATTTTAAGTTATATCATACTAATTGCTAGCATAAGGTTCTTTACCAAACCCAATTTCAAGAAGATGATACCTATATTCTTAAGTATAATTGGGTTTTTAGGGTGGGTACTATGGGTCGGTTATGACACCCAAAGAAAGCAAGTAGTTTTTGTAGCACATCAGACCAAAAAAACTGTTTTAGCCCATCAAAAGGGTCATCATCTTTCTATCTATTCAAATGACACCATACCAGATGCTGGTTTCCTCCGAGATTATAAAATCGGGGAACGCATACATACAACCGAAAAACACCTTTTAAAGAATGCCTATACCATTAATTCTAAGTCGTTATTCATACTAGACAGTTTGTGCATCATTCCGAATAAATTAGCACAACCAAATATTGTATTGCTTACTCAATCTCCGCGAATCCATCTCGAACGTTTTATAGATTCCGTACAGCCAAATGCAATTGTTGCGGATGGAAGCAACTACCACAGTTTTGTGCAGCGATGGAAAGCTACCTGCCTAAAAAGAAAAATTCCCTTTCACTATACTGGTGAAAAGGGAATTTATTATTTTAAATAAGAAATGTACACTAATGTACTTTCCCCATTAACCGCTTCATTAATGGCGAAAATACCAATACTACAATACCAGCCACAAAAGAATATTTAGCAATTAGACTAAAACCGTCCAAATACACATTTAAGGTATCCAATCCTCCAACATTACTATCCGTACTTTCAATAGCCAACTGTTTAGAAATAAATCCAACTATCTGAAATGCATAGGCAGAAGATAAGAACCATATCCCCATCATAAAGGCTACAATACGTTTTGGAGATAAATCAGTGATTTTAGATAAGCCTACGGGAGACATAAATAATTCTCCTACTGAGATAATAAAATATAGCCATAACAAATAGGAGAAAGGCACCATTCCGTTTGCATCGGCACTAGATCCACTCAGTGAAACCACATAAAAACTAATTCCTGCCAAGATCAGTCCCATTCCAAACTTATAGGGTGTTCTTGGGTTTAAGTTCTTTTTAGACAAGTAGGTCCAAAGGAGTGATACAGGTATTGCCAATACGAAAATGAAAAGCGAGTTTAAAGAGTTTGTCTGACTTGCATTAATAACAGAAAGGTTTACATTTCGCTCTGCAAATAAGGTAATTACACTACCGTGAAGTTCATGAAAGCCCCAAAAAATGGTCATAAAGAAGGTAATCAAAATAGCCATAAAGAGTTTTTTCCGTTCCTCCAAAGTGGCCTTGTACATTACATATGCCATATACGCTAAAACAGCTACTCCAATTACTTTAAAAATAATATTTACAATATTCTGGTCTTCTAGCAAAGTTCCTTTTTCGCCTAAAGATTTATAAGAATACAGGAGAAAGGCAATTAATGGTGCCGCTAAAAAGGATAGAATAGGAATGAGCGTTTTTTGCGGTATTCCCATTACTTTCTTTTCAAAAACTTCTTGACTTGGAGGTAAGCCGCGATCTCCAAAAACATTCTTTTTAATTCCACTCCAAAAAACAATTAAACCAGTAAGCATTCCAATACCAGCCAATCCAAAACCATAGTGCCAGCCATAGGCTTCTCCTAACCATCCACAAAGCAATGGAGCCGCAAATCCTCCAATATTAATTCCCATATAAAAAATGGTAAAACCAACATCCTTTTTGGGATCTCCATGTTTGTATAAGGTTCCCACGAAGGTTGAAATATTGGGTTTAAAAAATCCATTCCCTACCACAATAAATGCCAATGCCAAGAAAAAAGCCATATTGTTTTCTATTGCCAGAACAAAGTGCCCAATGGCCATTAGAATTCCTCCTAAGAAAATGGATTGTCTCATTCCCAAAATCTTATCCGAAATTCTTCCTCCAATTACGGTAGATGCATATACCAAAGAACCATATGAAGCATATACTGCCGCTGCAGCATAATCTCGTTCTACTAAAGATTCGAAAATCACTTTCACCATGTAAAGTGTCAGCAATGCTCGCATTCCATAGAAACTAAAACGCTCCCAGAGTTCTGCAAAAAATAGGTAATAAAGACCCTTTGGGTGGCCAAAGAGTTCTTCCTGATCGTTATTTTGTGCTGTATCAGCCATAGTATAGTGGTTTAATTATAAGTTTGCTTTGATAAATTTGGTCATTTTAGTATACAAATGAAGTCTTGTGTTACCGCCTCGAATGCTATGTGCCTTGTCTGGATAAATAGCCCATTCAAAATCCTTATTTGCTTGGACCAAAGCTTCAATCATTCGCATGGTATTTTGCACATGTACATTATCATCTCCAGAACCATGCACTAATAAATATTTTCCTTCAAGTAACTCTGGGTAATTAAAAGGTGAATTATCATCATAACCGCTTGCATTTTCCTGCGGCGTTTGCATATATCTTTCTGTATAAATAGTATCATAAAAACGCCAGCTAGTTACTGGAGCAACTGCAATAGCCATTTCAAAAACATCATTCCCTTTTAAAATGCAATTCGTAGCCATAAAACCACCATAACTCCAACCCCAAATTCCAGTTCTGCTCTCATCAATATAGGGCCGTTCACTTAGTTTTTTTGCTACCGCAATCTGATCTTCCACTTCATACTTGCCCAACTCTTTTTGGGTTACCTTTTTAAAATCACGCCCCTTCAGTCCTGTTCCTCTACCATCAACACAGGCAATAATATACCCTTCAGAAGCCAACATTTGATACCAGTAATCATTTGCACTCATCCATCTATTGGATACTTGCTGTGAACCAGGGCCGCTATATTGAAACATGAACAAAGGGTACTTCTTGGAAGGGTCAAAATTCTTAGGTTTAATCATCCACATATTTAAATCATTTCCATTAATGGAAATTGTAGAAAATTCTTTAGGGCTTATTTCATATGACGCTAATGTATTTAAAACAGCAGAATTATCTTTGATGTCCTTTACTTTCTTGCCATTTAATGCCTTGTGTAAAGTATATGTTGGAGGTGTTGTTGCGCTAGAAAAAGTATTGATAAAATACGTGAAATTGGAGCTAAACGCAGCAGCATTCTGACCTTCACCTTGTGTTAGCCTTTTTTTATTTTTACCACTGCTATCTACACTATATACATCTCTATTAATGGAGCCATTTTCTGTAGATTGATAATAAACACGATCTTCATTCTGATCATATCCATAATACCTGGTAACCTCCCAAGCACCTTTGCTAATCTGATTTACTAGTTTTCCCTCCGAACTATGAAGATAAATATGATTGTATCCGTCTTTTTCGCTGGTCCAAATAAAACTATCATCTGCCAAGAAAGTGAGGTTGTCTGTAACATCTACATAGGCATCATCCTTTTCTTCTAACAAGAGAGTAACAGAATTATCAGTAGTGTTTACCTGATGTAGTTTTAATGTATTTTGATGTCTATTGGTCGTTTGTACACTTAGATATCTAGGGTTATTCATCCATTTTATTCTTGGAATATAATACGCATCTTGTATAGCTACTTTAGACGTTTTAGCAGAAGCTACATCATATATATGAAGACTTACCAAGGCATTATCCTCTCCTGCTTTTGGGTATTTAAAAACATTTTGAACTTGGTATAATTCAGAGCCATACATATCCATAGAGAATTCTGGTACCCGAGTTTCATCAAAACGTAAAAAAGCGATCTTGGAGCCGTCAGCATTCCAAGCATATGCCTTTACAAAGGCAAATTCTTCTTCATATACCCAATCCGTAACTCCATTAATTATCTTATTCTTCTCGCCATCGGTAGTGACCTGCGTACGTTTCCCATTTGTGATGTCAACTCTATAGATGTTATTATTATAAACATAAGCCACTTCCTTCCCATTTGGAGATAAAGAAGGTTCTTGAATTTTAGTATCTGCAATTTTTACAATGGCTTTGGAAGCTCTGTCATATACATAGTAAATTCCTAGTCTAGAACGTCTAAAAATAGGCTCTACCTCCGTCGCTAAAAGTACTTTTGTTTCATCCGCATTAAAAGCATAAGAGCTAAATACAGGTATAGCAGCTGCATCCGCAGAAGATACTACTGTACCTACCTTTTCCTGAGTTGCATAATCATACATATCTACTGTACTTCCCTCTTCATTTTTAGAGAGCACTGTGTATTGCTTTCCGTTCTTCATGGAGCGTAAAACTTCAATGCCTTCCGTTTTAAAAGTATCCCCCCAAATCTCCTCTAATGATATTTGCTTTTCTTGTGCAAAAGAAGAAGTAAAAAGTCCAATTGCTACCAGCGTATAGATAAATCGTCGCATATTTAAAAAAAATGATTAAAACTTTCAAGTTTACTAATAATTTGACAGAAAACTAAACTTTAAACTTAAAATATTGCAATTTAACAAGGGTGGTGAAGTTCTGGGTAGTACTCCCGAAGCATATTTGCTTTATCACTATATTTGAAGCAACAAACCAAGCGCATATGACTTCGCCTATCGAGGGTTTTTCTAAACTGACAAAAGCAGAAAAAATAGAGTGGATTACCTCGAACTACACCAACAATTCAACCGCCTCAAAACAGACGCTTGCCCAGTACTGTAATTCGGATGTGATATTACAAAAATTGCATGATGAGTTTATTGAAAATACCATCACCAATTATTATTTACCTCTGGGAGTTGCTCCAAATTTTTTAATTAACAACAAGCTGTATGCTATTCCTATGGCTATTGAAGAAAGTTCTGTTGTAGCTGCTGCTAGTAAAGCCGCTAAATTTTGGTTGTCCAGGGGAGGTTTCAAAGCCAGCGTTATTGGGACTGAAAAGATTGGACAGGTTCATTTCATGTACGAAGGCGATGTTAAGAAATTACAAGGCTTTATTGATTCTCTCCAGCCCAGATTTAGAAAAGACACTGCTAATATCACGGCAAATATGGAGAAACGAGGTGGTGGAATAACGGGCATTGAACTTAGAAATAAGACTGCTGCTTTAAAAAACTACTATCAGTTACATTGCACATTTGAAACTTTAGACGCAATGGGAGCTAATTTCATTAATTCTTGTTTAGAACAATTTGCCAATACCTTAAAAGAACAAGCTGTACGTTATGAGTCATTTTCAGATACCGAAAAACGGATAGAAGTGGTGATGAGTATTCTATCTAATTACGTACCTAATTGCATTGTACGTGCGGAAGTTGAATGCCCTGTTGCTTCTTTAAACGATGATCCTTCTGTGGATCCCAATGTTTTTGCAGAAAAAATGGTGAGAGCTGTTGCCATTGCCAAGGCAGAACCTTTTAGAGCTGTTACTCATAATAAAGGGATTATGAATGGTATTGATGCGGTAGTCTTAGCCACCGGTAATGATTTTAGGGCCATAGAAGCAGGTGTCCATGCCTATGCGTCCAAAGATGGAAAATATAGCAGTCTTACCCACGCAGAAGTAACAAATGGGATTTTTAAATTTTGGATTGAACTTCCATTAGCTTTGGGTACCGTAGGCGGATTAACAAGTCTACATCCTCTGGCAAAATTGACATTAGAAATCCTGCAAAAACCAACTGCGGTAGAATTAATGCAAATAGTTGCGGTAGCAGGTTTGGCACAAAATTTTGCAGCCGTTCGGTCTCTTGTAACTACTGGAATACAACAAGGGCATATGAAAATGCACTTGCTCAATATCCTAAATCAACTAAATGCAACAGAGGCTGAAAAAAAGGTCTTAGTGAATCATTTTAAAACAAATACGGTAACCCACAGTGCGGTAGTAGCGGCATTTGAGCAATTGCAAAACGCTAAATGAGTAAGGAATTTTACAGCAACGGAAAATTACTAATTAGCGGGGAATACCTTGTACTAGATGGTGCCTTTGGCTTTGCACTTCCAACTTCCTACGGACAAAGCTTAGTTGTAAAAGAAATAGAAAAAAATCAATTACATTGGATTAGCAAAGATGAAAAAGACATTACTTGGTTTGAAACTACCATAGACTTAAAAGCGTTTCGAAGCCATCCCGAAAAACTACATTTAGATGTGGCATCTCAAGAAGAAACCAACACTTTAAAAACATTGGTTCAAATTTTGACTACTGCTCAAAAATTGAATTCGAAATTTTTAAACACAGACCATGGATATCAGGTGACCACAACCCTTTCCTTTCCAAGAAATTGGGGTTTAGGCTCTTCTTCTACCTTAATAAATAATATTGCCCAATGGGCTCAGATAGATGCATATTCATTGCTTTGGGGTGCATTTTCTGGCAGTGGATATGATATTGCAGCGGCACAAAACAACCATCCAATTTTATATCAACTAAAAGATCAAAAACCAGCAATACAAGAGGTGGTTTTTAAGCCATTATTTGCCAAGCACTTATACTTTGTTCATCTTAATAAAAAACAGAACAGCCGAACAGGAATTATTCAATATCGAAAACAAAACTTTGATCTTAAGGCCACTACCACAAAGATCAACGCAGTTACAAAAGATATTTTGGTTTCTAAAACGCTTTCAGACTTTAGCATGCTCATCGAAAAACATGAAGCGCTATTGTCTGCTATTTTAGGCATTTCTACCGTAAAAAAAACACTCTTTCCAGATTATAAGGGAAGTATTAAGAGTCTAGGGGCTTGGGGTGGCGATTTTATATTAGCTGCCGGGGATGAACAAACACCAGCTTATTTTAAGGAAAAAGGATTTCATACCGTACTTCCCTACCATAAAATGATCCTATAAAAAAAGCGACTACTGAAGTAGCCGCTTTTTATTCGTTCTTTTGGTGTTATACTTTCTAGTAAAAAGTAGCTCTATTATCTTCTATTTCAGAAGCTTCTTTTAATGCGTTGTATACCGCAGAAAACACTTTGCCCGCGTTTGCTGATTTAATAGAGTTAGCATAGGTACTGTAATTATCTAATTTAGTAGCCTCTTCTTTCTTCGTCACCGCTACCATAAAGACACCTGTTTCTCCTTCTAACAAACCGGATACGGCATCTTGGCCAATAGCAAAGGCGGTACCTACTACTAATGGTTCATTACCAGCCCCAGGAATGGTTGGAGATTTGACCGTTAAGGCAGACGCTGTAGCTACAGATATATTATTATCTTTCGCAAAATCGTCCAATGACTTCCCTTGATTTGCGCTTATAATTTGAGCCGCTTTTCTTTCTTTGCGGATTTTAGGAAGTACCTGCGCAGAAGCTTCTTCAGAAGACATTACACCTTCTTCATAGGTTTCCGTTAATTGCACAACCGCATATCCATTATTGATATTAAAACGTTTGATATCTCCAACGGCTGTTTCCGAATTAAATGCCCATTGTACAATACTTCTCTGAGCAGAAAGTCCAGGAAGATTTTCGTCCATTTCTTTGATCTTATTTACAGGACGTACTGCATACTCACTTTCTTTTGCAATTTCTTCAAATGCTCTATCTGAAGTCGTAGTTGCCATTTCAAATTTGGTGGCATCTGTAAACAGCTTATTACTCGTCTCTTCTGAAGCCTCAATAGCTCTTACCAAAGTAGCGATCTGAACAATATCTTCTTTATCGTCTACTCTAACAATATGATATCCAAACTCAGTTTCTACCAAACCAACGTGTCCTTCATTGTTTCCAAAAGCAAAGTCGTTAAATTTAGGAGTCATAATACCTTCTTGGAAATATCCTAAATCTCCCCCTTTAGGAGCTGAAGGCCCATCGGAGTTATCTCTTGCCAAAAGGGCAAAGTCTGCTCCATTCTTCAAAGCTTCTTTTAACACCTCATTTGCCTTTTCCTCAGCCTCTTCTTTCGTTCTTGTAACTTCAGGATTAGCTCTTTCCGCACCAGTATATGCTATTAGAATATGACTTGCTTTTACGGAACCATTTGCTTTTCTATTGACCATTTTAGACACCTTAAAAGTATCTGCATCTTTGTAAGGACCAAAAGTTTGTCCTACTTCCAAGGTCATCAATGTATCTGCAAAAACCGCCGGTAAATCTTTTTTCGCTTTGTAAATGGTATCGAACTTAACATCCGAGTTTTCATCCAAGAAAGCAGCTACATCTTTCGTATTTCTAAAACCTAATTCTACATAGGTAGTGTCTTTTGCTTTATCAATTTTATCTTCCAATAATTGGGAGATTTCCTCTTTAATCGCTGCTTCGTCACCTAAAGATGGGTTTTCCTCAAAATATACAAACCGAATATCTCTCGCTTTTTCTTGCTTGTAATCTTCCTTGTGTTCCTTTATATAGGCATCTATTTCTCCTTTAGTAACAGTAATGGTAGTATCAGCAATAGAAGTATAAGGCACTCTTACGTATCGGATATCCACCTTATCATTGGCTAGCTTATAATCTATTTCTCCTTCTTTTAGCGTAGCACCTACACCTGCTTTTATTAAATTAAAGTAGGTCTGTTCTTTTGCTCTCTGAATAATATTCTGCTCATCTTGCAACCAAAGATCGTACTGTCTGGGAGCATTATTTTTTAGATCTGCTATAAAATCTCTGAACTTTGCCTCATCGAAAATACCGCTATCATCTAAAAATTGAGGATTTTGACTATAGGCAGGGTTGGTTTTAATAAAATTGATGATTTGATCTTGCTCAATATCAATACCTAGATCTTCAAATTGCTGCGCTAAAATAGTACTTCGCACTTCCTGATCCCAAACCGAATTAACAATTTGCAGGGAGGAGTTATTTCCAAATCTATTCGCATTTTCAATTTTTCTTTTAAAATTGTCAATTGGAATTTCTTCTCCATTTATCTCAGCTATGGACGATCCTATCTTGGCTCCCCCAAAATCATTCCCCGTAAAAATCCCGGATATAACAAACGCAAATAATGCTAAACCTATGATTAGGATTAACACCGTGGTACGTTTTCTAATATTCTCTAAAATTGCCATAATGCAAGTTGTTTAAAATCAGTTGGCGAAATTACCATTTTCTTTGAAATAATAAAAAAGAAATCGCGTCTATCTCCCTAAAATTGGCATCTTATTCCTTTTCCAAAACACGTAAAGAGACCAAATCTATTTTTGTGTTGGATACTTCCAAAATGGTAAACTCAAAATCTTCTATTCGTATTTCAATATCTTGTTCTGGAATTTCTCCAGTTTCATTCATAATTAGCCCTCCTAAAGTTTCGTATTCATCCCCTTTCGGCAGTTCCAATTTATAGCTTTCATTGATATAATCCACTTCGAGTCTAGCAGAAAACTTAAACGTATGCTCGTTGATTTGCTCTTCTATTAAATCTGTTGAATCATGTTCATCTTCTATTTCACCAAAGAGTTCTTCTACAATATCTTCTACGGTCATAATTCCAGAAGTACCTCCATACTCATCCAAGACCACAGCAATACTTTTACGTTTTTTAGTCAGAACATTCAGAATGTCATTAATAAGCATGGTCTCCGGTACAAACTCCACTGGCAACAAAATACTTTTAATAGTTTTCGGTTTTTTAAACAACTCATAAGAATGTACATAACCAATGATGTTATCGATGGTACTTTTGTACACAATGATCTTAGAGTAGCCTGTTTCTGTAAACAACTTTGTTAAATTCTTGGTGGTTTCATGTAATTCTACCGCAGTAATTTCTGTTCGAGGCACCATTACTTCCCTCGCTTTTACAGCCGAAAAATCTAAGGCATTTTGAAAAATTTGAATCTCGGAATCTACTTCATCTTCCTCTTCTACGGTCTCCATTTGTTCAGAGATATAATCTCCCAATTCTATTTTGCTAAAAGCCAATTGTGTTTCATCTCCGTCTGTTTTAAAAAATACCTTGAGTATAAAGTCAGATATCTTAATTACAAACCAAGAAATAGAATGAAATAGGATATAAAAGAAATAAGCAGGTATTGCCAATACTTTTAACAAGGTATTTGCATAAATCTGAAAAAGCACCTTGGGCAAAAACTCTGCGGTAAGCAAAATAACCAAGGTAGAGACCACGGTTTGGGAGAGGAGGTTAAAATCGGTTAACAATGTATGTAAAAAACTATCTGGAGTAGGTTGTAGGCTTAAGAACCAATTCATCAATAAATCACCCATAAACAAACCATAAATCACCAAGGCTATATTGTTACCAATAAGCATGGAAGCAATAAATTTTGATGGTTTTTTAGTAAGTCTAGCCAATACTTTGGCTAAAAAACCTTCTTGCTTCTTTTCAATCTCAATATGAATTTTATTGGCAGAAACAAAAGCAATCTCCATGCCCGAAAAGAAAGCAGATAACACTAAAGAGATGACAATAATGGCAATGGAGCTTTCCAAGTTTATTGTTGATTATCTTGTTGTTTACGTTTTTCGAAACGCTTTCTATAATTTCTTCTAAAAAGAAACATTCCGATAGATACTATCGCAAAGAACATAAAAATATAGGTTCCTGATCTATCTTCATTCCAAAGTGAATATATTTTGTACAAGGAAGCAGCGGCAACCGCTAAATAAATGTATTCTGTATAACGTAATAGCTTTATCATTCTTCTTCTTTGAAAGTCTTTATTCCGTAAGTTCTATGTGCCTTAAAAATACTCAAATCTCGATTAAAATCCATTCCCTCACCATCCATTACTGTACCGTCTTCTGGATTGGTAAATTTAAACTTTTCCTGAGTGAATATCCATTCATTTTCTCGATCCCAATATAATTGAGCTGTTTCCATCCTTTTACCGTCATGAGTATCTATAACCACATTACCTTGCAAATCTATCAAATTTGTGGTGGTATATATAATCCCATAATCTGCTTTAATGATACTCTTGTTATTATCATCATCAAAAAAATGCAACTCCATTCCTTTTGGAAAGGTTCGATGACGGAATCTTAGATTATCAAAATCTTCACTTATTGGACTAGTTAATACGGCTATCACCTTTGTAGAAGAGAGGTCATCACTCTTCATTTCGTTCCGAGCCTCGGTGTAGGTCAATGTAAAATTCTGAGCTACTCCCTGCGGATAGATATTGGTTTTTGCCTCCTCTCCTACGCGTTCATAGGTGTCCTTACATGAAAAAAAAAGCATTGCCGTAGTGAATACTACGGCAATGCTTTTAATTGTATATATAAGGTGTTGTTTCATCTTATAGATTAGGCACTTTTACGCTACCTCCTACCCAACAACTAAAGGTTACTGTTTTACCAGCCATCCCAGAATTGAAGATATCTGTTTTAGAAGGTGCTTTTGCCATATAATTAGCGGCTGTTTTATTAGCTCTAGACTTCAAAGAAGGATCTACTCTTCCTGCTTTTCTAGCCATATCGGCAGCTTTCCAGTACATCGCACGCTTATCAAAAGGTTTGTCTCCACACTGGTTAGCACTTGCAGCGTATAAATTGGCAATTAACAAATATGCCTTTCCATTAGAACCATTGGCATTGATTGCCTTTTGAGCATAACTACGGGCAGTAGACTTACTACCTCTTCTGTATATAGAAGCTATCTTGTATAGAATGTTAGACTTCTTAGTAGAATCAGATTCTAATTCAACGGCTTTATTAAAGTCAGCAACAGCGCCTTTGGTATCTCCTGCTTTTTGCTTCAACAAACCTAGATAAAAGTAGCTGTCCGCTGAAGGCTCTAATGCCACCTGCTGCTCTACCAATTTAACAAACAATGGATCATCTGTACACTCTTTAGCAAACATACGTCCAACAGCTCTTTTCACCCATTTGACGTCACTTTTCTTTTCATCAAAACTCTTCTGATACAAGGGAATAAGATTTTCACAATCTGCTAATTCTCCTAACTTAGAATCAATACTCCCTGCAATCTTACCAAAAGACTCGGAATTGGTACTCGCTGCTTCTAACTGTCTTTTCTCCTTGGAAGTCAACGTTCCAGCCTCTTCTTTGGGCAATAATTTTGCAATTCTCGCTGTTAACTTCTTGTTCTCTTCTTCTATTTTTTCATTTACATCATCATAGGTATCAAAAACTGTTTGAAGGTCTTTACTTCCTGCTTTGTGTAAATTCACCAAACTAGAGAAATATAGGTAAAGTGCTTTTGGATTCTTAAAATTGGATCTGTCTTTGGTAAAAACGTTATGCAACATATCGTACACTTGCTGATCAGAAACCATTTTATTGTCATACTTAAATAGTATTTTTTTGATTTCTTCACTTCCCAAAGTATAATTCTTTGGATAGTATTTAATACCATTGTCGTACAGCCCCATCAATTCGGTAACAAAACCGTCTTTATCTGCTCCTGCCGCATTTTCAATTTTGTACTTCAATATTCTTTCTCCATATTGAAAGGTAGCTCTGTTTAAACCAGGACAGTTTTCATATACCATTTTCCAAGGGGTATAGGCTGCTTCGTAATTTTTAACTTTTGCATGCTCACTAAAAATAGAGAGATTCGTCATACATTCAGGATTATTTGCCTGAGCATTACTTGTACCTATGATCCCTAGAAAGGCGATCGCTATTAAGTAAAGTTTCTTTTTCATGATACTATGTGTTTAAGATGGTTAATGTACTAATTTTTTGCTAATTGATTTTTCTCTTTATAAACCACTGGTCATTTAATGATAGGCCTACATTTACTTTGAAATAATTTTCCTCAATTAAGTTTGCATCGGTAGTTCCTCGTTTTCCCACTTCAAATCCGATATTAAGATTTGAGAAACTACTGCCCAGTGGTAGTCCTACTCCAAAAGTTATGCCAAGATTATTAATATCTTGTCCATTAACAACCATTCCGGTCTTTGAATATCGGACTCCAGCCCTATAATTAACTCTTTTAAAATACTTACTAAATGAGCTATAATCTGGTATAAAATACCCTCCAAATGCAATGGTATTTGCATCTGTATACTCTAGATTATTTAAGTTAAGAAACGTATTTTCAAAATCGCTTAACCCTTGAAAACTATATTCGGCACCTAAAAACCACTTTTTGTCCTCTCCAAAACCTAAACCCAAGGTAGTTGTAGTAGGAATTTTAAGCTCCGTATTTTTTAATCCTTGCGCCTCCAAATTCACATCTACCAATTCTACACCTGCACCACTGGCCACGGAAAAAGAACCTATTTCTTGTGCATTTTCGGAAACCAAATTGGCCTGCGTATTAATCAATACAGAAGTAAATAGGGTATACTTATCTTTAATTTTAGGAGCATAATTTGCTGCAAAATTAAAATCGACCCCATTAACTCTAGATGTTCGTAGGTCCAAGGTACCAAACTGCACGTTTTCTAAAGTTTGCTCTCTTCTATTATCTAGTGTACCAAAATTCAGATTCCCAGTGACTCCAATTGTAAGATCTTTAAAAACTTCGGCTCCCAAAGAAAGATAGACCGTATTGATACCTCCTTCACCGGCAAACCTATTAGTTACCAAATCTCCATCAGCATTCGTCAATTCAGAAACCAGATTATACCCAACAGAAGAAAAAGGCCTTAGTCCAAAGCCCACACCTACTTTTTTAGCAATAGGAAAACCGATTGACAAATATTCCAAATTTGTTACCGAAGAACTTTCGCTTTCCGTAGCACTATTTAGTTTAATCTGTGTATGAGAAACTCCAAAAGTATAGGTAGTTAAGGCTAGTTTGCCATAAGCAGCAGGGTTTCTAAGGTTTACATGAATACTATCTGTATACATACTTAAGCCTCCCATAGCCTGATTCTCTACAGTTCCATTGGCTCTTAATTCACCAATACCAAAATAAGAATAGGGGGAAACAGTACCATTTTGGGCATGTAAGCCAAGGGCAGCAAAGAATAATACTGCAATTACAATCTTTTTTATCATCTAACGTTTGTTGTATTCCATCAAATAATTCAAGCCTTCCAGGAGAAAATTAGAATGCGCAAATATGGTATTTTTTAATCGTTTTGACAAAAATTGGGCGTCGCCACCTGTTAAAATAACTGTTAAATCTGAGAAACGACGGTTATATTGATCAATAACTCCGTCAATTTCCATACAAATACCATTCACCACTCCGCTCTGAATACTTGTTTGGGTAGAATTTCCAATAAAATCTATGAGGTCTTCCTTTTCTAATAAAGGTAGTTTAGAGGTTTGATTATGTAACGCTTTATACCGCATGGAGAGCCCAGGAGAAATAGCCCCTCCCAAATATTCTCCATAGTCATTTACCATATCATAGGTTAAGCAAGTACCTGCATCTATTATTAAGGTATTCCCATTCGGATTAAAATAAAAAGCAGACGTAGCTAGCGCTATTCTATCAACACCAAGCGACTGAGGTGTAGCATATGAATTTTTAAAAGGTGTCTTAGAAGCATGTGTTAACACATGTAATTCGCAAAAGAGCGACACCACTTGAATTTCGTTTTTACCCAATGCGCCCACTGAAGAAAGTATGGCTTGACCCACATCAGGAAAACTCACAAACATTTCTTTTATTTCCCTTGAAAAGTTTGGAAGGTCTACTTTTTTAAAACCTACCATTTGACCTTTGTCAAAAACTGCAAGTTTCACCCAAGTATTTCCGGCATCAATTATAAGGTTCATGGCACAAAGATTAAAAAATGTGAAAAAACAAAAAGCTTTTTTCACTTTTTTGTTTGTAGTTCCTAAATTTGAAATTATATTTGCAGCCTCCTACGCTAAGCCCTAGAGCAAAGCTTTGGAAGGCGCGTCTTCTAAGTAATCTTAAAAAGCGCGGTATTATATTGAAATACTGGTACCTTAGCTCAGTTGGTAGAGCAACGGACTGAAAATCCGTGTGTCCCTGGTTCGATTCCTGGAGGTACCACTTTATTAGGACAAAGTTGAAAATTCAGCTTTGTCCTTTTTAATTTATAACTAATCTTCCATTCGTAACGGTAATTCTGTTAACCGCTCTCCTGTTAATCTGCGAACAGCATTAGCCACTGCTGCTCCAATAGGCCCTAAAGGAGGCTCTCCAACAGGCAAAGGAGTATCTACTCCTTGAATCAAATGCACTTCAATTTCTTTAGGGGCATGTTTCATTAAGGCCATTTGATAAGGGCCATAAATAATAGGATATAGTTCCCCATCTCTTAAGGTCATTCTTTCATGCATTGCAGCGCTCATTCCCATAATAATAGATCCTTCGCACTGCGCCTTCACCTGGTCCGGATTTACAGCAATACCACAATCCAATACACAGGTTACCTTGTGCACCTTAATCTGCTTGTTTTCAATAGAAACCTCGACTACCTGTGCACAAGGAGCACCCGCATCTGTTGAAGCTGCAAAACCCATTGCTCTCCCATTGATGACCTCATCCGAATATGCCGCTTTCTCAGCAGCCACTTTAATCACTTCTTTTAAACGATTCCCTTCTTCAGTATCTGCTATTTGAGACAACCTAAACGCTATTGGACTTTTCTCCGCTTTCAACGCCATTTCATCCATAAAACTTTCAATTGCAAAAGTATTCGCAAGCAAACCCAAACTACGCCACCAACTAGTTGCAAAAGGCAGGCTTTTATGCCATTGCACTGCTCTTATATTTGGTATACCACTATATTGAATTCTTCCTCCTCTTATTGCACCAATATCTACACCTAACACGCCATGAATCATCTCCGGTAAAAGAACGGAACCAATAGCCACACTACCACTAGCAAAATGATGTTCTAAACCTTCTAGTAATCCTTTATCATTTAATTTTCCCTTCATAATATGATGGGTCGGTGGTCTAAACATATCATGCTGAAACTCTTCTTTTCTCGTAAAGAAATATTTCACTGGTTTACCCACAGCTCTTGACATTTTTGCTGCCTGCACCGCATGATTTGTATTTAACCTACGGCCGAAACCTCCTCCTAAAAAGCTTGGGATGATATTGACATTCTCAACATCTAAATTAAGGGCTCTTGCCACTTCTTTTTGCGTAATGCCTACCACTTGTGTTGAAAGTATGACTGTAACTTTATCTCCTTCTACCTGTGCAACCGCTCCATTTGGCTCCAATTGCGCATGTGCTCCAATGGGACTTTTAAAAGTAATGGAAGTTACATCTGCCGAGTCCGTATCCAAAGCACTTCCGCTTTTTTGAATCATCATTTCATCTCCACTGCCCACCGTAATCATTTCACGAATATCTTCTTCTGTCCATTTTTTAGGAACATCCCAAATCACTTTCACTTTCTTTCGTGCCGCCAATGCTTGGGCTTGAGAGCTCGCGATCACACCTACCCAATTGTCTATTTGAACAATTTTTAACACCCCAGGCATTTGTTCAGCCGCACTAGTATTTGCGCTTAAGAATTTTGCCCCCACTTGTTCCGGCCTAATTACCGTAGCATATACCATTTCTGGTAATTGAGCATCCATTCCAAAAATAGGTGCTCCAAATACCTTGGCCTCCAAATCAATTCGTGGAATAGGTTTTCCAATAAACTTATAGTCTTTCATAGACTTAAGAACCGGAGTATTTGGCTCCTCCCATTCATCTACTCCTTCAACCACTTTAGCATAGGTCATTGTTTTTCCACCTCCAGAAACAACTCCATTTTCTGTTGAAAGACTTTCTGCTAAAACACCCATTTTTTTGGCTGCTTCTATCTTGATCATTTCCCGCATAGTAGCTGCCATTTCCCGTAGTGGTTCCCATAAAGACGCCACTGAAAGGCTCCCTCCTGTGCTTAAACGATCTACTATCCCCGTAGCTGTGGCCGCAGCAATTACCTGCACTTGTTCTAAGTCAACATCCAATTCATCTGCTGTCATTTGGGCCAAACTCGTAAAGGTTCCCTGTCCCATTTCAACTTTTGGAGAATGAAGCACCACGCGATTGTCTTTAGTAATTTCGAACCATAAATTAGGATCCGTTCCTTCTCCCGAGTATGGTGGCACAGTTGATTCTACCATACTATAAAGTTTACGGCGCATGGGGTTTCTAAAGACATAGGTGCCTACCGCTAGAACCCCTAGCGTTCCCAAGCCACCTCTAACCAAGAATTTACGTCTAGATACTTTCTTACTCATAACTCATATTTTCGTTGGTATCCTTTGCTGTTAAGGCAGCAGCTCTATGAATTGCTTTTCGCATTCTATAATAGGTAGCACAACGGCATACATTACTAATACTCTTATCTATATCGTCATCTGTTGGGGTGGGATTTTTCGCTAACAATGCCGCGGTAGCCATCATAAATCCAGGTTGACAATATCCACATTGTGGAACTACTTCTTCTATCCAAGCTTGTTGTACAGGGTGCAGGTTTTCTGGGGTACCCAAGCCCTCAATTGTGGTAATTGATTTTGAATCTGCTAGTTGTACAGGATAGGAACAAGATCGAATTGCATTTCCATCTATCATAATAGTGCAAGCACCGCAAGCCGCTTTTCCACAACCAAACTTAGTGCCTTTTAAATTAAGCATATCTCTAATTACCCAAAGCAAAGGTGTATTTTGATCCTCAATATCCACGCTTTGAGATACCTCATTAATTGTGAATTTAATTTTCATAAACTGTTTTATATGATTTAGCAATAGGAGTCTCCCAAAAAAACTTAAGGAATTCGTCCAATTCTTTAAAGTTATTTAAAAAAATGGTATCGCAGCAAATCCCACAATCTAAATTTAAGTTTATCTTCTTCATACATCTTTCATCTTTATTTTCTCTTAACAGTCCTCAAATGAATATTGTCTTTCATCGGTGTATCTATGCTGTTCGTAGAATGCAACTTTTCTGATTTTAATTTCATCTAGTAAAAGAAACAACACATCGATTTAATGCAATAAGAATGTAAAGGAATTGCATGTTTGCGACAGAACTAATCAATGAAAATGATATTATGACTACAATTTTACTTATTAAAGAAATATACTTAGAAGGATTTCGAAACTTGGGAAATCTCATTATTAAAAATTACCTAAAAGTATTTAGCTGGTTTAGTTTTACTATGTTCTTTCTTGCCCTCTATGCTTTCCTATTTAGAGTGTACACAGGTTTTAGCTTCTAAGAAGCTTTTTCTCTGCCCCTTTTTTACATTACCTTAATCCTTATGCATTTATTATAATGTAAAGGACCACTATATGAAAGAAATACCGCAGGTATGCAGTATTGTTACAGCTTTAAAAAAAATTATTAGTACCATAGATGCAGATGCAGTAGCGGCCTTTGCCTGGTTTTGTTTTATTACAGCCATCTCTATTTTAGCATCCTATGTTCTAATTCTGGAATAATTATTCTAAATTTTTAAAATACCGAAAATTCTCGCTTACTTTTGATAGCCTAAAAGCATATCTATCAAATACTTCGCACGATGCACACTGTAAGCTTGAAAATCTTATTCGAAAAACATCTCGACAAACTATATTCCGAGATTCATAGTTATTCCAAGGAAAAAAACCTCTGGATTATAGATCACAACATCCATAATTCTGGTGGAAATCTTTGCCTACACCTCATTGGAAACTTAAATACGTATATTGCCGCTGAACTAGGCGCCAGCAATTACATACGGCAAAGGGATCTTGAATTTTCTTTAAAAAATGTTCCTAAAGCTCATTTGTTGGATGAAATTACCAATACAAAAAAGATGGTATTGGATACGATAGGAAAATTGGCAGAAGATGACCTACATAAAGAATACCCTAAGCGTATCTTTGATGATAAAATGACCATTGGATACTTCCTTATTCATCTAAATTCGCATCTTACATACCATTTGGGGCAAATTAATTATCATAGAAGACTTTTAGATCTTTAAACCATAACCATTCTTCATATGCAGGTAGACCTTCAAATATCCATCTCAGAATTACAGCAATATTTGGAAGCTAAAAAATGGTTGCAACCTAATGAACTTATTAGCGCTATAGAAAAGCCTGGTGAAGGAAACATGAATGTGGTGCTAAGGGTTGTTACGAATCAAGGCTCTTTTATTTTAAAACAATCCAGACCCTATGTTGAAAAATATCAGCAAATCAAAGCTCCATTGGAAAGAATTGATACCGAATATCAGTTTTATAAAAGCATTCAGGGAAAGAAAATAGACCCACATATTCCTACTGTCTTAGCATATGATGCTAAGGATCACCTCTTACAATTACAAGATTTAGGAGAGTGTCAAGACATGACATTCTTGTATCAACTGCGAAAAATTTCGCCTGAAAGATTGAAGCAACTTACAACAATTCTCTTTCAAATTCATAGCACAGTACCTTCTGCAGATTTTCCTGAAAATAAGGTTTTAAGAGAGTTAAATCATGAACATATTTTTACACTTCCATTTTTAAAAGAAAATGGTTTTGATCTAGACCATATACAAGATGGGTTGCATGCTTTATCACTTCCATATAAACAGGATACAGCCTTAAAAGCTATTGTAAAAAGTGTTGGAATTCAATATTTAACCAAAGCTAAGGTGTTAATTCATGGCGATTATTACCCAGGAAGTTGGATGAAAGCAACAGAACATCTTTATGTCATAGACCCCGAATTTAGTTTTGTTGGTTTTGCAGAATTTGATGTGGGCGTACTAATAGCCCATATTATCATAGCAACCATGGAAACAAGTTATTTCAAGATCATTTTAAACGAATATCAAGGTAACTTAGATGAAAATTTAACCAAGAAAGTTGCTGCTATTGAAATAATGCGCCGAATTATTGGTCTTGCCCAACTACCCCTAGAAAGAAGTATCCCAGAAAAAGACTATCTTTTATTAGTAGCAAAAAAAATGATCTTTTCATGAAACGTATTTTCATATGGTGCCTAATTTTTATGTTTACATCTTGCAAGCAATCCTCGGAAGTTCATATTCCTGCTCCGCAAAAAACAGCCTACGCTATCCATAGTACTTCTCTTTCCAAAGAAGCCTATTTCGACAAAATATTAGGTGCTTTAGTTGGTTCTGCAATTGGAGATGCGATGGGAGCGTCTACTGAAATGTGGCACAGAGAGGCAATTCAAGACAAATATGGTTACATTACGGGATTTACACCCACCATTAGAGAACAATCTCCCGAAGGTCCATGGGCTCATAATTTGGACCCTGGAGCCACCACAGATGATACACGTTGGAAACATCTTATGGTGAAATATCTAAGCCTTCATAAAGAAGAAATTAGTCCCTCTCATTTTGCAAAATTTATAACAAATTATTACACGCTAACGGCAAAAGCGTTAGGAGAGGATATCGTTTTAACGCAACCTGATTCTCTTGATGCCAGAATAGAAAAAATAGATTGGATAAAAGAATGGGCTAGAGTTGCTTTTGCATATCAAGAAAATGATATTGCTTTTGACCGTGCCAGAAACCGCTTTTATGGTGGTGAAATGTCTTGCGCTGGACTTCTATATTCGCCCATGTTTGGTTTACAAGCCACAGATCCGGAAACTGCTTACAAAACAGCCTATGAGCATTCCATATTTGATTTGGGGTATGCAAAGGATATTTCTAGTATTACGGCTGCCATGACCTACACGGCGATGTACAGGAAGAATGTGGATTCTATACTACAAACAGCTGCTTTGGTAGATCCTTACAACTACCAAGATAGTAGACTGGTAGGGCGTATTTCATTTTCGATTGCTGATGCGGCAGAAAAGACCTTCTTTGAAAGTATTCGCGCAAGAGAATTAATAGCTGTAGATACTTTGGGAAATATAGATACGTTAAAAATTCCAGAGGGATATCCTCATAGTGAACTAGATTGGAGACAACAAGAATTCATCTATAGTGCTCTGGAAAAGGATAAAAAAGCCATTGCGTTCCATGCAGGAGAAATTTGGCAAATTCTCTACACTGCACTTAAATTTGGCAAGGGTGATTTTGATAAAACCATGCAATTTATTGTGAACTATGGACGAGATAATGATACGGTTGCTGCTATCGCTGGGATGATATTAGGCGCTAAAGACGGTTTTTCCAATTTACCCCCAAAATTGCGAGAAGAGGCGCTAAGAGTTAACAAAGAAATCTTAGGGATAGACCTAGAAGTTTTGGCACATGAAATGACAGCCGCTAGGGTCCCATAATTTTTATCAGTCCCGAACCCCTTTACTTTCTCATCAATTCATTTCCAATGAATAAAAAATGCTTACCAGATGCCCTTTATTTTTGAAATTTGAAAATCCATTAATTCTAAAGGTGTTTCTTTTACATTTTCTACTTCTAAGATGGTATAATTCTGAGTGGGGAAAATCTGATCTGTCATTACATATTGCCCTCCATTTATAAAAACCTCTACGGAAGATTTATCTAAAAGTATACGGACTTCAAAGGGAGCATCCGGTAAATTATCAATAGGCATTTGATGTATTACATTTCCAAAATCCTCCTGAAAATCTGTTTTTCCAGAAACAATCCTGTCTAAAAGCACCATTTTTTGTGAACTATCCATTGTTAAAGCCAACTCTTCGTTTGCCTCATTTTTAAACATAATAAAAAAGTCCTTTCTAGTACTTGTGAATTTCACTTCTGTTTGATTAAAATTATCAAAAACGAAACGCTCCGTCTGCGCTGCAGCAACCGTTACATCTTTGGACTCTTCTTTTTGTATCAAACTATCCAAAGCAGCTAATGGGTAGTTTATCAAACCATAGGATTCCTCAAATTTTTGAAGTGAAAGCTTTCTTGGAAGTGTCATGGCACTTCTCCATTTTTCCGTAGGCGTATCTCTAGCATATGTCCAGTTACTCATCCAACCGATAAAAATACGATCATCATTGGGGGTATTATTATAGGTTACCCCTGCATAATTATCAGTACCCCAATCTACCCATTTATGTTGTTTCTGATCAGAAGTAAATGTTGTTCCATCAAAATCTCCCACAAAATACTGGGTTCCACTGCCCCCATTTGGAGCACCTGGATTAATGCTAATTAACAACACCCATTTCTCTTCTTCCGTATCTCCTACTTTTAACGGAAATAAATCTGGGCATTCCCAAACACCTCCATGCGCACCTTGTTTTTTGCCAAATGTGCTTACCTTCTTCCATTCTATTAGATTATCTGAAAGCCATATTTGTAAATGATCTCCTGCTACCAAGAGCATGGTCCATTTATTGGTTCTATCATTCCAAAAAACCTTAGGATCTCTAAAATCTTTAGTGTTTTTGTTCCCAATAACTGGATTTCCTTCATACTTGGTCCAACTATCCCCATTATCCAGACTATAAGCAATTCCTTGTGTTTGAAAATCCTTCCTTTTAGCCTCCTCCCCTTCAGGGTCATGATACGTAAAAATTGCTACCAAGGGAGGGTTTTCAATAGTTCCCAAACCAGAGGTGTTTTTCACATCTACAACTGCACTTCCAGAAAAAATATAGCCATGTTTATCGGGAAACAGGGCAATAGGTTTTTGCTCCCAATGCACCATGTCTTTGCTTACTGCATGTCCCCAGTGCATAGGGCCCCATACAATATCATCGGGATAATATTGATAAAATAAATGGTATACACCTTGGTGATATACCAATCCATTCGGATCGTTCATCCATTTTGCTGGGGGCGTAAAATGGTATTGAGGACGATACGCCTCTTTATAATCTGTTGTAATTTCTTTTTGCATCGAAAGTGTTTCAGTTTTAGAATCATTCTTACAAGCGTTCACAAGGATAAGAACAAGTATCACTTTAAAAAAATTCCGCATTTTAATCATAAGTAAGAATATTTAAAGTAAAAATACCGAAATGAAATGAATTTAAAAATTTGCTAAAATCAATTTCAATTAATGGCTTCTTTTAGCAAAACACTATCTTTGTGTTTGCTTTATGAGACAACCAAGGACTATACATTTATATCTCAGCGTGGGCTTATTCTTTATAAGTCTATGCTATGCCAATGCGCAAAAAACGATTGCTGAAGCCTTAAAAAAGTACAACCAAGAAAGTGTCCCTTATATCCAAATAGAGGCTTTAAAAGATACCGATACTACTATACTATTAGATGCACGGGCGAAAGAAGAATTTGATGTAAGCCACCTTAGTGGAGCACTTTGGGTAGGCTATGAAGATTTCAAAATAGCAACGGTACTTAAACAAGTAAGCGATAAAACAGCCCCTGTGGTAGTCTACTGCTCCATTGGTGTGCGCTCTGAAGATATTGCCGAGAAACTAATTGCAGAAGGCTATACCAATGTGAAAAATCTGTATGGGGGCATTTTTGAATGGAAAAACCAAGGCAATCCTGTTTATGACACCAGCAACAGTTCTACTGAAAAAGTACATGCTTTTAGTAAGCAATGGGGTAAATTATTGACTAACGCAGACAAAGTATACAAACACCCTTGAAAGAAAACAAAGACAACTTACTGCTTATATTTACCAGAAATCCTGAACTAGGCAAATGTAAAACTCGCTTAGCTGCAACTGTTGGTGACCAAACGGCACTAGATATCTATCTATTTTTACTAGAGCACACTGCAAATATTACCAAAAACCTGCAAGCTGCGAAGCAAGTGCACTACTCTGTGTTTCTAGGTGAAAACGATATTTGGGAAAATGAGTATTATGACAAAACAGTACAACATGGTGCTGACCTCGGAATCCGAATGGCGAATGCTTTTAAGGCAGGGTTTAGAGATGGCTTCAAAAAAATAATCATTATCGGAAGTGATGTGTATGATATAAGTCAGGAAGATTTAGAAAATGCATTTAAGCAATTAGATGAAGTAGATTATGTAATTGGACCTGCCGAAGATGGGGGTTATTACCTATTTGGTATGCGCACTTTTATACCCTCCCTTTTTAAGGACAAAGAATGGGGTACATCCAGTGTTTTTGAAAAAACAATGGACGATTTAAAAAATAAAAATGTTCGCTTATTAGAAATGCGAAACGATGTAGATATCTATGAGGATATTAAAAATGAGGTAGCGTTTGAACCTTTTTTAAAAGACATAAAATGATAAAAAAAGAACTTGACGAATCTGTAGCCTATCTAAAATCCAAAGGATTTGATGCTCCCGAAATTGGTATTATACTAGGAACAGGATTGGGCAAACTTGTAGATGAAATAGAAAATTCCATTGAAGCACATTATAATAATATTCCCTTTTTTCCATTGGCCACTGTGGAGTTCCATACAGGTAAACTCATTTACGGAACTTTACAAGGAAAAAAAGTAGTAGTAATGCAAGGGCGTTTTCATTTATACGAAGGATACGACCTATTAGATGTTACCTACCCTATTCGTGTAATGCATCAGTTGGGAATTCAAAAACTATTTGTTTCCAATGCTGCAGGAGCCATTAATCTAGATTATAAGAAAGGAGATATTATGCTAATTGAAGATCATATTAATCTTCAAGGAGGCTCTCCATTAGCTTTTAAAAATGTAGCAGAATTTGGAGATCGTTTTGCAGATATGAGCGAACCGTACCATCTTGAAATGCGCCAGAAATTAGTAGCAATAGCAAAACGTGAGAATATATCAATACAAACCGGAGTGTATGCTTCTGTTGTAGGACCTCAACTAGAAACAAAGGCAGAATATCGGATGTTGAAAATTCTAGGAGCAGATGCCGTGGGAATGAGTACCGTTCCAGAAGTAATTGTTGCCAATCATTTACGACTACCTGTAGTAGCGGTATCTGTGTTAACGGATGAATGTGATCCAGATAATTTGAAACCCGTAAATATTGCAGAGATCATTGAAATTGCAGGCACTACGGAACCTAAAATGATACAATTATTTAAGGAATTGATTAAAGAAATATAAGTTAAACGAAGTACAATTAATATGAGTTATTTAGAAGCTACTAACGATCTATACAAAGAAGCTGCATTGACCCCAGACGTAGGTCTTTGCTGTACTACCAATCCTATATGGCAATTCCCCGGATTGTCTATTCCAACAATCATGCAAGAAATGAACTATGGGTGTGGTAGTACGGTATCTGCACAAGATTTGGTAAACAATCCTAAAGTGCTTTATGTAGGTGTTGGTGGAGGAATGGAATTACTACAATTCTCCTATTTTTCGCGTCAGAAAGGAGGCGTAACAGGTGTTGATGTAGTTGATGAAATGCTAGAAGCTTCTAAAAAGAACTTCAAAATCGCAGAAGAAGAAAATGATTGGTTTAAGAGTGAATTTGTAAACCTAGTAAAAGGAGATGCCTTAAACCTTCCTGTGGAAGACAATAGTATTGATGTGGCAGCACAAAACTGTCTTTTCAATATTTTTAAAATGGAAGATTTAAAAAAGGCCGTTGCTGAAATGTACCGTGTACTAAAACCGCATGGCCGTTTGGTAATGAGTGATCCTACCTGTGAACAACCTATGAATGATGAATTGCGGAACGATGACCGTTTGCGTGCACTTTGTTTAAGTGGAAGTATTCCTATTGCAGATTATGTAAAGGTACTTACAGATGCCGGGTTTGGTACTATTGAAATAAGAGCCCGTAAATCGTACCGTGTATTATCTCCCAACCACTACCCTACAGACGAATTAATCTATATAGAGTCTATAGAAATAGCGGCAATCAAAGATCCTATGCCAGAAGATGGCCCTTGTATGTTTACAGGTAAAACAGCTATTTATTATGGTGACGAAGAATACTTTGACGATAAGAATGGACATGTTTTAATGCAAAATCAACCCCTGGCTGTTTGCGATAAAACAGCTGCGGCACTTGCCAAAGCAAATGATCAAATTCATGTTAGTGAAAGTACATGGCACTATAATGGCGGTGGCTGTTGTTAAGTTCTTTTTGAAAAAACGATGGAACCTGTTCTAAATGAACAGGTTCTTTTGTTTAGTTTCGTAACGAAACCCATAAAAAGCCTGTATTTATTACCCTATCTGGACTTCTAAAATGTAAGGAATGTATAAAAAAGTAGACTTATTTTTAAAATCATTTGTAATGAAATTACTTATTTCATCCCTTCTGCTTACGCAGTTTGCAATATCCTGTGGGAATGCAAAAATGGTGCCTCAGACGGTAGAAATTTATGAAAGAGAAGCAGTACAAAGAGTGGTGAGTACTGCAGCCTTAACTCCGAAAGTAAGCACTACCGATAAGATTATGGAAACCTCTAACACTATTGAAGAGAAGACGGAGTCTGAAGAAGCTACGAGCCCAACAAAAGAAATGGAATTGGTCTTTGATCATGGCAACTGGGACGCCTTATTGAAAAAGTATGTTAACGCTAAGGGAGATGTAAATTACCTGGGCTTCAAGGACAGCTATTCAGAACTAAAAGCTTATTTAAATACGTTGTCTGAAACGCTCCCAGACGATTCATGGGGTAGAAATGAAGTATTGGCATATTGGATTAATGCATACAACGCATTTACCGTGCAATTAATTTTAGACAACTACCCGGTAAATAGTATTAAAGACATTAAAGATCCATGGGGAACACGTTTTTTTAAACTAGGAGAGAAGTGGTATAATTTGCAGGAAATAGAACATAAAATATTGCGTAAGATGGATGAACCCCGCATTCATTTTGCCATTAATTGTGCTTCCTTTTCATGTCCACAACTACTGAATGAGGCTTTTACTGCTGCCAATATGGAAGCGCAGTTAGAAGAGATGACTAGAAAATTTGTCAATGATCCTACCCGAAATATCATCACTGAAGAAAAAGTACAGCTATCACAAATTTTTAAATGGTATAAAAAGGATTTCACGGAAGAAGAATCCTTGTTAGCCTATATTAATAGATATACAGAGATAGACATTACTACTAAAACCAAGGTGAATTATATTAAATATGACTGGCGTTTAAATGAAGCAAAATAATCCCCCTAAAAAAATTAGTATTATCATCCCAGTCCTAAATGAGGCAACTCATATAGGTGTATTACTTGCATACTTAAAGAAGAATAGCAAAACAGAAACTATTAAGGAAATTCTGGTAGTAGATGGTGGAAGTACGGATAGTACCGTAGAAATAGCTATCGGGCATGGAGCAAGTGTATTACATTCTAAAAAAGGAAGGGCTCGTCAAATGAATCACGGTGCCAAATATGCCCAAGGAGAAATTTTATATTTCCTTCATGTAGACACCTTACCCCCTCGTAATTTTGATAGTTTTATCGTGGAAGCAGTTGCACAAAACCATGAAGCAGGTTGCTTTAGAATGCGATTTGATAGTGGCAATAAAATTCTTAAAGTCTTTGGTTGGCTTACGCGGATTAATCATCGCATTTGCAGGGGTGGAGACCAATCTTTATTTATCTGCAAATATCTTTTTGAAAGGACGCAAGGCTTCAATGAGGAATTTATCATTTACGAAGACACTGAATTTGTGAGTCGGCTATACAAAACTTCCAATTTTAAAGTACTCCCAAGAGAGGTAATAACCTCTGCTAGAAAATATCAGGAAAATGGCACTGTAAAATTGCAGTATTACTTTGGAATGATACACTTAAAACGGTTTTTTGGAGCGGGTCCGGATGAGCTCTATCAATACTACAAAAGAAAAATTGCCTCTTAGATGGCAATTGGCATTGAATCATTATCTTTAAAAGCGTGGAAACGCTGGATGTTTTATTAATTGTCTTACTAGCTATTGGAGCTATTCAAGGGTTTGTTTATGGGGTTATTTTATGGACAAATAAAGGCCATAATCGCACTGCGAACCGTTTCCTAGCTCTTATCTTATTCTTTTTTTCATATCGGCTACTAGTAGAAACCTTTAAGATTTTTGGCTTAGGTAGGTACGATTTTTGGTATCATGTTTTGCTAGAATACAATTGGGTATATGGAGCTTTAATCTACTTTTTTGTAAAGAGTTATGTAACTCCAAAGTTTAGACTAAAACCGAAGGATTGGATTCATTTTTTGCCTGTGGTGATTGAGTTTATTTGGAGTAATTTTATTAAGACTCAAAACTTCTATTGGGAGGGCACTCGAGAGAGTTTATCATGGTTAGGCTACTGGGGGTACGTAGTTTGGATGATGTATCCTACGATGTTTGTGGTAGCTGGCATCCTAATTATTTATTACAGCTACAAAGCGGAGAAAGTTCTAAAGCAACAAACAGCTTCTAATACCATTGAAATTATAGCACAGAAAACGCAGTGGCTTAAACGTGTTATTATTGCTCTTAGGATATTTTCAATTCTTTATATAGTAGTTATTTTAGTAGATTACTTCTTCTTTAATTTTGCGGGGAATTTGTTTTATGGACATCCCGTTTTCATAGGTATGGCACTGATAACTTATTGGCTGGGTATTGAAGGGTTTAACAGAAGAAACCAATTAGTCATTAAATCTAAACCCGAACTTTCTAGTAGCGAAAAACAGCAATTAGAGGAAATAGCGAAGCTATTAGATGCGGCAATGCACCAAGAAAAGCTCTATACAAATCCCAATATCAGTTTAGCTAGTTTATCCAAAAAACTAGATACCAAGTCGTACCTAATTACCAGATGTTTAAATCTTCACTTTGGGAAAAAATTTAACGACTATATCAATGAACTTAGAATAGAGGAACTAAAAATGCTTCTTAAAAACCCTAAAAATGATCAGTTTACGCTTCTTAGTTTAGCATACGATGCAGGGTTCAATTCCAAAGCCTCCTTCAATAGAGCCGTAAAGAAAATTACTGGAAAATCGCCCAGCGCCCTAAAAACAAGCCTATAAGCGTATCAATTCTATAATTGACACCCATACTTATTTAAAAAGAAGTCTCATTTCCCTAAATGAGTCGATTAGTTGTTCTTTCAACCTCATATTTGTCTCATCATTTCAAAACAAAAAACAATGAAACAAAAAAACAGCTATCAATTTGTATTCTTATGCATCTTATTCTTTACTAGCATAACATACGCACAACAGCACAAAGTAAATCCCAAATTACTGATAGGGCATTGGAAATTAGACCTAACCCCTGGAGATACAACAGACAATAATTTTGCACAAATGAAAATCTCCCAAGTATCTAAAAACACTTTTACGGGTAGCTTTTACAATGCAGATACTCCTATAAAAAAAGGTACAATTAGTACCCAAGCAGATTTGCTATATGGCGCTTTGGTCTCTGGAGATAATAGCGGTATTTATAATACAAGTTTCTACTATGAAAAAGGAACATTGTATGGCAGCACCCATTCCTTGGGCAGAAACTTCTTATCCGTATGGACGGCAACTAAAACGAAACCATAAAATGAGACAGCTACTAACTTTATGCTTTTTGCTATGCACATTATTGAATAATGCACAACAAGACTATGGGACTCCTACTACGGAACCATTGCCTAAAAAACTAAGCGAATTAAGAGTGGCAATTGAGGTGCATAATTTCCCTTTACATATTGATGCGGTAAAAATATCGGATCGGTATTATTGGAAACACACCACTTCAATTCTATGCAGAGAAAGTGAAATAACCATCATAGAATATGGTGCTTATCTCTTTTATAATGGAAAATGGAATCTTAGAAAATCCTATCCCTTAAAAGAACTCAACAAGAACTTTGGTACTAAAAAGCAACAACTCTTACAAGCGCAACCCTATACATGGATTAACAATTGGCGCAGCGATAGTAAGCTCTACGCTGGTTGGGCCATGTGGTATTTCATTGGTGTAACCCCTGCAGGTGAAAAAGTATGTGGCTATCAAAAAATTGAAACTACCAATACACTCTTAAACCCATAAAATATGAAAACTATTTTCGCTTTATTCATTAGCATTTTAAGTCTTTGTTTATCCGTAAAAGCTTCTGGACAAGAATATGTACTTCAGTCTAAAAGAAGTTCACTACAGTGGACAGGAAAAGCTGCTTTCAATGCGTACTCGCTTACAGGAACTATTAATGTTAAAAACGGAACCATTGTTCTTTCCAAAGATGAGATTAGTCAGTTAGAAGTATTGATAGATATGAAAAGTATTGAACATCAGGATAAAAAATTAAAATCCCATTTAAAAGGAGAAGACTTTTTTGAAGTAAAAACCTATCCAACAGCTCGATTTAAATTAGCATCTACAGTAAAGATAGTAGACGGTAAAGCTGTTCTAATAGGTGATATGACCATCAAAAAAATAACAAAAAAGGAGAAAATAGCTGTTACCATTTTCCAGACAAGCTCTGGAATTAAAATTGCATTTAACCATGCATTGGATAGAACGGATTATGGTATAGAATACAATTCTCCCACCATTTTTGAAAAACTAAAAGCAGATGCCATTGCAGACGATTTCAATTTAAAAGCAACGCTACTTTTTGAAAAGTAAATGTTGCATGTCTTTAACGATAAAAACCTGAGAGTTTAAATTGATGAGGAGGAAAGAAATCATCTACCTTAGAAACCGCTTCCATCCGATCTAGTCTAAACTCTCGATGCGCACGCCTAAGACGACAAAATGCCACCACCATCCAATAGTTTTGCTCAAAATAAAGCGCCAATGGTTGTATTTCTCTTGTACTTACTACAGCGTTGGTACCAGAACGATACTTAATTTCTAGTATTTGAAAATCGGCAATGGCGCTTACAATTAACTCTTTTGCCTGCTCGTTATAAGGGGTTTTCATGATACCGCTATATTACAAAAAAGAGGAGAATAAACTAAGTTTCTAAAAAAAATTACACGATCATGATGTATCTTTAAACTAAAAATGCCGTACGATTTTTTTTTAGAAATGCTATACCCTTTGCCCCTACAACCCAAAAAAATGTTTAGTGTAACTTCCTTCTATATAGAAGAAAAAATAGTTTTTGCTTTCAATAAAAAAAACAAGCATACGGAAGACAATGGTATATGGGTTGCCTGTAAAAAAGAAAATCATGCCGCTCTAATTTCAAAAATTAATAGTTTTCGCATTATCAAAAACTTTGGTCCAAAAACATGGTTATTACTTCCAGAAGATATTGATAATTTTGAAGAAGATGCAGCTGCTCTGGCGAGCCTGATTAAGGCAAATGATCCACTTATTGGGAATATTCCCAAACCAAAAAAAAGTCGTTTATAAGAAAATGTTTCCTACTTTTTTTCGAAATCTAATAAGGCACCTTCGCTGATCCACTTGGCCAATGCTTGGCGGTTATCTGGATCCAGAATACGTCGTTGATCCTTTTTACTTCGAATATTGCCAATTTCAATAAAAGTCATAGCTGGATCCGTTTTCTTAACTAGGTAGAGGCTGCTTCGATCTAAAAAAGTACCAGAATATGTTCTATTGGGTTGGTATTTTTTATATTTTTTTTGAAAGGTTTTGTGAATACTTTCCGCAAGTTTTTTACCATTTTTACTTTTCTCATGATGATAAAAAAACACATCTATATCTTGCCCCTTGCTTCTACTATCAACATGTGTAACAATAAGACGTTGATATGTACCTCGATGCTTGGCATATAATTTATTCACTGCAGCCACGCGTTGCTTCAGCCTGGCTACCTGGTTTAAGGGAATTTTTTGATTGGGATAGGTTACCTCATCCTTATCCATCTCCAAAATACGATCATCTCGTATACCATCATTTGGATCCCTAATTATCACATACACCATAGCCCCATGGGATAATAATTCCTTGGCCAAACGAAGTGTAATATCATAGGCGTATTCATCTTCTGATATAGATTTACCCACATAGGTAGTCATAGCACCTGGATCTGGACCTCCGTGTCCTGAGATAAGATAATATACTGTATTGGCAAGACGATCGCTTTTAATTTCTACCTCCGCATACTTCTCTCCAAAAATTTCATATGATATTCCTTTTACCGACTTTACATTCGTGGGCACCTTAGTGACGGAGTCCGTGTCAACAATAGCATCGCTTACTACCTTAGGTATCAGATATGATTCTCCAACATAGAGGTGAATACTATCCCGTAGATTTTTAGCATTTAGTGCTACAAAAGCATCAAATAATTCATACGGATTTACACCTTGCTTTCTTAAAAGTGAGTAGATGCCATCTCCTTGTTCTGCAACTACAGTGGTAAGAGAATCCTGGGCATTTTCTTCCATAGGTACCTGTGCTCCTACGCTTCCGCATACAATCAATAGCACTAAAAAAAGGACTCTATTCAATTTCATTTTTATTAAAATACCTCGTTTCAACTTCATAAAATCTTGGCCAAAGTTACGTTTGCAATTTGTAATTCAAAAACAATGCCTAAAATATTACCCCATAAATGTAGCAAGATGTCCTTTCAAGAATGATACCTAAAAATTATAGTTTTATAAACAAACTGCTATAGATATTCCTATATTTAAGAATCACAACTATGTATCTCTTGTTTGAAAATAATACAGCATGGACTATCATCAACTTCCTAAAATAGAACTTCATTTACATCTAGACTGTTCCCTAAGTTATGAGGTGGCAAAAGAACTAGACCCATCCATCAGCAAGGAAGTGTACCACAATTCTTTTATTGCTCCAAAGAAGTGTACTGATTTGGCAGATTATATTACTAGGGCCGCTAAAGGTTTTGAACTAATGCAAACCAAAGAACAGTTACGATTGGTAACGCTTGATCTTTTTAAACAACTAAAACAAGACAATGTTATTTACGCAGAAATTAGGTTCGCTCCATTGCAACATACCTTAAAAGGGCTCTTAGCTGAAGAAGTAGTAGCGATTGTAAATGAAACGGTAGAGGAAGGAATTAGCAAGTATGGTGTTCAAGTAGGTGTAATTTTATGCACTTTACGTCATTTTACCGAAGCGCAAAGCCTAGAAACGGTACAACTTGTACATAAGTTTAAGGGTACACGTATTGTTGGTTTTGATATTGCAGCAGATGAAGCTGGCTTCCCTATAGATAATCATATTAAAGCATTTCGGTTTGCAAAAGAAAAACAACTTAATTGCACCGCGCATGCAGGAGAAGCAAAAGGTGCCGCAAGTGTTTGGGAGACCTTAGAATATTTACATCCTACAAGAATTGGGCATGGAGTTAGAAGTATAGAAGATCCTAAATTATTAGCATTCATTAAGGAAAAAAATATCCATTTGGAAGTTTGTCCTACGAGTAATATTCAGGTAGATGTATTCGATACTATTGAAGACCATCCTGCCGAAGCTCTTTATAAAGCGGGCATTTCTATGGGCATTAATACCGATGGAAGAACTGTTTCCAATGTATCTTTGAGTGAAGAATATTCCCTGTTGGAGCAAATTTTTAATTGGGATATGGCTTACTTTAAGAAGTGTAATCTGGAGGCCATACAACACTCCTTTGCCTCCGAAGAGGTAAAAGCTAAAATGAAACAACAAATAGAAAGAGCCTATTAGGCCTATAAAACATGCCCAAACATTCACTACAAAAACTACATTTAGGATTATCTGCTTTAGTAGTCATAGGAGTTGCCATTATTTATGGAGCAAATCCAACTAAACTACTATCAGTCTTTTTTGATTTTAACGTACAAAGCGTAGATTTAAAAAATATATTTAGAGCCATGATGGGCTTATATTTGGCAATTGCAAGCTACTGGATTTATGGTATAATACGCCCAATACATTGGCGATCTGCTACACTTGTCAATATTATTTTTATGGGAGGTTTGGCATTTGGCCGAATTCTAAGCTCTTTCCTAGATGGGTTTTCCATTCCCTTTACCAAAGGTTTAATTCTAGAATTGATATTTCTTATTTGGGGACTTTATAATTTAAAAAATTACGATACAGACCCTATTAAAAAGAACAAATGAGCTTAGGGTAATCTCTAAAAATACTGTCCAATTCCGAACACAATTCCCTTGGCCGAATCTCTGGTAATACCAAATCCATAGTCGATCCTAAAAGTAGCATTAAAGATGCGCTTATGAATAAATCTAAGTCCTGCACCCGGATACACTCTTAGGTTCTGATCGTCTCCAAAATCACTAAAATCCCCACCAGGATTTCGCCAAGTGCCACCATCTATGAACAAATTGCTTTGTAAAACAAACCAATCCTTATCTACTAAAGTATGTCTGTATTCTGTATTAAGGACTATAGCCGCTGTACCCCTATCAATGGTATTGCCCACCCCACGAATATTTAGGTTATTATCTACGGCAAAAGGTGCAAAGGGAGTGTCAATATTGCTTGCGAGTCCCAAACGCAATCTACTGGCCCAATTACCTCTTTTCCCTATTCTATGATAGTACGTAAAATCATTGAACCCAATTAAAAATTCGGGCAAACGTGCATCTGTACTATTTACATATTGGAAATTAAGCGTACTCTTAAAACCAGATAAGTATTGATAATAATACTTTATATTGTTATAATTATAGATGAGTTTGTACAGATATTTATCCACTTTTAACGCTTGTGGCACATCAGGATTTGTAGCTCCAGAAATATATTGATAGTCTTCCGTAAAGAAATTAACTCCAATTCCAATGTTATTTTTAAAATTGAACTCGTACAATCCTAGGACCTCGAAAGACTCATTATTGTACTTATATTCCGCTGAAGTATTATCAAAAAAAACAGGTTCTTGCGTAGTTAAATCTTGGTAACTTAAAGACAAACCTATCTTACTATTAAAGAGGTAAGGCGCTCTAATATTTACCCCAACTGAGTTAAAAACATCTCGTTGATAAAACCCTCCAAGGGTTATATTTCTGCCCAGTAAATTAAACTCTTGCAAACCAACCCTAAATGCAAACTCATCGTTAGTAGAGGTATAAAGGGAAGCAAATGGTATTAGAGTAAAGTTCTCCTCAATATTATAAAAAACGTTGTAAGTCCCATCAATAGATTCAAATACTTGAAAATAAGCGTGGGAAATAGAAGGAAGACGTTTTAAACGATCTATGTCTTCTTGTATGGCCACCGAATCTAGAACAGCACCCGGCTTTACTTTTGCAATACTCCGGATAAAGGAAGCTTTTGTTCTCTTAGCACCCTGTACCTTGACATCTGCAACCAATACTTCTTGAGCATAGGTAGGGGCCATTATCAAAAACAAAAGAAATAGTATTAATACCCTACCCATGCCACCATTCATATTATATCTTTCAAAAATAGGACATAGTTCTCGTAAATATATCACAGCATCAATTTAAGGATCGTTTTTATTTTAAAACCTATCCCATAGATTAATATAATGGCAAAGAAGAACCAATAGCTTCCTTGCCTAAGGGGATTACTCTTCAATTAAAATGATATTTCTGAAAAAAGATTTACCCAATTATCCTCACTTACAGCAAGGAGGGTAAAGTTGTATGCTACATCTTCTTGAAGTATTGGAGGTACCTCTTCAGTAATATTTAATACCACATTATCCAGTTTGTAATACTGAAATTGTTTTTCAAAAGTATAGGTGCCAGAAAGTAAATTGTTCCGCACATCGGAAACTACGTGAAAGTATATTTTGGTATCGTCAAAGGAACCATCTTGCCAATTAAATAATGGCATGGATACCATCTCTGTATTTACCATCACGTTTTGCGGTAAATACTCCGTGGGTTTGCTTTGTTGCTTTAAGCGAATAGGGTTTGAAAGATGAACTTTGCCTTCTTCCTCGAATGAAACAATGACCCATTTTTCTTGCGATGGGCGGACTTCAAATTTTAGTAAATATCCATTGAAAACATCTAAAACAGGTGGCTCAACAAGAGAGTAAGCAGAAAAATTGTTCTTATCTGTAGCTGTATCTTCAGTTTCAAAATACCGGATGTTGGTTGCTCCATCTCTTGGATATACAAAAACACTTACTACTGATGAATCTTCATTGCTAGCCGCACAAGCAATTACATTGTCTATAACTACTTCTTCGTTTTCAATTACAGCTTGTAAGCTTCTATTCTCTTCTATGGCGTCTTCCGAACAGGCCATGAATACAAATACCGCTACATAAAGTATTTTTTTCAAATTAGTATGATTTATAAAACTCCCGAAGCACCGCTTCCGCTGGCTTATTTTGTGGAGTAAACCGATTATCTTCATTACCCCCCGCTTTTTCGTGATGAATAAACCATTTCCAAACAAAGCCACCAGCAAACCATTCTTCGGACCAGAACTCTTCAAACAACGCTTTTTTAGCATTCACTTGTCCGTCCATATTAATTCGCTTCTCCATTCGATCTACCATCCAAGGTTTTTTCGCTGTATAATCTACGCTCCTATATCCAAATTCTGTAAAGAGTACAGGTCTATCTACAGATTTTGAAAGGGAAGCTATCTTTTCTTTCCATGGTTTCCAACCCAATTTTAGTTGTTCTATGGAAGGAGTTTTTGCCTCTGATAAAGGAAAATACGCGTCTATGCCAATATAGTCCAACTCTTCCCAAAAAGGAGTTCTTTTATATTCATCCCAATTAGCAGCATAGGTAAGTTTTCCTTTGTAAACGCCTCTTATTTTTTGGATGAGCAATTTCCAAAACTCAGGTCTATTGGCTACAAATTGTTCTAGCTCTGTACCGATACATAAAAAGGCTACATTGGTTTCCTGAGCCAAATCTGCATAGGTCATAATAAACTTTTCATAAGAAGTTTCCAAAGCCTTCCATTCGTTCTCAGAATTCATTTTTAACCCTCCAGTAAATTCTCCTCTCCAAATCCAAATCTGAGGCTTTACCATTACCTTTATTTTATTCCGATGCAACAATTCTATGTACTGCTTTGCTCCTTTTTTAGTTTCACCAAACCATTGTCTATCTGTATTAAAAACTATTTCAGGGGAACTTAAATCCCGAATAAAACCAAAGGGCATTACGGCTGCATAATTAGCATTTACATCTACCACCGCATCTACATGTTCTTGTGTGGCCTTATCTCTAGAACCAACAAAACTAACACCATTTACTTTTTCTTTTACCTGACTGGTGCAGGAGAATTGTAAAAGACAAATTATTAGGAGGGCACCAACTTTTCTAATATACATGCTATTGTATTTTAAACGAGATGAGAGAAACCGTAAAAGTGATTTCCCTCAACCCATATTTTAGTCTCCTAAAAATACTTATTTTTTTCTAGGGTCTAGAAAACAGCACGCAAACCTATATTAAAAGTTTCGCCGAGGCCTGTATCTCTACCACTAACAAAATTGGTATATAAAGCTTCCACATTTAATTCTTTTGTTAGCTGGTATTTTAGCCCACCGCCAACAGTTGTAAAGTTTTGAGAAAAATCATTACCTAAATCCAGCAACTCACTATGCTGCACAAGTCCTAGAACGGTAAATTTAGAACTTGGAAAATAACTTAAGAATACCCCTGGCGTAAGTCTTAAACTATTGTTTGCAAAGCTCTCATCTTTATCTCCAAAATTGTATTCAGAATTTAACTCTGTAAACAACTGCCATTTCTTTCCAGGAAAAGTATAATCGTAGAAAAATCTATTTTGCCATGTAAAACCTTTTTGATCTAAGAAAACTCCTGTGTCTTCATCTACTTCGCTACTAATTAGCGGAATGGAAATAGAACTTAAAATAGAAAAGTTCCCCACACTCTTAAAAGGCACAAACTTAATCGCTGGTGCAAAAGAGGTTAAGCCAGATGTAGTTCTTCTTTCAAAGCTACCGTCTCCAAGTTCAAAATCTCTTCCATTGGCTCTATACTCCACAATAGCTCCAATATTCACTCGTTTATTGCCAGAAATACCCGTAAACACCTCTAAAGTAGAGGTAAAGAAATTTTGTCGAATTCCTTGGTCAAACTCAAATGTACTATCATCTTGTGTATAGAAATTGTTGAATAATTTAATATCCCATTGCCCTTGTCCAATAAGTTTAGAGGGTGTTAGATTTTGAATAACACTGCCCCCATCATCATCCTGATCCTGATCTTGAGCCATGAGATTAAATGTGGTTGACAAAACTAGTCCTGCCAAAATAATTTTGCTTTTAAAATTTTTCATTTGTATTTTTTTAAAGATTTATGTCAGTTATTTATTATTTATTTGGTTCCGTTAAGTGCCCAGTTGTAATCGTAAAAAGAAACTTTAGCTTTTACTGGTAAGGCTTCTGTTCTGTACTGATTTACATAGTCTACCAAGCTTTTACCACCTTGAGTAAAATCTCCAGTATACCATTCAAAAATTTTAGAAAGACCCACTTTGTTTTTATTGACTCTAATAAATTTTGGGTTGTTCAAAGCCAATTTTGTTTGGCGATCTAATTGAGCCTCTAATTTTCCAGGGACATAGGCTTCAGAAATTATTGGAGGACACCCTAATCCCGCACATACCAAGACAAAGTGAAACCTTGCTTCTTTGGGGAACTTAGCCCTTAACAGCTTATTTTCAATATCATTCAAGGTAGTATTGGTACCTCCTATAGTATAGGTTATCTTATCAAAGAATCCTTTTTTATTTAAAGGCGACTTAATAGGATAATTATCTACAATTCCTTTGATTACAGATAGATTGTATCCATTGATCCAGAAAGCCTGGTATTCTTTTGCATTGGAAGTATTTACTGAAATGTTTTCTGCCATCGCAACCAATTCATTTAAAGATGAAGGGTCTTGCTTGATAGAAGCATAGGCGACACGCCCATTTTTTACATTGGTTTTGAAAAAAGCATCTGCTTTTGAAAAGAACTCTGAAGTGCCTTGGCTATATCCAAGTGTTATCGTAAAGAATAAGATGATACTGATTTTTAGTGTTGTTGTTTTCATACTATTTAATTGATTCGTTATTGCTGAACTGACGCTTAGGTCGTACTAATTTCAAGTTCCCTACAAAAGAACCTAAAAATTTGTGATTTATTTAAGACTTTAAAAATCAAGGTATTAGGTGTACGAAAAGCAAGTAAAAACCTTACATTTTTATAGCGTATTTAAAATAATTCTAAATAAATATTGCGAATTAAGTTCTTATATTTATGAACGACGTACTTCACGACAATCAATAAAGATACATGGAACACATTGTTATTATCGGAAATGGAATTGCAGGCGTATCTGCAGCCAGACACCTCCGAAAACTCTCCGACAAAAAAATTAGTATTGTCTCGGCTGAAACCGACTACTTTTTTTCACGTACTGCATTAATGTATGTCTATATGGGGCATATGAAATTTGAACATACGCAACCTTATGAAAATTGGTTTTGGAAAAAGAACCGTATTAATTTGGTAAAAGGCTTTGTAAACCAGGTAGACCATGCCAATAAAAAATTAATTCTCCAAGATGCTCCAGAAATTGCATACGATAAATTAATTATTGCAACTGGATCCAAACCTAATAAATTTGGATGGCCCGGGCAAGATTTAAAAGGAGTTCAAGGCCTCTATTCCAAACAAGATTTGGATGCTTTGGAAGCAAATGCTCCCAACAAAGATGTTTGCAACCGTGCAGTGATTGTGGGTGGAGGACTTATTGGAATTGAATTAGCCGAAATGCTAAGAAGCAGGGACATTCCTGTTACTTTTTTAGTAAGAGAATCAAGTTTTTGGAACGGGGTACTTCCCTCTGGAGAATCCAACATGATCAACGAACATATTTTGGAACATCATATTGATTTGAGATTAGAAACCAATTTAGTTGAAATTATCTCTGATGAAAATGGAAGAGCCAAAGCAGTAACTACAGATAAAGGAGATACCATTGAATGCAATGTGGTGGGACTTACTGCGGGTGTTTCACCAAATGTCGATTTTTTAAAAGAATCGGGCATAGAATTAGGCAGAGGTGTGAAAGTAAATCGATTCTTAGAAACAAATATAGAAGACATTTATGCCATTGGAGATTGTGCTGAGCAGCATGAGCCTATAGGCAACAGAAGACCTATTGAAGCAGTGTGGTATACAGGACGCATGATGGGAGAAACGGTAGCTCAAACCATTTGTGGTAATCGCATTGAGTACAAACCTGGACACTGGTTTAATTCAGCAAAGTTCTTAGATGTTGAATATCAAACCTATGGATGGGTCTTTGCCAAACCACCTGCTAAAAAAGAATTTGAACAGCATTTTCATTGGCGACATGCGACTGAAAAAATTTGTATTACTGTTGCCTACCATAAAGACACTAAAAAGTTTCTGGGGATTAACACTTTTGGAATTCGAATGCGCCATGAAATATTCGATAGATGGCTTACGGAAGAACGTGGCGTAGATCATGTTGTGGAATATCTAAAGGATGCCAATTTTGATCCAGAATTTTATAAGCACTATGAAGCTGAGATTCTAGCCCAATACAATACAGAATTTGGCACCCACTTGCAGCCGAAAAAGAAAAGCTGGAAAAGAATATTTGGCAAAGCAAGCGCTACAGTTTAGTTAATTAAGTATAGTAAAATAGAATAAAAACGACCCAATTAGAACATAAAAGCAATGAGCACTTACGATAAAAGTATGGCCCTTACTGGCCAACCTCCAAAAGCACTAAACACTGGTCAGAAATTGTCAACTCTCTTGGGGATGACGGGTTTAGCCATTTTATTATTGGCTATTTTCAATGTTAACTTTCCAAACAAAGGCCTTTGGTTAACCATATCCTTGCTTGCCATCTTTGTAGGCGTCGTTTGGTTTTCAAAAGCAGCCTATGGGCACAAATTAAAAGGAATTAAGAATGATGGAGTTTGGTTTAAATCTATTTCTAGCCTTGGTCTATTAGGTTGGTTAGCTGGGATTGCCCTGACTGGTTTTTATGTAGTATTATATTTTTATCCGGAATTTCTTGGACTTGCAGCAGAAGGAGGTAACACTGGAGTAATTGCCTTGTTTGATCCTCTGAGTAGGCTCTTAAGTGGCAACCCTGCAAGTCAGTGGTTCGTTTATGGTACTTTATACACCGTTGCTATTTTAGCCTTTGGAATTAAATTTATTTGGAAATATCGCCATAACAGATATGAAGTAGTACGAACTATCAGTGTTGTATTTTTTCAGACCGCCTTTGCTTTCTTAATCCCAGAATTTATGGCAAGGCTAAATGGTAGTGCGGTTTTAAGTGGAGGAAAATTACCCTACTATGATCTTAAAAACATGTGGCCTTTAAATTATAACAATTTTGAAGGGTATCGAATAAAAGATTTCTTAACCTCAGGCAATATTGGCTTGGGATTACTAATTTTTGGTGTATTAACCATCTTTGTTATTTCGCCTATTCTTACATATAAATATGGAAAAAGGTGGTATTGCTCCTGGGTATGTGGCTGTGGTGGACTAGCGGAAACCGCAGGAGATTCTTTTCGTCAATTAAGTGATAAAAAAGTATCTGCCTGGAAAGTAGAACGCTGGGTAATTCATAGTGTGGTGGTTTTTGTTACCTTAATGACAATTGCTGTAGTGAGCTCTTATTTAAAGGCTGGTGGATACTGGGTACAAGTAGACGGGGAAAAGCAGTTTATAGAATATTGGTTAAGCAATGAAGCTTTTCTTATAGGAACATTTGCCCTTCTTACCCTTATTTTTGGGTGGGTCATGCTATTTAAAAGAAAAGAACTTAAAAAAGACGCCCAGTATGGAGCCATAGGATACTTCGTTATTATTTTGGCGCTGGTTGGGTTTTATTTTTTCAATGGAGAAGGGAACATCTTATTATTTAAAACGGCTTCTGTTAAAAAAACCTATGGCTTTCTTATCGGTAGTATTTTTTCAGGAGTTATTGGCACCGGATTCTATCCCATATTAGGAAATAGAGTATGGTGCAGATTTGGTTGCCCAATGGCAGCAATTCTTGGATTTCAACAACGATTATTCTCTAGGTTTAGAATTTCTACGAATGGAGGACAGTGCATTTCATGCGGTAACTGTTCTACCTATTGTGAAATGGGGATTGATGTGCGTGCCTATGCACAAAAAGGCGAAAACATTGTAAGATCTAGCTGTGTTGGTTGTGGAGTTTGTTCCGCGGTATGTCCAAGAGGTGTTCTTAAATTGGAGAACGGACCCTTAGAAGGTCGTATAGATAGCAACCAAGTTTTACTTGGAAATGACGTTGATCTAATGGATTTAGTAAATCAAAAATAAAATAACACATCTTACACTGTTAGCTTCTAATAAAGGCATCGACCAACCTTAAAAGAACGGTTTCATGTTTTCAAAAGGATTATTTTTTATTTGGTTTTTTCTACTCGTAGGCAATATGCCTTCATCAAGTAAAAAGTATCTCAAAGAATACCATTCTGATGGCATGCTCAAAGCGCAAGGTTGGATCAACAAAAAAGGTCAGAAAGTGAACTATTGGACTTTTTACCACCCCAATGGTGAGAAAGCAGAACATGGTAATTATCGATCTGGCAAACGGGAAAAATACTGGTACTTTTATCGTCCAAATGGAACCATAGAAATGGAGGGACATTATGCCAATGGAAAAAAAGCGAAATGGTGGCTATTCTATGACGAAAATGGAAAAATAAATCATAAATGCCAACTCTCTGGAGGCATAAAAAATGGGTATTGTCTTAAATATAAAGATGAAAAACTAAAATCAGCCCAAAAATATACCAATGGAAAAAAGATAAAGGAATGGTATAGTCTTCGTAGTTTTAAACGCGAAAATAAACTATCCGACCTAAGATAATGAGCCAGATAATTAAGGTAATCATTCCAGCATTTAACGAAGCAGATTCCATTTCACACGTAATTCGAGAAATTCCAAGCATCGTTTCCGAAGTTATTGTTGTAAACAACAATTCCTCAGATGACACTGCCAAGAATGCTGAAGCCGTGGGAGCTACCGTAATTTCCGAAAATAGAAAAGGGTATGGATACGCATGTCTTGCAGGAATGGATCACATAGCCAAACAATCCAAAAAGCCCTCTATTATCGTATTTATCGATGGAGACTACTCTGATTATCCAGAAGAACTCACCAAAATAGTGCAACCTATTTTAGAAAAAGATGTTGACTTCGTCGTTGGAGCCCGTGTAAAAGAATTGCGAGAGAAAGATTCTATGACGCCACAACAAATTTTTGGTAATTGGCTAGCAACATTTTTAATGAAATTGTTTTTTAGGGCAACATTTACAGACCTTGGACCGTTTAGAGCCATAAAATACGATCAACTGTTGGCAATGGAGATGGAAGATAAGACGTATGGTTGGACAGTGGAAATGCAATTGAAAGCATTACGTAAGAAGATGACATACACCGAAGTACCAGTGCGTTATAAAAAAAGAATTGGGATATCTAAGGTGTCGGGTACCGTAAAAGGTAGTATATTTGCAGGCATAAAAATCCTCGGTTGGATCTTTAAATACAGTATCAAATAATATGGGACTAATAATTACTTACACCATTATTGTAATCTATTCTCTGGCATTGCTATTAATCTTCTTCTATAGCCTTGCTCAGTTGAATCTTTTAATCAATTATTTAGGATACAAAAAACGCAATCAAGAAGCTGTAAAGTATAATCTATTAGATCCCAAAGAAATTCCATACGTAACCATTCAGTTGCCTATTTACAATGAAGAATATGTAATGGAGCGCTTATTGGAAAATATAGCAAAAATTGAATATCCTTCTAGCAAATTGGAAATACAGGTATTAGACGATTCTACGGACGATACTGTAATTCAAACAGAAAAACATATCAATGCCTTAAGAGAAACAGGATTAGATATTCAACATATTCGAAGAGAAAATAGAGAAGGTTTCAAGGCAGGAGCCTTAAAAGAAGGATTAAAAATTGCTAAAGGAGATTTCATAGCTATTTTTGATGCCGACTTTTTACCAGATAGCGATTGGTTAAAGAAAACCGTTATTTACTTCAAAGATGAAGAGATAGGGGTGGTGCAAACCAGATGGGGACATATTAATAGAGATTATTCTACCCTTACCAGGATTCAAGCCTTTGCTTTAGATGCTCATTTCACTTTGGAACAAGTAGGAAGAAATGCAAAAGGACATTTTATCAACTTTAATGGTACTGCAGGAATTTGGCGCAAAGAGTGCATTATAGATGCAGGAAATTGGGAAGGAGATACGCTTACTGAAGATTTAGATTTAAGTTATAGAGCACAATTAAAAGATTGGAAGTTTAAATACCTCGAGGATGTAGAGACACCTGCAGAGCTTCCGGTTGTAATTAGCGCTGCACGCTCACAGCAATTTAGATGGAATAAAGGTGGTGCAGAAAATTTTAGAAAAACAGTTTGGAGTGTTGTAACCGCCAAAAATATTTCTTTTAAAACGAAGTTTCATGGCGTTATGCACCTTTTAAATAGCTCCATGTTTCTATGTGTTTTCATAGTGGCACTTTTGAGTATTCCTATGCTTTACATTAAAAATACATATGGGCACTTAGGCTGGGTTTTTGAAGTAACCAGTTTCTTTATTATCAGTACCATTATTTTATTTGTTTGTTATTGGTTCACTTATAAAAGTATTCAAGGAAGTGGTTTTGATAATTTTGTAGATTATATAAAATTATTCTTCACCTTCTTCTCGGTAGCTTTGGGTTTTTCCCTGCACAATACTGTGGCAGTACTAGAAGGACATATGGGTAAGCGGAGTGAGTTTGTGCGTACTCCAAAGTTTAATATTAATAACCTTACAGACAGCTGGAAAGGCAACAAGTATTTGGCTAAAAAATTATCCGCTAATATGATATTGGAAGCGGCCTTAATGCTCTACTTCTTATTTGGTATGTATAGTGCTATTCCACTAAATGATTTTGGTCTATTCCCTTTTCATTTCATGTTGTTCCTAGGGTTTGGATTTGTATTCTTCAAATCGCTTACGGCGAAAGCTTAGCAAAATTTTCTTTAGTACTTGTTTACTCAATTTTGATCTGTTGGTATAGGCATATCTATATTTCAATAATATTTCTTATTTTTCTATGCTGATCACCAACCTAAACATCGAATGCTCCTAAAAGTAAGCTCGTATTGGAAACTTCATAAACTTCCAATCTTAATGGTGCTATTGAGCATGCTTTTTTATGGTGTTTTCGCCTATCATTTAGATAGAACCAACTTTATACAACTTATTGCTCTTTTTGCCGGGACCTTTATTTTATGCTTTAAACTAATTCAGTTTGAGAAGTGGAACACTAAATTCTTAGTAATTGCCGGAGTCCTTTTTCGATTTGTATTTCTCTTTGCTGAACCCAATCTATCACAAGATTACTACCGTTTTATTTGGGATGGCGAGTTAATTATTCAAGGAATAAATCCATATTTAAGTGTTCCAAATACTCTTATAAATGAGAATACATTGCAAATTGCAAACGCACAAACGCTCTATGAGGGTATGGGAAGCCTTAGCGCCAAACATTATAGCAACTACCCACCATTAAATCAATTATTGTTTAGCATCGCTGCCCTACTTTCTGGGAAAAGTGTTTGGGGCGCAGCTTTTGTAATGCGTATTATGATTATTCTAGCGGATGTAGGAATATTTTACTTCGGAAGAAAATTGCTACAGCAACTCAACCGATCTACCCATCTTATTTTTTGGTATTTTCTAAATCCACTAATTCTAATAGAGCTTACCGGAAATTTACACTTTGAAGGGGTGATGCTCTTTTTCTTTGTCACATCCATGTACTTGCTTTCTGCCAAGAAATGGATGCTAGCGGCAGTTTTATATGGGTTTTCCATCTCTGTAAAACTAGTTCCCTTGCTTTTTCTGCCCTTATTTCTTAAGCATTTTAAATTAAAACACAGCCTCCTTTTCTATAGTGTGGTAGGTACAACCTGTCTCTTATTGCTTTTTCCCTTTTTCTCATCTGAGTTTATTTCCAATTACTCGGAGACCATTGGTCTGTGGTTTTCAAATTTTGAATTCAATGCCGGCTTGTATAATGCCATCAAAAAGATTGCGATCCAATTTGATGCTAAACCTTGGGAGCTAATTAAAACCTATGGGAAGATTACTCCTGTGATTACGATTATACTTGTCTTTCTTTTTACTTTCCTCAGAAAGAATCAAAAAATGACTGTCCTAATCACTTCCATGTTGTGGATCTTAGTACTCTACTATTTTATCTCACCCACCGTACATCCATGGTACATTTCGTTTGTTATCTTACTCACCATTTTCACTTCTTATAGATTCTCTTTAGTATGGTCTGCCACCGTTATTTTAAGCTACTGGGCCTACAGCAATAGCGATTTTAAAGAGCATCTAGGATTACTATCTATTGAGTATCTGTTAGTATTTGGATTCATGATTTACGAAATTATCAGATTAAAGGGGCAAAAAATGTTATTTCCAAAAAAATAATTTAAATTCAATGCTATATGGCATTAATTTGTACATTTGATCTGTAATGGAAACGCAAACACATCTTAATTCTTTGAACTGGGCATCGGCTCCAGCGCTTCCCTTTACCTTAGTGCGCCGTCGCCCGTAAGGGTATACTTCTATTTGGGAAATAGGTGAGTCCATTTCCGCACAACGCACAAAACCTTTCTATTTATTTTTTACTATTAAATCTGTTTGACAATGAAAATTGTTATTGCAAACAAAGCGCATTTTAAGTACGCACAAATTATCTGTGATACAATCTCGGAATCTGCTAAGGTCAGAGGTACAGGTATTGCCAAGCGTACGCCAGAATACATTTATAAGAAACTAGAAAACGGCAATGCTGTAATTGCATTAGATGGGGAAACATTTGCAGGTTTCTGCTATATAGAGGTCTGGGGGCATGAGAAATTCGTGGCTAATTCTGGACTTATAGTGCATCCTGATTTTAGACAACAGGGACTAGCAAAAAAAATAAAAAAAGCGGTTTTCGAACTTTCTGTTAAGAAATTTCCCAAAGCAAAAATTTTCGGAATTACTACTGGCTTAGCAGTAATGAAAATTAATTACGAATTAGGATACGAACCCGTTACCTTTTCAGAATTAACGGATGATCCTCAATTCTGGAAAGGATGTCAAACATGTAAAAATTTTGACATTCTCACCCGAACAGAGCAGCAAATGTGCCTGTGCACTGGCATGCTATACGATCCAACTAAAAAGCAGCAAACAAGCAAGAAGGTGGTAAATGGCAAAGCATTTAAAAGATTAAAAAGTATTAAACAACAGTTGTTTCTAAAAAACAAGAAAAAATGAGCAAATTAGTTTTAGCCTATAGTGGCGGTTTGGATACCTCTTATTGCGCAAAATATCTGTCCAAAGAAAAGGGATATGAAGTGCATGCCGTAAGTATTAACACGGGCGGCTTTACCCAAAGTGAAATAAACTCTATTGAAGAGAAAGCTCTGCAATTAGGTGCTACCTCTTATACAAATATCGACGCCGTAGAACGCTTCTACCAAAAGGTTGTGAAGTATCTTATTTATGGAAATGTACTCAAAAACAATACCTACCCGCTCTCCGTGAGCGCAGAAAGAATTGTCCAAGCCATAGCCCTTATAGAACATTCAAAAAAAATAGGCGCTACCCATATTGCCCATGGCAGTACAGGTGCCGGAAACGACCAGGTGAGGTTTGACATGATTTTCCAAACCTTAGCTCCAGATATTACAATAATTACTCCTATTAGAGATCAACAACTCTCTAGGGAAGCAGAAATAAAGTATTTACAACAAAATGGGATAGATTATTCATGGGAAAAAGCAAAATACTCCATTAATAAGGGCCTTTGGGGAACCTCAGTAGGGGGTGATGAAACCCTTACATCCCATCTGTCCCTTCCAGAATCGGCATATCCCAGTCCATTAAAAGAGACTTTGCCAAAGGAAATTAAGCTCACCTTCCTAAAGGGGAATTTAGTTGCCTTAAATGATACAAAAGATACCCCCATAAATCTCATAGAACAACTCAACTCCCTAGCTTCTTCTTATGCGATAGGGAGAGACATCCATGTAGGGGATACTATTATAGGCATAAAAGGCCGGGTAGGCTTTGAAGCAGCCGCGGCTTTGATTATCATAAAAGCACACCATTTGTTAGAAAAACATACGCTGAGCAAATGGCAACAATATCAAAAAGAGCAGCAAGGTAATTTCTATGGGATGCTCTTACATGAGGGTAATTACCTAGATCCTGTAATGCGTAATATAGAGCGTTTTTTAGAGGATACTCAGAAGCATGTTTCGGGAGAGGTATCACTTACCCTTCATCCTTATCGATTTGAATTAAACGGGATAAGATCGGAACATGATTTAATGAATGCTTCTTTCGGGAGCTACGGGGAAATGAACAAAGGATGGACCGCTGAAGACGCCAAAGGGTTCATCAAAATTTCTTCGAATGCAGCAAAAATATTTAACCATGTAAATCAACAAAATGATTAAAGTAGGGATTATAGGAGGATCTGGATATACAGGAGGAGAACTACTACGATTACTTCTAAACCATGATCAAGTAGACATCAGTTTTGTTTTTAGTACCACAAAAGCAGGAAAATCCGTAGCTAACACGCATCCTGATCTTTATGGATTAAGTGATCTGAACTTTTCAGGAGAAGTAGATACTGATGTAGATGTTGTTTTTCTTTGTCTAGGGCATGGAAATTCAACAAAATTTCTTAGCGAATATCAATTTAGTGCCCACACAAAAATAATAGATCTAAGCAACGATTTTAGATTACAAAATAGTGCTGTGTTACATAAAAAAACATTTGTTTATGGACTTCCAGAATTAAATTATGAAAGCATTAAACAAGCAGATTATATTGCCAACCCTGGTTGTTTTGCTACTGCAATTCAATTGGCTTTATTGCCATTAGCCAAAGATAACGCGCTTCATAGAGATATTCATGTAAACGCAGTTACTGGTAGTACAGGAGCCGGAGTAAAGCCCAATGAGACCTCACATTTTAGCTGGAGAAATAATAATATTTCTTGGTATAAGCCCTTTACGCATCAGCATTTAGGAGAAATTAAGGAAAGTTTAAATTCTTTCAATAATACTGTAGGAAATATTCATTTCCTCCCTAATAGAGGTAATTTTTCTAGGGGCATTTTTGCAACAGCATATACACCATGCGAAAAGAGCGAACAAGAGATGTATGAGTTGTATCAGGATTTTTACAAGACCGCAAAATTTACGCAAGTAGTAAACCAGCCCATCCATCTAAAACAGGTAGTTAATACAAATCAGTGTCATATTCATCTTCATAAACATATGGACACTCTTTTGATAACAGCTGCCATAGATAATTTATTAAAAGGAGCTTCTGGACAAGCAGTACAAAATATGAATCTCATGTTTGGATTAGAAGAAACAAAAGGGCTGTATTTAAAAGCAGGAGTGCATTAAACCAATTAGCATACGATTCATAAAAGAAAAGCAATGAAAATAGCAATCATCGGAACTGGGAATTTAGGACTATCTATTGCCAAAGGCATCTTACATTCAAATGGTGCAACCACCATGTATCTCACAAAAAGAAATATTGAGGGTATTCAAGAATTCGAAAAATATGGAAATGTAACCGTTACCACAGATAATGCTGAAGCTGTAAGGGAATCAGATATTCTTGTTTTTGCAGTGCAGCCAGGACACTTTGCTCCTATTTTAAATGAGATTAAGGATTTACTCACAGAAAAACATGTGATTCTTTCTACGATCACTGGTTTTAGCATAAAAAAAATAGAGGAAATCATTGGTACGCATCAATACATTATAAGAAGCATGCCTAACACGGCTATTTCCGTAGGAAAATCAATGACATGTATCTGCGCCAATGTGAAAGGGCAAAAACGAATAGATCTCGCCAAAGCAATTTTTAATCGCATGGGGCACTCTTTAGTAATCCCGGAAGAACAAATGCAAGCAGCAACAGTAATTTGTGCAAGTGGCATTGCTTTTTGGATGCGTCTTATTCGCGCCACCACCCAAGGAGCAATTCAGTTAGGCTTTGATGCCAACGAAGCGCAAGAACTGGCCATGTATACCTGTAATGGAGCTGCAGAACTTTTAATAAGCTCTGGGAATCATCCAGAAGAAGAGATTGATAGAGTAACAACGCCAATGGGTTGTACTATTCAAGGCCTAAACGAAATGGAGCATCAAGGTCTTAGTTCTTCTTTAATAAAAGGGATTACTACCTCTTTCGAAAAAATTAGTCAAATCCGAAAAGGATAAAAACATAGTATTATGAAACTATTCGATGTGTACCCGCTCTATGATGTTACCCCTGTTTCTGCAACTGGTAGTAAAGTTATAGATGATAAGGGAAAAGAGTATTTAGATCTATATGGAGGTCATGCTGTAATCTCTATTGGGCATTCGCACCCACATTATGTAAAACGCATCCATACACAATTAGATCAGATAGGGTTTTATAGTAATGCGGTGAAAAACCCTTTACAAGGACAGTTAGCATCCAAATTAGGGCAGCTCTCTGATTGTGATGACTACCAGTTATTTCTTTGTAATTCTGGGGCCGAAGCCAACGAAAATGCCCTAAAATTAGCCTCCTTTAAAACCGGAAAAAGCAGGGTTATAGCCTTTAATAACGGTTTTCATGGACGCACATCTGCGGCGGTAGCGGTTACCGATAATAGTGCCATCAATGCCCCTCTTAATCAACAACAAAAGGTGAGTTTTCTTGCTTTAAATGACCTAGGTGTTTTTACAAATGAAATTAAGAAGGGAGATGTATGTGCGGTTATTATAGAAGCCATTCAAGGTGTAGGAGGTTTGGATGAACCCACTACCAATTTTTTCCAGAATATAGCAAAGCTCTGTAAAGAAAATGAGGTAATGCTTATTGCAGATGAAGTGCAAGCTGGTTTTGGTAGATCTGGGAAATTCTTTGCTTTTCAACACCATAAAATACAACCCGATATTATTTCAATAGCCAAAGGTATGGGTAACGGATTCCCCATAGGAGGCGTTCTAATTCATAAAAAAATAAAAGCTTCTTATGGAATGCTTGGAACCACGTTTGGAGGAAATCATTTGGCTTGTGCGGCATCCCTGGCCGTGTTAGAGGTTATAGAAAAGGAAAATCTGATACAACACACCAAAGACATCTCTGCATATTTTAAAGAAAAAGCGGTTTCGATTCCATCAGTAAAAAGGATAAAAGGGCGTGGTCTGATGTTAGGTTTAGAATTTGATTTTGAAGTGGCCGAACTTCGAAAAAAATTAATATACGACCATCATATTTTTACTGGTGGCGCTAAAAATAAAAAAGTGCTGCGAATTTTACCTGCACTAAATATTGACGAAACAGCTATTGACACCTTTTTTATAGCATTACAAAAAGCATTGGCATGAAAAATTACCTTTCCGTAAAAGATATAGACGCACTATCACAATGGGTGGTAGAAGCAAAAGAACTAAAGAAAGCCCCCAAAGCTCATACGGTTTTGGGCGAAAACAAGACCTTGGGTCTCCTATTCTTCAATAACAGTCTTAGAACGCGTCTGAGCACTCAAAAAGCTGCTTTAAATTTAGGAATGGATGTAATGATTATGAACTTCGACAAAGAAGGTTGGGCTTTGGAATTTGAAGATGGTACTATCATGAATCAAGGAACTTCAGAGCATATTAAAGAAGCAGCACAAGTAGTATCGCAATATTGCGACGTTCTAGCGGTGCGAGCTTTCCCAACTTTGAATGATAAGGCGAAGGATAAAGCTGAAATTGTATTGCATGGCTTTGCAAAACATGCTAGTATCCCTATAATAAATATGGAAAGCTCTACCGGACATCCTTTACAAGCCTTGACAGATGCTATTACCCTAGAAGAGCACAAAAAGAAGCCCAGACCAAAAGTGGTTCTTTCTTGGGCACCACATCCCAAAGCATTGCCTCATGCAGTTGCAAACTCGTTTATAGAAATGATGCAACTACAAAATGCAGATTTTATAATTACACATCCGGAAGGATATGAACTAGATAAGGCAATTACTAAAGAGGTTCCCATTGTATACGACCAGGAAAAGGCTTTTGAAAATGCAGATTTTATTTACGCCAAAAATTGGAGTAGCTATACTCCTTATGGTAAGGTGCTCTCCGAAAATCCCAATTGGATGATCACCAAACAAAAACTGGGAAATGCTCAATTTATGCATTGTCTTCCAGTACGAAGAAATGTGGTTGTGGAAGATGCTGTCTTGGATAGCAAACAATCCATAGTTATAGAACAGGCAAACAACAGAACCTATGCTGCGCAGCTGGTGTTAAAAAAAATATTAGAAAGATGAAACCAATAGTATCTGTTATAAAAATAGGGGGTAATATTATTGAGAACCCTAAAAAACTAGCTTCCTTTATTTCGCTGTTCTCTAAATTACCTGGACTCAAAATTCTGGTGCACGGAGGAGGGAAACTAGCCACTCAAAAAGCAGCGCAACTTGGCATAACTTCAAAACTAGTGCAAGGCAGAAGGATTACCGATGCAGAAAGCTTGGAAGTAATTACGATGGTGTATGGTGGGTTAGTCAATAAAAATATAGCAGCTCAATTACAAGCTCATCATTGCAATGCTGTTGGTTTAAGTGGTGCAGATGGGAATACCATAAGAGCACATAAAAGACCTATTAAGGAAATTGACTATGGCTATGTAGGTGATATTGATGAGGTCAATAAGCATGCGATTAAGACTTTATTAGAAGTAAAATTTACACCTGTGTTTTGTGCCATTACACATGATGGCAATGGACAATTGCTTAATACCAATGCTGATACCATTGCTTCTGAAATTGCAATTGCGTTAAGTGACCATTACACTACTCGCTTGTTTTATTGCTTTGAAAAGAAAGGAGTATTGCTAGATATAACGGATGACGATTCAGTGATCCCCACTATAAACTCCAAGAGATACCAAGAACTACTAACGAATAAAAGTATCTCAGAAGGTATGTTACCGAAATTAGAGAACTGCTTTTATGCTTTGAGAAAACAGGTAGAAAAGGTATGCATAGGAAATATATCCATGCTTTCTAACACCCATGCATTACACACCGAAATAACCTTATAACAATGGAACAATCATTACTTACTCAAAGCGCAATTGCTCTTTTAAAAGAACTCATTGAAATTCCTTCTTTTTCATCTGAAGAAACGCATACTGCAAATGCAATTGAAGCATGGCTTAGCTCTTTTGGAATTCCTTTTAAAAGAGAAAATAATAACGTCTATGCTTTTAATAAGCACTTTGACGAAAATAAACCCACCCTCCTGCTCAACTCACATCACGATACTGTAAAACCCAATGCTGCCTACACTAAAGATCCATTTAAAGCGCAGGTACATGGAGATAAGTTATATGGTTTGGGAAGCAATGATGCTGGAGGTTGTTTGGTTTCCCTCTTAGCAACCTTTGCCTATTATTATGATGCTAATAACCTTAACCATAACATTATTATGGTGGCTTCTGCAGAAGAAGAAAGCTCAGGTCCCAATGGACTTAACAGCATGCTTCCCATACTGCCAAAAATTGACGTTGCCATTGTAGGAGAACCTACTTTAATGCAATTAGCTATCGCCGAAAAAGGTTTGGTAGTATTTGATGCAACTGTAAAAGGAACGCCTTCACACGCGGCACACCCTAATGATAATAACGCTATTTATAATACTATAGGTGTCCTAGAATGGTTTAAAGAGTATCGTTTTAACAAAGTATCTGAGGTGTTAGGAGAAGTAAAACTAACTGTTACCCAGATAAACGCTGGAAAACAACACAATGTAGTACCTGCCGAAGTAGGCTTGGTTATAGACGTACGAGTAAATGATTGCTATTCCAACCAAGAAATTGCCAGTATATTAGAAAATGAAGCGCCTTGCCAAATGGATGCTCGTTCTTTGCGATTGAATTCATCAGCCATAGATCCAAATCACGACTTGGTAAAAGCAGGAATTGCATTAGGAAGAAGTGTATATGGCTCGCCTACCCTTTCGGATCAAGCTTGTCTGAGTTGTCAATCTCTTAAGCTAGGTCCTGGCGATAGTACCCGTTCCCATTCCGCTGATGAATTTATTTACCTCAATGAAATTGAAGAAGGCATTGATTTATATATCAAAATTTTAAACGGCTTTTTATTGTCTAAAAAATCAAATTAATTACTAATACGAACCACTATGAAACTTTGGGATAAAGGGTTTAGCACCGATAAAAAAATAGATCATTTTACTGTAGGGAACGATCGTGAATTAGATTTAATATTAGCCAAGTACGATGTCATCGCTTCCAAAGCTCATGCTCAAATGCTTGCTAAAGTAAAGCTGATAAGCCCGGAAGAAGCAAATGCCTTAGTGCAAGAGTTAGAAGTTATTGTTTCTTCTATTGAAGCCGGCACTTTCACAATAGAGGCAACTTTTGAAGATATGCATTCTAAAATAGAATTTCTATTAGTTCAAAAACTGGGAGATATTGGAAAAAAAATACACACGGCCAGATCTAGAAATGACCAAGTACTAGTAGCCATGCATTTATATCTGAAAGAAGAATTAATGGAAATAAAATCAGCTACAAAATCCTTATTTAAGCTGCTTTTAGAACTTGCAGAAACACATCAAAATGTACTATTACCTGGGTACACACATTTACAGATAGCCATGCCATCATCTTTCGGTCTTTGGTTTTCTGCCTATGCCGAAAGTCTGATAGATGATCTGTATTTTATCAATGCAGCTTATAAAATTGCAGATCAAAACCCTTTGGGTAGTGCTGCAGGTTATGGAAGTTCTTTTCCAATAGACCGAAATTATACCACCCATGAATTAGGTTTTGAGACATTGAAATACAATGTGGTTGCAGCGCAAATGGGTAGGGGAAAAGTAGAAAAAGCTACTGCCTTTGGGATGGCAAGTATTGCTGCCACCCTATCCAAATTCGCTATGGATATTACTTTATATATGAGCCAAAATTTTAATTTCATCTCCTTTCCTGATGAACTCACTACAGGATCGAGTATTATGCCACATAAGAAAAACCCAGATGTATTTGAACTCTTAAGAGCTAAATGTAATAAAATACAGGCCATCCCTAACCAGTTAGCTTTTATTATAAATAATCTTCCAAGTGGGTATCACAGAGATTTACAATTGGTAAAGGAGATTATGATACCCTCCATACAAGATATGAAGGCCTGTCTAGAGATGCTGATTTTTAGTTTGAAAGAAATAAGAGTTCAAAACAACATTCTTGATGATGCAAAATATGACTACTTATTTAGTGTGGATACCTTGAACGAATTGGTATTGAAGGGAATGCCCTTTAGAGACGCTTATAAAAAAATGGGGCAAGAAATAGAAGCAGGAGTCTTTACTCCGAAAAGAGATATAAAGCATACGCATGAAGGGAGTTTAGGAAATCTCTGTCTTGAAGAAATAAGAGCTAAAATGAAAACACTGTAACACCATCTCGGCAAAATTAGGAAGGGATAACTCTCTAGAATTAGGATAGAGGTAATTGATCTTTCTTTAGAAAAGAAGCTATTTCCTTTTTGAAAAAAAGATTCTTTGAATAAGTACCGAGAAAAGTAAATGAAAGCAGAAAATCATTTGCCCTAGTAGAAACATGGTGAATGTAATAATATTAAGTTTTTCAATATATACGCTTTGTTCAAATAGCGTCCTTGAAGGAACAAACAAAGTCAAAAATCCACTAAGTTGCAGCAGGCCAATAACACTACCAATTACATGGATATAAATCATCCAGGGTATATAAGGGACCTCCTTTTTTCTTAAAATCCAATACCCTAAACCACAAAACACCCACCAAATAGTAAGCCCTAGATAGAGATGAACTTGTGCAATTACATAATAGGTATCGTGCACATTGATATCAAAAGCATCCTGAGAAAAGTAATAAAAAATACTTTGAATGAACGGAACAATAGCAAGCATCCAAAATAAAAGGTATGGTTTCCTTTTTATTATGCGATGCCATTTCATCTACTTCCCTGATCCTAAATTAATAATTTCTTGATCTGTTAAATACCTCCAATGACCGCGAGGCAGATCTTTCTTGGTGAGCCCTCCATAGATTACGCGGTCCAGTTTAACGACATCATATTCTAAATGTTCAAAAATACGGCGCACAACATTATTTTTTTTACTGTAAATTTCTATGCCCACTTCTTTTTTGCTAGCATTATTTACATAGCTAATATCGTGCACTTTTACTGCACCATCATCTAGGACCAAGGTTTCTTGAATTTTCTTTAGATCAATACTCCGAAGTGATTTATTCAATTCTACATGATACATTTTACGGATACCATTTTTTGCATGTGTAAGACTCTTAGCAAATTCTCCATCGTTTGTAAACAATAGAAGTCCGGTGGTATCTTTGTGCATTTTTCCTACTGGAGATAATGTAGCTTTAGAAGCCTTCATTACTAACTGCGCTGCAGTACGCTTTCCTCTTTCATCGTTATTTACAGTGGCAAAGTCCTTGGGTTTGTTAAGCAGTACATACTCCCTTTTTTCTGGATTTAGCAAACGGCCATCAAACTTCACCACATCATTAAGCTTCACTTTATGCCCCATTTCAGTAATGGTCTTTCCGTTTACCGTAATATTCCCAGCGGCAATATAGATATCTGCTTCTCGTCTAGAACAAACACCAGCGTTTGCTACATACCGATTTAAACGAATTAGATTTGGATCTGAAGCTTGTTTGCGTTTAGGAGCTACACTTTTTTTAAAGTCCTTGCCTTGCTTTCCAGCTTCTTTTATACCTCTCTTTTTATCTGACCTCCCCATGGATGAAATTTTGCGCAAAGGTAGGCAATGGATTTCTGCTTACACACAAATGTTCTCTAATTATTCATCTTTGAGCTTCACTGTAGATTGCCGCTCTCTATTTACGGTTAGTTGTGTAACATCTGGCCTTGAATAGTGCCCTACCGGATCAAAATTCTGACTCTCCTCATAGACTCTATTAAAATCTAAAGTTTCATAGATAATACCTTCTTTGTGTAAAACGGGTTCTATAATCCATTCCCCATCAGGACCAGCAATACAAGAACCACCATTCGCCATTACTTCTGGGGCTTTTTTAAGAATCTCATCAAGATGCGGTGTATTGCTCGGAAAATCTTCTTTCTTCATCAAAGAAGAAACGGAGATTACAAAGCTACGAGATTCCCTTGCGATGAATCTTGTAATATCTTTTGTATTATGATCACTTCCCGGCCAAACCGCTATATGTAAATTCTCACCCTGCCCATACAGCGCTGCTCTTGGAAGTGGCATCCAATTTTCCCAGCAGTTAAGTCCGCCAATAGTAAATTGTTTTAATGGGTGCACTTGTAATCCATTTCCATCTCCCGGTGCCCAAGTTAAACGTTCATCGTATGTGGGTTGCAGTTTACGATGTACAGATTTAATCTCCCCAAGCTCATTTATATATACTAAAGAACAATAGATACTGTGCCCGCCACGGTCCTTAGCTCTTTCCATAATTCCAAGATAAACGGCAATTTTATGTGTCTTCGTTATTTCACAAATAGTATCTAATTCACCTGCTTCTATCTGTATAGAATTACGCACATAATGAGCATGTATTTCTTTGTTTACTTTTAAATCCCAGGCTGCACCATCAGTTAAAGCCAGCCAGAAAGGATACCCTGGTAATAATGCCTCCCCAAAAACAACTAGTTCTGCCTTTTGCTGGCTTGCTTCTATAATTGTATTTTCAATTTTTTGCAAAGTTGCCGCTTTGTCTAGCCAAATAGGTGCTATCTGTGCTAGGGCTACTTTTAAAAGGTTTTCCATTATAAAATTCTATTTAGAACTAAATCAATATCGATTAATAAAATACTAAATACTCCAACTATGATAATTAGTTTTAGAATATTATGGAGCCAAACATAGTGCTTTTTAGTATTAGATTTCCATAATAAAATCATAAACAATAATAGGAGCACAATACAAGCCACAAAATAGATATACATATGGCCTATATCGAAATAGTAAATCAGTAAAAATATAGGCAGTAGAGTAAATATTACCAGGGTGCTAATACATATTTTCGAGAAGGAAGCGCCATACAATATTGGGATGGTGCTATAGTTTTGAGCCATATCTCCTGCTATATTTTCAAGATCTTTTATCATTTCCCTAGCTAGGATAAGAAGAAAAAGAAAAATAGCATGAACAAATATTACAGTCTCAAAATTCTTGTAATACACAAATACCGCAAAGAATGGGGCAATTGCTAAAGTGGCAGAGACAAAATTCCCTATAAATGGAACTCGTTTCAATTTATGCGAATAGAGCCAAATTCCAAAAATATAGGTTGAAAAAAAGAGAACAGCTCTGAAAGAAACATAACTGGCAAGAAATACTGCTAAAAAATTCAACACAAAATAGGTAGTAAGTTTTGTCCGCTGGCTAACCAACCTATCTAACATGGTTTTTCTAGGTTTATTAATTAGATCTTTTTCGGCATCATAAAAGTTATTGATGATGTATCCGCCTGCAATGACCAAGGCAGAAACCAACACAATTATAAATAGATTCAGATCAAAAACTACCTTTCGTAAGGGCCAATTGTGTGCAAGAATATAAATAGACGCTAGATACTGCGCCAAGGCAATCATTAGAATATTATAGCCTCGTATAATTGAAAAAAGACTCAAAAACTTTAACAGCAAGAGTTTATTTCTTCTACTAAGCATGTAGTTCGGTTTTTTAGAAGTTGTAGACCACCTCTAAATTGTAATCCTTAAGTGCATTTTTTGCTTTGTGAATGTCTTGAGTAAATCCTAAGATATAACCCCCTCCGCCAGAGCCACAAAGTTTTAAATAGTAGTCATTGCTTTCAATTCCTTGTTTCCATAATTTATGGAACTCTGCTGGAATCATTGGTTTAAAGTTATCCAAAACAACGTGAGAAAGTTGCTTTAAATTTCCGAAAAGAGATTTTACATTTCCATTAATAAAATCTTCAACACAAGCATCTGTATGCTTTATAAATTGATCTTTCAACATTTTCCTAAATCCTTCTTTTTTCATGTTCTCCATGAAAATTTGGACCATGGGAGCAGTTTCTCCAGTAATGCCGCTATCCAATAAGAATACAGCTCCCTTACCTTCCATATTTTGAGAAGGGATACTGGTAGATTCTATATTATCTTGAGAATTAATGAGTATTGGAAGACTTAGATAACTATTTAAAGGATCCAAACCTGAAGATTTCCCATGAAAAAAGGATTCCATGGTACCAAAAATCTTTTTTAAGTGTAACAATTTATCCCGAGTAAGATTTTCTAAAACCGTAATCTTATCTTGGGCATATTTATCATAAATGGCAGCTACCAAGGCTCCACTACTTCCCACTCCGTAACCTTGTGGAATAGAACTATCGAAATACATTCCATCCTTTACATCTTTTTTCAGCGTTTTTAAATCAAAAGAAACTAATGCAGGATTATCCGTTTGTAAGCCCTCTAAATACTTAGTAAACGCCTCTAAGCTTTTATTAGAATTCTTGGCAATATCAGATGAAAGCTTATCTGTTTTTAAAGCGCCTTTAAAAAAATTATACGGGATAGAGAGTCCTTTGGAATCTTTGATAATACCATACTCTCCGAAAAGAAGAATTTTTGAATAAAATAAGGGTCCTTTCATAAACAATTCAATCGATTTGGAACATTTTACCTCTAAATATAAAGTATATAGCTATAAAATTAAGAAAAACACCTCAATTTATATCTCTGATGATGAAGCAATAACGATTTCTTTTACTATAAATTATCCGCTTCCTCTTTTAATTTTTTAGCTCCAAATCCAATTCTATCACAAATATACTGCCCGTTTTCGCAATATGCAACTAACTCATTCTTAATAAATTGATATACTATTTCTTTTTCCTTTTCTGGATAAAGCACATGTACATTGGCGCCTGCATCCAAAGTGAAACACACATGTGTTTTTGAAGTTTCGCGAAACGCCCATATTTTATGAATAATTTCCAGGGTATTGGGCTTCATTAAAACAAAATATGGCATGCTTGTCATCATCATTGCATGAAGCGTAAGCGCCTCACTTTCAACAATTTTTATAAATTCTTCAAGATTTCCATTTGCAAAAACAGATTGAAGTTTAAGCAGATTTTCATGGGCCTGATCAAAACGTTCCTTAGAAAAAGGGTGATTGTGCATTAAGCCATGCCCTACGGTGCTACTTACTTGTTTTTGTCCCTTATCTACTAAAAGAATCGTATCATGGAATTTACTAAAAATTGGATGTACCTGATAAGGATATTTTATTGCAACAAGATTCGAACTACCATTAATTCTACTATGCGCACCCCATTGTATAAGATCTCCCTCAATACTTCTGCTAGCACTGCCAGATCCAAGACGAGCTAAAAAAGAAGCCTTCTGATTAAAAAAACCCGCACTCATTTCCGGTTGCATCATTCTTTCCAAATCCACCAAGCAAAGAGACAATGCTGCCATTCCACTTGCAGACGAGGCAATACCACTACTATGAGGAAAAGAATTGGTGGTTTTTATGGTAAAATGATACTCCTTAAGGAAAGGCACATATACTTCTATGCGTTCAAAAAATGTTTTTATTTTTGGCTTAAAATCTTCTTTAGGAATGCCTTCGAAAAAAAGATCAAACGCAAATTCAGAAGTGCTGTTATCTCGTTTCTTATATGCAAGTGAAGTAGTAGTAGCACAGGCATCTAGGGTAAAGCTTATGGAAGGGTTGGCAGGAATTTGATTGGGTTTCTTTCCCCAATATTTTACTAATGCAATATTGCTAGGAGCTTTCCATGTCACTTCTCCTTCTTCTTTTAAATAACTGTAAGTTGAAGGAATAAAATCCTTTTCGGTCATTGATCAACTAATTTTGAGTAAAGATACTGCTAAAACCTAGGATTCAAAGTCTCCAAAAATGGTTGTTGATCAATTTATGATTAATTTTAAGCACTAAAATAAGCCCTTGGGAAAAAAAATTAAATATATCAGCATTGCAGTAGGAGTTTGTGTACTTGTTGGCTTTCTTTCTAGTTTCGCCACTCAAAGTTCCGTAAACACTTGGTATGTAGACCTAAATAAACCCAGTTTTAATCCACCAAATTCAGTATTTGCACCAGTATGGACAGTTCTTTATGTGCTTATGGGGGTTGCAGCAGGAATTATCTGGTCTAAGGGGTTTCATCACCTCTGGGTAAAAACTGCTTTGTATCATTTTGGATTTCAACTACTCTTTAATGCACTCTGGAGTATTGTTTTTTTTGGATTTAGAAATCCTTTTGCAGGGCTTTTGATAATTCTTGTATTACTAGTTTTGATCCTACTTACTATAAAGTGGTTTAAAGTGGTAAGCACAACTGCAGCATACTTATTAATCCCCTATTTGTTATGGGTCTGTTTTGCCACAGCTTTGAATTATAAAATTTGGGAATTAAATTAACTCTCTGAAAACATCTCTAGCAACTTTTCAACCGTTCTATTATTCCTTGCAGTTGCCCCCACCTTTAGTTTACGTTCAAAAAAATTATTGTTGCATTTTGCATTTCCATATCCTTTAAGACAGCTCAAATAGACACATCTTTTGGTAATCATATAAACTTCATTAGGATATTTTTCTTGCTCTAAAGCTGCGACCAATTTTTGCTCTGGTTGGTCTTGTAAAAACACATAGTAAAAGTTCTTTTGATCATCCTATTTTGAGAGCAATGAATTGTTCTCTCTAATATCTTCAAATGCTTTTTTGCCAATTACCAGTACAGCGACTTCGAAAGCATATACCTCATAGATTCTTTTTGCTATTTGCGCCTCTAAGGTTGTGCAATTAGCTGTAGTACTTTTAAAGATAATATTCCCACTTTGAATATAGGTACGAACCTCCTCCAATCCTAATTCTTCTAAAAGTACTCTTAGATCGGCCATCTTTATTTTCTTTTGACCTCCTACGTTTATACCTCTTAGCAATGCAACATATGATTTCTTCATAGTTATTTCAATTTGGAATGATTGTTTAACTGTAATTCCCAATATCCAACATCTACCCAAGTGCGATGCTTATATCCAACAGCATTAAAATGCGCTACTTTTTTGAATCCAAACTTCTCATGAAACAACACGCTAGCATCGTTCGGTAGTGAAATACCTCCTATAATTACCTGATATTCCAATTTTCTTAATCTTGTAATTAAGGTATCATAAAGATGTGATCCTATTCCATTTTTAGTTGCATTATTTGCTAAATACACTGTGGTTTCTACCGTTTGCTTATAGCCAGATCTTGAATTCCAAGGACTCGCATACGCATAACCTAGTAACTGCCCCTCTTCTTCAAAAACAATCCAAGGAAATTGGGTATTCGCTCTCCGAATTAAGGCCTCCATCTCTTCTGTGCTAACTGGAGCTTCCTCCAAGGTAATGATAGAATTGTGCACATAGTAATTATAAATTGCCGCTATCTTAGCAGCATCCATAATGGTTACGTCTCTAATCATCCTTATTTATTTAATAAAAATACTATCTAAAAATAGTATTTTAGGTATTTCATCAACTACTTAGCAGAAATTCCTTTAGCAGCAATATACCCCCCTGTCCATGCATTCTGAAAATTAAATCCGCCCGTTATTGCATCAATGTTAAGCACTTCTCCTGCAAAAAATAAATTAGGGAGCAATTTACTTTCGAACGTTTTAAAATTAATCTCTTTTAAATCAATACCCCCAGCTGTTACGAACTCTTCTTTAAAAGTACTTTTCCCATCCACTTCAAATTCACTTGCAGTTAATTGCAATGCCAAATCTTGCAATTGAGATTTAGAAACATCTGCCCATTTTACACCATCCGTTATTCCGGCCGCTTTTACCAGATTCACCCATAATCTTCGCGGTAAGTCTACTGCTTTTGTTCGAAGAATGGTTTTCTTTGCCTCTACCTCTTTTATTTCCATCAGCAAAGATAAAACGGCCCCTTCATAATATTCTGGTAGCCAGTTCACCTTGATTTTAAATTGGTATTTGTATTGGTTCAATAAAACAGCACCCCAAGCAGATAATTTTAGAATTCCTGGGCCACTTAAGCCCCAATGTGTTATTAACAATGGCCCTTCTGCCTCTAGTTTAACTGCTTCTGCAGATACACTTTTTAATGCCAATGTTATTTTGGGATTATTTAATCTCTTAGAAAGTACAGCAATTCTTGCAGGAGTACTCAGTCCTTGAATTCCTGTAATTCTTGGGTCTTTTATGTTAAAAGTAAATAAAGAGGGCGTTGGCGGTACAATGGTATGCCCTAAGCTTTGTAGTAAATTCCAAATCTTAGGATTACTGCCTGTAGCAACTAATACTTTTCTTGTTCGATATGTTTTTCTAATTGATTCAATTTCCCAGCCTCCTTCATTTTCTGCTATCCTATTGATAGCAGTAACCGAGCTATTTTTTAGTACCGTTATGCCCAGTCTATTCACTTCATTTGTAAAACAATCAATGATGGTTTGAGAGGAATTCGTAGTTGGGAACATACGCCCATCTTCTTCTATTTTAAGCGGAATGCCTCTTTCTTCAAAAAAGGCGACGGTATCCCCACTGGCATAGGTATGAAAAGGGCCTAGCAATTCTTTTTCTCCTCGAGGGTAATTCTTTACCAATTCACTGGGATCAAATTCTGCATGTGTAACATTGCACCTTCCACCTCCAGAAACTTTCACCTTGGTAAGCACTTGCTTTCCTCTTTCTAAAATGGCTATCTGCCAACTAGGTTGTTGCTCAGCTATGTGGATAGCCGCATAAAAACCTGCGGCACCTCCTCCTACAATTAAGACATCAAACATCATTAAATACGTTCGGGAAAATTGGTGAAAATACCATCTACACCCATACGTTTTACTTTTATAATATCTTGTTCTTCGTTAACCGTCCAAGTATAAATTTTAAACCCAGCCTCCTTTATCGCGAGCACGTTTTCCTCTGTGAGTTTTTCAAAATCTGGGTTAATGGCAATGGCGTTTAGTTCTTTTGCTATTGGAATTGCGTCCAAAGGGTTCTCTTCTGTCAACACTGCTATTGCAATATCTGGGTGTAATTCACGCATTCTTTTTAAGGTATCCCAATGAAAGCTAGAAATTACAAAATCTTCTAATTTCCATCCTTTTTCTTTGATGTAATACTCTATTATAAAATGGACTCTATCTGCCGTGTTTTTCCCTTTCAACTCTATGTTTAAAGGCACTTTCTTATCAATTAATTTTAATACATCTTGAAGCATTGGGATTTTATGGTTTCCTTCCAGAGTGAGCTTCTTTAGATCAAAGATATTGTACTCTTCAATGGCACCACCTCCATTGCTAAGTCTTTCCAGTCGTTCGTCATGGAACACCACAATTTCACCGCTTTCTATCTGAAAAACATCTATTTCAATCATGTCTACTTTAAGGTCTAAAGCCTTTTCTATAGAAGCTAATGTGTTTTCAGTTTCATGCCCCATTGCGCCACGATGGCCTATTACCAAAGGTTTATTCATATCTAAACAACTTGTCAGGGTTAAAAGAATTATATAAAGCGAGATTACGAATTTTAGTTTCATTTGAAGATGGATTTGCTTAAAGGATAAAATTCATTTTTACTGTAGCTCAAAAATAAGAGATTCTAAGGGATTTAGTTCTACCGATAAATGCCCAATACCCTCTATTAACTTAAGGTTGGTTCTTCTCTCATTGTAAAGGGCATCCTCTGCGGCATAGGCACTTTCTTTTAGATTCCACTTTTTAACAATGTCTGCAGGCAATTTTAAATCAAAAGAATAGGTTTTATCAGCACTGAAATTAGCAATAATAATAAGTTTTTGATCTTCTGACCATCTTACATAGGACAGCACTCTATGATCATATCCTGGTGTATGTTCTTTATTGTAAAAATGAATTTCTTCATAATTACCCATTAAGGCATTTGCGTTAATCGTAAAATTTAGCAGGCGACTATAGAAATCTCTAAGACGCTTTTCTTCTTCTGTAGATTGGCCTCCGTCGTATTGATGGTTATTTACCCAACGTTGTAAATGAGGTACCCCCACATAATCAAAAATGGAAGTTCTGGACGGTTTTCCAAAACCAGCATCTTCTGCCCCAGGCTCACCTACTTCTTGCCCAAAATAGATCATAGTTGGAGATGTACTTATCGTAGCAGAAACTACCATAGCTGGCATTCCTTTCCTGGCATCTCCAGCAAATTCGGGACTTGCAATACGCTGTTCATCGTGGTTCTCTAAAAAATGAAGCATTTGATGTTCAATATCTTTTAATCCTTCCTGTACCACAGGAATATGATCTGTCCATCCATGCCCTTGCATTACATGTTTAAGAGAATCGTATAGCTCCACTTTGTCATATAAGTAATCCATCTTCCCTTTATGCAAGTAATCTCTATATAGAGCAGGTTGGTATACCTCGGCTAATAAGAACGCTTTGTCATTCTTCATTTTTATAGCTGAGTTCATATAACTCCAAAACTCCACGGGTACCATTTCGGCCATATCAAAACGAAAGCCATCCACACCCATATCTAACCAGTACAAGGCTATATCCCTAAATTTTTTCCAAGAATCAGGAACTTCTTTGGCTTCCCAAAATTGATAATGTTTTTCAAAATTTTCCTTTGCATAACTATCTGGCAGACTATCAAAATGTTTTATTCCTTCGGGATCTATTCCATAATTTACCTTGACGGTTTCGTACCAATCGTTCTGATTTGGTTGTGCCAATCTAGATCCATTGCCTGTCCATTTGGAAGGTTCTTCTTTAAACTTTCCATCTGTTAAATAATGATCCGTTCCGCCTAATGGCACATACCCATTCTCCCATTGAGGTACACTAAAAGAAGTATCTGGATTGTAATAGAAATTATTGTCTTTTTTAAATACGACCGTGGTATCGTCTGAAGCACCAAAATCTACGACTCCTTCTGGATTCGTTCTCCCTTCATAGTTTCGAGCTACATGATTGGGCACTATATCTATTATTAATTTTAAGCCTGCATCATGAGTACGTGCTACGAGAGCCTTAAACTCTTCCAATCGCTTATCTGGATTGTCGGCCAAATCCGGGTTTACATTGTAATAGTCCTTTACCGCGTAGGGAGACCCAGCTCTTCCTTTGACTATATCTGGATCATCATTGGAAATTCCCTGAGCTGTATAATCTCTTATCACCGCATGATGAGGAACTCCTGTATACCATATATAAGTTACACCAAGGGCTTTTATTTTATTTAATGCCTCAGGGGTAAAATCACTAAATGTACCCACGCCATTTTCTTCAATAGTACCCCACGGTTTATTTGTTGAATTGGTATTTCCAAAAAGTCTTGGAAACACCTGATAGATTACTTCCTTATGTGGTTTTGACATTGTTAATTTCTTGGAGTTTTTTGTTGTTTCCTTGCATGCAAAAAGAAACAGCAAAACAATCGTTACTATTCCAAAAGACCTCTTTTTCATTTTTGAATGATTTCTAAACGCTCACCTCTTTTCCTGGTTGCAATACAACTCTTTTATTATGTACACGAATAGACATTTCCTCTGTGCCCTCTAGTTCAAAACTGCTTTTTCCTTCAGACACTTTCACTTTAAGAATTCGATTTCTAAAGTTAATTTTAAATGTATACGCCTCCCATTGGTTGGGTATCCTCGGGGTAAAAGACAATTTATCATCCACTACTCGCATTCCACCAAAACCTTCTACAATGCTCATCCAGGTCCCTGCCATAGAAGTGATATGAAGTCCTTCTTCTACTTCTTTATTATAGTCGTCCAAATCAAGTCTTGAGGTGCGCAAGTAAAAGGTATACGCTTGGTCCATCCTTCCTAATTTTGCTGCTTGTATACTATGAACACAAGGGGAAAGAGATGATTCATGAACTGTAAAGGGTTCATAAAAATCAAAATGACGCTCTAATTCCTGGGTTGTAAAATGATCTTCGAAAAGATAAAAACCTTGCAAGGTATCTGCCTGTTTAATATAAGGAGATCTTAATATTCGGTCCCAACTCCATTTCTGATTGATAGGTCTTTCAGTGGCATCCAAATTGGCTACGGTAATCAGTTCTTTGTCCAGAAAACCATCTTGCTGCAAATAAATAGAGTGTTCTTCTGAGTAGGGAAAATACATTTGATTTGCTACCGTATTCCATTGTTCAGTTTCGGAGCTCTTAAGCTTGGATTTTCCAATAATCCTATCATAGTCTTCAGGATACCCCTCTTTTACCTTTTCTAGTTGCTCCAGCGTATATTCAATGCACCATTTAGCCAGGTAGTTGGTATACCAATTATTATTGACGTTATTCTCATATTCGTTGGGGCCTGTAACACCTAAAATTACATACTTGCCTTTTTGCTTAGAAAAAGTAGCCCTTTGATGCCAAAAACGGGCAATCCCAATAAGTACTTCTAAGCCCATTTCAGGAATGTATGAGTAATCTCCGGTATATCTGTAGTAATTATAAATAGCAAAAGCTATGGCTCCATTTCGATGAATCTCCTCAAAGGTAATTTCCCATTCATTATGACATTCTTCCCCATTCATCGTAACCATAGGATATAGAGCAGCTCCATTGGTGAATCCCAATTTTTGAGCATTCTCTATAGCCTTCTCTAGATGATTATATCTGTATTTGAGTAAGTTTCTAGCCACTTGCTGATCTTTAGTAGCCATATAAAAAGGAATGCAATAGGCTTCGGTATCCCAATACGTACTTCCTCCATATTTTTCTCCAGTAAATCCTTTAGGTCCTATATTAAGTCTAGAATCTTTACCCAAATAGGTATGATTTAACTGCATAATATTAAATCGTATCCCTTGTTGCGCTTTTACATCTCCATCAATGGTAATATCGCTCATTTCCCAAATACCAGCCCACGCTTCTTTTTGCTTTTTAAGCAATCCTTCAAAACCCAAGTTAGTGGTTTGCTTCAAAGCCTTTTTAGCAGCATTAATCAACTCTTGTGGCTTATGATTCGTAGAAACCGTATAACCTCCAAATTTTTGAAGTATCAGCGTGGTTCCCTTTTCGGTATTGTGCTTATAAGATAAACCAACCCTCGTTTCTGTAGATTTTATTTCGGGATTGCTATCTATTTTCTTGCCTTGATACATTAGTTGGGATTCCATAAAGGTGCATGTAGCAAAATTGGTCTTCATGGTATGTGCTTCTATGAAAGCCTGATGGTTTTCAGAGCTTACCTTAGTTGTATTCCAAAATTGATCATCCCAATTGGTGTCTTCATTCGTAATACCGCTATCCAAATACGGAGAAAATACAATTTCAGCATCTTCATTTAAAGGAGTAATCTCGTAATTTATAGCTCCTACTTCGTCAAAATCTAGGCTTAAAAAGCGTGTAACTTTTACACCAATTTCCAGACCGTTGGCTAGCATTGCTTTAAAACTTCTACAATACCAACCTTCTTGCATATTCAATTCTCGTCTAAAATCGCGAACCTCCTTACAGGTATGCAGGTCTAAAGATTCACCATTTAAAAAAATATCAATGCCTATCCAATTAGGTGCATTGAGTACTTTGGCAAAATATTCTGGATACCCATTTTTCCACCAACCCACTCTGGTCTTATCTGGGTAGTACACACCACCTATATAACTTCCTTGAAATGTAGCACCGGAATACTGCTCTTCAAAATTAGCGCGTTGTCCCATAGCACCATTCCCAATACTAAAAAGGCTTTCAGACGACTTTACCCTATCTGGATCAAAGCCCTCTTCTATAATACTCCATACGTCTGGCTGAATGTAATCTTGATTCATTGTACTTTCTATTATTTTTATTGAATCAAACTATCAATGAATGATAAATTGATCTCTGTAAAATCTTTAAAATTGTAATGAGCATCAGACAATACATCTGCTTCCCCAATACCAACACTTATCATCTTCGCTGCGTTAGCAGCCGCGATTCCAGCCAAAGCATCTTCAAACACTATACAATGCTCTGGGCTAATACCAAGTCTGTTCGCAGCAATTAAAAAAACCTCTGGATCTGGTTTAGCTTTCGTAACCTGAGTTCCATCTACGATGGTTTCAAAATAGGAAAGCAACTGTACCTTTTCCAAAATAGGTTTCGCATTTTTACTCGCAGAACCTAAAGCCATGGGAATATTTTTTTCCTTTAAGTAGGAAAGGACTCTTGGAACATCTGCTAAGATCTCAGTTTCATCCATGGTCTCTATATATAACAAATAGTCTTCGTTTTTTTCTACCAGCCAAGCATCAAATTGTTCTGAAGTAACGCTAAGACCTCCCATTTCTAGTAAGATCTCTAAGCATCTTTTTCTGCTTACGCCTTTAAAGTTCTCGTTATCTTCTTTGGAAAATTCGATCCCTAATTGATCTGCCAGTTTCTTCCAAGCTAAATAATGATATTTTGCAGTGTCCACAATAACACCGTCCAAATCGAATATAAATCCGGTTGTCTTCATTTTAAAACTAAATAATGTGATATTAATTAATGGTAGATTCTCTTTCGATTAGGGTGGCTTTTAAAACTTCTGTATGATAGGTTTCCTCTTCCTCCTCATTTTCAATCTCCACCTTATTTATTAACATTTCTGCCGCAATAGCACCCATTTTTTCACCATGCTGTGCCATTGCCGTTAGCCCAGGATTGGCATATTTCGATAAAAGTCCGTCTGTGAATCCAATAAACGAAACATCTTCTGGGATTTTTAAACCATTTTTTTGAACAACTCTCATACCATGAATTGCAAAAATCTCATTCACACATAAAACCGCATCTACATTTACCACATCAAAGAATGCGCTTATGGCATCTTCATCAATATTCATGTATGGCAGTTTTAGAATCAAACTTTCATCAATCGGAATATCATGATCTAACAAAGCTTTGCGGTATCCCGCCATTCTATTCTTACTTACACTTAAATAACTTTCTGTTGTGATCAAAGCAATCTTTTTTCTACCAGAATCAATTAATTTCTTAGCAGCTTCATAGGCACCTTCTTCATCATTAATAATTACTTTATCACAATTTACTTCATCCGTAATTCGATCAAATAGTACCAAGGGAATACCTTGTTCTGTTACTTCCTTTAAATGGTTATAATCATTTTTCAATTGCGTTTCTTCAGAAAGCGACATAATAAAACCATCGATGCTGCCATTAGCCAATAATTCCATATTAATGACTTCCTTATCAAAAGACTCATCTGATAAGCACACAATTACGTTATATCCTTTAGCATTGGCAAACATTTCTATACCTCTAACAACGGTTGTAAAAAAATGATGGACAATATCCGGAATAACTACTCCAATATTTTTGGTGCGTTTGTTCTTAAGACTTATCGCTATATTATTAGGTTTGTAATTATATAGCTTTGCAAAAGCCTGAATCTTTTCCTTTGTATCTCTGCTGATTTCCTCACTATTTTTCAACGCTTTGGAAACCGTAGAAATGGAAACTTCCAATTCTCTTGCAATATGTTTGAGGGTTATTTTTCTTTTCAAAATATCAAATTGTTTAGCGGTCGAAAAATTTGATTAGGGAAGTTAGGTATTAAAAAGAAAATACCTGATAAAATACAGATTTATTTTAACAAATAAACCGAATATAAACCTATTGACAAATTTTGATGAATTTTAGACAAAATTTGGTTACAATTAAAAATAGTTATATTTGTCTCAAAATTTACATTTCTCATAATTTTATAGACATATACTGCTAATTACATAATTTGTGTATTCTTAGATTATGGTATTGCTATTTTTTGAAAGTTATTAACACGAAACCGTTTTCGTAGTTTTTTAACGCCCAAAACAAGGAGATTTAACAATTTTTTTACATATGTTTAACGCTTGAATTTAAATTAACTAAACTTTAAAATTAACTCTATGAAGATTACGCTACTAAAGAGCTTTCTGCTTGTTGGAGCATTTTTATGCTTCGCAATGACGAAAGCGCAAGAGGTATCAGGTACAGTTTCCGATGCAAATGGTCCCCTGCCAGGGGCTAGTGTTTTGGTAAAAGGAACCACTAATGGTACACAAACTGATTTTGATGGTAACTATACCTTGAATGATGTTGGCAGCGATGCAGTGTTGGTTTTTAGCTACATTGGCTACAAAACTCAAGAAGTTACTGTAAATGGTCAAAGTACTATTAATGTAACACTTCAAGAAGATGCGGAAGCATTGGACGAAGTAGTTATCATTGGATATGGTACTACAACTGTCAAAGATGCAACGGGTTCTGTTGCTGCTGTAACCGCCAAAGATTTCAACGGTGGTGTTATTGCTTCTCCTGAACAACTTATTCAGGGTAAAACTGCAGGTGTTCAAATCACTCAAAGTAGTGGTGAACCTGGAGCTGGAATTGAATTCCGTATCAGAGGTACAACTTCGGTTACTTCTAATAACAATCCACTTTTCGTAGTTGACGGTGTTCCTCTTTCTGGAGGCGCAACTTCTGCTGGAGGTGCCGATTTAGGAGTAGGTTCTAGTGGATCTAGAAACCCACTTAACTTCTTAAACCCTTCAGATATTGAAAGCATCAGTGTTTTAAAAGATGCTTCTGCTACCGCAATTTACGGTTCTAGAGGTGCTAATGGTGTTGTAATCATTACTACCAAAAGCGGAAAAGCGGGTTCTGGAGATGTTATTGAATTTTCTTCTTCCTTAAGTATAGCTTCGCCAGCAAATAGCTACGATCTTCTGAATAGAAATGAGTACTTAGCTGCTGTGACTTCCTTTGGAGGTGATGCTGCTGCTGCAGACGCAGGCTCAAATACCAACTGGCAAGATGTAGTAACAAGAACCGCAGCTTCTCAGAATCAAAATTTATCATACGCAACTAATTATGGAAAAGGAAACATTCGCGCTACTGTTGGATACGGTAAGCAATACGGTGTTTTAGAAAATTCTTCCTTAGAACGTATTACTGGTAGAGTTAACTGGACACATCGTTTCTTAGACGATAAATTAACTGTGAACGTTTCTGCTACTGCTTCTCGTGTAAATGACGAGGCACCTTTGGTCTCTGGTAGTGCTGGGTTCCAAGGAGATTTGTTAGGTGCTGCATATGCTGCAAATCCTACATGGCCTGCAGATCCAGATTTTAACCCTGGAAACTTATTAAACCCTGCAAACCTTTTAGAAAACTATGAGAGTAGAAGTAATACCAACCGTGTATTATTAAATGGTTCTGTTTCATACGCTATTACTCCAGAGTTAACTGCTAAAGTAAATGTAGGATATGATAATTCTGCGTCTACTAGAAAATCAGTGCTTACTGGAAATACAGTTGGTTTAACCAACGGAACGGCTGGTAACGGACGTGGTGCAGTAAACGATCTTGATATTGAAAATAAACTTTTGGAAGCAACCTTAGCATATAAGAAGGATTTTGGAGATTCTTCTTTGGATGCACTTGTTGGTTACTCATTCCAAGATTTTGGAACTAGCGGTAGAAATATCACAGGATGGGGCTTTGGAACCACAGATACCTCTCAAATGGGTGATGATCTCGAAAGTTCTGCCAACGCATTAGAGAGAACAATTGACGGTTCCTTTCAACAATATGGAATCGGAACAAATTCACCAGATGTATTTGTAAATAGATTATTCCCTACTCAAGTAACAGAAACACAGGCGGTCCCTTTTGGAGGATTAAAGGTAAGATCTTTATTTGCTGACACTTTTGACAACACGGATGAATTACAATCTTTCTTTGCAAGGGTTAACTATTCTATATCTAATAAATATTTATTCACTGCTACAATACGTGCAGATGGTTCTTCACGTTTTGGACCAGATAATCAATATGGTTATTTCCCTTCTGGTGCCTTCGCTTGGAAAATTAATGAAGAGGATTTTATTGGTGACAACGTATCTACCCTTAAACTCCGGTTAGGTGCTGGTATTACAGGTAACCAAGAAGGATTAGGATTTGGTAACTTTACAAGACGTGAACGTTTTACTGGAGCAGGCATTCAGAATGATGGAACACTTCTAGCCCCAGGTACTAGTGCTGTTTCTTTTCCTAACAATTCACTACAGTGGGAGGAAACGATTTCTTATGGTGTTGGTCTTGATTTTGGATTTAACAACGATCGTCTTTCTGGTAGTCTTGATGTATACCGCAAAGAAACCACTGATCTGTTATTAAACATTCAAGCGGCGCAACCTTCGCCTCAGCCGTTTTTCTTTACCAACTTAGATGCAACGGTATTGAATCAGGGTGTTGAATTTGCTTTAGCTTATGACTTCATACAGTCCGAAGATTTGAACTTTAGTGCGAGCTTCAACGTGGCTTACAATGAAAATGAGCTTCAGGATTTTGGAGGTCAAGTTCCTGCTGGTACCATTAGAGGACAGGGTTTAACAGGAGCATTTGCTCAGATCCTTGCAGGTGGTCAACCGCTTTTCTCTTATTTCCTAAGAGAGTTTGAAGGATTTGACGCAAACGGACAACCAATTGGTGATACCCAAACCTTTGTTGGTGAGGACGCCTTACCAGATGTTACTGGAGGTTTATCATTAAATGTTTCCTACAAAAATTGGGATGCATCTGCCTATTTGGCTGGCCAGTTTGGATTCTCTATCTATAACAACACAGAAAATGCATTCTTTACTGCTGGATCTATCGCCAATGGGCGTAACGTTACGCAAGATGTGATTGGTAATGGTGAATCTGGTGCCGCTGCGGCCTCTGTTTCAACAAGATTCCTTGAAAAAGGTGATTTTGTTCGCCTTCAGAACGCAACCATTGGATACAATGTGCCTCTAACAGGTGATGGCTTGTTTAAATCATTGAGATTCTCTGTGACCGGACAGAACTTGTTCTTAATAACAGATTATTCAGGATTAGATCCTGAAGTAAGTGTTCAACCAGGTGCTGGTGGATTGTTAAACGGAATACCAACTGCAGGTATAGACCTAACAGCATTCCCAAGACCAAGAACAGTTACCTTTGGCTTAAACGCCTCATTTTAACAAAAAAAATTGATACAATCATGAAAAGAAGACAATTTAAAGCTTATTTACTGCTGGCCTTAACGGCAGTATTTGCGATCTCCTGTACAGATTTGGAGATTGAAGAAACCGATTCTGCCTTCACCAATCTGACAGGAGAGTTTGAAGGTGTAGGGGATGTTCCACTCGCATTAGATAATGTATTTAATGGAGTTAATAGATTGGGGGACCAAGCAAACTATTATGCACTTCAAGAAGTTGCTTCCGATGAGCAATTAGTTCCTACAAGAGGAACTGACTGGGGAGATAATGGAATTTGGAGAACACTTCATAACCATACTTGGGATCCTGCTCATGCATTTGTTTTAAATGTATGGAATAACTGGAACCAAACTATTTTCCAAACTACAGAAATTATCGATGCAAGAAGTAATCCATCTATAGAACAAGAAGCGCAAGCAAGGTTCATTAGAGCCTATGCAACATGGATTATTCTAGATAATTTTGGTCAAGTACCTTTTAGAACTCCAGATGAAGGACCAGAAATTAATCCTACTGTACTTACTTCAACGGAAGCGCTTGCAGCTATCATTGCAGATTTAGATGTTGCCATCGCTGGCCTTCCAACGATTGCTGGTGGAGATGGTGACAACCTAAATAGAGGAACCAAAGCATCTGCTCGTTTCTTAAAAGCAAAAGTGCTTTTAAATGCACAAGTATATAACGGAACTGGTTCTGATGATTCTAGTGATATGGCCGAAGTAATTTCTTTAGTAGACGCCATTGCTGCTGACGGTTTTGCATTACAAGCAGGATACTTTGATATTTTTGAGCAGAGCTCAGATAGTGAGACTATTTGGTGGGTACCAACAGGTGTCGGAAACAGAATCTGGAATGGTATGCACTACAACATCAATTCTCCTGACAATGGAGGTGGTGGTTGGAATGGTTTTACAACTCTTGCTGAATTTTATGATCTTTTTGAAGGTGATGCCAATAGCAACGCCCTTGCAGGGGGACAAGAGGAACGTAGAGGTTGGGTGCCAGATGCTGCAACTGCCGATGCTACTAACTTAGGTATAGGTTATGGATTCCTTGTTGGACAGCAGTATGATGAGGATGGTTCTAAATTATTGACAAGACCAGGACAAGATCTTATTTTTACAAGAGAACTTCCAGGTTTGGTTGGTAATGGTGAAGCTACCGGTATTCGTATTATTAAGTATCACCCAGCTGGTGATGGTGGATCTTTTAGAAACCACGAAATTATCTTCAGATATGCAGATGCACATTTAATGAAAGCAGAAGCTATGATGCGTAGTGGTGGAGATGCTACCGCTATGGTAAATGAGCTTCGTGTTCTTAGAGGAGCTACTCCACTAGGAAGTGTTGGTGAAGCAGAAATGTTAGCTGAAAGAGGTAGAGAATTATATGTAGAAGCTGTAAGAAGAAATGATTTAGTACGTTTCGGACAGTTTACAAAAGATTGGCAATTTAAGGATCCAGCAGCTGTTGGAGATGCAAATAGAAACTTGTATCCAATTCCATCTAATGCAATCTTATCTAACCCTAATTTGGTTCAGAACCCAGGGTACTAAGAATTCCTAATAGAGTATATAAAAAGGCTGTCTTTAAAGACAGCCTTTTTTATTTTGGATACTTGCCACATTCCCCTAAAAGCAATATCTTTTATGTGCTACAAATAAACAAAAAATGTACACCATTGGTTATGATATTGGAAGCTCTTCTGTTAAAGCTGCACTTGTAGAAACAGCAACAGGGCAAAGCATAGGAGTCACCACCGAACCAAGAGAAGAGATGGGTATGATTGCCCTTGAACAGGGATGGGCAGAGCAACACCCGGAAGATTGGTGGCATCATGTCTGTGCGGCTACCCAAAGACTCTTAAAAGAGCATCAAATTACATCCGATCAAATTTCTGGAATCGGGATTGCCTATCAAATGCACGGACTCGTTGCAGTGGATAAAGAAGGTAAACCTTTAAGACCTTCCATCATTTGGTGCGACAGCAGAGCCGTTGCCATTGGTCAACAAGCATTTGATGAACTCGGAAATGAAAAATGCGTTTCTCAACTTCTAAACTCACCAGCCAATTTCACAGCTTCCAAGTTAACATGGGTTAAGGAAAATGAACCAAAACTTTATAATAATATCTATAAAGTGATGCTTCCTGGAGACTACATCGCTTATAAATTTAGCAATCGTATACGCACCACCATTTCGGGGCTCTCTGAAGGGATTTTTTGGGATTTTAAAAACAACTCCATTGCCCATTGGTTGTTAGACTACTATGGAATAAATTCATCCATACTTCCAGAAACCGTAGACACTTTTTCCATTCAAGGAAAAGTCTCCGAAGCTGCGGCCAAAGCATCCGGATTGGCAATAGGAACACCCATTCTCTATAGGGCAGGAGACCAACCCAATAACGCCCTATCATTAAACGTATTTAGACCAGGTGAAATAGCCGCTACAGGTGGCACTTCTGGAGTAGTATATGCGGTGACAGAACAACTTTCTGTTAAAGAAAGTGCAAGAGTTAATAATTTTGCACATGTAAATTACACCCATTCCAATCCCTGTATTGGAAAACTTCTATGCATTAACGGAGCAGGCATCCAATACCGCTGGCTTTTAAATAATCTAGACGTATCAGATTATGAAGAAATGAATATGCTTGCCCAATCTGTACCTATTGGTGCAGACGGAGTTCTTATTCACCCATTTGGCAATGGAGCCGAACGGATGTTAGATAACAAAGACATTGGTAGTTCTATCACAGGGCTTCGGTTAAACAATCATTCCAAAGCACATCTTTGTAGAGCCGCTTTAGAAGGGATTGCCTTTTCTTTTGTTTATGGTATGGAAATTATGAAATCTGATGGCATTACTTCTTCCGTTATTCGGGCGGGAAATGACAATCTATTTAGATCTAAAATATTTTCCACAACCATTAGCACACTAATTGATCAAGATATTGAAATCTACAATACCACGGGGGCCATTGGCGCAGCAAGGGCTTGTACATTACATCAAGGGAAATTTAAAGAATTTGGACAACAAATCATGAAAAATGATTTTGTAATGAGTTATCAGCCGCAAGCAGAAAAAGAACCATATCAAACGGCATATCAAAACTGGAAAAACCAACTTAAAATCATATTAAAAAATACGTAAAATGGCATTTATAGGAAATAAAGAATACTTTAAAGGGATTGCCGATATTAAATTTGAAGGTAAATTATCTGATAACCCGCTCGCTTATAAATATTATAATCCTGAACAAGTGGTGGCAGGCAAACCAATGAGAGAGCACTTCAAATTTGCAGTAGCATATTGGCATACCTTCTGTGGGCAAGGTGCCGATCCATTCGGTCCCGGGACTCAAAATTTCCCATGGGACCAATCCCAAGATCCGATAGTCGCCGCTAAAGAAAAAGCAGATGCAGCATTTGAATTTATTTCCAAACTTGGGTTTGATTATTTCTGCTTCCATGATTTTGATCTAATTCAAGAAGCCAACAGTTTCAGCGAATCAGAAAAAAGACTGTCCACTATCGTGGATTACATCAAAGAAAAAAAAGAAGCCGCCGGAATAAACCTATTATGGGGAACAGCAAATTGTTTTTCGAATCCGCGCTATATGAATGGAGCAGCAACTAATCCAGACTTTAATGTACTTGCCAGAGCAGCTGGCCAGGTAAAATTAGCTTTGGATGCTACCATAGCGTTAAATGGAGAAAATTATGTTTTCTGGGGAGGTCGTGAAGGCTATATGTCCCTTCTAAATACAAATGTAAAAAAGGAATTAGATCATATGGGACGCTTTTTAGCGCTTGCCCGCGATTATGCCAGAGATCAAGGTTTCAAAGGCACTTTTTTCATAGAACCAAAACCCATGGAGCCTATGAAACATCAATATGATTTTGATGCAGCAACCGTGATTGGTTTTCTAAATCAGTACGGACTTCAGGATGACTTTAAACTTAATTTAGAAGTGAACCATGCAACACTTGCAAGTCATACGATGCAACACGAAATGGAAATCGCTGCCTCTCAAGGGATGTTGGGCAGTATAGATGCCAATAGAGGAGATTACCAAAATGGTTGGGACACCGATCAATTCCCAAACAATATCAACGAGGTAACAGAAGCCATGCTCGTCTTTTTAAAAGCGGGAGGGCTCCAAGGCGGAGGGATTAATTTTGATGCCAAAATTCGTAGGAATTCAACGGATATGGAAGATGTATTTTATGCTCACATCGGTGGTGCCGATATTTTTGCAAGAGGCTTACTTATTGCAGATAAAATTATCTCTACTTCCCAATATGATGCCTTAAGGGCGCAGCGTTACAGCTCTTTCGATTCTGGAAAAGGCAAGGATTTTGAAGCTGGAAAACTAGATTTAAAAGCCTTATATGAAATAGCACTAGAGAATGGAGAATTAGACTTACAAAGTGGTAAGCAAGAATTATTTGAGAATATTATCAATCAGTATATTTAAAAGGCGCTAAAAGAAGAAAATTTAAGAAATAGTGGCCTCAAAGTTCGTGTAAGAATACTTATATTGCCCCCTATCTTTGGGCAACTACATGAAAAGGATTTTAGGACTTTTTTTAGCGATAAGTTTACTGTGCTTCGCTTGTACTAAAAAAGAAGAAAAGCGCTTCGAGAAATTGGCATCATCGGACACCAATGTTAAGTTCAAAAACGAACTAAAAGATACTCCAGAGCTTAATATTCTTACTTATCTCTATTATTATAATGGAGCAGGTGTTGCCGCCGGTGATTTCAACAATGACGGTATGATCGATCTCTATTTCACCGCTAATCAGACCGAAGATCAACTCTACATTAACAAAGGAGATTTTGTATTCGAAAATAGCACCAAAATTTCTAACATTAGTAATGATGGTAATTGGACCACTGGAGTTACCCATGTAGATATCAACCAAGATGGATTGCTAGATATCTATATCTGTAAAGTGGGAAACTATGGTTCTATTAAAGGAAAAAATCTATTGTATGTGAATCAAGGCAATAATGCAGAAGGACTTCCCCTTTTTAAGGAAGATGCAGCGGCTTATGGTCTCGATTTCTCAGGCTTTTCCACTCAAGCTGCATTTTTTGACTATGATTTGGATGGAGATTTAGATATGTATCTTTTAAATCATTCTACACATCCGAACAGAAACTATGGCAAGGGCTCACTGCGCACAAAAATAGACTCTTTAGCAGGGGATCGCTTTTACCGAAATGAAAATCAAAAATACATAGATGCATCTGAAGATGTTGGGATTTTTAGCAGTAAAATTGGTTATGGCTTGGGATTAAGTATTACCGACATTAATAACGACGGATACCCAGATATGTACATAGGAAATGATTTTTTTGAAAATGATTATCTCTATATCAACCAGAAAGATGGGACCTTTGAAGAAGTCATTAGCAATAACAATCAAAAACTAGGACATACTACGCATTTTTCTATGGGGAATGATATAGCCGACATCAATAATGATGGTCTCACAGATATTGTTTCATTAGATATGCTACCCGAAGATTTAGAAACCTATAAAACGTCGGGCTTGGAATACGCCTTTCCCACCTATCAATACTACTTAAAAAATGGGTATGCCCCTCAATACATGCAAAATACCCTTCATTTAAATTTGGGAAATGAAAATTTTTCAGAAATAGGACATCTGAGCGGTATCTCAGCAACGGAATGGTCATGGGGTGCATTACTAGCCGATTTTGACAATGATGGGTTTAAAGATCTTTATGTTTCAAATGGAATCAAAGGAGCCACCAATGATATGGATTTTATCAATTTCATTGCAAACGATAACATCCAAAAGCGCATTGCCAAGGGAATGTCTAAAGAAGACCTTTCTTTTATAAGAGAAATGCCTCAAAAAAAGGTTGCCAACTACTTTTTCAAAAATAATGGAGACCTTAGCTTTAAAAACACCACAGAGTCTTGGAGTAAAAAAGAGGTTTCGTTCAGCAACGGAAGTACCTATGCAGATCTGGATAACGATGGTGATTTAGATTTAGTAGTAAATAATGTAGACGAAGAAGCCTATATTCTAAAAAATAAATCATCTGAGAGAGATGAGCAAACCACTTCTATTTCCTTAACATTTAAAGGTGCGCATGGAAATAGACATGGCATAGGAGCCAAAGTAATTGCTTATACCCCTTCGGGCTTTATTACTCAGGAAAATTATAGCACCAGAGGCTATTTATCTGCCAGTCCAAAAACCATGCATATTGGGTTGGGAAAGCATGAAATAATTGATTCTTTAAAAGTTATTTGGCCAGGCGGAGCCTATCAAAGTATACCCTCGGTACCTACCAATCAAAAACTAATAGTAGATATCAAAAATGCACTTGATACGATTCCTTTAAAAGTTAAAAAACGACCCTATCTCATAGCAGTCGATTCCATTATTCCATTTGTTCATAGCGAAAATCCAACTGTAGAATTTGATAGAGAACCCTTGGTGCCTTTCGCAAATTCCAATCAAGGGCCTTCCATTTCTGTTGTAGATTTTAATGCTGATGGCTTGGATGATTTCTTTATTAGTGGTGCAAAGCGACAAGCATCTGCATTGTTTATTCAAGAGCACTCAGGTAGTTTTAAAAAAGTACAAGAATCTCTTTTTAGCGAAGATCTTATTAATGAAGATGTATCCCATGTCTTTTTTGACGCAACTGGTAATGGATTTCTTGATCTACTTGTTGTAAGCGGAGGAAACGAGTTCAAAAGTGGTGAACCTTTACGCCCACGGCTATATATGAATAAAGCAGGAATACTAGAAAAAGATCATATCCAATTTGCCAATTTCGCCATCAATGCATCTAAAGTAAGTGCTGTTGACTTCGATGCGGATGGTGATTTAGATATTTGCATTAGCTCAGATCAAGTGCCACAACAGTTTGGTAAAACACCTAAGCAATATTTGTTTCAAAATAATGGAAAAGGATCTTTTGAAGACGTTACCAAATCAATGGCGCCTACTTTTCAAAATCTTGGAACAGTAAAAGACATGGTCTGGGTAGATTTGGATGCTAATGGATATAAAGATCTAATCGCAATTGGTCACTGGATACCTATTTCTATTTTTCTGAATGATGGAGAGCAACTCAAACTACAGCAGATTCCAACATTGGAGAAAACGCATGGTTGGTGGAATGCGATCTTAGCAGAAGATTTAGATAATGATGGTGATTTAGATATGGTAGTAGGGAATTGGGGTGAAAACAGTAAGTTTAAGGCTTCCGTAACGCAACCTGTCCGATTATACAATTATGATTTTGATGACAATGGAAGTATGGAACCCTTGGTTACTTATTATCATAAAAACAAAGAAACACCCTTCGCCTCTAAGGACGAATTGGTAAAACAACTCCCCTATCTGAACAAAAAGTTTCTTTCATATCAGAGTTTCGCAAAAGCAAGTTTAGAAGATTTGTTTTCAGAGGAAAAACTAAACAATGCTTCTAAAAAGGAAGTATACCTGCTTGCCAGTTGTTATTTTGAAAATATGGGAGATGGAACCTACACTATCCATAAATTACCAAACATAGCCCAAGCTTCATCCATTCATGCCCTGCTTTCTCAAGACTTTAATCAGGATGGGATTAAAGAAGTTTTCATCGCAGGTAATAATCATGAAATTAGCACTCAATTAGGTAGGTTGGATGCCTCACATGGCCTAATTTTGCGCCACACTAAGAACAAAGGCCTTCAAAATCTAAAACAAGAAAAGTTAGATATTTTGGGAGCCGCTAGGGACATTAAAACACTTAAAATACAAGGAGTGGAGCATTACATTATCGGAATTAATAATGATGCTCCTATTTTCTTAAAGAAAAATGACGATTGAATTTTATGGAACTTAAAAGAATAAAAGTAAGTACAGTAGCTTTTTTAATAGTGTCGTGCAGTATAGCTTGCCTAGTGTCTTGTACTTCTAAACCAGCATCAGAAGAAAAAGAAACCTCAACAGAAACCCTGTTTTCACTCGTCCCTTCGGAAAGCTCAGGAATTGATTTCATCAATGAGGTTGAAAACCAAAAGGATTTCAATATTTTCAAATACAGAAACTTCTATAATGGTGGTGGTGTTGCTATTGGAGATATCAATAATGATGGTCTCCCCGATATTTATTTAACGGCAAATATGGGGGCTAACAAATTATACCTCAATAAAGGTGATTTTAAGTTTGAAGATATTTCCGAAAATGCAGGAGTAGAAGGGAATAAGCCCTGGTCTACTGGAGTAAATATGATAGATATAAATCAAGATGGATTTCTAGATATCTATGTAAGCAATGCTGGAAATATGGAAGGAAATAACCATGATAATGATTTATATATTAACAATGGAGATCTAACCTTTACAGAGAGAGCCCACGAATATAACTTAGCAGAAACAGGTTTTTCAACACATGCATCGTTCTTCGACTATGATAAAGATGGAGATTTGGACGCCTATATTTTAAATAACAGTAATATTCCTGTAAGCAGTTTGGGCTATGCGGAACAACGAAAAGTTAGAGCCCAAGATTGGGAAGGAGTTCCAGCAATTTTCAGAGGTGTGGGAGATATGTTACTGCGTAATGATGATGGAAAATTTGTAGATGTTAGCGAAGACGCTGGAATATATGGAAGCTTAATCGGTTTTGGTCTTGGAATTATGATTACCGATATCAATGGAGATTTATACCCAGACATCTATGTTTCTAACGACTTCTATGAACGAGATTATTTATACCTCAATAACCAAGATGGCACTTTCAAAGAAGACATTAAAAATTGGACATCCCATTTATGCTTATCTGCTATGGGGGTAGATATGGCAGATATTAATAATGATGGAAATACAGACATCTTTATTACAGATATGCTCCCAGAGGCAGACCAGCGCGTTAAATCTGTTATGGAATTTGAAGGCTACAATGTTTTTAAACTTAAACAAAGTAAAGACTTTCATCAACAGTACATTCAAAATACCTTGCAGCTTAACAATGGCAATGGTTCTTTTTCCGAAGTGGCTTATTACAGTGGTGTTTCTGCCACGGATTGGAGTTGGGCTGGCTTGTTATTTGATATGGACAATGACGGTCTACGTGATATTTACATTACCAATGGTGTTAATCATGACCTTACGGATCTTGATTTTGTAGACTTTTTTGCGAATGAAATTATTCAGAAAATGGCACTTACTGGAAAAAAAGAATCTATTGATTCTATTATCAATAAAATGCCAGTAAAGCCGCAACCGAACTACGCATATAAAAATAACGGCGATATTACTTTTAGCAATGCCACTAAAAATTGGGGCTTAGAAATTCCTAGCTTATCTAATGGTGCTGCCTATGCCGATTTGGACAATGATGGAGACCTAGACATCGTGGTCAACAATGTGAACATGGAAGCCTTTGTTTACGAAAACCATTCGGATAGTTTAACCGAGAACAATCACCTAAAAATTTCCTTTGAAGGAGAGCAAAAAAATAAGTTTGCTGTAGGTGCTTCGGTACGTTTGTATTTCGATGATCAAATTATGGTTCAGGAATTAATCCCATCAAGAGGTTTTCAATCTTCTATGGATTATGTAATGACCATTGGCCTAGGTAAAGCCACCACTATTGATTCGCTTCGTGTTATTTGGCCTAACGACAAGACTCAAAAATTAAACAATTTGAAGGTGAATCAACAGATAGACTTAAAAATATCAGAGGCTACTACCACCTATGTTATCCCTAAAAAATCCACAATTAAACCGTTGCTAAACGAAATAGAGAATACCAAGTTAATTGCGCACAAAGAAAATGCTTATAACGATTTTGATTACGAAGGCCTTATCTACAAACAACTTTCTCAAGAAGGACCGGCAGTTGCTATTGGAGACATAAATGGAGATGGAAATGAAGATGTATTTATAGGAGGAGCAAAAGGACAAGGCGGAACCGTCTATACGCACAATGGAAATGGCAAGCTTACAGTGAAACCGCAAACTGTATTTACTGGTATAGAAACGGAATATGAAGATACTGCTGCTGCATTTTTAGATGCCGATGGAGATGGAGATAGCGACCTTATGGTAGGCAGTGGTGGTAACCAAACGGGAGAACAAGGCGCCTACAGAACACGCTTATATTTAAATGATGGAAAAGGTATTTTCAGCAAGGCAAAAGGCAACTTACCCGCAAGCTTTAAGAATATTTCGACACTTGCCCCACATGATTTTGATAATGATGGTGATATAGATGTATTTGTAGGATCCAGAAGTGTTGTAGGCACCTATGGTGTAGATCCCAATCATTTATTTCTTCAAAACAACGGAGATGGTACTTTCATTGACGCTACTGAGCGTTTAGCATATGATTTAAAGGACGCTGGGATGATTACCAATGCCATATGGGAAGATATGGATGGAGATGCTAAAAAAGATCTGATAACGGTATCTGAATGGGGAACACCCACAGTCTACAAAAACTCTGGAAGAAGACTCTCTAAATTAACTACTGATTTAGATAATCTAAGTGGGTGGTGGAATGTGGTAGAAGCTGCGGATTTGGATAATGATGGTGACAACGACCTTATTATTGGTAACCAGGGAGGAAATACGCATTACAAAACTTCAAAGGAAAACCCCATGAAAATTTGGATTAATGACTTTGATAATAATGGCACTATAGAACAAATTGTTACTCAGAACTTTGATGGCAAGGATTATCCTTTGCATCAAAAAAAGGAATTAACCAATCAAATGGTAGCATTGAAGAAACAAAACCTAAAGGCTTCAGAATATGCTAAGAGAACAATTAATGAGCTATTTTCAGAAGAGATATTTCAGAACTCAATTATGAAAGAGGCCAACACCGGCGAATCTGTTATTGCCATTAATGAAGGTGGAGGCAAATTTACCATACAAGAGTTACCCGCTAGAGCACAATTATCTTGCATTTGCGGAATTACCTGTACCGATATTAATAAGGATGGTAATTTGGATCTAATTATGGGCGGAAATAATTTTGAATTTAAGCCACAGTATTCCAGATTGGATGCTAACTATGGAAATGTTCTTCTTGGAGATGGCAAACTTGGCTTTGACTGGCAAGATTATAATACCAGTGGTTTTTACATTAGAGATGAAATTAAACACTTAAAACAATTCAAAGACAAAAATGGGAATTCATATATAATCGCTGCTATTAATGATAGTAGTCCAAAGGTCTTTTCACTCAATGAATAAGTACGTCATAGGAATTATTGCTTTTCTACTGCTGTACAGTTGTGGAAAAAAAGAGGGAGATATATTTACCAATCCAGAACCCTCTGCTACTGGAATTAATTTTGTTAATACCTTAACAGAAAGCAACGATCTGAACATTCTAGATTATTTGTATTTCTATAATGGTGGAGGCGTTGCAGTAGGTGATATTAACAATGACAATCTTCCGGATATTTTCTTTTCTGGCAATCAAGTAAAAAATAAATTATACCTCAACAAAGGAAATCTTGAATTCGAGGATATCACGGAAAAATCTGGTGTAGCGGGCAATAGTACTTGGAATACCGGAGCAGTAATGGGTGATGTAAATGGTGATGGCTTGCTAGATATATATGTTTGTGCAGTAGTTGGCATAAATGGATTTAACGGATTTAATGAGTTATATATCAACAATGGGGATAGCACTTTTACAGAACGTGCTGCTCAATTTGGTTTGGATTTTGACTCGTATAGCTCTTCTGCAGCATTTTTAGACTATGATTTAGACGGCGATTTAGATCTCTACTTATTGAACCATGCTGTGCATACTCAAGAGTCTTTTGGCAAAGCAGATTTACGTTTAAAACGCAACTTTGAGACAGGTGATAAGCTAATGCGAAATGACAATGGAAGATTTACTGAAGTAAGTGAGGAAGCTGGTATTTATGGAGGTATTAATGGCTATGGATTAGGAATCGCCATATCCGACTTCAATTTAGATGGCTATCCAGATATTTTTGTGGGCAATGATTTTCATGAGGACGACTATTATTATCTAAATAATGGAGATGGTACATTTACAGAAAGTTTAAAACAACATTTTGGACACACTTCGCGATTCTCTATGGGGAATGATATTGCTGATATTAATCATGATGGTTTACCAGATATTATATCCTTAGATATGTTACCCGAAGATGAACGGGTATTAAAATCTTCCGAAGGAGACGATAATATTCAAACGCAAAAATTGCGTACCCAACGTTACGGATATCATTATCAGTTTACACGTAATATGTTGCAAATTAACCAACCAGATGGGAACTTCGTAGAAACCGCATTGCTAAGTGGCGTGGCAGCAACGGATTGGAGTTGGAGTGCTCTTTTCGGAGATTATGATCAAGATGGAGAACAAGATCTTTTTATTTCCAATGGAATTCCCAAACGTCCAAATGACCTTGATTTCATCAACTTCGTTTCTGATGAGCAAATCAAGAAAAAAATAAGCAATACCAAATTAGTAGATCAGCAAGCTTTAAATATGATCCCTTCTGGGGCCTCTCATAATTATGTGTTTAAAGGAAGTGACAATCTGGTTTTTGAAGATATGTCTGATGCCTGGATAATGAAAGATACTTTGATATCTGGCGCTACTGCCATGGGCGATTTTGATAATGATGGCGATCTAGATTTAATTACAAACAATATCAACAGTCCAGCCGTACTGTATATTAACAAGACAAATGATAAAGCAAGCTATCTAAAACTAAGATTCAACTATAAAAAGGGCAATTCTTTTGGTTTAGGAACTAAAGTATATTCTTATCATGCGGGTAAGCTGCAGTATAAGGAATTATATACCGTAAGAGGTTTTCAGGCGTCTTCAGAACCTATAATTCATTTTGGTTACGGTAGTACTACCCAAGTAGATTCCATACGTGTTGTTTGGCCAGACAAGACCACTCAAGTACTAAAAAATATAAAAGTAAATCAAACCCTAAGGTTATCACCCAAGAATACCAATCCCTATTCCTATAAAAAACCTATCGTATCACCGTCAATTTTTAAAAAAGTAGAAGGTAATTTAGGGCTTAACTTTACACATACAGAAGACAATTACACCGATTTTAACCGCCAAAAGTTAATTCCCTATCAAATATCAGATAGAGGGCCCGCAATTGCGCAAGGAGATTTAAATAATGATGGAAAAGAAGATCTTTTCTTTGGAGGTTCCAAGTATATTCCATCGAAAATATTTATTCAGACAGATAGTATTTATGTACAACAAGATATTCTAGAAATTGCGAAAGATTCTATCAAAGAGGATGTGGCAGCCGTAATTTCAGATTTTGATAAAAATGGAAAGAACGATCTTTTTATTGGAACAGGAGGTGCTGACTTTTTCGGTAAAATGAAACCACTTCTGGACACCTATTATACTCAAAATGACTCTTCATTTGCACAAACTTCTTTACCGGATTCTTTTGAAAACGCATCGGTTATAAAACCCTATGACTATGACCAAGATGGTGATGCAGACCTCTTTGTAGGGAACCAGTCCGTTTCTGCCGATTTTGGTAATCTGCCCCGTTCTTATATTCTTAAGAACAACAATGGAAATTGGTCCTTAGAAGAACCCGAAGCCCTTCAAAAATTAGGGATGATTACAGATGCATTATGGCAAGATTTTGATGAAGATGGAGCAAAAGATCTAATTGTAGTAGGTGAATGGATGTCTCCTCGTTTCTTTAAAAATAACAAGGGCGTATTTACAGAAGTAATGGTTTTAAATCAATCTCTCAAAGGCTTATGGCAAGCAATTGTTCCCTTTGATATTGATGGCGATGGTGATCTAGATTACCTTTTAGGGAATTTTGGAAATAATACTAAATTTAAAGCCTCTCGTGAACATCCGATGAAAATGTATTATTCAGATTTTGACGATAACGGTCAGACAGAAACCATTATTGCTACTGAAAAGAATGGTAGTTACTATCCCATTGTTGGTTTGGACGAACTAGCGGGTCAAATGGTTGCACTTCGCAAAAAATTTACAAATTATACTTCTTTTGCAGGTAAGTCTATCCCAGAAATTATGGAGCAAGCTGCTTTAAAAAAGGCACAGGTTTTAGAGGTAAATGAATTGAGATCTGGTTACTTAAAGAATGAGAAAGGAAGCTTTAATTTTGTTCCCTTTCAAAATACCCTTCAAGTAGCACCCATCATGGCATTTTTGATATATGATTTTGACTCAGATGGCAAAAAAGAAGCGCTTCTAGGAGGAAATTACTTTGGAGTAAAACCTTATCATGGACGACTAGATGCCTTTTCTGGCGCTTTAATTAAAAATGAAAATAAGGTGCTTTTGGGAAACACTATTGGTCTAGACTTCCTTCAAAAGTCTGTTAGACATTTGAACATTATTACCATTAACCAACAACCACATTTGCTTGTTACCTTCAATAATGATAGCGCGCAGGTATATAAACTGATAAATTAAAATTGACGTATGATGAAAAAGTTAGTAGGAATATGTACGCTTGTTGTATTATTATACTCCTGTGACCAGAAGAAAGAAGTACAGCCTATAGAGATTAGTCCAGAAGAATTACATAATGCTGTGGATAAAGTAACGGAAATTATGATTCATGATATTTTTTCGCCCCCCGTGGCCAGCAGAATTTATGCATATCCAAATATTGCTGCATATGAAATCATCGCCTTAGAAAGTGAAAAATATCAAAGTCTTACCGGCCAGGTAAAGGATTTAACCCAAATTCCAGCGCCAGATACTTCCCTGCAACTAAATTATCAATTGGCAGCACTCATTGCGCATATGGATCTTAGCAGAAGATTAATCTTTTCGGAAGAGCGAGTTATTAAGTATAGAGATAGTCTATATCTGGGTTGGGAGACTAAAAATCCGGAAGTTTTTAAAGCGTCAAAAGACTATGGTTTACAAGTTGCAGAGCACATTGCGCAATGGATGGATAAAGACAACTATAAACAAACTAGGACCATGCCCAAATTTACGGTCAATACCGAAGATGCTTCCAGATGGCAACCAACACCTCCGTCTTATATGGATGGTATTGAACCTCACTGGAATAAAATTAGACCTTTTATTATTGACTCTGCAGCACAATTTAAACCAGCACCACCTCCGCCCTTCTCAATGGAAAAAGGTTCTGATTTCTACAAAGAATTGAAAGAGGTCTATGACATTAGTATGGAAATTACTAAAAAGGGAGATACTTCTGAAGAAGTTGCAATTGCACAATTTTGGGATTGTAATCCTTATGTCTCCGTTACTAGAGGGCATTTAATGTTTGCGACCAAAAAAATTACGCCTGGAGCGCATTGGATCGGAATTACAAAAATTGCTGCTAGGAAAACAAATTCCAATTTTGACGATACCCTTTATGCATATACCAAAACTTCTATTGCTATTGCAGATGCGTTTATAAGCTGTTGGGATGAGAAATATAGAAGTAACCTAATTAGACCTGAAACGCTTATTAACGAGCATATAGATGATAGTTGGAAGCCCGTTCTACAAACTCCTCCATTTCCAGAATATACCAGCGGACATAGTGTAGTTTCTGGAGCTGCTGCTACTGCCTTAACCGATGTTTTCGGTGATAATTTTGCTTTTGATGATGATACGGAAGTGGCCTACGGATTACCTATTAGATCATTTAGCTCCTTCAATACAGCTGCCGATGAAGCAGCTATTAGCAGAATGTATGGAGGGATCCATTACCGCGCAGCAGTAGAAATTGGTGTTGGTCAAGGAAGAGATTTGGGTGCTTTTGTGGTGGGTAATCTTAAAATGAAGTCTACACAAAAATTAGCTGCACAATAGCCTATGAAAAGGAAACTACTTTCTTTTATTGCCGTACTTCTGATTGGAGGATTGATCTGGTATTTCTTTATAAAACCTTATGATTATCTGGTATCCTTCACAGCAAAAGCGAATCCGGGTACCATTAACCAAACCATTAAACTGTGGAATTCTTCTTTGAATTTAAAGGGAAGTATAGATCAAGAGAATTTGCAAAACCTAATGCAAACCATCCATTTTAAGGATTCTGTACACACCTATATTTGGAATATAACGCCCTTAACAGATTCTACTTCTTCTGTGAAAATATACATAAAAGATGTGCAAAATAGTCTTAAAAACAAGGCCTCATTACATTTTGGCACCACCGATTTTGAAAGACGCACGGAAAAGATGGTGTTAGATTTTAATAAGAAACTAAACGAACATCTTAAGAACTTTAGAGTTACAATCCAAGGCGAAGAAGCGTTCCAGGCTACCTATTGTGCCTATATTCCTTTAAAGGGTAATCAATTCGGGAAAGCCAAAAGCATGATGCAGAATTATGTATATTTAAGCAATACACTAGTAGAAAATAATATAACACTCAATGGAAGACCTATTATTGAGGTAGTGCATTGGAACCAGCAAAACGATTCCATATCTTATAATTTTTGCTATCCTATAATAAAAACTGATAGTTTGCCAGAGATTTCTGATATTTCTTATAAGGAGATCAAAGGAACAAAAGCCCTTAAAGCAATCTACAATGGTAATTATATCACTTCGGATAGAGCCTGGTATTCCTTGCAAGACTACGCCAAGAAAAACAAGATCAATATCACAGCAAATCCAATAGAAGTATTCCACAATAACCCAAGTTCCGGTATGAATGAACTAACATGGAAAACAGAAATATTTATGCCCATAGCAAACGAATAGGATCCAAAGTTTTCTTATTTCTATTTTGCACTTTGATGATAAGTTGTTCTAATTACGGACAACTCACCTTCATTACGACGCTCCCAAAAAAATTAAACGAGAATTCAGGTATCGTTACACTTCAAGAATCCCGTATTTGGGTTATCGCAGATAACGGAAATCCTGATATAATCTATGAAGTAGATTTTAAGGGTGTTTTACAAAATACTCTTAAAGTTAAAAATGCAAAAAACAAGGATTGGGAAGACCTTACTAAGGACGAAAAAGGAAATTTATATATTGGCGACTTTGGTAACAATGCCAACAAGCGCAAACATCTCGTAGTCTACAAGGTACCAAATCCCATTCATGAAAAAGGCAGTAAAATAGAAGCTGAGGCTATTTTTTTTGAATATCCTGAGCAAAAAGAATTCCCTCCTTCAAAAGAAGAACACTTATATGATGCCGAAGCATTTTTCTATTTTAAAGATGCGTTGTTTGTTATTACCAAAAACAGAACTAATCCATTTAATGGAAGGGCGCTTATCTACAAAATTCCTGCTAAAAAAGGGAAGCACAAAGCCAAGTTGGTGGGGGAAATAAACACCTGCCAATCACCAAAAAATTGCCAAGTAACCGCAGCAGATATCTCTCCAGATGGAAAAACAATTGCACTTTTAGGTTATGGAACTCTATGGATTTTTACCGAGTTTGAAATGGATAATTTTTCAAATGGAAAAATGACCACAATTAATTTAGGAGTTTCAACCCAACTAGAAGCACTTTGTTTCTCCGATAATACAACCTTACTTCTTTCTGATGAGAAAAAGGGTCCAACAGGTAGAAATTTATACTCTTATAAATTAAATTAGACTAGGATTAGCATTTTTTAGGTGGTGCTTTATGCTAACTCAAAACTTATCAAAGCATCTTTTTTATCAACCATAATAAAAAAACACTTACAAGTAAAGCTATTGTATATAATACAATTTCTCGTTTGTCATGCTCTCTTGCTTTCTGTTGTATATTTTTCTTAATGCGTTTTAATTCAGACGGATTTACTTCTTTAAACTTAGTTACCGTTTTTCGGGGAGCTTCATGGAGTAGGTCTTTTAGTTCGCGAATATTCCTCTTTTTTAGTTGAGATCTATTAAATTTTAAAATTGCATTTGCCCATGCTCTTGGCATATCAGTCTTTTACTATATGAGTAGTTACAAGAATCTAAATGTTACATAAGAATTAAAATTAGATATGACCAGATAAGCTGAGATAACGGCAATTAATGTCTTCCGTTGTCCATTCCTTAAAAGCCAAATCCGAGACCAAAAGCAAAACGTATACCGTCATCACTGTTGAAAAGTGCCAAGTTCATTGAAAGAATATCTGCTCCATTAATAAAAAATCCACCTCCATAAGAAGTATGCCAAATGTTAGAAGAATCGTTCGGAAACCATACTCTTCCATAATCAAAACCTCCATATAAGCCTACTGCTAAAGGAAGTATCCCTGTCCGTTTCTTTGCCAAACTAAACCGAAGATCGGTATTTTGATAATAGGCTGTTTTACCAGTGAATCTTTGATTTCTGAAACCTCTAAGTCCATCTACTCCCCCAATGCTAGCAGCTTGGTAAAACTCATAATCATCACCAATATTAAAATGTGCTTTCCATTTGGTTGCCAATACCAAACGTCCACTTGGAACTAGTTTATAATCAAAAGATAGGCTAGGAATAATATATCCGAAATTTTGATCACCATTATCCGTGCTGCTCTTGTACCCAAAGTGTAAAGAAGTGGCCATGCCGAGGGTTGGAAATGCCGGGTTATCTCTATTCTCGTAGGTATACTCTGCATCTATACCCACAAAACTATTTTCACTTTCCTCACCATTTTCTTGAAAAAAGGTGTTTATAAAACGATCTTCCGTTTCTTCTACATCAATGGTTTCATAAGAGATTCCTGTTCTAAATTTTGATCCTAGATCTCCTCTCCAAACCAGGGAAGGTGAAAAACGTAAGGTTTGTAATTTTACCCTATTAAAATCCAGTTCTAAATCATCATCAAAATTTTCGGTTTCATTTCCAAAGCCAAAGAAATTAATACTAAAATTGGGGCTTGTAAACTTTGCAGCCATTTCCAAATTAGCGTTTCCTAAGACTCTTGCAAATTCTCCTTTATACGATATATCGAAGCCGTTAGTAGCAAAATAAAAGGAAGCATTTACTGTATGCTGACTGGTGAAGGGGTTTTGATTAAACCCTTCAAAAGTATAAATATTGGTTAAACCTATTCTGAAACCATCATCTGGATTAGCGCCAACGGTTGGGATAAACTGGTTGGTAGAAGCTTTTAAATTTAAAGGCATGTAGGTATTGGTTTCATAGTCATCCGTTAACCGCACCCTTGCACCTTTTGTATTCGTAAAAGTGTTCTTTTTGCTTTTGTAATCATGAATTACAACCTTTGAATCTCCTTTGATATCATAAATATCATTGTTTTGACCTCCAATTAAGCGCACCTTAATAGTACCTCTGTGTTCACTTTCGGCCTCAAATCTATCATCATCGTCTAGCGCATAAAGCCATATTTCTTTCGTAGTATCACTAGAAAACTTTTTATTGAAAAAGAGCTCCCCTTTTTTACCATTTTTGATACGATACCCTTTAATCTCTGTAATACCATTGGGCAGTCGATTAATCATAAACCAGTCGTCCTTATCGGTCCCAGTAACAATTGCGAACTTGTTGAGTATGCTATAATATTCTTTGGAGATATCGGATAATGCCTCTACTCTGGCTAACAGTACCCGCTTAAGCTCCATTACCGTATCATCTCTAACTTCCTCTGGAAATGATTTAAAAGCATGGTCTATTACCTCAGCAGTTAAATTCTTTTGAATGTTTTGTACTTGCTTTTCCCAATCCTCAGGACTTGTCTGTTCCAAAAGCGCAATATCTAGCGCATATGTTAGCGGTGAGGAGTTAAATCCTTTTACACTTCGCATCTCATCATTGAAACCTTCCATAATTCGAAGACCTGGCACTACACGAGTTGCTAGTGCCATTAAAGCACCATCGCCCATAATAGAAAAAGCTTGGTCTCTATCTCTAGGAACGGGTTTATATACAATTTTACCGCTTTCTTTATCTTTAAACTCTGCCCATCGCCACTGATCAGAATGCCTATCCCAATCCCCCAATGCCATATCAAACAATCTCGTACGGATATACATATCAGTGTCTACACTGTACTTTTCATCTTGTCGTAATTTCCTCAAAAGATCATCTGTACTTTCCATTTTATTTGCATAGCCAAAACTCTTTTGATCTCCATGACCATTGGTAGTACGTTCTTCAATCATATATAATTCATCTCCAAAAATCTCATTAAAATCTTCTAAAGCTTTTTGCTTTGGAACATAATATAAAGTGGGATTGGTATGAAATACATCAATGGCGTCTGCTAAAGGTCCAATAGTAAAAGGTGCATATGGATGCGAACCTGTATAAAAATCTAACAATATACTTTCTGTAAAAGTTTCTTCAAAGTCACCAATGATATATTGATCTCTAAAAGCTATGGCCTGCAAGTATAGCTCTGCGCTTTTACGAAGGGCACGCATTACATATTGTTTTCCATCTTTGTTAACCATTCTCAAGGACTTGGATTGATGCCCACCTCCCTTACGCATAGGCTTCAATCCGCCAAATAATGTATCTAAGTTCACTGTGGGAGCAGTCACTTCTGTACTGTAGTACTTTCTATACCGCTCTCCCCAAATAGTTTTGAAGAATTTGCTTTTTGTAGTCTCTTCTTCACTATAAATTGCTGCTCTTTTTTCTTTTGGAAACTCACTATTGTAAGCGGCGACTTCTACTTTTCTATCTGCTGTTAATACTTCAGAAGCAAATAAAAATTCTTCCTTTTCAGCATCATTAACCCCATAAAAGCGTACAATAGAAGAACCATCTGTATACACCTTTAAAACTGCATATCCCATTTGACCAGTAGAAAAAAGACTTCCGTTGAGTAATCTAGAAGCTCCTTTTTTTGCTCCAGAACCACTAACAATTTGAGGAGTATTATCTTCTACAATATATTGCAGTGTATGTTCATGCCCAGAAGCGAAAATTACTTTTTCAGAATACTGAGATAAGGTCACAATTCGCTTTCTAAGCTCTCTATACCGTGCATTATGAACATCTGTGGTAGAAGCTCCCGTAGTCTTTCGAAGCACATTTACAACAGACCCAAGAATAGGTAAAGGAATACCTGTTTTAGCTGGATAAAATTGCTGCTTTAAGGAAAACTGACCTCCATGCACTCCATAGGTAAACATAGGGTGATGTAAGGCTATTATGGTGGTCTTATCTGCGTTCTTTTTAATTAAACCCTCTAGTTCGCCAAAGAACTTTTCTCTGTCTTTAATATCACATTCGTCATTAATTGTTGGGTGTTTATCCCAATTGGTTAAATACCATTCTGTATCAATAGCAATGATTGCTATTTGTTCATTCACATCAATCTTTTGAATAGGACAACCATCTTCCGGAAAAAATACTTTTTTGTCTTTTAATTGCCCTTCTATATACTTTTGCTGCCGCTCCAGTCCCTTAAGCCCTTTGCTATACCAATCATGATTACCAGGAATAAAAATAGGTTGACCCTTAAAATTTTCCAATGTACTTAATTGTGCATCCAAATGATGTTTGGCAATAGTATACTCCACCTCCTTCTTCTTACTTGGTAAACCAGCAGGATAAATATTATCTCCCAGAAAAATAGCTGTGCTATTAGGGTCGGCCTTCGCTAACTTATCTTTAAGTATTTGCAAGGCCGGATTTAGTTTCCCTGAAGGGGAAAGGCCAGCATCTCCAATGAGATAAAATGTATGAGAAACTTCCTTTTCTGAAGAAATATCTTTCGCTGAATTAGGGTTCGCATACTTCGTTTTATAAGTAGCACATCCAGTAAAAATAAAGCTAGCAACAAGTAAGATGTAATATTTCTTCATGTCTATGTCTTTAAAATTCAAAATTTCGTACTTTGGGGGAATTCAAACAGCTGTTTTATGTCGGACATTCTAGAAAAAGTTGAAATTTTTGTTAGCGATTTGCTTACACATCAACTTGATGAAAAATACCTCTATCATAACTTGAAACATACCCAGCGTGTGGTTAAAAGTACTAAAGAATTATTGAATTCTGAAAAGCTAGACAGCAAAGAAAAGGAGATCTTACTTTTGGCGACATGGTTGCACGATACGGGTTATACCAAAGGATCCCAAGACCATGAAAAAAGTAGTTGTGAAATAGCAATGAATTTTATGGAAACTGAGGGCGTAGATGCCGATACACGTAAAAAAGTATCCAACCTTATTATGGCTACCCAAAGAAATTATGAGCCTAAAACACTTTCCGAAATGATTATTCGGGATGCAGACGCCTCACATTTCGGTCAAAGTAGTTATTGGGAGACTTCAGATTTTTTAAGAGAGGAGTTAAACATCTTAGGAATTGCTTCGTATAGTACTAAAGAATGGTGCGATGCCAACATAGCAATGTTTAAAAAAGAGCATCAGTTTTATACAGATTATGCGAAAAGCAATTGGCAAGAAGGAAAAGATAAAAACTTAAAAAAATTAATCAAAGAGAAGAAAACGGAAAAAGAAATAGCCAAGAAGGAGGCACTTAAAGCCAAATACAAAAGTGAAAGCCCTGATAGAGGAGTTCAAACGCTGTTTAGGGTAACCCTTAAAAATCATCTTACCCTAAGTGATATAGCAGATACCAAAGCCAATATTCTACTTTCTGTAAACGCTATTATTATTTCACTTGCTTTGTCGAATCTAATTCCGAAGCTCGACAACCCTTCTAACGACTATCTAATCTACCCAACCCTCATCTTTATCACCTTTAGTGTAGTATCCATGATATTAGCCGTTTTGGCAACCAGACCCAATGTAACTCAGGGTAAGTTTTCGAAAACGGATGTTGAAAATAAAAAAGTGAATCTGCTCTTTTTTGGTAATTTTCATCAAATGAGCCTGCCAGAATACGAATGGGCGATTCAAGAATTAATTAAGGATAAGGAATATGTATATTCATCCCTTACCAAAGATTTATATTTCTTAGGGTTAGTATTGAACAGAAAATACAAGATTTTGAGATGGACTTATACCATCTTTATGATCGGAACCGTATTATCTGTAATTGCCTTTGGAATTGCTTTTAGGTATTTTGGACCAGATAGGGCAATGGAAGTAGCACTAAGCCTTTAATTCATCCATAAGGTCATTATACGTATAGGTCTTTTCGGATTCTTTTCCTTTTTTGTACAAGATCTCCGCTCTAATTGCCTTGAGACCTGAAACTCCCTGAAGACCTTCTAATTCTACGATCTCAATGGCATTGGTAAAATAACCCTTAGACTTTAAAAAGGCAATATATCTTAGGTATTCCAATTCATCTTTCTTTTGAGAATAAACAATGGCTATTTTTCCTTTTTGAGTTAGACGTTCATTGGTTCCTTTAATAAAAGATTTATCTATTCTTTTCTTTATAATCTCGTATCGAGCGTTGTATGTTCCATCTACATCAAATTGTTTTTCATCCATTCTAAACCGAATAGACAAAGACGCATTAAAGACTAAAACAAGAGAAGCCACATCTAATTGCACAGGTAATTTGGGCTTTAAATTATAATATGTGTTTTCCATTTCGCACATTACCTGTAATTGCCATAATCGCAGATTATTTAAATACAATGGATCAAAATCTCGATCTTCCGCAATAGAATCGCCAATGTATAAATTGTGCTCCACTCCATCTGTCTTGTAACGTTCAAAGTAATGAGGAAACATCTCTTGAGCTTCTACTTGCTTCTTATCAATTACCGAGACTAGCTTCTTATTAATCTTCATAACACTCTCATCATAATTTCTACGATGATCGTAATACGATTCTGTGTTTTCATCAATACTAGCCTCGTAAAGCTCTATTTGCTTTTTTAAATTTTTATCTTCTTTTTTAAGGTGTTTAAAAACGGGAGTTACCTCTTCTTTTATAAAATCAAAAATAGCCTGTTCACTATTGGTATAAAGAACTTCTTTAATGCTATCTAAATGCTTATTTACCCTAAAGATTAGCTCTTCATAAATAGGCAACTTATTTGCTTCCCATGCGGCAGTAAGCACCGTATTCACCTCGGATAGTTGAATCATCAAATCGCGCTGAATAGCCGTATTCCTTGCTTGTGAAGAGTCTTTTATATCTACCTGTCCATATAAGGGGTAAACATCCTTAAAAACAATTTCTTTGAAAGAAGGTTGCCTTCCCTCCAAATCATCAATAATAAAGCGTTTTGCTTCTTCTTGAAATTTCCAATACACAGAAGAATGCACAGACGTACATTCGTGCTGTATAATAGCAGCAATCAAATTTTCTTCTTCTACCTTAGAACGTAAAACAGCAGCAACGATGTAAGGCATTACATCTACCAATTTAGTAGCGTTCACACTATTGAGTTCATTAACCTCAGTAGCTACCAATTCTAGCACTCCCAAAACTTCGCCTTCATCCGCAATTGGAGCAAAAATAGCGCTCTTAACTCCTTGTTTCTTTAAACCACTATAGGGGGCAATTCCTCCTGAAAGTTCATATTGTTTATCTACATTCGATATGGTATAATACGTACCTGCTTCAATTAGTTTACTATAAGATCCCTTGCACAATGCTTCTTCACAGTTTTGGGTATCCTTATCCTTTAAAATGAAGCTGGCCACTCCTTTTCCATACACTCTTTCAAACTGATCTGTCCCAGAATTATAGGTTACAAAACCTACTTGAATGTTGGGAAGATTAAAAAGGGATTTAAAAGTATTATGAAGATGATCCATAAAATTATCATCTCCTCTTTTGTTATTTCTAATAAGGCTAGATTTTATTTCGGAAATGGAATGCTCTGCGGTAACATCGAACATATTAGAAATCACAAAACCTTTGGTAATAAAACTACTAGGAGGTATTTTTTCTTTCCAAAGTTCTAAATCATCTACATTTTCTAATAATTCATCTACATCCTTTTGTGTTAGCTCTTTGGGTGTGCCATTAGGAATTATGTCTATAAAATCTGCATTGTATAAAATTCGATAATGACGCATAACTCCTTTTTCATCAGGAATATCGTAAAAAAGCGGTCTCTTAAAATCTAAGTGAAATCCGTAATAGAAATTAAGAATCACTGTTGCAGCCATGATGTAGTTGACACCTTCTTCTTGATTTCGGATTTGAAGATCATAATTTGGGCCTGCATTCTTCAATATATTTTTAAAGCGCTCCGTGGTATTAAAGACTAGATTGGTATAGGGTACAGATGCTGCCTTAATTTCATTAGCACCCAGCACTTCCGTAAAAGTATCTTGAAGAATAATTTTAATAACGTCTTTGTGTTTTTCCAACAAAGACTCATCACAAAAACCCTCCCTTAATTCGGGATAAGGTGCTTGAGCTTCTAAGATATACTTTGCCTTGGTCGCCAAAAATGCATCTTCACTTTTGGCCATACGATCATAATGTTCCAACAATTTGTGGAAACTTATAAGCAGATCCAGTGGCATTTCAACATTTGTATCCTTCGTCATAGTCAATGTTAGTCGTTATTTTAACGTAAAATTACAAAAGAAATGTCGATATTATTGTTAAAGGAAACCTTAAGAATTGTCTTCATTTTTTATGATATTTATACAAAATTTGATTCATGTCCTCCGATTCCCGATTAACACGTGCATATTCTAAGGCTAAAATAGTCCCCTTTGACGATACTTCTAAATTCATTCTCTTTAGTGATTGTCACCGAGGCGATAATAGTTTTGCGGATGATTTTGCCAATAATCGGAATATTTACTTTCATGCTTTAAAACATTATTATAATGAGGGTTTTACCTATTGCGAACTAGGAGATGGAGATGAATTATGGGAAAACCGATCTTTTGAACCTCTGTTGCTGGCACATAAAAATGTGTATATGCTTATGAAGCAATTTCATGAAGAACAAAGATTGCATTTACTATGGGGAAATCATGATATGGTCTACCGCAATGCCAATTATGTAAAAAAGCATCTACATACGTATTTTGACCCCAAAGATGGTAGGGAAGAAGTGCTATTGCAAGGTCTAGAGTATCATGAAGGTTTGGTATTAAAACATACCGAAAACGGACAACAGATTTTTCTTGCTCATGGACATCAAGCAGATTTTATGAACTATCATGGTTGGCGCATTAATCGATTTTTGGTGAGGGCATTGTGGAAACCTTTGCAAATTGTTGGGATTTCAGATCCTACTAGTCCAGCGAAAAATTTCAAAGAGTTAATTAAATTGGAACGCAGAGTAAAACGATGGGTTGCTAAAAATGGAAATTTAATGACGGTCATAGGCCATACGCACCGTCCTCGTTTTCCAGAGCCAGGGGAATTGGCTTTTTTTAATGATGGAAGCTGTGTGCATCCAAGAAGTATTACTGGAATTGAAATTGAAGGAGGTCATATCTCCTTAATCAAATGGCATATTGCTACCAAAGACAATGGAACACTTCAAATTGTTCGGAAAGTTCTGGAAGGACCTCAGCGCCTAATAGATTATAAAACAGAATAAATAGGCAATTTCTTTTTGTCCATATTAGCTACTAATAAATTGTATATTTAGGCACTTTAACATTATAAATAGCATCTCATGAACAGAAAAATAATCGCTCTTTTAGTACTAAGTCTCGTATTTACTTCTTGTTGGAAAGACAAAAGTCCAGAAGACCTTATTAGACTAAAAGATAAGTTTAAATCGCAAGTAAGTTCTTTTGAAAAAAAGAAAGAGAATGCTAATAAAAATGTCAATAAGGGGCTTTCCTCCTTGAATGCATTAAAAGAAGCTTTAGAAGATACCAAAAACGAGGATAAAGAATTCGCTAAGGTCTATGGTGACTGGGAGAAAGTAAACAAAAGAGTTGAGAATCTTAATAAAGAATACGAAGATCTTAAAGAAAAGGCTACCAACCTTTTTACCGCCATGGAAACGCAAACGGCTAGTTTAAGTGATGAGGCTACCAAAAAAACCTTGCTATCTGCCATAGAAAAGGCTAGAACAAAATATAATGGCACCCTTGCCAATACCTCAAAAGCTATTGATAAATTACGTCTTTTACATGGTGATGCGGTAGAAGTGGTGAAAGCCCTTGAAGTAGCGGCTGCTTTAAATTCTTTTGATGACATTAACGATCAAATGAAAAGTATTGAAGGCCGTGTAGATGGAATTATGTCCGAATTAAACGTAGCTGTAGTAGAAAGTAAAAAATTGTATGAAAAGAAAATTAGTGAGTTAGGAGAGTAAATACCACTCACTCATTTTTAATGAATCAAAAAGCTATATATGCTGTTTTATTAAGTGCTTTAATTGCAGGCACTAATGGTCTTCTTATAAAATACATGACCAGTATGACAGCTGGCTCCATCGCATGGTTTAGAACAGTTGTGCCTGTATTCTTACTTGCTTCTTGGATGTTCTCCAAACGGATTCCTTTTTTTAGAGGTAATTACAAAAAAATGCTCGGAGCCTCTGTAATTAATACCTTTAGAATCTACCTTTTCTTGATATCATATATATACACTTCCATTGGAAATGCAGTCATACTATTCTATTCCTGGCCAATTTTTGTGACCCTTCTCGGTGTTCTTTTTTTAAAGGAAAAAGTAAGCAAATATCAATGGTTTCTTATTCTATTAGCCTTCGTTGGTTTAACCATCTCATATGCACATAAAAGCTTGAGTTTTGAAGACAAGGATTTTGTTGGAATGTTAGCAGCCGTAGGAGCTTCCGTAGGATATGCCATTACCGTAGTCATTTTTAAATCAGAAGCTCAGAACTACGATAAAAATGAACTAATTTTTTATCAAAATTTTGCAAGTGTAATTCTATTTTTTCCTTTTTTATATATCAATTTTCCTGTTGCCGAATGGTCAGATATAGGGATAGCCACCATCTATGGTTTCTTAATTGGTGTGGTCGTTTTTAGTTTGTTCTTCTATGGTCTAAAGCACCTAAAAGCGGCTACCACTTCCTCACTCATGTACCTGGAGGTGGTAAGTACCATTTTATTGGGACATCTTGTTTTAAAAGAGTCTTTAGAGCCTAATATGATATGGGGTGGTGCACTTATCGTTTTAAGTAGTTTCTTGCTAACTAAATCTGTTAAATCAGACACTGCATCCTAGTATTGTACTCATTCATTTGTAATTCCCTGATTTCTTTTCGTCGAATTTAACAGCAATTTATAAGCCTATGGCAGGGTATTTGTTATTTTTACGAGTGTAGCACGACTCATTATACGTAGATGCGAATTATAATCACATTGGGTGTTTTATTACTTTGGGCCTTTCAAGGAACAGCTCAGAGCGACATCCCTGTGACCAAACCTTTAAAAATTGAAGGGAAATTAGACGTAAAGGAGAATAAAAAGAAAGGAACCTCTCTAAGAATGCCTTCTGTGATAGGAAAGAAATCAGAGCTAAGCACTTCCAAGAGAAAAATTGATATGACACCTGGTAAGAAATTACTTCAAGCAGGTCATGATCTTAAAATAGATCCGAAAGTAGGCGAAAAGGAAAAGAAAGGTTCTAAAAAGCACTTTGGAGATATGTATTTAGGAGATCTTAAAAGTAACGCCAAATATATAGGCGTTGTTTGTAGAGATCATGAATATGTAGATGGAGATAGAGTTAAGATTTATGCCAACGACCAAGTAGTAGAACCTAATATCTTGCTATCTGGTGCTTTTAAAGGCGTAAATATTGATCTTCAAAAAGGTTTTAATAGAATTGATTTTGAAGCCTTAAATCAAGGATCATCTGGTCCTAACACGGCCCAAATAAATGTCTACGATGAAAAAGGACAACTTATTTATTCTAATAAATGGAATCTATCTACAGGTTCTAAAGCTACATTAATTGTAGTGAAAGATCAGTAACATTATATTTCTACTAAGTTTGCAGATTCTTTATTCTCCTGGATGATACGTTCTTTTCGCTCGTTTTAAAACATCCTCTTTATAATATGCCACATCTTTGAACTCCACATCCGCATAACGCTGTGCTTGGTCATTAAAATGAGGAGAAGAGGGGTCACTACTCTGCCCTCCAGCTAGCATACTCTTAGCTTGTACCTTATCTCCAAATTCTACTACCGCTACAAAGCTATTTCCTCTAGTTCCATATATTTTTTTTGCTCCATTATTGTAGCGCATACCATAGGCCGCTAAGGCACCCCATCTTCCAGAGGCTAACCCAACAGGAATACTAGGTTCGGCATCGTTAAACGGCTGGCGTATATCTCCGTTAATGCGCTGATACCTATTCACATCTCCCCAAGGGATTTTCCAAGTTCCAAAATCGGCAGTTAACTGATCTATTACTTGTTCAAAAATCCTTGTTCGTTCTCCCATAGGAGATGCTGTCCCAAAATAGGTCATTAGCTCCATATCACTCATTCTACCAGGTCTTTTACCATATCTACCATACAAGGTTCCGTAATAATGAGCTAGGGTCATAGCAATTGATTCTTTAGAAGTTTTAAAGTCCCATTTTTCTAAAATTTCTATGGCTTCTCTAAGTTTTGGGTTCTTATCATCATAACTGTTATATGCCTTTACCAATCCAGGAATTAATTTCTCAAATGCAGGTAGGTAGGGATCGTGCGCTAGTTCTATTAAACTATCTAGAGTATATTCACTTTTATTTTTTAATAAACTAATAGCATGTACCCCCCTAAAATTCTCTCTATCTATAGACATATATTTAGGATAGTTTTCTCTTTTGGGACTGTATTCCAATGCAGCAGTAAAAGGTGTTGAATTACAATTTTGGAGCCAGCCATTTTCTGGGTTCAATAAAAGAATATTTTCATCCACAGTATGCAAGCCCTTCCAATCTGTTTTAGGATTGCTTCCATCTACTGGTTTTGTATAATCAAAAATAGTATCACGAACCGGTATGAAGTTCCCATGAAAATAAGCAATATTCCCTTCGGCATCCGCATAGACGGTATTGTTGGACGAATTGGTTCGTATGTCCATCATTTTTCTAAACCCTTCATACCCGTCTTGTTTGCTTCTTGTATAGGACTGCTCCAATGCCTTTACAGGTTCCCACATCATGGCGGAAGCTATTAGATCATCGTCTTCCATATGTGTAATAGGACCATGATGGGTGCGGTATATTGGAAACTTTTTGGTATCATATCCGGTGTCTGTTTTATACTTCAAGGTTAGCTCAGAAGTTTCAACAGCTCTCATTTCTTCTCCATATCTATAAAGCAGTTTACCATCCATATCTACCACAGTCTCCTTAAACTCGTCTATAATGTCTGTATAGGTAGACGTATGCATCCACCCTGTTTTTTCATTAAAACCTTGATACACAAAAAACTGACCCCAAGTAACAGCTCCATAGGCATTTAGCCCTTCTTCGCTAACCATATGTACTTCTCCCCTGAAAAAGAAAGAAGTATGCGGATTTATAAGTAGCATGGCATTCCCAGATTGTGTTAGTTCACCAGAAATAGCTATCCCATTAGAACCCTGAGGTTCCAATTCTTCTTCTGCCTTCTTCAATTTCATCACTTCCGATTTTGGAAACTCAATTCCTTTTTCGTAAAAAGCCTTTATTTTTTGTGTAGAGATACGTTCAATATCCCCCCCGATAGAGCCCTCACTAAAATACATAGGCATCCATGGTTCAAAATGAGTTAGGAGTCGAGGCTTTACTTCGGGATGTGTATGTAGGTAATAATTAATGCCATCAGCAAAAGCGTTGCATAACTCTTTTAACCATTCAGGACTTTTTTCATAGTTCGCCTTTGCTTCTTCCATGGTCATAAATAAACGCGCTCGTAAATCACTGTATAGCGCATCTTCTCCTTCTACCTCCGCCAGACGACCTATAGCCCAAATATAATTTTGCTCCACGCGTTTAAAATCGTCTTCGCACTGTGCATACAATAATCCGAACACCGCATCAGCATCTGATTTTCCATATACATGTGGTACTCCAAAATCGTCTCTAATAATCGTTGTATTATCTACATGAGCTTGCCATCGTTCTTCCTCTGTTAAGGGCTGTTTTTCTGTTTTACAAGAGAAAAAAGTTAGCAATAGTAGAAAGGGTAGAAATTTCATTGGTAACACATTTGGATTTGCCCTGTTAAAGTAATAGACTTCTATTTGAAATACTAATTTTTGTGAAAAAAAGACAGGACAGTTACTGCCTAAAAGATATTGAAGTAACTTGCACTTTTTAATTCCTTGTTTTTAAAAGATGTCTGAAAAAAAAGTTAGTATACTTACCGCCTTTAAGACCATTATATGGCCAAGGCGTAATCTAGTTTTTATTGGGTTGTTTCTAATAGTTGTAAGCAAAGCGGCAAGTTTTGTAGCTCCTGTTGCTTCCAAATACCTTATAGATGATGTAATTGCCAATGAAAATGTGCCCATGCTTAAAATTCTAGTACTAGTGGTCATAATTGCTATTACAGTGCAAGCAATTACTTCATTTTTGCTTACTAGAATTTTAAGTGTTCAAGCCCAATTTTTAATCTCCGAACTACGAGCTCAAGTACAAAAAAAGGTGCTTTCCTTACCCATCCGATTTTTTGACAATACCAAATCTGGCGCCTTGGTTTCCAGGATTATGTCGGACGTGGAAGGGGTACGTAATCTCATTGGAACCGGCTTAGTACAATTAGTAGGCGGAACCATTACTGCTGTTGTATCCTTGGTTTTACTTTTAAATATAAGTGTTGAAATGACTCTTTTCACCTTTGTACCACTTGTTATTTTTGGAATTATTGCCCTAAAAGCCTTTAAAATTATTAGGCCTATTTTCAGAAATCGAGGCAAAATAAATGCTGAAGTCAAAGGAAGACTTACAGAAACACTGGGTGGAATTAGAGTTATTAAGGGGTTCAACGCGGAAGAACAAGAGCACAAAATTTTTGAAAATGGGGTAGATGAGTTGTTTCAAAATGTAAAAAAGAGCTTAACTACCACCGCATTTATGACCAGTTCTGCTACCTTCTTAATTGGCGTTGCTACTACTGGGGTTATGGGTTTTGGCGGATATAAAATTATTCAAGACCAATTAACTATTGGTGAATTTTTAATGTTTACGGTATTATTAGCTCAAATGATTGCTCCCATTGTTCAAATGAGTAATATTGGGAGTCAGCTTACAGAAGCATTGGCTGGTCTAGATCGTACCGAAGAATTAATGAATCAAACTCCAGAAGCAGATGAAGCAGATCGTACTATTCAGCTAGATACCTTGAAGGGTCACATGGAATTTGACGACGTGTCCTTTGCCTATGAGGAAGATAAAGAAGTATTGCACAATATTAGTTTTAATGTTCCTCCAGGAACAGTAGTTGCACTTGTAGGAAGTTCAGGTTCTGGTAAATCTACTATTGCTGGCTTGGCTGGTACTTTTTTAAACCCACAATCAGGAACGATTCGTATTGACGGTTCAGATCTTTCTAAAGTAAACCTGAGTAGTTATAGACAGCATTTAGGAGTGGTATTACAAGATGAGTTTTTATTTGAGGGAACTATTAGAGAAAACATCTTATTCCCAAGACCCAATGCTTCTGAAGAAGCATTACAAAAAGCTATAAAAGCAGCCTACGTAAACGAATTTACGGATCGTTTTGAAGACGGTTTGGATACCTTAATTGGAGAAAGAGGGGTGAAGTTATCCGGTGGACAACGCCAACGAATTGCTATTGCAAGAGCAGTTTTGGCCAACCCTAAAATATTGATATTGGACGAAGCCACATCCAATTTAGATACAGAAAGTGAAGCACTTATTCAAAAGAGTTTATCAGAATTGACCAAGGGACGAACTACTTTTGTAATTGCGCATCGCCTGAGTACTATTAGAAAAGCAGACCAAATTCTAGTGATTGAAAATGGGCGTATTGCGGAGCAAGGCACCCATGATGATTTAATTGCTGCTGAAGGACGTTATCACAACCTATTTACGTATCAAGCAAGAATATAAATATCCTTAAGGTTTAAGATTCGGGAGCCAATACTACTTCCAGACCTTCTAAATCTGAGGTCATATGAATTTGACAACCTAACCGACTGTTATCTTCTACATAAAAAGCCTCTGCAAGCATGGCGTCTTCATCATCTGATTTTTCGGGTAGGTCATGATCCGATATAACGTAACATTGGCAGGAGGCACACATAGCCATGCCGCCACATACACCAATAGTTCCTTCTGGAGCTAGCTCGTAAGAGCGTACAACTTCCATTAGATTCATATTCATATCCGTTGGTGCATCTACCTCATGAAGCACACCTTCTCTATCCTTAATCTTAATTTTTATATCACTCATGCCTAACTACATCACTCAAAAAACATTCTTAAAGTCTTTTTAAAGTGCCGAACCTTACTTTTTTATTCAATTACTTTGACCACCGCTTTCGGAGCTTCTTTTTTACTACCATCAAATCCGTTTACGCCACCAACGGTAGTATATTTCATTACATATTTTTTATCCGGATATATGCGTTGGTATGCGCTTTGACACATAAGTGTAGCTTCGTGAAAACCACATAAAATTAATTTCAATTTACCAGGATAGGTATTCACATCTCCAATAGCATAAATACCAGGAATATTGGTTTGATAATCCAACGTATTATCTACTTTAATTGCGTTCTTTTCTATCTCAAGCCCCCAATCTGCAATAGGACCTAATTTTGGTGATAGCCCAAAAAGAGGAATAAAGTTATCTATCTGCTTTCTAACGGGCTCATCATCTCCAGCTATTTTAACAAGCACTGTTTCTAACTGCTTATCTCCTTCTAAACCTATTACTTCGGCCGGAGTAATCAAGGTTATTTTGCCTTCGTTCTTCAAGCGCTGTACTTTTTCCACAGAGTCTAAGGCACCTCTAAACTCATTTCTACGATGCACTAGCGTTACTTCCTTGGATACATCTGCTAAAAAGATACTCCAGTCTAAAGCAGAATCGCCTCCACCAGCGATTAAAACTTTTTTATCTCTATATATCTCTGGATCCTTGATAATATAAGCAACCCCTTTATCTTCAAATCTTCCTATATTTTCTAAAAGAGGTTTTCTGGGTTCAAAACTCCCCAAACCACCTGCAATTGCAACGATAGGTGCCTGATGTTTTGTGCCTTTATTTGTTGTAACTACAAAGGTATTATCTTCTAATTTCTCAATGGTCTGAGCCCTTTCCCCTAGTGTGAATCCTGGTTGAAAAGGTTTAATCTGTTCCATAAGATTAGATACCAAATCACCTGCCAGTACTTCGGGAAAACCGGGAATATCATATATGGGTTTTTTGGGGTAAATTTCCGAACACTGTCCACCAGGTTGCGGCAAGGCATCTATCAAATGACATTTTAGTTGTAACAATCCGGCTTCGAAAACCGTAAAAAGCCCTGTTGGCCCTGCGCCAATTATAAGAATATCCGTTTTAATCATGGAAAAGCCTTAGATAGCATAAAACTATTGAAGTTTGCGTTTGCAAAATTATTCGATATTGACCACTTCCTCTATTTGAGGAACATATTTCTTAATGGTCATTTCTACCCCATTTCGCAATGTCATCTGGTTTACACTGCATCCTATACAATTGCCTTCTAGCTTCACTTTTACAGAAGTATCATTGTCTATGGAAACCAATGAAATATCTCCTCCATCACTTTGCAAAAAAGGACGAATCTCATCTAATGCCTTTTGCACATTTGTTTTGATTTCTTCTGATGTCATTGTTATTTCTTTTTATTGGTAACTGCAGAACATCCTGCCATTGTTGTTATCTTAATTGCTTCGGTAGGGGGTAAACTTTTATTTCTACCTACTACTTCTTGCACCACATTTCTAGTAATTTCTTCGAAGGAAGCCTCAATAGCAGTGGCAGTTTGCATAGCAGCCGGCCGGCCTACATCACCTGCTTCTCTAATACTTTGCACCAAGGGTATTTCACCTAAAAATGGCACCTTTAAATCTTCCGAAAGGTTTCTAGCACCTGCCTCTCCAAAGATATAATATTTGTTATTAGGCAATTCTTCAGGTGTAAAATAAGCCATATTTTCAACAACTCCCAATACTGGAACATTGATGGCTTCTTGTTGAAACATGGCTACTCCCTTACGGGCATCTGCGAGGGCAACTTCTTGCGGGGTACTTACTACTACAGCCCCCGTAATTGGTAAAGACTGCATAATACTTAAATGAATATCACCTGTACCTGGAGGAAGATCTATGATCATAAAATCTAACTCACCCCAATGCGCATCAAAAATCATTTGATTCAATGCCTTCGCTGCCATAGGACCTCTCCAAATTACAGCCTGATTAGGTTGTGTAAAAAAGCCAATAGATAACAACTGCACTCCATAATTTTCTACGGGCCGCATTTTAGATTTTCCATTTACATTAACAGCTAGCGGTTTCTCATGAGCCACATCGAACATAATAGGCATTGATGGTCCATAAATATCAGCATCTAAAAGTCCAACTTTAAAACCCATTTTAGCCAAAGTGACGGCCAAATTAGCTGTCACAGTAGATTTACCTACACCACCTTTTCCAGATGCAACAGCGATGATATTTTTAATGCCAGGAATTGCTTTTCCTTTGATCTCATTGGCCGTAGGTTTTTCAGCTGCAGCATCCACCTTAATATTTACTTTAATTTTAGCTTTTTGATGAACCTTTTGGTGAATTATTTTTAAAATTTCTACCTCTGTCTTTTTCTTAGCTTGTAAGGTGGGGTTTCCAATAGTAACATCTACAACAACCTCTTCTCCGAAAACCATCACATTGGTTACTGCCCCGCTCTCTACCATATTCTTCCCTTCTCCTGGTACGGAGATTTCCTCTAAGGCTTTCAGGATATCTTGCTTGTTCAACTTCATGCTAATCTAACTGCTTTACTTTGTTATGTAAATTGATTCTAAATTACAAAGATACACCATAGACACGAGAGCAGAAAGGGATTGGATTGAAAAGTAAAATGCCCAAATAGACAAGACTTATTGGGGAAAATTTGAGGAAAATAGAGATTATTAAAAATCTTCTGCCAATTCTTTTCCCGGGTCCCAAAAGTGCTTATCCAAATTTTGAATTTGATTATCTATTACCACAATCCCTTCATTTTCGAGCAGTTGTTGCATTAAATTAGTTCCGTCAAAATGGTGTTTCCCAGTAAGCAGGCCTGCTTTATTTACGACTCTATGTGCAGGCACATCTTCCATCCCTCCTGCTCCATTCATTGCCCAGCCTACCATGCGAGCACTGCGTGCAGCACCTAAATACTTCGCAATTGCTCCATAGGAAGTAACTCTCCCAAACGGAATCAGTTTGGCAACCTCATATACTTTATGAAAGAAATTTTGATTTTCTGGCTTCATTAGGAATAAAAAATTCGGATAATTGTGACAATTAAAAGTACCACCATTAAGGCACTTATTATATAGTTCGCATTTCTAGAAAACCGATGTGTTTTAGCTTCCAATTTATAAAAATAAACGGTGTATAGATACAATACAGCAAAAGTACCTAAACCCGCCGCTAAGATAAAAATAGCAATATCCCATATCTCAAATTTTATCCAACCAGATGCATTCCACATGGCATTAAGACCACTGTAATAGGGAATGGTTAGTAAATTTAGTGCCGCTAATAGCATCCCTTTGAAATAGCTATTCTTTTTACTTACCTTGACCACTTTGGATTGTTCTTTGTCTCCTTTCTTAGCTTTGTAAAAAAAATAAATAGCAAAGAAAGCAAATACAACTAAAGCAATCTTTAAAAGTAATTCTACAACCTCCGGATTATTATAAAGGAACTTAGAAATCACTACTGCAATATATGCTTGCAGCATAATCATGGTAGATACTCCTAGGCTAAAAATAATCCCATTTAGTTTCCCTTTTTCAACACTGGTTTTTGCAGCATTCATATTTAACAATCCCGGTGGAACAGTTGCCATAAAGGCTGCCGAGAAGGTAGCAAAAAACAGAATTAACAGGTGCATCATGGTTTAGTTTATGCGGAACTTTAGGTAGGTGATCGGTTTTCCACTTTGAAGATACTGATTTTCGTAGAAAGTTTGAATATTTAACACTTCTTCTGGGCTACCTTCGTTCTTATAAACATCGTGATTTGCGTAGATAACTTCTAAACCAAGTCCATGCAATAATCCAAGTGTGTATCCATGCATAAATTCACTATCTGTCTTTAAGTGTACTTCCCCTCCATCCACAAGAACATGCTTATATTTTTCTAGAAAAACCTTATTCGTCATCCGGTGTTTGGTGCGCTTATATTTTATTTGAGGGTCTGGAAAAGTAATCCAAATCTCAGCTACTTCGTTCTTAGCAAAAATCTGATCAATCAATTCTATTTGTGTACGAATAAAAGCAACATTGGTTATGTTCTCTTCCAAGGCCGTTTTGGCTCCGCGCCAGAAACGAGCGCCCTTAATATCAATCCCAATGAAATTTTTATTAGGGTTTAGGCGTGCCAATCCTATAGTGTACTCTCCTTTGCCACAACCCAGTTCTAAGACAATAGGGTTTTTGTTTCCAAAATGTGATGTCCAATTTCCTTTTAAGCTAAAAGTACCTTCCTGAATTTCCTCCCTTTTGGGTTGAATAACATTGGCAAAGGTTTCATTCTCTTTAAATCGTTTAAGCTTATTTTTACTGCCCACGGCTAAGATTATTTTAAAGGGGCAAAGCTACGGAAATCTTCCTTGAAGTAACTTAAATTGTGATTTCCTGATTGGATTTTTCTAAGGTAAAAGAAAACTCGGAACCAACTTCTACCACACTTTCCACATAGATTTTTTCGTCATGTGCTTCTATGATGTGTTTTACAATGGATAGGCCTAAACCAGAACCTCCTTCGCTTCTACTTCCACTTTTATCTACTCTGTAGAAACGCTCAAAAAGTCTAGGGATATGGTGCTCAGGAATTCCCTCACCATTATCCGTTACTCGAACAATAACCTTATTCTTTATAAGATTCTCTACACTTACTTCTGTGGTACCATTTTCATGTCCATATTTAATAGAATTCACAAGCAAATTGGTAAGCACTTGCTGAATCTTTTCCTTATCTGCGTAGACATAAATAGGCCTTGGATAAACCATGTCGAAAGTAAGGGTAATTTGCTTTTTAGTAGCTTTCATTTCTAAAAGTTCGAACACACTTTGAATGAGTTCAATAATATCAAAACCTTCTAAAATGACACGCATTTCACCAGCTTCGAGTTTTGTAATTAGATCCAAATCTTTTACAATATAAATAAGTCTTTCAACTCCTTTATTAGCTCTTTGTAAATATTTTTTTCGTACATTTTTATCCTCCAAGGCACCATCTAACAAGGTAAGAATATAACCTTGAACAGTAAACAAAGGTGTTTTTAACTCGTGCGAAACATTCCCCAAAAAGTCTTTTCGGTATTCTTCTCTAATTTTTAATGTATCGATCTCTATCTTCTTGTCCTTTGCAAATTTCTCAATTTCTGCAGTTAAGGTTTTCATATCCGTATTAATGAGTTCGGACGAAAGAGAAGACGATTCTAAAAGAGATACATCATCATATATCTTTTTGATTCTTCTATAGATAAAGCGTTCTATTCTAGATTGTATAATAAAAACAGTAACACCAAAGCTAATGGGTGCGTATATACACAACACCTTCCAATCTAGCGCATTAAACATCCATAAAATTCCGGCCAAAACACTCGTAAGTATGAGTGTAATCCAAAAAGAAGAACGCAGGGCAAACTTATATGATTTTTTTACCCTTACGGCCATTACAAAACAAACTTATAACCAACTCCTTTAACGGTTTTAAAGTGATGATCTCCAATTTTTTCACGTAGTTTTCTGATATGTACATCAATAGTGCGCCCTCCTACTACCACTTCATTTCCCCAAACTTTATCCAATATAACTTCTCGTTTAAATACTTTGCTTGGTTTGGAGGTCAATAAAGATAATAATTCAAATTCTTTGCGAGGTAATATAATTTCCTTTCCAGCATTAATCACTTTGTACTCTTCTCGATTAATGACAATATCCCCCACTTTCACAATATCTTCCGGTTCTACATCGCTACTTTTCAATCTTCGAAGCAAGGCCTTCACCTTACTTACTAGCACTTTTGGTTTAATAGGTTTGGTAATATAATCATCCGCACCAGCATCAAAACCTGCCACTTGAGAATAATCTTCCCCTCTGGCTGTTAAAAAGGTAATAATAGTATGCTCTAAACCGGGAGTTTTGCGTATTACTTCGCATGCTTCTATACCATCCATTTCTGGCATCATTACATCCAAAATAATAAGATGTGGGTTTTTTTTCTTTGCCTTTGCAACCCCTTCTACACCATTTTCAGCGGTATACACTTGATACCCTTCAGAAGAAAGATTATAACTTACAATTTCCAAAATATCAGGTTCGTCATCTACAAGAAGAATTTTAATATCCTTTTTTTTCATAAGGTACGCGCTTGATTAATTTACCCAAATGTAAAGATAATACTATTACACTCAAGCCACTTAACGTTGATTTAATATGGTAACATTAAGGTAACATGGAATATCTCCCTTCCTGTTAAACTTAAAAAGAAATACCCCTAAGTAATCATTTTAACGCTCGCTGGGAGTAACCAATTAATCGATAAATTACAAGGAAAGCCCCTTACTTTTATGGTAATTACATTATTATCCACTTTTTATTACATTTTGGCTAAATTTTTGATACTTCTAAAGAGATGAGACGAATTGAGACAACTAAAATTCTTATATTTGTCGTATATAAGTATATATGAAGCACTTTTACCTTGTAGCATTCTTCTTTATTTGTTCCCTTTCTTTTGGTCAAGATTCCAAAGGGAGTGGTGCTATTGATGGGTTTAAACTATATCCAAATCCCACAATTAATGGAAAAGTGTATATCAATACTTCTCTAAATGCTGCAAAAAAGATTCTAATTTTTGATGTACTGGGGGGGCAAGTTTTAGAGACTACCATCTTAGGAAAAGAATTAAATGTTTCGGAACTAGATGCCGGTGTTTATGTATTACGTGTCTTTGAGAAAGATAAAGTAGCTACTCGCAAGCTCATTATCAAATAATCCTATTTTTAGCATTCTATAACTTTTTGATTCCATCGACGAGTCTACCAATAAAATCGATGAAAGGATAAAGGGTGTCTTTTAACCTACAAAAAACCTTGTTTCACAACATTTTATCCTCACATGCAAGGTCAATTACTATCTTTACTATGTTGATCCCCAAATCAATACCTACTTATGAGAAAAATCTACTTTGTGTTATTATTAGCATGCACTATGGTTTTATCTGGACAAGAGACAAAAGAAGCTCTAACAGAAAAGCAAGAAACTCCTGCTAGTTTTAAATTATATCCTAACCCGGCCTTTAATGATGTGGTTTACGTAACCACTCAAAAGAAAGACATGAAAGACATTGTTGTATACGATGTGTTTGGTGAGGTAGTTTTAAGAGATAGAATAACTACGAATGCATTAAACATCTCGCGCTTGGTGCCTGGTGTATATGTGTTACAGCTTACTCAGAATGAAACTACCATGAACCGAAAATTAGTTGTAAAATAAACAGCCCTACTATATCCAAGGAAACCCTTCTTATTTTTTTTAGGAAGGGTTTTTTTATGAATCTAAAAAAGCATTGGTATCCTTGACTTAACTCTTGTATTTTTGCGATAGGTAAAAAAAGCATGAATCCTGATAGTATTTTTGATATTAAAAGTGAAAAAGAATTTGAGTCTTGCGCATTACAAGTATTTCAGTTTCAATTTGAACATACTAAAGTTTACCAGGAGTTCTGTAATTACTTGAATAAAAATCCAAGCAATGTTCAGCATATAGGAGACATTCCATTCTTACCTGTATCTTTTTTTAAATCAAAACAAGTTTTTTCCAATTCACATTCAGAAGCCGCAATTACCTTTACCAGCAGTGGTACAACCGGAAGTGTAACTAGCAAACACATTGTTGCAGATGCATCCCTATATCAAAAAAGTTATCTTAAGGCCTTTGAACTTTTTTACGGAAAAATTGAATCATACTGTGTTTTAGCATTATTACCTTCATATTTAGAAAGAGAGCATTCCTCATTGATCTATATGGTGAACGATCTTATTGGAAGGAGTGCACATCCTGATAGCGGTTTTTATTTAAATGACTTAGACGGTTTAGTTGAAAAAATAAACGCCTTAGAAGCAAAAAAAACAAAGATCTTACTACTGGGTGTTTCCTTTGCCCTGTTAGACCTAATAGAGCATACTCAACTTTCATTATCTCATACGCTGGTCATGGAAACAGGCGGTATGAAAGGGCGAAGAAAAGAGATGATCCGGGAAGAACTACATAGCCTTCTACAAGGTGGTTTGGGAGTTGCAGAAATTCATTCGGAATATGGAATGACAGAATTATTATCGCAAGCGTATTCCAAGGGTCATGGCTTATTTGAAACCCCACCTTGGATGAAAGTTCTTATTAGAGATCCGGAAGACCCATTAAGTGCGCTTTCAATTGGTAAAACTGGAGGTGTTAATATTATAGATTTGGCAAATTTGTACTCTTGTTCTTTTATTGCTACACAGGACCTAGGAAAGATCCATACCGATGGGCACTTCGAGATTTTAGGCCGTTTTGATCATTCAGATATTCGCGGATGTAATTTAATGATATTATAATCCTATCTGTCCTTAAATAAAGGAACCAACTGGTCTAATAAACCAGCAGCTTTTGGGTGTGCACTCGTTTGTAATAATTGTATTGTAGTAAATTCGCCTCCATACACATTCATTTTAGCAGTTTCATCTGCTCCTTCGTCCAATAAATATTGTACTATCTCTGGCAAATTGTAGGGTACTTTTTGACGCCATAACTCTACTCCATTACTGCCACAGTAGTGCAATAGTGTTGCTTTATGTCCGTACAGCGATCTTGCGGAAAGCAAGGAAGCATCTTTCTGAATTAGTTTCTTTAAAGTAGTAAGATCTCCCTTCAACAAAGCATTTACTGCTTGCTCAAAAAGAAGGTTATAGGGGATACTAGGTATCTTTTCCCAATTTTTAAAACCGTGTTCATTTGCAACGGTATGTTGGGCATCTTCTAAGTTCCAAGAAAGCTTACAAAGTTCCTCTTTTCCCTTTCCTAAGTGCAATGGATTGTAATTATTTACTTGACTCCATACGGCTTCATTTTGTTCCTTCATCCCTTGAAACATACGCTGCGCTACGACCGTTAAATGATCTTTTATACTGGCATGCTTTTCTATATCAGTGAGTAAATGACCATAAAAAGCCTTTAATTCTGACACGATGAAAAACTCATAGACCTTCATTCGTTCACGATAAGTAAAAAATAGTTCTTCTTGCCACGCTGCAGCAGTACATACCTGTCATTTATGAGGTCAGAAGTACCTATAAGATATGTTTCTTTTACCTTTTCTTTATTAACAGAAATTGAGTTCTGCTTTAATTCTCTTCTTGCTTCTCCATTAGATCCCAAAAAGCTTGTTTTAGCCGCCAAAGCACCTATCATGTCTAAACCTTCCTGAATATCAGTCCTTTGCACCTCGGCTTGGGGTACCCCATCAAATACTTCTAAAAATGTTTTCTCATCTAAAGTCTTCAAATCATCTGCTGTAGATTTTCCAAAAAGAATAGCGCTCGCTTTGATTGAATTATCTAAATCTTGTTGAGAATGCACCATAACCGTAATTTCATTGGCCAAACGTTTTTGAAGCACTCTTGCATGTGGTGCAGCGGAATGCTCTTCTATAAGAGCATTAATTGTATCTTTTGATAAGAAGGTAAATATTTTAATATACTTTTCTGCATCTTCATCGGAAGTATTTAGCCAGTATTGATAAAATTTATACGGCGATGTTCTATTTGCATCCAACCACACATTGCCGCCTTCTGTCTTTCCAAACTTGGTGCCATCTGCTTTTGTAATTAAAGGGCAGGTAAGGGCATATCCCTTTCCTCCGCCTATTCTTCTTATAAGCTCTGTGCCAGTAGTAATATTACCCCACTGATCACTTCCGCCCATTTGAAGTGAACAATTATGGCTTCTATACAAATGCAAAAAATCGTACCCCTGTACCAGTTGATATGTAAATTCTGTAAAAGACATTCCTTCTTTCGCATCCGCGGAAAGGCGTTTCTTTACAGAATCTTTTCCCATCATATAATTCACCGTAATATGCTTTCCAATATCTCGGATAAATTCGAGAAAGGAAAAATCTTTCATCCAGTCGTAGTTATTCACTAACTCTGCCGCATTTGGGGCATCGCTATTAAAGTCTAGAAACCGAGATAATTGTTCTTTTAAAGCATTTTCATTATGCCGCAGGGTAGCTTCATCCAATAAATTACGTTCATCAGATTTTCCTGAAGGATCTCCTATCATTCCTGTAGCACCACCAACCAATGCAAAAGGCTTATGTCCTGATAGTTGAAAATGACGTAACATCATTACTCCTACTAGATGCCCAATATGTAGAGAGTCAGCCGTGGGGTCTATTCCTAAATAAGCCGCTTGCATCTCCTTCAATAAATGTTCCTCGGTGCCAGGCATTGCATCGTGTAACATTCCTCTCCATTTTAATTCTTCCACAAAGTTTGAAATCATACCACTCTCAAATTTTAAATCGATGCTGCAAATATAAACGCAATCGTCATTTTTTAATACTTTATTAGTTCAAAACTTCAGTGTATTCATATAGATGCCCAAGAAACATAATCCTATCTTTTCCAAATTAAGTACCTTTGAAATATGATTTTAGTTACGGGTGGAACGGGTTTGGTAGGAGCGCATCTGCTATTCGATTTAGCAAAAAAAGATGTGAAAATTAAAGCACTTTTTAGAACTGAAAAGAAGATAGAAGTGGTGAAAAAGGTTTTTTCATATTACCATGAAGCTCCTCATCAACTATTTGATAAAATTACTTGGGTACAAGGCGATATTACGGATATTCCCTCTTTAGAAACTGCTTTCGAAGGTGTTTCTCTGGTTTATCATTGCGCCGCTCTAATTTCCTTTGATCCCGGGGACTATGAAACCTTATTGAAAATTAATGTGGAGGGCACGGCTAATATTGTAAACTTATGTCTTGCGCATAAGGTTCATAAGTTGTGCTATGTAAGCTCTATTGCAGCCATTGGAAGAAGTAATGGAACTGCAGAAGCTACAGAAGAAAGTGAATGGAGCACTACCGATGCCAATGTATATGCTTTGACCAAATATGCTGCCGAGATGGAGGTTTGGCGTGGAACTCAAGAAGGGCTCCCTGTTGTAATTGTAAACCCAGGGGTTATTCTTGGACCAGGATTTTGGGATAGTGGTAGTGGCGTTCTATTCACTACTGCAGCTAAAAAATATTCCTATTATCCACCCGGTGGTACTGCATGCATAAGCGTACATGATACGGTAAAGATGATGATACAGTTAATGGATTCTTCCATACAAAATGAACGTTTTATAGCCATCTCTAAAAACATTTCCTATCAACAAATCTTAACAGAAATCACAAGAAGGTGGGAAATGAAACCACCCAAAAAACCATTAAAAATGTGGCATCTTGAAATTTTGTGGCGTTTGGATTGGTTTAAAAACCTGCTCACTCAAAACGGGAGAAAATTAACAAAAGTGGCAGTACATTCTTTAAAGTATCCAAGAGTTTATAGCAATCAGAAAATTAAAAACAGTCTTGATTTTGAATTCGAAGCTTTGGAAGACACCTTTGAATTTGTGTGTCAAAAATTTAAGGAAGAGCGCCTGTAGAATCGGCCTTTTTTAAAGTAGCTCTTTCTTTGATCGTACTAGGCGGAACATTTTTTTTCCGCACACTGTCCATTTCCTTCTTTTTGGCCTCGTCTATGCTTTTCTTTAATTTGTCTAATCGCTTTTCTACAGAATTATAAATGTCCTCATACTCTGCAGGTATGGATGCGTAATAGGTATCACTGGTAACAAATTGCGTGCTGTCTATTTTGTATTTGGTATATAAATTTTCCATTATTTCTATCTTGTTTTTAGTCAAGATAGAAGGGTTGGTGTTCTTACCAGCATTGAGAATCGCCAAATCAAATAAAATCTCAGACATCGTTTCTTTGGGAATAAGATTATCTGGTTCTTTTACCATTTTTTCGCCACAAGCCCATAGAACGCACACTAATAAAGCCAATACTATTTTTTTCATACTCATCTATCAAAGGTTAATCTGTGAGCATTTCTTTCTTGTGAAAAGACACCATTTTCATAAGCTAAATGACCATTTACAAAAGTATGAGATATCTTAGATTTAAATGTAGTTCCCTCAAACGGGGACCAACCGCATTGATAAGCAATATTTTCTTTACTCACCGTCCATGGACTATTTGCAACCACCACTAAATCTGCATAGTATCCTTCTCTAATATACCCTCTCTCTTTTATTTGAAATAGAATAGCTGGGTTGTGACACATTTTCTGCACTGCTTTTTCCAAGGAAATTACTCCTTCATGGTATTTCTCTAAAATAGCAGGTAAAGCATGTTGTACCAAGGGACCTCCAGAAGGGGCTTTGGTATATAGTTGATTCTTTTCTTCTGAAGTATGTGGTGCATGGTCTGTAGCAATCACATCTATGCGATCATCTAAAAGTGCATCCCATAGTTGTGTTCGATCCAATTCGGTTTTAATAGCTGGGTTCCACTTAATTCGCGTTCCCTTAGAAGCATAATCCTTATCCGAAAACCAAAGGTGATGCACACAAACCTCTGCCGTTATCTTTTTTTCTTTTAGAGGGATATCATTTCTGAAAAGCGCCGTTTCCTTCCCAGTAGAAATATGAAATACATGCAAGCGTGCTCCTGTCTTTTTAGCAAGTGCAATTGCTTTTGATGAGGAAATATAACAAGCTTCTTCGCTTCTTATTAGCGGGTGGCATTCCATAGGAATATCATCGCCATATTTCGTTACATAAGTAGCCATATTTTGTCGAATGGTAGTTTCATCTTCGCAATGCGTGGAGATCACCATTTCTGTACTTCTGAAGATTTTTTCAATAACCACCTCATTATCTACCAACATATTCCCGGTAGACGACCCTAAAAATAACTTAATTCCAGAACAGGCATTTTTATCCAGCCTTTTAAGTTCCTCTAAATTATCGTTTGTTCCTCCAAAAAGAAATGAATAGTTAGCAAACGAAGATTTAGAAGCTGTGACAAATTTCTCTTCTAACTTTTCAATGGTTGTGGTCTGCGGATTCGTATTAGGCTGTTCCATAAAAGTGGTGATACCCCCAGCCATAGCCGCTCTACTTTCTGAAGCAATATTCCCTTTATGGGTAAGACCAGGCTCTCTAAAGTGAACTTGGTCATCAATAATACCAGGAAGCACATAGCTTCCTTGTACATCTATTACTTGGGCCGTATCTGAACTAATGTCTTTATCAATTCTTGCAATACGCTCTCCTTGTATTAAGATATCCCCTTCAAATTGAGAATTTTCATTAACAATTACAGCGTTTTTAATTAGTATCTGCCTCATTCCTAAAAATCTTTTTTGCGAAATATGCTGCTAAATTTCATTTTTAAAACTCCAAAAATAGCCTCGCTTACAATGGAAGAACTCATCTTAGATTTTCCGAGGACCCTATCCGTAAAAACGATGGGAACTTCCACGATGCGGAATTTTTTCAAATGTGCTCTAAACTTCATCTCAATCTGAAAAGCATAGCCAATAAAACGAACAGCATCTAAATCAATAGCCTCTAAAACTGCTCTTCGATAACAAACAAATCCTGCCGTAGGATCGTGCACACGCATGCCCGTAATTATTTTAACATAGAAAGATGCTCCATAGGATAACAAGATTCTATACAACGGCCAATTAACCACATTTACCCCTTTTTTATAGCGAGATCCTACAGATACATCGGCACCATCCGCGCATGCCTTATACAGGCGAGGTAAATCAGATGGTTTATGTGAAAAATCTGCATCCATTTCAAAAATGTAATCATACTTTCGTGCAATAGCCCATTTAAATCCATGGATATACGCAGTTCCCAATCCTGCTTTTTCCTTTCTTACTTCTAAAAATAATTGATCTTTCCATTGCTTCTGCATTTCCAGAACTTTAGAAGCCGTACCATCTGGAGAATTATCATCTACAATTAAAACGTGGAAACCCATGTCTACATCGAAGACAGCCTGTATAATGGCTTCTACGTTTTCAATCTCGTTGAATGTGGGAATAATAACTAAACGATCTGACATGGACTTGTAATAATTTGGGCAAAAGTACTATTTTATGACCCTCGAATGAAATCCCCTTTTTCTTTTATCATTTTTTTAAAATTCTCTTCCTAAGTATAATTCGTAATTTTGTTTGGAATTAATGGAAGGAATGACACAAAAAATACCCAGAACTTTTCTCTACTGTTTAGGAGCTCTTTTTTTATTGAATCTTATTCAAGGTTATTTTACAGAATTAATTTTTGACGAGGCTTACTACTGGCACTATGCCCAAAATATGGCTTGGGGTTATTTTGATCATCCACCTATGGTGGCTTTATTGGTTAAAATAAGTAGTTTCTTTTTTGAAGGAGAATTGGGTGTTCGATTTATGAGTTGCGTATTATCTGTTGCCACTTTTGTAGTTCTTTGGGGGCTAATAGAGCATGCGGAAAAGAGAAAGTACATTTTTCATTTCTTTATACTAGGGCTTTCTATGACACTGCTAAATGCCTATGGATTTCTTACGCTTCCAGATACTCCTTTACTCTTTTTTACTGCCTTATTCCTTTGGGTATACAAAAAATTTATTGCTCATCCTTCTATCCCTATTACATTGCTTTTAGGCTTGGTAATGGCTTGTTTAATGTATAGCAAGTATCATGCTGTATTGGTGATTGTTTTTGTTTTGGCATCCAACCTCAAACTACTAACAAACAAATACGCCTGGCTTGCAGTTTTTGTTGCACTGATTTGCTATATACCTCATTTTATATGGCTATTTGACAATGATTTTGTTTCCATTAAATACCACCTTTTTGAACGGCCTAATAGAGCATATGAGTTCGAAGACTTTACGCTTGGTTTTTTTATAAATCTAGTAGCTCTTTTTGGTCTTACCTTCCCATTGATATACTATGCACTTTTTAAAACAAGAGCAAAAGACACCTATACGAGGGCGCTTTTATTTCTTACCTATGGTGTATTGTTGTTCTTTTTTGTGTCTAGTTTTAACAGACGTGTACAAACACAGTGGATTATTGTGGTATGTATTCCAATTTTTATTTTAGTGTATCATTATATGCTAGATAATGTTGGTGTTCGAAAATGGATTTTTAGATTGGGTATTGCCAATTTAATTATTCTTTGTTACCTGCGTTTATGGATTATTCATCAACCTTTATTACCACTGGTATATGAAAGCCATGGAAATAAGGAATGGGTTACCAATTTACAGTCGCAAATTGGAGATATTCCAGTGGTTTTTGAGAATTCGTATCGAAACACACCCATGTATTCTTTTTATTCAGGAAACCCAACCTATTCGTTAAATAACATACACTACCGCAAAAATCAGTATTCCATTGATAGCAGCGAATTTAAAGTACAACATCAAAAAGTTCTGTACGTTTCTAAGTATGTAAAACAAGGCGATGTCTCATATAAAAATGGAAAAGGGACCCAATATTATGGATCATACATCGCCAATTTCGAGTCGTTTAGGAAGTTGCATTGCTTTTTAGATGAAGATGAATTAGCATACAATACGGCACAAGAAGTTGTTTTAAAAGTATATAATCCATACTCAAAAAACATTCCTTTAGAAAAAATAAAATTTAGTATTGCTTATACAAATAGATACAAACAGGTACAAGAAGTACTCCCTTTGAAAGCGGCCGTAAAAGATGAGAATATAGTAACTTTAGTAGCACAGGATACTACTTATTTTAATTTTAACTTACCCAAATCTAGCCTTGAAGAACCTGGTTATTTTAAGATTAGTATTTCGGAAAATGGATTGTATACTGGGCTTAATGGACAAAACATAAAACTAAAATAATGGAACCTATTCTAAGAACTACCAATTCCATGGATTGGATTACAATCATCATTTTTTCAAGTGTTCTATGTGTGGTTATTGCTAAGAGTATTTTTTATATGCGATTTACCAATTTCATTATTCTCCCTTTTAATAATAAATACATTTTCATGTATAATAAAAAGGATAAGTTGCTCAACTGGTTTCATATTTTCTTCACCATTTTTCAAGTACTCAACTTTGCACTTTTTATATATTTAGCCAGGGCAATCTTATTTGAATCGTCAAATGATAATTACCCTATGATCTACCTGCTTATTCTAGGACTCTTATTACTTTTTATACTACTAAAAGTAATTTTACAATTAGGAAACGGTTTTGTGTTTAATACCAACAAGACAATTTCCGAGTTTGTTTTTAAAAAATTATCCTATCTCAATTATAGTGGGATGGTCATGTTTTTATCAAATGTAGTTTTAGTGTACGTGCTAAAAGATTCCGAAGCTGTAGTTTATGTAACCATCTTCCTAATTCTTTTAATTAATGGCATTGGATGGGTTACTGTAGTTCGAAATCATCAAAAATTCATAGCTAACAACTTTTTCTATTTTATTTTGTACCTTTGCGCACTCGAAATTTCACCCTTTGTGATAATTGGAAGTTTGTTAAAAGCCTGATATTTATGAAAGTAAAGACGATTTTGGTATCACAACCGGAACCAAAAATGGAAAACTCTCCATACTCTAGACTTATTGAAAAAGAAAAGGTGAAAGTAGACTTTAGGCCTTTTATACATGTAGAAGGAGTTGATGCTAAAAGCGTTCGTCAGCAAAAGATTGACCTTAACAACTACACTGCTATTATCTTAACCAGTAGAAACTCTGTAGATCATTTTTTTAGAATTGCTGAAGAGATGCGTTTTAAGGTGCCAGATGCTATGAAGTATTTTTGCCAATCGGAAGCAGTCGCATATTATCTACAAAAATATGTGGTTTATCGAAAACGCAAGATTTACGTTGGCAAGCGAAATTTCATTGAAATGATTCCCATGTTCAAGAAATATAAAGAAGAACGTTTTTTATTACCTTCTTCGGATGTTTTAAAACCTATTGTTCCTAAAACCTTAGAGGAATTAGGTGTCAATTGGAAACGTGCTATTTTTTACAAAACTGTTATCAGTGATTTATCAGATCTTAGAAATGTGTATTACGATATACTAGTATTCTTTAGCCCTTCTGGCATTGAATCGTTGCTGAAGAATTTTCCAGATTTCGAACAAAATGATACGCGAATTGCGGTATATGGAAATTCTACCATTAATGCTGCAACAGATGCTGGGCTTCGATGCGATATTAAGGCGCCAACACCTGAGACTCCCTCTATGACAATGGCTTTGCAGAAATACATTAATGTTGCGAATAAGAAATAACTAGCTTACCAACAATTATATAAAAGAAAAGCCCTGACTACAAATCAGGGCTTTTTTTATATCAAAAAAGCTATTTAAGGCGCATATCTCTGAGGACCGCCTCTTCGTATTTCCTCATTAGCATACGATTCAAACTTTTTAAAGTTTTCTCTAAAAGCATTGGATAATTTAAAAGCCGTTTTATAATAAGCTTCATCATCATTCCATGTTGTTCTTGGACTTAATACGTCTGTAGGTACGCCAGGGCATTCTCTGGGCTGTGCAACTCCAAACACACTATGAATATGGTAATTATCGTAATTGTACAACCCTAGATCGCCATTTAAAGCCGCATGGATCATGGCTCTAGTATATTTCAATTTCATTCTAGTTCCTACCCCATAAGGACCTCCGGTCCACCCGGTATTTACCAACCAAACATTTACACCAGATTCTTTCATCTTCTTACTTAACATCTCTGCATACTTGGTTGGGTGCAAAGGCATAAAAGGTGCTCCAAAACAAGCAGAAAATTCGGGTCTAGGCTCTACCACTCCTGCCTCTGTCCCGGCAACTTTTGCAGTATATCCTGAGATAAAATGATAAGCCGCCTGACTAGGTGTAAGCTTTGATATTGGAGGTAAAACTCCAAAAGCATCTGCTGTTAAAAAGAATATATTTTTTGGGTTTTTCCCAATAGAAGGATTCTGTATATTTTCAATATGATAAATAGGATAACTCACACGTGTATTCTGTGTAATGGAGGTATCTTTAAAATCTACCACCCCTTGCGTATCCATGATGACGTTTTCTAGAATGGCGCCTTTTTTTATAGCCCCATAAATCTCTGGCTCTTTCTCTGAAGAAAGATCAATTACTTTTGCGTAACAGCCACCTTCAAAGTTGAATACGGTATTTTCATTGGTCCAACCATGCTCATCATCTCCAATAAGTTTTCTACTTGGATCTGTAGATAGGGTGGTCTTTCCAGTACCGGAAAGCCCAAAAAAGATCGCTGTATCCCCCTCTGGCCCTACATTGGAAGAGCAGTGCATGGGTAAAGTATTTTTAAATACTGGAAGAATAAAATTAAGTGCTGAAAAAATCCCCTTCTTAATTTCTCCAGTATAGCCCGTACCTCCAATAAGCGCTATCTTTTTACTAAAATTCAGAATTGCAAAATTGTGTTGACGCGTGCCATCTACCTCTGCATTGGCCATAAACCCAGGAGCGTTAATAACAGTCCACTCTGCGTCAAAACCTTCCAACTCGACTTCCGTTGGTCTTAAAAACATATTGTACGCAAACATATTTGACCATGGATATTCGTTAATAACACGAATATTAAGGCGGTAATCATCATCTGCACAAGCATAGCAATCCCTTACATAAAGCTCCTTCTCATTTAAATATTGAATAACCTTATCATACAACTTATCAAAATCGTCCGAAGCGAAGGGAATATTAATATCGCCCCACCAAATTCTATCTGAGGTTATCTCATCCTTAACAATAAATCTGTCTTTAGGAGATCTTCCAGTGAACTCGCCTGTATTGACAGCAAGTGCCCCTGAGGAGGCCTCTTTACCCATGTCTTTATCTAGCGCAAGCTCATGAAGTTCTGATGATGAAAGTTGGTAAAAAATTGTTTTTGATGTAATTCCATATTGATCTAACGAAATCGATTTCGTAGTTGATCTAGGTGCATCCATGTTTTTTAGTTTTTGTTTGTGCAAAATTATAAAAATTTACACCGACCCTCCATTAAAAATCGTTTTAATTCGCTTATTTCTGCTGAAACATTCGAATTCCAAAAAATACCCATCCCAAAATGATCAAACCTCCACCCAAAGGGGTTATAAATGCTATCTTTTTAAAATCAAAGCCAGTTAAACTATTGGTAGCCAAAAAGTAAATTGAAAAAGAAAAAAGAAGCACGCCAAGCGCGACACAATAGAACACCAGCTTTTTTTGTGATTCAGGTATCCTATTGATGTTCCCTAAAATCAATAAAAAGAGTGCGTGATACATTTGATAGGTAACTCCCGTTTCAAAAGTCTGAATTGCATCTGCATCTACCAATTTCTCCAAGCCATGAGCTCCAAAAGCTCCGAGTAAGACAGCGGTTGCTCCAAAGAAGATTCCAGTCAAACAAATTGTTTTGTTCATAACTTCAATAGCTATTTTTTTTATAAATGTAACAATTTGATACCTTAGTATCCGTTATTAAATGTATAAAAGTACTTAAAACAGATGTTGCGAAAAATACTTGTATTCGGTGCAGGAAAATCTACCTCTTATCTTTTGGATTATTTCCTTGAAAAAGCATCCACAGAAAACTTGCATTTAACCATTGCAGATTTGCGACCAGAAAACATCGCTACGCACATTTCTTCGCATCGGGCCTGTACTGTTTTACAACTTGATATTTTCAAGGACGATGCCCGGAAAGAAGCCATTAAAAATGCTTCTATTGTAGTTTCAATGCTCCCACCCCGTTTGCATATTAAAGTTGCAGAAGATTGTTTGACGTATGAAAAACACTTAGTTACGGCTTCCTATATAAGTAAACAAATAATGGAATTAGACCAGAAAGTCAAAGAAAAAGGCTTGGTCTTTATGAACGAGATTGGATTGGATCCAGGGATTGATCATATGAGTGCAATGCAATTAATAGATGGCATTAGAGATAAAGGAGGAAAGCTTATTCTTTTTGAATCTTTTACAGGAGGTCTGGTAGCACCAGAAAGCGACACCAATCTGTGGAATTATAAATTTACATGGAACCCAAGAAATGTAGTTGTAGCGGGTCAAGGGGGAGCTGCTAAATTCATACAAGAAGGTACTTATAAATATATTCCCTACCACAAATTGTTTAGACGCACAGAATTCTTAGAAGTAGAGGGTTATGGACAATTTGAGGCCTATGCCAATAGAGATTCCCTCAATTACAGAGAAATATATGGTCTTAACGATGTTTTAACCTTATACAGAGGTACTATTAGACGTGTTGGATTTTCGAAAGCCTGGAATATGTTTGTACAATTGGGGATGACGGATGATGATTATATCATTGAAGATTCAGAAGGCATGTCGTACCGAGCATTTGTCAATCTCTTTCTACCATATTCTCCTACAGATTCCGTTGAGCTAAAATTGCGACACTATTTAAAAATAGATCAGGACGATATTATGTGGGCAAAGCTCTTAGAATTGCAGCTCTTTGATTCGGAAAAGAAGATTAAACGTGGAGAAGGAACTCCTGCCCAAATATTACAAGAAATATTAGAGGAAAGCTGGTCCTTAGCAGCTGATGATAAAGATATGATTGTGATGTATCACAAATTTGGATATGAATTGGAAGGTGAGAAGCTTCAAATAGATTCCAATATGGTTGTTAACGGGGAAAATAGAACACATACATCCATGGCGAAAACAGTGGGTCTTCCAGTGGCGATGGCTACCCTGCTAATTCTGAATGAGAAGATAACTACTCCAGGAGTTCAAATCCCAATAAACAAAGAGGTCTACGAACCCATTCTTAGTGAATTAGCTACCTACGGTATTGTTTTTAGAGAATATCATGTACCCTATGTAGGCTATAACCCTGCATCTATTACTCATTAAGAATTGCAATGATTTTAGGTATATTTACATATATCTGAAATCAAATTCATGAAATCTTCTAACAAAAGCGTAAAAATTGATGGCATTGACAAAAAGATCTTACGATTCTTAATGCAAGATGCTAGAAAACCTATTTTAGAAATTGCTAGAAACATCGGTATTTCTGGGGCGGCTATACACCAGCGTTTGAGAAAACTAGAAAACTCTGGTTTACTCGCTGGGTCTAAATTTGTGATTAACCCCAAAGTACTGGGATATACGACCATGGCCTATATTGGAATTTTTCTAGACAAAGCCATGAGCAATCCGGCGGCGGTAAAACAGTTGGAAAAGATTCCAGAAGTTTTAGAGTGCCATTATACTACTGGGAATTGGTCTATTTTAATAAAGGTACTGTGCAAAGACAACGAACACCTGATGCATGTACTTAACAAGAATATTCAACAAATAGAAGGGGTTTCCAGAACAGAGACTTTCATTTCTTTAAACCAACAGATAGACAGGCAAATTACCATATAAAAAAGGCTCCATCTGGAGCCTTTTAATTCTTTTTTTGATTTTTCCTTGTTTAATCACTTCCAAAAATTGCCCAGGCCCAATATAATAAGGAGGCCAAAGATCCTAAAGCTGCTACAAGATAGGTGCGCGCAGCCCATTTTAAAGCATCCTCTGCGCCTTTATATTCTTCCTGACTTACCATATGCTTATTTTTTAACCACGCTAAAGCACGATTACTAGCATCGTATTCTACCGGTAAGGTTACAAAACTGAATAAGGTTGCAAAACCCATCATAATTAAACCAGCAATGGCTACATAAATACCCCATCCTAATCCTGTTCCTGCTGCTAAAGCTAAACCACCAAAAACAACCCAAGTAGACATTCCGGAAGTTACTTGCACCACAGGTACTAGTTTGGAGCGCATTGTTAACCACTCATAGGCTTGTGCATGTTGCACAGCATGGCCACATTCATGTGCTGCTACTGCAGCAGCGGATGCATTGCGTTGGTTGTAGACACCTTCACTAAGGTTTACCGTTTTATTTTTTGGATTGTAATGATCCGTAAGCATTCCAGGAGTAGAAACCACTTGCACATCTGTAATTCCATGATCGGCTAACATCTTTTCAGCAATTTCTGCTCCGCTCATACCATTGCGCAACTGCACTTTGGAATAATGCTTAAACTTACTCTTAAGTCGGCTACTAACTAACCAGCTAACCAGTGCAATGGCACCAATCAATATATAATAGGTCATCATAATTTTTTCCTTTAAATTTTAATTAAATATACAAAACATTCCCCAGTACATGGGAACTAAAAAAGATCAAAAAACGCGCCAAACCAATAAAACTGCCAGATACTGCCAAATTGTAGGAAGTTTAATTTACAATTGCATCCCAATGAAAGGCTTCCATAATCTCTTTATATACTACCTTACCTCCAATAATATTCAATCCTTTTTTTAATGAATCATCTCTTTCACATGCTTCTTCCCAACCAAGATTGGCCAGTTTAAGAACATAAGGTAATGTTACGTTTGTTAATGCCATGGTAGAAGTATAGGGCACTGCCCCTGGCATATTGGCAACCGCATAGTGTACTACATCATCAATTAAATACACTGGGTCCTCGTGGGTTGTGGGTCTTGTAGTTTCTATACATCCGCCCTGATCTACCGCAACGTCTACTACTACGGTTCCGGGTCTCATATCACTAATCATATCACGACTTATAAGATTCGGGGCTTTTGCTCCTTTCAACAAAACACCTCCAATTATCAAATCGTGTGTTTTAATATATTTTCTAATGTTGTATTCATTAGAAAACTCTGTTACCACATGGGGTGGCATTACGTCATTTACATAACGAAGACGTTTCATATTGATATCCAAAACCGTGACATGTGCCCCCAAACCTGCTGCCATTTTTGCAGCCTGTATCCCCACTACACCTGCGCCTAGTATCAGCACTTTGCCTGGAGCCACACCTGGCACACCTCCTAACAAAACACCTCTACCTTTTACAGGTTTCTCCAAATATTTAGCACCTTGCTGAATTGCCATTCTACCTGCAACCTCTGACATGGGGGTTAATAAAGGCAAGGTACCATCTTCATCTTCAACCGTTTCGTAAGCTATGCAAATAGCCTTGCTAGCAATCATCGCCCTTGTGAGTGGTTCGCTAGACGCAAAGTGAAAATAGGTAAATACCAATTGTCCTTTCTGAATAAGATCATATTCTTCTTCTATGGGTTCCTTCACCTTTACAATCATATCACTTATGGCATATATCTGCCCTATGGTATCTAGGATGATTGCTCCAACCTTTTGATAATCTTCATTAAAAAAACCACTTCCTTCTCCTGCCCCATATTGCACATATACCTTGTGATTGTTCTTTACCAGCTCAAATACTCCAGCAGGTGTCATACCAACTCGGCTTTCATTGTTTTTGATTTCTTTTGGAACCCCTATAATCATGATGTACTTTTTTAGTTTGTATTCAAAAATGAACAAATTTTCACTAAATAAAAAGCATATTCACAAAATATAGGGGTATTTTCGATAAAAAGATCAAATAATAACATTATCACCCCATTTTTTATGGGGGTATTTTGCTAAAAAATATATTTTATATCGAATAAGTATTTTTTTAGGGGGGGTATTTCAATTATTTGTATTTCAATTTCGCCCAAATAATGGCAAAAGTCAGGACCAGTGTTATGCTATTGGCAATCATAATGCTGAGGCTATTAATATAAAAACCATATACCAACCAAAGTCCTAGACCAAGAGAGAATACCACATACATGCTAAGCGAAATGTCTTTTGCAGACTTCTGTTTCCATACTTTAAGCACTTGCGGTACAAAAGAGGCGGTGGTAAGCACAGCAGCAACAAGACCCAAAATTTCTACCTTATCCAAATCATTATATGTTACGTTTCAAACTTACTAACCCACGATGTTTACAATCTTTCCTGGCACTACAATGACCTTCTTAGGGGTGCGTCCTTGCAATTGTTGTTGCGTTTTTTCATGTGCCATCACCGCTGCTTCTATCGCCTCTTTATCCAAATCCAATGACAACTCCATGGTAAAACGCATTTTACCATTAAACGAGATAGGGTATTCCTTACTACTTTCTACCAGGTATTGTTCTTGAAATTTTGGAAAGGCAATAGTGGCAATGGAAGTACTATGACCTAACTGCTCCCATAATTCTTCCGCTATATGCGGCGCATAAGGAGACACTAGAATAGCCAGCGACTCCAAAATTTCTTTTGAGGTACATTTTTGAGAAGACAGTTCATTTACACAAATCATAAAAGTAGATACCGAAGTGTTAAACGAAAAGTTCTCAATATCTTCTTCCACTTTTTTAATGGTTTTGTGGAGTGTTTTATAATTTTCCTTTGTAGGAGTAGCATCCGTGAATTTGGCTCCATTTTCATCAAAATACAAGCGCCATAATTTTTTAAGAAAGCTATGCACTCCCGTAATCCCAGCAGTGTTCCAAGGTTTGGATTGTTCCAAAGGCCCTAAAAACATTTCGTACAAACGCAAAGAATCTGCTCCATAAGCTTCACAGATGGCATCTGGGTTCACCACATTGTACTTGGATTTTGACATTTTTTCCACTTCTCTCCCAACAACGTACTTTCCATCTTCCAAAACAAAGTTGGCATCCTTATATTCCGGACGCCATTCTTTAAAGCTTTCGATGTCCAATTCATCAGAAGAGTTTACAAAAGAAACATTTGTATGTATCGGCATAACTTTCTTATTGGAAATTAATCCTTTAGAAATTACATTATTTGTCCCCTCTTCTCGATAAACAAAAGCACTCGTTCCAGTAATCATTCCTTGGTTAATGACTTTCTTGGCAAATTCGTCCTTAGGCACTAGTCCTCTATCGAACATAAATTTTTGCCAGAAACGGGCATACAACAAATGGCTGGTAGCGTGTTCTACTCCTCCTATATACAAGTCTACATCTTCCCAGTAATTGATAGCCTCTTGGGAAAAGATTTCCGCATCATTATGAGGATCCATATATCTATTAAAATACTGAGAGCTCCCTGCCCAAGCCGGCATGGTATTTAGGTCTAATGGGAATACCGTTTTATGATCTATAAGATCATTGCTCACCACTTCATTCTTCAGTGTGTCCCAAGCCCAATGGGTTGCATTTCCTAAGGGAGGTTCTCCGGTTTCAGTGGGCAAATATTTTTCAACTTCTGGGAGCTTCACCGGTAAATGTTCTGCAGCAATCATCTGTGGCATTCCGTCTGCATAATACACTGGAAAGGGTTCTCCCCAATAACGTTGCCTGCTAAACACTGCATCTCGTATACGGTAATTAATTTTACCCCTGCCTTGCCCCAGATCTTCCAAAGCATCTATCGCTTTTCTAACCGCTTCCTTATAAGACAAATCATTTAAGAAGTCAGAATTGGCAATGACAGTGGTGGCCTTGTCTGCAAAGGCTTCCTCAGAAACATCAACATCTTTAAAAATATTGGGTATCGGAATGTTAAAATGAGAAGCAAAATCATGATCGCGTTGATCGCCACAAGGCACAGACATCACCGCTCCTGTTCCATAACCCGCCAACACATAATCTCCTATCCAAATAGGGATAGGCTCCTTACTAAAAGGATGTTGTGCATAGGCCCCTGTAAATGCACCACTAATTGTTTTTACATCGGCCATTCGATCTCGTTCTGAACGTTTGGCAGTTGCTGCTACATAGGCTTCGACTTCATCTTTTTGTTCTGGGGTGGTAATTTTCTCCACCAGCTCATGTTCTGGAGCCAAGGTCATAAAACTCACTCCAAAAATAGTATCAGGGCGTGTTGTAAAAACTGGGATTTCAAATTCTGAGTTGGGAATTTGAAACGTTACCTCAGCTCCTTCAGACCTCCCTATCCAGTTAGTTTGGGTATCCTTTAATGGTTGTGGCCAATCTATGGTATCCAAACCATCAAGCAAGCGTTGTGCATAAGCCGTTATGCGCATGCTCCATTGGGTCATCTTTTTTCTGACTACCGGGTGCCCTCCGCGTTCAGAAACCCCATTCACAATTTCATCATTGGCCAATACCGTTCCCAAAGCAGGAACCCAGTTTACCTCTGTATCTGCTAAATACGTTAACCTATATTTTAAAAGTATTTCTTCTTGTTCTTTTTTGGAATACTGATTCCAATCAGCAGCTGAAAATGCTGCAGTATCATCATCGCAAATCGCATTGATGTTCGTATTGCCCTCTTTCTCAAAAATTGAAATCAAAGCACCAATATCTTCCGCTTTATCTGAAGTGATATTATACCAGGAGTTAAAAAGCTGTATAAAAACCCACTGCGTCCATTTATAATAGCTCGGATTTGATGTGCGCACTTCCCTACTCCAATCAAAGGAAAAGCCCATGCGGTCTAGTTGTTTTCGGTATCCTTCTATTTCCTTCCCATCTTTATCCACACCTCCTTCAATATTAACCAAAGTAGTGTTTGCGGGGTGCTGTCCTGTTTGTATGGCATATTGTTCAGCAGGCAATCCAAAAGAATCATAGCCCATAGGATGTAATACATTAAATCCTTTATGCCGCTTGTAGCGAGCATAGATATCACTAGCAATATATCCTAATGGATGGCCAACATGCAAACCTGCCCCTGAAGGATAAGGAAACATATCTAAGACGTAGTACTTGGGTTTATCTGAATTATTTTGAGCTTTAAACGTTTGATTGGTTGCCCAATACTGTTGCCATTTGGCCTCAATTTCTTTAAAATCGTAGTTCATTTCTATGCCATTAAAAAAACCTTCTTGCTTTAAAAAAAGCTGTGGTTTTGTGCAGTGGCAAAAATAGCTTTAATCCCTGAAAACGAAAAGCTAATAGGTATGGAATCTTTAGAAAATGGGGTTTAATAGTTTTCCACTATAGAGCACCCAAATCATCGATAGAATGGCCGAAAGGTTAATTGCATAGCCAAAAAATTGCATTTGTTTTAAGGTGTAAGGGCGGTCTTTAAAAAAGATAAAAACATCAAGCAGCAACCAAAATGCAAATACTCCTAAAAAAGAGGACAGCACCAGATCTTGAAACCAATACCATACCAGTACAGCCTCTACTACAAGCAGAAAAAGCATAATTATCTTCGCTTTTTTACGCTTTAATAGGGTTGCTGTAGTTTTTTTTCCAGCTTTTATATCGGGTTCAATGTCCATAATTTCGCCCGCAATATGCGCCTGAAAGGCAAACAAAGAGAGATATACAAGCGTTTGCCAAGGCAGTTGAGGTAGGTTATTTAGTTCGGTACTAAAAAGCGCTGTAACCACATATCCTATCTGAATAAGAATTTCAAAAGGAGGTCTCTCCTTTAACCGAAAAGGTTTAAAATTATAAGCAATATTCATTCCCACCATTAAGAGCAACAACAAGAACATTTGCGTGCCTGCCATAAAAGTAAACACGGCCATAAAGGGAACTATAATAACCGTTATTTTTAAGGGAACACCTTTCAACTTCTCTTTGGGGGCTTTGGCGCCGAAAAGGAAATTTCCCTTTCTATCATTTACAGCATCTGCGTACACATCGTTAAAATCGTTTAAGCCGTATACCAAGTAATTTAGAGGGAAAGTCACAAAGAGCAGTCCTAACCAAAACGGAAATGTTCTCCAAAATGCCTCTTGATTGCTAAAAGGAACTAAATATATCCATACCGTGGGAAACCAAAGTCCTGGTCTCGAAATTTTAAGGTCTAAAAGCATGTGATTATAGCATTACTAATAATGCTGTAAACATAGGGCATTGAAATGAATTACAATACAATTAACTACTTCAAAAAAACCAAGACCTCTCAACCCTTCTTCCCAAAAGACTTAGCAGTTGCTTATTTAAGCAATTGTTAGCACTATTCTGAAAGGTAAATTGGTTATTGTTTGTTATTTTTACGCTTTCAACACCTACAATGAGTAAATCTTTTGAACGTTATCAAAAACGAAAATTGATATCATCCTACTTTTCCGTTGTGTTAAGTATTGGATTGGTTCTTTTCTTGCTTGGTATTTTGGGCTTGCTTATTGTGAACACCAAACAACTAGCCGATAATGCTAAAGAACAGATTACTATTTCTGTTTTCTTAAAAGACAATGCTAAAGCTGTTGAAATAGACCAGCTCCAAAAAAGCCTTGCTATGGCAGACTATACCAAGCAGGCAACTTACGTACCAAAAGAAGAAGCAGCGGAGCAATTGAGCTCAGATCTTGGTGAAAATTTTGAGGAGTATCTAGGATATAATCCTTTGAAGAATTCTATTGATGTCCAATTAAAAGCAGATTATGTAACGCAGGATCAGGTGGCAGAAATCGTCGCAGATTTAGGCGAAAAGCCTTATGTACATGAAGTGAGTTATGATGCTTTTTTAGTCGGTTTAATTGTTGAAAACGTAGAGCGCATTGGGTTTTGGATTTTAATAGCCAGTGCTATCTTTACATTTATTGCTGTTTTATTAATTAACAGTTCTATCCGATTATCCATTTATTCTAAACGTTTTATTATTAAAACGATGCAAATGGTTGGGGCCACCAAGCGTTTTATTCGTAGACCATTTATTTGGACAAATATAAAATTAGGCATGCTGGGTGCGGTCTTAGCATTAATAGCCCTCGGAATTGTTTTATATTATATAAACTTAAATTTTCCGGAGCTTCAGCTTTTTAAAAATCAGTTGATTTTAGGCATCCTTTTTATTGGAGTCTTTGTCTTAGGCATTCTAATTTCACTAGTGAGTACTTATTTTGCCACACAGCGTTTCTTAAATCTAAGAACAGACGATTTATATTACTAAATTTGCAGTATGAGTAAAAAACAACAACAGGGAGAACAAAAAACAAAATCTGAATTTATATTTCAGAAAAAGAACTATCAGTTCATGTTTCTTGGACTAGGATTTATTGCCTTAGGATTCATTTTAATGAGTGGTGGTGGTAGTGATGACCCAAACGTATTTAACCCAGACATTTATAGTTTTAGAAGAATTCGTTTAGCGCCTACCCTGGTATTAATAGGCTTAGGGATTGAGATTTATGCCATATTGTTGAATCCTCATAAGACTAAAAAATAAATTGGACACATTAGACGCTATTATCCTTGGTATTATACAAGGTCTAACAGAATTTTTACCTGTATCTTCTAGTGGACATTTGGAACTTGGAAAGGCTATTTTAGGAGACGATTCTGTTCCAAATCCGAAGGATAGTCTACTTTTTACGGTAGTACTTCATTTTGCCACTGCCTTAAGTACCTTGGTAGTTTTCAGAAAAGATGTTTGGGAGATTATAAAGGGTCTGTTCCAATTTAAATGGAACGAGGAATCTCAATTCTCTTTAAAAATTATTGTTTCTATGCTTCCTGCTGTATTTGTTGGACTCTTTTTTGAAGAACAACTGGAGGCATTTTTTGGTGGAAATATTCGTTTTGTGGGTGCTATGTTGCTTATTACTGCATTATTACTCTACTTTGCAGACAAAGCGAAAGACACCTCTAAAAAAGTGAGTTTTAAAAGTGCCTTTATTATAGGTATTTCGCAAGCAATTGCTATGTTACCAGGTATTTCCAGAAGTGGAGCTACTATTTCTACTTCGGTGCTCTTAGGCGTAGATAAAACCAAAGCTGCCCGATTTTCCTTTTTGATGGTAGTACCACTTATTTTTGGAAAAATGGGAAAAGACCTGTTAGGGGGTGAGCTCAACTTTGCCAGTGAAAATACTATTGCCATGGGGGCCGGATTCGTTGCTGCCTTTATTGCTGGTTTGGCAGCTTGTACTTGGATGATACAATTAGTAAAGAAAAGTAAGCTTTCTTATTTTGCTATCTACTGTCTTATAGTAGGATGCATTGCAATTGGGTATAGTTTTTGGGGTTAACCTTTTAAAAATCTATCGCTAAGATACTTTAAGAATGGATAGTGGAGCTACCACCGTAGATGACTTTTTAAATGGGCAATTATTGCTTATTGATAAACCCTTAGGGTGGACTTCCTTCCAAGCGGTTAATTGTGTGAAGTGGGCCATTCGGAAAAAATTTAATCTCAAGAAGATTAAAGTAGGGCATGCAGGTACTTTAGACCCCTTGGCCACGGGTTTGTTGCTTATCTGTACAGGAAAGTTTACCAAAAAAATCAATGAGTTACAGGGGCAAATAAAGGAATATACTGGAACCATTAGTTTGGGAGCAACCACTCCTTCTTATGATTTGGAAACTGAAATAGATCAGCAATTTCCCATAGCACATTTAACCGATGCGATCATCGAAAAAGCCACGCTACCATTTATTGGTGAAATAGCGCAGATACCTCCTATTTTTTCTGCCTTAAAAAAAGATGGAAAACGCTTGTATGAATATGCGCGTGAAGGAGAAACCATAGCTATAAAATCTCGTCTAATTACGATTGAAGAATTTAAAATAACCCATATTAACCTTCCTCAGGTAGATTTTAGAGTGGTCTGTAGCAAAGGAACCTATATTCGATCTTTAGCTTATGATTTTGGAAAAAGCTTGGATACTGGTGGACATTTATCTGCCTTGAGAAGAACCAAAATAGGTGCTTATAACGTAAATATAGCTCAATCTCCTAAGGACTTTGAAAAAGCCTTGCTTGGAGATAGAAAAGACCTTTAAAATTAGGTTTTAAAGGGTCATTTCGTCGAATTATTAAAATATTTTTATAAAAAAGAGGTTATAGCAAGTATGAATCGAAGTCAGTTATCTTTTTTAATAACATTCTTCTCCATGTCGCTCATTGTATTGTCTTTGTACAATATTCACTTAGGGAGTCAGGAAGAGGAAGAATATGTTATTGAACTGTTAGCTGAAGAAGATTTAGCCGAACTGCTTGAGGAAGAGGAAAAAATGCTGGAAGAAATAGCCAAAGCAGATCCTATTAAAAGCCATATGGCTTATAACCAAACTGCTAAGCCCACCTATGGTGCTCCAGAACCCCTAAAGACTTTAGAAGAACTAAGAGAAGAACAATCTAGCGAAGAACCCTCCAAAGATTTTTTAAGTTCGGATAGTGGCTATGCAGCTAGTTTAAAGGAATTAGCAAAAAAGAGAGAAGAGAAAAAACAACTTTTGGGAGAACGAGAAGCACAAAAAGAAGAACGTACACAGAACCTTGCAGAGCGCACTACATCAGTCTCTTATTCCCTAGTTGGGCGTAATAGCCATGCATTACCTCCTCCCATCTACACTTGTATCGAGGGTGGAAAAGTAGTTATCAATATTCAGGTAGATGCCTTAGGCAATGTGATAGAAGCAGAATTTAATAAGAAAAGCTCTAATACCGCAAATGGTTGTTTGGTAGATAATGCTATTGCATATGCTTTTCGAGCTTCTTTTAATACCTCTAACAAAGCTTCTCAAAAAGGTTCAATTACTTATTTATTCCAAGGGAAGTAATTGTAAAATATCTGCTACCGTATTTTGTCCCTTATCCTTATTATACCAAACCTGAAGATCTTGCTTAAATTCTGGTGTTAATGTTCCATGAACTTCTTTATACGCTTCAGCCAAAGCTGTTGCTTTGCTAGGGCGTGGTCCCCAACTTCCTAGAACTTCGGTTTGCTCCTCATCAAAAATAATTAATTTTGGAATAGACATCCCACCATTGGTAAGAAACTGTTCCATCAATGCTGTATGCTCATCACGCAGTAGCACCTTAAAGCTAATATTGGGATTTAAAGAAGCTATTTTGTTCATCACTGGCATAGCAGGTGCTGCATCTCCGCACCAACTTTCTGTAAGCACTAAAAAGGTGATTTTTTTATCAATGGATGCAATTAGCTCTTGGTCTTCTTCAGTTATTTTGAGTGTTTTATCCCAACGCTTCATGCGCCTATCATTTAACTGGGTATATTCAATTAATGCTTCCGTTTTATTGGGGCCTGTGGTTTGTCCTTGAGAAGCAAGTTCATGTACCATTTTTCTATACGAATCATAATCAACTGCCCCAGGCAAACTATCTAAGATTAAAGTTGTTGCTGCTGTCATCTTTTGGGCTATTTATCTAATTTATTTTATCTAGTATTTTGTACAGATAAAAATGATCTGCGCCTATTAGTAGGAAACAATAAATGGAACTTACAGAAAGTGTGTTCTTGGTTTAGACTCCCTTATTTCACTATTTCCAGCAAGATAAATTGGTTGAGTTGAGGTGCAAATGCACTAAAATTATTGTCAGAAACCAATAATAATGACGCATTTCCATTGGCAAATGGAGGACCAAAGCTAATCCCTTCAATATTATCTACTATTCCCATAGTTAGTTGATCTCTTATAGTTTCAAAATCAAATAACAATTCCTTAGTAGCGGGCATGTAGCTTGTATTTTCTAAACGCTCTATCCCACTTACATCTGTTGCCATAGAAGTGTCTACATCATAAATCTTCACGGAATTACCACCATCTTCATAACCACTAGAAAAAGAACGTTCCAAGACATAAAATTTATTCTCAGCGTAAGAAAGTAGTTCCACCACTCCGTTCACTTCAAAATCATTTTCTCCTACTGCAGGTCTAGCAACCACAGATAAAGGATAGGCAAATTCCTTTTCTGTATTTTCATTAGCCGCATTTATAAAAGTAATTCGAACAGGAGAATTTGTTGGAGTTAGTGTTGGTATAGGACCATCCTGCTTTAAGGGTAGTTCGTTAACAACCCAATATCCATCATTTTCAAAACTGCTACTGAGCCCTTCAAAAACTCCATTAAAACGAGGGCCCTTTTCGTCATCATTTAAAAGGGTGAATTTAGCATCCAACTGTATTTCGCTTGTAAAAGTTCCATCTGGCATTGCCTTTCTCACAAAAGGAGCAATTCCGTTCGTAATATTCCCTTCACTAGCCCAAATAATCGACCCATTTGATACTCTAATGGCTTCAGGATCTGCAGTAGCATTCACAAAACTATTTCCTTGTATATCCTTTAATTCTACCACAGATTCCAAACTAACATCTGTAATTTCAGAGGCATTAAAACTGATTTGAGCCGTGTAAAACCTTATGGGTGCGTTTCCACTATCACTTATTAAATATACAGTATCATTATTGTAATCAATTCCAGATAAACCACCAACTATTGTATTTTCAAAAGTTGTGGCATCTGGTAAAATATACTCGTCTACAAAGCGTAGTTCCTTTGCAACTTCTGTTTGTTCTTGTGTCGATATATTCTCTTCCTCAGTAGTACTTATATCATCATCCTTTGCTCCGCAGGCACTCATAAAAAAGAGCGCAATGAAGCAGTAGGCTTTGACGAGATGCATTTCCATAAAGCAATTTTTTGTCCAAGCAATATACTATATTAGTTCCTATATTTTTCATTTTAAGCTATAATTTAAATTAGGAATATCCTTTGTTTTTTTACGGCAAACCAAACTGCTAAAGCTTCTCTTTTTAGATGAAAACCGCTATCTTTAAACGAAAGAATACAGTGAATGAATAAACATAAATGTGGCTGGTGTATAGGAGATCCTTTATACGAAGCATACCATGACGAAGAGTGGGGAGTTCCCGTAAAAGATGACGCTACCTTATTTGAATTTCTAATTTTAGAAACTTTTCAAGCTGGTTTAAGTTGGATTACCGTGCTTAAAAAACGTGAAAATTTCAGAAAAGCTTTTGATCAGTTCGACTATAAAAAAATTGCAAATTATACGGAAGATAAAATTGCTTCTCTATTGCAAGATGCTGGAATCATAAGAAACAAATTAAAAGTAAGGGCAACGGTATCTAATGCACAAGCATTTATGAAAGTGCAAGAAGAATTTGGGAGTTTTAGTGATTATATCTGGAAGTTTGTAGATGGAAAACCCATTAAGAATAGTTTTAATAATTATAAAGATGCCCCTGCAAATACACCACTATCAGATACCCTCAGTAAAGATTTAAAAAAACGTGGATTTAAATTTGTGGGCACTACGGTGGTATATGCACATATGCAGGCCACAGGCATGGTAAATGATCATGAAGTAAACTGCTTTAGGTATGAGGAGGTATAGACTTTATGTGATATTATTTGGATTGTTTATCGGTACCCATACCATCTCTTCTCAGAATAAACAGGAACGCGAACATCGCATTAGAAAATCGCAATTCCCCGAAAAGGCTTTAAATTTTGTGAGTGAACAATTAAAAGAAGCAAGGCAAATTAAATTTTATAAAGAAATTGACGGGGCAAAACGAAGTTATGAAGTGAAATTTAAAAAAGACCGACTTAAATATAGTGTGGAATTTGACGAGAATGGTGACTTGGAAGATGTGGAAATAAACATAAAAAAAATAGACATCCCTGAAGATAGCTGGAATGAAATGAACACCTACTTCACTCAAAAATTCGAAAAATTTAGAATTCGAAAAATCCAACAACAGTACCCTGTTAGTGCAGAAGAAAATACACAAACCACTCTAAAAAATGCTTTTCAAAATCTGATTATACCCAGTATCAACTACGAATATATCGTTGCCGGAAAAGAAAAGAAAAAATACGAGCTATTTGAGGTACTTTTTAATTCGGAAGGTGCGTTTATAAGCATTCGAAAATCGCTTCCTGCAAATTATGACCATGTGCTTTACTAGATACGTTTATCTTTTTTGCTTTTTATTCGTCTCTTCATTTTTAAAAGCACAAGAAAATTTTGTGGGATTTTGGTAACCACAGTTGGGTATAAACTATACGGTGAAAGGAAATTACGATCATAACTTCTCACTTTCGCAAAGAAACTATATTTATAGAACTGGTGATTTCCAATTAAACGTACGGCAGCTAGACCTTGCCCATTTCTCCAAATGGAAAGTAAAAGACAATCAAAGTGTTGCTTTGGGGTTAATGTATCGGTTTAGAAATGTATTTGAAGATAATAGCAATGAATTGCGTTTTACAGAGCAATACAATATTACTCACCAACCTATTGTAATTCGATTTGGACATCGATTTCGCTGGGAACAGCGTATCATACCCTCTTTTACAATACATCGTTTTAGATATCGGTTTTCCATAGACACATCGCTTCAAGGTGAAAAGCTAGACATTGGAGAAGCATATATTGTAGGGAATTGGGAGAACTTACTAAGTGTTACTAGGGCAAATAAACCACAATATGATCAACGTTTTACCCTTAATTTGGGCTGGTTAATACATGCTAAAATGAAAATTCAATTTGGTGTAGAGTATCGTTTTGAAGACTATTTTGAGGAAACGCAGCAAGTAGCTTTTTTCCTTTCCACTTTAAACTTGTCGCTGTAAGATCTCCATAAATCGATTTCTTGGAAGTTCTTCTGCACCCATACTTTCTAAATGCTTGGTATGTAACTGACAATCTATAAGAGCGTATGATTTCGCTTCTAATTCTTGCGCTAATTTTATAAAAGCAAATTTGGAAGCATTGCTCTGTGTACTAAACATACTCTCTCCACAAAAAATATGTCCTAAATCTATGCCATACAAGCCACCTACAAGCACTTCATCTTCCCATACTTCGTAAGAGATGGCAATACCTCTCTTATGAAGTTCTATATAGGCTAATTTCATCTGCTGGGTAATCCAAGTTCCTTCTTGGCCTTCCCTACTAATACCAGCGCATTGATCTATTACCGCATTAAAAGCTCTGTTTTTGGTTAATGTAAAACGATCTTCGCTCAATACTTTGCGCATGCTTTTAGAAATTTTAATCTTGTTTGGAAATAATACCATTCGTGGATTTGGTGACCACCATAAAATTAGAGAGTCTTCGTTAAACCAAGGGAAAATTCCATTTTGATAAGCAAGTAAAAGTCGTTCAGGAGATAAATCTCCACCTACTGCTAACAAGCCTTCTGCATTGGCATCTTCTACGGGAGGAAATTGAAGTCGATCCGTTAAAAAGAACATTGGATGTGTTTTTCTATCACTTTTCAAACCGTCATTTTTTCTTAAAGTTACATAATATTGGTTAGATTATAGGGCATAAAAAAGCTTATAAAACCATCTATATAAATGGTCTTATAAGCTTATGATATTATTATAAAAAGTAGTTAGAAAGGCAGATCGTCATGATCTTCTTCATTCAATTCCTGCGCAGGCTCAAAAGCCTCCATTGGTGGCACTGGAGGCATCTCTCCATTCGATGTTTCAGCCTGTAAGCTTTCTATCCGCCATCCTTGGATGGAATTAAAGTATTTGGTTTCACCTTGTGGGTTTACCCACTCTCTTCCTCTTACATTGATACTTATTTTTACATCCTGACCCACAGTGTGATTATTCAGTAGATCGCACTTGTCTTGCACAAACTCTACTAAAATATGCTGTGGATATTGTTCTTCTGTGGTAATCACTACCTCTCTTTTCCGAAACCCATTATTGCCGTAGGTTTTGGTTTCATCAATCATCTTGATTTTTCCTTGTATTTCCATTTTCTATTAATTTGCTAATAATACTTTCCATGCAGAAAGCACCTCTTTATTATGTAAATATTCTTGCGCTTTTAAATGTAATTGTTCTTCATCATTTAAACTAATAATGTTTTGAACAGCAGGGGTCAAAGTTACAAATTTAGACACCTCTTCCGGCGTTGGCATGCATTCTATATTTCCTAACATTCCCAAATCATTTCCTGTAAGTACCTTACTTGATCGTATGCTTTTTGGCATACCGTCTATCCCAATACCAAGCGTAGACAAAGGCTTTGGCACTTCAAACAAGCCTTCATTGGCTCTACTATACCAATTGCCTCCCATACGGGCTACCAAATCGATCTTGTGCTGGTCAATACTTCCATTTGCATCCAATACATTTTTGTTGATATGAATTTTAACCACCTCTGAAAAAATTAGATTTCCAGCGCCACCTTCTTTTCCTAGAGGCTCTACTTTGATCACTTTACATTCGAATTGAACAGGTGATTCCGCAACTCGAAAAGGAGCTACCATATCCGATTCTAACATGCTAAGCCCCGCTTTCACAAATTCATTTTCTCCTTCTCCATATTCCGTACTTGCAAGAGACATTTGCTGTACGGTATCATAATTTACCACGTTAATTACCACCTCTTTTGTTGCCAAAGCATTTTCTAAGGTATGCTTAGTAGTATTATCTCGTACCCGTCTAGCAGGGGAAAAAATAAGTACCGGCGGATTTGCACTAAACACATTAAAAAAACTAAAGGGAGATAAATTAGGTCTTCCATCCGAATCAATGGTACTAGCAAACGCAATTGGTCTAGGTCCAATGGCACCCAAAAGATACCCATGTAATTGGGCTGTTGACACTTCGCTAGGGACTATGGAAACTACTTGATTCATACGGTACAAATGTACATAAATTGTGAGCTAAATTAAACGATCATACAGTACCAAATACACTATCTTTTACCAATTTGAGTTATATTTATTGCTGAATCATAGTGATTAAATGAAATTTAGTTCCAAAAAAAAGACTTCGAACATCATTTTACTAGTAGCGTCTTTCGTGATCGTAAGCTTGATTCTCTGGAACACCAATAGCTTTTTTAGAAAATTTAAAGAGGAAGAACGCCATAAAATGGAGATATGGGCGGCTTCTCAATCAGAATTTTTGTCACTTCCCGAAGATGCAGATCCTGGAATGCTTTATTTAAAAATAGTGCAGAAAAACACTTCTACTCCAATGATTTTGGTAAATAAAGGAGGTTCTATTAAGACCAATAATATCCCTAAAGAATTAACCTTAGACAGCCTTTATATTCAAAACAAAATCCAGCAATTTAAAGGTGAGAATACACCCATTTCTATTGATTATGAAGGTGAGCATTTGGAAACCTTGTACTATGGAAACTCTGAGGTGCTCAACAAGCTAAAGTATTATCCTATTGCACTTCTTCTCATTATTTTTCTATTTGGCGCCGTACTCTTCTTTTTTTTTAGGACCAATAAAGCTTCTGAACAGAATAAATTATGGGCCGGAATGGCCAAAGAAACTGCACATCAGATTGGCACCCCACTCACTTCTTTATTGGGCTGGAATGAACTTCTTAAAACGGAGCAGATTAATCCAGAAATTACGGTTGAAATAGAAAAAGATATCTCTCGTTTACAGACTATCACAGAACGCTTTTCTAAAATTGGTTCTTTACCCAAGTTAGACAAGCACGATATTGTAGAAGAGACCAGAAATGCTTACGAATATCTAAAACTAAGAAGCTCTAAACTCATCATATTTTCTTTTACTACCAAGGTAGAAAAACAAGCAGTATTACTAAATCCTTCCCTATATAACTGGACCATTGAGAATTTGGTAAAAAACGGCATCGATGCAATGCGGGGAAAAGGAAATATTGATATAGAGATCGTTCTTGACGGAAATTACGTAAATATCTTGGTAGCTGATACAGGGCACGGCATTGCCAAAAGTGATTTTCAGAATATATTTAACCCTGGAGTCACCTCCAAGAAAAGAGGATGGGGTCTTGGATTATCACTTGTAAAAAGAATTGTAGAGGAATATCATAAAGGGAAAATAAAAGTACTATCCTCCGGTAAGAAAGGCACTATTATGCAAATGTCTTTTAAAGTATAAGTATACGAATAGGCTGTTATGGGAAAGGAAAAATTAGAGGTCATAAAAGAAGCAGATATCACAAATAACTGCCCAGAGTGTTTTAACCCTGGTCTAAAACTCACTTTTTATCAAAAGCATACTTATGGAAAGTTATTTCATAGAACTACAGGAGATGTCTCTCATGAAATTAAATGTAATAAGTGTTCCTCCAGCATTTATCCTGTGAACTGGACCGAAGATATAGAACGGGTATTTGAGTACTACCAGAAAATGGCTACGCCTACGCCTACTTCTTTAAAATTCACCTCGCTATTTTATGGATTACTCCTGCTGCTTGCAGTCTTAATTGGGGTAGGAATATATCTGTATTCGGAAGGTATTATTCAATTTTAGCACTGATTTTTTCAGCAATAGCTGTAAATTCTTCTGGTGTTAAAGATACTTTACGCTGAAATACGGCATCTAGCATGCTATTTAATGGAATTAAATGTACATGCACATGGGGCACCTCTAAACCAATTACCGACATCCCTACACGTTCACAATCAATTGCCGCCTCAATAGCCTTGCCCACTTTTCTAGAAAATGCCATGAGCCCCATATAAGTAGCTTCATCCAAATCTAGCACTTTATCAACTTCTTTTTTGGGAACACATAAGGTATGACCCGCTGCATTTGGATTGATATCCAAGAAAGCAAAAAAATCTGCATCTTCCGCCACCTTATAACAAGGAATCTCTCCATTAATAATTTTGGTGAAAATACTGGCCATTTCTTATTCTCTAGTAATTTCTAAAATATCAAATTTCAAAGTTCCATTTGGAACCGTAATCTCTGCCTCATCTCCTACTTCTTTCCCCAACAAACCTTTCCCTATTGGAGAATTCACTGAAATTTTACCAGTTTTTAAATCTGCTTCACTTTCCGCAACCAAGGTATATTTCATTTCCATACCATTCTTTTGGTTCTTTAATTTAACCGTAGACAATACCAATACTTTTGAGGTGTCTAATTGTGACTCATCTATCAATCTAGCATTTGATAAGGTTGCTTCTAATTTCGATATTTTTAGTTCTAATAATCCCTGCGCTTCTTTGGCAGCATCATATTCGGCATTCTCTGAAAGATCTCCTTTATCACGGGCCTCTGCAATTGCCTGCGACGCTTTTGGCCGTTCCACATCTTTTAGCTGATTTAGCTCATCTCTAAGGTTTTTTAGACCTTCTGCTGTGTAATAAGATACGTTACTCATGACTTCATCGTTTAATAAATAGGAAAATCCTCTTTTTTATAGAGGATTTAAGACAAATATACGTTTTTTTTGTTCAATTTTGTGGATGTTATTCTAAATGAAACCCCTGTATGAGGCGTATTTTAATACTTTTTTCACTCTTATTATTATTTTCTTGCGATAACGATCGTGGAAATAGAAATCCGTTTCTTCAAGAAATAGGTTTCCGATTTGATCTCAATCTAAATTTACCATTGTATAGTCCATTGAAGAATACTGGAAATGCTATTTATGTCGGGAATGATGGAGTAGGAACGCGAGGTGTTTTTATTATTAATTCGGGCTTCAATCAATTTAGGGTATTTGAAGCAAGTTGCCCCAACCATGCTCCTAATAGTTGTTCTACCATGAGCCTCAACGGGCAAAATGTAACCTGTGCCTGTGAGGATTATGAATACAGTCTATTTACGGGACAATTTTTAAACCGTCCAGATACCGGTAGCCGTTTTTATGATATGCTAGAATACAGAGCTGCTTTTAGTGGAGAGGTGCTTACCATATCTAATTAAATAGCATTAGATTTTACGAAAACAGCATAGCGCTTGTCAAATATTTAGCAATTTGTTCTTTTCAATGATGTACTCTTGCTCGGAAATAGCACCATCGTCTAGCAGCTTTTTCAGCTTGGAAATTCGTTCCAAATTATCCTGATTTTGAGGTTGTTTTTGATTTACGACTACTGTATGTGGCTTCGCATCTGCAGATAAGCTCCATACCAAAGAAACTACCCATCCTACCACGGTACATCCAAGAAAAAAATTAAGCGCCATAATAGCAATTACATTCTTCTTACCTCTAAATAAGGCAATAATGGAGGGTAAAAAGTAAAAAAAACCAATTACGGCAAATACAATAACGCCTCCCCATTCGTACAACTGATCAAACTCTTCTGGTAATTCTATAGATTCTTGTAAAAGAAGAAACAAGGGCGTCATATGGTATTTTTAAAGTATCAGCAAACTAGGAAAAAAAGAGCATAATTCCATAAGGAATTCAAATAAATAAAAAGCCCTAGCTAGAGCAAGCCCTTTCCCTAAAAAGAAAGGGCTTATTCTATTTTAAAAATTTAAAGTGGCTCCTACTAAGAAGTTAATTCCTGCTTGAGGGTAAAACCCAGCACCTTCTATGGTTGTTATAGTACCTGGATTTGAAAAATCGTCATCAAACGTAAAGAAATAACCATTGGTGACTAATTCGGCATCGAAAATGTTATTTACCAAGCCAGATAAGGTAATGCTTTTAATAAAGGAATTGGTGTTAATCACGTACTGAATGTTTAAATCCGTTTGTGAATAGGAATCTAAGACAGATCCTTCAGAATCTATATTACCAAAATATTGCTTCCCAACAAATTTACTAAGCAGCGAAATTTGTACATTTTCATTGGGCAAGTAGCTAAACATATTTCCAGCAATGATATTGGGAGAATACGAAATATTGGTATTTCCTAAGTTTTGAAGCACGCCATCTCTTTGGAATACAAAATCTTGATTCTTATTGGTGCTCAAGGCTATATTAGGTTGGATCGCAAATTTTTCACCTAAAGCAATATTTGCATCTATCTCTATTCCAAGGCGATAACTATCTCCTACATTGGCTCGTAACGGAGCTCCAACATCATTGAGTTCTCCTGTTAAGACCAATTGATCTTTGTAATTCATATAGTAGAGATTGGTACTTACTTGAACCTTTGGCGCCACGTAACGCCATCCTAGTTCAAAATCATCCAATTGCTCTGGTCTAGGATTTCCATTTTCAAAGTCATTCCTATTCGGTTCTCTATTGGCTCTTGCATAGGATAAATAGAAATTATTATTTGAATTTAAATCATAGGTAACTCCTGCCTTAGGATTGAAAAAATTAAAGTTCTCGTCTACTAATCCAGTGTCTTCACCATTGGCATTGTACCCTACAGCTCTGTACTGTACATCTCCATATAGGCTCCAATGGCTATCTAATTTATAGTTGATTTTTGCAAAGAAATTGAAATCTGTTTTTGAAGAATTATCATCATAATATCGATCTCTAATACTACTATTGCCTGCAAAACGCGCCCAAATTACCTCTCCAAAATGATCGCCTTCATACTTGTTCCACGCTCCACCAAAAATAAAATTAACGTCTTCTCCCTTGTAATCTGCAGAAAAAGTAGTCCCATAAAAATCATTATCAAGCCAACGTCTGCGAATCAAATCTGTTGTATTTACAAGAGTTCCATTTACCGTGAGAGGTTCAAAGCCATAGGTGGCAAAATCATCATCTTCTCTAAACTGCTCAAAAAATCCTCTTCCACGCGTATAATGAAAGGCTAGGTTCGTATTCCATAGACTAGACCATTCCTCATTCCATAATAACTGAAAATGATCTTGTTTATAATTATCTACTTCATTTTCATAGAATACGGTATTTCCCTCATCATCTGTATATTGACCAGCGGGATTAAATGTGCGATCACTCTCCAAGGTAGCCGCGTCAATTCCAAACCAAGATTGATAGGTGATTTCATGTCCTCCAAATAGCAATGCTTTTATAAGGGTATTATCATCTACATAGGCACCTTGTAAAAAATATGCGTCTAACTCGGATGAGGCTCTGTCTATATAACCATCTGAAGTAATACGCGATAAGCGACCAGACAATTCTATATGATCATTTAATAGGCCTGTACTAAACTTTATATTGTTTCTAAGGGTATTAAAACTTCCTAAGGAAGAAGAAATTTGTCCATAGGCTTCTTCAGAAACAGCATCTGTTAAGATGTTAAGACTAGCACCAAACGCTCCTGCTCCATTTGTAGAAGTTCCTACCCCTCTTTGCAATTGCAAACTTTCGGTAGAAGATGCAAAATCTGGCATGTTTACCCAAAAAGTTCCTTGAGATTCTGCATCGTTATAGGGGATACCATTGATGGTAATATTTACCCGTGTTGCATCACTTCCACGCACTCTAATTCCCGTATACCCAATTCCTGCTCCCGCATCTGATGTAGTAACCACTGAAGGTAGAAAGTTAATTAAAATAGGAATGTCTTGTCCTAAGTTTCTGGGCTTTAACTGCTCTTTGGTTAGGTTTGAAAAGGTAACGGGAATAGCATTTGTAACGCGTATTGCTGAGACAAGTGCTTCATCTAATACTTGAAGTTTTTCACCAATCTTCACATTGAGAACTAAATCTTGGTCTAAATAAAAACTTCTTTCAATAACATTTGGTGCAAGAAAGGAATATACCAACGTATAAGAACCTTTGGTCAGTTCTATGGAATAATTACCATTAAAATCTGTCTGTGTCCCATTAGTAGTACCTTTTACAACAATGCTAACACCTGGCAAAGGCTCTCCGTATTCATCTGAAAACTGACCGGAAACTATGAACTTTTCTTGTGCAATGGAAGTTAATGTAAAACAAAAACATACTACTAATGCTGTAAATAAATTTTTCATTCGTGCTTTTTTAGTGCCGAATAAAAGGGGTTGTTATTCTTGTAATTGATTTTAAGTGAACCGAATAGTTCTTGCCCAAAAGAAAGTAACACAAACGGCTAGATCCTGAAAAAATCACGATTAGCGAAAGTACTATCTCACTCTTTAAAAGTTGTCCCTTGGCAGCATTACCCGCCCAGGTTCATTGGGTATAATCTCAGCTTATTCCAATTTTATATAGAAGTCAGCACCCCTTTGAGATGCGACAAAGATATTGCGCAAGTTTTACAAATCATAGTAAATCTTACTAAATATAAACTCTAACTCAGATACATCCGTATATACTATACCCCGCTATATCATAAACGCCATGAGCACAAGTTCTAAGAACAAGATTACTTTAAAAATAATACTGAGTTATTTGGTATTAGCCATCCTTGCTGTAGTTTCTGGTTTCTATATTTATTCAGAAATACGGGTATACTTATCTACAGAAGTTTCCGCAGAGAATGATACCAAATTATTAAAAACTGGATCTTTATTAACGCATCTCTACGAGGCAGAAAGTATGTCTAAATTGGCATTGCAAACCAAATCCAAAGCTTCCTTTACGAATTACTCCCAAAAGATTGATTCCATTATTGTGGACATTGATTCTTTGAAACAACTGACTCCTAGCGAAGAACACAAATCCTTATTAGATAGCGTGCAAATACTTCTAATACAAAAACTAGAAAATAGCAATGAACTTTGGGATTTAAAAGCACAAAATCAGCCCAATAGTTCTATTGATAGTGCCTTAAGAGAAATACAGAAAATGGAAGCATCTACTGGGAAGTTAACTGTGGAAAATTTTCATAAAAACCCTGAAAAACTATCTCCATACGAGCGTAAAATATTGGAAGATTGGGTAGCACTTCTGAATGAGAATGTTCCAAAAGATGCCGTTGAAAATGAAGACCCTAGGAAAGTAGATTCCATATTAGAGGTGTCTAAAACAATGCTTACCCAATTAAAGAGAAAAAACGTAGCTAGACAACGTTCCCTAGAACAAAAAGAGATCGCCCTAAACCGAAACGATTTAATACTTTCACAACAATTAAGGGGCATTATTACGGGCTTTGAGCAAGAAATAGTAACAAATACCTACAATGATACTATTAAAAAGCAGGCCGCCTTACGTACCAGTATACGACTAGCTGGGTTTGCTGCTATTTTGAGTTTTTTAGTTGTTGGACTATTCACTTTTCTCATCACCCGTGATTTTCTAAAAGTTCAGTCGTACCGTCAGAAATTAGAGCAAGAAAAAAAGTTCTCGGAATCCTTGTTAAAAAGCAGGGAACAACTTATTTCAACCGTAAGTCATGATTTGCGTACTCCTCTAAATACCATCACCGGGTATTCGGAGTTAATGGAAAACACTGGATTATCTGAAAAGCAAAATGGTTATTTAAAAAATGTACGCTCTGCCTCCAAATATGTAGACAGATTGGTAAATGATCTTCTCGATTTTTCCAAGTTGGAAGCTGGTAAAATTAAAATAGAACGAATTCCGTTTAACCTAAAAAGCCTGCTTACAGAAACCGCAGAGAACATTAAAGAAATTCATAGTAAAAAACCCATTGAACTTATCATTGCTTTCGAAGACGAATTAGAACATACGGTGCTTGGAGATCCCTTCCGAATTAGGCAAATTGTTACCAATCTCATCAGCAATGCATATAAGTTTACAGCCCAGGGATTCATTAAAGTATCGGCCAATTATACCCATATATCAAAAAATGTTTTTGTTGCTTCCATTATAATAAGTGATAGTGGTGTTGGCATTCCTAAAGAAAAGCAAAAATTAATTTTCAAAGAATTTACGCAGGCAGAGCAACATACCGATAAGAAGTTCGGTGGTTATGGTCTTGGACTTACCATTTCAAAAAAATTGGCTAGCCTTTTAAAAGGCACCTTACATTTGAAAAGTGAACCAACCAAGGGAAGTAGCTTTACCCTTAAAATTCCACTAGAGTTTACCAAGAAATCAACAAGCCTAGAAAATAGAAAAGCAATAACCCCGAAGGCGGGTCTCTCTATTCTTATTCTAGATGATGACCCTTCCATGCTACATTTATTAAAAGAGGTTTGCCTTAATGAACAGATTAAAGCGCACACCTACTCTGATTTCTATGCTATTCCAAATGACCCGTTCCTAAGGTATGATGTAGTTCTTACGGATATTGAAATGCCAACTATAAACGGTTTTCAGGTATTAAAAAAGTTAAAAAATGCTCATTATTCGCATTATAAAACACAACCAATTATTGCAATGACAGGGCGCAGAGATATAATGCCAGAAACCTATAAAGCTGCAGGTTTTGTTTCTATTCTGCAAAAGCCTTTTACTAAAACTACTCTTTTAAAGGTATTGGGAGAGCTCTTTGGAGATACCGTTTTAACTGGATCTGTAATTCCACATCAGAAAAACTCAATTCCTGCTTCTTCTCTTTTCAATTTAGATCTTCTCATTTCCTTTATAGGGAACAATAGTGCAGGCATTAATGAGGTGCTGAGCACATTTATGGAAGACACCAATACCAATATGATTCTTCTAGAAAAAGCTGTGCTCACTAAAAATGAAAAAATGATACACTCGGTAGCACATAGAATGCTACCCATGTTTAGACAATTAAATACAAAAGGTATTGTACCTATTTTGGAGTATTTAGAGCATTATTCAATGGAAAAAGAAGGAGGGAAATCCTTGAAGGTTCATTGGAAGAATCTCAAACAAAAGACTACTGTTTTGCAAATGGCATTGCAAGCCCATTTAACTAAAAGTCCAAGTTATAGTGATTAATTTTATTATATAAGGTTTTACGAGTTACTTGTAAAAGTTTTGCGGCCTTTGATTTATTAAAGTTGGTTCTTTTTAGTGCTTTTATAATTTGATCTTTCTCAAAGGCTTCCTTGGAGAATTCTTTGGTCTCTTCTATACCTCTTTCGTTGGGTTCTATAATTTCTTTGGGCAATACCTCAACTTCCACATGCTTATCTCTTGATAGTAATACGGCCCTTTTAATTACATTCTGTAGTTCCCTTAAATTACCTGGCCAGTGATAGTCTTGAAAAACACTTAATACCTCATCTGAAAATCCAAGAATTTGCTTGTCTAAATGGGCATTGGCCCTCTGCAAAAAGTGTTCTGCAAACAAAATAAGATCTTCTTTCCTATCAGCTAAAGAAGGTATTTCAATACTAAACTCATTAATTCGATGAAACAAATCTTCCCTAAAAGTACCCTTTTCAACGGCTTCTGTTAGGTCTTCATTAGTGGCCGTTATGATTCTAACATCTACTTCTTGTTCCTTATTACTTCCGACTTTCTTGATTTTTCGCTCTTGCAGAGCTCTTAAAAGTTGTATCTGATTTTCATAGGACAAATTGCCGATTTCATCTAAAAATAAAGTGCCTCCATTTGCAGCTTCAAAATTTCCGATTTTATCTTCAATAGCCCCAGTAAAACTTCCCTTTATATGTCCAAAAAACTCACTGGTAGCCAATTCCTTTGGAATTGCACCACAATCGACTGCCACAAAATTAAAGTCCTTACGACTACTCTTATCATGAATTGCTCTTGCACTAACTTCCTTTCCGGTTCCACTATTCCCCGTAATTAAAACAGACATATTTGTAGGTGCTACCAAATTAATATACTCCTCTAATTTTTTTGAGGCTTCGCTGGTCCCTTTTATCACCTTGGATGTGGTTGGAGAAATTTTTGCAGGTTGATGCGTTTTTCCTTTTTGGGATATTTCTTTTCGTTCTTTTGCCTGAATAGCACTTCCTATTACCATCAGCATTTCATCTGGCCTAAACGGTTTGGAAATATAATCATAAGCCCCTTTTTTCATAGCAGTAACGGCAGTACCTACCTCTGCGTAACCCGTCATTACAACTACTGCAGTTTGCGGAGATGCTTCTTTAATATCCGAGATAAGCTGAATACCATCATAATTTGGTAAACGAAGGTCTGTAAGCACTAAATCAAATGTAGTCTTCTTAAACTTTGTTTTGGCATCTAAGGCAGTATAGCTAGTTGTTACCTCATACGCATGTTTGGTCAGAAACTTTTGTAGCATTTGACAGAAAGCAGCATCGTCCTCTATTATTAAGATTGCGGGCATAAAAATAGTCTAGTGTTTAATATCTACGTAAAAAGAGCCTAGGGCGACTACCTTCAGTCCTAAAAACATTATAAATTCGATACCTACTACCTTCAAGAGTCCTTTATAAGCGATTTTTTCTGTTCGCTTGTATCTATGCAATAAGAAAAGGGTTGTATGTACATACAACCCTTTTCAACCAAACCAACTTGATACAAAACAAATAACTCAAGTTAAATTTTAAGACATTTTATTGCTCAATCCAATTGCCTTCTTCATCAGCATATAATGTTCCAGAAGTTCCGTCTTCTAAAGACACTTCCAATTTGTACTGCTTAGCTTCGTTTACATACGCCTTGTTGATAGTAGCAGTAGGATAGTTTTTAGCTACAGCTGCAGTTACCGCCTCAGGCAATTCGCTAGTGGCTATTTCTGCAAAATCGTCTTGTGCTACAGTTTCGGTAGCATCTACTTGTGCTTCCTCAGTATCTTGTGCAAATGCAGTTAAACTTCCTAATGCAAATACGGCTACAAAAAATAATTTCTTCATGATTTTTTCTTTTATTATTGTTATAAATGTTCTTATGCTCTCTAATACATAGAAAATATAGTACCACAACCATAATAAGATCTAAATAATTATAACTATCTTATTTACAGATATTTACATTCATTTCTTTTGAAAAAGAACTGTATACTTATGGGTACTTACTATGCAATGTGTATAAAATGTACACAGTTTTACACTGGAATCTAACCATTAATCCTGGAGAATGCAGAGTACAAGAAGGCCACTACTCAAATAAAAAAAGCCCCTTAAAAAGGGGCTCCTTAAAACCAATCAATCAAAAATTTACTACTATATTCTAAAAACTACTATTCACTCTTTTCTATTACAACTGTTCTTTTCCTAACTCTTTTTCTTTGCTCATTAATGGCGTTAACGTCTTCTCAGAGGAGTCTTCCAACTTTTCCATTCCTGAAGCTTCCATTACCATTTCTTGGTGTTTCAACATTGTTTTCTCTTCTTCCAAAATCATTCCTGCCATTACCCATGAGAGCACACAACAAATTCCAAACGTGATAGAGGTTAATAATTTTCTCATAATGAAACCAAACTTTAAAAGAGTTTATCTTACTTTCTATTATTAAGACACTACTTTTTTGAATAAGTCACTTTTTCTTTAAAAAAATTTATTTATGAAAAGGAGGTGTTCCCGCAACATAGGAAGAAGCCGGTTTTTTAACCCTCCTGACTTTGGGACTTCGTAGTTTTATTTCCCTTTTGGGTAAGCATACTCGTGAGCAGTATACAAAGAGCCACCAGGAATGCAAATACGCTCCCAATGATCAAAACAAGTAAGGTAGTAGATTCATTCATGTCTACTGAATTTAGTTCACTCTATACTCCAGATTCTTTTGTAAAAACATTTTAAGATGAAAAAAGCCCCGAGTCACGGGGCCTTTAAAACCAAACTAACCAAAAACTAATTAACTCTATTGACTTAATTAACTCTTTACATTTCCAGCCAGTTACCCTCAGCATCTGCGTACAACTCTACTGCAGAACCATCTTCTTTGGTAACTTCTAGTTTGTATTTTGCTTCTTCGTTAACGAAGGCTTTTTCAATAGTAGCTCCTGGATGATCTTTTGCTAAGGCCTCCGTAATTGCTGATGGTAATTCCTCTATTGCAATTTCAGTAAAGTCTTGATTCATTACTGTAGTAATGATTTCATTACCAAAAATGGGAGTCGTAGCAGCAATCATGCTAAGGCTACCGAATGCTAATGCCGCTGTAAAAACTAATTTTTTCATCTTGTATCTCTATTTTAAGTTAAACAATCCTTATTATTAACTGAACTAGAGGAAAAATAATGCCAACCACAGATTCCTGTTTAATCTTATCGTAAACATTTGACTATCAGTTATTTAATAAATTTTTGAAATGAAGATTCTTGTATAAAGCTGGGTAAACTTTATAAAGAGTGTATAAGAATTACACACTTTTGATACCAATATTGAATTCTAAAAAAATTAAGTTGCTTGATGCGTGGGTTTTAGCAAATCATTTACCGTTTTCACAGGATTAAAGGTTACTATAGGAACTTCAACAAAAATAGTATTCCAATAGGCCATGGCTCCATTCCATAAACCTGGAAGTTCTAGCGCCTTTAATTTCTTCCCCTCCTTCGTTTTTTCAGTAATAAAGCCTTGTTTGGGATCTACAAAATTAAGAAGATTATACTTTTCACCTTTGTGATTTTTTAGTCCACATACTAAATCTACTGGATTAAAATGGGTTGCATTCTTTAAGATTTTTTCTTGATTTTCGATCGTAGTATCAATCTGCGCAGACTCTACTATCTGTAAGGTAATATTGTTATGTTGATCTTTAATCCAAAAAGGACCTCCTCCCGGTTCTCCTTCATTTTTTACCATTCCACAGACTCTTATAGGTCTGTTGATCTTATCTTTTAAGATCCGTAATTGTCTTTCAATATTGAAGCTTTGAAAAGTATCTGAAAAACGAACATTAAGTGCAGTTTCCAAATAGGTTTTTGCCTCATATATCTGCTCTATAGTCATAGACTCATCTTCAAGAATAGCTGCATAATCGAAAACTCTTTTTTGAATACTTAGTAATAAGCCTGCCAATATTTTTTTACTATTAGCAACATCCGGTAAGTACTTGGATACAACTACATTGTCAATATTCTTAATAAAAACAATATCTGCATCTACTTCGTTCAGGTTTTCTATCAAAGCACCATGTCCTCCAGGTCTAAACAACAACGATCCATCTTTGTTTCTAAATAGTTCATTATCTAAAGTAACGGCAACGGTATCTGTAGCTGCTTTTTGAAAAGAATAACGTACTTCAAAAGAAGTATGAGTAGTTTTAGACACTCTACTTATAATTTCCTTTAAGGTGGTATTGAACTTTTCTTGGTGCTGTATGGATATGGTGAAATGTAAATCTGCATGCCCATTTACAGCAGTGTAAGCGGCAGCTTCTTTTAAATGTTCTTCAAAGGCAGTAGCTACATGAGTTTTATAATCATGAAAGGGTAATAAACCCTTTGGGTAAATACCATAATTAAATCCTTTTTCCAAAAGCATTTTCTCCACTAACATCTTACATTCTTGATCCTTGGAGGTGGCTTTTTCTAAATTGTTTTCCTGGATCAACGAATAAAAAGGAAATTGCTCTAACCCCTCAAAAAAAGAACTGATCGCTGTATCTTTAGTACGAGTCAAATAAGCTTCTAAGGTTTCTATTTCTGGATCAAAGTTTTCTATAAAGTTAAATAAGGCTTTGAACATTCTAGAAGCAGCACCAGAAGCTGGTGTAAATTTCAATAGGGTATTTTTATTTTTTTCTAGATCAAACTCTATGAGAAATTGTTGCTCTTGTTCCTCGGTTAGCTTTAAAATTCCATCTGATATTACAGCGGCTTTTTCTAATTGTACAAAAGGAATTCCTTCCTTAAAAATTTTGATTTGACCTACCACTTGCTCTTCCGAGATTTTCTTTTGAGTTAATTGGTCTAAATCTGCTGCTGTAAATTCTATCATGAATACAAAAGTTTATCAATCTGTTCTATTGCTAGTTTCAAACGCGTTGCTTTATCTCCCTTTAAAATAATGAAATTCTTTTGATACTTTTCTAAGGTATCTTTAAAATATTGGAACATTTTTTCCCGCTCATCAGGTTTATCTCTTAAATCATCTTTCTCCCATGGAATATCGATATAGGTAAGCAAATAAAGATCATATGTATTTTTTAAAGCGTATTTTTCTAATTGCGGATCGCAATGACCCACATAATAGGCTTCTGAATATACCTTTGTTTCCAATAAATCTGTATCACATATTAAAAGGTCTCCAGCTTTTTTAGTCAACGTATTTTCTAAATGCATTTGTCCTCTAGCAATAGGAAGCAGGTCCTTGGGCTCGCAAGTTTTACGCTCATTATTCCACTTATCTTGTAAATACTCTCGGGCATACTCTGGCACCCAAACTGTGTTATAGTGCCTTGCTAGTTGCTCGGACAAGGTTGTCTTCCCAGTAGATTCTGGTCCAAATAATACTACCTTAATAAGGTCTGAGGGTTCTTGTCTAAGATTTTTTTCCATGCAATGTATCCGTAAACGGCAATTATAGTAAAGATAAGATACTGAAAACTTGAAATCGTATAGCCTTTATAAAAATACAAAGGAACCGTAATAAGATCACCTATGATCCAAAAAATCCAATTTTCAATTTTACGTTTAGCCATTAACCACATTCCTACAAAGAAGATAGCAGTGGTTAAGGTATCAACATAAGCAGTCCAACTAGTCCATTTATCAAAGGTTTCATAGACGATATAGACAAATATTAAGGTGGCTATAAAAATGATTACAGAAAATTGCTGTTCTTTTTTTGTAGTCCTCGTAATAGGAGTAAACTGCGTATCGCTTACTTTACGCGTCCATACATACCATCCATAAATACTCATTATAAAGTAGTATGCATTAATCATCATATCTCCAAGCAGCCCCCATTTATACAAGAGAAACACAAAAATAGAAGTACTGATAATACCTGTTGGGTATACCAAAATATTGTTCTGTTTAGAGTACCAAACAGACAACAGTCCAAAGATAACTGCAATCACTTCTAAGACTATTTGATAGGTTTCATAGTCTCTATACTGACCAAATAGAAACTCAAAAATGGGGCTCATAGTCGCTTCTATCAGATTTTACTATTTTGATATACACTAAGCCCTTATCCATAAGTTCTAAAGCATCTTTAATTTCAGTATGAAGTACCTTCATAACTGCATCATAATCTCCAAATATTTGCGTGCTTAACGGGTTTTCTATAACCCTAAGTCCAGATGCCCTCAGTTTCTGAATGAAGCTAATAATAGGAGCTTCAAAATTATCTTGAAGCGGGCTTAGGGTTAACTCAACTGAAATTTCCATTCTTTATTTAATTATAATTAATCCTGTCATTATTGTTCCACCTGTCATTCATTTAAACACGAATACTTCTCTAGTTACTGCCACTAATTTTCTAATCGGATGGCATGTACACAGGTAAAACCTTCAAATTCTAAAAATTGGATCGAATGGGAAGTCATTCTCCCTTGGTAAATAACATCTCCCATGGTAGTCTCCTCGTCCAAAGAAAAATCTTTAATATCTATATGATGCAAAAAGCTGAGCCCATGTTGTGCTGCAATTTTATACAGTGATTCTTTAGCGCCCCAAACAACGGTAAGTTTCCTAACAATAGCCGCTGTGTTGGCAAGAGTTCGGTATTCCGCTATTGGTGTAAACTTATGTGCTATGCGAAGAATTTTATTGCGTTGCTTCTCTATATCAATGCCCACTTCTTCCCTATCGCCAATAATAATGCCCGTGAAATTATAGGAATGAGTTATGGAGATGTACTTCCCATCCTTTAAATGAGGTTTCCCCGCATCGTCATAATAAAGGTCGTGATCTACATAACCTGCTTCTGCCATAAGATGTCGAATACTTAAAAATGCTCTACGATGTAGTTCAGATTTCATCCCAAGCATTCGGTTCTGGCAATGCGGTGTTAATTCAATTCCCTTTTGTAAAACTGCCTCCGATTCTTCTACCTTCCAGATATAGACTTTTACCGAAGATGTTACTGTTATAGTTTTGTAAAGTGGCATGGGAATATCTAAGTTATCGCTATCTTTGTAATCCAAAATAAACGCCCTACTGAGCGTGTAACGAAAGTAAAAATAAAAAAGGATATGAGTACTACAACTGTTCCATATGTACCAAATAAGGTAAAAAATATTTCTCTGGCCGACTGGGGAAGAAAAGAGATAGATTTAGCAGAAGCAGAGATGCCAGGACTAATGGCGTTAAGAGAGGAATATGGAGAAGAACAGCCTTTAAAAGGAGCGCGTATCGCTGGTTGCCTTCACATGACTATACAAACCGCTGTGCTTATAGAAACGCTTGTGGCTTTAGGAGCAGAAGTTACCTGGAGTTCATGCAATATCTTCTCTACCCAAGATCATGCCGCAGCCGCTATCGCCGCAGCTGGTATCCCAGTGTATGCATGGAAAGGAATGAATGAAGAAGAATTTGACTGGTGTATAGAACAGACTTTATTCTTTGGTGAAGATCGAAAACCACTAAATATGATTCTGGATGATGGGGGAGATCTTACCAATATGGTATTGGATAAATACCCAGAAATGGCTGCTGACATTAAAGGCCTTTCAGAAGAAACTACTACCGGAGTACATCGTTTGTACGAACGTGTGAAAAATGGAACTTTACCAATGCCTGCTATCAATGTAAATGATTCCGTTACAAAATCAAAGTTTGATAATAAATACGGCTGCCGAGAAAGTGCAGTAGATGCTATACGAAGAGCAACAGATACGATGTTGGCAGGAAAACGAGTAGTGGTTGCTGGTTATGGAGATGTTGGAAAAGGTACTGCCGCTTCTTTTAGGGGCGCTGGTTCTATTGTAACCGTAACAGAAATTGATCCTATTTGTGCTTTACAAGCTTGCATGGATGGTTACGAAGTAAAAAAATTAGAGACTGTTATTGGTACAGCCGATGTAGTGATAACAACTACAGGAAATAAAGACATTATAAGAGCCGAACATTTTAAAGCTCTAAAAGACAAAGCTATTGTCTGTAATATTGGTCATTTTGACAATGAAATAGACATGGCATGGTTGAATGAAAATCATGGGAATACCAAGGACGAAATAAAACCTCAGGTAGATAAATATACCATTGATGGAAAAGACATCATCATTTTAGCAGAAGGGCGTTTGGTGAATCTGGGTTGTGCCACAGGGCATCCAAGTTTCGTAATGAGTAATTCCTTTACAAATCAGACCTTAGCACAAATAGAATTGTGGAAAAATAGTGCCAACTACAAGAACGAAGTATATATGCTACCGAAGCATCTTGATGAAAAAGTAGCTAAATTACACCTATCTCGTTTGGGCGCAGAACTTACAGAGTTAAAAGAGGATCAGGCTGCTTACATAGGAGTTACGGTAGAAGGTCCATTTAAACCGGAATACTATAGATATTAAATCTATTTTAATGATCTCACATAAAAAAACCCGCCATATTTTGGCGGGTTTTTTGATACTGGATTGTGGCAGTTCATTCTTTAGAAATCCAACCATTTCTTAAAATTGGTGGTTCGCTCCCTTGAAACAATTACTTGTTCTTCTTCTTTGGGAACTAGTTTTAATAATAACCTACTATTAAAATAACTATGAATTTCCCCTACAGATTGCACAGAAACCATAAATTTTCGGTTAATTCTAAAAAAGTTGATCGGGTTCAGAATCTCTTCTAGTTGGTCTATAGAATACTCTATAGGATATGGTTGCCCCTTATGGGTATAAAAGAAAATAAGCCCTTCATGCGATTTGAAATAAGCAATGTCTTCTACATTACAGGACTTGTACTGGTTACCAACCTTGACCATGAACCGATGTTTGTATTCCTTATCGAATAAATTTTTAATTTGATCTAATTTGTCGTCATCTAGGAGGGTGTAATTTTGCTTATTGGCTTGCTTAAATTTCTTTAATGCTACTTTTAGATCATTCTTATCAATTGGTTTTAAAAGATAATCCAATCCGTTATACTTAAACCCTCTAATGGCATACTCATTATATGCGGTAGTAAATACAACAGGAGGGTGTGTGTCTAGTTGATCTAAAATATCAAATCCATAACCATCATTCAGTTGAATGTCTAAAAAAATTAACTGAGGAATAGGATTGGTATGAAACCACTTAATAGCATTCTCTACAGATGTAAGTTGCCCCACGATTTCAATTTCTGGTGCTATTTCTGCAATTAAACTGGCCAATCGTCTTGATGCTATGCTCTCGTCTTCAACAATTACTGCTTTCAATGGAATATTTTATTTAATTATTAAGAAACAGATAAAACTGGGACTTCTTTTATTTCTCTAGGTAATAAAGGCATGGTTACTTTAAATATATCCTTATCCTCCTCTACCGCTACTTCTTGACGGGTATAAAATGCATATCTTTTTTGAATATTTTTTAACCCTAGCTTTGTTGATTCTTCTTCTGGAACTCTTTTCCTCAAAGAGTTTTCCATAACAAGACCTACTTTCCCCACCGAATAGATTTTAACCTGCATTGGTCTTTCTTTAGAATAATAGTTATGCTTTAACGCATTTTCCAATAGCATCTGTAACGTAAGCGTTGGGATTAAGTATTGCTTGGTATTTACATCAATTTCAATATTGATTTTTAAAGCTTCCTCATGCCGTACATTCATCATAAAAATAAATGAGTCCATAAAATGAAGTTCCTTTTCCAAACTCACCAAATCTTCCTCTCTATGCTCCAAAATATAACGATAACTTGAAGCCAAACGTGAAACAAAATCAGAAGCCAGGTCTCTATCTTCATACATTAAAGAGGTAAGCGTGTTAAGACTATTAAAGAGAAAATGAGGGCTGATTTGATCTCGTAGGGATTTATATTTAGAAACCATTGCTTCTTTTTGAAGTCGATTCATTTTTTGCTCAAGCTCCTTCTTCTGTTGCACGGAATGGTAAAAGATATTAAAACCAACAATCGCTGCTCCCAAAAGTAATGCCCTAAAAAAATCGATTCGGAAACGTAAACCAGGATCTTCCGAGTCTATCAGACAAATATGATTATACTCAAAAATGGCAAGGTAGTATACCAAAGCAGCAATAGGAATAAAAATTAAAAAAGTATAGCCCAGTACTTTAATACTTCCAGGAATATCTAAGCCCTTCTTTTTCTTCAACTGCCGTTGAATAAGCCAATCATTAACTTCCCAAGTGAAAATGATTAAGAAGAATGCAGAGCAATAGTAAAATAGGTTCATGGGGTTAAAAAAACCTTCAACCTCATCGTCATGATCAATGGTAAGTTTCACCGTAAAAAAGATAATATTTACAATGAGTATTCTAAATGCGAATTTTTTCAGATTTGCTTTTTTAAACATCTCTAGGAGGCCTATTTCGCCTAAAGATACTGAAGACCAAAGAAACGGTTCTATCTATAACTGTCGAATTGTCGATTTCTGACTTGAATTGTCATTTCTCCAAACTAACCTGAAAATACCTATAAAAACCCTACAAAGACCTCTTTAAATTGTTTATAGACACTTCAAAACTTAGATATACGGTTGAGCAATTTCTTTTTCAATAGGTACAAATTCTGAGTCACTTTTGATCAAATCAAAAAATACAAGTCATGAAAAATCTTATTTATATCCTATTAATGCTCCTTTGCTTTCACGGTATTTCTCAGACCGGCACCATAAAGGGTATTATCTTGGATAAGCAGTCTGAAAGTCCATTAGTAGGAGCTACCATTGAGTTACTTAACGCAGAGAACGCTACAGGAGTAGTCACCGATTTTGATGGCAGATTTATTCTTCCAGAGGTATCCATAGGAAGACAAATTATTCGAATAAGTTACATTGGTTATGAAACGTCTACCATCCCAAATATTGAAGTCACTACAGGTAAAGATGTATTTCTAAATATTTTATTGATAGCCTCCTTTAATCAGTTAGACGAAGTTGTAATAACAGCAGATACCAATAAAGATAGAGCCCTAAATAAACTGGCAACAGTATCTGCACGGCAGTTCGGATTAGAAGAAGTTACACGTTTTTCTGGAGGACGAAGCGATGTAGGGCGCTTAGCCGCAAATTTTGCTGGGGTATCTTCACCAGATGATAGTAGAAATGACATTGTTGTTAGAGGTAATTCTCCCACGGGACTGTTATGGCGATTGGAAGGTATTCCAATCCCCAGTCCCAACCATTTTTCCACCTCAGGAACCACAGGAGGACCCGTATCAGCATTAAATCCTAATATGCTTAAAAACTCCGATTTTCTTACTTCTGCATTTCCTTCAGAGTATGGGAATGCATTAGGAGGTGTTTTCGATTTAGGTTTTAGGAATGGAAATATTGATGCCTATGAATACAGTTTTCAAACTGGAATTTTTACCGGGGTAGAAGCTACTGCCGAAGGTCCGCTAGGGAAAAACAATGGATCTTTCTTAATAGCAGCAAGGTATTCTCTAGTGGGTTTACTTGGGATCGGTGCTGGCGGAACCAGTGCAGTTCCTAATTATAATGACCTTTCTTTTAATATTGATTTTGGAAAAAGCAAAGCAGGTCGATTTTCCGTTTTTGGTATTTTTGGCTCTTCTGACATTGATTTTTTAAGTGATGATATTGATGAAACCGACCTTTTTGCTGCAGATGATGAAGATGCTTTTGCCACCTCTCGTTTTGGGGTGGTTGGTTTAAAACATCAAATTAGTCTAAGTGACAACTCCTTCCTACGTACCCTAGTGGCCACCTCCTTTTCGGGCAACGAATTTAACGCTAACCGCTACTTCAATCAAGATACGAATGAGGAACGTATAATCCCTTTTACAGAAGTGGATGATACAGAAAAAAGATTTACTTTTTCTACCCTCTTTAACTCCAAGCTAAGTAACAAAAGTACCATTAGGACAGGAATTCTTATAGAAAATTTTGGTGTGGAGAGTTTTCTAAGAGATCGCGAAGAACAAGCCGATTTAGATGGAGATGGCGACCCAGACTTCTTTACTTTTAGAGATATTGATGAAAACATATCCTTAATACAACCCTATATTCAAGGGCAGTTTAGATTAACAGAAAACCTCACTTTAAATGCAGGTCTACATGGGCAATATAGCAGTCTTAATAAGCAATTTGCTTTGGAACCTAGAGCAGCTCTTGGATATCAAATAGGTTCTAGTCATAAAATTAATATAGGATATGGTTTGCACCAGCAATCCATAGCTTTACCCTTACTTTTTTTAAATGAAAATGTGAACGGAACACTTGTGCAAACCAATAAAGAACTGGAATTTGTTCGTAGCAATCATTATGTACTAGGTTATGATGTAAAATTAGGCAGCAAATGGCGCGCAAAACTTGAAGTCTACTATCAAGACATTGACAACGCTGCCGTAGAAAGCACCCCTTCTAGTTATTCCTCTCTTACTGAAGGAGCTGGTTTTCAATTCGACAATGATAGAGTCTCTTTAGTAAATGAAGGAGTAGGTAATAATCAAGGAATAGAATTAACTCTGGAAAAGTTCTTTAGCAAAGGATACTATGGCTTGCTGACAAGTTCTTTTTTCGAAAGTAAGTACGAGGGTAGTGATGGGGTGGAACGCAACTCTCCTTTTAATAACGGCTATGTAGTAAACCTACTAGCAGGAAAGGAATTCAAAACAGGGAAAAGTGGTAAAAACGTTTTGTTTATAGATACTCGTTTAAGCACCTCGGGAGGGCGTTATTTTACCCCAGTAGATCTCGAAGCATCTCGGATTGCAGGCTTTGAAGTCTTGCAAGAAGATATTGCATTTAGTGAACAGTACGATGCCTACTTTAGGTGGGACCTTAAGTTTGGTATTAAAATAAACAGTGCAAAAAAGAAGCGTTCACATCAATTCTACCTAGATCTTCAAAATGTTACTGCAAACGAGAACATATTTGCCAGACGTTACAACCGTCTTACGAATAATATAGACCAAGTAGATCAAATTGGTTTCTTTCCAGATTTTGGATACCGATTTCAATTTTAAAACCTAACACAATGAAAAAAGACAAGGATTCTAGAAAAAATAAACGAAATAAGACCACCAAGGGTGTACTAAGAAGATTGACTACCCACATGTGGCTAGGATGGTATAGTATAAACAAAAAAACAGCTCCACAATTATGAAAAAAAAGATTGCAGTAATTACATTGGTCTCCCTTATTATCCTGTATTTTGTAATACAAAAGCAAGGTACAGTGAAGGAAGCAGACTTTTTAGAACCCAAACTTCAAGAAATAGAAGCGTATTTAGAAATGAAAGACAGCTTAAATACAGCTGTTTCTAAAGCCCCAGTAGCCTGGCATTTAGACCATAGTTTAAAAGTAATCAATGGTATTTGTGATAGTTTGCTTGTTTCAGATCCAAAAGCATACAGTAGTAATTTTAGTGCCACTCGCCTCTTCTGCTTTACTTTTAATTATATACCACGCGGTAGAGCAAAGGCCCCAAAAAGGGTTCAACCTCCTGCAATTATTACAACTGAAGCGATAAAAACACAATTGGAAACTAGTAGAACAAAAATTCAAGGCGCTTTTTTATTGGATAATAATGCGAATATTAAGCATCCATTTTTTAAGCAGTTAGATAAGGGGCAAAGTCTTCGGTTTATTCAATTGCATACAGAACATCATCTAAAAATTGTTCGAGATATTTTAAAAAAGTAAGTTCTAAAAACACTTCGTAACAACATTTGCTTCTAACACCACAGAAATACGTTGCTTCACAACAATAATTTAGAAAGGACCAGGTATGGAGTTATCTTTACTATGAATTAGTCAGAGAGTTAAATTTTTTCATTTTCATATAGTGTTCTCGTAAAAGAGTCTTATCCAAAAAGGTAAGACTCTTTTTTATTGAATAATACTCACATCAAACCTCCACTATCTGGACAGTAACGTAGAAATATTGGATTTTACTTCGATTGGTTTCAATACGATAGGTCCCATCTTCATTTTCAACTTCAGCATTTCCGTGCATCGAAATTAATAAACTGTAGTTAGCGTCTAATTGCCGGAGTGCTTTGCTCATAGGTTGACCTGTTTTGCCATCCTTTGGTTCCCACCCACAGCAAACGAATTCTAATTCTCCCATTCCATAGGAATTCACAAAAAATTGCTCAACGGCGTCTACATCTTCCGCAGCTACTTTGTAAATGGCCTCTGCTATGATTTGTCCGCTTCCTTCTTTACAATCTACAAAGTTGACTCCATAAGGTTTCTGGGCGTAGTTTTGCAATAAGTCTCCACAGGGAGCTTCTGGCGAGCTAAAATACCCTATGAAAAGAGATATAAAGTATAGGATGTAATGAAATATATTTCTTTCTTGAACCATTAGTGCAAGATAAGATAGTCATCTTTGAATTTGACCCCCATTTTCAGGGATTATAGTATTTTATATAAATTAGGAATTAAGTATCGCTAATAGCAGTCTTTTTAACACGATCAACATACGCTCTTATTTCTGACTTTTGCTTTGTAGTGATCCTTTTGATCACGAATGCCGCAAGAATAGTAATTAAACCAAGAGCAAAAGCCACATATTTTACTTCTTGCATATATCCATTTTTGAAAACTCCATAGGAACTCCAGATTACAGCGATACCTAAAAATATAATCGTAGGAATACAGGCTTTAAAGAAGTCGTGTTGATTTTTTAGAGACTCATACCTTTTTGTAAGGAATTCATTTTCCAAAGTAGCTACAGAAATAAAATCATCGAGTTCCATAAAGGTATCGCTTGATTTAAAAATTAGTGCATTACTTAAATAAGTCGCCAAAGCACCTAAAGTATATGAAAATACTAACGTAGGAATGGCTACCACCATACCCCAAGTAGCTGTATTAGACAATTCTTCAATGAAAGGAAATATATTGTAGAAGCCACAAACAAACATAAAAACAGCAACAAGCCAAATAGTACCAATGGCCAGTTTGGAAGTGAAAATATCTAAACTAAATTTATCCATACGTTTTTATAAATATGGTTAATGTTAATTAAGGATATTGGATTTGTTAAAAATGTAGACTTTTAATTTTGTTCAACAAGTTAAAATTATATAGCTGGTATTATTTCCTGTTTAATTGGTAGTTTAAAAGTACTTACAGCTAATACAGCTTTTAAAATTTAACGAGCATAAGTCCTCTTCCAAAATACTTTAAAATGATTGTTGAAAATCATATGTTGAAGGAATTGAATAAAAAAACCCTCTCCATTTCTGGAAAGGGTTTGTTATTATGAAGGACGAAAAAAGTTCCTATGCCTCAAATGGCTCTATAGAAACGAAAGATTTACCTCCAGCTTTCTTTTGAAACTTCACAATACCATCTACTCTCGCATGTAACGTATGATCTTTACCAGCGTATACATTCTCACCAGGATTGTGTCTTGTTCCACGTTGTCTAACTATGATATTACCAGCGATAGCGGCTTGGCCACCATAAATCTTAACACCTAAGCGTTTTGATTCTGATTCTCTACCGTTTTTAGAACTACCTACACCTTTTTTATGTGCCATTTTTGTACGGTTTTAAATTGTCTATAATTAAGTGAATTGCAATTAAGCTTTTCCACCATCTAATTCATCTTGCCATTTTTTCAACTCATCCCACTTACCATCAGCTGCTAATTTAGCTTGTTTTGGCCAAGTATCTGTTACGTGGTTCCCACGAACATCAGCAATAATTTCAGAAATTTTTGCTGGAGTTGCTTTTGATAAATCTGCAAAAGTAACAATCCCTGCCGCAACAAGTGTTGAAGCAATCTTAGGACCAATACCCTCAATCTTTTTTAAATCATCTGCTTTTGCCGCTTTCTTTGGAGCTGCCTTTGCTGCAACAACTTTTTCTGCTTTTACTTTCGCAGGAGCTGCTGCTTTCTTAGCTGGAGCAGGTTTTTCTGCTTTCGCTTTTGCAGGTGCTGCTTTCTTCGCGCCAGAAGCCACAATCTTCTCTACTAAAATTTCAGTAAGAGATTGTCTATGACCATTTTTGGTCTTATAACCTTTTCTTCTCTTCTTTTTAAAGACGATTACTTTATCACCTTTTAAGTGTTTAACAACTTTGGCTTCTACAGCCGCGCCGTCTATAGCCGGGGCGCCAACAGTAATGTTTTTACCGTCATCCAATAAGAGAACATTGCTAAAAGTAACTTTCTTACCTTCTTCCTCTTGTAAACGGTGAACATATACCTTTTGGTCTTTCGCAACCTTAAATTGCTGCCCTGCCATCTCTACAATTGCATACATAGCGTGTATATTATATTTAGTTTAAATTACCGTATTATAATTCTAATACGTTTTTCTCTAAAAAACTTCTTGTTTTTTATAGGAGCGTGCAAATATAGGAGTAATTCGTTAATCTACAAGGGTTTTTTACAAATAAAAACGTAGAAAATGTGGAGCTAAATCTTCTCTCACCCATGGATAACCAAAATTAATATCTAGCTTAGGGAGCTTCTGTTCAAAACTCCAAATAAATAAACGCTTAGCCTTCTGTTTTTTTAAGGTTATTGGATGTTTTAAATAATTGCATAAAAGACAAGGTAAGTACAAGCGTAGTAGCAAAACCCATAATTGCTACTGTAAAAAAAACAATGCCTTCAAAACTCTTAAAATCTTTAAACCAAACTGATGAAAGTTGTTCCAAAAAGGCAGTGTTTATCTCGGTGGCGTATAAGGTAAAAAATAGGGTAAAAACTAAGGTAGCCACAAAACCCGTTACCATGCCAGCAGTAAAGCCTTTTCCATATCCAAAACCACTAATATTTCTTAATCTGAAATTTTTGATTGCTTCATAGATACCAACACCCGTTATTATGCCATTAAACAGACTGTAAAAGATATTGGTATGTAAATCTAGAAGAGATAAAATTAAAAAGTAAGCAATGAGACATCCGCTTGTAGCAATACCAAAGCGAATTGGTTGTGCAAATAGTTTCATTATGATATCATTTTGAGTATACTGCTCTATAAAATATGAAATTTGTCCTACATATCCCATAAATTCCTGTTAAAGAACAAGCCCTTTTCTCTTAAATTTCTTAAAAAAATTATCTTCGCGTAACAAATGAGATAAAATTGATACTTATTTTTGACTAGAATAGAAATTAACTAAACACAATGAGAATGAAAAAGAATTTATGTTTGGCCTTTTCAATGCTATGTATAGCAATGGCCGTAACAGCTCAGGAAGTAACTTATGAAGAGTACGACCTAGACAATGGGCTACACGTTATCTTGCATCAGGATAATGCAGCTCCGGTAGTTACTACCTCGGTAATGTATCATGTTGGAGGAAAAGACAGAACCGAAGGACGCACGGGGTTTGCACATTTTTTTGAACACCTTTTGTTTGAGGGAACAAAAAATATTGAAAAAGGAAAGTGGTTCGAAATTGTATCTTCCAACGGGGGACAGAACAATGCGAATACCTCTCAAGACAGAACCTATTACTACGAAGTTTTTCCATCGAATAACCTAAAATTAGGTCTTTGGATGGAATCTGAACGTATGTTACATCCGGTAATTGATCAAACCGGTGTGGACACACAACAAGAAGTAGTTAAAGAAGAAAAAAGGCTCCGTGTAGATAATTCTCCCTATGGGAAAATTTTACAAGTGGTAGGAGAAAATCTCTTTAAAGTACATCCTTACAAAGATCCAAATATTGGATACATGAAGGATTTAGATGCCGCTACCTTGGAAGATGTAATTGCTTATAATAAAAAGTATTATGTTCCCAATAATGCTGCATTGATTGTTGCGGGTGATATTGATATTGCTGAAACTAAAAAAATGATCAATGATTATTTTGCACCCATCCCTAGAGGAGCAGCTATTGAAAGAAATTATCCAAAAGAAGCTCCTATTACGGAAGAGTCTAGAGTAAAAGCATACGATGCAAATATTCAGATTCCTGCTTCCATAGTGGCCTATAGAACACCTGGCTTTGCTGAAAGGGATGCTTACGTGTTAGACATGGTATCTTCTTATTTAAGTGACGGCAAAAGTTCTAAGCTTTATAAGAAAATGGTAGACGATCAAAAACAAGCCCTGCAAGTAGGTGCTTTTAATGTAGGACAAGAAGATTATGGAATGTATCTCGTATTTGCGCTTCCTGTAGGAGAAACCACTTTAGATGTTTTGGTAACAGAAATAGAAGAGGAGATTGCAAAAGTAAGAACCGAATTAATCTCGGAAAACGACTATCAAAAATTGCAGAACAAGTTTGAAAATCGCTATGTAAACTCAAACTCAAGTATTCAAGGTATTGCTAATTCGTTGGCTAGAAACTACATGCTTTATGGAGATACTGACCTCATCAATAAAGAGATTGAGATCTATCGTTCTGTAACAAGAGAAGAAATTAAAGCAGTTGCAGCAAAATATTTAAATTCAAATCAAAGGGTAATCATTGATTATTTACCTGAAGACAAAAGCGCTAACTAAAAAGAAATGAAAAAACTATATTTCACAGTAGTACTAGCCTTTATGGCAATAACTACACAAGCACAGGTAGACCGTTCTATAATGCCAGAACCAGGTCCATCTCCAGAAATCAATTTAGATGATCCACAACGTTTTGAGCTTAAAAATGGGCTTAAAGTATTGGTTGTAGAAAATCATAAACTCCCTAGAGTTTCCATTCAGCTTACCATAGACAACCCACCGGTTGCGGAAGGCGATAAATCAGGAGTTGGGTCTCTTGCAGGAAGCTTAATGGGTAACGGTTCTAAAACCATAGACAAAGATGTTTTTAATGAAGAAGTAGATTTCTTAGGAGCCAATATTAGTTTCGGTTCTCAAAGTGCTTTTGCAAGTTCTTTATCCAAATATTTCCCTAGAATTTTGGAATTAATGGCCGATGCAGCTATCAATCCTAACTTCACACAAGTAGAATTTGATAAAGAAAAGGAGAAGCTTCTAACTGGATTAAAGGCGCAAGAAAAAGATGTTTCTTCTATTGCTGGTAGAGTGCAAACTGCACTTGCCTATGGGGTAGACCATCCTTACGGAGAGTTTACTACGGAAGAAACTGTTAATAATGTAACCTTAGCAGATGCTATTCAGTATTACTCCGATTACTTTGTGCCAGCAAATGCTTATTTAGTAATTATAGGAGATGTAGACTTTAAAGATGTTCAAAAATTAGTAAAGAAGAATTTTACTCCTTGGACCAAAGCTGCTCCCCCATCTTTCACCTTTTCTAAACCATCTGATGCGCAATACACGCAAGTGAATTTTGTTGATGTACCAAACGCTGTACAATCAGAAATAGCTGTTCAAAATTTGGTGGATTTAAAGATGAAAGATGCGGACTATCTTCCTGCCTTAGTTGCGAATCAAATTTTAGGAGGCGGAGGAGAAGCCCGTCTTTTCCTTAACTTAAGAGAAGATAAGGGATACACCTACGGTTCATATTCTCGTTTGGGTAATAGTAAATTTAGTTCGTCTAGATTTAGAGCTACCGCAAGTGTTAGAAACGCTGTGACAGATAGTTCTGTAGTAGAAATTTTGAATGAAATTGACAGAATTTCTAAGGAACCTGTTTCTGCAAAAGAGCTTAAAAATACCAAGGCTAAATATGTTGGTAATTTTGTTTTGGCGCTTGAACGTCCGTCAACCATTGCCAATTATGCATTAAATATAGAGACGCAAGATTTACCAAAAGATTTCTATAAAACATACCTAGAACGCATTAATGCAATTACAATTGAAGATGTTCAAAATGCCTCTCAAAAGTATTTCAATGCAGCAAATGCTAGAATTGTAGTAGCTGGTAAAGGAAGTGAAGTATTAGAAAATCTAGAGAAAGTTTCTTTCAATGGAAAGACAGTACCTGTTAAGTATTACGATAAGTATGCCGCTGCAACCGAAAAGCCAGATTATGAAGCTGCCATGCCGGAAGGTGTAACAGTGCAAAGCGTAATAGACAGTTATTTTGAAGCTATTGGTGGAAAAACTGAAGTAGACAAAATTGAATCTTTAAAATTGGTCTATGAAGGAGAAGCTATGGGGACAAAAATAAAGGTTGAAGAAAAGCGTACAGCGGATAAGTATGCCCAAACTACCTTTATGAATGATGCCCCAATGATGGGTGTAATTGCCAAAGGTGATGAGTTGTACATGAAGCAAGGTGGTAATAAAGTTCCATTACCTGAAGCGATGAAAAAAGATCTTAAAAATGCTTTAGGCATCTTCCCTGAGCAAGGAATTGCTGCCGGTGGAAACGCTAAACTAACAGGAACAGAAGATGTTGATGGAAAAGCAGCTTATAAGATAGAAGTTCCAGGAGAAACCATGCAGGTTACCTATTTCTATGATGTTGAAAGCGGATTGAAAGTGAAAGAAATGCAGGTAATTAATATGAATGGTCAGACGCAAAACCAAGAAGTAACCTACAAAGAATACAAAGAGATAGATGGTATCAAATTTCCATCTATTAGAGTAGGTACTATGGGACCACAATTAGTTGAAAGCAAATTATTAGAAGCAGTCATTAACAAAGATGTTTCTGATGTAGATTTTGACTAATATCTTATATTCAAAATAAAAACGGAGTTAAGCCATTTAAAAAGTGCTTAACTCCGTTTCTTTTTATCTCCCCATTCTTCGGATAGATGCTTCTCCTATTATAATTCCTTTATCAACATTAGGATTTCCTTGGTAATTAATTTTTGCTTCCCCATAAGAAGTAACCTTTAGGCGATCCGATACATGTACCCTAAAATTACTTTCACCGTAAGCAGTTATTTTTGTAGACTTATTCATCATCTCCAAGGTATTTACTTCGCTTTCTCCATAAGCTCTGTACACCTGGTGGGCCACTTCGCCACCTTTAATCTCCAAATAGCTTTCCCCATAAATAGCTACTGTAAGTTCTTCCGTTGTCATATCTTCAAAAAAGACACGTGATTCCCCGTAAATGGTTAAATGAAAATCCTCTTGATCTATTGGGCTCTCTATTTGCGCTGTTTCTTCTCCCCTAATGGAAAGTCGCTCCAAAGTCTTATAAGTAACTGTGGCAACTACCATAGTACCATTGTAGATAGATCTTCTTCCTTTCCACTTCTCTCCTTTTACTTTCTCTGATTTAGTAGCCATTTTAGCGCCATCTAAATAAACACGTAAGGTGTTCCCCTCTACTTTGATGTTAATTTTATTATCTGCTACCTTAGAGCTTTCAATAGCCACAGATTCTGTGTCTCCTTCTTTGAATGTAACCTGAATATGAGGACTTATAATTACTTTTTCAAAAGAAGCTACAGGAACTACTTTTTCTTGCGCCTCTAGTTGATTGGTACTTAAAATGGCTGTAATGCTAAAAATAAATAATAGAATAGTTGTTTTCATGACTGTCTGTTTTATGATGATTGAGTTTTTTCAGGAAGCGGCTCATTTTGCAACTTCAACATCTAAAAGACAAGACAAGAATTGGTTTGTTACAGTTTTATAAATTTAGGACCTACTTTTTCCACTATTTACAAGGTACACTCCTATTAAAATAATACACCCACCTCCTAATTGATATACATTAAATTTTTCATTATCTAATACACCCCAAAGCAACGCAATCAATGGAATAGTATAGGTTACGGAAGCGGCGAATACTGGACTGGAGACGTGAATAAGTTTATTAAAATAAATATTAGCTACCGCAGTGCCAAGAACGGCTAGAAGAACTATGTACATAAGTGCCTCCTGCATCTTAATATTACTTCCTACCTCAGCAAAAAAGCCTGAAGAAATTACCAGTAGAAGGGCAGGCACAACAACAACTCCAAAACTACCAGTGGTTACAGTCAAAGGACTTAAATGTGCTAAATGTTTTTTAATAATATTAATATTAAACGCATATCCTAAAGCAGAAACGATGATAAAAATAGCATACCAATAATTTTGATCAGGATTAAATTCAGCACCAGCGGCAATAAGTAAAATAGTACCTAACAGACCAATACATACACCCAATACTTGGCGTTTTTTAATTAAAAGTCCAAAGAGTAAAGCTCCCACTAAAGTTGTAAACAAAGGTGCTAGCGAATTAAAAATAGAGGTTACACCACTATCAATCTCTGTCTGTGCTAAGGCGAATAAAAATGGTGGGAAAAAAGAACTTAAAAAACCAGCAATAGTAATCCATTTCCAATCTCTTAAGCTAATATTTCTAATGCTTTTATACCCAATTACAAAAAGGAAACTAGACGCAATTACAATTCTAAGACCCCCCAATTGCAAAGGGGTAAGGCCAATTAGGGCCTTTTTAATAAGAATAAAGGAAGAACCCCAGACCAAGGACAACAACACATAGTACAACCATTTTCTGTTTGATTCCTTCATTTTTGTAGTACCAATTTTAACGCAAAAATGCTATTTTTCTAAAGAACAACGTCAACTCGTTTTGTAAATTTGTGTTGCAACTTAAATAAGTTCAGTGTTAGTCTGTAATTCTCCTTATAAATACCTTAAAATGAAAAAATCAATATTAGTAGCAATCTCTTTACTCCTTTTGTTCACCTTTTCCTGCAAAGAATCGCCTAACCAAATGGAGGCGGTAATGCAAATTCATGACGAGGTAATGCCCAAAATGGGCAAGCTAAGTTCCCTAATGGGCGATTTAGATACTAAAATGAAAACCGAAGAAAACACCACAGAATATTCAAAAGCAAAAGTAGAATTACAAAACGCTCATGACAGCATGATGGATTGGATGATGAACTTTGGCAAACGTTTTGATTCTGATGAAATTATGAACGGGAAAGCGCTGACCGAAGAAAAGCAAAAATGGTTAGACGAGGAAGAGACAAAAGTAAAAGCGTTGAAAACACAAATAAACAGTAGTATTGAAAAGGCAGAGGCTTTATTGAAGTAATGGTTTATTTAAATTAGTTCATTCTTTCCAACGTAAAGTCTCCATAATAGTAACAATATCTCCTTGTAAATAGGCTGCAGCAGGTAAGATAGAATCGTAATTGGGCTTGGCATAGAAATACAAGGACCCAGTTACAAAATGTTGTATGCTATCTGTTACATAGAATTGAGATTGTGAAGCGGCATCGCCTGCTACTTCATAGAACATACCGTATACCTTAGCATCGGTATTCATAAATACCTTCTCCCGGATATCATCAGCTTTTACAACATGTTCGTAAGAGAGTTTTTGGGCATCTGATAAAAGGTTGTTAAGATTTCCATCTACCTTCTTATACGTAAGAAAAATAGAGCCTTTCATTGCCGGATAGTCCAAAGTGAGGGATTGAGAATTCTTAGATTTTAATTGCGCTTGCTGATTGTATTGAAATGTAAACTGATCTGTTTCTAGCATCCCCGTTTTAGGTTGGGGGTAATCTAAACGCAGCATTGCCTTTGGCTTGGGCAACACATCTTCCTTACAGCCTTTTAAAAACAATGCAGTTAACACTATAAATAGTAATTTATTATTCATTTGGAAGGGTAATTTTAATTTGTTTTAAGCGCTTTTTATCCAAGCTTTCTACTATAAACTGATAATTTTTATAGTGTACTTTTTCTCCCCTCTTAGGAAAGCTTCCTGCAATTTCAAGGACAAAACCTGCGATTGTTTCAGATTCTCCTTTTTGTGCCTCAAAGTCATCCTCATCCTCAATTTTTACAACCCTATAAAAATCTTTTAATGCCGTTTTCCCGTCAAATACATAGTTATAATCATCCAATTTAGAAAACACTAAGTCTTCATCATCAAATTCATCACTTATATCTCCTACTATCTCTTCAATGATATCTTCCAAGGTCACAATCCCAGAAGTACCTCCATATTCATCAACAACAACCGCTAAATGATTCTTCTTGTCCTTAAACTCTAACAATAAATCATCTAATTTTTTATTTTCTGGAACAAAATATGGTTCTCTAATTAAACTTATCCAGTTAAATGTTTTTCTATCAATATAAGGCAGTAGATCTTTTACATACAATACTCCCAATACATTATCCATATGGTCGGAAAAAACAGGAATCCTAGAATATCCGTTCTTTTTAATAGCGTCCATCACCTCCAAAAACTTCATCTCTTCATTTAAGGCAAAAATATCGATCCTTGGTCGCATTACTTGTTTGGTGTCGGTATTTCCAAAAGAAACAATTCCTTCTAAAATTTTCTGCTCCTCTTTGGTTGTGTCGCCCTCTGATGTAAGTTCTAATGCCTGCGAAAGTTGATCTATACTAAGGTTGGTCTTTTGCTTTCCCAGTTTGTTATATATGAAAATTGTCCCAGCTCTCATAGGGCCACTTAACGGAGTAAAAAGAAAATCTAACGTTTTCAGAGGATACGCCATAAAATGAGCAAACCTTACTCGATTTCTATTGGCATATACTTTGGGGAGAATTTCTCCAAACATCAAAATGAGAAAAGTAACCAGGATTACTTCTATGATAAACCTCACAGAAATAAATCCAAACAATTGATAATTAATTTCGGTAAAAAGAGTATCACCAATAGAATTAAACAATAATACAATCCCAATATTAATTGCATTATTGCCTATCAGGATTGTAGCCAACAACTTCTTTGGTTGATCCAAGAGCTTTGTAATAATAGCCCCTGTTGCCGTTTTTTCTTCTTCAATAAGATTCGTGTCTGTACTTGAAAGTCCAAAAAAAGCAACCTCTGCTCCAGAAATAAGTGCAGAACATGCCAAAAGAAAAACTAGTATCACTGCTTTGAGAACCAAGGTACCGTCGGAAGCGATAAAAAATAAAAAACTAAGGGGGTCAGGATCCAATAGCTACAATTTAATTAAGTCTAAAATGGTAAATCATCATCCTGTTCTGGTTCGCTTGTTGACGAGCTAGTAACAGGTGCATTAGCGATCGGGTTGGAAGCTTGCTGTGTAGCTTGTGGGCTTGGCGAATTTGTTTGTTGCGCATTTGCTAAACTCTCTTTCTTAGTAGAAAGAAAAGTAAACTCTTGTACATGTACCTCTGTGGTATAACGCGTAACACCATCTTCTCCCTGCCACTGACGGTTTTTAAGACGTCCTTCTACATAAATCTTATCTCCTTTACTGAGGTATTTTTCGCATATTTCTGCCGCTTTATTCCGAACAACTACATTATGCCAATCTGTATTCGTTACTTTTTCTCCCGTTTGCTTGTTCGTATAACTCTCATTTGTAGCTAACGGAAAACGTCCTATACAATTACCCCCTTCAAAATAATGTATTTTAACTTCATCACCCAAATGCCCAATTAGCATTACCTTATTTAATGTTCCACTCATAACTTATATCTTACTTTCAAAAATACGAATTTTTAAACGCTTTTATAAAATCTGCTATCAAAACTGGAACGGGATAATCTTCCAATTTACTTATCGGAATTCCCTTAGCAATTTGGTTCGTTGTATTTACAATCCAAAACTGCGTATGAATATGCTGGTGAGATAGTTTATGAATCACGACATCTTCATTAAACAACTGTATTTGGTCTATAGCTGCCATGGCGAATTCTTCGGGTATTTTAGATCTTACTTCCTTCAAATTTCCAATATGCTCTAATTCTACAAGTGGAAATTCATATAAATGTTGCCAAATTCCTTTACCCTTCCGCTGGTTTAGAACTGTTCTTTTATGATCGTCTATGGGAATAATATAGTTAAAATAGCGATTCCTAACTTTTGTTTTCTTCAATTTTACAGGAAGTAAATGAATCTTATTAGCACTCAAAGAAGCACAACTATCATTCAATGGACAATGCAAACAATACGGTTTTTGTGGAGCACACTGAATGGCTCCAAATTCCATAATCCCCTGGTTGTAATCGCGCATATTTGTAGGATCCATTACTTCTCTAGCCAAGGTTTTAAACTGGGCTATTCCTTCTGTACTATTTATGGGAGTATCTATTCCAAAATAACGTGCTAGCACTCTATAGACATTCCCATCTACTACAGGTTCGGGCAGATTAAAACAAATAGAGGCTATAGCACTAGCAGTATAGTCTCCCACTCCTTTTAAGGCTAAAAGTTCTTTGTAATTTGAAGGAAATTCACCCTTGTACTTCTCGGAAATAATTTTAGCGGTAGCATGAAGATTTCTAGCTCTCGAATAATACCCCAATCCTTGCCATAATTTTAGTACTTTTTCTTCGCTTGCATTTGCCAAATCTTCAACCGTTGGAAAATGCTCCAAAAAACTAAAATAATAGGGTGTTCCCTGCGCCACTCTCGTCTGCTGTAACATTATTTCTGACAGCCATATTTTGTAAGGATCTGTGGTATGCCTCCAAGGCAAATCGCGTTTGTTTTCAGAATACCAGTGGAGTATTTTTTGCGAAAAAGACATGTTTAATAATACTAAGCAGCAAAAGTAGTAGTTTATATACTTAAAATTAGTTCTTTACAGCGAAAGATTGAATTTAATTTATATATTTGCAACCCAAAAAAAACATACAGAAAACTAATTATCTAAAATGACTAAAGCGGATATTGTAACGAGAATCTCAGAGAAACTGGGAATTGAAAAAGGAGATGTGCAAGCAACTGTTGAATCCTTTATGGAAGAGGTAAAATCTTCTCTAGAAAATGGAGATAACGTGTATTTAAGAGGTTTCGGAAGTTTTATTATTAAAACTAGAGCTGAAAAAACAGGTAGAAATATTTCCAAAAATACTACCATCAAAATACCTGCACACAACATCCCAGCTTTTAAACCAGCGAAGGTTTTTGTAGAAGGAGTAAAAAGCAACGTACAAGTAAAATAAAAATTAGTAATTTAAAAGTAGAATTTTATGCCGAGTGGTAAAAAAAGAAAAAGACATAAGGTGGCTACTCACAAGCGGAAGAAGCGAAGGAGAGCCAACCGACACAAGAAAAAGTAGTTGTAACAACTACTTTTTCATTTTATACGTTCATTGACATTCGAAATTCAAAAGAAAGAGTTTCAGCGGATATATACAATCCGTTTCAATTATATAGTTTAATCCGTTTACCCGTTCAAATCAGATATGGGTAAATATAAATCGATTCAGGTGAATAGAGAATTAATCGTAAGATCCAATTCAGATGCCGTCGATTTTGCCTTACTAAAGGATGGAAAACTCACTGAATTGCATAAAGAAGAAGACAGTAATGATTTCTCTGTTGGCGATATCCTAATTGCCAAGATTCGGAAACCTGTTACCGGTCTTAATGCAGCCTTTGTAAATGTAGGTTACGAAAAAGATGCTTTTTTGCATTATCACGACCTAGGGCCGCAACTGTCTTCCATGCTAAAATTCATTAAAAGAGCTAGTACAGGAAAACTAAGGGATTATTCCCTCAAAAATTTTCCATTCGAAAAAGACATTGATAAACATGGTAGCATCAATGATGTTATCAAGTCAAATCAGTCTTTATTAGTGCAAATTGTGAAAGAACCCATTTCTACCAAAGGTCCGAGAATTAGTTCGGAACTGTCCATTGCTGGGCGTTATTTGGTAATGGTCCCTTTTTCTGATCGTATTTCTGTTTCACAGAAAATAGGAAGTAAAGAAGAAAAGGACCGACTTAAGAGACTTGTAAAAAGCATTAAGCCAAAAGGTTTTGGAGTTATAATCCGAACAGTTGCAGAAGGTAAAAAAGTCGCAGAATTAGACAAAGACCTGCAAAACTTGTTGTCCAAATGGACAGCAATGTGCAAAAAATTGTACAAAGCGCCTCATCCATCTAAGGTAATGGTAGAGCTCAATAGAGCCTCCTCCATTCTAAGAGATGTTTTTAATGATACCTTTACAGGTATTCATGTAGATGACGAAACGCTTTATGAACAAATTAAAGATTATGTGAGCGAAATTGCTCCACAGAAAGAATCTATTGTAAAATTGTACAAATCTTCTGTTCCCATTTTTGAAAAATTTGGGATTGAAAGACAAATTAAAACCTCGTTTGGTCGTACCGCTTCCATGAGTAAGGGAGCCTATTTAATTATAGAACATACTGAAGCTTTACACGTAATTGATGTAAATAGTGGAAATCGTTCGAACAAAGCCAAAAACCAAGAAGATACGGCATTAGAAGTTAATTTGTTGTCTGCCTCTGAAATCGCAAGGCAATTGCGGTTGAGGGATATGGGTGGAATTATTGTGGTCGATTTTATCGACATGGGAAAAGCCCAACACAGAAGAAAGCTTTTTGATCATTTAAGAGATGAGATGAAAGATGACAGAGCCAAGCATAAAATATTGCCTCCGAGCAAGTTTGGGCTTGTACAAATTACAAGACAACGGGTAAGACCAGAAATGAATATTAAAACTACGGAGGAAGATCCTACCGGAAAAAATGGAGAGGTAGAAGCTCCTATTGTTTTGATAGATAAAATCAATTCAGATCTGGAACGAATCCTAAAAAACCAAAAAAAAGATCAAGGTATTATATTAAATACGCATCCTTTTATTGCGGCCTATCTTACTAAAGGTTTCCCATCCATGCGTTCTAAGTGGTTCTTAGAACATAAAAAATGGATTAAAATACAGCCGAGAGACGCATATACGTACCTCGAGTATCGTTTTAAAGATAAAAACGGTAAAACCATAAGCATTCAATAAATACAAAGCGACTCCGTACTTGGAGTCGCTTTTTTTTATGCTTTAAAATGAGTAAAAGGATTTAGTATCTTTGGACTCGTAATGCATCAAAAAACCTACACAGTTTCAGAAGCCACTAAGAAAATAGAGTACTATTGCGCCTATCAGGAACGCTGCCATAAAGATGTGATCTCTAAATTAAAAGAAATGCGCATGATTCCTGAGGCAATTGATCAAATAGTAGCGCATCTTATTATCCACAATTATCTCAATGAAGAACGTTTTGCTCAAAGCTATGCTCGAGGAAAATTTAATATAAAAAAGTGGGGTAAAAATAGAATTGTCTCAGAATTAAAACAACGAGGTATTTCTAACTACAATATTAAAACAGCCTTAAAGGAGATAGACGAACAGGCCTATTTAGAAACCTTTGACAAACTGTCCAAAAAACGTTTAGCGGCTATTAATGAAACAAATATTCAAAAGAAAAGAAAAAAGCTTGCAGATTATCTCTTTTACCGTGGATGGGAACGGCATTTAGTTTATGAAAAAATAACAGAATTGGTCCAGTGACCTTCTTTTTAAGAAAGCATTTTGAGCTTTTTATTGGTGTTTTGAATTGCACGCTCATTTTTCCAATCTATCCATTTTTGACCCCTAAGTTTTCGCATTAGGTTATCAAAATTCCGCATTACTAAAATATTATAAAAAGCTTTCCCAAGGTTTTTGGGACTATGGGCAACCGCTCTTAAGCTCATTGAAAAACCAGGAGTAATATATTTCATATGATGCCAGAAGCCTTCAGGTATATAGAGCACCTCTCCATGGTCTAAATGCGTCTTATACCCCCCAACATTTTTTAAAGCAGGCCATTTTTTAAAGTCCGGATCTGAAAAATTAATGCTTTCATGGGTAATTAAGGCATGTGGTATTTTGTACAGATATTTATTCTCCGTTTGTGGAAATAAAATACACTCCTTCTTACCCTCAAAATGAAAATGAAAAATATTCGCTAGATCAATATCATAATGCATAAACGTATAGGAATCTGTGCCTCCGAAAAACATCATGGGTAAAGATTTCATTAGCCTAAGTCCAAGGTCTGGATAAGAAAAATCTTTTTGTAATTCCGGGATTTCTTTTAAAATGTTCCAAAGAAAAATACGATAACGGGTAGGTTCTTTTTTGAGCAAATCTATATAAGCTGCCATCTTCATTTGAGCATGAGGTTCATTAAACCCATCTTTATGATCTACTGGTCTATCATCGTATAAAGGCACTTCTTTATCTCCGGCAACTTCCCGCATATACTCTAAATTCCATTTAGAATAAGCAGGCCAATCCTCTACCAACCGTTCTATGACCACTGGTTTTTGAGGTTTAAAATAGTTTTTGATAAATTCTTCCCGAGTAAGTGTTTTTACCCTGGGAATATCCTTTAATTTCAATTCTGTTCCTGTTTGATTGTATCTCAAATTTAAAAAACAGAAATTAAAAAAACTCTTAAAATTTTCTTTAAAGTAGGGCTAGTCTGTCAATTTTGCCTGCTCTTTCGCAACTTCGTTTCGCTCAATAGTATGTCCTGGGCGAGTCCATTTAGGTTTTTCACCTAGAGATTCATACTTAGAATCTTTGGCCTCTACCGTCTCGGGCTGAGCTACTTTAATAAAGGGTTTTTGCGGGTTTAATCCCAATAACTTAAACATCTCCATATCCTCATTTACATCTGGGTTTGGAGTAGTTAATAATTTGTCTCCTGCAAAAATTGAATTTGCACCTGCAAAAAAGCACATCGCTTGTCCTTCTCTACTCATTTCTGTGCGGCCTGCAGACAAACGTACTTGTGTTTTTGGCATTACAATACGTGTAGTAGCTACCATGCGAATCATATCCCAAATAGGTATTGGATCCAAATCTGCCATCGGAGTGCCTTCTACTGCTACCAATGCATTTATAGGCACAGATTCTGGTTGTGGATTTAGCGTAGCCAATGCAACCAACATGCCTGCTCTATCTTCCACTTTCTCACCCATTCCTATAATACCTCCGCTACACACCGTTACATTACTTTTTCTAACATTATCAATAGTCTCTAGTCTATCTTCGAAAGCACGGGTAGAAATAACATCTTTATAATAATCCTCCGAGGTATCTAAATTATGATTGTAAGCATACAAGCCTGCCTCTGCTAAGCGCTGTGCTTGGTTTTCAGTAATCATACCAAGCGTACAACAAACTTCCATATCTAATTTGTTTATGGTACGCACCATTTCCAAAACCTGATCAAATTCGGGTCCGTCTTTTACATTCCTCCAAGCTGCTCCCATACATACTCTAGAACTTCCAGACGCCTTAGCACGTAATGCCTGTGCTTTTACATGAGGCACTGTCATTAAATCATTTCCTTCTATATCGGTATGATATCGAGCGGCTTGAGGGCAATAACCACAGTCCTCTGGGCAACCCCCTGTTTTAATAGACAGTAAAGTAGATACTTGTACGGTATTAGGGTCGTGATACTGACGATGCACTGTAGCCGCTTCGTATAACAATTCCATCATCGGTTTGTTATACACTTCTAAAATTTCTTCTTGGGTCCAGTTGTGTCTTTCTTCACTCATATGCAGGAAATTAAATCCAGATCAAAAATAGAGCATATTGATAAGAAATTCCAATACTCCCACGTCAAATTCGAAATAAACTTTATGGGAAGCATAAAGAGTATATTTTAAAGCTCCTTTACGAAGGTCTTTTAAGTAAAATACTCACTGCATTTCCACCAAAACCAACCGCGTTCACCATAACTTTGTGCATTTTTTTTGGAAGTTCAGCATATGCTATGAAAGGTACTGGAATAAATTGCTGATGCTGTAGCATTAAAATAGCCATCTCTAAACTTAACATTCCCGAAGCACCAAAAGTATGTCCTATCTTCCATTTATTGCTTGTTAAGGCTGGCGTACATTTTTCAAACACTTTTTCTATAGCACGCACTTCTGACAAATCCCCTTTAATGGTACCAGGAGCGTGCATTACAATTGCGTCTACCTCGTCTGGTGAACTAGTTCCCAAAGCCATTTGCATGGAGCGTTGAAAACAGTCGGCCTCTGTAGAAATGGATATGTTGTGCGTTAGAATCTCTGTTGCATACCCAACACCTTCAACAATTGCTAATGCCTTCTCTGAAATTCCTTTTTCAATACAAGCTACAGAAGCACCTTCTCCCAAGATCATTGTATTTTTCTCTTTGTTTAAATCTAGCGCTCTGCAAGGATATTGTTCCTCTAATGATGGAGTAATCTTTGCATAAATCTTTAACGCTTTCATTTGAGCTAGGGTAAAAGGGGTTAATGGTGCTTCACTACCGCCTACTAAGAACTTAGCTGCCATGCCACTTTGAAGCCAAGCAATCCCATTCAATAGAGAGTGCAAAGCTGTAGAGCAGGTAATGGAATGGGATATTTCCGGTCCTTTAGTTTGTAAGTCGTGCGCCACCCAAGAAGATATATTCCCTAAGGTAGTCGTGGGGGAAGCTAAGGTAGAAGTATTGCTTCTATCCATAAACTCTCGATGGTATTTCTCAAAAAGAGTAGTCGCTCCTCTAGAAGATCCTATGTTAATTCCGAAATTATCCTTTGCCTCCCAGCCCGCTTGGCCCATCGCTTTTCTAGATGCATACAACGCATAAAGGACACTTGGATCCAAATTTTTATATTTCAGATCCGATTGTTTTATTTGCGCTATTTCGTTTCTGGTAGCATCCGAGAAAGCGGCTGCCCATTCAATAACATCTCCAAAAGCTTTTTTTTGGAAGAAATGATTGGGTTTTTGATATTCCGTCCAAGCATTTTCCAAGGAGATGCCCAAAGGAGAGATTGAGGAAATAGCAGTAATAGAGATTGGTTGATCCAAGACAATTAAATTTCGTGTAAAAATAAAAGTTCTTATCTTGATGCAACACAAGAAAATTAAAAAACAATGAACAATGAATTAGTACCTCAGCCAAGTTGGTGGAAAAGAAATTGGAAATGGGTAGTTCCGGTGGGTGGATGTCTTACCGTTATCATCTTGTTTATTGTTTTTGTAGGAAGTTTAATTTGGGGTGCTGCATCCTTAATTGGGGATTCTCAGCCTGCAGAATATGCCATGGAACTCATTAACAAAGATGAGGATATGATACGTTTGCTTGGCACTCCCATTGAAAAAGATGGGATGGTTCAAGGCAATGTTAATTGGAGTAATGGAGATAAAAGTGCCAACCTCACCATACCGGTTTCGGGGCCAGAAGGAAAAGGTACTTTATATGTAAATGCTAGAGGGAAAGGCGAAGAATGGATATACGATCGGATTGAAGTTCTCATAGGAGATGAAGAAGCTATTGATTTACTCGAGGAAAATTCAGATTGGGAATAGAGCAATTTCAATAGCTTTTGCAAAAAATGTGGTTTCTCTATACGATTTCTAAAGCCTTTTTTATACTCGCATATATTTTTTGCATTTGTTCTTTGGTAGTAATAAATGGTGCTAAAATATAAATGGTATTGCCTAAGGGTCTTAGGAATACGCCCTCATCCATAAAATGCTGAAAGAGTTGATCTCTTAAATTACCGTAACGCTCCATAGTTATGTTTAAGTCCAAAGCATAAATTACGCCAGTTTGTCTGGTATTGGACACCTTAGGGTGATCTTTAATAGTAGCATCAAAATCCTGATGCCATTGTATAATACGTTGAATATTATCTTGTATTTCTTTTGATCCTAACAGTGTTATTCCGGCTAGAGCCGCCGTACACGCTAAAGGATTTGCTGTATAGGTATGTCCATGAAAAAGACCTTTCGCAATTTCATCATGATAGAAAGCATTATAGACTTCTTCTGTGCAACTAGTAATTGCCATAGGTACTAAGCCTGCTGTTAAGGCTTTTGACAAGCATATAATATCTGGTTTTTCGGAGATATGATCTGAGGCAAAGTTCTTTCCAGTTTTTCCAAAGCCAGTCATTACCTCATCAGCAATGGTAAGTACGCCATGTGCCTTCATCATCATTAGGATTTCTGTTAAACCCTCTTTGCTGTGCATTTTCATGGCAGCAGCTCCTTGAACAAGAGGCTCATAAATAAAACCAGCAACATCTTTTTGTTGCAAACGTTCGCTCAAATGTCTTAATATGGAGCTCAGGTTTTCTTTTGTGGGTACCGGAATTCGTTCTACATCAATAAAAAAATCTTCAAACGGTCCATTATAAACTGATAAACCCGAAACAGACATTGCTCCAAAAGTATCTCCGTGAAATCCATCTTCAAAAGCCAATAATACTTTTCGCTTCTCTCCCTTATTAAAGTGAAATTGAAGTGCCATTTTAATTCCAATTTCAGTGGCCGTAGAACCATTGTCTGAAAAAAAAAGCTTCTCTTGATTGTGTGGTAATATTTTGATCAGTTCTTCAGACAATTTTATTGCGGGCTCATGTGTAAAGCCGCTAAAAACCACCTGATCTAGCTGATACATTTGTTGGTTTACTTTATCCAAGATTACTGGATTGCAGTGGCCATACATACTCGTGTACCAAGATGCGATACCGTCTATATAAGAATTTCCATTTTCATCAAACAGAAGAGCCCCTTTTGCTTTTGTAATTCCCAACATTTTGGGGTGTAACTTATGCTGCGTTAATGGATGCCACAGATGTTTCTGATCTCTTTCTGAAAGATTTTTCAAGGTGATTGAATTTAAAAACTTGCTTTTTTCTATCTTGCAAAGATGAGAAATTTTAAATTTCTTTAAGCTATCTTTTTAGCTTTCAAAACACCATATGCTTCATAGAATTATTAGCAAACTACGCCCAAACTTTACCACCTTAACGCATAGGTCTGTTTTTATATGGCTCTTACTAACAGCCCTATTTATTCGTTTCCCCTTTTTTTTTAGAGATTATATTGACAGGGATGAAAGCACCTTTATTTTAATGGGACAATCATGGGTAAATGGATATTTGCCTTATGTGGAACTTTGGGACCTTAAACCCCCGCTCACCTATTTATTTTTTGCTGGCATTATTGCTCTTTTTGGCAAAAGTTTTATAGCAATAAGACTTATTGGAACACTCCTTGTGGCCAGTACTGCTTTCTTTACCTACCGAATAGGTGAAACTACAACTAACTCTAAAAAATTAAGTTTTTGGGCGGCGATGGGTTGTGTGGCATTGCAAAGTATGTTCGGAAGTCTTCAAGGAGTCATGTCAGAACATATAAGCATCGCTTTTTTTATGCCTGCATTGTATTTTCTTCTAAAATATAAACAATGGTATTGGTATTTAGGGATTGGCCTTCTGTTTGGTATTTCAGTGATGGTAAAATTAAATATGGCATACGCCATTTTATTTCTCGGTATTTATATACTGTATTGGCATTTTAGAAAGCGTCAATTTTGGATTGGTACACGCAATGCTATCTTATATGGAGCAGGAATTCTTTCAATCATTTTTCTAAGCTTGGCACCTTACTATCTGGAGAACAAAGAACTACTATGGTGGAATTCTGTTGTGCTAGCCCCTTTGGAATATTCGGCTGCTCGTAGATATTCTTTCTTAAAGATGGCTCCCATTTGTATTATTACCATTGGTTTTTTATGGTTATCTCATAAAAAAAAGATCGTAGATTTTAGTTCTAAAAATATACAACTACTTACCATAACCATAGTTGGCATTGTCTTTTCTTTTGTCCAAGGAGGAAGAGTTAACGGGCATTACTTAATACAGTTACATCCCATTTCTATTCTATTCATCGCTATAGCCATTAGCAGCATAAAGTTCTTAAAGCGTTTTAATTATACTCCGTACGTACTATTCCTTTTGTTTTTACTCCCTATGGAGGCCTATTTGGAGTATGTAGCCATTGTGAAACACAAAATAGAAAAACACACCTTTTTTAATGGAGAAGGAATTAGCGTTCCTAACTACATAAAAGAAAACGCATTGGACACCTCCAATATTTTATTTTTAGAATATCATATTGGTTACTGGATGTTAGACACAAAACCGCCAACAAAAGCAGCAACTCATCCTAGTAATTTATGCAGAGACGAGACTTTTCAATTTTACGATAACCCTAGAGCAACCTCTTTAGAAGAACTTCAATATATTATAAAGGAACTACAACCAAAAACCATTGTAACTAGAAAAAATAGGGCTGTTTTTGATAAAAAAGAAGAAGAAGAAAATAGGTATATGAATGCAGTACTTGCGCGTTATTATACCCCAATTAAAACGGTAGAAAAAGCTGTTATCTATCAAAGATTAAAGGGCCAATAATTTAGAACGAAGTGCTTCTGCATACTTTTTAACGGTTAATTTATCGAATAAAGCTTCCTCGTCAATTCGACCAATAGCAGGAACCATCGTCTTTTTTAATATAATTTCTTCTGTAGTGGTATGCAGGTTCCCACTAAAGAGAATAGTTACATCAAATCCTTTTTGCTTTAGCCATTCTACGGTTAATAACGTATGATTTATACTTCCCAAATAATGCCTAGAAACCACTATTACCTTATAATTGGGTTGTATTAAGTCTGCTATGGTATTGCTATCGTTTAACGGAACCAAAATACCCCCCGCTCCTTCGATGACCAAATGATTTGAAGTAGAAGGCTCTATAATAGTATCCATATCTATGTAAATGCCATCTATGGCAGCGGCAGCATGCGGACTCATGGGCGTGTTAAGGGCATAAGCATTCTTATGAATAACCGTTTTCTGGTTCGAAATAAGGCCGGCTACCTTATGGTGATCTGCGTACTCCAGATCACCTGCCTGTATAGGCTTCCAATAATCTGCCTCTAATGCTTCAGTAACAATGGCAGCAGCAATTGTTTTGCCCACTTCTGTGGAGATACCAGTAATAAAAATTCTTTTCATTCGAAGCTTAGGTTATGATGGTTAAGGCCTTGTAATCATGTTACAGTTGGTACACTTGTATTTTCTCGTTTCAAAAAAGGGAAATAATTTGTAAAAAATACCCTTTCTATCATAATAAACCTCGGATTTTTGAGCCTTGCAATTAGGGCATACTATTAGCTTCCCCTTATCGTCTGCAGCATAACTCCTAATATCATTATAAATGGCTATAGCTCGCTCTCTATCTTTGGTGTATACCTGTAATTTAACTCCTCCAATGGCATTGCTAATGATGGGATCTGAATTTAATGTGTTCTCATCTCGTAAAAAAACTGGTATCCCTTCAGACTCCAATTTGCCTTTTACAATCTGTACATCTGCCACAAATTCAAAGGCGGCTATGGTGCAAAATTCTTGTTTCATATCTTATATAAAACTAGCTAAATCTTTCAAGACTTTCACTATCTCAGATGGCGTATTATAACTGTGTAAACAAAAACGCAAACGTTCTGAACCTTCCGCAACCGTAGGAGCTAAAATGGGTTTTACATCAAAACCTACTTTTTCCATTTTTTCAGACATTTCTTTTACCTTTTCATTTTCAGGGATAAGACAAGAATGGATAGCAGAATTACTAGAAATGAAATAGGCTTGCAAGCCAGTAATTTTAATTTCCTCTTTGAAAAGTTCAATGTTTTTTTGGAGCAGTTGTCGTTTCAGAACCCCTTCGGGTTTAGTTAAAAAATAATACGCTTGCAAAACAGTAGCTATGGAATGTGGCGGAAGACTGGTAGTATATATATAACTGCGTGCATAATTCATGAGGTACATTTTTAGCGTATTACTGCCTAAAATAACTGCTCCATGACAACCCATGGCCTTCCCAAAAGTAGCTAAACGTGCAAACACCATATCTTGTATCCCTAAGGCTGGTATCAGTCCTTCTCCATTTTTTCCAAAAGTTCCTGTTGCATGAGCCTCATCCACAATGAAATGATATGCTTGTTCTTTACAATAGTGAGCAAATGCTTTTAAATTAGGGCTATCTCCATCCATAGAGAAAATAGATTCGGTTACCACATAAATCTCAGCGTTAGAAACCAAATTATTCGCGTGGGCATTGCATCTTTTCTTAAGATCTTCTAAATCGTTATGTGAAAATTTATAGCTTTTAGCATTGCTCATTTTAATTCCATCCCGGATACTAGCGTGGGCAAACTCATCATAAAAAATAATATCGCCCCTTTGCGGAATGGCAGAAAAAAATCCAAGATTGGCATCGTATCCAGAATTAAAAATTAAGGCCGTCTCTGTTTGGTAAAAACTAGCTAAAAAAGCTTCGGTCTTTTCATACAATGGATAATTTCCCGAAAGCAACCTAGACCCTGTGCTTCCATTCTTCAAATCTTGCTCATCTAAAACCATTTTAGAGGCCTCCTCAAAAACAAGTTGCTCTCTCGCAAATCCTAGATAATCGTTCGAAGAAAAATCAACCAAGCCCTTTGTGAAATTGAGCTTTCGAAGTGCCTCATTAGCCGTTCTCTTTTTCAACTTTTCCTCTAATTTTTTTGGAAATAGTCCCATAGAACAAATGTAACATATCCTGATTTTATTTTAGAGGATCATTTCAACTTTACTTCTTAACTTTAGTACCTCAACGAGTTCTGTATATGAGCGCATCTAATTTTAAAAAAATGAAAAAAACTATTTTCTCCTGTATTGTTCTTCTAAGTTGCTGCGGATTAATAGCACAGACCAATACCTATGAAATTTCTTTTGAAAATGCTGTGCACCATGAAGCGGTTATCACTGCTTCCTTTACAGATATAGGTAGCGATACACTGGCGCTTAGAATGAGCAGAACTTCACCTGGAAGATATGCGTTGCACGAATTTGCAAAAAACATATATGACTTTAAAGCTACTGACGCAGATGGGATAGCTTTGGCCGTTTCTAGGCCCGATCCATATCAATGGCTAATAACAGGGCATTCTGGAACAGTACATATTAGCTACGTTCTTTTCGCCAATCGTGGAGGCGGTACCTATGCACAAATAGATGAGACGCATGCCCACTTAAATATTCCCGCAAGCTTTATGTATGCGCCTATGCTTAGTGAGCGTCCTATTGAAGTTACTTTTAATGCTCGTAAAGACTTAAACTGGAAAATTGCCACCCAGCTTCCAAGGGTATCTGGAAATACCTATACAGCTCCCAACCTGTACTATTTTATGGATAGTCCTACGGAAATTAGCAATCACCAAACAAGAACATTTACGGTAAACTCAAATAATAAGGATTATGAAATTTCATTGGCCTTACACCATAACGGTACTGAAGCTGAGCTAGACATGTATTTTGAAAAGGTAAAGAAGGTAGTCTTAGCTGAAATGGAAGTATATGGCGAATTACCCGATTTTGATTATGGTAGTTATACTTTTTTAGCCTGTTATGTTCCCAATGCTTCTGGAGATGGCATGGAACATCGTAATTCTACTATTTTAACTAGTACTCGAAGTTTGGCAAATGGAGGTATGGAACGAAATATTGGTACTGTTTCACATGAATTTTTTCATGCTTGGAATGTAGAACGCATCCGTCCTAAATCTCTAGAACCTTTTAGTTTTGAAATGGCAAATATGAGTGGTGAACTATGGTTTGCTGAGGGTTTTACAAGTTATTATACCAATCTCATCCTCTGCAGAGCTGGTATTATTAGCCCAGAGCGTTATGTAGAGGGTTTAACAGGGACTTTTAACTATGTATGGAATTCTCCAGCCAGACATTATTTTAATCCCATAGAGATGAGCTATCAGGCTCCTTTCGTAGATGCTGCTACTTCGGTAGATCCCGTGAACCGTGAAAATACCTTTATCTCGTATTATTCTTATGGTAGTGTTTTAGGTTTGGCTTTGGATTTATCTTTGCGAAAAATAGGTTTACATCTAGATGATTATATGAAAGAGGTATGGAATGCATATGGTAAAAATGAGATTCCCTATACAATTCAAGATCTACATACAAGTCTTAATGCCTATGCAGGAAAGACCTTTGGAGATCAGTTTTTTGATTCTTACATCTATCAAAGTGGTATGCCCAATTACAAAACCTTATTTGAAGAAGTAGGGGTGCAGTTAAGTCAGGAGGAAAATACGCCTTATTTTGGAGCCTTTGTTTCTATAAACACTGACTTAGAGGGTAGAATTCAAAACAATCCTAAAAAGGATAGTCCGGCTTATCTGGCGGGTCTATCTAAAGGAGATCAATTACTTACCATTAATGGCGCTCCTTTTACAGAAGGTCAAATATTTAATGAACTCCTAAAAGGATACAAAGTGGGCGATACTTTAGAGCTTACCTTTTTACGATTTTCAGAAAAAAAGAAAACAACTGTTACGCTAACTGCCAATCCTAGTTACGTTATTTCTTTAATTGAAAAGGGTGGTCTAATCCCATCAGCAACTGTTTTGAAAAATAGAAAGGCTTGGCTTAAAACCGAATAATGGTAATATGAATCGTCCAGAAATTAGCTATACAAGAGCACGTTTGGATTCTGAATTGCATCAGATTTTAGAAATACAAAAACGCAATATAAAAGCAGGCTTAACAAAAGAAGAGAAGGCCAAAGAAGGTTTTATTACTGTTGGACATGATTTTGATATTCTTAAAAAAATGAATGATGCTTGTGCGCATATTCTAGCCAAAGACAAAGATAAGGTTGCTGGCTATGCACTTGTAATGTTACCATCCTTTAGAAATGACATTCCGGTTCTTACTCCAATGTTTGATACTGCCGATACCCTTTTGAAAGGAAAAAATTATGTAGTGATGGGGCAAGTATGCATTGATAAACCCTATCGCAAAATGGGTGTATTTAGAGGTATGTATGCCTACTATCAAAAAGAGCTCAACACAAAATTTGATTGCTTGTTTACAGAAATTGCCTCGTCCAATACTCGTTCTCTACGAGCTCATAATAGCGTAGGGTTTAAAAGTCTTAAGACAGAAATAACGGATGGGGTTTCCTGGGAATTAGTGAACTGGGATTGGAAGTAACGACTATTTTTCAGCAATAAAAAAAGCCATTAGTAGTAAACTAATGGCTTTAAATATATGGTTGAAGCTAAAGCTAATCTGCTAATACTATTATTTTATTGTCTTTCATTTCAATAGTACCGCTGGAAATAGATAGTACAGTATCTCCATTAGATCCCTTTGTAAACTTATTTTCGAAAGCCTCTTCAATTGTAATATCTCCTTGTATTTTCACTTCTCCTTCTTGCAAAAGAGAAACGATGGGAGCGTGATTGGTTAACATTTGAAATTCTCCATTAATTCCTGGAACCGTTACAGCAGTAACGTCTCCTGCAAATAAGGTAGCTTCTGGGGATACAATTTCTAAATACATATTACATAAAATTACAGTATTCAATTTCCAAATTCTAATGCCAGTATTTGGAAGTTGAAGTTTAGAATTTACTAGGCTTCTGCCAACATTTTTTCACCAGCTTCGATCGCTTCTTCGATGGTTCCTTTAAGGTTGAAAGCTGATTCTGGAAGGTGATCTAATTCTCCGTCCATAATCATTGTAAAACCTTTGATAGTTTCTTTAATATCTACTAACACTCCTTTTAGTCCTGTAAACTGCTCCGCAACATGGAAAGGCTGTGAAAGGAAACGCTGTACACGTCTTGCTCTACCTACGGCTAGCTTATCTTCTTCAGAAAGTTCTTCCATTCCAAGGATAGCTATGATATCTTGTAATTCTTTATAGCGTTGTAGTAGCTCTTTTACACGTTGTGCACAATCATAATGTTCTTTTCCTAAAATTTCTGGCGTTAGAATTCTTGAAGTAGAATCCAAAGGATCTACTGCTGGGTAGATACCAAGTTCTGCAATTTTACGAGACAATACGGTAGTTGCATCTAAGTGAGCAAAAGTAGTTGCTGGTGCTGGATCTGTTAAATCATCCGCAGGTACATATACCGCTTGTACAGATGTAATAGATCCTCTTTTTGTAGATGTAATACGTTCTTGCATGGCTCCCATCTCTGTGGCCAAAGTAGGTTGGTATCCTACTGCTGAAGGCATACGTCCTAAAAGGGCAGATACTTCTGAACCAGCTTGTGTAAATCGGAAGATATTATCTACGAAAAATAATACGTCTTTACCTTGCCCTTCACCTGCTCCATCTCTAAAGTATTCAGCAATGGTTAGACCTGAAAGTGCCACACGAGCACGTGCTCCAGGAGGCTCATTCATTTGACCAAATACAAAGGTTGCTTTGGAATCTTTCATGGCCTTTTTGTCCACTTTAGATAAATCCCATCCGCCTTCTTCCATAGAGTGCAAGAAATCATCCCCATACTTAATAATACCAGACTCTAACATCTCTCTTAATAAGTCATTTCCTTCTCTGGTACGTTCTCCAACTCCGGCAAATACAGAAAGACCTCCGTGTCCTTTTGCGATATTATTAATCAATTCTTGAATTAGTACTGTTTTTCCAACACCTGCTCCTCCAAACAACCCAATCTTACCCCCTTTTGCATACGGTTCAATAAGATCAATTACTTTAATTCCAGTAAACAATACTTCTGTAGAAGTAGATAAGTCTTCAAATTTAGGAGCTTCACGGTGAATTGGAAGTCCATCTTTTCCAGCTTTCGGCAAATTACCTAAACCATCAATAGCGTCTCCAATTACATTGAACAAACGTCCATATACATCATCTCCTATCGGCATTTGTATTGCATTTCCTGTTGCAGTTACCGCTGTCCCTCTACTTAACCCATCTGTAGAATCCATAGAGATGGTTCGTACCGTATTCTCACCAATATGTGATTGTACTTCTAATACCAATATAGACCCATTTGCATTTATGATCTCTAAGGAATCATAAATTTTTGGAAGGTCTGCTCCTGATTGGAATTCCACATCAACTACAGGTCCGATAATCTGCGAAACTTTACCTTTTACTTCAGCCATTGCTTGTGTTACTTTTAAGAATTATAGCGTTTTGATAACAACACTCTTCACTATCTTCTTAAGAGGTCGTTTTTCAGGCTGCAAAGATATGCTATTACATTTGAATTCAAAACTACTTTTCTCTTTTTTTACGCATAAAAAAAGGCATACTAGTTAGTATGCCTTTTTATTATAAACCTATTCGTTTTTAAGGATTTATGGTCCAAGACACATAGTAGATAGAACCGATTAATCCGGTACCTACTGCTGTGAAATATTCGTCTGCCAATAAGTTAGAACCTCCCAGTTTAAATACCGATTTAATACTAGGTACTGCATAGTTAATCTGTGCATCTAAAACACTGTAAGCAGGTATATCACCATCTGCAAAAGTGGCTTGCCACTCATATGAATCGCTCCATCTATAATTTAGATTAAATCCGAAGTTCTCAAAGAGCGCTGTATTTCCAAAAGAGAATTTAGCTTTATGCTTTGGCGTATTAAAGTTCGTTCTAAAATCTGGAAAAGCAGCCTGATTGAATTCAAGATCTGCATAGGTATAGTTAGCACCAATATCAAAGTTCCCAAAGATTTTTGCATCCACACCTATGGTAGCTCCGTAAGATTCTATATCTGCCAATGAGTTGGTATAGGTTTGATATGCTTCAAAATCTCCGTTTTGCAATGCTAACAATGAAAGCGCATTATCCCCTGCCTGTCCATAAAGCGGAACTAAAACAGTTGTATTCGATATAAAATTCTTGTATTTATTAAAATATCCACTAAGATCAATAGAAACTTTTCCTAACTGAGCTCTATACCCCACTTCAAAAGCTGTAATCTCTTCGGGCTTTACGATTGGTGTAGTTACCGCCGTAGGCGCCCCACTTTGAACAGAATTTAAAGAAAATGCATTTTCATAAGCGGCTCTACCAACAATATCAACTGTTGCTTGGCCAATAACGGCTTGGCCAGAAGTACTTACATCAAAAGTTCGTACATCTCTGTCTAAGTTATCTGGTGCCGATCCTACTAAAATTGCTCTCCCCACATTTAAACCTATAAAAAGGTCTTGTGTGGTTGGGTTTCTAAATCCTTGCTGTACTGATGCTCTAAAATTTTGGTTTCTATTTTCACCTGCGGTGTATACCAATGAAAGTCTTGGTGAGAAGAAACCATCAAAGAACTCATTTTTATCATACCGAACAGAACCTGTAAACTTTAGTCGATCATCAATTAGTTTCTTTTGAAGTTGTAGATAGGCTCCAAACTCACTATAGGTAATTGGGCCATCAAAATCTGTGAAGATGGTTCCATTAGAACGCAAATCGTATTCTCTGAAAGAACCTCCAACCTGAATGTCGGCAAAATCTTTTGTTAAATAACTTAAATTATAATTCGCATCTACGTGCCGCAATTTGGTTTCATCTATGAATTTGGATCCTGTAGTTAAGTCTCCATCCGAAGTAACTCTATTGAATGCTGCTTCAAATCCAGGTGTTCCTGGAATTAATCTGCCAGTATCTGCTGCTTGACGGGCTGCTGCATGCGCTGTAGCATCGTCTAAAAGAACTCCTGTTCCAACACCTAATTTAGCCCCTATAAAGGTAGTAGCATAGTCTGTAAACCATTGCGTATCTGATTTCCACGCTCTATTGATATTAATTCCTGTAAAACGCGTGTCATAAGAATTACCAGAACCTTCCGATGAGATATACCCTCTTAGGAAGAAATTATCATTTCTAAACTCGAGTTTGTGCTGTTGAAATATAAAGTCCTTAATAGAGTATCTGTTTGCACCTTGGTAAATCGTGTTTCCTCTACCAATTCTTCCGTTATAGAGGATCTCAAAATCATCTCCAAAAGGTCTGTAGTGGATAGAATAATCTGTTTTTACACTTTCTGCTTCGTAATTAGCAAGATCTGCTTCGTTATAACCCGTTCTAGAAACAAAGGCAGAACCTACAGTTCCTGAAGGAAGGCCACCCGCTGCATCAAAATTAAGCAGTGTTGCTACTTCATCTCCATATACGTTTAGGCCATCATAGCCCGGATCCGTTCTCGTAGCTCCTGGGTTATTCAGGTCTTGAATATTTGTTGCGTGCCAATCTTCTCCTTTTAAGAAAGAGAAATTTGCCTTAATAGCCAGTTTATCATTAAAAGCATGTGCTGCTCTTATACCAAAATCATAATACGCATTATCTCCTGCTGAAACTTGAGAGGTAATCCCTGTTTTGGCATACGCACTGATCCCTTGAAAATCAAACGGGCTTTTACTCGTCATGAATAAAATACCATTAAAGGCACCAGCACCATATAGGGCAGAAGATGCACCTGGTAATATTTCTACACTCTGCACTTCTAACTCAGACATACCTACTAAATTTCCCAGTACGAAATTTAACCCTGGCGCCGAGTTGTCCATACCATCTACCAACTGTAAAAATCGGGTATTGGCGAAAGTGGCAAAACCTCTTGTATTGATAGATTGGAATGTTAAACTGTTGGTGTTAATATCTACACCCTTTAAATTTTGTAGCCCTCCATAAAAAGAAGCGGCGGTGGTAGATTTAATTTCTTTTAACCCAAAACGCTCAACCGAAACTGGAGATTCAAAAATTCGTTCTGGCGTTCTTGACGCAGAAATTACAATTTCATCTAATAATGTTTGAGCTTCATTAAGAGTGATCGAAAGTGTTTGATTGTTCGCAGTTACTTCTGCAGTAGTAGAGGAATATCCAAGACTGGTTATTCTTAACTGAAAAGGGGGGGCTTCCGAAGTTTCAAGAGTGAAATTTCCGTCAAAATCAGTCACCGCTCCTACAGCTTTCCCTACAATTACAAGGTTAGCACCAGGGACTGGTTCTCCATTTTGATCAACCACGGTTCCCTTTACGACTGTTTGTGAAAAACCCACGAATGTTGACAGAAGAAAGGATATTAACAGTAAAGTTCTCATGTGAAATTTGAGTTTAAGTTAGTTCAATGCCCAAGATACAGTTTTTTTTAAACCCATAAGAAAAAAATGAAAAAAATTATGCATGCATAGTATTACTTTCGCAATTCTAAGCTCGTTTCAATATGATATTCATAAAAAAAGCCTTGGTATACCAAGGCTTTCTATATTTTTATGCGCCGAACCACACTATTCCACTGTAACCGATTTCGCTAAATTTCGAGGCTGGTCTACATTACATTCGCGCATTACTGCAATATGATAGGATAACAATTGCAATGGTATTGTTGTTAACAAAGGTGTTAGACTCTCCAAGGTTTCCGGAACTTCAATGACATGGTCTGCAAGTTCCTTTACTTGTTGATCTCCTTCCGTTACTACAGCAATTATTTTTCCTTTTCTAGATTTTATTTCCTGAACATTGCTCACTACTTTTTCATAGTGCCCTTTTTTGGTCGCAATCACAATTACAGGCATTTGTTCATCTATTAATGCAATAGGTCCATGCTTCATTTCTGCCGCCGGATATCCTTCTGCATGGATATAACTAATCTCCTTCAATTTTAACGCACCTTCCAAAGCCACAGGGAAATTATATCCTCTTCCTAGATAGAGACAGTTTGTTGAATCTTTATATACTTCTGCAATTGCTTCTACAATATCATTGGATTGCAAACTTCTTTCTACTTTGCTAGGTATGGTCTCCAATTCCGTTAAAAATTCATGGAATTTAGATTCAGAAAACTCTCCCTTTTCTTTTGCCAATTTAAGTGCCAACAACGTAAGTACTGTAATTTGAGTGGTAAACGCTTTGGTAGAGGCAACACCAATTTCTGGACCAGCATGTGTATAAGCTCCTGCATCTGTTTCTCTTGCAATAGAAGAACCTACTACATTACAAACTCCAAAAACAAAAGCTCCTTTTTCTTTCGCCAATTTTATAGCCGCCAAAGTATCTGCTGTTTCTCCAGATTGAGAAATTGCAATTAGAATATCCTTATCCGTAATAACAGGATTTCTATATCTAAACTCAGAAGCATATTCTACCTCTACAGGTATTCTAGCCAAATCTTCAAAAATATATTCGGCTACTAAACCCGCATGCCATGAAGTTCCACAGGCTACAATTATTATTCGATTGGCATTTAGGAAACGTTCTAAATTTTCATCTACCCCAGCCATTTTAATAATTCCCTGTGCTACGCGTAGACGACCACGATAGGTATCTAAAATAGCTCTAGGTTGCTCATATATTTCTTTCAGCATAAAGTGATCGTAACCACCTTTTTCAATTTCTTCAATATTCAGTTTTAATTCTAAAATATTTGGATAAGCAATAGAATCATCTTTAATTTTTCGAAGCTTTATTTCCTTTCCAACACGAACAATGGCCATTTCTTCATCTTCTAAATACACTGCATTGTTAGTGAATTCAATAAATGGTGACGCATCTGAAGCAATAAAATATTCGTTTTCTCCAATTCCAATTGCCAAAGGGCTTCCTAGTTTTGCAACTACGATTTCATCCGGTTTTTTAACATCAAAAACAGCAATTGCGTATGCTCCTACCACTTGGTTCAAGGCAATTTGTACTGCCTTACCCAATTTTACATCTTCTGTTTTCTTAATCTCTTCGATAAGGTTTACCAATACTTCTGTATCCGTATCAGATTCAAAGGTATAGCCCCTTTTTATAAGCTCTTTCTTTATAGATTCATAGTTTTCTATGATTCCATTATGGATAATTACTAATTCTCCTGAATTGGAATGATGCGGATGCGAATTGACATCGTTTGGAACCCCATGGGTTGCCCATCTAGTATGTCCAATTCCCAGATTTCCCTTTAAAGAAATAGTGGTTTCTGCTTTGTTTTTTAGATCTTCCACCTTGCCTTTTGTTTTGGCAAGATTGATATCTTCACCGTCGTATAATGCAACTCCTGCACTATCATATCCACGGTACTCTAAGCGTTGTAATCCTTTTATAATGATTGGATAGGCATCTCTATGCCCTATATATCCTACAATTCCACACATATTTTAAAACTCTTGGTTGTGTTATTTTATTGAAGTGCAAATTTACATGAAGTACATGAAAAATTTAGCCCCTTTGGGTTATATAACGCATAATTCCCATAAGTGGTATCCTCTGAAGGAAAATTAATTGGTTTGGGTATAGAAAATCTCCAATTTTAGTTTGTTAGACTCCTCACTTGCTTGGACATTACTACCAAATAAGACGGTACCTAATGGGTTAACGGTAGACATCACTGGGACATCTCCTTCCACTCCAAGAAGCATCGCATTTGAAACATCGTCTATAACAATATCAGAAGTTAAACTTAAGCCTAAGGTTGCATTGGCTTCATCTCGAACAATAATATCATTGAGATAGTTGGTTATTCTTACGGTGTATTTAATCCCTTTTCCATCTGTACCCGTTTCTAAAACACCATCATATTCTGGGAAAGCAGCCAAGGTATTCGCCAAATTCGAAATGTCAAATTGAGGATCATAGAGCGGTTCATTGGTCTCTGCATTATATAGATACAATCTTGGTGGTTCTACAACACCTGGAGTAGCATCTAAAATGCTTCTATCTACATAGAATACTAAATTGGCCTCGTTAATTATCCAATTATTGGCCTTGATTTCATTAATTATTTCCTGCCCATTTACCTCATCAAAGAGCTTTATTTCAGCAAAAGCTCCTGCCCCACCTTTAAGGTATATTCTAGAAGCGTTCTCTCCTGTATCTAAATTATTAGTGATTTCTGCAGGATAGGCTTCATTTATGAGTGTATTTACCGCATTCCCCGCTATCGGATTCAAACCTCCAAATTGATCTCTTCCACCACCAGTTAGCAAGGCAATTTGAAAATCTCGTTGTTCCTTAGTCATCATATTATCTGCCGATTCATCAAAGGAATCATAGGTATAGCTTATCGTAATATTTGCCTGCGATAAATCTAACAATAGTAGCAAGTCTTCTCCACCTGGGGTTACCGAAAAGTGCAATCCTCTTAAGAACTCTCTAAAATTGGCTAAACTCAATAATTCTGAACTTCCCTCCTTATCCAATATATTTTGTTGAAAAAAGGTGTTGTCTAAAGGCACTCTTATACCAGGAGCTAGACGAGTACCCACAGTTGTAGATTCATCTATATCTTCCGTAGATTCATCATCCTGATTGAAAATTAATATTTCTTCATCATTAATAGTTACATCGTTATCATATAAAACATCAGAAATAAAAGTGGGCGCAAATTCTTGAGTTGAAAAATATTCTTGTTGCTCTAAGAAATTAGTACTAGGATCTAGATCTCTCAAAAAGAAGGTTGAAAGCGAAACTTTTAAATTAAATGCCATGGTTCTATCTCCAAAAATACTATCTAACTCAAATTTTCGTGGAAACGCATTTAATTTACTGTTAACCTCATCGTCTGCATCCTCAATCATATCACCATCTGTATCCCTATTTAGTGGATCACTCCCTGCAAGACGTTCTTGATTATCCGTAAGGCCGTCTCCATCACTATCACTATTAGGATCTTCCGGATCTGCATCAAAAATATCATCTACACCATCCAAGTCTTGATCTCTAATAGCCGAATTTTTGGTTAAAAATGGAATATAAAGAAAGACAGAATCAACCGTTTCATTCTCCAGTATCGTTGCATCAATATCGTCCGTTGCAGAAATGTCTTCTGTAGCTTGGGAAAAGGATCCAAACGAGGGATTGGGAGAAGTTAATTGAATTTGTGTTGTTATTTGTGCTTCCGTTCTTCCATAGATAGGATCATTAAAAACACCTAATTGATATGCTGGCAATCTATTGGTTTGAACAGCACTTATCTTTTTGTTATAAGCAAACACATCAAATTCTGCCTTGTTGGTTACAAAGGGTTCTCCTCCAATTACACCATCACCAATGGTGGTAAGTTCTTCTTCACAAGAAAAAAAAGCAGTCGTCAGCACCATCACCGCTATTGCAGTTCGTACAGATTTATTGAAAAATTTCATGTAACTTATTTTAATACTTCAGTGTTGTAAAAATTGACATATGCTTCTTCAAACTCTTGAAGAGAGACATATGGTAACACAGGTTTTTGGAGGTTGGTAATATGTGTTTGTAAATCTTCTGATATTTCTTCAGTGGCTAAAATAACAGCATCTGAAAAATCTACAGCTACTTTTAACAAATTATTATAGTTGGGATCTGCTAAGGGTGCAGTAGCTTCTTCAGAAATTTCATCAAAACCTATTTTCTTCTGCATACCCCCGTCTAAAGCTCCATCAAAACTCTGCTTATAAACAGAGGTTACTATTTTACTTTCTGCAAACAAAGGCTCATCTGCATAATATTGCTTTAAATAAAGAGGCACTAAGGAAGCCATCCAACCATGAACATGAATGATATCTGGCGACCAATTCAATTTCTTAACAGTCTCTACAACTCCTTTTGCAAAGAAGATTGCACGTTCGTCATTATCTGGGAAGAGCGTTCCTTCTTCATCTGTAAAGGTCGCTTTCCTCTTAAAGTATTCTTCATTATCAATAAAATACACCTGGATACGTTCCCTCGGAATAGAAGCTACTTTAATTATCAACGGCATATCCATGTCATTAATAACCAAATTCATTCCAGATAATCGAATTACTTCATGAAGCTGATGTCTTCGCTCATTAATATTTCCAAATCGTGGCATAAATATCCTAATCTGGCCTCCGTTGCTGTTTACCATGCGCGGTGCCTCATAAGACATTAAGGAAACTTCATTCTCTGGCAAGTAGGGGACTAATTCTGAAGATACAAACAATATCTTTTTACCATTCATAAAAGTGATATTTTATTTTTCAAAGAAACTAGCTGCAAAACTACAAAAATTATACAGATTAGCAGTAATTATAGTAAGTTTGCTCGCTTTTAAATTATTCACATGCAAGTATTTCATTCAAAAAGTACCCTAAGAGCGCATATTTCTTCTTTAGAGAACCAGCAATTCTCTTTGGGAATAGTACCTACCATGGGTGCGTTGCACACTGGCCATATTTCTTTAGTTAGTGCCGCGCTTTCTGAAAATTCTGTAGTGGTAGTGAGTATTTTTGTGAATCCTACACAGTTTGACAAGGCTGAAGACCTAGAAAAATACCCAAAAACGCTCGATAGAGATCTTGCTTTACTACAAAAAGTGTCTAAAGAGATTCTTGTTTTTGCGCCTTCAGCAGCCGAAATATACCCTCATGGAAACCTTTCTAAATCCTATGATTTTGAAGGTTTAGATACCGTTATGGAGGGTGCTTTTAGGGAGGGGCATTTTAATGGAGTTGGTACTATTGTAGAAGAATTATTTCGTATTGTGCAACCCAAGAGAGCTTACTTTGGCGAAAAGGATTTTCAGCAGTTACAGATCATCAAAAAATTGGTGGAACTACGAAAAATTCCTGTGGAAATAATTGGCTGTCCAATTGTCAGGGAACCACATGGATTAGCGATGAGTTCAAGAAATGAAAGACTTACCAGTGCCCTTAGAAAAGAGGCTGCTTTTATATATGCTACCCTCTTAACTGCAAAAACAAAATTTGGCACGAAAAGTGCTAACTACATATGTAGATGGGTAGAACAACAATTTAAAAACCACCCTTCACTAAGATTGGAATATATAGCAATAACCGACGTAGCAACTTTAAAGCCAGTAGCAAGAAAAAGACCCCTTGTAAAATATAGAGCTTTTATAGCCGTTTATGCCGAAGATGTAAGACTAATAGACAATATAGCCCTTAATTAATTAACTTTGTCCCATGCAAATAGAAGTTGTAAAATCTAAAATTCACCGAGTAAAAGTTACTGGTGCCGACCTAAATTATATAGGAAGCATTACCATTGATGAAGATTTAATGGATGCATCTAATATTATTCAAGGAGAAAAGGTGCAAATTGTGAATAACAACAATGGCGAACGTTTAGAAACCTATGCCATCCCTGGACCAAGAGGAAGTGGCGAAATTACCTTAAACGGAGCTGCCTCTAGAAAAGTAGCCGTAGGCGATGTCCTCATTTTGATTACCTACGCTCGAATGGATATTGAAGAAGCTAAAAAATTTAATCCTGCATTGGTATTTCCCAATGAGGAAACCAATCTGCTCAACTAGTTTTGAACACCACGGTAAAGAAAACCTTAAAACTCGTAATTCCTATTGCCATTGGAGTTGCCCTTGTATTATATTCTTATCACTCAACCACTCCAGAAGATCGGGATAAGATTTTTGAAGCCATTAAAAATGCAGATTTATTTTGGGTTGCCATGTCCGTTTTAATTGGTATTCTTAGTCATATCTCTAGAGCAATTCGTTGGAATTACCTACTAGAGCCCCTTGGTTATAAACCCAAATTAAGAAACAATTTACTTATTATTCTTATCTCTTATTTTGCAAATTCGCTGGTACTTAGATCTGGCGAAATTATACGCGCTACAGCATTGACTACTTATGAAGAAGTACCTTTTGAAAAAGGCTTCGGCACCATTGTAACCGAAAGAATTATAGACGTAATTATGTTGCTTTTGGTTATTCTCATTGCATTGGTACTTCAGACAGATATTATTTTGGGAATTTTAGAAGAAAATGGAATTGGCCTGGTAGGTAGTATTGGGATATTGGCGGTAGGGATTGTTGGACTTGTTATCAGTATTCGAATTATTCAAAAATCAACCAGTGCTTTTGCCCTTAAAATTAAAAATTTTTTGAAAGGACTTTTAGACGGGGTTCTGAGTATTTTTAAGATGAAGCGAAAAGCTGCTTTCCTATTTCACACCCTTTTTATTTGGAGCTGTTATATTGCCATGTTTTGGGTGATAAAATTTACAGTTCCTGAGACCTCTGAACTTCCTATTGGAGCCTTTCTGGTTGCCTTTGTTGCAGGTGCTTTTGCCATGGCTACGACCAATGGAGGATTAGGACTTTTTCCTATCGCAGTAACCGCAGCTTTATCTGTTTATGGAGTTAGCAAAACTTCGGGAGATGCCTATGGTTGGATTATGTGGACCGCCCAAACCATGATGGTGGTTGTATTTGGTGCAATATCTTTTCTTGTATTACCGTTATTAAACAGAAATAAATAGTGTTTCACTGGCCAAAAATAAACTCTATGCGTAACATCATTACACTCTTTGCTTTTTTAATATGCACGGGAATAAGTGCACAAATCAAAGAAGAAATATTCGAATCTTTTAAACTTCAAGAACGAAGAGATATAAAGTACTACATTCCAGAAGACTATACCCCGGAAAAAAAATATCCAGTAGTAATTGTATTGGATGCTGAATTTTTATTTGATAATGTTTTAGCAAACGCTAAGTTCTATAGTGATCATCAAGGCATGCCTCAGGCGATCATAGTTGGAATTAACCAAGGTAAGGATGAACTTCGCTGGGATGATTGTGAGTTTCAAGAAGAAGACGGTTTGCCCACTGAAAAAGGCAAGCAATTTTTTGAGTTTTTAGGAATGGAAATTATTCCATTCATTGAAACCAAATACAGTACAGCACCTTTTAAAATGATTGTAGGATATGACATTACCGCAAATTTTGGAAATTTCTACCTTTTTAAAGAAAAGTCTCTTTTCAACTCTATTGTTAGCATATCTCCTCTCTTAGCGCCAGAAATGGAAACACGTGTTCCACAGCGTTTAGGAGCTTTAGATCAGCAAATTTTCTATCACTTAATTGTGGAAGGAGAAAAAAGCAAAGAAACAGCTCAGATAGAAGCTATGGATAAGGCAATTAAAGCATTGGACAAAGAATCTCTGCACTACTTCTACGATGTTTATGAAGATGCAAATGATATTACCATCGCCACCTACGGAATTAGTAAAGCGTGGGACGACATATTTACAATTTTTAGACCTATTAGTCCTAAGGAATACAAAGAGAAACTCTTAACTTCTGATGATCCTGTTTTTGATTATTTAAAAAACAAGTATAAAACCATTGAAGATTTGTTTGGCTTTAAAAAAGCAGTAGAATTGAACGATATTATGGCCATTTATGCGGGTACCAGAAAAAAAGAAGATTTTGAATCCTTAAAACCTTTATCTGATCTGTGTAAGGTAGAATTTCCAGATAGCATGTTAGGCTTTTATTTTGAAGGCGAGTATTTTGAAGAAATAGGCGAACCAAAGAAAGCACTAAGAAGCTTTGAAAAAGCCTTTGGGATGGACGAAATAGACTTCCTTACTAAGGAAATGGCTTTGGAAAAAATGGACGCCCTTAAAGCAGATTTTGGTTACTAAGTTGTAGTTCAAAAACTACTTTATATATTCTAGTTATCCCTGTATGGCCTTACAAGGCTATACAGGGATTGTTATTTTTTCTATCGCTCTATTCATCTTGTTTACCACTTTTTAGGCTACCAACTTTGTCTTATCTTTAGCCAAAATCGATATGGGTCTATGGCCAAAACTAAAACTGCTTTTTTTTGCCAAAACTGCGGCACCCAATACGCCAAATGGGCGGGGCAATGCACTGCCTGTAAAGAATGGAATACTATTGTAGAAGAGCTTATTCAAAAATCTGAAAAATCAGATTGGAAAACCCCAGAAGCGGCAAGCACAAGCCGTACTGCCAAACCTCTTAAAATTAAGGAAATTAGTAGCGAGAAAGAGCTTCGAATTAACACCTATGACATGGAGTTTAATCGTGTGCTAGGTGGTGGATTGGTTCCTGGTTCTTTGGTACTACTGGGAGGTGAACCAGGTATTGGTAAAAGTACTTTGCTACTGCAAATAGCCTTGCGACTTCCCTATAAAACTTTATATGTATCTGGAGAAGAAAGTCAGAAGCAGATAAAAATGCGAGCAGACCGAATTCATTCTGGAAATGAAACCTGTTTTATTCTTACTGAAACCAAAACACAAAATATTTTCAGACAAATTGAAGCCGTTGCCCCTGACATTGTTGTTATAGACTCTATTCAAACGCTACATTCCGATTATATTGAATCTGCTGCTGGCAGTATTTCTCAAATTAGGGAATGTACCGCCGAACTAATAAAATTTGCTAAGGAAACGAACACTCCTGTTATTCTTATTGGTCATATTACCAAAGATGGCACTATTGCTGGACCCAAAATTTTAGAGCATATGGTAGATACCGTATTGCAATTTGAGGGAGATCGCAATTATGTATTTCGAATTCTTAGAGCCCTAAAAAACCGTTTCGGTTCCACTGCAGAATTAGGCATTTACGAAATGCAAGCTAGTGGATTACGAGAAGTGAATAATCCTTCCGAAATTCTAATTTCAAAAAATGATGAAAACCTGAGTGGAACTGCAATTGCAGCTACTCTAGAAGGAATGCGTCCCTTAATGATAGAAATTCAAGCACTGGTAAGCTCTGCTGTTTATGGAACACCACAACGTTCTACAACAGGCTACAATGCTAAAAGACTGAACATGGTATTGGCAGTCTTGGAAAAAAGAGCTGGGTTTAAACTGGGTGCCAAGGATGTTTTTTTAAATATCACAGGGGGAATCTCTGTAGACGACACTGCCATTGATTTATCCGTTATTGCTGCTATCCTATCAAGCAACGCAGATATTCCAATAGAGAAAGGGGTTTGTTTTGCGGCAGAAGTAGGTTTAGCTGGCGAGATACGACCTGTTCAACGAGTTGAACAACGGATCCTTGAGGCAGAAAAACTTGGTTTTTCTAGCATCTTTGTTTCTAAAAACAATAAAATTTCTTTGAAAGATAAAAAGATTAGCATTCACCTAGTGGCTAAAATTGAGGATGTAGTGTCAGAATTATTTGGATAAAGAGTTTGATTTATTTTTTTACCTTTAAACAAAGTCAAAAAAATGAAACCCACGCTTTTCCTGATCCTCTTTTTAACGATCCTTATTAGTTGCAAACAAGAAACACCTTTAGCCAAAGAAAGTACAAATACCTCTAAATCAGAGTATCTCAGTTTTGAGAATAGAGATGATCAATACACCGGAGGTATTAAAATGATACCGATTACTACAGAGAAAGGTACTTTTAAAGTATGGACCAAGAGAATAGGAAACAATCCTACAAAAAAAGTATTGCTATTACATGGCGGCCCCGGAATGACTCATGAGTTGTATGAGTGTGCCGATGGCTATTTTCCACAAGAAGACATTGAGTACATCTACTATGATCAATTGGGTTCGTATTACAGTGACCAGCCGGATGATATTAGTCTTTGGAATACCGCTCGTTTTGTTGAAGAAGTAGAACAAGTAAGAATAGCACTAGGCTTAGATAGTTCTAATTTCTATCTGCTTGGACAATCTTGGGGAGGGATTTTAGCAATGGAGTATGCCCTGAAATATCAAGATAATTTAAAAGGGCTGGTAATTTCCAATATGATGTCTAGTATCCCTGAATACAACGCTTATGCACAAGAAGTATTAGGTCCGCAATTAGACCCTGAGGTCTACAAGGAAATAAAAGACCTAGAGGCTAAAGAAGATTTTGCCAATCCCAGATACGGAGAATTACTATTTGAGCATTATTATACAGAACATGTGCTTAGAAAACCTTCAGATCAATGGCCAGAGGCGGTGATGCGGACCTTAAAACACGCTAATAACCAAGTATATGTGCATATGCAGGGACATAGTGAGTTTGGTATTACAGGCGATGCTACTTTAAAAGATTGGGATATTAAAGAGCGTTTAAAAGAAATTAAAGTGCCTACACTGGTGATTGGGAGTGCCCATGACACCATGAATCCTGAGCATATGGAGTGGATGTCCAAACAAGTTCAGAAGGGCAGGTATTTACATTGTCCTAACGGAAGTCATTTATCTCAATACGACGATCAAAAAACCTATTTCGCTGGGGTTATCAAATTTATTGAAGACGTAGACAGCGAAGTATTTTAGATGTTTTTTAAGGAGCAGGATTGGGTATTTCGTTATGAATTGCTTCTATTCCTTTAAGCACCTCCTCGCTCAAATCTACATTAATACTTTCAATGTTCTCTTCTAATTGCTTCAGTGAAGTAGCTCCTATAATATTGCTGGTAACAAAAGGTCTTGTATTTACAAAAGCTAAGGACATTTGGGCTAAGGAGAGGTCATTCGCTTGTGCCAATTCATAATATTTTTGGGTAGCCGTCACTGCAGTATCCCCACTGTATCTATTATAATTTGGAAATAAGCTAATTCTTGCTTTTTCTGGTTTTCTACCTCCCAAGTACTTTCCGCTTAACACCCCAAATCCTAGAGGAGAATATGGAATGAGCCCTATTTGCTCCCTTATTGAAATTTCAGACATTCCTGTTTCAAAAGTTCTGTTTAACAAACAATATGGGTTTTGGATGGTAATCATCCTAGGTAAACTTGCATGCACTTTGCTTTCTTCTAAATAACGCATTGTACCCCAAGGAGTCTCATTAGAAATCCCTACATGTTTTATTTTTCCCTCCGCTTTTAAATCACGTAAAGTTTCTAAAACCTGATGAATATTATCTTTCCAATGATCCGAAATATCGTGTTTGTACCCTCTTTGTCCAAAATAGTTGGTGGCGCGCTCTGGCCAATGCAATTGGTACAAGTCAATATAATCCGTTTGTAAACGACCTAGACTTCCCTCTACAGCCTCTCTAATAGATTCCTTACTAAAACCAGTGCTTCTTATATACTTTGTAAACTCTGCCTTTCCCGCAATTTTAGAGGCCAATACAATCTTATCCCGGTTTCCTGTTTTTTTAAACCAATTCCCAATAATTTCTTCTGTTAAGGAGTGATATTCCTTTCCAGCTGGTACAGGATACAATTCTGCAGTATCGAAGAAATTAACTCCTTGTTCTAACGCATAATCCATTTGAGCATGCCCTTCCTCCTCTGTATTTTGACGACCCCAAGTCATGGTTCCAAGGCATATTTTGCTCACTTCTATATCCGTATGTGGTAGGGTAGTATATTTCATTTTCTTTGCAATTTGAGGTTTTAATAAAGCCCCAAATTTACACATTCTCTTCCTTTTCTTTTGACCAAAAATTCTTTTCTATTTAAATTATTGAAAATGAACGTATTATCCATTTTAATGGAGGTTTAACGAAATAATTTGAAGTGCCAATTATCAATTCTTAGCTTTGGATTTCATTTCGCTTAGAAATCGTTAAATTTTGAATACTAAAAACAGCATTCAAGCGTTTAATAATAGATTTTGATCGATGAACTACCCCATAGTTCTTTGAAAGAAAAATTAAGCTAAATGACCAAAAAACCTACTTATGCCTACGCCAAAGAATTCTTTGCGCCTTAAAAAAGGTGCAATCTCCTTAGTACTTGCGTTACTCGTATCCTCTTTGTTTGGATATGTTCTACCCCATATTTCCTTCGGTGAAATTTTTGGAGAACCTAAAGAACAAGCAGTAAATGCAGCACTCCTTGTAAATCATCCTTTGGCGGGATTAACAGATGCTGTTAAGTTCTGTCCGAACGATAATGCAGAATATCATGAGATTTATCTCTGTGGTACTGATGCAGAACGTGTTCTTAGCACAAACATTCCGAACCTTAAACAAATTGTGTGGTCCAAGTACCAAGATGGAAGTTGTGCAGATGAATGTTTAAAACGATCTGGAAGCTGTGGTTGGGATGAAGTAAGTACCAATACCCAATACACTGTTTCCGAAGCTGGGGAATATAGAATTTTAGTGACTTATAACGATGATACCTTCGAACGTTTTTACTTCAATGTATTTGTCAATGGTTTGAATCCAAACGCAGTAGTAACCAATATAGACTGTGGTAGTCCTGGAAATATTTCGATTAATAACATTCCTGCTTCTTACGAGTTTAGTATTACCAATGGAGCTTCATGGCAAGATAGTAACCTTTTTACGGTAACTTCTGCCGGACTTTATGATGTTCTTATTCGCAGAAAAGACAATACTGCAGGTTGCGAATTTCAGGTAAACGATATTCAGGTAAGTAATAATAGTATCAACGCCACTACTTCCATAGTGCCTATTACTTGTAATACAGACAAAGGAGAAATTAGCATTGATATCGCAGATGCCTCTTCGAGCTACATATACAACTTAAGTCAGGGAGGAAGTTTGCTAAACTCGTCAGGGCCTATAACAAATGCTAGCTATACTTTTGACAATCTTGATGCAGGAACCTATGATATTGAAGTTACATTGGCAAGTATCTCTAGTTGTTCCTACACAGAACAGATAGATATTTTACCGTTTCAACCCATTCAACCTAATATCGTAGTAACTAAAAATATAGATTGTAGTCCAGGTATCATTACAGTGACTGAAACTGGCGGCAATGCTCCTTACGAATTTAGTACAGATGCTGGTGTAACCTACACTGCATTTACGGCCGGAAACCAAACAGTAATAGAAGCAACAACAGCTGGAAACTACACCGTACGTATTAAAGATGCGAACGGTTGTGAAATAGATGCTATTCCAGTAGCGGTTAGCGCCGAACAAGAAATAGTATATAGTCTTAGTTCGGAAAATGTAACTTGCAATGGTATAGATAACGGAAGCATTACTGTTGATGTAACCAATACTCAAGGGTATTCTGTGACGTACAGCATGGACAATGGGGGGACTTTTCAGACTTCAAATGTCTTTAGCAATTTAGCAACAGGTACCTACCCTATTGTAATAAGAAAAGAAAAAGCAGGAGGAACTTGCGACCTAGTGCACGGTGATGTTACTATTAATCCTAGCGCACCCTTTGAAGTCGCCGCAACAGTTACCCAAGAGATAGATTGCACCAATGGTTCTGCAACCCTACAAGCTAGCATTACAACAGGAGGAACAGCTCCGTTTGAATATAGTATTAACGGCATTGACTTTCAACCCGGTCAGGATTTTACAGGTCTTGGCGGTGGGGAATATACCATTACAGTAAAAGATGCTAATAACTGTTTGGCAACTGCCAATCAAACTATTAATCAGGCCAATAATGCTACTGATCTTGTCTTTACAAACTCGGGAGTAGACTGTACTGCGGGAACCACCGATATTACAATTACTGTAGAAAATGGGAACGCTCCATTTACCTATGCCATTACTGCGCCCATTTCAGTAACTGCTCCAGATGATACTTTTACCAATTTAGCTCCAAATACCTATACTTTTGAGGTGACTGCTAATGATGGTTGTAAAATAGTGCGTAACTATACCGTTGCGAATCCTACCCAGTTTGCCGTAAGCGGACAAGTAAAAACAAACCTAAGCTGTATTGGAAACTCCGATGGCAGCATTGAATTTACCGTAACTGATTACAGTACTACTTTTAGCTATGAAATTAGAAATTCGGGAGGAACTCTGGTTGATAGTAATACACTATTAAATACTTCTATTCCTGTGTTAACAGGCTTGGCCGCGGACACTTATACTATTACCGTAACAGACGATAACGGAGGGTGTACAAAAACTGCTTCTGCGACAATCGATTCTCCAAGTGCTGCTTTGGATATCACCTCTATTGATGTCTCCCCGATGAATTGTGGAGCTCCAGGAAGTGTCACCATAGAAGCTATTGGAGGCTGGGGAAACTACACTTACGCCTTAAGGCTTCCAGACAATTCAACAACAACAGCACAAAGTAATAAAACCATTTCTGGTTTGAACCAGCCAGGAACACACACTATCATTCTAAGAGATATTAACGGTTGTGTTTTTGATACGCAAACCTTTGATTTAATAGACCAAGGAGGACCCACTGCGGTCGTAGACGCTACAGCATCTAACTATTGTTATAGTACTGCCACAAAAGGAGAATTAAAAATTGATATCAGTGCGGGAGAAGCACCTTATTTCTATTCTGTAAATAATGGAACTCCAACTGCAATAACTGGTACTTCCTTTACCCTTACAAATTTAACTCCAGACAATTACGAAATAAAGGTCATTGGAAATAACGGTTGTGAAACAATTGTAGCAGATACGGATATTTCTGGGCAATTATTTGCTACAGCGGCTATTACAAAACCTTTAGGATGCGGTGCAACACCAGATGCAACAATCGAAGTAACAGCAGAAGAAGGGTATCCAGACCCAGATTATTCTTATGAGGTAAGTATTAATGGAGGTGCTTTTGTTGCAGCAGCTATGCCATATATGACAGGTACTGCAGCCACTTTCGAATTTAAAGTGATTGATAGTAAAGGTTGTGAGGCTTTTACAAATTCGGTAACTACAATTGTATCACCACCTCTTACGTCTAGCAATAATGCTACTGCCACCGCATGTGGAAAGGCAGGAACAGGAGCAGTAGAATTGGTAGCAGCAGGAGGTACTCCTCCGTATCAATACAGCTTTGATGGAAGTCCATTCTCTGCACAAACACTATACACGGATCTAGATGCAACATCCTATAATTACTCTATAAGAGATGCTTTGGGTTGTGAATTAACAGATGTTCAGGTAATCATTGGTGCAGAAGATGCCATTACCGCAGATATTACAAAAACAGATATTACCTGTGATGATGGTAGCGGTGGTGGAAGCAGTGGTACCAAATGGGGAAATACGAATATTAATAATGTTCAAAATGCCACAGGTAACATTACCATACGTTTAATTAGAGTACGCAATGAAGCAGACTATTTAGCAACTGGATGGTCTAGAACATATAGAGAATACACGAATATAGATATGTCTACAAGGCCTTCGGGTTATAATATTAGAATGTACTGGCCACATTGGTTCTTTGTACAAATTGAGGATGAGAAAGGATGTATTTTCGAATCAGATTTTTATAAAATAGACCAACCCGTTTTACCATGGATTGATAAATTTAAACCTTTGGATCAAACCTGTGCTAATGGAGCAACCTTTGAATTTGAAGTAGGCGACCCTACCAATTTAGTAGGTCCTTTTAGAGTGCGTTTATGGCCTTATGATATTGAAAGTACTACCAACGGACAGTACCTTCCTTTTGATGATGCCTCAAATCCATTGTACGATCCTGCAGATCCTGCAAACGAAAGAGATTATCAATTTACAGGTTTACTTTTTGGAGTAGACTATAGCGTTGTTATTTTAGATGAAAATACAGGATGTGTTCGTTGGAGGTATTTAGGAAGAGTAAATGCTCCTGTAGATGATACTGGATTTGACGTTATTTCTACACCCCAAAGTGTTTCTTGTCGCTCTGGAGCCAATGATGGAGAAGTACAATTTACAATCAAAGGAGCAGGAGATAACGATTTGGACGGAACACAAACGGTAGATTGGAGAATTTATAGAGCTGGAAACCCAACACAAACTATCTATCAACAAAATGGCACTGCAGATGATGGTGGGGCTGGTGGCGATATCACTGTTAATCTAACAGGATTACGCAATACCTGGTACGTGGTAGAAGTAGAAACAGAATCAGGGTGTATATCAGGAAATCGATTTTTAGTACATAGACCCAACAGTGCGCTTAAACTAACAGCCACTCAAAATACGAGAGCAAATTGTAATATAGGCAATCAGATAGATGTTAATGCTACTGGAGGTTGGGATAATGAGGCATATTATAATCGAAGAAATAAGTTATATCAGAACTGGCATCCGTATGAGTTTGCATTTGAATTGGCGGGTACAGACCCAAATACTTTAGCTGCATCTGCCTGGGGCGCTGCAAGTTCCAAAACAATTACGCCAACCGCTTATGATGGAACAAACAACATCTATCAGGTTTTTGTAAGAGATGGCAGTGGATGTATTGCTTCTTTAGGTACTCCGTTAACTTTGGAAATAGATCCGGAACCAAGCATTGACACTATCGATGTTACAAATAGATGTACCTCAACAAACGAATTGTATACCGTTGTGGCTTCCGTAACAGATGGAAAAGGTGCCACAGAATACATCTGGGATGGAGAAGTTACTACGCTAAGTACAAAAGAGCTTGGCCCTGGAAACCATACATTGGTTGTTAGGGATGAAAACGGTTGTACGGATACTGAGAACATTTTTATATACCCACAAATGGTAAGTAAAGCTAATATTACACAGGTAGAATTGTGTAATCCTACGAATAGTGGCGAAGTTACCTTGGATGTATACGGAGGTTCTGGTGATTACACTTTTGAACAAACGAGTCCTGCCGGACCTACCAACACAACTGGTATATTTACAGGTTTAACGCATTCTATTACTTATGAATTTGAGGTAACAGACAACCAATCTGGATGTCCTTTACAAACAGTTCAGGCAACTTTAGATTCTCCGGTGAACCCAGATTTTACAGCACGTGTTGAACAGCATATAAGTTGTAATGGGGCTTCTGATGGAATCATTGTTGTAGAACAAAATGCAGCTGCACAAAATACCGACGTAATTTATGAGTACAGCCTTAATGGTGGTACATACCAAATATCTAATATTTTTGATGGCCTGCCTGCCGCTACCAATTACGTAGTAAGCATTAGATCTGCTAAAAACTGTATTCAAATACTTGGTGCTTTGACTATTACAGAACCTACTGCATTGGTTTTGGCAACACCAACAGTAACACCCTTTATGTGTACTGCAGACAATACTCTTGGAATGGCAACCGTAACAGCTTCTATTTTAGATGGCGGTGGTTTAGCAACGGGAACGGCACCCTATCAATATAGTTATAACGGAGGAAGTTTTTCGGCTAGTGACACTTTTAATTTGCCTTTTACCACCACTACACAAACGGTTACTATTGATGTTATAGATGCCAATAATTGCACGGATCAAATCATGGTAACTGTACCCGCTGCTACTAAGGTAAGTGCAAATATTGTGGAGACACAAAGTATGAATTGTGATGATGATGCTATTATTGAAATAAACGGAATGGGTGGCTCTGGAAACTACGAAGTAAAAGAAATGCCTGCTGGAACTTTGATCAATGGAACAGGAAGTGGAACCATTACCATCCCTGCAAATATGCCAGATAACTATGTGTACCAACTGACAGATACTACAACTGGATGTACAGACACTGTTACCTACACAATAGCTCCTTTTGATACCATAGCGGTAGATAACGTTGTTAAAGTAAACGATATCACTTGTGCTTTTGGTACGGATGGTGAATTTACGTTTGAAACCAGTGGATTTGGAGCTGGCGGATTTTCATATGAAGTATATCATACGAACCCAACTACAGCTCTCTTTAGAGCTGCGCAAAACAGCACAGCAACAGGTCCTGTTTTAGTGGATAATCTTCCCTCTGGAATTTTCCATGTAGTGGTTAGAGATTTAGCAACTGGGTGTGTTAAGGAATCGGATAGGGTTACCATACAATCGCCTATTTTTGAACTTGGTTTTACAGAACGTCTTACCCAAGAATTGAGTTGTAACCCTGGTAATGATGGCGAAATTACAGTTTATCCTAGCGGTGGATGGGGAGATTATAGCTTACGATTAGAAGACATTACAAATCCAAGTAGCATTGTAATATTACAAGATTTTGATCCAAATACAGTTTTTGAGGGCTTAGATGCTGGCAGAAGTTATAGGGTAACTCTTAGAGATGGTCGTGGTTGTAATGATTATTTCCGAACCCTACAACCTGTACCTCCAATAAGTCCAATTACCGTAGCAAATAATCCCACGGTGGTACAACCATCTTGTTTTGGTGATACCGATGCTAGTATCAGTGTAGTGGCAAGTGGTGGACAGGGAAGTGCCCATTACCAATATGTACTTAACAATTTAACTACTGGCGTAAATAGCGTGCCACAAACTGGTAATTCTTTTTCTAATTTATCAGAAGGAGAGTATACCGTAACGGTAACAGACGACTTAGGTTGTAGTGGTATTACAAGTCCAACAGTACGTATAACCAACCCAACGGAGATCGAAATTGATGCGGTTATTAGTAATCTGCCTTCTTGTTTAAATCAAGGAGAGATTACGGTAAATGCAACAGGAGGATCAGGTACTTTTGAATATCGAATTATATCACCCGCGGCAAATACTACTAGCTGGAGTACACAAACCATATATCCTTTAGATGCTGGCACTTATGAGTTTATTGCGCGAGATGTTCCTAATGGTTGTATTTCTCCTATCTCGGTAATTAGAACCTTACAAGAAGTACTTCCTTTGGAGGTTACAGTCGATGATGCTAATACAATTATTAATTGTTTTGGAGAAACAGATGCCGTATTAGTGGCAGAAGCCACAGGAGGCTTGGGAGGATATCAATACCAATTAGAAGTAAACGGTACTTTAGTGGGAAGTGCGCAAGACTCAGGGATCTTTGAAAACCTTGGACAGGGAGATTACAGAATCCTTGCCACAAGTGGTGTAGATTGTACAGATTATTCCGAGATAATTACCATCTCAGAACCACCTGTATTAATGGCTTCTCTAGATTCTAAAGAAGATGTAAAGTGTTTTGGAGAAGAAGATGGAAGTGTTGTTATAACTGCACAAGGTGGTGTTGCTCCTTTCACTTATATAATTTCTTCAGAGCCATTAAAACCATCTGACAACAATACTTTTGAAAATTTACCGGTAGGTACTTATGCTGTTTTTGTCCAAGATGCCAATGGATGTAGTATTGATGTACCATTTACCATTGATGGCCCCGCTGCAGCTGTGACTACAGAAGTAGTAGAGGTAATTCATGAAGTATGTTCTAGCGATGATAATGGTTCTATCGAAATTCGTATTTCAGGAGGAACCGCTCCTTATGAATATAGTACCGTAAGCCCAGCTGGACCTTACAGTGCGGTAACAGATCCAAATTCATTGTTAATAGATAATTTAGATGGTGGTACATCTTATGTAGTTTTCATCAGAGATGCAAACGAGTGTACACCAGCACAAGATATTATAGAAGAAATTAATGTGGGAGCCAATTTAACTGCAAACTATGAAACGGTATATGAATGTACCAATGGGCAACCCTCTAATACAACTACTATAACTCTTAGCGATGTAGCTATTAGCAACGAAGTGATGTATGCTCTGGATTCTGATGATATTGCACAAGCGCAAGACAGTCCGGTGTTCGAAAATTTGACCGCTGGCACACATTTCATTACAATCATTCATCAAGGAGGTTGTATCGAAAGAATAAACGATATTGAAATAGAGGCAGCAAGTCCGGTTACACTAACAAGTCAACCAGGGAGCATCAATGAAATCCTTGTAGAGGCTACTGGTGGAGATGGGGATTACACCTACTTCTTTAATGATACTTCTAGTACTTCTCCTTCTTTCTACATTAATGAAACGGGCACTTATGAAGTGCGTGTAGTAGACGGCAGCGGGTGCGAAGACTCTATACTAATCCCTATGGAATTCATCGATATTGAAATACCTAATTTCTTTACACCCGATGGAGATGGTCAAAACGATGTATGGCGAATTAAAAATTCTGAAGGATTCCCAAATATTTTTGTATCGATGTTTGACCGTTATGGAAGACCCATGAAGCAATTTATAGGAGCAGGTGAATGGGATGGTAAATATAAGGGAGTAGATATGCCCGCAGGAGATTATTGGTATATTATTAAACTGAATGGCCCCAATGATCAACGTGAATTCGTAGGGCATTTTACCGTATATCGTTAACAACAGAACATATACTTGTGCTAAGGAACTAGATCCCTATTGGATCTCACTTACTCCTTAGCACAAGTGTATTTTTAAATTTTTAATCTAATTCTATGAGTATAGGACAATGATCACTATGCTTCGCTTCAGATAGAATAACGGCTCGCTTTAGGCGACTTTCTAAAGTTTCACTAACCATTCCATAATCTAAACGCCAACCTTTATTATTGGCTCTGGAATTTGCACGATAACTCCACCAAGTATAGTTATCGGGTTCTTTATTAAAGTGTCTAAAACTATCTATAAAACCACTTTCCATGAATTTTCCAATCCACTCGCGTTCCACAGGTAAAAATCCAGAAACATTTTTATTCCGAACAGGATCATGAATATCAATCGCTTGATGACAAATATTATAATCTCCACATATCACTAGGTTAGGATAGTCTTTCTTCAATTGGTTGATATAGGTATGGAGATCGTCCATATATTTTAATTTAAACTCCAATCGATCCATATTGGAGGCAGAAGGAAGGTACATGCTCATTACAGAAACACCATTAAAATCTGCCCGAATATTTCTTCCCTCAAAATCCATATAGTCTATGCCAGTACCAAACTCTATGTGATCAGGTTTGGTTTTAGACAAAATAGCAACCCCACTATAGCCTTTCTTTTGTGCGCTATACCAATAATTATAGGAGTACCCTGCATTCTCAAAAAGGGAAAGATCCAATTGGTCCTCATTAGCCTTTATTTCTTGTAAGCAAATTACATCTGGACCAACGCTTTCTAACCATTCTACAAATCCTTTTTTAACTGCTGCGCGGATACCATTGACGTTATAGGAAGCTATTTTCATTTCATAAAATTTTGTTTAAAAATAACAATGTTTCCTTTAAGAACGGAATACAAACAATAATTCTTTTTGTAGTTATATCTCCTTCTAAAACCTACATTTTAGACTTTGGAACGCTATTTGCCTTTGGCTAAGTGTTTTAAACCAAGACAAATGAAAAAGTTACTCTTTGGTGCCTTGTTATTAAGCAGTATTATAAGCTATGGGCAGGCGTATCCACAATTTCAAACCGATCAAGAACTTCGATTTAACATTGGACTCTTTTTAGCAACTACTACCGTAGATATTTCCTATGAACATTTTTTGAGTGATGATACTAGTATTGGGGGAACAGTATATTTTGATGATACAGCAACCGACTATAATGGCAACTTTGGTATTGGCCCCAATTTTAGAGCGTACTTTGGGTATGGTCCAAGGGATGGCTTCTTTGCAGAAGCTTTTGGTCTTTACTACACCGGTGAAATTGAAACACAACAAACAGATAATCTTTCTATAAATAATGACTTTAGTACGCTTGCTTTAGGTATTGGTGTAGGCCAAAAATGGGTCACCAGAAGTGAACGTTTTAGTTTGGAAATAAGCGGTGGACTGGCACGGAATATAAATCCAGAAGTGTTCCAGGATGCCTTTACAGGGCGTGTTGCTTTTTCCATTGGTTTCCGCTTTTAATGCTTAATTTTGTAGGCATACTATATGCTAATGAAAATTCGCTTTCTTTTCCCTGCATTCTTCCTTTTAACCCTATTTTCCTTTGCTCAGGAGGTTAAAAAAGATTCTGTTACCCAACTAGAAGAGGTTATTATTTGGGATGCTATTAAAACCAGTAATGTTTCTGGGATAACCCCCTCTAGCGTTATTGGCAACACTACTTTTCAGAATTACAGTCCTTTAGATGTGATCTCATCTATTAATCAAATTTCGGGAGTATACGCCTTATCCGGAGCGCTCAATACAAATAGAATTACCATAAGAGGTGTGGGAGCTAGAACTCCTTTTGGTACAGATAAACTGCGCCTCTATTATAATGAAATTCCAATAACCAATGGCACGGGATCATCAACCTTGGAAGCATTTGATCTAGAAAATCTCAACTCTATTGAGGTGATTAAAGGTCCAAAAGGAACAGCTTTTGGCGGCAATTTGGGAGGTGCAATTCTCCTAAAATCTAAACAAGAACAATCTAGTTTTACAGGCTTTACAAATTCATTCACCCTAGGGTCTTACAAGCTTTTAAAAAACAACCTAGGGTTTATTCATCATGAAGACAACTTTTCCTTGGAACTGCACTACAACCACTTAGAAACAGAAGGTTATCGAGAAAATAATAGTTTTGATAGGGATGGTATTTTACTAAACACTTCTTTTAAAATTAATAGAAGTAGTAGCGTAGGTTTTTTAGTAAATTATATTGATTATACTGCCCAAATTCCAAGTACCATTAGTCAATCTGATTTTGATGAAAACCCCAGGCAAGCAGCTACAAATTGGTTAGCTGCGCAAGGTTTTGAAGCAAATAAGTATACGCTCATTGGACTCTATTACACGCATCAATTTAATGAAAGCCTCAGTAATACAAGTAGTATTTTTTATACCTATCTAGATCATTACGAACCCAGACCTTTTAACATATTGGACGAGTTCACCAATGGGTACGGATTTAGGACACGTTTTCTGGGAAATTTTAGTCTGGGCAACAAAAAGACTGAATATTCTTTTGGAGCAGAATTTTATAGAGATGAGTACAATTGGGGTACTTTTCAAAATTTATTTGCAGACAACAATGGAAATGGAAGTCTTCAAGGAGATGCGCTTAGCGATAACAAAGAGTTTAGAAGACAATTCAATGCTTTTAGTACACTTACTCTTCCAGTATTCGAAAGATTTGAGGTCCAAGCGGGCTTAGCGCTCAACCAAACACATTACGATTTTAGAGATTTGTTTAATACGGGCTCAACGAATAGAAATGCACAACGAGATTTTAAAGCCATTCTTTTACCAAGTCTTACTGCGGTCTATGAATTTGGCTTAGCAAATACCATCTACGGAAACATTAGCAGAGGATTTTCAAATCCTAATCTAGAAGAAACCTTAACTCCAGATGGGGTTATTAATCCTGATATACAGCAAGAGACTGGAGTCAATTATGAGATTGGAACGAATGTATATTTGGCACAAAACAACTTACAAATTGGTGTTGCTTTGTACCGAATGAATATTAAAAATTTACTGGTAGCACAACGCGTAGGGGAAGATCAGTTTATTGGAAAAAATGCGGGTAGCACCCGGCATCAAGGAGTAGAATTAGATATCAATTACAAGTTTTCTATTTCACCAAACGTACAATTAAGCCCATTTATAAGCTATACCTTGAGTGATCATAGTTTTGTAGAATTTATAGATGGCGACAATGACTTTTCTGGAAACCCTCTTACAGGGGTACCAAAAAATAGATTACAACTTGGTGTACAAGTAAAAAGTACTGCTGGCTTTTATTGGAATGCCACGCAGCAATATGTTGATGAAATTCCCTTAACCGATGCAAACTCCCTCTCTAGTGCATCTTTTTCCGTATTTAGAACACGTCTTGGCTATCGCAAACAACTTTCCAACAAATTACATCTGGGAATAGATTTGGGAGTAGACAATGTATTTGATACCACCTATGCCCAATCTGTTCTTATCAATGCCAGAAGTTTTGGGGGTTCCGAACCTAGATATTTCTATCCCGGAAATGGAAGAAATTACTATGGAGGTTTGCAATTGAGATATCAATTATAAATTAACCAAGGTATTTCTAAGACATTTTTTGCAACCAGGATTTCATATCCACCGCAGCCGCGATAATTCCTTTTACTTCGTTAATGGCAACACGTTCTTGTTCCATTGAGTCTCTATGACGAATGGTAACGGTTTGATCTTCTATAGTCTGATGATCTACGGTAATACAGAAAGGTGTTCCATTGGCATCTTGTCTTCTATAACGGCGACCTACGGCATCCTTTTCATCGTAGATAACATTGAAATCCCATTTTAAATCGGCTATAATTTGATGGGCAATATCTGGTAAACCATCTTTTTTAACCAACGGCAATACAGCAGCTTTGGTAGGTGCCAAAACAGCTGGTATTTTAAGCACAGTACGTGTTGTTCCATTTTCTAACTCCTCTTCCTTTAAAGAATTAGAGAAAACAGCCAAAAACATGCGATCTAAGCCTATAGAAGTCTCAACCACATATGGAACATAACTCTCTTCCATTTCATGATCGAAATATTGAAGTTTTTTTCCGGAATATTCTTCATGGCTTTTTAAATCAAAATCCGTTCTAGAATGAATTCCTTCTAATTCTTTAAAACCGAATGGAAATCTGAATTCTATATCGGCTGCAGCATCTGCATAATGTGCTAATTTATCATGATCATGAAAACGATAGTTTTCTTCTCCCATGCCTAAAGATAAATGCCATTTCATGCGATTCTCTTTCCAGGTCTCATACCATTCTTTTTGTGTGCCAGGTCTAATGAAAAATTGCATCTCCATTTGTTCAAACTCCCGTTGTCGGAAAATGAATTGTCTTGCCACAATCTCGTTTCTAAACGCTTTCCCAACCTGAGCAATACCAAAAGGAATTTTCATTCGCCCAGTCTTCTGAACATTTAAAAAGTTAACAAAGATTCCCTGTGCAGTTTCCGGGCGCAGATATAAGTCCATCGCACTTTCAGCTGAAGCACCTAACTTAGTGCCAAACATTAGATTAAACTGCTTAACATCTGTCCAGTTTTTAGAACCAGATATGGGGCAAACAATGCCTAATTCTTCAATTAAAAGCTTTACATCGGCTAAATCTTCTTTCTCCAAAGATGATCCCATTCGTTTTAAAATGGTGTCTGCCTTTTTTTGATAGTCTACAACACGTCCGTTGGTTGCTAAGAATTGCTCTTTATCAAAGGTATCTCCAAAACGCTTTGCCGCTTTCTGAACTTCCTTTTCTATTTTGCCTTCTATTTTGGCAACATAGTCTTCAATGAGCACATCTGCTCTATACCTTTTCTTAGAATCTTTATTGTCAATTAGCGGATCATTAAAAGCATCTACATGGCCCGATGCTTTCCAGGTGGTAGGGTGCATAAGAATGGCAGCATCAATACCAACAATATTACTATGTATTTGCACCATTGCCTTCCACCAATACTCGCGAATATTCTTTTTTAACTCCGCACCATTTTGTGCATAATCATAAACAGCACTAAGACCGTCATAAATTTCACTAGATTGAAATACGTAGCCGTATTCCTTTGCATGGGAAATTACTTTCTTAAAATTATCTTCTTGTTTTGCCATTGGGCAAAAGTAGTATAATCCCCTAAAAAATTAGTAATTTATTTTAACTGAAATTCGGAAGAAGACAGCAACTTTTCATCTTCAAATACATTAAAGGTATAGGTACCTGGAACTAGCGCTCCTGAGGGTACTGTAATTACATCACAGACACTTACCTCCTGACCCATAAAGATCAATTCCACTCTCTTGCTGTAGGTATTCCCATTAACCGAGATGGTATTGGCATTATCTTCTATCACCTCTTTGTTAGGTCCTAAGAATTGGAAATACACCACTTTCTCTTGTGAGGTTACGTTAGGATTCCCCACAACGGTTACGCATCCACGAAGTTTTTCAATAATCGAAGCCTTATTGGTTTTGATAGGACGTGCATTTCGCAATCTAAAACCACTTCCCTCACCATTCTGAAGTTTTAAATAGGTTTTTGTGCGCAATTCAGCACTTAGCTCCTTATTCTTCTTTCTTAACATCGCTTCTGCCTCTGCTAAAGAATTACTAGTGCCTCTAATTTCGTCCATCATCTTACTGGCTTCCTCGTATTTATCAGCCAATAACATATTGTTGTATTTTAAGAAGTTATTCTTAAGTTTAAGACTATCATGTCTTGTTTCCAATTTGCGAAGTTCTGTCTTATATTCTCTTAACTTATCTAAATTAAAATTAAGTCTCCCTACAGAATCTAATAACTGTTGTACTCTAAATCTCGAATCTTGAAGATCAATTTCATTTACTTCATTAAGTGCTGATAAACGATCTACCTCTGTTTTCATTAAGGTAAGATCTTTTACCAACAATCCTTTTTCTTCCTCCAAATAATCTATTTGGGCTCTAGACTGCGCATAACTATAATAAAAGGCAATTAGAATGCCTAATATGACAGCCGCAAGGGCAGCAAGGATTATTTTATAATTGAATTTGTTATCTTGAACGTCCATCTAAAATTAAGCAGGTGATTAAGTAGGTTCGATTTATTCTATAAGATTTGTACTATTCTAAGCTGTCAAATATACTAAATGATATCAACACAATCCTAGTACCTAAGGTGTGTTTTGGATGTAATACCCATTTGCATAAAGGTGAACGATTAATCTGTACCGTTTGTCGAAATCAGTTACCACTCACCGAGTACAATTTCATCGATGAAAACCCAATTGATCGCATTTTTTACGGAAAAGTGCTCATAAAAAAAGCAAATTCGTTCTTATTTTACACCGAAAATGGCATTGTTCAGCAGCTTATTCATTACTTAAAATATAAAAATCAAGTACAAATTGGAGCCTTTTTAGGAGATTGGTTTGGTCAAAATATTGCAGAAAACGAGATATTAAAAGATATCGATATGGTGATACCAGTTCCGTTACATAAAAAGAAATTAAGAAAAAGAGGGTACAATCAAGTAGATCTCTTTGGGGAACATTTAGCTGCAAATTTAGGCGCTTCCTTTGTTAAAAATGCCCTTATTAAAACTACAAATACCAAAACGCAAACGCAAAAGAATCGCCTATATCGATGGAAGCAAAATCAAGATCAATTCATGGTTGTAGACACAAAACAGCTTCAAGCTAAAAAGATTCTTTTAGTAGACGATGTCCTCACCACAGGAGCTACCCTGGAGGCCTGTGCTAATGCCTTGTTGAAAGCCCCAGACGTTGAGATTTATATAGCTACTATGGCGGTAGTCCCCTAATACAATTATTCAAATGCCCTATTCATTTAAACAAGCGTTTTTAGGGTTTTCTAAACATGCTTTTTCTTAAATTAGTCGTTTCTTTGTTCGAAACGATTTATTAAACCCTATGTTGCGACGTATTCCTGGACTTCTTTTTCTATGCTTCATAGTATTGGCTTGTTGGCAATGTGCCAGAAGAGGAAATCCAACAGGTGGACCAAAAGATCTAACTCCTCCAGAACTTTTAAAGGCAGAGCCACCGAATATGACGATCAACTTTAAAGCGAAAAAGATTCGACTCTATTTTGATGAGTATATCAAAATAAATGACGTTCAAAACCAATTGATTATATCTCCCCCTTTAAAATATTTACCCCAAATTACCCCGCAGGGATCTGCCCGAAAGTATGTAGAGATCGTAATTAAAGACACCCTTGCAGAAAATACCACATACACCTTTAATTTTGGGCAGAGTATTGTTGACAATAACGAGGGAAATCCAAATTCTTTTTTGACTTATGTGTTTTCTACAGGAGATTATATAGATTCCTTAGAAGTTTCTGGGGTTGTTAAGGATGCTTTTAATAGAGAGGCAGATGAGTTTATAAGTGTGATGCTCTACGAGATTGATAGCGCCTATACAGACTCTACTATATACAAAAGACCTCCTAATTACATTACAAATACACTAGACAGCACCACTATTTTTACACTTAAAAACCTTAAAGCAGGGAAATATGCCATGTTTGGATTAACAGATGTTGCCAAAAATAACACCTTTGACCAACGAACAGATAAGATCGCCTTTTTAAAAGATACCATTACCCTCCCAACAGATTCTATTTATTTACTCAATCTGTTTCGGGAAATTCCAGATTATAGCGCATCCATTCCCAGTTTTGCTAGTAAAAATAGAATCATTTTTGGGTATCAAGGAAAAGAACCCCCTACCATTACTCCAATTACCAAGTTACCAGATACCGTGCGAACCATGGTCACCAAAGAACGCGAAAAAGACACTCTAAATTATTGGTTTACTCCTTTTGAAACAGATTCCATTGTCTTTAAAGTTTCGCAAGCCAATTTAGATGTGGTGGATACTTTTTCTGTGAAGGTTCGGAAATTAGCCCTAGATTCTTTGGTGCTTACTCCAAACCAAAGAGGTTCTTTAGACTTTGAAAAGTTATTCTCCATACGATCTAATACCCCTATTGTAAAGATTGATACAACCCAAATGCGTATTCTGAACAAAGATTCCGTTGCTATTGCTTTCACCTCATCTTTAGATACCATAAAAAATAAAGTGGATTTTGAGTTTGAATTGGAACCAAACGCTAACTATTACATGGATATACTTCCTGGCGCAATTACTGATTTTTATAATGCTACAAACGACACTTTAAATTACAGACTTTCAACGGCGAGTTTGGCTGATTTTGGAAGTTTGCGATTTTCACTTACGGGTGCAGTTACTTATCCATTAATAATGCAGCTCACAGAAGAATCAGGAGATGTAATTCGAGAAATCTATGCAACAGAACCCACGCAGTTTGAATTTAACTATTTAGAACCCGCCAATTACTTTGCACGGGTTATTTTTGATACCAATGGAAACAAAAAATGGGATACTGGAAATTATCTCAAAAAAATACAGCCAGAAAAAATAAGCTATTACCCAGGGAGTATTGAAATGAGGGCAAATTGGGAGAAAATAGAAACGTTTACAATACTAGAGTAAAGGCATCCTTATCATCTAAAAATTTTAAACGCTCCCTCGTGTTTTTTAAGTGTTCTTTTTCTAAGCTAGCATATAAAATAGTGGCTTCTTCAGAAAAAACCAAGGGCTCTCCCAAGGCATTATACACTGCGGAATGACCAATATATTGATGCCCATTCATATCTGCTCCCACCCTATTTACACCAATACAATATGCCATATTCTCAATGGCTCTAGCTTTTAATAGGGTGTCCCATGCCGTAATTCTCGGTTTTGGCCAATTGGCTACATATAAAAGTGCATCATAATCAGCTACGTTTCTAGCCCAAACAGGAAATCTTAAATCGTAACAAATTTGAAGGCAAAAAGAGAAGCTTTTATACGTTGCCATTACCTGCTTTCTTCCAGCAGTATAAATTTTATCTTCTCCTGCCAGCGTAAAAGTATGTCGCTTATCATAATACACATACGTACCGTCTGGATACACAAAAAATAGGCGATTATAGTAATTCCCACCTTCAAAAAAAGGAACACTACCAGTAATAGCAAGCTTTTTTTGATTTGCAATTTCTTGCATCCAAACCAGTGTGTTTTTTCCCTCTTCAGGCGCTATATTTTTGGGAGTCATTGTAAACCCAGAAGTAAACATTTCTGGCAACACAATCAGATCAATTGTATCAGAAACGCCGTCTATTTGCTTAGCAAGTATATTTCTATTTTGTTTTGCGTCTTCCCAAACCAAGGAGGTTTGGATTAATGCAATATTAAATTTCATGTTTACCGTTTTTGAAATTACTTTATGATTCTTCTAACAATGCTATTAGTGCCTGGAATTCTTGCATTTTAGCATGATCTAATGCTGTATGCCCTCTAGCATCTTTCGCATGCTTATCTGCCCCCTGAGCCAGTAGCATTTTTGCAATTTCTTCTCGGTTAAAAGTGGCTGCATAAATAAGGCTTGTGGCACCCATTGCATTGCTTTCATTTACATTAGCACCCTGGGCAATTAATTTTTCCGCAACCGATGTAAATCCCTTAAAACAAACCCCCATCAATGCAGTATTGCCAGAAGCATCCTTTTCATCTATTTTAGCCCCCTTCATTAAAAGTAAATTGGTTACCTCTTCATGGTTGTAATAGGTAGCTAAAATCAAAGGTGTAGAACCTCGCTGGTCTTTGCTACTTAATAATTGAGGTTTTTCTGCTAATATTTCTGTTAATTTAGCTACCTCCCCGTCCCTAATTCCATTAAAAAAATCTTCAACTGTATATTTCATATGCTCCCTAAATAAGCTATTATAACCTAAAAATTCTCATCTAAAAGTACAAAATATACGGAACCATTCATCAGAACAGTATTTTAAAGAACGATTGCTTCATAAGCACTATCGATATTATCATTTTGGCACAATACCCCATGTAACATGGCTGATTTGGCCATATAAAATGCCCTTTATCGTTTGTACATTTGTAAATACGATTGGTTTTTGAGAGAATGTGGCAGTCCAAATAAAATAAGACGAGTATTATTATTTTACATTAACAGTTTGAAAATCAGACTATTTATAGTATTTTAATCCCTGAACTACAACTATTTAATGACTTTATATCGTATATGACAGTACAAATAATCAAGAACACTTAAATTTTTAAACAAAATGAAAAGAATTATTCTATCACTTGTATTAGTATCTTTTGGGGCAACCACTTTAGGTGCACAAATAACTGATACAGAAAGAGAAGCAGCGATTGCTGAACTTACTGCAACGCATGAGGCATTAATGGCTTCTGTTGAAGGACTTAGTGAAGCACAATTAAATTACAAAAGCAGTGAAACTGCTTGGTCTATTGCAGAATGTGTTGAGCACATTACTATTTCTGAAAATACCATTATTGGTATGATGCAAGGCGCACTACAAACTCCTGCAGATGCATCCAAAAGAGAAGAAGTGAAAATGACGGATGACCAGTTATTAGCGATTATAAGAGATCGTAGTAACAAGGTAAAAACTTCCGAAGCATTTGAGCCATCTGGAAAATTTGGCTCTTATGAAGAAACTTTAAAAGCATTCGTTACCAAAAGAACGGAAAACATTGACATGGTAAAGAATACTGAGGCAGATCTAAGAAACCATTACGGACAATTGCCGTTTGGTACCGTAGATGCTTTACAAGTAGTACTATTTATGTCTGGACATACAGAACGCCATACCAAACAAATTGATGAGGTAAAGGCGCATGAGAATTTCCCTTCCGAGTAAGGGAATACCCAGGTCTTAAAATTTCGCAACCCTCTTCCCCTACAGGAAGGGGGTTGTTTTTTTATGGCACTTGTTAACAAAGGCTTTTAATAAAGATAGTGTTTTGATAAAGTAATATATTTGCGTAGGAAAAATATTACATATATTTTTGAGAGTAATAACCCCAAAACACTACACTATTATGAAATTAAGTATCCTTAAGCCCTTTTTGACATTCAGTCTTGCCATCTTTCTCTTCGCAAGTTGCGTACAGGAAGATGAGACACCCTATGAAACACCAACTACTTCAGAGACCTTATCCATCTCTGGTGAAATAGACGTTGCCATTGATTATCAAGATAATCAAGGACCTCACAAACATAATTTCACCACGCTTCGTGCTATTGGATTTACAGAAACTTTTGAATCGGCCTCGAAAGGAAGTTATGCTGGTGCCAGCGTTAACCTTACAGATTCTGGAAGCTGGTATCTTAATGATGCACTCCTAGGCACCTTATCCAACGACAGAAAATTTGGTTCCAAATCCGTTCGAATAAGAAACAATGGGTACGCAATTATGAATTTTAATATGGACAATGGTGTTAGCACCATCCGAGTGCGCCACGCTAAATACGGTTCTAACAGTAACTCTCAATGGCGACTAATTGTTTCTTATGACAACGGCGGTTCTTGGTTTTTCATGGGAAGTACTATAACTACTAGTTCTACCACTTTAAACACAGTAACCTATACCATTAATGATCCTACTCCGGCCCGTTATGGGATCTATAAAACTTCCGGAGGTAGCAATAGAATTAACATTGACAATTTTGAAATAGATGCTCCGCAGTCTGGTGGGGGTAGTGGTGTTGCCGCTAGGGATAGTAATTTAACCTTTGGCAACCCCTCTGATGCTGGCTCCAATAGCAACAACTATTTTTTATCCAGAGATGATTATGCCTTTTCTTATAATAACAGTAGAGGAACTTCTAATTGGGTAAGCTGGCATTTAAGCAGTGCTTGGACAGGAAATGCTTCTCGCTGCAATTGTTTTAAAAGAGACCCCGAATTGCCTAGTAACTTCTTTAGAGCTACTAGTAGTGATTATACCAACTCTGGTTTCGATAGAGGTCATCTATGCCCTTCTGCTGACAGAAATGGAAGTGCTGAAGATAATGAGACTACTTATTTTACAAGTAATATAGCACCGCAGGCACCAGATAACAATCAGCGTTCTTGGGCCAATTTTGAAAACTACTTACGCTCGCTTACAGAAGATGGTTTTGAAGTACATATTGTTACTGGAGTTGCTGGTACAGGCGGTACAGGTAGAAATGGTTTTGCAAATACCATTGATAATGGCAATATTACTGTTCCGGATTCTTTTTGGAAAGTAGCACTTATTTTACCGAATGGTACTGGCGATATTAGTAGGGTTTCTACCAGCACTAGAATCATTGCTATTAATGTTCCTAACGACCAGAATATTAGCACAGATTGGGGGGCTTTTACCACCTCTGTAGACGCCATTGAAAACCTAACAGGTTATGATCTCTTTGAAAATATTCCTAATGCTATAGAAGCCGTCATTGAAGCGCAGGTAGACAGCGGCCCCTCTGCATAAACACTTTGCATTTAATTTTTTTTGTTAGTTTCTTGCCCCGGGTGTATAGTCATCTGGGGCTTTTTTTGTGGCTTTCATAGTCCCTTCCGCCCCCGTATCATTGCAAATAATCCACTCACCAAAAGTGAAAGAAGCATTTGAACTAGTTATACTTAATTTTCGCATAGCTCTCCCATCTTCAAATTCATGATTGGTTCCAGAACCATCTTCTCCGGGTACTCCAAAGACATCTATTACTACCCCAAATGGGTCTACCAGTTCCAAGTTGTCATCGCCATTTGAATCTGCAGGACTATTCGTAGATACCGCTATATCTGGAGCAAAACCATACACATTTTCAAACTCAGTAGCGTTTGGAGAGAGTACCAAGGTGCTTTTACCTTCAATAACAAAATCGGATAGATCAACTTCAGAACTCACTTCCGTATTTGCATTCGTATACCTGCGCAAACTCCATCCATTTAAAGAGAGTGAAGCCATATCCTCGTTATACAACTCCACAAAGCGAGCACCACTATTATTATCTGGGTCGGCTAATTCGGAAATAAAAAGGCGTTCGGAGCTAAACTCATCTGGTACTTCAATACATCTTTCATTTAAAAAATTAATGTCATCTTCATCATTGATTGCCAATAGATATTGGTTTCCTTTCTTGGATAAAACTCCCATTACATTACCATTTCCATCAGGCAAAGGAGTCGATTGAAAATCAGAAAATCCACTATTTAGTAAGGCTAGTTCATTCTTATTACAATCAATCATAATTCTTTCAGTTTCCTCTTTAGGAGCTGCAAATGGAAGTCCAACTAGCTCTTCTTTGAATTCAACACCTTCTATTTGAACTAGGGTAGATAATAGATTATCGTTTAAGTCTGCAACAGCATAGGTTGCAGGCGTAAGCTCTGTAATCATATCGCATGATAAAATAAGGTGTTCCTGCACTATAGAGCTAGGTAAACGACCTACAGAAAGATTGCCAAAGGCATTGAACACCCCACCAATTTGAAAGGTATCATTTCTTTTACCTATAAATAACCCCTTTAATTGAACCAACACTTTACTTCCCGCTGGATATAATAAATGCACCTCTCTTAAATCCATGAGTAACTCCAAACCCATACTGGGATTTTGACGTTGATTTTGAATATGTATAACACCAAAAAAATTCCCCGCGCGATCCGAAGAAGCTATATAACCTTCCATTATTAAATCTTGTTGAATTTGAAATACTTCCCCATCATAAATTGTATCTAACTCTTCAAAAGAAATATTTGATTGCATATCCTCAGAACAAATAGATTTTGGTATCTCAAAACCCGAAGTCTTTACACAGGTTGATACCATCAAAACTTGGACTAGAACTAAAACTATTAGAAGGATGTTTTTTTTCATTTTAATATACTACGCTTTGATAAAACAACTTCTGTCTAAAAACTGACAGCCAGATTTAAAAAATAGGTACGTCCAAAGCCATACCAATATTTTGGTCCAAAAGATGGAGTTCCACTTAAATTATCTTGTACTAATTGGCCATAATTTCCATTTCTACTCTGCTCATAGCCTCCAGTTCTGAATACCGTATCAAATACATTATTCACACTTGCAAAAATGCTTATATAGGTTCCCTTCCATAACCAGGATTTACCCCCTACCATGTTGAGTAAATAAAAATTGTCTAACTGACTTTGCTTTAATATTGTATTGACATTTTCATTAGTTGCTTCTGGGAAGGCTAATCCTGAATCTGGATTTAGAAGAAAACTCTGTGTGCGTGTAATGGTTGAAATATGAGGGTAGTTATTTGCCAAATAGTTAGTAGTAACTCCCATCCACCAATATGTAGGATCTCTATATTCTATGCCAAAGCTAAGTGCTGTTTGTGGACCTTGCGCTAGCTTATAGCCCTTGACTTTCGCTGTCCCTAAGTGCGTTCTACCTTCTGTATTAATAATTTCTTCTGAGGCTCCGGCAGTATCAAAATTAATAGTGATTAGAGGGTCACTAGCATACCTATATTTACCCAAAGCTGCCACGGCAGAAACTTTTACGGATGATGAAATTTTGTACCGCAATCCCATTTCAAAGCCCATGTGTAATTTATCAAAATCTGTCACTACTTCCTGAACAAAATCAGATCCCACTCCAGCATCAACAAAGAAGAAATTAATATCTGTGGTATTTTGAAAACGCGTGTAAAAACCTGAAACTCTTCCAGTAAGCCTAGGAAATCGAAAAATATAATTGATAGCGATGTTAGATACATCTTCATTTTGCAAATTGGGAACCACTTCATTATTCTCTCTTGGGTTTATAAAAGTGTTTTGCAAGCTTGGAGGCCGTTGCACCATACCAGCTTCTAAATGTAATTGATGTCTTCCACTAAATTTATATGCAAACCCTGCTTTTAAGCCATATGTATTATGGGTTACTTTCTGACTATTACCCAGAGAGGTATCCAAAAATCGTTCGTTAAGAAAAAGCCCTTCCCTTTGATAATTACTGGTGGAAAAACGTCCGCTAAGAAAGGCATCCCACCTACTACCTTGGTACCTGAATTGCAAAAATGTTTCTATTTTATTCGCTTTTATAAAATACTTGTAGCCAAAAGAATCTCCCTTCTCTTTAATTAATTCATCATTCAAGTTATTTCGGGTGTTGGAAAAAGGATCTACATCTTGATGAAAACTGGCTCCTAATAAATCAGATATCATAGCATAGTTTTTAGAGGTCAATCCCTGATAAAAACTCCCAAAATCAATTTCAGCCCTATCATTTACCATTATACTGCCTGTGGTACTGATGCTTAGCTGCTGATCTTTGGTAATATCTTCAGATAGTAAATACGAAGCTTTTCCCTCTGCTTCTTGAGTCCTATTGGCAGCATATATATTATCCCAATCTAATTGTGGTTTTTGCTGAAACTGATTTCTAGCTTGTTGAGAAGCAATAAAATTAGCTCCAATAGGACTATTGATATAAAAACTAGGTAAATTTCGATAATAGGTAGGGTCTGGATTAGGAGCATTAAAATAGCGCACTCTACTATTAGATCTTTTTCCAAACTGATAGCCTATGCCGGTTTGAAAATCAAAATTAGTGGTGTTCAACGTATAGTTAAACATTACAATGGGCTCTTCTATTAAACGGATTCTTGAATTCCGAAGTGCCCCTTCTTGATTTCCCCAGTATGGGTTGTAGTTACGTCCTGCTAATTGAAAAACTTCTTCCGTTGTAGCGGCAGAACGCCCTCGCTGGTTTACCGCCCATATGGAATTTAAAGAAAGCTTATTTTTTTTATCCAGTTGATATTCCAAAGCTCCAAACACAGAATACGCATTGTATAAAGTACCTTCTATATAACCTTCTTGAGACCATCTCCTAGAGGCAGATAAGCTATAGGCAAATCCATTTTTGGGTGCAGCTGTATAGGTTGCCATCAATCTGCTGGCATAGGTCCTGTTGGAAGTGGAAGATGATAATCGAATCCCTGGCCTTAGTCCTGACGGACTCATATCAATATTGGTAACTCCTAGCAAACCACCAAAACCGTATGCTGATGGTTGCAAGCCATAGGAAAGCTCTTGATTACGGGTAACATCGTTCAAGCCTCCCCAATTATTCCATTGGGGTCTTCCGTTGTATAATTTATTCATGGGAATACCATTGAGCATTATAAGCCCCTCTTCTGAGCCATAACCTCGTACTCTAAAAAAAGCCTGTCCAAAATCGAATGCCGCCCTACTTAAAAAAATATCTCTTGTAGCCCGAAGCATTCCAGAACTAATGGGAATACGTTCATCCTCAAAAACATCAGCATCCTCCATTGTTAAAAGAAGATCCGCTTTCTCTTCCATTGTGTTTCTGGTTAAATAAATAACTCCCAAATCAGTGAAAGCTCCGTTTAATTGAATAGGGATTCTCTTAGATTCGTAAGCAGGTATCTCTAAAAGCAATTCATATTCTTTGCTCTTGGGAACTACTATTTTAAAATACCCTTGAGCATCTGTCTTAAAAGGCAGTTCCAAATTGCCCACCATTACGGACACGTCTGGAAGAGGTTGCTGTGATTGCCTATCGAGCACTTTACCAATAATTGTTTGACTCTCCTGAGAAGCCATACTCATACTAAAACAAATACAGCAAAAAAGAGCATAAGGTATTTTCATTAGAAATTATTTCAGATCGAGGTTTTAAATATATAGAAATAAATCTATATATTCGTAATTATTCTCAATAAATGAAAAAAAAGCACCTTATTATATTTTTACTACTCCAATTTGCATGGGCTCATTCTCAAGATAAAAAAACCTATCGTATGAGAACCATTGCATTCTATAATGTAGAAAATCTTTTTGATATTGTAAATGACACTTTAACCTTTGATAATGAGCGAACTCCAGAAGGGAAAGATAAATGGACTAGGATACGTTATACTCATAAAATTAACTCCATTGCGGGTGTTATAAACAAGATTGGACCTAACGAAAATCAAGCCTCTCCTGCGATTATTGGATTAGCGGAGATCGAAAATTTCCAAGTACTTCAAGATTTAATATCCAATTCTACCGTATCGAAAAAAAACTATAAAATTATACATTTTGACAGTCCAGACAGACGTGGAATTGATGTTGCTTTACTATATCGCCAAGCTATTTTCCTACCCATTTCTTTTCAGAGTCGGAGATTACTAATTTATGAGGAAGAAGATCGAAAATACACAAGAGATCAATTAGTAGTAGAAGGCTTATTAGATGATGAGCTGTTTTACTTTATTGTTAATCATTGGCCCTCCAGAAGTGGCGGGGAGGCAAAGAGCGAACCGTACCGACTTGCGGCAGCAAGACTTAACAAAAAAATCATCGATTCAATTTTAAAAATTACGCCCAACGCAAAAATCATCAGTATGGGCGACCTCAACGATGACCCAACTAGTGATAGTCTAAAAAAAGTGCTAAAAACCGTCGGTAACAAAAAGCACCTGCAAGAAGGGCAACTTTTTAATCCTATGGAACGTCTATATAGAAAAGGGGTAGGTTCCCTTGCTTATAGAGATGAATGGTTTCTGTTTGATCAATTTTTTTTCAGTAGTAATTTAATTCATACCAATACTACGTCTTATCTTTTTTGGAAAGCAGGGGTTTTTGCACCTTCTTATTTAAAAACACAAAAGGGTCCATATAAAGGCTATCCATTCAGAACCTATGCCGGTGGAAGTTATACGGGAGGTTATAGTGATCATTTCCCTGTCTATATCTGTTTACTAAGAAAAGAATAGACCCTTACTTCTTGTTCTCTAATTCAGTTAACTTAAGATTGCGCCACTTCACTTTAATACCCCCTCCATCATGAATTTGCAAAGCAATGGAACCCACTCCTTCACCAATTTTAGCATCTGTAATAGAAACCATCTCTTCTCCATTCAGCCAAGAGGTTAATTGGTCTCCTACCACACGAATCTTCATGCTATTCCATTCGCCCATTTTAAGCACTGCCTCCTTATCCTCGGACGGTTTTATAAGCCATCCTCTCCCGTAAGATTCGTAAACTCCACCTGTATGTTTCCCAGGGGGTGCCACTTCTACTTGCCAACCACTTACTTTGGTCCCCTCTATTGTAGATCTTATAAATACACCACTGTTCCCATTCGCTTCTTGCTGAAACTCCAGACGTAGCTCAAAATTCTTATAGTGTTCTTTTGTGGCTAAGTACCCATATTGGGCATCGGGACCACTTTCGGAAACCAATACTCCTTCTTCTACATACCATTTCTCTGTTCCATAAACTTCCCAACCACTAAGGTCTTTTCCATTGAACAGGATTTTTTCTTGTGCAGATAAGCTTAGGGCAAATAAGGTCATCGTTATATAAAAAACCAAGTATTTCATATTCTTATTTTTATAATTAAAACCACTGACTCCAAGGAATACGGCTTAAAATAAATACGAGCCCTAGTCCATAAAAAATAGCAATGCTTTTAAACTTTTTATTGCCTTCCATAAACTTCTTATGACGAGACCAACCGATGGTAATGAGCACTACCGCAATAATATTGATAAGAGGATGTTCCAAAGCTAATAAACGAGCCTCTGAGCTTAAACCTCCCATTCCTAATGCTTGTATTGCATCCAATCCATTAGGAGAGACAAAAAAGAGAATAAGCCCTACTAGAAGTTGAATATGAATTAATATGAGTGCAAAAAGGCTTAGACGCAAATCCTTACCCATGGTAAACATTTTATTACCCACAAGCCCCATAATAGCATTGGCTGTTGCCAGAAACAACATTAAAAGCGCTATATACGCTAAATAGGAGTGAAGTGTTTGAATAGTTTCGTACATGATGATTGTTGTTATTAGTTGCTTAAAAATAGTGATTTTTGGGCATAAAAAAACCCTTCTGTTTCCAGAAGGGTTTTTCTCGTATTCATTAGATCTTCTTAGAAGATGTAACGCAAACCTAATTGCGCTTGCCATCTAGAAGATTGTAATCCAAAATCGTCCAGTTGTTCAATGTTTGGTGTTCCATCAGGGTTTACCACCCCATCATTGATACTAAATACCGGAGTAGCTCCTGTAGAAACCGTTTGCAAAGGACTAACGTTATTTGCAATAAACTTACGCTGACCCCAATCCTTATTAATCAAGTTCGTAAAGTTGAAGATATCTGCAGAGATTTGGAATGTATGTTTGCTATCTCCTACGTTGAATGAGAAATCTTGTAGAATTTTTAAATCAACAATATGATTCCATGGTCCTCTTACTGCATTACGTTCTGCATACTGACCTCTATTTTCTTTAAGGTAGTCTATGCTGTTAATGAAAGTCTCTAGTCGTTGCCATTGTGCTGCTTGCTCATCTGCATCGCCAGACAATACAATTTCACTTGCATCTGCAGGGATGTAGATTAAGGCGTTATCTCTAGAATCATCGTTCAATAAATCACGTCCTTCACGGTAGGTGAAACTGTATGGGCCATCTTGAGATCCTTCATAGAACAATCCAAAAGTAGTTTTAACATTATCGCTCCAAGACAACTCATAAGACATATTAGCAGAAATTCTGCTTCCTAAGGCAAAATCAGAACGAGTTACTGGCAAACGAGAGTTCTTTCCATTTACCGTTTGGATGTTTCTCCACTGAGAACTGTTCTGAGAAGAAGTACCATCAAAAATCTTGTTAGATTCTCCCCAAGTATAAGAAACCTGACCTTGGAAACCATTTTCAATTGGTTTTCTAAGACTAAAGGTTACATTGGTTGCATCTCCACCACCTGTGTTAGAAGCTAAGATAATTCTACCATAGGTATCATCTATCTCTGCTCTTCTATCATAGAAAGGTCTGTTATCTGCACCTACATAATTTCCAACAGGGCGTCCTAAGTTTAAGTTCTCATAATAGATATCTGTAATTACATCTGTATATAAGAAATCTGCAGAAGCAATTAAGTTCCAGAAAGGCAAACGTTGATCTATAGCCACATTGTACTTTATTACCTGAGGTAATTTAAAATCTTCGGCAATTAAATCAATGTTACCACCAACACCACCGCTACCAGGAGCAGGATCTTCGAACTGGTTGTTTACATCTGCTACGAAAGGCTGTCCAAACTCAAAGTTGAAACCACCCGTAACACCATTATTGTTGTACGTTCCTCCAGGCCATACCAATGGCAATCTAGAAGTAAAGATTCCTAAACCTCCACGGATCTGCGTAGTTCTATCTCCATTTACATCCCAGTTAAATCCTAAACGTGGTGCAAAGTGTGGAGTAGCTCTAATACTCTGACCTACACGTGCTCCTTGTAAATCTTTTCCTTGTGCTTCCAATAAGCCAATAGTACGTGTATTGAAATCGTCATTTACGGTACCATCTTCCCAGAAAGGAATATCGATACGTGCTCCTATGGTTGCTTTAAAGTTGTCTGTGATTTGAATATCATCTTGCACATAGAAACCAGCTTGGAAGGTTTTAAAATCTGCAGAACCAGCAGATTCGTCACCAACTGTTCCATTTCCTAATAAAGAATAGCCATGTTGGTATACGTCTGCATCTTGTCCTGTTAAGAATTGGTTTAAACCAGAAGAAGTAAGGTTCCCCATATCATCAAACTGATCTTCAAAAGTGTAATCTCCAAAGTTAAATGCAAAGAACAAATTCTTAATCGTTGCCCATTCTAAGTTGGTACCTAAGGTAACAGTATGTCTACCCGCGTAAATTTCAAAATTATTTGTGATAGTAAATACATCTGTATTTAATAAGTTAGCCGTTGAAAATGGCTCTGCACCAAAAGAAATGGTACCTCCACCATCTTGGATATCTACAGTTGGGAATGGAGATCCTAATGGGTCTCTATCATCTCTTACAGAGGTATATGTAAGGATTAAGTTATTCGCATATTTGCTACCGAAACTAGAGCTTAATTCCAAGGCTGTAGAGTTGGTAGTAGTTACAAATGATTCAGAACCGTTGATAAAGCCAATATTAAAGTTCCCTGAGTTTCTGGCTTCCAAATTATCTCCACTAACATAACTATGTCTTAAAGACAATCTATGATTTTCGCTAATGTTCCAGTCAATCTTAGCCGTTAACTTATCACTTTCTAAGGTTCTTGTGTTGTTATCAAAAATCCCAGGATTGTATCCAAAATTGGTCTGTAAAAAGTTACTTAAACCATCTATATCTGCCTGCGAAGATCTTCCTGTATAGTTACTAAAGTTAAAAGGTTGTGGTGTTTCATCATCTTGTCTTTCATAGTTAAGGAAGAAGAACAATTTATCCTCAACAATTGGACCTCCAATACGAACTCCATAGGTAAGCGCTGTAAAATCAGCTACCTTTTCTCTTTCTTCTCCATCACCTACTAAATCTGGTGGAGTTTTCCCAACCAAGCTTTGGTTACGGACAAATCCGTAAGCAGAACCTTCAAATTTATTAGAACCAGAACGTGTAATTGCGTTGATAGAACCTCCAGAGAAACCAGATTGTCTTACATCAAAAGGAGCAATATTTACTTGGAAAGAGGCAATCGCATCCACAGAGAAAGGATTTACACCTGTTTGCCCTCCATTGGTACCAGAACCTGCCAATCCAAATACATCATTATTTACAGCACCATCAATATAAATGGCATTGTATCGGTTATTCTGCCCTGCAAGAGAGATAGAAAATCCATCATTCCCTTCTGTAATTTGTGCTTGTGGCGTAATACGAACAAAATCTGCAATAGATCTTGATGCCGCTGGCAAGGTTGCAATATCTCTACTAGATACGTTGGTTTCCGTACCTGTTTTGTTAGAGCTAAATACACCCCCACTAACACCGGTTACCACTACTTCATCTAAAGCAGTAGAAGACTCGGCCATTTGTGTACTTATTCTAGTAGTCTGTCCTAGATTAAGGTATACATTCTCTCTAACAAAATCATTAAATCCAACATAGGAAATAGTAATCTTGTACGGCCCACCAGTTCTCATGTTAGAGATACGGTAAAATCCGTCAAAATCGGCTGCAGCTCCATAAGTAGTACCCGATGGAACGTGTACGGCTACAACACTTGCTCCTAGCAAAGGTTCGCCTGCGCTGTCTGTTACTAAACCTCCCATTGAAGAGGTCGTAACTCCTTGTGCAAAAGTAACGGCCGTAAATAATAGAGCGGCAATTACAAAATACATTTTTCTCATTTTTTCAGTGTTTATTAGTTTTTAATCAGTTTTGCAAAAGTGCTTTATTTAAAACACTTACGCATTAAGACAATGTTAAATAAGTCCGAGCAAATTTAACATAAAATTGTCATAAAATAAGCTGAAAAAGAAGAAGTTATCAGATGTTGTTAAGAAGTAATAAATTCAGGAATTAACTCTTAAAAGTTTGCAAAAGTTGTAATGTTGAAGCATCATGTTTAGCAATTTCTGAATTTTCAATATCCTTTAGGATGGTACTTGCCAATTGTTTGCCAAGTTCAACGCCCCATTGATCGTAACTAAAGATGTTCCAAACCACTCCTTGAACAAAAATTTTATGCTCATATAGTGCTATTAGAGATCCCAAACTCTCCGGAGTAAGTTGATCTATGAGAATTGTATTTGTTGGCTTGTTTCCTTCAAAAACTTTAAAAGGTAAAAGTGTTTCCAATTCAGATTCCGAAAGATTCTTTGCCTTTAATTCTGAAGTTACCTCATCAGAAGTCTTTCCGTTCATTAAAGCCTCGGTTTGTGCAAAGAAATTAGCCATTAACTTATGATGGTGATCTGTATTTCCATAAAGCGATTTCTTATAGCCTATAAAATCTGCAGGAATACGTTTGGTTCCTTGATGAATTAACTGAAAGAAGGCATGTTGAGAATTGGTTCCTGGTTCTCCCCAAATAATAGTCCCTGTCTGATATGACACCCTTTTACCATTTCTATCAACACTTTTCCCATTACTTTCCATAATTCCCTGTTGTAAATACGCAGAAAACCTACTTAAATATTGGGTATAAGGAATAATCGCTTCTGTTTCCGCCTCATAAAAATTATTATACCAAACGCTTAGGAGTCCTAAAACAACTGGAATGTTGTTCTCTAAAGGTTCATTTTTAAAATGCACATCCATTTTGTTGGCTCCGGTGAGCAAAGCGTCAAAATGATCATACCCTACCGCTAAAGCGATAGAGAGTCCTACAGCACTCCACAAGGAGAATCTACCTCCTACCCAATCCCACATAGGGAATACATTTTCACTGGCAATACCAAAACTTGCAACTTTAGCCGTATTGGTAGAAACAGCCGCAAAATGCTTAGCGATATCTTCATGCGAAGTGCCCTTTGCTTCCAAAAACCACTCTTTTATGGTGGTAGCGTTGCTAAGCGTTTCTTGGGTGGTGAAGGTTTTAGAAACTACTACGAAAAGAGTTGTTTCCGGATTCAATTCTCGAAGTACTTCGTATACATGATCCCCATCTACATTGCTAACAAAATGTACATTGAGGTGATTTTTATAATACTTAAGCGCCTCGGTGACCATTGCAGGGCCTAAATCTGAGCCTCCAATACCAATATTTACAACATCTGTAAATGATTTTCCTGTATACCCCTTGCTAGCTCCGGAGATAATTGAATGCGAAAAGTTTTTTATTTTTTCCTTGACCGCATACACTTCAGGAATCACATTTTTCCTATCAACCAAGGTCACATCATCTTTCGTAGCTCTTAAAGCGGTGTGTAAAACTGCTCTCCCCTCTGTTTGGTTAATTAAATCTCCCTTAAAATAGGCCTGTATAGCCTCTTCCAGAGATACTTCTTTGGCCAAATCTGTGAGCAGTGAAAGTGTTTCTTCTGTAATATTGTTTTTTGAGTAGTCAACCAAAAAATCCTCCCACTTTAGGGTGAATTTCTCCGCTCTCTTAGCATCTAAAGCAAAGAGTTCTTTGAGTGTTGTATTCTGATTTTCTTTAAAATGTGAGGTTAGTTTTTTCCAGGCTTCGGTAGTAGTTGGGTCAGTGTTCTCTAATGACATGCTATTCGTTAAGCGTTAACAATTCTTCTTCTTTGGGTGGTTCTGGGTAGTTAATACAGTCCAGTTGTAATTTTAAGGGGTTTACAAACTTAAAATAGTCTGGTCTCAGTACTTCTGCAAGTGGTTCTGCAGCCGGCAGCTTTTCACGTAGTGGATCTACCTGCCTTCCATTTTTCCAAAAGCGATAACATACATGTGGGCCACCAGTATTCCCGGTCATTCCAATCCAGCCTATCACTTCTCCCTGTTGCACAAAATCACCTTTTTTTACATTTTGCTTTTTCATGTGTAGGTACTGCGTACTATACGTACCATTATGTCTAATCTTTACATATTTTCCATTTCCTCCCCTTCTGGTAGATTCCGAAACGGTACCATTTGCAGTTGCTAAAATAGGAGTTCCAATAGGAGCCGCGTAATCTGTACCCTTGTGAGGTCTTACCTTATAACCGTAATAGCGGATTCTTCTTTTTAGGTTATATCTAGAAGAGATACGACTAAATTTTACAGGGGCTCTTAGAAAAGTTCTACGGAGATTGTTGGCTTTTTCATCGTAATAGTCCTTCATAATAGTGAGGGAATCCGCCTCGTACCCAAAAGCATAAAACGGCGTGCCATTATGCTCAAAATAGGCCGCTTCAATAGGGCCTGCACCAGCATAGACGGTATCGTTGATATATTTCTCTTTATAAATCACCTTAAACCGGTCTCCTTTTTGAAGTCTAAAGAAATCGACGGTCCACGCATATACCTCCGATAAATTGTTGGTTACATTATAATCAATTCCCTGATCCAAAATTGCTTCAGACAAAGAAGAAGTAATTACACCAGAAGCTTCTCGCTCTACATATTTAACTGCTTTTTTGTCTTTATAAGCAAGCACCGTATCTCTAAAGTCAACCACGGTGTAATTAATTCTATCATTTTCGTAAATAAAAACTTGGGCAGATGCTGTGGTATCTTTGGATTTAAGAATAACATAGGGTTTCCCTACCATAATTCTTCGAACATCAAAAGTATCTTTAAACTGTTCGGAAACTTTTGCGATTTTTGGGTAATCTACCTTATTTTGAAGCATTAGTTCTCCAAAACTATCTCCGTTTCTAACGGTATCTTGCTCTACGGTGAAGTTGTCTAAATTAAAGCCATACTCCAGTGTTACCGGCTTTTCAATAGCAGCGATGGTTGCCACCTCCGTTTTAGTTGTTTCTTCTTCTTTACAAGAAGCTAGTAGCACTATTGCTACTAGGATGCCCCAATACTTTTGCATTACTATTATTTTGATTTCTCAGGGTTAAAGATATGGTCTACCCATTGTTTTCCCCAATTATTTAACTCTTGTTTTGTGTATAAGCCCGGAAAAAAAACAACTTTTTGAAAACTTGGTGGTAAATACTCTTTCCAGTTTGTTCCTCCCGTTGCATCTATTGGGGCCTTATCTTTGGCCAAATATCTATAGGCAGAACCCATATGCATTAGCGGCCAATTAACATTCGCATTGATGTCTAACGTCTTTAACGCTTTGATTAGCTCTTTATTATGTCTACGTTCCTCTGGCAATTTCAGGTACTTCTCGTAAATCGTATTTTCCTTAACTTGATTGGATATTCGAATTAATCTTGGTGTATATCGATATTCAAATTGCTTTAGCGTAAGTGTCTTTTCTCCAGTAACCGCATCGGTAGCTCCTTTTTTCCAATAAATTTTCTCAAAAAGTGTTTCGATTCCATCTTTTGAGGAAAATTGATCGCGTTCGGTATGATGCACCAAATTCTCTAGTGGAGTAGCGTATACCTCTATCATTCTATATTGCGCAGATTGAAATCCACTAGCAGGCAATAAAGCCATCCGATATCTTAGAAATTGCTCCCGCTCCATTCCCTTAATCATAATACTAAAAGACGAAATTAGTGCAGTATAATAGCTGTTTATTCTATTGGTTTTCTCAATGAAAAAGGATACTTCTTGGGACTTATCGTCTACCAATTGTTTTTGTTCATGCAAAATGAGCTTAAAATAAAGCTCTGTAATCTGATGATACATGATAAAAATTTCCTCATCAGGAAAATGCGTTTTAGGAACTTGTAAACTTAGTAAGGTATCTAAATGAATATAATCCCAGTAAGTAAGGTATCTTTGGTATAGAAGGCCATCTAGGTAGGAACTCATATCCTGACCCGAGTCTTTAAATTTTTCTTCAAGCTTCGAGATCTGGGAATCTAATTGTTCCTTATTCTTCATATGTAGTGTTAATCCATTATAATTTTAAACTGATTTTTTAGACCATTATAGCCATCTAAATCGGCTTTGATTGAGCCAACTGCTAAGTTGGCTTTTATGCGAATTGGTATTTTATTAAGGTCATTTGAAACCCATAATGAAAGACTTTCCTTTTCTTTAAAAACTCTCCCAGATTGCACGTAAGGTCTAAATTTTAGACATTCTACCTTACCGTATTTTGTTTTCAATACTTCCTTGCCTAAATACTTTAATTTAAACTTAAAGATGCCATCGTCATCATACAACATATTCAATTTTATTGATTCGCCTACGACCAATTCACTTGTATTGTAATTATTTCTAATATGATAAAAGGCAGACAATAAATCTTGAATATCATCTTGGATGGTAAAATTAAATTTTTTCTTGTTCTTTTTATCATTTAACTCTGCATTTCGCTTTTGATAATCGAACTTGATCTCAACATCTTTCTTATATCCTCCCTCATTGATTTTTCTAACAAACTTTCTAGGTTTTCCTGTTTGCTTCTCAAAATAACTCTCGTACCGATCATCTACTTTATAGAAGGCTCTTGCCAAACCTGTAGTTCTTCCTTTTCCTACCACATGATACACGGGAACACCATCGATCTTTTGATTTTTCAATTGAAGCGTAGCAAAACTGGCATTTATAAAACCATAGTGAATGCGAAATTTCAACCATTCTCCAGACTTAAATGCAGTTTTTTTATGTTGTGCCTGTAAAGCGAAGCTACTAAGTATAAAAAGTAAAATGTAAAGCTTTTTCATACGATCACTATTATGGTAAAATTACTAAAAGGGTTGATAACTTAATACTGTTTATAGTAACTTAAACAAATTTTATTCCAAAGTATTGTAAAAAAAAAGCCCAGTTTTGCAACTGGGCTTTCCTAAATAACCAACCAAACTTTAAATTATGAAAAACCAATACTTAAAGTAATAAGGGAACCACCCCTTATATAATTCAAATTTAAGCCATGATTTTGAGTTGATTATTGGTTTTAACGTACTTTAACTATGCTCTTAACACTAATTTATGAAAGGGAATAGAAAATTGGCAGAATCTTAAGAAAATAAGGGGTTACAGCGTACCTCTAGCCGCTTGTTCTCTTTCAATAGCCTCAAATAATGCCTTGAAGTTTCCAACTCCAAAAGACTGCGCTCCTTTACGCTGTATGATCTCTATAAACAAAGTAGGACGGTCTACAATAGTCTTTGTGAAAATCTGTAATAAATACCCTTCCTCATCCCTATCTATTAAAATTCCGTGTTCTTTTAGCAATTCTACATCTTCATCTATTTCGCCAACACGTTCTATAAGATCGTCATAATACGCTTCTGGTACATATAGAAATTCGACCCCTCTATTTCTCATGGCACTTACTGTTGCAACAATATCGTCCGTAGCCAATGCCATGTGTTGCACCCCAGGGCCATTATAGAAATCTAAATACTCTTCTATTTGCGACTTCTTTTTACCCTCCGCAGGCTCGTTTATTGGAAATTTAGCTCGTCCATTTCCATTACTCATTACCTTGCTCATTAAAGCAGTAAATTCTGTAGCGATATCATCATCTACAAAAGATACAATTTGAGCAAACCCCATTACTTCACCGTAAAACTTACACCAAGTCCTCATTTCATTCCAACCAACATTACCCACCATATGATCTATGAATTTTAAACCTACTGGCTCCGGATTATAATGCGATTCCCACTTTACATAGCCAGGCAGAAACACTCCTTCATAATTTTTACGTTCTACAAAGATATGCACGGTTTCGCCATAGGTATATATACCGGAACGCACAACATAACCATTCTCATCTTCTTCTTTCGTAGGGTTCATATAAGGTTTTGCACCTCGTTTGGTAGTTTCTTCAAATGCTTTGGTAGCATCATCAACCCAAAGTGCTACTACTTTAACCCCATCTCCATGTTCATCAATATGCCTATTTAAATCCCCTCCCTTTTGCAAAGGTGTAGTGAGTACCAAACGGATTTTATCTTGAGTTAAGACATACGACACTCTATCTTTTAAACCTGTTTCCAAACCTGCGTAGGCCTCAGATTGAAAACCAAATGCAGTTTTATAAAAATGAGCAGATTGCTTTGCATTGCCCACATAAAGCTCTACATAATCTGTTCCTAATAAAGGCAAAAAGTCTTCTGCCTCTGGGAATAATTTTTTTAATGAGTACTCGGTATTTTTTAAATCTTTAAGGTTTCTTATTTCTGCTGCCATATTACTATTTTTTTGAATTGATTTATAGATGTATTATTCGCTGTAATTGAAGTATTTACAACCAACCTACCACATAGCCCTTAGATGGGCAGTTATATCAATTCTTTGAGCAAGCATCTATTTTATTTAATACACCACAAATATCGTAAAAATCTAGCGAAGTTGATTTCTTTGTCATCAAAACCAATAACCTACACTAAAAAAGAAGTTTCCAGAATCTAGCTGTGGAGTCCAAGAATAAATCACTTGTATAGGTCCTATAAAAGATTCCAAACCATAGCCTACTCCGTATCCTGAAAAACTAGGTTCTTCAAACCACTCTCCCAATCTAAAAATATCATCATCCACATTTGCGGCGTTCGCAGCAAACAAAAAATGGTTTTTGGGGACAAATTCAAAATCTATACGTGCATAGGCTTTTACATAACTATTGCCAGGGAGGCTTAAAAAATCATATCCTAAAAAGGGAACAAAGTTAACTGGCAAATTGTTACCATAACCCCCTAATACAAAATCAAAAGAAGTTACATCAGACGTTCCTAACTTAAAGCCTCCCTCTGTTTCTATGTTTAATGATAGGTTACTCAACAAAGGAAATGCAGCTCCCAAACGGGCCTGAGTAACTGAAAACTCCTTGAAATTATCATTAAAGTCTGATGATACTACATAAAAGTGAAAGTCCCCATCAAAATACAATCCCTTGCTTGGGAAATACTTATCGTCATAGGTATCTAAGGTTAATTTTCCATAAGTACTTAAATAGGTGCTGTTTTCAAAAAAAGTGCGATTATCTTCTTCAGAATCTCCATTAAGTGGTTCTTCGGGAATAAATTCACTTAATGTTCTAGTGCTATATTTCAATAACTTATGCTCCGCTCCTAAGGTAATAGCGAACTCTTCTTGCAATACGGTCTGTAAATAGAACTGATTGGTAAGTTCCATCACATCTAAATTAATATTGTTAATGTTTGGATCGTCGGTAACTTCAAAATTGGACCGTATGACATCAAAGTTAATTTCCTGGTCAAACTCATCTAATTTAGAATTTAAGCCAATACTCCAATACGACCCCTTATCTATATAATATTGCATATTATAGCGTATGTTATCTCCTAAAATGAAATCGAAAGAAGCCACATCATCTTGGAACAAAAAGTTTTTCCTTGTGAGATTAATAAGTGCAGCACTTTTAAACAAATCATCGTAATGAGCACCCATTCTAATAAAGGTTTTATTACGCGTTTCTTTCAATTTTAAAATAAGATCCACACCCAATTCATTGGATTCTAGTCGATATCGAATTGCTTGAAAATTTCCCGTGGCGGCCAAATTGCTAATTCCCTGTTGAAGCTTTTCAAAGGTTGTTTTTTCTCCAAGCGTAAAACGCAATTTCCCTTTCACATAGCCTCTAGAATGATTGTTGTTTCCTTTTAAGATGAGCCTACTTACCATAATCGTATCCTGCGCTCTAATAGGCATAATAACTTCTCTTTTCTTGTATTGTTGTTTTCCAAGTTTTTTTAAAGCATCCAAATGCTGTTGCGCGGCAATTTCTCCACTTTCTATGATGGGAATACTCTTTGCAAAATCGATCACCGAAAATTCTTCAATATCTGGTTTGATATAAATATCGGTCTGCTTCGACTTTTCAACCATATCACGCACCGTCCTATAATTATTAATTTGAAGTAGTATTTCTGTTGCAGAAAGCAGGGATTCCCTTTTGGAAAGTTCATGCTGTACATCTACTCCTATGATAACATCCGCTCCCATATCTCGTACCTGATCTATTGGATAATTATTGACCACCCCTCCGTCTATTAAAATTCGACCGTCAATTTCTAAAGGTTCAAACAAGGAAGGAAAGGTGCCACTTGCTAAAATAGCTTCGGGCAAATAGCCCTTTTCCAACATCACTTCTTCACCGTTTTCCACATCCGTAGCAATACAGAAAAAAGGAATGGGTAGGTGATCAAAATCTCGTACGTCTTTTACATGATACAGTAACTTAACCAATTCATTATAGATATTTTGCCCACGCGATATTGCGGAAGGAAAGGAGATTTTATAATTATCAAAAGGTAAAGTGAGGGCATATCTTTCAGAATCTTCTTTTTCATAGAAAGTCTTAGCATCTCTAGGAAGGTTGTCTTGGATTAGTTCGGCAAAATCGGTAGCTCTAAAAATGGAATCGAGTTCCACAGCCGAATATCCAGAAGCATATAAAGCTCCAACGATGGCGCCCATGCTGGTACCACCTATATAATCGATAGATACTCCGGCTTCCTCAATTACCTTTAAAGCCCCAATATGAGCCAATCCTTTAGCACCTCCTCCGCTTAAAACCAATCCTACCTTAAATTCTTTGTCATTTTTAACCTTCTCCTGAGCAAAAGCGGTCATACTTATATATAACAATATGATTATAAAAAATGCCTTTTGCATATATCTTACTAAGGTTATCTTTAATGAAAAGTTTCAAATATTTTTTTTGCTCTTGCCATTCCTATTGCCTGAGCCAAATCATCTATGGATGCTTCTTTAATTCGTTTTACAGACTTAAACAGCTGTAATAATTCCTGAACTGTCTTTTCTCCAATTCCTTCAATACTCTCCAATTCAGAATTAATAGCCGCCTTGCTTCTCTTATTTCTATGGAAGGTAATCCCAAATCGATGCGCTTCGTTTCGCAACTGTTGAATGATCTTTAAACTTTCCGATTTTTTATCAAGATACAAAGGAATACTATCATCTGGGAAATAGATTTCCTCTAGTCTTTTCGCAATTCCAATAATAGCAATCTTTCCTCTTAGACCTAGGAGTTCTAAACTTTTTAAAGCAGAAGACAACTGTCCTTTACCACCATCAATCACAATTAATTGAGGTAAAGACCTTCCTTCATTTAGGAGACGTTTATACCGCCTAAATACAACTTCTTCCATGGAGGCAAAATCGTCTGGACCTTCTACCGTTTTAATATTGAAATGTCGATACTCTTTTTTAACTGGCTTTCCATTTCTAAAGACTACACAGGCAGCCACTGGATTACTCCCCTGAATGTTCGAATTATCAAAACACTCAATATGCCTAGGTTCTTCAGAGAGACGTAAATCAATCTTCATCTGTGCCATAATCCTGTTGGCATGGCGGTCTGGATCCGTTATTTTTACTTGCTTAAAGCGTTCTTGTCTAAAAAACTTTGCATTGCGCTCTGATAAATCAAGGATTCTTTTCTTATCTCCTAGCTTGGGAATAGTGACCTTAAGCTCTGGAGCCACTACGATCGGAAAAGGAACGTACAATTCCTTAGACAAAGAACCGAACCGTTGCCTAATTTCTACAATTGCCAGTTCTAAGAGATTTACATCTGTTTCATTAAGTTTCTTTTTAATTTCCATGGTATGCGATCTCACAATAGAACCATGAGAAAGTTGAAGAAAATTAATATAGGCAAAGGTTTCATCTGAAATAATAGAAAACACATCTACATTATTAATTTTTGGATTTACAATGGTAGATTTTACCTGATAATTTTCTAGCACTTCAATTTTATCCTTTATACGCTGTGCTTCTTCATAACGTGTTTCCGCTGCCAACGACTTCATTTGCCTTTTGAAATAATGTAAGGACGACTTAAAATTGCCTTTTATTATTTCTCTGATATCCGCAATTTGCCGATCGTACTCATCTATACTTTGTAAATCTTCACAAGGGCCCTTACAGTTCCCTAAATGATATTCCAAACAACGTTTGTACTTGCCTGCTGCTATTTTTTCATGAGAAAGATCGTAATTACAGGTTCGCAATGGGTATACACTCTTTATTAAATCTAAAAGTGTTCTAACCGTTTTCATACTGGTATATGGACCATAATATTCAGAGCCATCTTTAATAAAACGCCTTGTTGGGAATATTCGGGGAAAGCGTTCATTCTTTATGCAAATCCAGGGATACGATTTATCATCTTTAAGCAAAACATTATAGCGGGGTCTGTATTTTTTTATCAGATTATTTTCCAATAAAAGAGCATCCGACTCTGTGGGGACCACTATGTGCTTTACTGATCTAATCTTTTTTACAAGCACCCTTGTTTTACCATACTCATGGTTTTTTGTGAAATAAGAACTTACTCTTTTTTTTAAATTCTTTGCCTTTCCAACGTATAATATTTTTTCATCATCATCATAAAATTGATACACCCCTGGGTTTTCAGGCAAGGTACTTAGTTGTACTTTTATAGGGATTTCTGGCATCAGATTAATTTGGTCTAAGTAGTGCTAGATTAGTAGAGTTAAATTACTATGTTTTTATGAGATCGCACAGGGATTTTATTTTTTTAACGTGATTCATGGAAACCTACTCCATTTCAAGCTAAAATATGCTCACTAAATAGTATTTCTAAAGCACTATTTCCTCAATTTGTTTTAAAAAAAGCGCAAAATAAAACCCTATTAAAGGATAATTCGTTAGCAAAGACGTCAAAAACTAGCAATTTGTTAAAAGCTGTACGTATTTTTCTGTTAAAGTTTTAGAAAAAATATTTAAAATCCATTTCACAACTTCATATCCTAATCAAAGCTTCATAATTAAAATAAAAAATTGATACTCAGTGAATTAAAATAACAACTCCTTGATTTAAGATCATAAAAAGCTTATTTCATCCTGTTAAAAAACTATTAAAAAAGTGTATTTCGTCGATGAATCCTGTCATTTAATGGAATTTGTAAAGTTTTTTTCTTTACATTTAAGACGTCAAAACCCAACAAACCAAGATGGACGAATATATTATCACCCTCGGGACCTACCTGATATTAATGCTGTTTTTTAAGATTTATTTTGTGATGGCCACTAAAGATTAGTGGTAATCGTTTAATATCTTATTTTCCTACAAATTCATCAAACCCCTGATGTATAAAAAAGAGTTACGCCCGTACTACAAATCTCTTAGGAACAAACTTACCCCGGAAAGTATCTCATCTTCTAGTATGGCTATTGCAAATTCAATGCTTCGACTGCCTATATGGGAATTTAATTACTACCATTTGTTTTTATCTATTACCTCACAAAAGGAAATAGACACTACTCCTATCCTATCCATCTTGCAAGGAAAGGATAAAAATATAGTACTTCCCAAAGTATTGGACAGCACTAACCTTTCTCATTTTTTACTGACAGATAATACCGTATTGAAAACGAATCGCTGGGATATTCCAGAACCAGTAGACGGAATTGAAATTCCAGCAAAAAAAATGGATGTGGTATTTATTCCCTTACTAGCTTTTGATACAAAGGGAAACAGAGTGGGTTATGGAAAAGGATTTTATGATCGCTTTCTAAAAGACTGCAAACCAGAAGTAGTTAAAATAGGTTTTTCATTTTTCGAAGCAGAAGAAAAAATTTCAGATGTAGATGATACCGATATCCCTTTAAACTATTGCATTACTCCCCTTAAAATCTATTCATTTTCTTCTTGAGTAACTGGGCTTTCTTCTACTACAAACGTGGTCTCCTCTTTTTTAGGAAATGCGCGCTTGTTAAAGAAAATTAGAATTCCCACTCCCGTACTAATCGCAGTATCGGCAACGTTAAAAACTGGCTCAAAAAAACTAAAGGTGCTTCCTCCAAAATAAGGAACCCAACTTGGCCAAACGGCATTTTTGATCATTGGAAAATGTAACATGTCTACCACCTTTCCATGAAAGAGCGAGCCATAAGGATCATCTGTTAAGAAAGTGGCAATCTGACCGTGGCTATCATTAAATAGAACACCGTAAAAAACAGAATCAATAATATTGCCAAGAGCACCTGCAAAAATCAAAGAAACTGCTAAAATTAACGTCTTGGACAATCCTTTTTTAATGGTATCATAAAGCCAGTAACCAATACCGCCAATAGCAAAAAGTCTAAAAACGGTTAAGATGAGTTTTCCGGTACTATCTGAAACGGGAAAAATATCACTCAACTTGGTTCCCCATGCTGCCCCTTCATTTTCTATAAAAAGAATTTTAAACCAACTAAAAACCTCTACAGATTCCTGATAGTAAAAATGCGTTTTTACATAGATTTTGGTAATCTGATCAATCAACAAAATTACTGCTATTAGCAGTATCGACTTCTTTAAACTCATTCTTCACAAAATTGATGGGGCAAAAATAGAAATATTATTCGGTTTTTTTAATGCTAATATCCCCAGTAATACTAGTAATACCTATTTGGTTATCTCCACTAGGGATCATTTCTCTTTGTAATTCTCCATACTTTGTAGCTGCAGTAATAGCCGCTTTGGAACTAAATACGACAATATCTCCACTTTGCGTGCGTACCATCACTTTTTCAGATACTTCTTTTAAAGTACATCGCCCTTCTTGCAATACAACCTCTAAATGCCGGTATTTTCCACTTGCCATTACATTCGAAGTAGTGCCATACACCTGTACCTCCATAAACTCTGGAACTTTAATTGCCAATGATATAGAGAGTACTTTATGAGCACTTAATTTGTCGTTTGGGTGTACAAAATTGGGTTGAAAACCTGCACTCACTATTAGTGTAGTTCCTACCTCTTTTATTTTCAGCAATAAATCTTTCGTGTATTCGCCGTCAATGGTAGCTTCTACAACAATTTCATCCGTTTTGGATGTTTCCAAATCTACTTTAAAGCAATTATTCCCTTCTATCTGAATAAGCTTTGTATGAGGGTTTACAATAGATTTTTTAAGTAATTTTTGCCCGTTGATTAGATTAAACGAGAGCACAATGCATGTAAAAAGTATTCTACACATAGAAGGAAAGGCTTCAACTGAAAGTAAACCATTAAAAAACGCCCATTAAGGGCGTTCTTATTATTTCTGCATATTTTTAGCTTCAATACTAAGCGTGGCGTGAGGCACTAATTTTAAACGCTCCTTATTGATTAATTTACCGGTTACACGACAAATACCATATGTTTTGTTTTCAATGCGAAGCAAGGCATTCTTTAAATCGCGTATAAACTTTTCCTGACGAATAGCCAATTGTGTATTGGCCTCTTTACTCATTGTCTCAGAGCCTTCTTCAAATGCTTTGAAGGTAGGAGAGGTATCATCAGTTCCATTATTACCATCATTCATATAAGAACTTTTAAGCAGTTCTAGATGATGCTTAGCTTTTTCTATTTTCTCTTCAATAAGCACTCTGAATTCTTCCAAATCCTTATCTGAGTATCTAATTTTTAAATCTTGCGCCATTTTTAATGTTTTTGGATAAACAATTTTGTGTTTACTTCATCAAAGGCAATTGATATGCCACTTTCTAGTTGTTCTTCAAAATTAAGTTCAGCAGTAAGCGTTTCGGTTTTAATATAGGCCATATTACTAGCCACTGCATCTTCTACTAAACCATTCTTTAATAATTTAATATCTATCTTATCTGTTACTTCGAACCCAGATTCTTTTCTTAAGTTCTGGATTCTATTTACCAGTTCTCTAGCAATTCCTTCTTTTCTAAGATCGTCGTTGATTGTTACATCGAGTGCCACAGTAAGGGTACCAGAACTTGCTACCAACCAACCTTCGATATCTTGTGAAGAAATCTCTACTTCCTGTAACTGTAAAATAATACTTTTATTTTCTATTTGAACTATTATTTCGCCTTCTTGTTCAATTTTCTGGATATCTTCCTGATTAAAAGCTGCTATTGCCTGCGCTATCTGCTTCATGTCCTTACCAAATCTAGGACCTAAAACCTTAAAATCGGGCTTAATTTGCTTCACTAAGATACCGGATGCATCATCTAACAATTGAAGTTCTTTAACGTTCACTTCCGATTTAATCAAATCAGATACGGCTTCTATTTCTAAGCGTTGTTGCTGATCTAAAACAGGAATCATTATCTTTTGTAATGGTTGTCTTACCTTAATTTTTTCTTTTTGTCTAATGGACAATACCAAAGAAGAAATGGTCTGCGCTTTTTCCATTTTACTCTCCAATGCACCTTGTACCATTTCAGGCTTAAATCCTGGAAAATTGGAAAGATGTACACTTTCAAAAGCATCTTTACCTGTAGTTCTTGTTAAATCTTTATACAATTGATCCATAAAGAAAGGTGCAACAGGTGCTGATAATTTTGCCACCGTTACCAAACAGGTATACAAGGTTTGATATGCAGATATTTTGTCTGGCTGATAATCTCCTTTCCAAAAACGTCTTCTACACAAACGAACGTACCAATTGCTTAGGTTTTCCTGTACATATTGCGAAATGGCTCTTGTAGCCCTGGTTGGCTCATAATCTGCATAGGCATTATCTACCTTTTTAATAAGTGTATGCAGTTCGGACAAAATCCATTGATCTATCTCTGGGCGTTCCTTTAAGGGAATATCTGCTTCCGAATAATCAAACGCATCAATATTGGCATACAAAGCAAAGAAAGAATAGGTATTGTACAGCGTACCAAAAAACTTGCGCTTTACTTCTTGGATCCCATCAATATCAAATTTTAGATTATCCCATGGGTTTGCATTGAAGATCATATACCAACGAGTGGCATCAGGTCCATGGATATCCATAGTCTCAAAGGGATCCGTAGCATTTCCTAAACGCTTAGACATTTTTTTTCCTTCCTTGTCTAAGACCAAGCCATTAGACACTACATTTTTATAAGCAACAGAATCAAAAACCATGGTTCCAATAGCATGCAAGGTATAAAACCATCCACGTGTCTGGTCTACCCCCTCAGCAATAAAGTCTGCCGGAAAGGTTTCAGAATCATCTATTAATTCTTTATTCTCAAAAGGATAATGCCATTGCGCATAGGGCATAGAACCACTATCAAACCAAACATCAATCAAATCGCTCTCTCGCTTCATTGGTTTTCCAGAGGGCGAAACCAAAGTAATTTGGTCAACAATATTTTTATGCAAATCAATCTTCTCGTAATTAGCCTCACTCATATCATCTACTGAGAAATCTGCAAAAATGTCTTCTGCCAGCACACCTGCAGCAATTGCTTTTGCCATTTCTTCTTTCAACTCGGCTACAGAACCAATCATCAACTCTTCCTTGCCATCTTCGGTGCGCCAAATGGGCAAGGGAATACCCCAATATCGAGATCTGGAAAGATTCCAATCATTGGCATTCGCCAACCAATTACCAAATCTTCCTTCCCCAGTTGCTTTAGGTTTCCAATTAATGGTTTGGTTTAGAGCAAACATGCGATCTTTTACATCGGTTATTTTAATAAACCAAGAGTCTAATGGATAATATAAAATTGGTTTATCTGTACGCCAGCAATTAGGGTAACTATGTACATATTTCTCAACTTTAAAAGCTTTGTTTTCCTCTTTTAATTTAATGGCAATTTCCACATCAATAGAACGTTCCGGAGCTTCTCCATCTGCGTAATATTCATTCTTTACGTACTTGCCTCCAAACTCTTTTAACTCTGGTCTAAATTTACCTTGTAAATCTACCAATGGAACTGGGTTGTTATTTTCGTCAAGCACTAACAATGGTGGTACTTGTGGCACTGCTTGTTTAGCAACCATGGCATCATCTGCACCAAAGGTGGGTGCCGTATGTACAATTCCGGTACCATCTTCCGTGGTTACAAAATCTCCAGAAATAACCCTAAAGGCATTCTCTACATCTTGATAGGGTTGTACATAATCTATTAACTGCTCATATTTAATTCCAACTAAATCTATCCCTTTTGCTTCTGCAACAACTTTAAATGGAATCTTCTTTTTGTCCGATGTAAAAGAAGAAAATGCTTCTTCGTCTTCCGCTTCTTCATACTTGCCGCTAAATTGCTTTGTAACCAGTGGCTTGGCTAATACAACGGTAATAGGATCAAAAGTATATTGATTAAAGGTTTTTACAGCTACATAAGAAATCTTTGCTCCAACTGTTAAAGCTGTATTTGAAGGCAAGGTCCAAGGTGTTGTTGTCCAAGCTAAAAAGTAAAGATCCCCCTCTATAGCCCCAAAAACTGCGGGTAGCGTTTCTTTGTTTGCCTTAAATTGAGCAGTAACGGTTGTATCCGTAACATCTTGGTAGGTTCCAGGTTGGTTTAATTCATGAGAACTCAAGCCAGTTCCTGCCTTTGGAGAATACGGCTGTATGGTATAGCCTTTATAAATAAGTCCCTTATTGTAAATCTGTTTTAGCAACCACCAAACAGATTCCATGTACTTAGATTTATAAGTTACATACGGGTCTTCCATGTCTACCCAGTACCCTACTTTTTCTGTCATGCTGTTCCATACATCCGTATAGCGCATTACTGCCTTCTTACAAGCAGCATTGTATTCCTCAACAGAAATCTTTTTTCCAATATCTTCTTTGGTAATTCCCAATTCTTTTTCAACTCCCAGTTCTATTGGCAAACCATGGGTATCCCAACCAGCTTTGCGTTTTACCTGAAAACCTTTCATTGTTTTATAACGAGGAAAGATATCTTTGATCGTTCGAGCCATTACATGATGTATGCCTGGCATACCATTTGCAGACGGAGGGCCTTCATAAAACACATAGTTATCCTTCCCTTCCCGAGTAGAAACGCTCTTCTCAAAAATATGGTTCTCTTTCCAATAGTTCAGAATTTCTTCTGCTACTTTGGGTAAATCCAAACCTTTGTATTCTGCAAACTTCATACGTAACGCTTTCTATTAGGCTATTTTAGGACTGCAAAATTATAAATTTAGATTGAATTTAGGGTTATGAAGCGCATAGGAAATGCTTTTTTTTAGAATGATCTACGAAGTATATACTATTAAATAACATCCAAGAACAATCTTGATCCGTATATTTGGAGTATATTAACTTAAACACTAAATACATTATTATGAGAAAAGTAATTTTAGGAACCATCTTACTAGTAGGTATCAGCATTAGTTTTGTTTCCTGTAGAGAGACCGTTGATAAGGCAAAAGATGCTACGGAAGAAGCTGCTGACACTTTGGAAGAAACTGGTGAAGACTTAAAAGAAGTTGGCGAAGATGCGATGGATAAGGCTAAAGAAATGGGTGAAGATGCTAAAGAAGCTGGAACTGAGGCAATGGACAAAGCGAAAGAAGCTGGAACTGAAGCAATGGATAAAGCGAAAGAAGCAGGTGAAGATGCAATGGACAAAGCAAAAGAAGCTGGAACTGAAGCAATGGATAAAGCCAAAGAAGCTGGAACTGAAGCGGTAGATAAAGCTAAGGAAGCAGTGAAAAACGATTCTAAGTAAGAATCCTTTTTAGCATATTAAAAGAAACCCGATTATTAAAATAATCGGGTTTTTCTTTTTTTAAAAACGGTAATTCAATCCCAAAATGAGATTGGTGCCTGGCGCCGCAATACCTGAGGAATAGGTTCTATAGCGCTGATTGGTTATATTCTCAAGGCTTGCTGATGCTTTAAGTGCATTTGTAATAGTATATTGAGATCTAAAGTTTAAGGTGTACCAAGAAGGAGAAAAGGGATTGCCATTGGCGTCCAAAGCATATAAAAACTCTTTATTTCTTTCAGACAATGCCAAATCAGAAAAATCTATTTCACCATTATAATTTACAAAGAGATCTGCCCTTATTTTTGGTGTTTTCCAAATAATATGGAAATCTCCAAAGGTAGGAGCTACATGCCTCCCAGGAGAATCCGTACCATCATCTTCTTCCTCAATACCTTCTGTGATGGTAAGATTAGAAGCTAAGGATAAGCGTTCAGACAAAAAAGCTTCAACCCCAAATTCAAAACCATACACATACGCCTTTGCCGCATTTTGTATTGCTTGTACATTGCTTAATTCTCCGTTGTATAAAATTTCTCGTTCCCCATTAAACTCAAAATCTCTGCGTACCAATGCATCTACCAAATAGGTGTAAAAAGCAGCTCCTTTTAGCACTACTTTATCTGCAAAATTCTTCTGTACTCCTAACTCTACATTATATGCATATTCTGATTCCAAATCAGGATTTGGAACCACTACAGACCCAGGTTCAGAATCAAATATCTTACCCACATCATCTACATTTGGGGCTCTAAAACCGGTAGAACCATTGAAAGTAATCTGTAAATCTGCCTTAGGAAACCAACTAAAACCGATGCTTCCTGTAAGTGCTCCAGAATTAAGATCTGCATTGTCAAAAGGAAATGGAAAAAAAGTGTTGTCAAAAGTAGCATCAATCCATACATGGCTATAACGCAGCCCACCTAACAAACTAAAATTAGGCATCGCTTTATATTCAGCATTGATATAACCAGCTACGGTTTGCCAGGTAGCACCGTCTGGATAACGAGAAGCTGCATCTGACACCAAATTACTTTCAATGTTCGTCTTGCTGCCATCAGAACTCACTTTATTAAAAATATACTCACCGCCATAATACAACCTTAGATTTCCAATTTTTTTATTCTCAAAATCGATATTGGTCGATATCGCATCCACCTTTTCCTGGGTGGTAAAACGAATAGGGTCTTGAAAATCTCGATCATTCCTGCTCTCCTGAAATTGTTGATATGCCGTTGTGATTTTTAATCCATCGTAAAATTTGCCCTTGCCTTTATGATGTATCTGAAAATTGCCCATGAACCATTTTTGAGGGCCATAAAACCATTCCGCTGATCGCAATCCATCTCCAGCATCATTTGGTCTAATAAGTCGATCGTATCTCGAATAATCAGAAGTTTCCGAGTAATAGGCACCAAAGGTATAATCCCAACTATTATTGGGCTTAAATGCAATCTTCTGCATTACATTAATCTGATCATAGCCCGTAGGTGTTTGTTTTCTAGGGTCACTATTATTCACCAAAACATCTTCCCCATTAACTCTAGACACATAGGTGTTTCGCAAGTATGCATCGGGTCCGTGTTTTCCAGTAGTAAGATCATCAAAACTATTATAACTAATGCTCGTTAAGAATGCCCATTCTTTCTTTCCAAAATTAGCATCAAAATGAATGGTATTTTCATTGTTTGCCGAGGCGTATCTATAGTTCGCGTTACCAGAAAAGATTAAACTATCCGTGCTCGAAAACATGGGGTCTTTGGTGTAAAAATTCATTACTCCACCAATGGCATCGCTTCCATAAATGACGGATCCAGGACCAAAAATAATTTCTGTATTTTTTATGGTAAACGGATCAACAGAGATTACATTTTGAACATTTCCCCCTCTAAAAATCGCATTATTCATGCGCACTCCATCCACGGTTAACAACAATCTATTAGTAGCAAAACCCCGAATCATGGGACTGCCACCTCCTAATTGGCTCTTTTGAACAAATACCTTTCCGCTACTCTGCAAAACATCTGCAGCTGTTTGAGGGTTATTAAAAGCAATGGTTCTAGCATCTATGGAAGCAATCTTCTGTGGAATATCTTTTTTTTGTTGTTCCCATTTGGAAACAGACATCACCACACCATCTAATTGTTGTGCTTTTAGTATTAAATACACCTTATTTCCTCTTCGCAGTAATTGTCCTTTAGAGGATTTTTTGGTTTGATAACTGATATGCTTAAACGTAATTCGTTCATTCTTACTAAAAACACTTAGGTTGCACTTTCCATCAAAGTCAGATAAGGCTGTCTTACTTTTGTCCAGATTAAACACAGCCACATTGAGAATGGGCTCTCTGGTTTCCTCATCTAGTATGGTTATCTCCTGAGCAGGTATCCATTGAAAGAAAAGGAATAAAATTATGAATCCTAACTTCTGCATTTTAGCTAAAAACTTCGTTCAAAATGGCAAGAGACTTGGGTTTTCTAAATCCTTGCAAATGTAATTCAAAATAAAGAACAAGGGATTGTAATAGCTCTTGTCTATCTTCCTTGTTCATCTTAATTGTATGAATTGTATCAAAATTTGTGCCCAAAAGCGTTTTAAAATGAACAAGCTTTGTTTCCATCAAAATTGGATTTAAGGAAAGTGTATTCGTAAAGTGTCCTTCTAACAAATCAAAATAAGAAGTATTCATCAAGGTAGTGTCTGGATAAAACCCTAAATACCGACTAAGGCTTATGAGAAAAAACAAATGGAAATTGGCAATTTTATCGTGTGTGTCTAACCATTGCAAAGCAGTCTCAATAAATTGAAAAAGGCCTGGATTAGACTCTTCTTCAAAAATGCTGTTTCCTAGCATTTCGGCCAAAAAGAGAGTGATTGCATTTTTAGCAATATCGGTATGTAAGCTTTGGTACTGATAACTTACTTTAGCCTCCCTGATACTTTCTAAAGTTCCTTTATTTCTGTGATTTGCCACCAGTTCTAATTGCATTAATGGCTGAAAGTAGGCTGTTTTAAGTTTTCCCTTTTTGGAAGATAAAACTCCCCTTAAAAGATAGGATTTAACACCATCTGTAGCAGTAAAAGCTTTCACAATTAAGCTGTTATCTCCATACTTCAAAGCCGATAAAACAATTGCATTTGTGGTAACTTGCATTCTTGTTTTTTAAGGTGCTAGCAAAGATAGGAAAAAGAGAGACCTGTCTGGTTTGTAAACCAGACAGGTCTTATAATTTCTTAAAAAGAAAATTTAGATGACTCCTTGCGCTAGCATGGCATCTGCCACTTTTACAAAACCAGCAATATTGGCTCCTTTTACATAGTTGCAATACCCATCTTTTTCCTTCCCGTATTCAATACAAGAATCATGAATATCTTCCATAATAGCCTTTAGTTTTTCATCTACTTCTTCACGTGTCCAACTAATTCTCAATGAATTTTGAGACATCTCTAAACCTGAAGTAGCAACACCACCAGCATTCGAAGCTTTTCCAGGGGCAAATAAAATTTTCCCTTTTTCAAACTCATGGATTGCTTCGGGTGTAGAAGGCATATTTGCTCCTTCTGCCACACAAATACATTTGCCCTTCAATAGCTTTTTGGCATCAGCACCTGTTAATTCGTTTTGCGTTGCACACGGTAAAGCAATATCGCATTTAACCTCCCAAGGGGTCTTTCCTTTTACAAACTTGGCCGACTTATACTTTTTAGCATATTCTGAAATACGACCTCTTTTGTTATTCTTGAGATCCATTACATAGGCTAATTTCTTTGCATCTATGCCTTCTGGATCTACTACATATCCTTGAGAATCTGAAAGTGTTAACACCGTAGCCCCTAATTGCAATGCTTTTTCAGCTGCGTACTGCGCTACATTACCAGAGCCAGAAATAACCACTTTTTTGCCTTCAAAATCCATGCCTTTGGTCTTTAGCATACTTTGAGCAAAATAAACCGTTCCATATCCCGTAGCTTCAGGGCGAATTAAAGACCCTCCCCAAGAGCGTCCTTTACCGGTTAAAACACCTGTAAATTCATTTCTAATCTTTTTGTACATCCCAAACAAGAATCCAATTTCCCTTGCTCCAACTCCTATATCTCCTGCTGGTACATCTGTATTAGGACCTATATGGCGATTTAATTCCGTCATAAAAGCATGGCAAAAACGCATCACTTCATCATCTGATTTTCCTTTCGGATCAAAATCAGATCCTCCTTTACCACCTCCCATAGGAAGCGTAGTTAAGCTATTTTTAAATACCTGCTCAAAAGCTAAAAACTTAAGGATACTCGCATTTACTGATGGGTGAAAACGCAATCCTCCTTTATAGGGACCAATTGCAGAATTCATTTGAATTCGATATCCTCTGTTTACATGAATATCTCCTTTATCATCTACCCAAGAAACACGGAAAGAGATCAGCCTTTCTGGCTCAACCATACGTAATAAAATGTTTTTACCACTATATATCCTTTTTCTGGCAATGTATGGAATAACAGTTTCTGCTACTTCCTGTACCGCTTGTATAAACTCAGGTTCATGACCATTTCTGGTTCTAACCTCGTCCATAAACCCATTGATTTTTGATTGCATTTTTGCGTCCATAAAGTCTTAGGAATAAATTATTTTTTATTGAATTTAAAATATAACGGCAAAATTATACTATTCCTATAATTTAAGCCCCCTTTTTTTGAAAATTTCGTAAAATTATTACCCAATGGCCTGTTCCAAGTCGGCAATTAAATCTTCTTTGTCTTCTATTCCAACACTTAATCGAATAAGTGCATCCACCACACCGCTTTTTTCACGCTCTTCCTTTGGAATACTTGCATGGGTCATACTAGCCGGATGCCCTGCTAAACTCTCTACACCACCCAAAGATTCTGCCAGCGTAAACAAACGTAGTTGCTCTACAATTTTAATAGCTTCTTCATAACTACTGCCTTTTGGCACAAAGGAAATCATCCCACCAAAATCGTTCATTTGACTTTTTGCGATATCATGATTCGCATGATCTTCAAATCCAGGCCAATATACTTTTTCAATTTTAGGATGGTTTGCTAAATATTCTGCTATTGCTTTTCCGTTTTCACAATGTCTTTGCATTCTAACATGCAAGGTTTTGATTCCGCGAAGCACTAAAAAGCTATCCATGGGGCCACAAACTGCGCCACTGGCATTCTGAATGAAATACAATTTATCTGCAAGCTCTTTATCTTTTACTACGAGTGCGCCAACAACCACATCACTGTGGCCACCTAAATATTTAGTAGCCGAATGCATTACAATATCTGCCCCTAAATCCAATGGGACTTGTAAATAAGGCGTTGCAAAAGTGTTATCTACAGCAAGTAAAATTTGATGCTTTTGAGCAAGTGTTGCCACTGCTTTTATATCTATGATATTCATCATAGGATTGGTAGGTGTTTCTACCCAAATTAATTTTGTGTTTTCATTAATTTTCGCTTCAATAGCAGACACTTCTTGCATGCCTATAAAATGAAATTTAATCCCATATTTTTCAAAAATCTGCTTAAACAAACGATAACTTCCGCCATACAAATCATTGGTAGAAACTACTTCATCTCCAGGATTCAATAACTTAATAACAGCATCTATTGCAGCTAAACCACTCCCAAACGCCAAACCATAATTACCATTTTCAATACTTGCTAAAGATTTTTCCAAAGCAGTTCTGGTAGGGTTAGCGCTCCTAGAATATTCGTAGCCTTTATGGCCTCCTGGAGTCGTTTGAGAATAGGTAGAAGTCTGATATATCGGAGGCATTACGGCACCATATGCTTTCTCTGGTTCCTGACCACCATGGATAGTTTTACTATTGAAATTTAAAATTTTTTCGCTCATAATATATAATTATTGGTACAAATGTATCGTTATCTTTTGGAGAATACAATGAAGCCTTAACTTTGTGCATTCAATTTAAAACCCCATTTATGAAGCCCTACTTCTTAAGCTTGCTTCTCATATTAGTTCTCTTTAGTTGCAAGGATAGCGATCAACTTACATTTGAGCCTATTTCCTTTGATGAGGGTTCTTGTACTAGCTGCCCGGAAATAACCATCAATATTCCTAAAGCTCTAGAAAATTCTCAATTAGATAAGAACATCAATATCTCATTAAAAGAAGAAATCATTGCTTTGCTCACTTTTGACGATGAGATAACAGCTGGTTCCATAGAAGAAGCGATCACTTCTTTTAAAAATGGACAAAAGGAAATTAGAACTATCTATCCCGAAGAAGCCACTGCATGGGAAGCAAAAATAGAAGGCACGGTTGTTTATGAAGATATGCATATGTTAACCATTGAACTTAAATCGTACTTATTTACTGGAGGAGCACATGGTTATGGAACCACGCGTTTCTTAAATTTTGATAAAAAAAAGGCGGTTGAATTAGAAAATTGGGAGTTGTTTAGCGACCCACTCGACTTTGAACATTTTGCAGAAATGAAATTTAGAATTCAAGAACGCATTCCACAAGATAAACCTATTAACAGTACTGGTTTTATGTTTGAAAAAGAAGAATTCTATCTTCCAGAAAATATTGGATTCACCAAAAAAGGAATCGAATTAAGATATAATGAATATGAAGTAGCCTCCTATACAGATGGGCCAATTATCCTAACCTTACCCTATAAGGAAATTGAAAAATACCTTTCCACTCAAATAAAATCCTAACGCTTTAGGTGGTAGATACCGCTTTAAGCAAAGACAACACCACTCCCAAATGCAAACCTTCATGAAGTAGGTTAAAAACCATGGCATCTTCTGTAGTACTTAATGTTACTTTTAGACTGGTAGTATATTCATCATATTCAGTATACAAACCATTTTCATAATCTTGCTGCATTAATTCTGAAGTTGAAAGCAAATAAGCCGCTACATCTTCTATAGCATCATCAGTAGGTTCTTCATTAGGAACAGTTCCTTTTTTAAAAGCATCTATCATCCACTCATCAATTTGGATAGGCAAACCACTACGCCGGTATACTAAAAGTTGCTGCGTAACTAAGATATGTGCAATATTCCACCAAATATTATTTCTAAAACCCTCCGGGATCTTTACTAAAACCTCCTTAGGTGTCTTTGTTAATAGTTGGTATAATAATTTTCTATTTTGCTGGGTTGTTATAAAAACGTTTTCCAAAATAATTGTTGTTTTATGTGGTTCTAAAAATAGTACAATTCGAGGGAAATAAGTTTCTTTGTAGCACTATTTATTGCTAGAATTTTAAGTGATGAAATAAACCATAAAGATAGCTCGGTAAACATGAAAAAAATTTATTACTTAAGTACCTGTGATACCTGCAAAAGAATTTTAAAAGAATTGCAACCCACTGAAGATTTTGTGTTGCAAGATATTAAGACTGCTAGCATTACTCTCTCGCAATTAGAAGAAATGGGGGCATTGGCTGGGAGTTTTGAAGCTCTTTTTAGTAAAAGAGCGCGTTTGTATAAAGAGCGAAATTTAGGAGAAAAAACACTTCACGAAGCGGATTATAAAGCCCTTATTCTGGAGCATTATACTTTTCTAAAACGTCCAGTAGTGCTGATGAACGACTCGATATTTGTAGGGAATAGTAAAAAGGTGGTTACGGCTGCCAAAGATGCCATACATTCTTGAGTAAAAGAGCACTTGCTATAATAGCAGCCTTAGGAGCAACGCTCATCTATGGTTTAAACCATAGCATAGCAAAAGGGGTGATGCCAACCCACATACGCCCTTTTGGATTTATCCTATTAAGAGTTTTAGGTGCTACTCTATTATTCTGGGGAATTTCTTTCTTTGGTCCCAAAGAAAAAATAGATCGCAAAGATTGGATACGTCTTGTGCTATGCGCTCTTTTCGGAATGGTCATTAATATGCTTGCTTTTTTTAAAGGCCTAGAGCTATCTACTCCTATTAATAGTGCCGTATTGGTCACCACAACACCTATTATTGTTGTTGTACTTTCTGCTATTTTAATCAAAGAAAAAATTCATTGGAGAAGAGGGTTAGGAATATTAATTGGTCTGGTAGGTGCCATCCTATTAATACTATATGGGAGTGAAATACGGCAAGATGCACCTAATATTCCTCTTGGGAATATGCTCTTTTTAGTGAATGCTATTTTCTTCGGATTGTATCTCATTTTTGCAAAAAAATTAATTGAAAAATACCACCCTTTTACCTTGATGAAATGGTTATTTCTTGTAGGTCTCATTATTAATATTCCTATAGGGTATCAACAATTTTCTGAAGTTGCATGGACTACCCTCCCAATGGATGCTATCTGGAAAATGACCTTTGTAGTGATTGGCACCACCTTTTGCACCTATCTTTTCAATGTATTTGCGTTAACACAGTTAAAAGCTTCTACGGTAAGTTCTTTCACCTATTTACAACCACTTTTTGGGATTCTTTTTGCGATCCTTATAGGTGCAGATCATTTATCTCCTGTAAAAATCGGTGCAGCATTTTTAGTATTGTTGGGAGTCTATTTGGTAAGTAAATTACCGAAGCAAAAAACTGGATAACCTCACTTTAGATTACAAGTTCCTAAAATCTCGGGAAAACTAAAGTTTTATCCTTAATTTAGAATCGAACAAATTTTGACTTATGAGCACCAAAGCACCCTTTATCCAAGATCTTTCTCTGCCTGCTATTGCAGCGCCAATGTTTTTAATTTCTGGACCTAAATTAGTAATTGAATGCTGTAAAAATGGCATAGTAGGGACCTTCCCCGCACTAAATCAGCGTACTAGTGAAGGTTTTGAAGAATGGTTGATTGAAATTAAAAGCGAACTCCAAAAATTTGAAGAAGAGACTGGAAAAAAAGCAGCTCCTTTCGGAGTAAACCTTATTGTACATCAGACCAATCCCAGATTACAGGCAGATCTTCAGCTATGTATGAAGCATAAAGTTCCATTAATCATTACCTCTTTGGGTGCTGTTTCTGAGGTGGTAGATGCCATTCATAGCTACGGCGGACTCGTATTTCACGATGTTATTAAAAAAAGACATGCCCAAAAAGCGGCTGGTGCCGGAGTGGATGGTCTTATTCTAGTGGCCGCTGGAGCGGGGGGACATGCAGGAACCATTAATCCTATGAGTTTAGTTGCCGAGATTAAAAAATTCTATGACAAAACAGTGATTCTTTCTGGTTGCATTAGTACCGGACAAGACATTGCCTCGGCGATGCAAATGGGAGCCGATTTAGCCTATATGGGAACCCGTTTTATTAATACTACAGAAAGTAAAGCCCCAGAAGAATATCGTAAAATGATTATTGAAGCCGGTGCCAGTGATGTGGTATATACAGCTTCCATTTCTGGTGTGCATGCTAATTTCTTGGGAGCTAGTTTACAGGCAGCAGGAATTACCGAAGAAGACCTAAAAAAGGACACCAAAATAGATTTTGGAAAAGAGTTAGACACAGAAGCCAAAGCATGGAAGACCATCTGGTCTGCTGGGCAAGGGGTCACAACGATAGAAAATACGACAACGGTTACGGAACTGGTAACCGCCTTAAAATCCGAATTTAAAACGGCTATTGAAGCACAAACAAAACTCTTAGAAACCTATCCTAAATAAGAATTACAATCCATGTATATAAAGAGAAATATTAGTTGGAACATTATTATTAGATATGCCTGGAAAAATCTACTTTTTTTTATTTTTTGGGCCAGTGCTATTTTTTGCAGCTATATCTTTCTGGGATGGGATCAGATAGATATTCCTTTTCAACCTTTAAGCGTTATTGGTATTGCAGTTGCTTTTTATATTGGTTTTAAGAATAGTCAAAGCTATGATCGCTTTTGGGAAGGTAGAAAAATATGGGGCGGTATTGTAAACTCATCTAGAACCTGGGCAACCAATGTGCTTAGCTTTGTGATGGATGATAAGGAAGTGCACCGAGTTTTAATATATAGGCATTTGGCATGGATCAACGCCTTGCGAATTCAATTAAGACAACCTTCTTCTTTCTCTATCAAGGAAAATAGAGCAGTTGAAAAAATGTTTGATAGGCACGGGGAAAGAAACCCAGTATGTTCCAAATTAGATTCTTTTTTAAGTGAAGAAGAAGATGCTGATTTAGAAAATCGAAAAAATGTGGCAACACACATTATTAAAAATCAAGGTTTACACCTAAAACAACTATTAAAAGAAGAAAAAATTACAGAATTTGACAAGCAAATTTTTCACAATAATCTAGAAGAACTGTATGCCTTGCAAGGAAAATGTGAACGTATCAAGAACACTCCTTTCCCTAGGCAATATGCTTATTTTAGCACCCTGTTCACTTGGATTTTTGTGCTTTTATTGCCTTTTGGCTTATTAAATGTCTTCAAAGTTGAAATTAATTCCTTTGCACAAGAAAACGATTGGTGGTCTCTTACTTTGATGATCTTTTTTTCTGTACTTATTTCTTGGATTTTTGTTACCATGGAAAAAGTTGGGAGCAATAGTGAAGACCCATTTGAAGGTCGTATTAATGATGTTCCAATGACCGCTCTTTGCAGAACAATTGAAATTGATCTCAGAGACATGCTAAATGAAGAAAATCTGCCAGAAAAGGTACGCCCGCAAGACAATATTTTGTATTAATGCCTTTAATAAGCTCTCATTACAATCCTCCTTTATTTTTTAAAAACGGGCACTTAGCAACCATTTATGCTGGCTTGTTTAGAAAGGTAGAAGGTTTGGTTCAAAAAAGGGAACGACTAGAATTGGTTGATGGCGATTTTTTGGATTTAGATTGGAGCCACGCAGCACATGAAACAACTAAACTTGTGATTCTTTTGCACGGTTTGGAGGGCAATGCACAACGGCCGTATATCACTGGAAGCGCTAAACAGTTCCATAAGGCTGGTTTTGATGCTTGTGCAGTTAATTTTAGAAGCTGTAGCGGAGAAATCAATCGCCTATATCGCTCCTATCACTCCGGAGCTACAGAAGACCTTAAGGCGGTAATAGCCCATATACTAGAAACTAAAAATTATAGCGAAATTGTCATCAAGGGATTTAGTTTGGGCGGCAATCTAACTTTGAAATACCTTGGTGAAGGAAACCTTATTCCCAAAGAGATAAAAGCCGGAATAGCCATCTCTGTACCTTGTAATCTTCATAGTTCATTAGTAGCATTACTAAAACCAAAAAATAGTATCTATGCCAAGCGTTTTAAAAAACATCTTATCGCCAAGTTGAGAGCAAAACAAGTCTTATTTCCAGATCTTATTACGGATGAAGACGTAAGAAATGTGAAGACCTTAAAAGATTTTGATGATATCTATACTAGCAAAGCACATGGCTTTAAAGATGGCTTGGATTATTATACACAGTGCAGTTCCTTACAATTTTTAGAGGGCATACAACGACCTGCTCTCCTCATTAATGCGAAGAACGATTCTTTCTTAGGCCCTGAGTGTTACCCCTATCAAGAAGTAGAAAAAAACCCAGACCTTCATATGGAGGTTCCGTTGTATGGAGGCCATGTAGGGTTTTTTGGTCTTCATAATGTTTCGTATACAGAAGAAAGGTCATTAAAATTTCTAGAGGAAGTGCTTTAATTTAACCTATTTCTTATATTAGTACTCTTAAATTCTATTTTGATGAAAAAAGTACTTGCCTTTATTGTTTTTGCTACCCTTATTGTTAGCTGTGGTGAAAAAAAAGAAGAAAAGAAGGACGATTTTAAAATGAATCGTACCAAAAAAGAAACCAAAGCGGCTGCGTCTTCAGATGGGGTTCCTGTAGATTTGGATAACAAGGGAATAGGACCCGTAACTAGCCTACAATTTGATGCGGAAATTAATACGGATATGGCCGCGGCAGGAGAGAAAAATTTTAATGTTGTTTGTATTGCTTGTCACCAGGCAGAACAACGAGGAATAGGTCCTGCCATGAAAGGGATTTATGAACGTCGTAGTCCAGAATGGGTAATGAATATGATATTAAACCCTTCAGAAATGTTGCAAAAAGATCCCATAGCAATGGCTCTGTTTGAAGAATACGGCTCCATGATGACAGCTAATAACCTTACCCAAGAAGAAGCAAGAGAAGTGGCAGAATATTTGCGAACCTTATAACTATTCAGAAAAGATAATATGCGCTTATCTAGAGTTTTCTGGGTAAGCGCTTTTTTTTTGCATATTTCATAGCACATGAGAAAAACTTTAGTCAAAATAGCCTCCCTTCTTTTTCCTGAAATAATGGTACAAAAAGCGTATAAAGCTTTAACCAATCCGCAAATTAAGAAACTAAGAGCTCATGAAATCGCTGTTCTGAATGAGGCTCATAAAAGTAAATTCCCATTCAAAGGCTTTGATATTCAACTCTATCATTGGAAAGGAGGAGAAAAAAGTGTATTGCTCATTCATGGTTGGGAAGGACAGGCTGGGAATTTCTCCGATTTGATTCAAAAATTACAAGAAAATAATTATACCATCTACGCTTTTGATGGACCCTCGCATGGATTTAGTAGTATTGGCGCTACCAGTATGTTCGAATTTATTGAACTCATTGAAGTTCTTATCAAAAAGTTTCAAGTAACACAATTGGTAAGTCATTCTTTTGGTGGTGTAGCTACCACTTTTAGCTTAGCGAACAACCCAGATATTACTATCAAAAAATACGCCTTACTTACCACTCCCGATAGATTCTCTCAAAGGATCGATGTAGTTGCCAAACAGGTAGGAATTACCGAAAAAGTGAAGCGGAAATTAATTTACAAACTGGAACAAGAAACCGATAGTTCAGTTGCAAGTATGAATGTAAGTGATTTTGTTCAGCGCATCGCCATCGAACAAGTTTATATCATTCATGATAAAGCAGATAAGGTAATTCCAATCACTCAGGCTAAAAATGTAGCAGACAATTGGAAAAATTCTACTTTTGAGGCAATAGAAGGTACAGGCCACTTTCGAATTTTGCGAACAGATCGTGTTTTAGAAAAAGTGATCGCTTTTTTAGATTAACACTCCAAGCTTTCAAACCTCATTTTAGGATGTGTTTTTGCTACAGTCCCCAAAGATTAAATAATCCTTTGTTTTCGTCGTCTTCGGTCTTAGAAACCTTATCCGCTACAACCTTATAAGTTGGATCTTCCAACACATTTACTTCAATGATTTTGTCGGCATTGGATAGCAAACGCCTACAATCCTTACTTAGATGTAAAAGGTGTATTTTTTTATTCAATTTCTGATAACGTTCTGTAAGCTTATTAAGTGCTTCTATCCCCGACATGTCTGCTACCCTGCTCTCCTTAAAGTCGATAATTACCTCATCTGGATCATTTTGAACATCAAATTTCTCGGCAAAGGCAGTAGTAGATCCAAAGAATAGCGGACCATAAATTTCATAGTGTTTTATACCATCTTCATCCACATGTTTTCTTGCTCTAATACGTTTAGCGTTCTCCCAAGAGTACGCTAAAGCAGAAATAATTACACCCGCCAATACAGCAACCGCAAGGTTATGCGTAATCGCAGTAATTAAGGTAACCAATACCATTACAATTACATCAGAATTCGGCATTTTACGAAAGGTCTTAAAACTAGCCCATTCAAAAGTTCCTATAGCCACCATAAACATTAAGCCTACCAATGCAGCCATTGGAAGCTGTTCAATGAGGCTAGAACCAAACATAACAAATACCAGCAGCATTACTGCTGCTGTTATACCAGATAAACGTGCACGAGCCCCAGAAGAAGTATTGATTAAGCTTTGCCCAATCATGGCACATCCACCCATTCCCGAAAGGAATCCAGATAAAATATTAGCAGTCCCCTGCGCTACACATTCCCTATTTCCACTTCCTCTTGTCTCTGTAATTTCATCAATGATGTTCAGGGTCAACAAACTCTCAATTAAACCCACTCCTGCTACAATTCCAGCATAGGGAACTATGATCATAAAGGTTTCCCATGTAAAGGGAATTTGTGGAATTGAAATTGGCGGGAAACCGCCATTAATAGTTTGCCCCTCTTTCATGGTATCTGCCACCGTTAAAGTTTCAATACCAAATCCAAGCACCAAAGCAGAAACCACTACAATAGCAAGTAAGGAAGAAGGAATCGCTTTTGTTATTTTAGGAAACCCCCATATAATGAGCATGGTTAAAAGTGTAAGCCCCAACATGGTCCATAAAGGTTCCCCAGAGATAAGAGTGGTTGTATCCTTTATATAAAAATTAGGAAACTGAGCTGTGAAAATTACAATGGCTAAGCCATTTACAAAACCAAACATTACCGGATGCGGCACCAACCGTATAAATTTTCCGAGCCGCAAAACGCCTGCAAGAATCTGAAAAGTTCCTGCCAGAATAACCGTTGCAAAAACATAATTTAAAATTGTTACTGGCTCTATTCCCGGAAAATGATTTTTTAATTCAAGAATTAGTCCAATAAAAACAACCGCGACCGCTCCAGTAGCTCCCGAAATCATTCCTGGTCTGCCTCCAAAAATAGCAGTTATTAAAGCTAGTACAAAGGCTGCATATAAACCCGTTAAGGGTGAAAATCCTGGAATTAAGGCGAATGCAATAGCTTCTGGTACTAAAGCCAAAGCAACAGTAAGTCCTGATAAGATTTCTGTTTTATAATTTACTTTTTGAGAAAAATCAAATAAGTTGAAATACTTCTTCATCACTAAGAATATAAGCCTGCAAAAATAGTTCTTTTAATGATTTATAAGCCTCAATCTCCTGAATTTAAAAGGAAGAAGTATGCTTCATCTATAAAAAGGCTATTTTGTCCAATAATCTACCACAAAAACCTTTTCCAAATGGGGTTGTAAACTTGCCACAAATTCCTGATGTGCTGGATGCGGGGTGTAAACACTATCTCTGTCTTTTTCAGAATTAAAAGTAAGCATATAGCAATGGGTAAATCCTTGGTGAAAATTTTCAGGGCTATCATTTAATCCCCATTCAAAGTCTTTAATTACGGAAATAGCCTCTGGAAGCCTATTAAAATGGTCACTTATTTTCTGAACTTCGGCCTCCGATGCTGTATCCTTAAACTTAAAAATTACCACATGTCTCAATAAAGCCGTTTTTTCTTCATTCATGTTCCCTGTCTTATGATTCTCATTAGATTCCATACAGGAAACCATAAGAAATAGCCCCATGGAAAGTGTTAGTAAAATAAATAGTCCTTTTTTCATATACGCTGGTTTTACAATTTCATTAATTCCTTTTAATGGGGTAAGATTATATAATTCCGCCCACACTCCCTCCATCTATTTTGATTACAGCTCCATTCGTAGCGGCAGAAAGTGGGCTTGCTAGATACACAATTGTATTTGCCACTTCCTCTACAGTTGCAAATCTTTTTAGTAAAGAAGAAGGTCTAATTTCTTCGAAAAAATCCTCTTCAATTTGTTTGGTTGTACTTCCCTTTTGCGTCGCAGTTTCCCTTAAAAATTGAGAAGCCCCTTCAGAAAGAGTAGATCCTGGCATTACCGTATTTACGGTTACTCTTGTGCCTGAGGTCATTTGTGCTAAGCCCCTAGAGATGGCCATTAAAGAGGCTTTTGTCATACTATAGGCCATCATATCTGCAGGCACTAAAGAGGCACACTCACTAGACACAAAAACAATACGTCCGCTATTATTCTTCAACATTTTAGGTAAACAGTATTTAGACAATCGCACTCCGCTCATAACGTTTACCTCAAACTGTTCATACCAATCCTTATCTGGTGCTTCAAGAAAAGGGACAGAAGTATAAATTCCTACATTATTAATCAAAATAGATACATCTGATAATTTTTCTAAAAGTGATGACACTTCTTCTACTCTTTTAAAATCGGCAGCTATTCCACTTATTTCTGCCATCGGAAATTCTTTTTTTAAATTGTGTATCGCTGCGTCGACACTTTTTTGGGTACGTCCATTTAGAATAACACTTGCCTTCTCTTGCAGTAAAATCCTAGCAACAGCATACCCAATTCCCTTTGTGGAGCCACTTATAAAAGCAACTTCTTTATCTAATTGTAAATCCATTATCTAATTCAATTAATATTAACCTGCAATTCCCCAAGTACTAAATAACAGCCAGAGGAGCAACACCAATGTAATGAGCAGAATTGTTAACCTAGTGTCTCTAGACCATTTGAATTTAGTGCTAGAACCACTCCTTTGGAAGGTAACTAATTCTAGAGATTTTAAAGGTTGTGGTTGTCCCATTTTACTAACTCCCATCAGTATTATTGCACAAAATAGAAATAGGAATAACGCAAAATGTAAAAAGTTAATTCCCAAAAACAGTCCTAAGAAAGAATTTTCATGAACCACGATAACTCCTTCCTTAAATAGAAATTCTGTAATTAATCTGAAAATTCCAATGGCAAACCCAACCCACAAAGAAACAATAGCTCCTTTAGCGTTTATCCACTTATAAAACAATCCAAAAAGAAAAACGGCTGCAATGGGTGGCGATATATAAGCTTGTACACTTTGTAAGTAATGAAAAATTCCGCCACCCATTAAGGCTTTCATAAAAGGAATCCAACCTAAGCTCACAATCACCAAAACAATGGTTGCTATTTGCCCAAATCGTACCAAATCTTTTTGAGACGCCTTCGGTTTATATTTTTGATAGAAATCAATAGTTAGCAGTGTGGAGCTAGAATTAAATGCGGAGGATAGAGAACTCATCAAAGCGGCAAGTAAACCAGCAATAGCAAGCCCCTTTAGGCCCGTGGGAAGAAATTCAGTAATCATAGCCGGCAAGGCCTGATCTGCATTTTCCATGGAGAAACTAATAAAACCTTCTTGCAGTAGGGCGTAAGCAATAACCCCTGGAATAAAGAAAATAAATACGGGTAATAATTTTAAATATCCTGCAAAAAGCGCCCCCTTTCGAGCATTATTTACATCTTTGGCCGAAAGGGTGCGTTGCACAATATATTGATCTGTACACCAATACCAAACTCCCAAAATTGGGGCTCCAAATAACATTCCTGTCCATGGGTATTCTGTATCTGTCATGGGGCGCCAAAGATTAAAAAAGCCTTCTGCAGGAGGGTTCCCTGGCGTATCTGACGCTACCTTTAAAATATCGATCATAGCATCCCATCCTCCTAAAGCATACAAACCAAATAGAGTAACTGCTATGGTTCCTAACAAAAGGATAAAAGCTTGCACCATATCTGTATAAATCACTGCCTTAAGTCCGCCTAATACGGTATAAAAACCAGTGGCAATAACCGTAATAATTGCCCCTGTCCAAAAGGGAACTCCAATAGTTTCAAAAACCAAGGCACCCGCAAAAATAATAAGGGATATTTTGGTAATGACATAGGCCAAAATAGAAACCACGGAAAGGTAATTTCTACAGGCACTAGAATATCTTTTCTCTAAAAATTCGGGCATGGTATAAACCCCTGTTCTCAAATAAAAGGGGACAAAAACCCAGCCTAATAAAATAAGAACTAAAGAGGCGATTATTTCAAAATTAGCCATAGGCATATCGCCTCGAGCACCGGCTCCAGAGACACCCAATATGATCTCGGAACCAATATTAGACGCAAACAAAGAAGCTCCTATGACAAGCCATCCTGAGTTTTTGCCTGCTAAGAAATAGTCTACGGCTCCTCTACCATCAGATTTACTTTTAGATGCCCAATGCGCAATCCATAAAATAATTCCAAAGTAGACAGCAATAATGGTAATGTCTAAAATACTTAAGTTAGAAAACATATGGTTATAGATGGTTGGTTATAACAATTATTTAGTCCCAGTTTTTAAGTCCTAACAGCTTTTCGCCTAAGGCACTTAAAGTAGCTCTTTTGTACTTTGTTTGTTCCCAATTTCTGGGATCTCCCGGAAACGCATAGCCTTCAGGCGCTATTCGATGTTTCCATGAATTAATACGCCATTCTCTAAGTTCCTTATTCTCCTCCTCTGCTGGCATCATTGAAATATATTGCGCAATTCGCACTTGGTCTTTCGATTTGTTAGGTCGAATACCATGGGGTTCTGTACTATTAAAAATAAGCAAATCCCCTGCATTCATTTTTACCTTCACAATTTTATCTTCTAAATTGGAAATATCTGGTTGAAAACGATCTCGATCTTTGGGCTGACTCAGTTTCCAAGTATCGTAGTTACGATACAACCAGGGTATGCATTGAAAGCCTCCCATTTGCTCATCTGTCTGATCTGCCAAAGCCAAAACTCCTTGTACGTTTTGAGGCTTGGTTTCTGGGTCGTAATCCCAATGAATAAAACCTTTTTGTTCAAAGCCGGGCCGACTTGGAAAGTTTAAATTTGCTCTATCAATTGTAACCCATAATTTCTCCGTTCCCCATACATCCACAAAAGCATCATATACTTTTTGCATTTGTCTGTTATCCCATAAACACTGGTGGTTGTATACTTCTACCATTCCAGTACCCGCTAACTCTTTCATTTGCATTTCTGCCCTAGGTGCCGTATACCAAGTATCTGGATTAGAAGGATCTTTTTCATCAAACTCCCATAAGAAAGTTGCCGTTTTTAGTGCCTGTTCTCTTGGTATTGCGTTCTTTACTACGATATACCCATTATCTATCCAAAACTGCCACTCTTTTTCCGTAAGTACCCGCAAGGGATTCCCATTGGACCGATCATTTAATTGATGTGAACTACTCGTAGCTGTAGACGGGTTTCCAGGCATATCTTCATGCGCTTTATTCGCCATTTCAATTTTAAGCTTTTCTTGTTTCATACTACTGAGTTTAAATTAACATGAGATAAAAGTAGGTATCCGATGAAGGCTGCTCCACCTCAATATTGATAGAAATTTGAACAATATTGATTTTTTTAATACTAATAGTGAATCATATTGGTAATTTAGTTAAATTTCCATCATGAAAATCCAATTGGAAAATATTAGCAAGGATGATAAAAGTTCGTTTCGATTCCTTCATAATCCTAGACTAAATGATCTATATTATTGGCATTTTCATCCAGAATATGAATTGGTTTACATAGAAGGAGCCAACGGCACACGCCATGTAGGAGATCATATTTCACCATACCAGGAAAGCGATTTAGTTTTAATTGGTTCTAATATTCCCCATCTTAATTTTGACTATGGGATTCAAACAGACTATAATAAAGAAGTCTTGCAAATAAGCCCTTCTTTTAAGAGTACTGTTTTTAATGAAATTCCAGAGCTTACAGATATTTATGCCCTGTTCGAAAAATCAAAGTATGGTATCGCCTTTTCAGGTACTACAAAGAAGGTGGTGGGTGCACAGCTAAAAACCTTGCATTCACTCACTCCTTTTAAACAATTCTTGGCGGTACTTCATATTTTTGAAATACTTGCCACCTCCAAAGAGTATACCCTACTTCACAAAGAACCTGTTGTTATTAATCATCGTAAAAAGGGGCAAGAACGCCTAAGAAAGATCTATGTATTTATAGATGAAAATTACCAAAGACGTATTGAGGTGGAGGAGGTGGCCAGTCTTTGCAATCTTGGAAAAGCGGCATTCTGTAGATATTTTAAAAAAGCAACAGGAAACACTTTTGTTACTTTTTTAAATCAATACCGGATAAGCCAAGCAAAACGTTTGTTGCATCATGGACAAAATGTGAGCGAAACTTGTTATAGTTGTGGTTTTGAAAGTCTCTCCTATTTCAATAGAACTTTTAAAAAAGTAGCTCAGGAAAATCCTTCGGAATTCAAAAAAAGAATTCTAAGAACCTAAGTCTTTCATTGTACTTACAAAAAATGCCCTGAGTTCCTCAACCCAGGGCATTTCTAACTAAATAACCAACCAAAAAAATCTTTATTTATAATCCCTCAACAGCGTAGAGTGGATTCCTTTATTGTTATTTTTTACGACTACGTTTTACATTCATCACAGGGTTCTTTGTCTTGGTTCTTTTCCGAACTTCTGAACTTTTTCCTGATTTCAGATATTGTTGATACCCTCTTCCTTTAAACTCATATGTAGTTTCACTAGATGGGTGATACAACTCAATAGTACTATCATTAATAACGTATAACTCAAAGTAATCATTGCCCATAAAGTCGTAATCCAATGTTAAAGTTTTAAGCGTTTCATCGTTTTCTATGTCATACACCTGATAATTTCCTTCATAATCCCAACGAAGGTTATTTACGGAGGTACCTGTTCTATCAATAGAGGATCGAAATATATTCTGAGTTCCCTCATTAAAAAACTGTAAGAAGTTTTCATCATCAAAATCATTGATGGCGCCTTCTTCACTTGTATACACTTTTTCCCAAGCATCATACTCTTGCATAAAGTATTGGATGTTATCATAAAACAAGAGATCGTAATCAAAATTATTCGCTTGAAACCCTTTTACGAAATACGAGGTATCGGTCCCTGCATGATATAATTCCAATGTTCTTGCATTTACTTCATATACCTCCAAGATCCAGCGACCATCAATATCATGATCTATCTCCACAGCACCTCTTAAAGGATTGTAATATCCAACATCAATTCCGAGTCCATTTCCTGTTTTACCAATGCCCACAATATTATTGTTAGCATACAAGTTTCCATTGAGAAAGGAAACCGTAAAGGCTCTTTGCATGAATGGTATTTCTCCACTTCCTCTAGTAGCATTGATATCTACATACCAAAGATCGTGTGATTGTAACGCTGCCCCCACATTAAAGATAGGAGCATCTACAATATCATCTTCTATTAGCACCTCTGTGTAACAAGAAGAAGCTAAGAGACCAATCATTAAAAATCCGAAGAGTAGTTTTTTTGCTTTCATATCTAAATGTGTTATGGTTTATATGAGAAAAACAATCTCTGTGCCAAATTTTATAACATACTGATTATTAGCAATTAATGGGATGGTGTTTATTTTATTTACCTTTGATCACGTATCATTATAAGATGAAGAAAAATTCAAAATTTGCAGTTTTAGGAGGAGGTAGTTGGGCAACAGCTATCGTTAAAATGTTAACTGAAAACCAGGACAAAATAGTCTGGTATATGCGAAACATGGATGCCATTGAACATCTTAAAAGAGAAAATCACAACCCTAATTATCTTAGCTCCGTTGAATTTAAAACAGATCAGCTTCTACTTACCAATAGCATGGATGAAGCTGCAAGAGAAGCGGATATCTTAATTTTTGCAATCCCTTCTGCTTTTTTAGATGCCGAACTTAAAAACCTCAGCACACCCTTAAAAGACAAAACCATTTTCTCTGCAATTAAAGGAATTGTACCAGAAACGGGTTTAATTGTTGGAGAGCATTTTCATGATACATACAGCATTCCATTCCCTAATATTGGGGTGATTACAGGACCCTGCCATGCAGAAGAAGTAGCATTGGAACGTTTGTCTTATCTAACCATTGCTTGTGCAGATCCTAAAAAAGCCAAATTGGTAGCTGATAATTTGAAAAGCTACTATATCAAAACCAAGATTTCTGATGATATCATAGGTACAGAGTATGCGGCTATGCTTAAAAACATCTATGCCTTGGCTGCAGGTATTTCCCATGGTTTAGGTTATGGCGATAATTTTCAAAGTGTTTTAATGAGCAATGCCATTCGAGAAATGAAACGTTTTATTAAGCGTGTACATAAGATGAAACGAAATATCAATAACTCTGCTTATTTAGGAGATCTTCTCGTAACTGGGTATTCCACTTTTAGCCGAAACAGAATGTTTGGCAATATGATTGGAAAAGGGTATACGGTAAAAAGTACCATGCATGAAATGAATATGGTAGCTGAAGGGTACTATGCTACAAAAAGTGCTTATGCACTAAAGGCATCTTTCAAAAAAAAGGTGCACACTCCTATTATAGATGCTGTTTACGACGTATTGTATAATAGAACAAATGCCAAGAAAACTTTTAAAAAGTTAACAGACCAGTTAGACTAATCCATAGCTAAACTCGATCCAAAGAGAAATTCGAATGCTCATCAATCTCCGCCAGTAAAGCTTCTTTTAAAGCTAATTCTCTTGCATTGTCCCATTTAAAAATGTGTTTCATTTCTTGTATTACAGAATCCATAAATACTCGGACACTATCAATATTAAAATATAAGCGCCCTGTTCTTCTAATAAAGAAATCCATAGGATCTTGTACCATTTCGTAATCTATCCCGTAATGAAGCTCTGCTTTTATCATTCGCCATACTGGATCTTCATCTTTTAAGTTTGAATAGGTTGTTAAAATAGTTTCTGTTTGTTTCCCATAGTTGGTTACTAAAAACCATGCATCGTACTCTGTAAAACCATCAGCCTGTAGCCGACCATATACTTCTGTAATGTACTTTTTAACATGCTTGAATTTCTTAAAATCACTTCCGCTTAAGGGTATGGTGTCTGTAGTGCAGGAAGCCAATTCAATGTTGTATTCTTCCTCCATCTTTTTAGCAATTCTATTTACCACACGTTCAGCCATTTTTCGATAGCCCGTAAGCTTTCCGCCCGCAATGCTTATAAGCCCTGTTTCTGAAGTGAAAATTTCGTCTTTTCTAGAAAGCTCGGATGCCGATTTCCCTTCTTCATGAATCAAGGGTCGTAAACCGGCCCATGAAGAAATAATATCATCCATCTCTAGCGCTATGCTTGGAAACATATTATTGACTGCTGATAGCAGATACATAGCATCCGCTAGGTCTACTTTCACATGGTCCTTATCATCATTATAGTTGGTATCTGTAGTACCTACATACGTTACTTTGCCACGAGGAATGGCAAACATCATTCGACCATCCGGAATATCAAAATACACGGAGCTTTTTACCGGTAATTTCGCATGAGGAAATACCAAATGAACGCCTTTGGTTAAATGCAGTCGTTTCCCTTTTTTTGAGTTATTCACAGAACGGAGTTCATCTACCCAAGGACCTGCGGCACTAATTACATATTTGGTTTTTATACTAAACTCTTTTTTCGTTAGTACGTCTTTGATATTGACTGCAGAAATTTTATCATCTGAATATTCAAAATTAGATACCTGTGCATAGTTCAAAGCTACAGTACCGTATTGAAGACTCGATTTAATATTTTCTATCGTCAAGCGGGCATCATCTGTTCTATATTCAGCATAGTAGCCAGCCCCTTTGAGTATCTTCTTTGGTAACAAAGGCTCTAATTTCATTGCCTCTTTTTTCTCCAACATTTTTCGTTTATCGTCTCCTGATACTTGCGCCAAAATATCATATACTTTTAACCCAATAGAGGTTAACCATTTTCCATAAGACCCATTTTCTATAAGGGGTAAAAGCATCTTTTCTGGTAAAACCAAATGCGGAGCTAATTTATGCACAATGGCACGTTCCGAACCCACTTCTTTTACCAACCAAAAATCGAACTGCTTCAGGTATCGCAATCCTCCATGAATTAACTTAGTAGACTTGCTGCTGGTTCCTGAAGCGAAATCTCCTTTTTCTACCAAGGCAACTTTCATACCTCGCGAAGCAGCATCCAATGCAATTCCTCCTCCTGTGATTCCTCCGCCTATAACCACTAAATCAAATGTATCTTTGGATAATTTTTGAACTGTTTTAGCCCTGTCTAGGTTTGAAAATTTTACATTCTCTTTCATCTAATTTTTTTAAGCAATTTTAGTGCAACTCCCAATTTTTGGTCCTTTCTATGGCCTTTTTCCAAGTTGCATATAATCTTTTTCTTTTTTCTTTTTCAAATGTTGGCTGAAATACTTTATTAATAGGCCTGCTTTCTTTAATATCTTCTTTAGTCCAAAGCCCAACGGTAATTCCAGCTAAAAAAGCGGCTCCCATAGCGGTAGATTCAATTACCTCGGGTCTGTGTACTTCTGTATTTAAAATATCTGCTTGAAATTGCATTAGATAATCATTAGCACAGGCACCCCCATCTACTTTGAGATTTTTTAATTTGATACCAGAGTCTTGTTGCATTGCCTTTAAAATATCTTTGGTTTGATAGGCTAAAGACTCAAGAGTAGCTTTTGCTATATGCGCTTTTCCGGTATCGCGTGTAAGTCCAAAAATGGCCCCTCTGGCATACATATCCCAATAAGGCGCCCCTAGGCCTGCAAAAGCAGGCACCACATATACTGGGTTTTCTCCTTCAACGGATAGAGCTAGTGCCTCTGTTTCCGAGGCATCTTTGATGAGTTCTAAGCCATCGCGGAGCCATTGAATGGCAGCTCCTGCAATAAAAATACTTCCTTCCAATGCATAATTCACCTTTCCGTCCAACCCATAGGCGATGGTAGTTAACAACCCATGCTCAGAAAACTGGGGTTTTTTTCCAGTATTCATTAACATAAAACAACCGGTTCCGTAAGTGTTTTTTGCAGAACCCTTCTTAAAACAAGCTTGTCCAAAAAGGGCAGCTTGTTGGTCGCCGGCGATTCCGGCAATGGGAATGGTAACACCATCTATTTCATAATCTCCAAAATGATGCGCAGATGGATATGCCTGAGGTAACATACTTTTAGGAATGGTTAATTCGCTCAATAAATGTGGATCCCATTCCAAACTAGAAATATTAAAAAATAGTGTTCTAGAAGCATTGGTATAATCTGTTGCATGCACCTTTCCTCTAGTCATATTCCATACCAACCAAGTATCAATTGTTCCCATGAGCAGATCCCCTTTTTCCGCCTTTTCTCTAGCCCCTTCTACATGGTCTAAAATCCATTTTACTTTGGTGCCCGAAAAATAGGAATCAATCACAAGCCCAGTTGTTTTTTTTACATAGGCTTCAAGTCCTTTTTCCTTCAAATCTTCGCACAGATCTGCCGTTCGCTTATCTTGCCAAACAATAGCATTGTATACCGGTTCTCCTGAATGTTTGTCCCAAACAACGGTTGTTTCGCGTTGGTTGGTAATACCAATCCCCTTGATATCAGAGGGCGCTACCTGCTGTTCCTTTATTAATTGTTTCATAACGCTTAATTGGGAACTAAGAATTTCTTTTGGGTTGTGCTCTACCCAACCAGGTTTTGGGAATAGTTGTTCAAACTCTTGTTGGACCATACCAACTATAGAACCTTCCTTATTAATTAGAAGAGCTCTGGAACTTGTGGTACCCTGATCTAAGGCAATTATGAAATGATTTTGCATCGCTTTCAATTAATAAATGTAAATATAACGTTTATTATTTTCTAATCAAACCTACTGCTTGCTCTAACACTGAAAATAGGATCAGAAGAAATGGTATGATTCTCAAATATAAGGGTTTAGAGGACTCCCTCAAAGAGGTATAATTACTCTATCGTTATAGTAATAGCAGTTTCATTTCCCAAAGCATCCACAGCAGTAATTTTATGAACTCCTAGAGCGGGTAATACTCCTATTTCATGAAAATTTTCTGTTTGAGAAATAAAGGTATCATCCATATACCAAAATACTTTTGTTTCCGGTTTTGTATGAACCAATTTCAATACTAATTCATTCAACTCACCCTCAAAATTCTTGGTAAGCGTAATTCTGCTTCGATTTCGGGGATATATGAATTCCATTCGTGGTGTTAAGGTATTTTTACAGTCATTTCTATAGGGTGGAAGCGGACTGTAGGTTGGGTTACTACGCTTGTAATAAAACTCCATTAACGGGGGTAGTACAAACCAAGATTTGGAAACCGTTTCTGAAAGATTTGCACAGGAAGAATTGACCCTAAAAACACCTTTGCTATCCATCTGAATTTGACGGTGATAAGCACATGCTTTTACAGAGTTTCTTTTATCAGGAATGGAAATACTCTTCTTAGGACATAAACTAGTTGCTAAATAGCCACTTTCAGTACATACTTCCACATTGGTAAAAGTATCCAAGGGCTTTGCAAACCACTCTGATTTAGGCAGCACATCAAACATATCAAACAAGATAGGTGCAGCACTTGTTACCCCAGAAACATTGGGCCTTCCTTCACCATCCGCATTTCCAACCCAAACACCCACCACATATTCGGCCGTAACTCCTATGGCCCAAGCATCTTTATTGCCAAAACTGGTGCCCGTCTTCCATGCAACTTGTTTAGAAGAATCATAAAACTCCCAAGATTCGCTCCCTTCTGGTCTATTTACATCTTTCATAGCTTCAAACGTGAGATAGATACTACCAGCATCAAATACTGTTTTTTCTATCGACAACGCCCCGAGGTCAACGGTCTTGTTTTTATCTATTATTGGTGAAGTAAACTCCTTTTCGTAATACTCACTAGAACTTGCATTAAAATGATTCACTGTTGCCGCCATAGCAGCATAGGTCTTACATAGATCCCAAAGATTGGTCTCTGCACCACCCAAAATTAGCGTAAGCCCGTAATGATCGGCAGACTTGTTAATACCTCTAAGTTTAAAAACATCTAGTTGATCCCTAAATTTCTGGAGTCCGTAAGACTGCAGCAGCCGTACTGCTGGAATATTGAGTGATCTGGCTAAAGCTTTTTTAGAGGCTACTGCACCGCTGTAATCTTCATTGAAGTTCTCAGGAGTATAGCCAGCTATCTGCGTAGGCACATCAGCTACTAACATCTCTGGAAGTAACTCTCCTGCATCTAGCATGGCACTATATAAGAGCGGTTTTATAACGCTCCCTGTGCTTCTGTTTGCTTGCACCATATCTACATCTTTCTGATGTGCTTTCGTAGTCTTTGTATTTCCCACATACGCAAGCACCTCCCTTGTGCGTACATCCATCACCAAAACCGCAGCATTGTGTACCTGATTTTGAGCTAGATGCTGATGGTGTTTTTCTACAATTCTATTGCTGTTTTTCTGTAAATTTTGATCTACTGTTGTTGTAATCCGCTGTCCCTTATTTCTCTTATAGGTATAGGTTACCAAATGTGGAGCCGTACTTGGTAAAGCGTATGGTTTTTTAGGAAGTTCCTCTAGTAAAGCAAGACGGTAAGTAGTATTGTCTATAAGCTCATTTTCCTTTAATTTCTTTAGAAGTAGATTTCTTTTTTGCCTTAGCCTCTCCTGGTTTTTCCCTGGATAAATAAGGCTAGGAGCATTTGGCAGTACTGCCAAAGTAGCTGCTTCTGCCCATGATAGCTGATGTGGCTGTAGACCAAAATAACGCCAAGATGCTACTTCCAAACCTACTACATTACCTCCGTATGGTGCATGACTAGCATACAGTTTTAAAATCTCTTCTTTCGAAAACCTCAACTCTAGGCGAGTTGCTAAAATTAATTCTATGAATTTTTCTCCATAGGAACGTTTCTTTTGCCCTCTAGACAATCGAATCACTTGCTGCGTTAATGTACTCCCACCTCTTACTCTAGTCCCCGCAGACCAATTTGTTTTTAGAGCTTTTGCAATAGATATGGGGTTAAATCCTGGATGTTGGTAAAAATGGGCATCTTCAAATTGTAATAAACAGGTTTTAAATTTGAACGGAATGCTGTCTACCACTGGAAATCGCCATTGTCCGTCATCGGCAATTTTAGCACCTAATAAATGACCTTCCCTACTTTCTATTACTGTAGCAGTGGGGGCATTAAAAAGAGGGTCTGGTAAACAAAAATAATAGGCAATTAACAAGCCAGAAATTAATAGCAGCTTTTTAGGGTGTCTTTTTAGAAAATTAATGATGCGCTGCCCTTTGGCAGAGGAAAGATTCATTCGTCCATTTACAGGATTATTTTTTTTTGCTTTCTTCAAGATTTATACTAGCGCATTCTATACCTTACTTATGAAAATCGTACTCGCGCTCTACCAGGCAAATACGTGTTTTATACCACTTATACCAGTCTGTTTTCCCCTTCTGTTGTGCAAGCACATGATCTGTATGTGCTTTCCATTTTGCTATTGCATCTAAGCTCTCCCAATAGCTTACCGTAATACCAATAGTATCTCGGACACTTTCTACGCCTAAAAACCCAGGTTGTTGTTTTGCCAAGGTTTCCATTTGTTCTGCCATCGCAAGATACCCCTCATCATAATCTGTCCTTATGTTTGTAAAAATAACAGCGTAATATGGCGTGTGATTGTTCATTATTTCACTTCCTAAGGGGTTATTTTATATACTCTTTTTCTAAAAAATAATTTACCAAAGCTTCTTTCATTAAAACGGATTGTTCCCCCGCTTTCAATGGAGGTAATTCTTCTTTCACCGTATAATGAGGCCATCCTTCTTCATCAAAAAAATTAAACTCATAATAGCCATACGGTTCTAATAACCGGCATATGGCTATATGCATCAAATTTAATTTCTCGTCCTTTTTATAACTCTTATGATATTGCCCTAATTCTTGTACACCCACCAAATAGATCATGGCGTCTAAATCTAGCGCATCTCCGTCTGCAAATTGTGCTGATAATTTATCTACCAATAAATCCCAATGTTCTTTAAGTTGTGCGTCTCTTGCCATGTAGTAATTAAAAAAACAAAGGTACAAATCAAAGCTTTATCTTTGTATAAATACGTAGGTATGGGGTTTTTAGATATTGTTTTAGGAATTTTAATTGCTTGGGGTCTTTATAAAGGGCTTAGCAATGGTCTTTTTTTGGAACTTGCTTCTTTGGGAGCCTTAATCGCGGGGCTTTTTGGAGCCATTCATTTTTCGTATATCACAGGTGAATATCTCTCTAAACATATTGCATGGGATGAACGCTATATTAAACTATCTGCTTTCATCATTACCTTCATTGCCATTGTAATTATTGTGCATATGGCCGGTAAATTCTTAACGAAAATTGCCGACTTTGCCATGCTAGGACTTGTAAACAAAATTGCTGGAGGTCTTTTTGGGGCTGCTAAGGTAGCAGTCATTTTAAGTGCGCTTTTAATCTTTTTTGATCGAATGAACAATTCGTTGCAAATCGTAAAAAAAGAAACAATTGAAGAATCTGTGCTCTACAAACCCGTAAAGGAAGTGGGTGCTTTTATCTTCAGTAAAGTTCTAAGAAAAGAAAAGAAAGACAACCAAAATCAATAAACTTTAGTAGTTTCTCTTTATTGTCTTACATACGTTTCGGAATACGAAGCGTCTCCTTCTTGGGTGGTAAGCGTTAGTATATTTCCTACTATCTGATAGGTTACTTTAAAAATATCCTTATAACTTTCGGTACTATAGTCTAACTCTATCTGAGCATCTGAACTAAATTTCCAATGTCCACTCCCTGCAACACTTAAAGAACAGGCTTTGCCATCTTCCTTATCATTGTAGTAGTTAAAATCAATGGTATTGTTGTTCTTAAAAACAATAGTTTCTTTCTTCTCACATTCGTCTAGAGGAACATCTAGGCCATCTTCCGAATAGGATTGTAATAACCAGGTACCACTTAATGCTACTGCCGTAGCAGTTTCTTCAATGCCACTTTTGTCTTCTTCCTTATTACATGAAACTAGAAATATGCAAAGGACACTTAAAAGGAAAAGGTTATTTTTTTTCATCACTTTTTGACTTGGGATTGCTATAACGAAGAAAATGGCCTTCCTATTGTTACAAATTAGGGTGTTTCGACGAAACACCTATTTTAAATTTATAATGAAGGTTACCCGCGTACCTAGCAAGTTGGCAACTTGCAGATTTTCATTACTTTTTGACGAGTTTTAAGAATGATTCGCTAGAATTTTTGTTGTTTTGTGCCTTTATTTTAATCCCTATTTGCTTGATACCTTTAAAAAATACACTCTTTTACAGAGAAGCAGTGCACGAGTTAAATTATTCCTTTGGGAATTATTTTCTTTTTGATGGTTTTGTTGTTGCAGAAATCAATGAAGATGTGGTCTATAGTTGGGAGCATCATGGCCAGAAAGTAACGAATGATATTAATGATCTTCTAGATGATGATACAGGACATTTAGCATATATCACGCACCGCATTCATAGCTATGCCGTAAAACCAACCGATTGGCTTAAATTTTTTAGAAATGGTCATATGATCTCTGGATATGCAATTGTGAGTTACACCAAAGCTGGTTATGCCAATGCCCTCCTAGAAAAGTTATTTGTTAAGAAATCTCTTAAACGATTTAGATCTTTGGAAGATGCTATTAGATGGGCAAAAATGACTTCTCGAAAAAAGGCAATAGCCTAATCTGGAGCACAAGAAGTATCTGCCACAATTTTCCATTCTCCATTTATTTTTTTTAAAATAATCATAAAGATGCCTTTCGCATCTCCCACCGTCCTAGTTAATTGGTACGCTCCCATTACATAATAAGCGCCATTTTCAATCTTAGAAATATCATTAATAGTAAATTTTAAAGAACCTGAATGTTCTTTGGAGGGATATCTTTTTTTATAATTTGCCAAAGTTTTATCCCAGCCAAAAGTAATGCCATTGCTATTGTAAAATTTTAAGGAATCGCTTTTCCAATAACCTTCCATAAAACCTTCTAGATCGTTATTTGACCAATCCTTTGCTTGTTTACGAAGAAGTTTCTCAATAGCTTCTTTATCTTCTACTTCATTTGTTTTGGATGCATTGGTGCAGGCTATAAGCAAAACACCAATAAACAACAGCACGGCTATTTTTTTCATTTGATACTTTTTGAATACATTATAGCTACTGGACTACCTCAACCCATTTTCCTTTGGTACGCACTTCGTAATCATTATCATACATCGCTTCGGCCTGTACTCCTGGCAAATAATAGCGTCCCAGATAAGAAGCGTTTAATAAGATTCTAAAAGTTTTAGACTCGTTTCGTTTTAAGTCAAAATAGAAATTAGCTCGATCGTCTCTTAAATCTGTATGCGTAGCTTGGTTGGGAGCAAAGCTTCCAAAAGCTGTAAAACGGGTGTTGACAATTTCCCAACCGCTAGGGAATATTTCCATCAACGCCATGTCTTTGATTTTATTTCCTGTGGTGTTTGTAAGTGTTACCTCTGCAATAAAATCTGTTCCTTGACTTAGTTTTGTCACATCAATTCTATTACCATCTCTATTTTTATAAACAGTTCCCACTGATAAATTTCGTTGCACTGTTTTTTCTTCACCTACTGGTAAAATACCGCTATTAATAATACTTACATATACCGTATTAGAGGCATTGTTTTTTAACTGAAGTGTATTAGTCCCTTTTTTAATACTTAACACGCGATCTGCTAGGGTCTTCTCTGTCCCTACCGTTTCACTTTTTCCGTTTATACTAATGGTAGCTTTAATTCCTTTTCCGCCTACCATTTTCGCAAATTTAGCCATTGCTAAAAGACTATAAGAGGTACTCTGAGTACTCATCCATTGCTTTTCACTTAATCTTTTTGCAAGCGCTTTCGCAACTTCCTGAGCCTTGGTTTTATCTTTCAACAGTACATATGTTTCCAGCGCCATTGCTCTATTTCTATCCGAAGATCCATAGGTATAATAACGGTGCTTATTGGAATTAAAATCTAAACTGGATAACCGCAACAATTGCTTTGCCACACTTGCTTGCCCCACTAAACTATAAGCTGCTGCCAAACGAAATTTAGCTTCATTAGAAAGCGCACTAGTTTCTCTCAAGCGATTCATAGAAGCCACATCTGCGTTTCCAGAGAGTGCCAAGGTATACAAGCGATACGCTTGTGCTAAATCTGAATTTGTATTCGCTGCACGCCATTGTTTTGCAATCTGTCTTTGATAACTGACCCAAGAAGATTTAAACCCTATGGGTAATACATAGCCTTTCTGTTCTGCTTCCAATAAGAAGTGACCAGCAAAAGAAGTTCCCCAATCGTTCGCATAATTTTGCCCAGACCAATAAGAGAAACCACCATTAGGCAATTGAAACCCTCCCAAACGTTTGATAGCACTTTCTACATTTTTCTGAATAGCCTTCTTTTTATTCGATGTTAGGTCAAACACATCTCCAAGGAAAAGTTGCGGAAAAGCCGCGGAAGTTGTTTGCTCTACACAACCATGAGGGTATCGAATTAAGTATTGCATCCGTCCATTAAAATTCATAGGAGGTAAGGTAGAAAACTCTACCTGTGCCGTATTACTACCTGCAATACCAAAAGTTTCTAAACTAATATTCTCAGTAGCATTTCCATCTAATATAAGATCTTGTACACTCGTTGCTAATGGATTTGGATTTACAACATCTATAGGCACTTCAAAAGAAGCTTTTTCCCCGTTTCCAGTGGCTTCTATAACTACTTTCCCAATGCCTTTAAAATCGGCTACATTGAGTTGAAAATAGGCCATCTTTTCATCAGGTTCTGTAAAAGATATCGTTTGAGAATTACCACCTTCAACCGTAAAAGACTTGTCTTGCTTAATTCTAACAGTCACATTTTTCACCTTTTTTTCCATAGCAAATACGGTCACTGGTAAAGTCACTTTTTCACCAGGAGTAATCTTTCTTGGCAATGAAGCTAAAACCATCAAGGGTTTGCGAACGGCGGTTGTTTTCTCTACTTTTCCGTATGCTTCGGTTTTAGCGTCTCCGGCAATTACCATAGTTCGCACCGAACCCACATACTTTGGAATCTTAATGCTATGCGATTTGGTTTCCCCTTTACTCAAGCTAAAAGGACCTAAATAGACCACCATAGGCTTAAATCTGTTCGCTTTTTTGTTTTTTGCTCCAGCAATTTCACCATCACCCCCAATGGCAAATACCTGATCAATTCTACCACCAAAGGCTCCGATAACATCATCATACACATCCCAGGTTTTTACCCCTAAAGCCTCACGAGCATAAAAAGTACCCCAGGGATCTGGCGTTTTAAAACGGGTAAGATCTAAGAGACCTTCATCTACAATAGCAATGCTATAGGTCATATCTTTCCCTTTCTTCTCTTTTACTTTTACAGTAATACTCTCTTCTGGTTTCAATACATCTGGCATTGAAATCTCGGGTTGTAATTTGGTAGTGGAATTTTCTACACCAATAGAAACAATGCCGTACATCCGAATGGGTAAGTCGTTTTTAGTGGAGGCATGCGGCTGCAATAATGCAATATTGATAAATACATTAGGTGTATACATGGCGGTGATCGGAATCGTAAATTTAGTTTCTCCCTTGGTAGTTTCTACCCAAAGAGATTCTATAACTTCTGTCCCATTTTCGATGGTAACCAATGCTCTTCCATTTTCTGAACTTGGAAATGTAACGGTTGCCTTATCCCCAACATTATAGGTTTCTTTGTCTGTAGAAAACACTAACATGCTTGCCGCGGAAGGATCATTTTTTCTTGATTTTCCTGCCCATCCAGGCCAATCTATATAGACTGCCTTCCCAGTAGCGTGCCCTCCTTTAGGGTCTTCAACTCGCACTAAATAACGACCCCAACTAGGGTATTTTAGTTCAAAGTTAAAAGAACCTCTTCCTTTGGAATTGGTGCTAATCGTTTGGTCAAATACTTTTTCTCTATAATTGCTATTGCTAAAATTAGACAAGTTATCTGCAGAAGTATCCCACCACCATCTCCAATTTACCTTGTAGATAGTTACCTTCAAATCTTTTGTTGCTTTTGGCGCCCCATTTTCATCTACAGAAACCACCTCAAATTTGTGCTTCACGTCTGTTAGCAGCATGCCTCGTGTTTTATCTCCTTTAGGAGCATTTAGGCCTATATATGTTTTATAGGGAGAATAGGGTTTTGTAAATACATCGGTACTGAAATCTCCCCCGTTCTCGTATACTTTGGTAATAAATGCCGTATTTAGCATTCCAGGAGCTTTGCCATCTAGCGCCGGATTGATACTAAAATTTGCTTTCCCATCAGCATCTACTTTTCCATCAAAGACAACTTGTTCTTCTGTTGAAAATCCGCGGGTAGGATCATCAAAAATATACCCTGGGAAATTCTTAAAAGTCGTTTTTTTCGCATTGAATTTTGCGGTGATATCGGCCTTTAAATTTTTGGCAATCGCACCATGAAGCCACTTTACTTCCAGGGCTCCCTTCACAGGTGCATTTCCAGACAGCACTTCTCCTTCAAAATCCGTTTTAATTTTAAGCCTATTCGGTTTTATGGTTTCTATCTTAATGGTCTTGGTAAAGGAAGCGCCTCCAACAGATACTTTTGCCAACCAATTTCCAGTGGGGGCATTTTCATCGGTTTTTAAAAAGAAATTATAAAAATTATTGAGTCCGCTTGTCTTAATTTCTCTGTGCACCACCTTATTGTAAGGGTCCATCAACTCCAATTTTACAGGATGATTTTCTGGAAGTTTGTTTGCATTATCATTCAGCATAAAGGAAAGGAATATCTCATCTCCTGGACGCCAAACACCTCTTTCTCCAAATATAAATCCTTTAATTCCCCGCTGTAACTGTACTCCTGAAACATTGAACTTACTTACCGAAAGCACATTTCCATCATTCAGTTTTACATAGGTTTTTTGACCATTGCTCTCTGCCATAGCAAAATAGGCCAAGGCATTAGAATCAAACAAAGAAGTCCCGTCTGCATTTGTCACTACTTGTCCAATGGATTGTTGCTGAAAATTGTAAAAAGTGACTTTTGCACCAGGAACTGGATTTGTATTTAATAGATCATTTACAGCAACAAAATAGCTGTTATTTGCTCCCTTTTTTACGGTAACACCCAGATCACTTGCCAATACATTGATCCCTACTTTTTTATCATAATAATAGGAGGTATTGCATGGGTTTTCTCTTTCGCTCCAGTTGTAATTATAGTAATAATTGTCATAGTAATTTTCTACTCCATCCCATGAGCTATTTTCTGTTTCTTCATCATAGCTTTCCGTGGTATCCGTTTCTGGTTCAAAATTAGTTTCATCACATTTGTACGTGCTATAAGCAGGCTTATAGTTAATTTCTACTCTATAAATAGCTCCTACTTCTGGGCTTATTATGGATCTAAGGTCTAACGCATGTGCTGACCACTTGCCAGTGGCGACTGATAAATTATTTTGAAGATTAATTCTTTTCTTCACAATTGGTCTTGCTACTCTCACCATATTACTACTTCCACTAAGATTATTTCCCTGTAAAAACTGAAGCACATTATTTTCGTAGATTTTTAATACCGTAACATCTACCGCTTTTAGGTTTACAGCTTCAAAATTTATTTTAAGATTACTAGAAGAAGGGAGTATGGTTCCATTAGAAAGCAACTTCACTTCGGGTTTTAGTTGTTCAAAAGCAATTCGTTCCTCGTATTTCGACTTTAACTTATACCCATCTTTGCTTTCAATACCTTCAAAAACTTCCAATGTAACTGTTCCCTTTATATCTTTTGAAGGGTATATTTTTAAAGTATTCCCATCTACTGAATACCGGGGTTGCGAATCACTTTCCAAAACCACTAGGCCTTTAAAATTTTGACCTTTCTTAAGAGGATCTGAAAAATTAATTTGAACTACTTGTTTGGCAGCATCATCTACTGTTGTATTTAGAATTGTAAAGTTGTTTTTTCCGGGAATTTTAATAGTATTCTCGCCCTTACTTTCAATATCAAAGGCCGTACCATCCCAGATAACTTCTAATTTTGAGTCTTCGGTATAGCGTTCTATGCTATCTATTTTAAACTGAAATTGTGTCCCTTGCTTTACAGCTTCGTCAAAATTAACAGCAATTGATTTTCCATCTTGCTTTACTTGAATTAACTTTTTGGCAGTAGCCAATGAAAGTATATCAGAACTTCGTAGTTGCCCTTCTATATATTGTCTGTTTGTATCATATGACTGAAGAGGGTTTGTGTAAACATTGAATTGTTGTTTTAACGTTTTTACGCCAAAAGTAAAATTGTGTAATTCTTTAGGAACTTCCAGTAAATCCTGCAAAGCCAAGGTAAACTGATATGCTGTATCTTGTTCAAAACCTTCTTCCGGAACAAAAGCGAGGGTTCTGCTATCCAAAGCCACAACCTTGCCTTTTACTCTAGGTGAAACCTGTAAAAGATTTCCATCTAATTCATCATCATTTTCCCAAGAATCTACAGGAGAATTTAAAACCACACGGACATCGCTGCGAGTAGAAATAATTCCATGAGACACTTCTGAAATATATTCCTGATATTGATTAAAATTGCTGAATTGTGTTTGGTCTCCTTCTTTTTTAGAAGTACAGGAGGCTAAAAAAAGAAGTAAAATACTGAATATAATGGGCTTATGATTCATAGAGCAGAGTTTTAGTCATCGTAAAGGTAAAAAGGTTTAACATAATTTGTATCCCTGTATACCGTGAAAAAAAAGGCGTTCACTATCTAGAAATGAGTGCCTCTTCTACTTAACGGCATTTTTATTTTTTCTGTACACCCAATAAGGAAAATTTAAGGAATGTGTCTCTTTTAGCCTACAATCTTATTCTTAAAAATGGTAGTTCATCGAAAAAATCACTTTTATCACGGATGCTTTTGAATATTTCTTTAATATTACACCAGTGACTAAAATCACGATACGAGAACTTAAGAAACCCCATTTCTTCTCCACTACCTACTTCACTATAGAACACGAGAATCCCCATTCTTCTCTGATCCTACTTACAAAGAGGACACGATATGAAAATGAGATTGCACTATGCTATCCTACTTTTGTTTGTATGTATGGCGACTTCCTGTAGTACAGAGTCTGCTGATAATACAATGATTGTAGAAGCCGAAAATAATGTTGCTTTAGAGCAAGAGTTGTTAGGTATTGTTAATGACCATAGAACTTCTTTAGGATTTAACTCCTTAGAATTTAGTACTGTGGCGTATACATATGCCAATGCACATACAGATTACATGATTTCCAAGGGCAGTATTAGCCATGATAATTTTAGTTCAAGAGCTTCTAAGATTTCTCAGGAAGCGGATGCAGAATATGTTGGAGAAAATGTAGCAAGAAATTATGCCACTGCCAATCAGGCTTTTGCCGAATGGTTTGCGAGCCCTAGCCATAGAAAAACAATGGAAGGAGAATTTACACATACGGCTGTAAGTGTAAAAGTAGATGCTAATGGGAATTTCTATTTTACGCAACTGTTCTACCGTTAATCAATTTTCTAAGCCATTTTCTTTTCTTACCTTAGTTTCTAACAAGTAGTTATCCCTATTTTCTAGGACTACTTTGAAAATGAAACTATGCCCATTAAAGCGCCTTTTAATCTCAATGCTTGGATAGCAGAAAACAGAGATACTTTAAAACCCCCCGTTGGCAATAAAAACCTGTATAAGGATGCAGGAGATTATATTGTTATGGTGGTTGCCGGACCAAATGCCCGGAAGGATTATCATTACAATGAAACCGAAGAATTGTTTTACCAACTAGAAGGAACCATTGAAGTTCATATCCAAGAAGATGGTCAAAAAAAAACAATGCGATTGAGCCCAGGAGATATGTATCTACATCCTGCTAAAGTGCCCCATTCTCCTGTACGCCATGAAGGATCTATTGGATTAGTAATAGAACGCAAGCGAACTCATATGAAGGTAGATGATGGGTTGCTTTGGTTCTGTGATAATTGCAATCATTGTTTATACGAAGTCTATTTTACACTGCATGATATTGAAAAAGACTTTTTAGGACACTTTAAAACATTTTACAATTCGGAAGATCATAGAACCTGTACGAACTGTGGTACGGTAATGCCCGTTGATAGGCGATTTACTGAAGATCATTAAACACATTTAATAATTATAACTCATGGAAATAGGCATTAAAATTTTAATTGGTTTCGTAGCTTTTTTACACCTCTATTTTCTATGGTTCGAAATGTTTGCGTGGACTACGAAGGGTAGAAAAGTATTTCGAAATTTCCCTCCTGATCTTTTTGAACCTACCAAATCTATGGCCGCGAATCAAGGTTTATACAATGGGTTTTTAGCTGCTGGATTGATCTGGACATATTTTATTCAAGATCCCATTTGGAGTACCAATATTGCTCTGTTCTTTTTGTCTTGTGTTGCAATTGCTGGCATTTATGGTGCATGGAGTGTTAGCAAAAAAATATTCTTCATTCAAGCACTTCCAGCGCTAATAGGAATTCTGTTGTTATTGATTCAATAGGGAAGCATCACATATCCTTTTTCTAACCATTAATACCGCATAATAATTTGTAGCTTTGTTAAAAATCTAACAATTCTTACGTTAAAAGTTATACAATGACAGCAGTTGCATCAGCATTTAAAATTAAAGAAGCCTTAGAAGCATTGGGCATTCAAGATATAAACAACGGTACCTCTACCGGAGTTCATACTTTTTCTTCTGGAGAAGAAATTGCTTCTTACTCCCCTGTAGACGGAGCTTTGATAGGAAAAGTAAAAACAACTACAAAGGCAGATTACGAAAAAGTAATGGCAACAGCCACGGAAGCCTTTCAGGTTTGGAGAAAAAAACCAGCTCCCTTGCGTGGAGAAATTGTCCGTCAGTTTGGAGAGAAATTACGAGAATTAAAAGAACCACTAGGAAAGCTAGTCTCTTATGAAATGGGGAAGTCTTACCAAGAAGGTTTAGGAGAAGTGCAGGAAATGATCGATATCTGTGATTTTGCTGTTGGTTTATCTAGACAACTTCATGGGCTTACCATGCATTCTGAAAGACCTGGGCATCGTATGTACGAACAATACCATGCATTAGGGGTTGTAGGGATTATTTCTGCTTTTAATTTTCCTGTAGCAGTCTGGGCATGGAATACCGCACTAGCATGGATTTGTGGAGATGTTTGTGTTTGGAAACCTTCAGAAAAAACACCATTATGTGGTGTTGCTTGTCAAAATATTGCAACTGCCGTTTTTAAGGCAAACAATTTGCCAGAAGGAATTTCTTGTTTAATCAATGGCGATTATAAGGTAGGAGAGTTTATGACGCAAGATACTAGAGTTCCCTTAGTCTCCGCTACTGGTTCTATTCGTATGGGGAAAATAGTAGCGCAAGCAGTTGCTTCCCGTTTAGGGAAATCGCTTCTAGAGCTTGGTGGAAATAATGCCATTATTGTGACACCAGATGCTGATATTAAAATGACTGTCATCGGAGCCGTTTTCGGAGCGGTAGGAACTGCAGGCCAACGTTGTACTTCTACTAGAAGATTAATTATACATGAAAGCATTTATGATCAAGTAAAAGGAGCAATTGTAGATGCCTATAAACAATTGCGCATCGGAAATCCTTTAGATGAAAATAATCATGTAGGACCGTTAATTGATACTGATGCAGTTGCTGCATATACGAAAGCACTTGAAAAAGTGGTACAAGAAGGGGGTACTATCGTTGTAGAAGGCGGTATTTTAGAAGGCGAAGGTTATGAAAGTGGTTGCTACGTAAAACCGGCTATTGCTGAAGCCAAAAATGGATTTGAAATTGTACAACACGAGACATTTGCTCCTGTATTATATTTACTAAAATATGAAGGCGAGCTAGAAAATGCCATTGACATTCAAAATGGAGTTGTTCAGGGGCTTTCTTCCGCTATTATGACCAATAATTTACGTGAAGCGGAACGCTTTTTATCCGTAGCAGGAAGCGATTGCGGAATTGCCAATGTAAATATTGGAACCTCTGGGGCAGAAATTGGAGGTGCCTTTGGAGGTGAAAAAGAAACCGGGGGTGGCCGTGAAAGTGGCTCTGACGCATGGAAAATTTATATGCGAAGACAAACCAATACAATTAATTATACAACCGAATTACCTCTGGCACAAGGGATTAAATTTGATTTGTAACAAGTGAATGGTACTATAAAAAAGGCTGCAAATATTTGCAGCCTTTTTTTATGATTTATTTATTTCTCCTCTTCATTATTGCACATCTATACGAACTCTAAAGCTTCCATTTGTTATTGCACGTGTATCGTTTTCGTCATTTACATTAACTCCAATAAATTCAAAACTACCCCTAATCTCCTCATTATTTTGTGACAGTACTGTTAGGCTGCCTGTCCCAAGATCTCCGCCCACCGAACTAAAAGCTGTTCCGTTTTCTGCTGCTACAAAACTCCCAGAAGTTCCATTACTCTCTTCCATAAAACTTAGATCGTAAGAGCCCTCTCCCTCATATGAAGGAGCAATTAGAACAATCGCATTTCCATTACCATCCAACCCTTGTATTACGAGAGTTATGAATTGGCCCCCATCAATCAATGCAGCTGTAGCGTCATCAGGGCGCTCCCCTGTTTCAAAAAAAAGTGTTTCTACATCTGCAACAATAAACTCACCATCTGCAGCAGAAGTCCCATCATCACTAGAACAACCAATAATTAAAAAACTAAGTAAAATGGAACTAACAAAAAAATACTGTGGTAGGGATCTATATTTCATTTAACTAAAGTATAGAAAAAATACGTACCTCTATTATCCCTTGAGTAAACTTTATATTTAAGATGGTATATTATTCCATAAATAGCACACTATTCAAGCAGTTAATTCCCCTATTTTTCGTTAGTTATTATAATAAGCAATAACCTCTTCATAATTGTTTATGTCCACTCCAGCGTTCTTCAATTCTTCAAAGACATCCTCTTTACTAGATTTACCTGTGCTACTTCCAGAAGTAGATTCAATAATTACAATTTTAAGTTCATCAAGCCCTCCAACGGGCAACATAAAGCTTGTTCCATCCCAATTATTAAAATTAAGTCTTGTATTTCCTACGGTTGCAAAGACACGAATAACATAGGCCGCATTTGGACCTGCCCCTGGAATGGGGTAGGTGATATTTGATTCTTCTACATACCATAGAATAGCATCGTTATTAATAACAGCTTGTGTAAACTCTGGGACAGCAATTTCAAAATTTAAACCAGATCTTTCAGAAATATCAAATAATAGTGTTCGCACATTTGCATTTCCATCTTCTCCTGCTTCTCCATCCATGCCATCTTGTCCTGGGACTCCTTGTTCGCCCATAGCCCCATCTTCGCCATCTTCTGGAGAACACGATGTGCCTGCAGAAAGACTGAATAATACACTTAATAATACCAAAATTCGTACACTTGTTTTCATAATAATGTTGTTTTTAATATTCATTGGGAAATCCTTGTTGTTATAATTGTATACGGGAAAGAGTTCGCTTTTGATCATTCATGAAATAAATTATAACGTAAGAAACCCGCTAACTTTCCCAATCAAAACGGAAAAATAGCGGATTTACTAACCTAAACTAACTCAATAAAGAATATAAAAGAGTACTAAATATTTCAATAAAACCCCATTTCAATGCCGGATCTTTGTCGGGAGAAATAGGGTTTATTACCTAATTTTCAATACGAAGTTGCTACTTCTGCTTGGTACTACCTAGCCAATACGTATGGATGGTACAAAAAAACGTATAAACGGCTCTTTTTTAAGACCTATGAATTCCCAAAATTGAGTGCTAAAAAGGTTAATTGTAGGACATTTGACAGAAAAATTTCTATTTCTTAAGCAAGATTAAAAACCTAAATCCTAAAATTTTAACATTTTTTTTAATACATTGGTAGTCTGAACATTAAATGAACATTAACAATGACAAAAACAACAACGAACCTGCTAGGAATACTCATTACCATTCTTGCCGGGACCTATTTTTTCATTACCTGTTGCAGTGAGTGCGGCATGGCGGCGAAAGAAGAGACTCCAATGGAAGAAAAGGTAACCCCACCTCCTGCAGTTACTCCAACAGCTACGTCTTATCCTTTTTCCTTTGCGGATGGAGATTATTCGTACAATGTAAACGACAATTTTAATTTTAATGGGTCGTCAAATAACATTTTAATGCCTTTATCTCAAAAGGTAGTAGATGGTGTTAGTAGTTTAAAAGATTTTTTAAGTGAAAACGCAGATAAAGTTATTAATATCACTGGTTATTATAAGAGTGATGAAACAAATAGCTCTGCTTTTCCAAATCTGGGTCTAGCGAGGGCTAATGCTGTTAAGAACTATTTTACAGACAATGGCATCTCGTCTGCACAGATTAATACCATGGGCAAATTAATGGACGATATGGTTGCTGATGGCGATGTTTTTAATGGCCCAGTAGCGTATGGTCTAGGAGACAAAGCCGAGAATGCTGCCGATGAATTAAAAGCCTTATATGATAAAATTAAAGCAAATCCACTGGTATTGAATTTTAATACGGGAGAAGCTTCCATTAATCTTACTGCAGAACAACGACAGAAGGTTGCTGATATTTCTAGATACTTGGACAAAGTTGCAGATGCTAAATGCAGTGTTACAGGCCATACAGATAGTGAAGGTAGTAGAACTACCAATGTAAGGCTTGGGTTGGAAAGAGCAGATTTTGCTAAATCTTACCTTATGCAAAACGGAATTTCAGATGCAAAAATAGTAACTGCTTCCAAAGGCCCTGATGAGCCAATAGCATCAAACGCAACCGAAGAAGGAAAAGCGAAAAATAGAAGAACGGTTGTTTCCTTAAACTAAATAATTAACTATAAAATATAAAAAAATGAATTTTGAAAATCTAAATATATGGTGCTGGATTATTCCTTCTTTAGTAGGAATCATTTCGGGAATACTTGGCTACTTAATTGGCAAAGGAAGTAATACAACTGTAGATAACTCTGCGGATTTACAATTATGGAAAGATAAGAATGCTAAGTTAGAAGCAGATTTAGCAGCCTGTAATAAAAAATTAACTGCCGCTCCAGAAGTTGCCAGTTCCATTACAGCACCAGTTGCAGCCATTACAAGCATCCCATTTGATGCTGGAGCAGCAAAAGCAGCTTTTGGTAAGACCATTAAAGAAGATGATCTTAAGGTCGTAGAAGGTATTGGTCCAAAAATAGAGAGTATGTTTAAAGAAGGAGGTATTCCTACATGGAAAGCTTTATCAGAAGCATCCGTTGCTGATTGCCAAGCGATTTTAGATACCGGAGGTGACCGTTATAAAATTCACAATCCGGCTTCATGGCCGATGCAATCAAAAATGGCCTATGAAGGAAAGTGGGCTGATCTTGCAAAATGGCAAGATGAACATGATCATGGAAAGCTATAATAAACAAAAAACCCTGACTAATTAGTCAGGGTTTTTTTTATATCATTCCGTTTGCTTCTACCCATTTAAAACGCTGTTGATCTTCTGGAAATTGTATCCTTGACGAAATACGTTGCAAGCGATCTGGAAGTTTCATTAAATAATCTCTCGCTTTTTCAGCATCATCTGAAAGACTCCTGAGAGCACCTATTTCCCAATAGGAATTTAATTTTTTCAAAATATCAATATAATCCTGAGCAGTATATACTCCCAATCGCTGTGCGCAATTAGAAAAAGACTCAAAAGCCAATCCAATACTATCCCCTGATTCTCTTAAAAAGTGTGCTGGCATTACAATTTTTTTCTTCATCATATCAGCAAAAGCTAACATCATCTGACTAGGATCATGATCAAAAATAGTTTTCACAAACTCTCTATAAGCCAAATGATGACGCATTTCATCTCCTGCAATAATAGTACACATCTTGCCTAATAAAGTATTCCCTTGTTTTTTGGCCATCTGACCCACACGCTTGTGAGAGATATTTGTGGCCAATTCTTGAAAAGTAGTATATACAAAGTTCTTATAAGGATCCCTATCAGTGCCAATATCAAAACCATCGGCAATTAAGTGCTGGGTGGTAATTTCCACTTCTCTCATATTTACCCTCCCGGAAAGGTAAAGGTATTTGTTAAGAACATCTCCATGTCTGTTTTCCTCAGCGGTCCAATTTCTTACCCATTTAGACCATCCATTCTGGTTTTCTCCATGCTGGTCTATTCCTTCCACATCCATTAGCCAAGACTCATAGGTAGGCAATGCTTCTTCCGTAATAGTATCCGCAACCAGTGTTACCCAAAAATCGTATCCTAATTCTTTTGCTTCTTCCCTAATCTGATGTACTGCGTCAAAAAAACCTTCGCTCTGAGAGTCTGGAAGAAAATCTGTAGGTTGCCATATTTTATCAATAGGAACAAGGTAGGATTCAATAAAGCCTTCTACCTTACCCTCTATGGCCTTCATTACTTCGATTCGAACGTTCTTATCAGACATTTTTAATTTTTTACAAATATCCCCATTAATATTGGAATAGACCTGCTTTGCCTTTAAATTCTCAATTTCGTCCTAGTTCATCAGGATAAAAAAGGAAAACAGGATCGCTTTGCCACACTTCTTTTGTGTCTACATCCATTATGGATAACGGTCCTTTAAAAGCCGCCCCCGTATCTATGTTCCAAACGTTGGCTGCCTGCTGTGGCGTTGTTTTATCAATTCTGGTCACGGGTGTATGCCCAATATAAATCTCCTTATAAAGTGTAAGTCTTTTAGGGTACTGTATATCCTCTTTTGTAAGCTTTGGATTTAGTGATAACGCTAATTCCCATAAGGTACGATCCCAATAAAATGTTTTTGAAAAATACTCCTGAGACACCCCTTTTAAATTGGTAAATCCTGCATGTAAAAACAACCTATTTTGGTCATCTAAATAATAGTCTTTTAATCTTTCGTAGAAGGCCATATGCAGGGCAACTTCCGTAGCATCTATCTCGGAATAGGATGCTACAGTAGCCTTTCCACCATGTTGAAACCAAAGCGGGTTGTCCGATTTTTTTTGTAACCAATCATAGCATAAAGCATCATGGTTGCCTCTTAGGAAGATGCAGTTATGGTCTCTCTCCAAATTCATTAGAAACTGAATTGTTTCAACAGCTTCGCTCCAACCATCTATGTAATCTCCTAAAAAAACAAGTCGGTCTTTTTTTGTAATCTCCGCTTTCCTAATTACCTGTTGCAAGGCCTTTAAACCAGCATGTATGTCTCCTATTACTAATGTTCTCATTGCGCAAAAATCGCAATTACCACGATAATGAGAACTATAAAAAGAACCAAAAAGAAAATTTTCCAGAAAGAATAAGGGTGTTTGCCACTAATTTCTCCCGTTTGTCCATTCACATAAAAATGGTATTCCTTGTTCTTATAGCGGTATGAACTTATGTAAACAGGCAAAAGAATATGTTTAAAAGTCTCATTGGATAGTTTGATGTCTGCATGATGAATGCGCTGTGTATCTCCACCTATATCTCTACGAATCCAGTTATAAGCGATATTTTTTGCTTTCTGAAAAGACAAATGATGGCCATCTTTTAAAGAAATTGTATATTTTTCTGTGACAAAGCCTGCTAAATAATTAGAATTAAAGGGAACTAATTCCTTCATATTCCAACGAGCAATCCCAGCAGGAATTTCTCTTCGCTTTTTTTCTGAGGCATTGATTAAAATATCGTCTACAAAACCATCTACAGATCCAGATGCTCTAGACCATCTTGTTTTTCGAACTTGTCTAGTCTGAGTACCATTTTTAGTTTTGTATCGCTGGGTTTCATAGTAATGATCCCCTCTTTCTCCTTGATAGGAAGCAAATAAATTTGCATCAAAAGTCCAATAGGGAACATATAAGCCATGAAGGCCTTCGGAATCCAAGGCTGCTCTTTTCAATTTGCTAGGCGCAAACCAAATTCCATCCACCCATTTTTTGAAAACAGCTATCGCCTTTTTATTGTCAAATTTAAAGGGCACCACGGCTCCTGGTAAAATCCAACCTTCCTTTTCAACATCTTCTCGAATCAAAGGTTCACTACAATACACACAATGGAGCGACTTAAAGTTTTCTTCAACATGTTGATTGGCACCGCAGTTTTTACAATGTAATAAGTCTATGGTTTCTGTATACGCATTGTCTCCAACTACCTGCAAATAGTGTTTCAGTTCTAATTCTTCGAAACTACTTTTGGCTGGTTCAATAAATTCTTCGTACCCGCAGTACCCACATTTCAATTGATGTGATCCTGGCTTAAATTTGAGCTCTGCTCCACAATTGGCACATGCCTTTTTTTGCTCAGCTTTTAGGGTTTCTTCCATAGTCTAGAGTAAACACACAAAATGCGTTTATCAAATTGTAATTTGGTTTAATTAAGCATTCTAATTATGCTGTTGGGAGCGGCGGGGGAGTACTTCCTCCTAAAAAGACTTTCAATTCATCCACATCTTTTAGCGCTGTCCAAGAAGCCATCCCAGGACGCCATACCAATGCTTCTTTATTAATGGTTCTATTGGCAAACAGTTCTTTTAATCGATCAAAAGAAACAGGGCCTAATTGTTGCCCATTAACTGCATAATGATATTGCACCTGCGTAGGCATTGGCGGCGGAGTAGCAGCTTGCCCTGGTGTTACAAAAGGCTGTTGTGGAGCTTGTGGGTTCATCATTCCACCCATTTGCTGAGCAAGCACAAATCCCATTCCCATTCCCATGCCGGCACCAGCAGTACCTCCTTCGTTTTTAGCGGCAGCTTCCATGGCTTTTGCTGCTTTAAACTGTGCTAGTTTTGTCATATCCAATTTGTCTAAGCGACTATACTCAAAAATTTCCTTTTTGAGTTCTTCAGGCATGGAGACATTTTCGATATAAAACCTTTCGAGTTCTATCCCTACACGACCAAACTCTGGCTGCATCACTTCCTGACAGGTTTCCGAAAGTTCTGTGGTATTAGCAGCATATAACTCTATGGGTAAATTGGCTTCCCCAACTGTATCTGTAAACCTCGTAACTATTAAGCTCTTTAAATGCTCATTGACTTCATAGTTAGTAAAATTTCCATCGGTGCCTACCACATCCACTACAAATTTCCCTGCATCTTGGATACGAAAACTGTAGGTTCCAAATGCTCTGATTTCTACCAATCCAAAACGTTCATCACTGAGCATAAATGGATTTTTTGTTCCCCATTTTTCATCTGTAAACAATCGAGTATTTACAAAGTACACTTCTGCCTTAAATGGACTGTCAAATCCATATTTCCATCCTTTCAAGGTTGCTAAAATGGGTAGGTTTTTTGTGTTTAAGGTATGCGTACCTGGTTTAAAAACATCAGCTAATTGGCCCTCATTGATAAAGACAGCTTGTTGGCCTTCTCTCACCACCAGTTTGGCGCCATTCTTTATTTCATTTTGATACCTCTCAAAACGATGAACAATGGTGTCATCCGTGGTATCAAGCCACTCAATAATATCAATAAATTCGTGACTAAGTTTCTTTTTTATTTCGTCAAATAAGCCCATGCTGTTTGTTTTTTAAAAATTTTCTAAAAGTTAAGCAATTCTCCAAAATGCTACAAATTCAAAAGGTCTCTATCTGCTTTTTTGGTATAAATTGATCTAAAGTTTTGGAATCCCTTTGTATTTGGTTTTACTTTGACCTCTTGATTAGACAAGAATAAATGAAAAAAGTTTTTTGTATTGGAGAAGTATTGATCGACTTTGTAGCTGAAAAACAAGGAAGTGACCTATCCAAAGCTACCTTATTTACAAAGAAAGCTGGCGGTGCTCCGGCTAATGTTGCTGTGACGATCGCCAAATTAGGCGGAAACAGTGCTTTTATAGGGCGTGTAGGGGAAGATCCTTTTGGGAATTTTTTGGTAAAAGTATTAGCTGATAATGGGGTAGATACTTCAATGACACAACGCTCTAAAACTTTTACCACACTTGCTTTTGTTTCTTTGGCTGAAAACGGTGAGCGCGATTTTGTATTTGGAAGAGGTGCTGACCAAGAATTAGATTATGACCCTAGCCTTAAGTCTCTCTTTTGCAACAATATTATTCATTTGGGTGCAGCTACCGCACTATTGGGAGGCCCACTTGAAAAATCATACGGGCGCTATCTATTTGACGCAATAACTCAAGAGGCTTTTATAAGTTTTGATCCCAATTTTAGAAATGATCTTTGGAAAGGCGATGAAGCAACCTTTATTAAAAAGTGTATGCCCTACATTGAAAAATCGCACTTGTGCAAATTTAGTTGGGAAGAAGCACAGTTGTTATCTGGGAAGCAAGGATTAACAGAGGCTTGTGAAGTACTTCATGAAGTAGGCGCAGAACTTATAACAATAACCCTTGGGGCTGAAGGCACTTATGTAAGTACTCCAAAATTTCAAAAAACAATTCCAAGTATTTCAGTACATCCTATAGATACCACGGGGGCAGGAGATGCCTTTATTGGCTGCCTTTTGCAACAGCTTTCTGCCGTACCCGATACGTTTGAAGTACTAGAAAACGAAACGCTACTTTGTGAAATGATTGCCTATGCAAATACTGCCGGAGCAATAACCACTACGGGTTATGGTGCTATAGAATCACTTCCCACTAAAGAGCAAGTTTTTAGGGCTTAATTATACTTTACTTTACGCAAAATCCTCAAGGATTCCTTAAGTGATTGATATACTTGTTTACTGTATTTTTTTACGATAGGACGAAAGTTTTCAAGTATTTCTTTCGCTTCTTCAAATCCGTTTAGATAACAGATGAGATGGGTGGCAGGAAAGTGTTTTAAATCTTTTTCTTCTGCCGGACTTAATTCAATGTTCTTTTTTAATTTTTGCAACAAGGCATTATTTGCATTAAAAATATGGTGCAATGTTTTTTTATCAAACTCAGGAGGATCAAATACAAGATCGCTTTCTATTTGGTACGTTCCATTATTAGAAAATGTTATCAGCACTTTTTCCAATGGATAGTACTGCTGTTCCTTCCCCAGTCCTAACTGCACATATTCCATGATTGAAAAAGAATGTTCGTCAAAGGAAATGCTAACCTCGTCCAAGGCGGAGTAAAACAATTTTACCTGTTCATTAATGAGTTCAATGTCTACCCTAGAGTAGTAAATTTCGTTTTTTACCTTTTTTTGATTTCCAGCCCAACATACCACAAACTGCTCTTTAAAAACTTTATAATCACTGATAAGGTCTTTATGCCGGTTATTTATAAAATCAATAACCCCATCCAAGGTTAACTCAATATTATTTCGAGCGTGTTGCTCTATAGTGGCTACTGTTTTAGAATTTGTATCCTTTAAAACAACATCGTACGCTTTGGGGAGGCTTATACTTCCCTCCCTAAAGAATACAGCTCCTCCATAGTATTTCCATATGTTTTTTCTAAGAGCGCAAACTTTACCAGAAGAAGTAATTGTAACCAAGCCCACTACCTTCCCTTCGGCTAGATGTGGAAAAGGAATATTTTCATAGGCGATTAATGGAGGGTTTTCTAAATAGGCATTTACTAGGTTTTGAATTTTACTATCATCAAAAAAATCGACCCCAACAATACTATTGTCTTCATCTTCTACACCTATTACTATAAAAGAATGATTCTTAGGATTGCTATTGGCCATTGCACAAACATGCTTCAAAAATTTAGCTTTCCCTTCTTTCTGCCCAATATCTATAAACCTCTTTTTATCATAAAAACTATTTTCATCATTATGAGCAAGAAGGTTTTTTATCAGAAGGCGTTTGTTAATCATAGTACCTTCTTCACAATAGTACTACTGGCCTGTGCAGTAGGCATTACAACAAGGTCTGCAATATTTACATGGTAGGGTCGGCTTATTACAAAATGTATAATGTCTGCTATATCCTCGGCTTGCAATGCCTTAAACCCCTTATAAACTGTGCTAGCTCTATCTGTATCTCCTTTAAAACGAATATTACTAAACTCTGTTTCTACCAAGCCTGGGTTGATGGCTCCTACCCTAATTCCATGTGCGTTCAGGTCTAAACGCATTCCTTGATTAATAGCATCTACGGCATGCTTACTAGCGCAGTACACATTCCCTTTGGGGTATACTTCTTTCCCAGCAGTGGAACCAATGTTGATAATATGTCCTGTTTGCTGTTCAATCATTTTAGGAATAATAGCTTTAGAAACATAGAGTAAACCCTTAACATTAATATCTAGCATGGCATCCCAATCGTCCAAATTGCCTTCGTCAATGGTATCTAAACCATGTGCGTTTCCAGCATTATTTACTAATATATCGATCTTAGAAAAGTCTTTTGGAATGGAGGTAATTGCTGCGTGCACCGCCTTGCGATCACGAATATCAAAATTCAGAATATGCACCTTGGTTTGTTTTGATAAAGCCTCCTGAATAATGGTTAGTCGCTCTTGTCGCCTTCCACAAAGCACTAATTGAATCCCTGCTGCTGCAAAGCGCTCCGCTGTAGCTCTTCCAATTCCACTGGTAGCACCCGTAATTAAAGCTGTTTTAGTTGGTAATGAATCTCCCATATTATTTTATTTCAAAGCAATACTTATTTGCTAAAGATAGCACATCATAAAACGGATTTCGTGATAATTTATGGAGAAATCTATTCAAGTTTCAACAAATGCTAAGGCACTTCCTGCCCTTTACTAGCTTCTAACAATATAAACCAATCTTCTTGATCTAAAGCAACCGATGTAGCTCCTGCAGACGCCGTAACACGCTCTTTGGTGGCCGTGCCAACCACGGGATATATGTTTGCCGGATGCTTCAATATCCATGCTAGTAGCAATTGGTCTTCTGAAGCATTGTACTTTTCTTTCATGGGTTTCATGGCCAATTGAATCCGCTGTGCTTGTTTATTTTTGCTTCTAAAAAAGCCGCCCAAAGGACTCCAAGCCATGGCCATTCTGCTGTTTATGATCATATCATCCAAAGTACCGTCATGCATTGCTTCGTTAGCGGTTAAAGAAAACTCCACTTGATTTCCAGAAACAGGAGTTGTTGTTTCCAAAACTGCGATCTGTGATGGTGTAAAATTGGACACTCCAAACGCTTTAATTTTTCCAGTAGCATGCAAGTTAGAAATAGCTTCTCCAATTTCATCAGGATGCATTAATGGACTAGGTCTATGTAATAAAAATAGATCTAAATAATCTGTCTTTAAGTTTTTTAAAGATTGTTCTGCCGACCAAATGATATAATCCTTTGTATAGGAATAATGTTTTACTTTATTTCTTCTTGATTCTGCATCTAATTGGATGCCACATTTGGTAATTAGCTGTATTTTTTCTCTATCAATCTCGCTGGTGGCAAAGGCTTTTCCAAACTCGGCTTCATTGGTATATCCACCGTAAATATCTGCATGGTCAAAAGTGGTAACACCAAGCGATAAACAGTGATGCATCAAATCGATCATTTCGGCCTGTGATAGCTTTTTACCCCAACTTCCCCAAGTCATGGTTCCCGCAATAATTTTTGAATAAATGCTTGTGTTTTTCATAGGGTCGTGAAAATAAAAAATAAATCCCTTAAATCATTCATAAAACTTGGGCTAAGAGTCATTTTTTAACCAATAATTAACAGCCGATCACTAAATAAATTTTCATTTTGCATTTTATTAAAATGCTTACTTTATTTGCATAAAGGACAAAATAATTTCTATGGAGGAAAATACTACAATTGATATTAGCGCTGTGAACGAGAAAATTGCACAGGAAAGCGCTTTTATAGACTTACTAATGTTAGAGATGAACAAGGTAATTGTTGGTCAGAAGCATATGGTAGAACGCCTACTAATTGGTCTCTTAGGACAGGGACATATTTTATTGGAAGGTGTTCCTGGATTAGCAAAAACTTTAGCCATCAATACGCTTTCCAAAGCTGTGAAAGGGAGTTTTAGTAGAATTCAGTTTACACCAGACTTGCTGCCAGCAGATGTGGTAGGTACCCTCATATTTAATATGAAGGAGAACGATTTCTCCATTAAGAAAGGACCTATTTTCGCCAATTTTGTTTTGGCAGATGAAATTAACCGGGCTCCGGCCAAGGTACAATCAGCATTGCTAGAAGCGATGCAAGAAAGGCAAGTGACCATTGGGGATGAAACTTTTAAGTTAGACCAGCCTTTTCTGGTAATGGCAACTCAGAACCCAGTAGAACAGGAAGGAACATATCCTTTGCCAGAAGCGCAAGTAGACCGTTTTATGCTGAAAACAGTTATTGATTATCCCAAGATGAATGAAGAGCAATTAATTATGCGTCAAAACCTCTTAGGCTCTTATGAGACTGTAAAACCTGTAATAACCGTAAAACAGATTTTAAGTGCTCAGAAAGCTGTGAAGGAAGTTTACATGGACGAAAAAATTGAAAAATATATATTGGATTTGGTTTTTGCCACCCGATATCCAGAAAAATATAATCTAGAAAATTTAAAGCCGCTAATCAGCTTTGGGGCTTCTCCTAGAGGAAGTATTAACCTTGGAAATGCCGCAAAGTGTTATGCCTTTATAAAAAGAAGAGGATATGTGGTTCCAGAAGATGTAAGAGCGGTAGTACATGATGTGTTACGACATAGAATTGGTATTACCTATGAAGCGGAAGCCGAAAATATTACTTCAGAAGAAATCATTAATAAAATTGTTAATGAAATTGAAGTACCTTAACAAGTTGGCTGTGATTGGTTGACCTTTCAACTTATTTCTTCTAAACACCTTTAGCCTAACCAATGACTACCTGTTTATCCTAATGAAAATAAGGATTGCTTATTCAAAAAAATGAATACCAAAGAATTACTTAAAAAGGTTCGTAAAATTGAGATTAAGACGAGACGTCTATCCGACCATATTTTTGGTGGGGAGTACCATTCTACGTTTAAAGGGCGTGGAATGACCTTTAGCGAAGTGAGGCAATACCAATTTGGAGACGATGTAAGAAGTATTGATTGGAATGTAACAGCTCGCTACAACGAACCTTACATAAAAGTATTTGAAGAAGAAAGAGAACTTACCATGATGCTCATGGTAGATGTTAGTGGATCCGAACTTTTCGGAACGGTAAATCAATTTAAAAAAGAGATCATTACTGAAATATCAGCTACACTGGCATTTTCTGCTTTACAAAATAATGATAAGGTAGGGCTCATTCTATTCTCAGATGAAGTAGAACTTTTCATTCCTCCTAAAAAAGGAAAAACACATGTGCTTCGTATTATTAGAGAATTATTAGAGTTTCGTCCAAAAAGTCAAAAAACCAATATTGCAGAGGCCTTGAAATACCTCACCAATGTAATGAAGAAAAAAGCCATTGTTTTTGTGCTTTCAGATTTTATTGCAACCGATTATGAGCGAACTCTAAAAATTACCGGAAACAAACACGATGTTACTGGTATACGAATATATGATGAAAAAGAAACGACTATCCCAAATTTAGGAATGGTTCAAATGCAAGATGCAGAGACAGGAAGTATACAATTAGTAAATACCCAGTCTAAAAAAGTGCGAAGAGCTTATGAAAAATTTCATCAGGAACGGATGCATTATTTTAAAGAAACTTTTACCAAATCTGGTTGTGGAGTTTTAAGTTGCCGAGTAGATGAAAGCTATGTGAAGAAATTATTGGGTTATTTTAAACGTAGAGGATAAAAAATAAATGAACATTCAGAAGTTAATCATACTATTTACTCCTTCGCTTTTAAAGCGAATCGCTTTTATATGTGCTTTTATATGTGCACTTCAAGGCTTTTCTCAATCTACCCCTAGCGTACAATCTAAGGTTGATACTACTTTTATAAAAATTGGAGAGCAAATAAATTACATCATTACCGTTGAAACGGATTCTACAGATTTGGTGTTTTTTCCTGAAGGGCAAACATTTTCTCCTTTAGAAACAGTAGAATCTTTTGCAACCGATACTACTCGCAAAAAAAATAGACTAAGGCTACAAAAAAAATATGCACTTACCCAATTCGATTCTGGTGTATATACAATTCCTAGACAACGAATTGCCATCAATGAAAAGCCTTTCTTTACGGATTCTGTACAGATCAACGTAGCAACCGTACCAGTAGATACGCTTACTCAAAAAATGTACGATATTAAATCCTTAATTGCCGTAGAAAAAAGTAACTCTCGGCTTTGGAAAATAATAGCCGCTATCATTATTGGTTTATTATTACTAGCATTTCTATTATACTGGTTTCTACTCAGGAAAAAAGAGCTCACCGAAAAAGAAAAAGAGGCCTTACTCCCTGCCTACGATAGAGCATTGCTCGAATTAAAGCGTTTAGAGAATTCTAGATACTTAATCCAAGATGAGTATAAGAGATACTACTCTGAACTCACAGATATAGTTCGGTCTTATTTAGAAGAAGATGTACATGTTTCTGCCTTGGAAAGTACAACGGATCAATTGATAGATAAATTAGAAATTCTAAAGGATGCTGGCGAATTAAAGTTAGAAGATGACACTATTAAACAGTTTAAAAGAATATTGCAGACTGCAGATTTGGTGAAATTTGCTAAATCCAAACCAGCTACCACTATCGCTGAAGAAGATCGGAAATCAGTGGAGCAAATTGTTATTAAAACCAAAGAGGCACTTCCAGAACCTACAGAAGAAGAATTATTACAGCAAGAAGAATATTTAGAAGAACTAGCTAGAAAAAAATATAGAAAAAGAGTTTTCTTGGCAGCAGGCATTGGGTTTGGAGTAATCCTCATCTCCATTGCCTCAACCGTTGCTTATTTTGGGTATGATTATGTAAAAGATACGGTCATAGGGCATCCTACTAAAGAACTGCTAGAAGGAGAATGGGTTTCTAGTTCGTACGGATATCCGGCATTAAACATAGAAACACCTAAAGTACTCACTAGAAAAAATATACGTGCATTGGTAGATTCTACAGCTCAAGATGATGGAGCCATTAGCTCTAGAGATATGTTTGTTTACGGAAGCATGTTAGATCGTTTTTATGTCGCAGTAAATACCGTGGAAGTAGAAGAAGCGATGAAAAAATTAGCCCTTTCAGGAGCCTTTGGGGAAGAAAAGCCTTCTGAAGATGAACTCACTAGAAAGTTTTTAACCTACATATCGGAACAGTCTATTAAAACCATAGAAAAGCAAGGCGCTAAAAACCTCATCGTTAAAAATGATGCGTATGCAATTGAAGGAGCAGAAGGTTTAAAAGTATACGGTAAGTTTGTTGCCGAAAGTAAATTGACAGGTGAAAAACTTAATTATAACTATCAGCTCTATTTTTTTGTTGAAAAGAAAGCATGTCATACCCTTGTACTTATGTATCAGGATGATGACAAATATGCCGAACCCATTATAGATAGAATAGTACAATCGGTCAAATTTAAAACAGACGCATAGATGCTAGAGGGTATAGAATTTGCGAATCCAGAATTGTTTTGGTTGCTATTGTTGCTTCCTTTGGCTTTGCTTTGGTATCTCTTAAAGCGAAAACAAGAAACGGCTTCCTTGAAAATATCTAGTATTAAAGGATTTTCTACTCCGAGTTTTCTTCCAAAATTAAAGCCTGTATTATTCTTATTTCGATTGTTGGCATTGGCTGCTATTATTACGGCAATAGCACGACCACAGACCGAAGATATTTCAACCAGACGAAAGACCACCAAGGGAATTGATATTGTGATGGCCATTGATGTATCATCTAGTATGTTGGCAAGAGATTTAAAACCAAACAGACTTACAGCTTTAAAGGAAGTTGCGGGCGATTTTATAAAAGATAGACCTAATGATAGAATAGGTTTAGTAGCGTATGCCGGAGAAAGTTATACCAAAACACCCATAACCAGTGATAAGTCAATTGTCTTGAGAGCACTTAAAGAAATTACCTATGGGCAATTAAACGATGGTACTGCTATTGGTATGGGTTTAGCTACCTCCGTGAACCGTTTAAAAGAGAGCAAAGCCATTAGTAAAGTAATTATACTCTTAACAGATGGCGTTAATAATTCGGGTTTTATTGAGCCGCAAACCGCCGCTGATTTAGCGGTAGAATTTGGAATTAAAACCTATACCATTGGTTTGGGGACCAACGGCAATGCATTGTCTCCTATTGCTTACAAAGCAGACGGAACTTTTAGATACGGTATGCGACAAGTAGAAATCGATGAAAAACTTCTAGAAGAAATAGCCGAGGTAACGGGAGGAAAGTATTTTAGAGCAACCAATAATAAGAAGCTTGAAGCAATTTATGACGAAATAAACAAATTAGAGAAAACCGAAGTAGAAGAATTTAAATATTACAGATACGAAGAAAAATATAGAATATGGGTATTTATTGCAGGAGCTTTACTCTTGTTAGAATGGATTTTACGCAACACACTTTTTAGAAGTTTTATTTAAAAAATAGGCAAACAAATAATGATTCAGTTAGACGAAAAAATATATTTTACTTTTTTACTCATTATTCCAATAATGATCGTCATTTTTGTGATTCTACAGCTGTGGAAGCACAAGACCCAAAAGAAATTTGCCAATACCCAACTTCTAAAAAGATTAACGCCTTCCAAATCTAGCTTCAAAGGCACTTTGAAATTGTTGTTTCTTATTTTGGGACTTACTTTTTTAACCCTTGGCTTAGTAAATCCAAAAATTGGAACAAAATTAGAGACAGTCAAAAGAGAGGGGGTAGACATTGTTTTTGCAGTAGATGTTTCTAAAAGTATGCTTGCCGAAGATATTGCACCCAATAGGTTGGAGAAATCAAAAAGACTTGTTTCAGAGATTATAAACCAGTTGGCAAGTGATCGTATTGGTATTATTGCGTACGCGGGGCAAGCATTTCCGCAGCTCCCTATTACTACTGACTATGGAGCGGCTAAAATGTTTTTGCAAAGCATGAATACCGATATGCTTTCTTCACAAGGAACCGCTATTAATGAAGCAATTGATTTAGCCGCTACCTACTACGATGATGATGAGCAAACTAACCGAGTGCTTTTCATTATTTCGGATGGAGAAGACCATTCTGGAGGTTCTACCTTAGATGCTGTAGATACTGCCATAGATGAAGGTATTCGCATCTTTACGATTGGTGTAGGGAAGAAAAAAGGAGGCCCAATTCCTATTAAACAAAATGGGGTCGTTGAAAGTTTAAAAAAAGATGCTCAGGGCGAAGTTGTTATTACTAAACTAAATGAACAAATTTTGCAAGAAATTGCAGACGACGGCGACGGTTTGTACATTGATGGTTCCGATACTAGCAAAGCAGTTTCTCTGATTAGAGAACAATTAAACCAAATGGATAAGAAGGAATTTGAGGCCAAACAATTTGCGGAATTTAAGGATCAATTTCAATGGTTTTTGGGGGCAGGTTTATTCTTCCTATTTTTAGAGGTCTTTTTATTAGATAGAAAAACCTTATGGCTTAAAAAGTTGAATTTATTTAATGACAAAAATTATACCAATGGATAAAATAAAAATCACCTTCATATGTATGTTGCTTGGGTGTATTGGTTTTGCCCAAGAAGTAGATAAAAAGAAAATAAAGGCGCTTCAGGCATCTAAAAACTTAACCAGTGATGCGAATAAGCAGCTTACCGAAAATGATTTTATAAATGCCGAAGCAGACTATAGAAGAGCCATTTCAAAAAGCAGTGAAAATACCTCAGCACCTTACAATCTTGGAAATGCTTACTATAATCGAGAAAGTTATAAAGAGGCCTTTAGTAGATACAAGCAAGCAGGGGAACTTACATCAGACAAATCTGATAAACACAAGGCATACCACAATATGGGGAACGTCTTTATGAAAAATAAAGAGTATGAAAAAGCAGTGGAAGCCTACAAAGAAGCCCTTAGAAATAATTCAAAAGACGAAGAAACACGCTATAATTTAGCGCTTGCTAAAGAACTGCTAAAAAAGAAACAAGACGAGCAGAAAAACGACCAAAATAAGGACAAAAAAGATCAGAAGGATAAAGAAGATCAAAAGAAAGATCAGAAAAATCAAGGAGACCAAGACAAGGATAAAAAAGGAGATCAGGACAAGGACAAGAACAAGGATAAGGGAGACGAAGGAGATAAAGGAAATCAAAAAAAGGAAGAAAATAAGGAAGGAGATGGAGACAAGAAGAAGGAGAAAAAACAGCAGCCCAAGGATGGCGATAAACCAAAGCCAAGACCCAATCAATTGTCTCCACAGCAGATTAAAAATTTGTTAGAGGCCATGCAAAATGAAGAGAAAAAAGTGCAAGAAAAAATCGATGCTAAAAAAGTAAAAGGCGTCAAAATAAAAAATGAGAAAGATTGGTAATGCAAACCATAATTAAAACATATCTCATATTTCTATCCTCGCTGTGTTTTATAACAACAATACAAGCGCAGGATGATCAAAGTGTAACTTTTGAAGTTAAGCTTAGTAAAAATAAACTGGGTTTAAACGAAAGACTTAGAGTAGACTTTACTATGAATAAGGATGGAGATGATTTTAACCCACCTGACTTCCAAGGATTTAAGGTAGTCATGGGGCCTTCTCAAGCAATCAGTTCTTCATGGATTAATGGAAAGCGAAGTTTTTCAAAAACCTATTCCTATACACTGGCCCCCACCGGTAAAGGAAATTTTACCATTAAACAAGCTACCATTGTTATTGATGGAAAAACGTATAAGTCGCTTGCCAAAAAAGTACAGGTAACCGCTGCTGTGGATAAGCCCGGTGATGAGATGACTGTAGATGACATTGCTGACGACAATCTCCACTTAGTTGCGGAAGTAGTAAACGGCAATCCCTACTTAAATGAGGCAGTCAGCGTTATTTATAAACTATATGTAAGTAATGCAATTAACGTAACCAATTTTAGAGCCGTAGACAATCCGAAATACAATAATTTTTGGAGCCAGGATATGCCTGTCACCAAATACTCCATACAAAACGGCACCTATAAAGGGCGCCCTTATAAATATGTAATACTAAAAAGAGTTGTATTATACCCTCAAAAAACAGGAAGACTTGATATAGAACCTTTATCCTTAGATGTTTCCATTGATGTTCCTACCAATAGACGTGATTTCTTTGGAGGTAGAATATACACCTCCACAAATAAAATCGTATCTGCTGGCAAACGAAGCATTAATGTAAAAACGCTTCCAACCGCAGGAAAACCTGCGAATTTTAGTGGTGCTGTGGGAAATTTTGACTTTTCAGTGACCACTTCCAAAACAAATTTAAATGCTTCAGAATCTTTACAAGCCATTGTAAATGTTACGGGCAAAGGAAACTTAAAACTATTTCAACTTCCAGAACCTAACCTTCCAAGTTCTTTAGAAGTCTACGACCCAGAATTCAAAGAAAAAGTACGAACCTCACTTTCTGGAATGGAGGGAACTGTGAGTAATAGTTATACCATTGTGCCCTCTTATAGAGGAAAGTATCCTATTCCCAGTATTTCGTTTAGCTACTTTAATCCAGATACCGAAACCTATGAAGTCTTGAATTCTGAGGAAATTTTAATTAATGTATTGGAAGGACCTGCAGATACATCGGTAAATAATTCAAGCACCACCAATACCAATAAGCAGGCTGTTGTGCAAACAGGAGGGCAATTTAATTTTATTAAAACGAAGCCAGGTTTAATTCCAATTGGTTCCAATTACTTTTTTAGATCTACCAGCTTTTATCTATGGTGGTTGTTGCCATTGTTATTAATCCCAATTGCTATACTATTTGGTAAGAAGAGAGATGCAATCGCTAGTGACGTGGCCGGGAATCGGATTAAAAAGGCTAATAAACTTGCCCGAAAGTATTTGTCTAATGCCAAGAAAGCTATGGGGAACAAAGAAACATTTTACATTTCCCTGGAAAAAGCACTTCATAATTACCTAAAGGCAAAATTAAAAATTGAAACTTCAGAATTTAGCAAGGATAAAATAGGGCAATTATTGCTTCAAAAACAGGTTGATGAAACTACAAACCAAGGTTTTATTGGACTGTTGAAAAATTGTGAAATGGCACGATATAGCCCATTTTCAGATGTTCAAATGCAAGAAGATTATAATAAAGCGAGTGAAGTAATATCTTATTTAGATAAACAATTGTAACGCATGAAAAAAATTGTAATACTACTCTTTTTCTGCCTCTCTTTTGTAGGAAGTGCTCAGAACGAAGCGCTTTTTACGAAGGCTACAACCGCTTACAATGAAGGTGATTACGAAAAAGCAGCGGAACAGTATTTGAAAATTTTGGAAAATGGAGAGCATTCAGTTGCTGTCTACTACAATCTCGGAAATACTTATTACAAGATGAACAAAGTAGCACCGAGTATCTACTACTATGAAAAGGCTTTGCTATTAAATCCTAATGATACTGAAATTAAAAGCAATTTGTCCTATGCTCAAAATATGACCTTGGATGCAGTAGAAGAACTCCCAGAAACCGGAATCACTAAAATATATCACAAAGCGCTTGCGCTTATGTCTTTTGACCAATGGGCGTATACGGCCATAATATGTATGTTCCTATTTGTATTGGCCTATATTGCTTTTTACTATATGCAATATGCAACTCAAAAGAGAATTGCTTTTATTAGTAGCTTAATTGCCTTATTTTTATCAATTTGTACTGCTGCTATGGCATATGTACAATATGCAGACTTTAATGCAAATCAGCCTGCCATTGTATTTTCTGAAGAGGTATCCGTAAAAGCGGAACCAAATGATCGGAGCTCTGAAGCGTTTAAACTACATGAAGGAACCAAGGTAAATGTATTGGAGGAACTTAACAACTGGAAAAAGGTAGCATTAGCTGATGGAAAAACGGGTTGGCTACTTAATGAAAATATTAAACTGTTGAAAGATTTTTAGAATTTCTTTAACAAAATATAATAGTATTACTATTATCTTTGCAAAAACCGCATTGATCAATGTTCAAGTCCTTTGCTCTTTTTATAATTTGCTTTCTCTTAACCGCCTCCATCCTGGCACCTTCCATTATTGTTTTAATGGATCAGGAAGCCTATACGGTGATGGTAATGGATTTAAGCGATGAAGAGAACAAGGAAAAAGAAAGTAAAAAAGAACTTGATGGAAAAGATTACTTTTTTTATACCATTTCCAAATGGTCCGATTCCATTGTAGAACTAAAAAATTCTAACAAAATATACTACGGGATTCATTACAACCATCCCTCTAGAGAAATTTTGCTTCCTCCTCCAAAGAACATAAGTTAAGTTTTTGTCCCCTTTTTTTGTTACCTTAATTCTTAATAGTCTTTGGTCCTTTTTCTTTAAAGACAGTAAATAAATTCAATATGTTTAAATCATTAAAAAACGACTTGCCTGCAAGTATCGTTGTATTTTTTGTAGCGCTTCCACTGTGTTTAGGAATTGCCCTAGCTAGTGGCGCCCCTCTATTTTCCGGTCTAATTGCAGGGATTATAGGAGGAATTGTTGTGGGATTCTTAAGTGGTTCACAAATCGGTGTTAGTGGTCCTGCTGCTGGACTCGCAGCTATTGTACTTACCGCAATTGGAGCTCTTGGTGGCTTTGAAAACTTCCTATTAGCAGTAGTTTTAGGAGGAGCAATTCAACTCCTTTTTGGGGTTTTGAAAGCCGGTATTATTGGTTATTATTTCCCATCTTCTGTAATTAAAGGGATGCTCACTGGAATTGGAATTATTATTATTTTAAAGCAAATTCCTCACTTTTTTGGGTATGACTCAGATCCGGAAGGAGATTTTGCATTCGCTCAAATAGATGGCCAAAATACGTTTTCAGAAATATTACAAGCGTTCAATAATATTAGTCCTGGAGCCACCTTAATTGCAATCATTGGTTTAGGCATATTGCTATTATGGAGCAATGTACTATCCAAAAAAGGAAAGTTTTTTCAGTTAGTGCAGGGGCCGTTAGTTGCTGTAGTGGCAAGTATTGTATTTTACGTATTAACCAAAGGAAACGAATTCTGGGCTATTTCGCCAGAGCATTTGGTTAGTGTACCTGTTCCCGAGGATGCCGCTTCTTTCTTAGCACAGTTTAGTTTTCCCAATTTTGGTGAAATTGGAAACCCTCAAATTTGGATTACCGCTTTTACCATTGCATTGGTTGCTAGTTTAGAAACGCTTCTTTGTGTTGAAGCCACAGATAAATTAGATCCTGAAAAAAGAGTAACTCCTACCAACCGAGAATTATTAGCCCAAGGGGCTGGTAATATGATTTCTGGTTTTATTGGAGGCCTCCCAATCACTCAGGTAATCGTTAGAAGTTCTGCAAATATTCAATCAGGTGGTAAATCCAAAATGTCGGCCATTATTCATGGTTTCTTTTTATTAATCTCCGTGATTTTAATCCCAAGATTGTTGAACATGATTCCGCTTTCAGTTTTAGCTGCCATTCTTTTTATAGTAGGCTATAAATTGGCAAAGCCAGCCCTGTTTAAGACCATGTATAAGCTAGGATGGAAACAATTCATTCCCTTTATTGTAACTGTTTTGGGGATTGTTTTTACAGATCTATTAATTGGTATTGGACTAGGACTTGCGGTGGGCATTGTAGTAATTCTTATCAAAAGTTTCCAAAATTCCCATTTCCTTCATATTGAAGATAAAAGCAACGGAAAACATAGAATAAAAATGACGCTAGCAGAAGAGGTTACTTTCTTCAACAAAGGAGCTATCTTAAAAGAACTTGATAGACTACCCAGAGATACCTATTTAGAATTAGACGTTCGAAAGACACGATATTTAGACAATGATATTATTGAGATTCTAGATGATTTTTCTTTCAAAGCAAAAGAAAGAAATATTGACATACAATTGATTTCTGAGCGTGGTGTGGTGGAAAATCCGGAGAGCTTTATTAAGTTCTTTACACTAAGACCAAAGACACAATAACACATCATTTTAAAAAGTTTAATATAAAAATATTATAGCATGAAAGCACAAACAAAAGAAACGCAAGCCGCCTTAACCCCCGTGGCTGCATTGCAGTTATTAAAAGAAGGGAATGAAAGATTTCAAAGGAGTGATATGGCTCAACGCAATCTTTTGGAACAAGTACAAGACACCATAGGTGGTCAATATCCCTTTGCAACAGTTCTTGGGTGTATTGATTCTAGAGTGTCTGCAGAGCTAATTTTTGATCAAGGTGTTGGTGACATTTTTAGTGCTAGAGTGGCTGGGAATTTTGTGAATGAAGACATCCTAGGGAGCATGGAGTTTGCATGTAAATTGGCCGGAACTAAAGTAGTACTTGTTTTAGGACATACGGCTTGTGGTGCTGTTAAAGGAGCTTGCGACGATGCACAACTTGGTAACCTCACTGCACTTATTAGCAAAATTAAGCCAGCTGTTGCTGCCGTTGCAGAACCGTCAGATGCTAGCATGCGTACGTCTAAAAATTTAGATTTTGTTAATGAAGTTGCTAAAAAAAATGTAGAGCTTACTATAGAAAACATACGGCAACAAAGCCCTGTTTTAAAGGAAATGGAAGATCAAGGAGAAATTATGATTCTTGGGGGCATGTACCATATTGATAGTGGTAAAGTAGCCTTTTTTGATTAGGAAGTTCCTTCTTTAAAAGTATAAGGTCAATGTTTAAACAACATTGACCTTATTTTTTACGCAAAATTAGTACCTTTCCTTAACAAGCAATACTATAAATTATCCATGAAGAATTTGTTTTCCAATTTTAAAGGTGATCTCTTTGGAGGTATCACGGCAGGAATCGTTGCATTGCCTTTGGCTCTTGCCTTTGGTGTAAGTTCTGGTTTGGGGCCAACAGCCGGTTTATACGGCGCCATTTTTATCAGTTTTTTTGCCGCTTTATTCGGTGGTACCAGTACGCAGATTTCTGGTCCAACAGCTCCAATGACTGCGGTAAGTATGGTCGTTATTGCTGGTATAATTGCCGTGAATGATGGCGACGTAGCAAAAGCATTGCCTGCTATTTTAACTGTGTTTTTACTTGCAGGAATTTTCCAAATTGGATTGGGTTTACTGGGTTTTGGGAAGTATATTAAATACATTCCCTATCCTGTGGTTTCTGGCTTTATGACGGCCATTGGGGTCATTATCTTAATTACTCAAATATTCCCGGCCATTGGATATTACCCCAAAGAAGATGCTGAATTGGTTTCAAAATTTAAACCACAGGCAGAGGCTCTAATTCTTGAAAATATTCTGAAGGATGAGGCGGGTGAGGGTATTTTAGTGTTAGAAGATTTTAAAGAAACCATTAAACGTTCTAGTGAGGTTAATGAGAAAGCTATTTTACAAGAATCACAAACTCTTGCAAAAACAGAAGCTTCAGGAGTCATTGGTACACTTAAACATTTGCGACGCGGCATTAATAACATTAATTGGTGGGAACTTGGATTAGCCCTAGCAACCATTTTAATTATTTACGGGTTTAAGCGTATAACTACCGCTGTACCTAGTACCTTGGTAGCTTTATTAGTAGTGTCTGGAGTGGCTTACGCCTTTAAATTGCCCTACAGACTTATTGAAGAAATTCCAAGCGGAATACCCCTTCCTAATCTAGAAATATTTACAAATTTTAACCCCTCCGTTATTACGCCTTACATATTTACTGCCGTTGCACTAGCCCTTTTAGGAGCTATTGATTCTTTGCTCACTTCGGTAGTGGCAGACAATATGACCAAAACCAAACACAAACCCAATAAAGAGCTGGTAGGGCAAGGAATTGGAAATAGTATTGCTGCTATATTTGGTGGCATACCAGGAGCCGGGGCTACCATACGTACAGTAGTGAATATTAATTCCGGAGGAAAAACAAAATTGTCTGGGATGCTTGCAGGTATTTTATTGTTGATTATTCTGCTAACCCTAGGACCTATTGCATCTCAAATACCTGCCGCTGTCCTTGCGGGAATTTTGGTAACCGTAGGAATAGGGGTTATGGATTATAAAGGGCTAAAGGCCATTTCAAGTTTGCCAAAAGATGTGAAGTTAGGGCCTTTAAAAATAAGCTCTGAGGTGATTATTATGCTTATTGTATTAGTACTTTCTGCTACTTGGAATCTTATTTATGCCGTTGGTATTGGCTTAATCATTGCTTCTTTGATGTTTATGAAAAAAATGGGCGACCTTACCGCTGAGGGTTCAAATGTAAAATCATTGATTAAAGAAGAGGCCTGGTCCGATGAATTAAACTTTCCTACGAACTTAAAAGAGGAGGTTTTTATTAAACATATTAAGGGGCCCTTATTTTTTGGCTATACTAGTGAATTTCAGCAACTAGCAGATCAGATTCCGGATACTGCCAAGACCGTAATAATTAGACTAGACAGAATGCAATATGTAGATCAATCTGGTCTTTATGCCATGGAAGACGTCCTAGTAGATTTAAGAAAGGATAACATTTTAGTCCTCTTTGTGGATATTCAAAAGCAACCCAAGTATATGTTCCAAAGAATCGATATTATTCCAGACCTTATTCCAGAAGAACATCTTTTTAAATCTTTTGATCAGTGCATGTTATGGATCAAAGAGAATGTTAAAGACGTTTCTTAGTGTCCAGACGTTTTATTTGATCCTAAAATAGTCATCAGCTTCAGTAAAAGTTTTAAATTTGCGGTTCTTAGTCAACAAATATGATTGATAAAATAAAGGAACATATTGAAGAAGTTGCGCAATTTAAAGCAGATACGAAAGAAAAAGTAGAAGCTTTTCGCATTAAGTATTTAGGTAAAAAAGGACTACTGAACGATTTTTTTGCCGAGTTCAAAAATGTTCCCAACGACCAAAAAAAAGCTTTTGGGCTGTCTATCAATGAGCTTAAGCAGAGTGCAACAGCTAAGGTAGCTACCTTAAAGGAAGCATTGGAAAATAAGACGGATGAAACTGGCGTGCATGGCGATCTTACCAAACCAGGTGAACCTATTGCTTTAGGTGCTAGACATCCTATTTCCATTGTTAAAAATCAAATCATTGATATCTTTTCAAGAATAGGATTCAATGTGTCTGAAGGACCCGAAATTGAAGACGATTGGCATAATTTTACTGCACTAAATCTGCCAGAATACCACCCTGCGCGTGATATGCAGGATACTTTCTTTATTCAAACAAATCCAGATGTATTATTGCGCACTCATACCTCTTCTGTGCAGGTTCGCTATATGGAAAATAATAAGCCTCCTATTCGAACCATTTCGCCAGGAAGAGTATACAGAAATGAAGCTATTTCATCGCGTTCCCATTGCTTTTTTCATCAAGTAGAAGGCTTGTATATTGATAAAGATGTTTCTTTTGCTGATTTAAAACAAACCTTACAGTTCTTTACTACTGAATTATTTGGTAAGTCTAAAATACGTCTACGCCCTTCCTATTTTCCCTTTACAGAGCCCAGTGCAGAAGTAGATGTCTACTGGGGTCTAGAAACGGAGACTGATTATAGAATGACGAAGGGTACTGGCTGGTTAGAAATTATGGGTTGCGGTATGGTAGACCCTAATGTATTAGAAAACTGTGGTATTGACTCCGAAGTATATTCTGGTTTTGCCTTTGGAATGGGTATTGATAGAATTGCCTTATTACTTCATCAGATCTCCGATATTCGTCTGCTCAGTGAAAACGATGTGCGTTTTCTAGAACAGTTTAAAAGTGCCTTTTAAAAGAGCCTTTTTATTTTCAATTTTGTAGCATGAAAAAAGACATTGAAATTCCAATAGCAAAAGATGTATATGTTGCTATTGTTCATGAATGGAATGAGGAATTCCTTTCAAAGGAATGGAATGCCTACATTATTAATAATAGAACCTCTAAAATAGACATGGTACTAATTGTCTCTAAAGGCTATGATGGAGACCGAAAAACGTCTACCATGCGCCATGGCATTGGAGAAGTAAAAGAAAAGTCTTTTGAAAAAATTGAAATGCTACAAGAGGCTCTTTTTGCCTTAAACAACGAATTCTTTGTTACCTATTATGCAGATAACAAGTTGTTTGAATACCGATTCCTTTTTAAAAAAAATACGATTACCCAAAATGCGCTTTCCGAAATTCCAATTATTGAAAAAGAAGGTGTTTTAGCAAGCTAACGTAAGGGGAAGCCTTTGCCAGCCCACCAGGGGTGCATTTCAATCACCAACCTACCCGATTTTACCATGGGGTCTAAATTCGCTAAACTATCTGCCATTCGCAGTGTGGGAGTATTATATACCGTAATTCCTTTGATATCTCCCTCATCACCAAAAGGTCCAGAGATATCTGCATAGCCCAGTTCGTACATTCTTCCCAAATGTTCTTGATGCAGAACCTGTAACCTATCTGCCTCTGCTTTTGACTGCGTGCGATTGGGTCCGCTCTTTAAAAAAGCAATAAAGTACTGCTGCATAATAATCGTATCCTTCGTTTTTTCGTCTACATAATCAAAAACCTCATAACCCTTTTCCTTGAGGTTCTGTTTTGTTTGTGCTACGGTTAGCTCTTTTTTTCCACAAGAGAAAACAAGTATACATAATGCGATTACAACTAAATATTTCATGATTTCCATTTTTTAAACGGGTTTTTGCTTAATTGAGAATTATAATATCGAACATCTCCTGTAACTTCTTTACCCAACCAAAGTGGCTTTGAAAACTGTTCTTGTTCATCTAACAGTTCTACCTCTGCCACCACCAATCCTTGATTATTTCCAAGAAATTCATCTACTTCAAAAATATGTGCTCCTTGGGGTACATAATGCCTATTCTTTTCTAGAACTCCCTCCTCACATAGCAGCAGTAATGTTTCCGCATCCTTAAGAGGTATTGCTTTTTCCCATTCGAAACGAGTGGTTCCTTCAGCATTTGATAGCCCTTTTACCGTAATATATCCTTCCAATCCTTTAATCCTAACACGAACGGTACGCTCAGGGTCTGTATTTAAAAACCCCTGTACAATGCGCTCCACAGAGGAAGCTTCTTCTCTGTACGCTGAAGATGTTACCAAAAATTTACGTTCTATTTCTTGCATATATTCTGCCCCTTTGGAACAATTCCAAAACTAAATATAGTTTAAATTTGTGCATGACCTATGATTTCCCTTTGCGAAAAATAATCCATGTTGATATGGACGCGTTTTACGCTTCCGTGGAACAAATGGACAATCCGGAGCTAAAAGGAAAACCACTGGCCGTAGGTGGAGGTGAAAAAAGAGGTGTGGTATCTGCTGCTAGCTATGAGGCAAGAAAATATGGCGTTCGCAGTGCAATGAGTGGTTTCCTTGCCAAGCGAAACTGTCCTGATCTTATTTTTGTGCGGCCAAGATTTGCGAGATATAAAGAAATCTCTCAACAAGTACGAAAAATCTTTTTTGAGTATACAGATCTGGTGGAACCACTTTCTTTAGATGAGGCTTATTTGGATGTTACGGTCAACAAAAAGGGAAACCCCTCCGCAACTTTACTTGCCACAGAGATACGCCAACGTATTTTAGATGAAGTAGGAATTTCCGCTTCGGCAGGAATTTCTATTAATAAATTTATTGCCAAAGTAGCTAGTGATTATAATAAACCCAATGGGCAAAAAACGGTAAATCCGGAAGAGGTTCTTTCATTTTTAGAAGACCTAGAAATTCGCAAGTTTTATGGAGTGGGTAAAGTAACGGCAGAGAAAATGTATAAACTTGGCATCTTTACTGGTAAAGATCTAAAAGCTAAAACACAAACATTTTTAGACGATCATTTTGGTAAAAGTGGCTCTTTTTATTATCAGGTAGTTCGAGGCATTCATCTAAGTGAGGTAAAACCCAATCGCATCCCAAAATCTGTAGGTGCAGAGCGTACTTTTAATGAAAACCTAAGCAGTGAAATATTCATGTTAGAACGTTTAGATAGCATTGCCACGGAACTAGAAAAACGTTTAAAGAAATCTGGGATAGCAGGGAAGACCATTACCCTAAAAATTAAGTACAGTGATTTTTCTTTACAAACTAGAAGCAAAACACTGCCTTATTTTATAGCGAATAAAGATCTCATCCTCGAAGTAGCAAAAGAATTATTGTATCAGGAAGAACTTCATAATTCCGTTCGTCTTTTAGGAATTTCTCTTGCTAACCTTAATACGGATGAAAAAAAAGAAACCAAAGAGAAACCCATTTTAGTACAGTTAAAATTCCCGTTTTGATTTGTTTGACACCGGTTACGTACTATGTTCCCAATGCCTCTTTTTGTCACAGACAACTTGCTAATCCTTGTCTCGTAATAGAGATGCCTTCACTGATATAGTAGCTGCCATCAGACAACTTGTAAATGGGGACAAAATTCTGGAGTCCTTTGTTGGTAACATATTGAATTCCCGTAAGATTTCTGTTACTAACAACCTTCCAGGCGCCAAACTCCTTCCAATTATTTCGTTGCTCGTTATCCAATACTGTTTTTTTAATACTTCGTCCGTAAAGCCCGTACGTACCATTTGGACAATAGTGAATCTCCAAAAAATAATACGTTCCATATACAACTCCTCCCTCCCTATAACTAACTAGAAATTTTTGATTTTTTAAATACGAATTTAGCTCGTTAACGGTTGGAACGTTTTGCGCATTTAAGTTATTAAAATTCATAACCAAGAAAATTAATAGTGGTGTCCATAAAGAGATAAAACTTTTCATAATTCACATATTAAATAGGCATCAAAAAGCAGCTAGGAACGATCTAAAACTAAACAAAAGCTATCTTAAAAATAGCCGATTACAAGGGTTTTTTGTGGAGAAATGTATGGTTCGCATGGCTCACCTTATAAGATGGTAATTATATACTATAATTGGTAGTGTCGCTTTGAACGTCCATGAAAACCTACCTATACTATAACTTCAATTTAAATAAAAAAAGGCCGCTCCTTAGAGCGACCCTTCTGAGTGAAAACTACATTTTAACACCAATATAATACAGTTAAGATATTGTTTAGTGAAGTAGGATTCCTAGGAACTACTCAACAATTAATGTATTATTGGTAGCTGTTGGGTTTAAAGGACAGAAATATACATACTCGCCTTTAGTCAATGTTGTGGGTTTAGACATTTGCTTTTGTCCAGGGGCTACTGCTTCTGTTACATAAGCGGTTTGAATATGATTTTCTGGTTTACTAATGTCTTTTCCTTTTTGTACTAATACAAAACCAACGTTATGATCTACTCCATTATTAGAAATTTCGAAAACATACGTTCCTGCAGAAACTGTGAGTCCTTTTTGAGTGAACTCTCCTGGAGTCTGCTCTAAAGAAATTACCTGATCCGTTTTCTTCATCATCTTATCTTCCTTCATCATTTTATCCTGAGCATTCATGCTAAATGAAGCTCCAAGGAATACCAATACTACTACTATTACTTTTTTCATTTTTACTTTTATTAAAATTTATATTTAGGTTTAATTTACTTATGCTACTACTGTTTCTAGGGCTTGCGCTACTGGAAAATCTACAGGTACTTTTGTTGTTTTATGCAAATAATTAGAAATGGTCTTATCTCCTACTAAAACAATAGTGTCTATTAAATTTTCTTTTGTCCAACCGGCATTAAAGAAATTTTCTACAACCGCATCTTCAGCAGCTCCTCTGTTCTCTGTTAAATTTCTTGACAAACGTGCCAAGGCATCTAATTTGTTGTCAAAAGAGGCATTTCCTGCTCTCAATTCCAAGATTTGAGCCTCCGTAAAGCCGTTCATTTGTCCTATAGCGGTATGCGCAGATAAACAATAAATACAGTTGTTTACTTCACTAACAGCTAAATTCACTACTTCTTTCTCTTTTGCTTTTAATGATGTTTTAGCGTTGGATAGGTTTAAATAATTTTGAAGGGCATTCTCTGAATGCGCATAGGTTGCAAAAAGATTAGGAACAAAACCAACTGCTTTTTCCAAATTGTCAAAAATTGCTTGGTTATTGCTACTTACTTCTTCTCTTTTAGGGACATTAAATGTGCTCATAATTATACTTTTTTTAGGCTCCTATTTTTTATTTTGTGGAGCGTTGTTAACTTAATTTATATTAATACTGAATATGGGGTTTCTCTGCATCACAATAAAAATCGTGATGATGTTTTTCTTCGCAATGTGTCTTTGGACTAATGGTATTTAAGACCGGTTTTCTAGTCTGTCGGAATATTTCAATAAGATTGAAAATGGATTTATTTTTTATGTTCATCTTTCACTATTTTTTAATTACACTACAAAGATGCGTCATAAATCAAGCGAGCTGTTAGTACCAATTTCCCGAAGGCTTGTCAAAACTTCCCTTTAAGCACTTAAAATGCTGTTTTCTCTATAATCTGTAGGTGAGTACGAAGTCATTTTCTTAAAAAATCGACTAAAATGAGCTGGATCATTAAACCCTAATTCGAAAGCAATTTCCTGATATTGTTTATCTGTAAAATTCATCAATCGTTTTGCCTCCAGAGTTAATCGTTCATGAATAATTTGCTGGGGAGATTTTTGATTGTAAATCGCAAATAGGTTGGATAATGTTTTAGGAGATTTGAAGAGTAGGCTGGCATAATCGCTTACTTTTCTTTTAGTTTTAAAATGCAGGTCTACCAGAACATTAAATTTTCGGATAATATCTATTTGTTCGTTGTCCAAATGTTGCACAATAAGTTGTTTTTTTGCCAAACGCGTACACATAATGATGAGTCGCTTTAAAAGCATTTGCAACATATCTCCCTGTATCTTATCTGGAGTGGCGAACTCGTCTTGAAAAACTTCATACAGCGTATTAAACTTTCTAATTTGTGTTGAAGGAAGTGTAATAATAGGAAGATCCTGTGTTCCGAAAAACAGAATTCCATTGCAAGAAACTTCGCTATCATGATCGGAAATGCAATAAAACGCTCTATTAAACAAAAAAGCGGTCAGCGGTAAATGTGTTTCCTTATAAGATACTTGTTGTAAATATGTAAGAGTTGCTAGTTGATTTGGTTGCAGTTCAATAGGTATTCCATCTACCTGAAAACAAACTACTTCTTTATTCCTATTCCAAAGAATTTTAATGGTCCTAGAAGTAGCAGAAAATAACTGTTCATTCGATTTTATATCGTTAGTTAATCCTAATATAGAGCCTAATTTTTGATCTTGAAAAGCAAACTTCATATAGATAATATCTCTTAAAAGAATAATAAACTGTTTAACAACAGCCCTTTCCCCAAAACAACAATTCTTAGCAGTACTAGGGATGATTACTACTTTGGTCTCCTTTTTTTGTTGAGGCTTACAAGCTCAAAATCGCTATCAAGACCACTTTTATTAAACAAAAATGTTAACGCCTCCATTAAATTTTAAACAGCCGAAATCTTTTACTAGTATTACTTGGATAGGAAATTAGCAATGCAAGGAAGAGTTGTAAAAAGCTTAAACACAATTGCAAAAAAATATAAGAAGCCTAGCCCCCTTAAAAACAGCTATAATGAATGAGATGAAGAATTATGATTTAGGAGCAAACTTGTTCTATAAGACTCAAAAAATTGTCAACCTTCCATTACTTTCTTGGGATCTATTCGCCTCTCATTTTGATACGTTATGTAAAAGTCATAGCGATATAACTGCGCTATCTGCAATTGCAACTAACAATAAATGGAATTATAAATCCATGTTTACTGAAGAGTTGGTAAAGAAGGAACATGTAATCTTGGTTACTGATGCGCAACTTCGTATTGTACATGCAACCCATAATATGTATAAAATGAATGGTTATACTTCCAAAGAGGTTATGGGTAACAAACCAAAAATGTTTCAAGGGGAAGCCACTTGCCAAGAACAACTACGCCATGTCTCCAAAGCCGTTAAAAACGAAATGCCTTTTGAGGTTACCTTAATGAACTACCGCAAAGATGGTAGTCTTTACAAATGCTGGATAAAAGCAGAACCTATTTTCAATACAAAAGGGAAGATTGTAAACTTTATCGCTTACGAGCGAGAAGTTGCTTAAGTGTTTTATTACTAAACTGAAAATCCCGATACGCCATTACGGCTATCGGGATTTTCTTTTGTTGGTATCTGTGATAGGTTAAAAATTACATGTTTCTATTTCTGTAACTCTCAAGGTGTTTACCATTCCTTTGTCTTTGATTGGCATCGCGGCCAAGCTAATTAGCATATCTCCCACATCTAAGAATCCTTTCTTACAAGCAATTTGATTTACGTCTTCAATAGTCTCATCAGTAGAAACAAACTTATCGTAATAAAAAGCTTTTACACCCCATAATAAATTAAGCTGGGTTAGAATTCTCTTATTAGAGGTAAATACTAAGATGTGTGCGCTAGGTCTCCAAGCAGATATTTGAAAGGCCGTGTACCCGCTATTTGTTAAGGTTGATATGGCTTTTGCTTTGATTTCATTTGCCATAAAAGCGGCATGATAACAAACTGATTTGGTAATATATCTTTTTGTTCTAATATGTGGCGGATCATGAGGTACATTGATTAATTCAGAATTCTCCACACTTTTTAAGATACTGGTCATCTTCTGAATCACTTCTACAGGGTAATTTCCTACCGATGTTTCTCCCGAGAGCATTACCGCATCTGCGCCGTCCATTACGGAATTCGCTACATCGTTTACTTCTGCTCGTGTAGGTGTTAAACTAGTAATCATGGTTTCCATCATTTGCGTGGCAATGATTACGGGTATTCTCGCCTTCTTCGCACGTAAAACTAGTTGCTTTTGAATAAGTGGTACTTCCTGTGCTGGTACTTCTACTCCTAAATCGCCACGAGCTACCATAAGACCATCGCAATAAGCAACAATTTTATCAATGTTTTCTACCGCTTCGGGCTTTTCAATTTTGGCAATAATTGGAATTTTATGTTCAGAATGCTCTTTGATTAGGTTTTGAAGGTCAATAAGATCCTGACTAAAACGCACAAAGGAAAGTGCAATCCAATCTACTTCCTGAGATACTGCAAAGATGGCATCCTTTACGTCTTTCTCTGTAAGTGCTGGTAATGAAATATTGGTGTTTGGAAGGTTCACCCCTTTCTTAGATTTTAACGGCCCTCCTTGTATTACCTTGGCTTTAACTTCGTTCTTTTTATTGGTAGAAACTACTTCAAACATTAGTTTGCCATCATCCAATAAAATACGTTCTCCAGGATTCACATCTTGTGGAAAACTATCATAATTCATATATACTCTTTCCGCAGTGCCTTCAAAAGGTTTGCCAGTGACAAAAGTAATTTCATCTCCTGGAGCCACTACTACTTCTCCTGCCATGACCCCTACTCTAAGCTTTGGGCCTTGTAAATCTCCAAGAATTGATGTGTTGGTTCCTAGCTCTGCATTAAGTTCTCTAATCATCTTAACGCGCTCAATTACATCTTCGTAATCTGCATGCGAAAAGTTAATCCTAAAAACATCGACCCCTGCATTTATCATTGCACTAAGGACTTCCTTCTTGCTTGTTGCAGGTCCTAATGTGGCTACTATCTTCGTTTTCTTCTTGCTTGGCATTTTCTAAAAAATTAAATTACTTTTTGACTTTAATTGGTCGGCATCAATCGCATAAGCCGTAACAACATTGGGAAGCGTAAGGATTAATTTTACAACTTGTTCTTCAAAATTATCCTCATCCTGCTCTACCTTTAAAAAATAGTCTACGTCCTTATATTCTGGAACCAGCTTATGATTTGTATAGGTGAGTTCTTCTCCAAAGAGCCCTTGTTCTATAGATGTATCATCTTCCTTTATACAATTGTTATTTAGCAATGTCCAGTACCTATCATGAATTACATCCCTCCATTCGAAAACAGGAAATGAAATTTGCTGAGATAAATCTAGATCTTCGCGGGTTCTTTTAAGGTTAGATTTTAAGCACCTATTCAGTGCATAAACCATAGCATAATCTTCCAAACTACTGTGAAGTGCAATCAAAACGAAAGCATCTTCATAAAAGTCTTCAAAAATTTTATGTGTCGTTGCCATAGTTCGTGCCCAAGACGTAAATATATAATTTCTAAGCTAACTAGCCTAGAAAACATGGGGTATACGCTTTTAATTTACTTACGAAAACGATAGAGTTGGGGCTTGTGATCAATACGATTAACTAGACATTTTATCTTGAAGCGCAAAAAAGGCTCTTTTAGAAGCTTTCTCCTCTGCTTTTTTCTTAGAGGTAGCTCTGGCTTTGGCCATAATTTTTTCTCCTATAGACAACTTCACTGCGAAGTGCTTTAATGTATCATTTCCTGTGTCTTCATACACATCATAATGAAATGCTTTTTTTTGTTTTTGACACCATTCGATCACCAAGCTTTTGTAGCTAATTACTTTCCCTTCTAGTTGTTCAATATCCACATAGGGAATAATAACACTATCATGGATAAATTGTTCGCAATAATCATATCCTCTATCCAAATAAATAGCACCAACTAAAGCTTCAAATACGTTTCCATGAATATTATCTCCAAAATGGGATTTAGGAATTCTACTCTCAACAAACTGAATTAAATTAAGATCCTTTCCTAATTCATTAAGATGTTCTCTACTTACTATTTTTGAGCGCATTTTAGTAAGGTATCCTTCATCTCCCTGGGGCACCTCTTTATATAGATGTTTAGAGATGATAGTTCCTAGCATGGCATCTCCTAAAAATTCTAAACGTTCGTAGTTTAGTGGAGCACCATTTTCATCTTTTTTATTAGCAGATCTGTGCAGGAAAGCTTTTCTATAAATACTGATCTCTTTGGGCTTAAAACCCAAAATTTTTGTTATTCCCAAAAAAAAATCCCCTTCCTCATGCGGTTGGGAATTAAATATATTGGAAAGAAAATTCATAGAATGCTTTAACTAATTTTTTTAAACACAACACAAGCGTTATGCCCTCCAAATCCAAAAGTGTTGCTCATAGCAACATTCACTTCTCTTTTTTGTGCTTTGTTGAGCGTGAGGTTTAAACTTGGATCAATATTTTCATCTACCGTTGTATGGTTTATGGTTGGTGGAACTATATTATGTTTCATGGCTAAGATGGAGGCAATTGCCTCTATAGCTCCCGCTGCACCTAATAAATGTCCGGTCATGGATTTGGTAGAATTGATATTTATATTGGGTGCATGTTTTCCAAAAACTTTGGAAATTGCTTTTAATTCTGCAACATCTCCTAAAGGCGTAGAAGTTCCATGGGTATTAATGGCATCTACATCCCCTGGACTAAGACCTGCATCTTTAAGACAGTTTTCCATTACCCTAACTACTCCAATTCCTTCTGGATGAGGAGCGGTCATATGGTATGCATCACTAGACAATCCGCCACCAGCAACTTCTGCATATATTTTTGCGCCACGGGCCTTTGCATGCTCATACTCTTCTAAAATAAGTGCACCTGCTCCTTCTCCTAGAACAAAACCATCACGGGTAGCATCAAATGGTCTAGAGGCCGTTTCCATGCTATCATTTCTTGTAGATAAGGCATGCATCGCATTGAACCCTCCCATACCTGCAATGGTAACAGCAGCTTCACTACCACCAGTAACCACAACATCACAATAACCCAAACGAATATAGTTTAAGGCATCAATCATTGCATTTGCAGAGGAGGCACAGGCAGAAACGGTTGTATAGTTTGGTCCCATAAAACCATGCTTAATAGAGATATTACCAGGTGCAATATCTGCAATCATTTTTGGGATAAAAAAGGGATTAAATCTTGGCGTACCATCTCCTTCAGAAAAGTTCATCACTTCGTTCTGGAATGTTTCTAGGCCACCGATACCAGCACCCCAAACAACACCCACACGAAACTTATCGATGCTGTCAAGATCCATACCAGAATCCTTAATCGCCTCGTCCGAAGAAACTATAGCATATTGCGCAAACTTATCTAGTTTACGTGCTTCCTTCCTATCAAAAAAATCAGCTGGGTTATAATCCTTTAATTCGCAGGCAAATTTGGTTTTAAATTTCTCCGTATCGTAATACGTTATGGGGGCAGAACCGCTTTTCCCATTTATTAACGCGTCCCAATACGCTTCTACAGTATTACCTATTGGAGTTAGTGCTCCAAGACCTGTAACTACAACACGTTTTAATTGCATTGAACTAAGCTTTATTTAATCGTCTCTTTTCTTTAAAACTAAATCTTAAGAGTCCGAATTTTTACTTTCTCTATCTAATTATCAGCAATTGGTAAAATACCTCTGCTTCTAATGTAAGTGTAAATTAAAAAAAATTATCCATGCAGCACGATTACCGCATGGATATTTTTAATCTTGTCCAAGATAATATAAAATTACTTTGCTTCTTCTATATAACTTATAGCTTGGCCTACTGTTGCAATGTTTTCAGCTTGATCGTCTGGGATTTGGATATCGAATTCTTTTTCGAACTCCATTATCAACTCTACAGTATCCAATGAATCCGCCCCTAGGTCGTTGGTAAAGCTAGCTTCGGCTACAACTTCGTTCTCATCAACTCCCAATTTATCAACGATGATAGCTTTTACTCTTGATGCAATGTCTGACATAATAATATTGGTTTTTAAAATTTAAATCGTTGGCAAAAATAAAAAACTTTGGATTAAATACACGATTTGTCGCTAAAATGTATTGTAATTTAAGAAAATTAGAAACAAGTGTATTACTTTTAGTCCTAAAAATTTCGCTCCCGCGACGCTAAAATTAATAATGAAACGTATTGTACTTTTTGCTTCTGGTTCTGGTTCTAATGTTGAAAACATAGTACATTACTTTCGGAACAATTCTAACGTTACTGTTGCCACTGTGCTAACTAACAAAAGCAATGCCAAAGTTTTAGAAAGATGTAATCAATTAAATATCAATGCTTTACACTTCAACAGAACAGCATTTTATGATAGTGATTTGGTGTTAGATATTCTTAAAACAATACAACCTGATCTGATCATATTAGCAGGGTTCTTGTGGAAAATACCAGAAAAGCTCATTCAAAATTTTCCGAAAAAGATACTCAATATTCATCCTGCACTCTTACCCAAATATGGTGGAAAAGGAATGTATGGAATGTTTGTGCATCAGGCAATAAAAGATAATAATGAAGTGGAAAGTGGCATAACCATACACTATGTGAATGAAAATTACGATGAAGGAGCGATTATTTATCAGGCCAAAACGGCAATTTCAGACGAAGATGATGCTACAGCAATTGCCAAAAAGGTTCAACTTTTAGAATATGAGCACTTTCCAAGAATTATTGAACAAGTATTGTTAGCACAATAATGGGAAAGAAGACAAAATTTTATACCGTTTGGAAAGGGAAAAAACCAGGAGTCTATGATAATTGGAAAGATTGCAAGGCTGCCATAGCTGGTTTTAAAGCAGCGGAATATAAATCGTTCTTAAGCTTCGCAGCTGCTAAAAAAGCTTTTGATGGAAATTATGCCGACTATAAAGGGAAAAGCACAAAAACTGCAAGTTTATCTCAAGAGCAGTTAGCCAAGATTGGGAAACCCAACTATAATTCCATTGCCGTGGACGCTGCTTCTAGCGGAAATCCTGGTATTATGGAGTATAGAGGGGTAGACACAAAAACAAAAAAGGAGTTGTTTAAGCAAGGACCTTTTGAACAAGGAACCAATAATATTGGCGAATTTTTAGCCTTGGTTCACGGTCTTGCTTATTTAAAAAAACAAAACAGCAATCGGATTCTATATACCGATTCTAGAACTGCCATTAGTTGGATTCGAAAAAAAAGCTGTAACACCAAGTTAAAAGAAACGGCAAAGAACAAAGTTGTTTTTGATTTAATACGCAGAGCCATTAGTTGGCTTCAAACAAACGACTATAGTACTGTAATTGTTAAATGGGAAACAAAAGCTTGGGGAGAAATTCCTGCAGATTTTGGACGAAAATAGAAAGGGAAAAAAATTAGCTTCTTTGCACTCGAAATTGCATATTCAAAAACGTATATTTGCAGCAAATTTTTACACCTCATGAGTAAACTTTTAATTGTTGGGTCTATTGCTTTTGATGCTATTGAAACTCCTTTCGGAAAAACCGATAAAATTTTAGGCGGTGCCGCAACATTTATAGGACTATCAGCATCACAATTTAATGTTTCATCTGCTATTGTTTCCGTTATCGGAGAAGACTTACCGCAGGAGTATCTGGATCTTTTAAGCGAAAAAAATATTGATCTTAGTGGCGTAGAGGTAGTAAAAGGTGGGAAAACATTTTTTTGGAGTGGTAAGTATCATAATGATCTAAACTCTAGAGATACGCTTATTACCGAACTCAATGTGCTAGCAAATTTTAATCCTGTAGTTCCAAGTAATTTTAAAGATGCTGATGTGGTCATGTTGGGAAACCTTCACCCTAGCACGCAATTAAGTGTGATACAACAAATGGAAAAACGTCCAAAATTAATTGTGTTAGACACGATGAATTTCTGGATGGATAGCGAACTACCTGCATTGCTTAAGGTTATTAAGGAAATAGATGTCATCACCATTAACGATGAAGAAGCTAGGCAATTAACAGGAGAATACTCTTTAGTGAAGGCCGCTGCAAAGATTCAGACCATGGGTCCTGCCTATGTGGTGATTAAAAAAGGAGAACACGGAGCTTTATTATTCCATGATGAACATGTATTCTATGCTCCTGCTCTTCCTTTGGAAGAGGTTTTTGACCCTACTGGTGCTGGCGATACTTTTGCTGGAGGTTTTACTGGCTACTTGGCAGAAACAGGAAATATTTCTTTCGAAAATTTAAAGAATGCAGTAATACATGGTTCTAATTTAGCTTCCTTTTGTGTAGAAAAATTTGGAACTCAACGTCTAGAGGACTTGGACAAACAGGAAATAAACCAACGGTTGCTTCAATTTAAGGAGTTGACCCAATTTGATATTCAATTGCAATAAATAATCGCCCTGTTTTGTCGGGGCTTTTTTAATCTGTAAAAACAATGAGTGACGCCATTAAACACGAATGCGGAATTTCTCTTATTCGCTTATTAAAACCCTTAGACTATTATAAGAAAAAGTATGGTACTGCCTTCTATGGTGTAAATAAGATGTACCTAATGATGGAGAAACAGCACAACAGAGGTCAGGATGGAGCTGGTTTTGCTAGTATCAAATTAGACATGGCTCCTGGTGAGCGTTATATGAGTAGAGTGCGCTCTATACAACAGCAACCTATACAGGATATATTTGCGCAAATTAACAATAGGATAAATACCGCAATCACTGAAAACCCTTCCTATGCAGATGATGTGGATTTACAAAAAAAGCACATCCCTTATATCGCAGAGGTTTTATTGGGTCATGTTCGCTATGGTACTTTTGGAAAAAATAGTATTGAAAGCGTTCATCCTTTTTTAAGACAAAATAATTGGATGCACCGTAATTTAATTATGGCAGGGAACTTTAACATGACCAATGTTGATGAGCTTTTTGATAATCTTGTGCAATTAGGCCAGCATCCAAAAGAAATGGCTGACACGGTTACGGTGATGGAGAAGATTGGACACTTTTTGGACGATGCCGTAGCTAAACTATACAGGGATATTAAGAAAGAAGGATATAATAAGCGCCAAGCGTCTGCCCTAATTGCAGACCGCCTGAATATTGCAAAAATCCTTAGAAAAGCGGCTAAAAACTGGGATGGAGGATATGCCATGACAGGTTTATTAGGACATGGCGATGCCTTTGTGCTTCGCGACCCGTCTGGAATACGACCTGCATATTATTATAAGGATGATGAAATCGTAGCTATTGCATCTGAAAGACCTGCCATACAAACTGTTTTTAATGTAAAATATGAAGATGTACAGGAATTAGATCCAGGCCATGCTATCATTATTAAAAAGAAAGGGAAAGTTGCTATCAAGGAGATTTTAGAGCCAAAAGAACGCAAAGCCTGCTCTTTTGAACGCATCTATTTCTCCAGAGGTAGCGATAAAGAAATCTATGAAGAGCGTAAAAATTTAGGTAAGTTCATATTCCCTCAGATCCTATCCACCATCAACAGTGATCTTAAAAATACGGTGTTTTCTTTTATTCCAAACACCGCGGAAACATCATTTTTTGGAATGGTAAAAGAAGCTCAGAACTATTTAAATAAGAAAAAGGAAGAGCAAATTCTGGCAAAAGGCGCAGAAATCACTAAAGAAGAATTGCACCAAATCTTGGATGTAAGGCCCAGAATTGAAAAAGTTGCCATTAAAGATGCGAAACTGAGAACATTTATTACTCAGGATAGTAGCAGAGACGATTTAGTGGCACATGTATATGATATTTCTTATGGCTCTGTAAAAAAGGACGACAACCTCGTTATTATTGATGATAGTATTGTACGAGGGACCACTTTAAAGAAAAGTATTCTTAAAATTTTAGACCGTCTTTCGCCAAAGAAAATAGTAGTGGTTTCATCAGCTCCTCAAATTAGATATCCAGATTGCTATGGAATAGATATGGCAAAATTAGAAGACTTCATTGCTTTTAAAGCCGCTTTAGCCCTACATAAAGAAAGAGGCACCATGCACATTGTAGAAGAAATCTATCAGAAATGTCTCTTGCAAACAAAAAGTGCAGATACGGATGTTATCAATTATGTAACTCAATTCTATGAGCCGTTTAGTGCAGACGAAATTTCACAAAAAACCGGAGAGCTTTTAAGTCCTAAAGACATTAATGCAGAAGTTCAAATTATCTATCAGACCATTGAGAATTTGCATAAGGCCTGCCCAAAAAACCTTGGAGATTGGTATTTTACTGGTAACTATCCCACACCTGGGGGTAATAGAGTTGTAAATAGAGCTTTTATTAACTTCTACGAAGGAAAGAACCAACGAGCATATTGATGATTTTATCGATGAAATACATAAAATGATGCATTTCATCGATAATTCAAGTTGTTTATCGTCTTTTTAATAGTCTTGAAACAAGCCAGACTATTTTAGACTTGCCATAGCATAAGTAGGTTAAGTTCATGGTAAGATTTGGGGCAAAAAAGGTGGAGACTTCTCCACCTTTTTTATTTGCTTTACTTTTTTAAACACTTTGCTTTCCATCCTCTTTTTTGGACCGATTAGCTTCTAAGAAGCATTTCAACGCTTTAAAAAGACATTCATCTAAAACCTTTTTTTCTTAGCGCTATCTAGTATACTTTTGGAGAACCATAGCATAAGTAGGTTAAGTTCATGGTAAGATTTGGGGAAAAAAGGCGGAGTGTACTCCGCCTTTTTTATTTGCTGAAAATCAGGTATTTAACCAAAATATAACCTCTCACCGCTATTATATTCTTTATTTATTCCATATAGAAACCCTAAAATTTCTTAAAATTTCTTTGTTATTTCCCACAATACCAGTAATTTAGTATTGCCATAGCATAAGTAGGTTAAGTTTATGGTAAGATTTGGGACGAAAAGGGTGGAGACTTCTCCGCCCTTTTCTATTTTCTATAAGGACATAAAAAAACCATCTTGTTCCTACAAGATGGCCTTTCAACATTTGTTTTAAAATTCTTACTTATTAGCAGCGTATATTGTCGAAACTTTGTCCCAGTTAATTACATTGAAGAAAGCGTTAATGTAATCTGGTCTTCTATTCTGATAATTTAAATAGTATGCATGCTCCCATACATCCAATCCTAATATCGGAAAACCATCGCAACCAATGCTTGGCATTAAAGGATTATCCTGATTTGGTGTGGAACATACCTCTACAGCTCCTCCTTTGTGAACACATAACCATGCCCAACCAGAACCAAATCTAGTTGCTGCTGCCTTAGAGAAAGCATCTTTGAAGCCATCAAAAGATCCAAATGCTGTATTGATAGCATCTGCTAATTCGCCTGAAGGACTTCCTCCTCCATTTGGAGACATTACTTCCCAGAATAATCTGTGGTTATAAAAACCTCCTCCATTATTTCTAACAGCACCATTTGATAGATCAAGATTATTAAGAATCTCTTCAATAGATTGTCCATCTAAACCTGTTCCTTCAATAGCGGCATTTAATTTAGATGTATATCCGTTATGATGTTTTGTATGATGTATCTCCATAGTTTTCGCATCAATATGTGGTTCTAATGCGTCATAGGCATACGATAATATTGGTAATTCAAAAGCCATAATTATAGTGTTTTAATGTTAATTATTGTTGTCTCCCAAAATTACAGCTTTATCACCTAAATTCAACTAATTATTTGTTAAGAACTGTTTCAGATTGTGTAATTTGCAAAGAAAAATAGGTGCAAGAAGCTCCATATAAAATATACAATGCTTCCGCTGGTTCTGGCAAAACCTTTACGCTTGTAAAGGCATACCTGAAGATTCTTCTTGCCGGACATTCAAACAAAAAATTCAGACAAATTCTCGCCATTACTTTTACCAATAAAGCGGTAAATGAAATGAAACAGCGCATTCTTCAAAGTCTTCATGATTTTAGCAAAACAGAAACACTCGATACCGCCTCAGACCTTTTTAAATTGCTGGCCAAAGAACTAGACGTATCTACAGCTACTTTAAAAGCTAAAGCTAGAAAAACACTTCTAGAAATTTTACATAACTATGCTTATTTTGATGTTTCTACTATTGATAAGTTTACACATAGACTTATTCGCACTTTTGCCAAAGACTTAAAGCTGCCTCAGAACTTTGAGGTGTTGCTAGACACTGATTTATTGCTAGCGGAAGCTGTGGCTCGACTTATAAACAAAGCTGGTGAAGACAAAGAACTTACTGCCGTATTATTAGAATTTGCACTCGAAAAAATTGACGGTGATAAAAGTTGGAATATTAGTCTTGATCTTCAAAAAATTGGAAAACTTCTATTCAATGAAAATCAGCTGGTGCATCTACAGAAGTTTGAAGACAAGAAAATAGTTGACTTTTTGGCATTGAAGCAACTGCTTAAAAAGCAAGGAATCCTCTTAGAAAAAGAAATTAGAGATGACGCGCAACGCATTATTCAACTAATAGACGAACATGGTTTGGAATTCAGCGATTTTAAATCTGGTTGGTTTCCAAAATTTGTTTTGAAAATACGTGACGGAGATTTAAAAGTAGATTATAATGCTGCTTGGAAGCAGAACTTTGATAAGGATCCTCTGTATTCAAAATCATGTCCAGATACAACCAAAGCAATTTTAGATCAATTGCACCCTCAATTCGTTGCGCTTTTTCAAAAAATAAGGACCGCTATTTACCAGCTTTATTTTGCTAAAAACAGCTATCAAAATATGGTTCCTCTAACTGTTTTAAGTGCCATTCAACAAGAAATAAACACGCTTACAAAAGAGCAAGATCAACTCCCTATCTCCTCCTTTAATACCTTAATTTCAAATCAGATTAAAGATCAACCTGCGCCTTATATTTATGAGCGTTTAGGAGAAAAATACCGTCATTACTTCTTAGATGAATTTCAAGATACCTCCCAAATGCAATGGGCCAATTTGGTGCCCTTAATCAGCAATGCCTTAGAAAGTGAAAATGAGCAAGGTAAAAAGGGAACCTTATTATTGGTAGGAGATGCTAAGCAAGCCATCTATCGCTGGAGAGGGGGTAAAGCAGAGCAATTTTTAGATCTAATAAGAGAAAAAACCAATCCCTTTTTTGTTCCTCCTAGCATTACCTCCTTGCCTCAAAATTTTAGGAGTCATGCAGAAATCATCCAATTCAACAACAGTTTTTTTTCGAGTACCAGTTCTTTTCTTGCCAATGAGGCTTACCATCACTTATTTATAGAGGGCAACCAGCAAAAATCTAATAGTAAATCTGGAGGGCATGTAGCAATTTCCTTTATAAATAAAGAAGAAGAGAAATCAGAAGATCAATTATATGGAGAAAAAGTTTTACAGAAAATAAGAGTTTTAGAAACTGCAAACCATCCTCTTAAAGACATTTGCATCTTAACCAGAAAACGAAAACACAGCATTGCACTGGCAGCTTTTCTAATGCAGCACCAAGTGCCTGTTATTTCTTCTGAGACTCTATTGCTACAAACTAGTCCTAAGGTTATTTTTCTAATCAACTTGCTACAACATACAATACAACCAGATGATTTAGAGACCAACTATAACCTACTCCACTTTTTGGGGAAAGAAAAAGAGAATCCCCATGATTTTATTCAAAAACATCTTCATACTATGAATGCCTTTTTCATAGAAGCCTATCATTTTAAGATAGATCTTCTAAGGCAAACTTCTGTTTTTGATGGCTTGGAGTATGCTATTCGTCAATTTCAGCTCATTACAGATTCAGATGCGCATCTTACATTTCTGATGGATACCGTTCTAGATGTTGAACAGAAAGAAGGCACAGGGATACAGAGTTTTTTGAATCATTGGAATAAGAAAAAAGAGCGTTTAAGTATTGCTGCACCTGAAGAAATGAATGCAGTGCAATTAATGACCATTCACAAGGCTAAGGGCTTGGAATTTCCCATTGTTATTTTTCCGTACGCTAATTCCAACATCTATGAAGAAATAGATCCTAAATTATGGCTTCCTGTAGATAGAACGCTCTTTAATGATTTTGAAGAAGTACTTATCAGCAAAAAGCAAGAGGTGTTGGAATATGGAGCATTGGCAGCTGATTTATACCTAAAAGAACATCACAAATTAGAATTGGATGCTTTTAACCTTTTATATGTGGCCCTCACTAGAGCCATAAAAGCTTTGTTTATTATTTCTGTTAAAGAAATAGATAAGAATGGCAATGCCAATCCTAAAAAATATGGGGGGCTTTTTATTCACTTTTTACAAGAAAAGGGGCTATGGGAAAAAGATACTTGGAACTACACATTTGGAAGCTTAGAACCCAAACTAGAAAAAAACACCTATAAAGAAGAACCAGCAATACCCTATTTAAATTCATTTAAAGACAGGCCAGGGTTTAACATCCTAACCAAATCGGGTATGCTTTGGGAATCAGATAGAGCTCAGGCAATTTCTAAAGGAAATCTCATTCACCTTGCAATGTCAGACATCGCTACAGAAAGTGATGTGGAAAAAGCACTAAAAACGCTTCGTAGAAATGGAGACCTCTCTGAGGAGGAAATAGATTTTGTCTCAGAAAAAATTAGACAAATTATCAGACATCCCGATTTGAAACTATTTTTCTCATCAAAAGCGCTTATTAAAAATGAACAAGATATAATTACACAAAATGGTCTAATTTTGCGCCCAGATAGAATGGTGTTTTTTGACCATCGTGTTAGCCTCATAGATTATAAAACGGGGAGTACTAGTACAACATATCACCATCAATTAAATACCTATGCTGCTGCTTTAGAAGCAATGGGTTATTTAGTAGAAAACAAGATTTTAGTTTATATCAACGAAAAAATAACGCCAGAATTTATTTAAAACTATGTACGGGAAAATACAAGAACATTTAGAAAAGGAACTAGAAAGTATTAAAGAAGGTGGTCTTTACAAGAAAGAACGCATTATTACTTCCCCCCAAGGAACCGTTATTAAAATCTCAACAGGAGAAGAAGTAATTAACTTCTGCGCTAACAACTATCTGGGGTTATCTTCGCATCCGGAGGTTATCCAAGCGGCCAAGGATACTTTAGATTCTCATGGCTTTGGCATGTCTTCTGTACGCTTTATTTGTGGTACGCAAGACATTCATAAAGAGTTAGAACAAAAGATCGCTCATTTTTACGATACGGAAGATACCATTTTATACGCAGCGGCGTTTGATGCCAATGGTGGGGTTTTTGAACCTTTGCTTACTGCAGAGGATGCTATTATTTCAGACTCTTTAAACCATGCATCCATTATTGATGGGGTTCGTTTATGTAAAGCCAAACGATATCGTTATGCTAATAATGATATGGAAGATTTAGAAAAGCAACTAAAGCAAGCTAATGAAGATAATGCACGGTTCAAGATCATAGTAACCGATGGAGTATTCTCTATGGATGGATTATTAGCACCATTAGATGCCATATGCGATTTAGCAGACACTTATGATGCCATGGTCATGATAGATGAATGCCACGCCACTGGTTTTATTGGAGCTACTGGAATAGGAACTCTAGAAGAAAAAGGAGTACTGGGACGTATCGATATTATTACTGGGACTTTAGGAAAAGCCTTAGGGGGTGCAATGGGAGGTTATACTACAGGAAAAAAAGAAATTATTGAAATGCTACGACAACGTTCAAGACCGTATCTTTTTTCAAATTCATTAGCACCAGCTATTGTTGGGGCCTCTATTAAGGTTTTTGACATGCTTTCCAATGATACTTCCTTGCGCGATACATTGGAAAAAAACACCAATTACTTTAAAAAAGGAATGAAAGCTGCAGGCTTTGATATTGTAGATGGAGACTCTGCCATAGTCCCTGTAATGCTATACGATGCCAAATTATCGCAGCAAATGGCAGATTTATTATTAGAAAAAGGAATCTATGTAATTGGTTTCTTCTTTCCGGTGGTTCCAAAAGGAAAAGCAAGGATACGGGTACAATTATCTGCTGCTCATACAGTTGAACATCTAGATCGAGCAATCTCAGCTTTCACAGAAGTTGGGAAAGCACTAAATGTCGTTTAAAGGTGCGGTTTTTTCTATATAAGGTGTTAAAAAAAATAGGAAATTGATTTTGTTAATAATTTTTAACAACTTACATTTGCAGCTAATAAACACTTAAACTTAAAAAATTTAACATGAAACAGCTTAGCAAATTATTGGTTGTTGTCCTAGTTTTCGTAGGGTTTAACAACATTCAAGCGCAAGACGAAAACAACCCTTGGGCGGTTGGTTTTGGTATCAACGCGATAGATGTTTATCCTACCAACGACACGGATGCAGCTTATCCTACGGGTACCTTGTTTAGCGAGTATTTTAATGCAAACGATCACTGGAATATTCTTCCATCTATCTCTTACATCTCGGTTTCTAGATATGTAGGTGACGGATTCTCAGTAGGTGCTAGAGGTTCTTTAAACAGAATTAGCAAATTGGGTGATGTTAGTGCAGATGACTTATCTCACTATGCGATTGATGGAACAATCAAATACAATATCCTCAAAAACAAAAAAGTAGATCCTTACGTAGAAATAGGTGGTGGTTATACTTGGGTTGATGAAATTGGTGCTGGTACTTTCAATGGAGGTATTGGTCTTAACTATTGGTTTACTGACAACGTAGGTATTAATGTTCAAACTTCTTACAAGCACGCTTTTGAAGATTTTGGAGTTAAGCATTTCCAACACTTAGCTGGTCTTCAAATTAGATTCGGTGGTACTGACACAGATGGTGATGGTATCTACGATAAAGATGATGCTTGTCCAGAAGTTGCTGGTTTAGAAGCTTTCAACGGTTGTCCTGATGCTGATGGCGATGGAATCGAAGATGGTAAAGATAGCTGTCCTAACGAAGCTGGTTCTAAAGAAATGAATGGTTGTCCTGATGCTGATGGCGATGGAATTGCTGATAAAGATGATGCTTGTCCTAGCGAAGCTGGCCCTGCTGAATTAAGCGGTTGTCCTGATGCTGACGGTGACGGTGTAGCTGATAAAGATGATGCTTGTCCTAGCGAAGCGGGTCCTGCTGAAAACAAAGGATGTCCTTGGCCTGATAAAGATGGTGATACTGTCTTAGACAAAGATGATGCTTGTCCAGATGTTGCTGGTACTGTTGCAAACAACGGATGCCCAGAAGTAACTGAGGAAGTTCAGAAGCAATTGAATGATTACGCTAGAACAATCTTATTTGATACTGGTAAATCTTCTATCAAAGCAGAATCTACTTCTGTAATGGTTGACATTATTCAAATCTTAAGTGAGTACCCAACAGCTAAGTTTACGGTTGAAGGTCACACGGATAGTGTAGGTAGCGCTAAGCTAAACCAAACACTTTCTGATTCAAGAGCTAACTCTGTTAGAGATTTCTTGATCGAGAAAGGAATTGGAGCTGATCGTTTATCTGCAATCGGATACGGTGAAGATAAGCCAATTGCTACCAACAAAACTAGAGATGGTAGAAAGCAAAACAGAAGAGTAGAGATCAACTTGATGAAATAATCAAGTCTCTAACAAATCATATCAAAAAGCCACGCAATTGCGTGGCTTTTTTTATTTTTAGCTATGCAAAGTTTTCTAGAAGACGTTATTCAAGAAGTACACCAACAACATAAGACCTTAGACCAAATCATTTTCGTACTTCCTAGTAAACGAGCCGGGACCTTTCTAAAAAACACCATTGCCGCTACTTATAAAAACACGCTCTTTGCACCTCAGATTTATAGTATTGAGAGTTTTGTAGAGCACATTTCTGGCTTAGGCTATGCTTCTAACACTCAACAACTTTTTGAACTTTATACGTCTTACTTAGCCACCGCAGAAGGTGAAAAAGATTCCTTCTATTCCTTCTCCAAATGGGGTCAAGTACTATTGCAAGATTTCAATGAAATAGACCGCTACTTGGTAGACCCTTCCCAAATTTTCTCCTATCTAACAGCAATTCAAGAACTAGACCACTGGTCCAAGCAATTAGAGAAAACCCAAATAATGGAGGATCACTTGCTTTTTTGGAATAGTTTGGAAGCTTTGTACCACCATTTTAATGCCCAACTGCATGCAAAAGAATTAGGACATCAGGGAATGGTTTATAGAGAAGCATGTAAACAATTACAAGCCTATATCGCTGCAACCAAGAATAAGAAGCATTTGTTTGTAGGCTTTAATGCCTTAAATACTGCCGAGGCAACCATTATTCAAAAAATACTAGAAGAAACGGATGCTGACATCTATTGGGATATTGATCCTTATTTTATCAATAATCCAATCCATGATGCCGGACTTTTTATAAGACAGCATCAGAAAAACTGGCCCTACCTAAGAGAACAAGCTTTAAAAGGCCCTAAAGCAACTTATCTTACTCATAAGAATATCCAAATCATTGGAGTTCCAAAAAACGTTTCCCAGGCCAAATACGTGGGCGATCTTTTAACTAAAATACAAACAGAATCTTCTAATAGTTTAGCACATAGTGCTGTGGTCTTAGGAGATGAAACACTATTAAATCCTATACTCAACTCCGTCCCAGAGCATATTTCCCCCATTAATATTACAATGGGGTATCCCTTGTACAAAACGCCCGTAGCAAGTTTTTTTAATCAATTCTTCGATTTGCACCTACGGAAAACTCCACAAGGATGGTTTCATCAAAACGTACTGGAATTTCTGTCACATCCTTACCTGCAATTACTACTAACTACTCCAACCACAAATGCTGCTGTAGCAATTGCTTCCAAAATTAAAGAGCACAATTGGGTGTATATCAACGATGAAAAATTAAATGCCTTTGAGGCAGATTATACTATTTCTATTAAATCTCTTTTCTTTATTCCTTCGGAAAAACCCATAGTGTATATTGAGGCGTGTCTGGAGATTATACATACCTTAAAAGCACAATTCCAGGAAACTACGCAAGCATTGGAACTAGAATACTTATATCGGTTTTTTACCCTATTCAATCAGTTAAAAGAACTCATAGCAAGCCATCCATTTGTAAACGACCTTAGAGCCCTTCAAGGCTTGTATAGAGAGTTATTATCTTCAGAAACGCTCGATTTCCAAGGAGAACCTCTTAAAGGGCTTCAGATTATGGGAATGCTAGAGAGTAGAAATCTTGATTTTGAAACCGTAATCCTAACCTCTGTGAACGAAGGGATTCTTCCCTCGGGGAAATCAAACAATTCTTTTATCCCTTTTGATGTAAAAAAATCTTTTGGGCTGCCTACATACAAGGAAAAAGATGCCGTCTATACCTATCACTTCTATAGGCTTTTACAACGTGCTAAAAATGTTTATCTCTTGTACAATACCGAACCAGATGTGCTAGAAGGCGGGGAAAAAAGTAGGCTTATTAGTCAACTATTAACAGAAGAACGCGAATCACTCCAAATAGAAGAATTTATTGCGGCTCCACAAATTCACCCCATTATTAAAACCCCAGTGCTTATTAAAAAAGATGCAGATCTTATGTCTCGCATACAGCACTTAGCTGCCAAAGGTTTTTCTCCAACATCCTTGTCTAACTACATTCGAAATCCGATAGACTTTTATAAAAAAAGCATCTTAAAAATCCAAGACAGGGTAGAAGTGGAAGAAAGTATCGCTGCCAATACTTTTGGAACCATTGTACACAATACTTTAGAAGACCTCTATAAACCCTTTGTGGGAAGCTTTTTAGATCCACTGCTCCTTAAGGCGTTAATTCCCAAAATTAAAACGGTTGTAAAACAGCATTTCAAAGAAACCTACTCAGATATCGAAATTAAAAGCGGTAAAAATCTAATTGCTTTTGAAGTTGTGGCGAGGTATGTAGAAAACTTTATTCGCACAGAAATAGTACAATCTAAAAAGCACCAAATAAAAATTATAGCACTAGAACAAGACTTAAAAATTCCACTTTCAGTCCCCAATTTAGAGTTTCCGGTGGTGCTGAAGGGGAAATTAGATAGAATAGACGAAATAGATGGGGTTACAAGAATAATAGATTATAAAACGGGAACGGTACGCCCTCCCCAGGTGAAAATTACTGATTGGGATACACTTATTACAGATTATGATAAAAGCAAGGCTTTTCAACTCTTATGCTATGCTTTAATGTACCATGAAACATCTCCAATAGATAGTGTAAAAGCGGGTATTATCTCCTTTAAAAATCTCGGCAATGGGCTTTTCGAGTTCACAGGAGAAGACAAACAAAAAGTAATTACTCCCCATACTTTGGCTAGTTTTACAGAACAACTAAACTCCCTCCTATTAGAAATATGCACCGCCCAAACTCCCTTTTTAGAGAAAGAAATTTAATCCAAGAAGAAGTCGTTTGCTCCTTGTTATTTTAGGTCAGGGCGTGTGGGTCTTACCTCTATTTTGCTCGGCAATGTTCTTGGGTTCATTTGCAATAAATCTACCACAAGATCCCCAATATCTTCCGGTTGTATTTTCCATGCATCCTTCGGAGATGGTGTGTGGTCATTAAAATGAGTTGCCACAGAACCTGGCATTATCGTAGATACTTTAATCCCATATTTACGAAGATCTAACATCGCTGCTTGTGTAAAACCAACCACACCAAATTTGGAGGCATTATATCCTGCTGCTGTGGCAAAAAAATTGGTGCCAGCCAAACTAGCCAAGGTCATATAATACCCTTTTGATGCCTTTAAGGCATCCATACTGGCTTTTAAGGTATAAAACGCACCACTGAGATTTGTGGCGATCATTTGTTCCCATGCACTTTCTGAAAGTTCATCAATTGGTGCAAAATGGCCCACTCCCGCATTTGCCAAAACCACATCCAATTGCCCCCATTGCTCAAGGGTAGCTTTTACGGCGGCAGCCTCATCTTTAGGTCTTGTTACATCAGAAGCTATTGCAAGGACATTCTCCGGAGACCCTAATTTATTGGCAGCTTTTACTACAGTTTCAATATCTCTACCACTAATCGCTACTTTCATCCCTTGTGCTAGTAGCTTTTCGGCTACTCCAAAACCAATCCCTTTAGAACCCCCTGTAATGTAAGCCACTTTATTTGATAAACTCATTCCTATTTTTTTAACGAAGATAAGAACTGTTTAGACAGAAAGAAGTGTAAAAGAAGAGAAAACTAGCCCGTTCAACCGTTTAAGCAAGGGCTACTATAAAATTTAAGTTACATTTGCTAACTGCTCTAAACATAGGTCTGTAAAATGAAATTACGTAGTTTCTTACTTAGTCTCACTTTGCTTCTTCTTTTATCCAAAGCATTCGCTCAAAAAGAAGCAGCTATTTGGTACTTTGGAAACAATGCAGGCTTGGATTTTAATTTAGGGACCCCTATTCCTTTGAATGATGGCGAACTAAGCACCACTGAAGGGAGCGCTACTATTTCAGATGAAAATGGTCTTCTTCTTTTCTATACTGACGGTATTACTGTTTGGAATCGCAATCATGAACCCATGCCTAATGGCGAAGATTTGTTTGGAGATCCTTCGAGCACACAATCGGCCATTATAATTCCCAAACCAGCGGATGAAAACCTTTACTACATTTTTACCGCAGATATCTATGACAACGAACACAAAGGAATTAATTGGTCTGAAGTGGATATGACCTTAAATGGAGGCTTGGGCGACATTGTATCAAAGAATAACAATTTACTTGCAAATGCATCTGAAAAATTAACGGCAGTAAGGCACGCGAATGCAATAGATTATTGGGTAATTACTCATGGTTTTCCAAACGATGAATTTCTTGCTTATAGGATTGGCCCAACTGGGGTATCTAATACGCCCATCATAAGTCGCGTAGGTTTTAATACCAGTAGTAATGCTGGGGTTTTTAATGCCATGCCCCAAGGATATTTAAAGGCCTCTCCAGACGGGTCTAAGGTGGCTATTGCACATCAGAGTTTAGGGGTAGAAGTACTCGATTTCAATGCAGAAACGGGTATTCTTAGCAATCCCATTAAGTTGGAAGAAGAGCTAACAGAGGAAGGGCAAGAAGATGCATACTACGGTATTGAATTTTCTCCAAATAGTCAGGTTCTGTATGTCTCCATGCTCCTTAAAGAAATTTATCAATATAATTTAAGTGCTTCCAATATCAAAGCTTCAAGGATTACTATTAACGAAATGGATCAAAATCCTGGAGGAATGCAATTGGGGATTGACCAGAAGATCTACATTACCAATTTTGGAGAAAGAAGTTTATCCGTTATAGAGAATCCAAACCTTATAGGAGAAGAATGTAATTACAATTATGCAACTATTCCTCTAGAAAGGGGTGTTTCTTCCTTGGGGCTTCCGCCGTTCATTCAATCTCTTTTTCTAGCAGATATTGAAGTAGAAAATGTGTGTTTAGGAGAACTTAGCGTCTTTTCAATAGCAATAGAAAACACCATTACAAGCATTCTTTGGAATTTTGGAGATGGTGCCAGCTCTCTTGAAGAAATGCCATCTCACACCTACCAATCTGCAGGGAATTACACGGTTAGCGTTACCATTAGTATTGGGAACGACCTTATTACAGAAACCAAAGAAATTACCATCTATGATACTCCAGTAGCCAATAAGCCTGCAGATGTTGAGCTTTGTTTGAACAATGCTGCAGATGCCTTTGACATGAGCACTTTAGATGAAGAAATACTAGGAACACAATCCAATGAAGTATTCGAAGTTCGTTATTACTTGGATGAAATCAGTGCCCAAAACAATACAGATGCTATTGCAGATACATTTATGCCTACCATTGGAGAAACCGAAATTTTTGCTAAGATTTTTGCAATTCAAAACCCCAGCTGTTACGCTATCACCAATTTTAAATTGATCGCTCGTTTTGGTGTTGCCATTGAAATAGAAGACCAGTATGCTTTTTGTCCAGACGCTCTAGACCTTGTATTAGATGGAGGTGATTTTAGCAGTTGGAAATGGACAGATGGCCAAGGAAACATCCTTAGTGAAGAAAGACTGTTTAGCATACCAACCACAGGGAATTATTCTTTATTGGTTACACCCTTTGCCACGAGTTCCGTCTGCGGAAGTGATACCAAAGATTTTAGCATCGTTGCGTCTCCTACCATAACAGATTTTACATACCGCTTGCAAGGACTCGCAGACAAAGTAGATGTAATAATTCAAACGGGGGTGAATTCCAATGATTTTGAATATTCAATAGACGGGATGAACTTCCAAAAGGAAAATGTTTTTTCCCTCTTCCCAGGGGTTTATACGGTAAACGTTAGAGATTCACTTCTGTGCAATACCGTTAGCAAACTTATTACCGTTATTGGACATCCTAGTTTCTTTACCCCCAATGGGGATGGTATCAATGATTTTTGGAATGTAGTTGTCCCCAATGGAAGCGCAGATGCTCTGGTAGCCATTTATAACCGCCAGGGAATGCTTTTAAAACAGCTTAGGATCAATGGAAATGGTTGGGATGGCACGTACCTAGGGAATCCACTTCCTGCATCTGACTATTGGTTTCGGTTTGAGGCCGGAGATGGTACTTTCTATCAAAGTCATTTTGCACTAAAACGCTAAGCATCTTTTTTAGAAAAACTACAAAGGAATCCCTTTTAGCCATACTACAGCTAGGAATATTTCGTTAATATACTACCCCTTTCCTTATCCCTTGTTTGGCATGCCCTATTCGATGTTATTTTTTATAATCACCAAATCTAACTATGAAAAAAGCATTGGGGTTACTCGCTTTTACTTTAATGGGCATGGCATCTGGCCAACAGCTTTCATTTAATAATTTTCCTCCTTTTTTAACCACTGTAACCGACGCCAAAGCAGCTGGCCAAGGAGACATTGGGGTGGCAAGCGCTCCAGATGTATTTTCACAACGATGGAATCCTTCAAAATATGTGTTTTCCGATCGTAAAAGAGCTTTTGGGTTAACGCATATCCCATTAAGAAAGTCAGACTTTGCAGGATTTTCACAAGCAAATCTTAGCTTCTACAATAGGTTAGACGATAGAAGGGCGTATGCCATGAGCATTCATTTTTCTGGATATGATACCCAACAAACTGCTATATTTTCAGATAATTTTCAGGGGAATCAAAAAGCGTATGAACTGGCGATAGATGCCTCTTATATCATGAAACTAAGCAATACCTTTTCCATGGGTGTAAGTGGCAGATTTCTGTCGCTAAGAGGTACTGGCTTTCAACGGGAACCATCGCTACTCTCTGATGCAGCATCTTTATACGGAGTGGATGTCTCTGCATTTTACAGTGGTAACGAAATAGCTTATTCTAAATTTAACGGGCTTTGGAGAGCTGGCATGCACTTGTACAACCTAAGAGGGAAGCTTCCCGAAAACCCAGATAGCGTTGAAAAAAATATCCCTACCCTATTAAAAGTAGGTGCAGGATTCGACTTTATTTTTAATCAGGACCATACCTTGGCCATCAATACCGAATTCAAGACAGCTTTAAATACCCATATGTCTAACCCAAATACGGTCTCTCAAAAAGGAGCAATTCTTGCTTTAGGATCCGAATATGCTATAAAAGAACAGCTTTTTTTAAGAACCGGATATTCTTACGGGATTCAGAGAGCAACCGATCGTTTTTTAGCACTTGGAGCCGGACTTGGTAGTAAAGATTACATTTTTGACATTGCCTTCATATTGGCCAATCAATCAGAAGAAAACCCAATCAGAAGTAAATTCCGGTTTTCGATAAGTATTGAGTTATAGTTATTTTTCGACCCAAAAAATGGTCTTAAGCAACCGTTCAAAAGATCAAAGATCAGTTCTGGAAAAACCAAGCGAAGCTAAAAAAATCGCTCAACGCAGAAGGCTTGCTTTAAAGGAGTAAAAAGGGTGTAACACTTCTCATTAAATATTTTATTTTCCTTTAATTACATTGTATTACGGGTAAGTACTATATCTATTGATAAGTCATATCCTGTAGCTTCCATGACCACTAGATCTTCTTCCCCCAATAACTTAAGGTATTGCTTAAAACCCTTGGACGCATTAATGAACTGATGATGGTGACCATTGGGATCCATGACATCAAAGAAATCTTTACTAATATCCACTCCGTGGATTTTCCTATCTTTATTCATATCAAAACGTTTTGGAAAGGACGCTCCATCTAAGCTTCAACAACTTAAAATCGAGATCTTGGTCTCACAGAACTGAACGAATTCTTGGATGGAAAAGAGAGGGGGCCATCAATGTTGACGGAATCATTACTTCCTATGGCTATATTGGCCTTAATCCTCTCTTTTGTTCTTTCTGATTTATAAATACAATCTAATCAGAAACAAACTTAAGATGGCTATAATTCATAGCTGCGGATTCGACTACGTCCGAATCCACTCGGAATTGCTAAAGTCTATTCCAAACCGAAAATTAACGCATATAAACCCGTAACTGACGGTTATACGAGACCGCAAAACAAACATTTGCAAATCAATTGACAAAAAAACACCAAACTTTTGTCACACTTCACAACTTTCATTGTTTCATTATAAGCACCTCAATTAAGATGGTGTGAATAATTGAACAATATGAACAAATTTATCAAGGGAATTACTTATTCCTACAACAGAAATATCGGTTGGCAAGACAGAACTATCAGAACCATCGTGGGCGTTCTTGCAATTGTCGGAGCAATTTATTTTTTCAAAACTAATTTACTTGCATCTATCTTATTTGGCGTATTGGCAATCGCTCAATTGGGAACAGTCCTTTCTGCACGTTGTATTATATGCTACTTCGCAGGAAAATGTACGATAGATAATAAGGAGAAAAAAGTACTTCAAGCTAAAGCCATTCCTTACGAAAACCCTAAAAACTAAAATTATGAAAAAGACAATAGAAACAACTCACAGTTTAAATGCAAACTCAGAAAAGGTTTGGAAAACAATTAGCAAGGCTTCAGGCGTAAACGAATGGCTTCCAATAATTACGTCTTGCAGTTTAGAAGGAAACAAACGCATTTGCACCACGGAACAAGGCGATTTGAAAGAGACTATATTGAAAATTGATAACAATAATAAAGTATTCAAATATGCAATAGATGAACAACCATTATTACCAATTCAAAATGTTGTGGGTACTATGCAAGTAATTTCTAATGAAAATGGTACAGAACTTATTTGGAATATGGATTTTGATATAGAAGATGAAAATCAACTACCAATGGTAAAACAAGCTGTTGAAGGTTTGTACCAAGCAGGTGCAAATGGACTTGAAAACATTTCCCAATGAAAAAAGTACAAATATTACTTATATTGTTAATTGTAATTTTGAGCAGTTGCAACATAAAAGCACAGAATAAAATGGAACAGCATGAATTTGTAAAAACATTCATTTCAGGTTTTGAAAATCATAAGATGGATATTCAATCAGCTGGCATTGCCAATATTCCCAAAGCAACCTTATCTGAACAAGACGAATTATATATTGAATATTCTTATCCTTCGGAAGGTGAAAATCGAAATGGTAAAATGACACTTTTACTCAATTCTGAAACAAAAAGATTTGAAGGCTCTTGGAAAACGATTGCAGATAATGGAAACGTCTATCAAGGCGACCTTTATTTTGTGTTTGAAAATGATGGGCAAGCAAAAGGCTTTTATCAATTTGGCGGAATTGATTATAAAATAGCGATTTTTAAAAAATGATAAATTCAAATCCATTTAATCAATCAAATTACTCAGACCAAAAAGATTTGGAATTGATAAACTTGGCTACAAACGGAAATAGAAAAAGTTTGAGTGCACTTATTGAAAATCATCGACAATATATTTTCAATATCGCACTCAAAATGATTAATAATGTTGCTGATGCAGAAGACATCACTCAAGAAATATTAATTAAATTAGTTACGAACCTTTCTAAATATGATAGCACAAAAGGTAGGTTCAGAACGTGGCTGTATCGCATAACGTTCAATCATTTTCTAAACACAAAGAAACAGAAATACGAAAAGCTAGTAACTGGTTTTGACATATTTTTTGATTACATCCAAGAAACGCCTGATATTCCTTTAAACTCAATCGAAAAGAAAGAAATGCAAGCACACATTGAAGAGAGTAAAATTTCTTGTATGTCAGGAATGTTAATGTGTCTTGACAGAGAACAAAGACTTATTTATATAGTTGGCGAACTCTTTGAAATAGACCATAATTTGGGTGCTGAAATCTTTGAAATAAGTCCTGCGAATTTCAGACAAAGATTGGCAAGAGCAAGAAAAGACCTTTATAATTGGATGCACAACAAGTGCGGACTTGTGAACAAAGATAATCCGTGCCGATGTCCAAAAAAGACAAAGGGTTTTATTAAAAATGGTTGGATAAATCCAGATGATATGAAATGGAACAGTAATTACAAAAAACGCATCAAATCATTTTCCACAGATAAATTGAAAGAAACCTTGCTGACCGTTGATGAAATTTACGCCAGACTTTACAAAGAACATCCATTTAAAATATCCAAAAACACGGAAAACATTGTTGAGAAAATAATAAACAATGACAATCTGAATTCTACCTTTAATTTAAGCTAACGAGCGGAAAGCACTACCGCTAACAATGTATAAACGCAATAGCGGTTCAGGTGCAAACTTGAACCGTTTTTGTTTTAATTTAAGTATCTTTTCAACCGAAAAGCAGTTGCATATAATCCGCTACTGCGCTTATACGAAACCGTTGGAGTACATTCAGCTAAAGCTGACTTTTGTAGCTACGTGCTTTGCACTCCCACTCCAAAAGAAAAGTATAAATCTCAATATTTTTTTCAAGAAACTGTAACAATATTTCTTTCCATTTGTCTTTAATTAAGACTAACAAAAATGCAACTAATACCATGAAGATTCAATCCTTTATTTTAAGCTTGACTTTTGCCATTTTCTTTTTTTCTTGTTCCATTGAAAAAAAACCACAACCTACAGTAATTACTGGTAAAGTAATGGTTGACTGGTCAAATAACATAAATCTAAGACATGGAACAATCTCATTGGCAGAAAGTTGGTCAGGTCAGACAGATGATAGAGATTCAATTCTTCCATTAGAAAAAGATGGTACATTTAAAGTCAATATTAAGTTAAAACAGCCAAGACTTTATTCTTTTTCTTATCAGCAACAAAAATTAGAGTTTATAGTTTTTCCAGGGGATTCAATTCGTATCGATTTAAATACAGAAACGATTTTCTCTGGTTCTAATTCAGACCAAAACAACCACCTCAATATAATGAATAGTGAGATAGAAAAAATTGAAAACTATGTGGTGAATAATGAAAAAGCTTTATTTGGAGTTACGTTAAATAAATATAATGCTATTGTCGATTCATTAAAATTAGCCTACTTAAGTACTAACAACAATTTCAAAAAAAAGAATAGTTTATCCGCTTTTCATAACGATAAGATTATCAAGGAAATTGAATTTCGAACTAAATTTCATAAAATCATTTACCCTGCCATTCATGAAATGTATACAGGCGATACCTTAAAAATCAATCAGGACTATTACGATGAAATTACTGAAGGTAGTTTTGATGACCCCAAACTCTTAGCAATAAGTAATTATGCTTTATTCTTAAATCGTTATACAGATATTATGTCCGCAGAAAACTTACGATTTCGAAATTATTATGATTCGGGGATTCAAAAAATTGAACCAAAATATAAAGCCATACAAGAATTGAACGCACATCAGGAAATCAAAGATTATTTGATGAATGAACATCTTAAAAAGAGTATTAGCAATTATGGTATAACATATCTTGGAGACATCATATCCGATTTTAAAATAAACAGCAAAAACCCAAGACTAAAACAACAAGTGTTGGATATGTATGCTGACAGTAAAACAAGAAGAACAGAGCCAGATACCATTATGATCTACAAAAAAGTAGGTGATTTTCAGTTAGAGGCACATATCTTCAAACCTAAAGGACATAAAAAAACAGATAAATCGCCCGTGTATGCTTTCTTCCATGGCGGTGGGTGGGCACTTGGGACTCCAGAATGGGGCTATAAAAATTGCAAGCGGTATCAAGAAAAGGGAATGATTTCCGTATCTTTTGAATACAGGCTTATTGACATTCATGGATCCAACATTATCAACTGCATTGAAGATGCTAAATCGGCTATTTTATGGCTGCGAAAAGAAGCTAACTCTTTAGGAATTGACCCTGGTAAAATTGTCGCAGCGGGATTTTCCGCAGGTGGTCATTTAGCAGCTTCCACTGCTATTATGGATCACTTTGAAATATTGGATTCTTTCGGATTTAGCGCTATTCCTGATGCCTTTATAACACACTCAGCTACTTATAACACCACAAAGAGTAATTTTTTTAAAAGACAATCCAATGGAAACTCTGAAAGCATTTCTACGTTTCACAATACTAAAAAAGGATTACCTCCTTCCATTTCATTTCATGGCACAAGTGATCACTTAGCTCCCATTAGTGAGTTTACGGAATACAGAGACAAGATGGAATATTTAGGAAATGATTTTGAATACAAAATATTTGAAGGCGTAGGGCATTTCTTTAGCGATTCTAACGCGCATAATGAGGTGGGTGAATTAACGGATTCTTTTTTAGAGAAATTGGGTTATATTAAAAAGTAAAAACTAAACACAACACCGTGTATAATTAATTGCGGCAGGTGGTTAAGGCAAGGAACATTTCCCACAAAACACTATCTTAGTTCGGTGGATAATTTCCGCTGGAAATTATCCACAACTAACTATACACCAACCGTAGCACATTCAGCTAAAGCTGACTTTAGGTCCTACGTGCTTTGCGCTCCCACTCCAAAAGAAATCTGCTACAATGACCAAAACCCAATCCCATCCAAATACAGTTACCTATTTAAGATTCTAATCAAAAATTATATATGCCATTTTTTTTGCATATGTAATTTCTAATCTTATATTTGCGCTAGACAGATATGTCTAATTGATTAAATGAATGTAAAGCACGACATAAAAGATATACTCGATGTAGGGATGCGGCTTTTTAGACTCAATGGCTATCATAATACTGGTACCATTGAAATAATAAAAGAGGCAGGTATATCTCGTGGCTCTTTCTATAACTTCTTTACGGACAAAGAGGATTTTGGGATACAGGTGTTACAACATTACACAAGAGGTGCGGTAGATTATATGATGCGCTCTTTGAATGACCCAAACAAGTCGCCACTTAATTGTATTGTTAATATGTTTGATGATTTTATAGACACCTATCGTACATTAAATTTTAAATGGGGATGCTTGCTGGCTGGTTTCTCTTTGGAGTTGAGTAGAGTTGAACCCAATTTTGAAAATCATACTCATAATGAATTTGAGTTATATGTTGGATGTTTGGAAAAGGCATTATTAAGAGCACAAGAGATTAATGAGATAAGAACAGATAAAAGTGCAAGAGAATTATCTATAGCCATTTTTTCTCTATACAATGGTGCATTATTAATGATGAAAGCCGGTATGTTGGATGAACCACTAATAATCTTTCAAAAAAATATGATGGAATTACTTAAGTGATTTTTTTTATTCCAAATAGACAGATATGTCTAATAGAATATTAACAATTAAAACTCAAGAAGAATAACAATTAAAAACACAGAAAAATGAAAAAAACAATTGAAACATCGCATTTTATCAATGCACCATTAGACAAAGTTTGGAACAATGTAAAATCTGGAGAAAACTGGGAAAAGTGGGTTGTACTTATAGAAAGCAGTACAATGAGCGGTACTGGCGAAGGTGCCACACGTGTATGTAATACACACGAAAATGGAATTCTTAATGAAACTATTACCAAAATTGATGTTGAAAATAAGGTTTTTCAATATCGCATAGATAAACAAGAAATGGTCCCTGCATCTAGTATTATGGGGACACTTACTTTTTCTGAAGAAGGAGAAGGAACACGTTTGCAATGGGATGCTGAACTTGACCTTTTGGATCTAGAACCATTCCCGCAAATCAAAGAAATGACTTCTCAAATGTATGCCGCATCTGCGCAACAACTTGAAGCAATTTCTGCTTAAACATAAAATATGAAAAAAGTAATTTTTAATGAAATAGGTGGTCCTGAAGTGTTACAGCTTCAGGAAACCAATATTCCAGCACCTAAAGAAAACGAAGTTGTAGTTAAAATAAAATCTTGTGGACTCAATAGAGCCGAGCTTTTATTTTTTCAAGGTCAGTACATCTTTCAACCAGAATTTCCGGGTCAGGTAGGTTTAGAAGCTTCTGGAATTATTAAAGCTGTTGGTACAGGAGTAAAAGAATTTCAATTAGACCAAGAAGTTTGCCTAACACCCAATGTAATGCCTACAGAATATGGATTCATAGGAGAATATGCTGTAGCCCCAATTGAAGCTGTAATTCCTAAACCAGCGAATATCAGTTTTGAAGAAGCTTCAGCAGTTTGGATGTCATATGCTACAGCTTATGGCGGACTTGTTTTTCGTGGTGGTTTAAAGGAAAATGTAGGACAAGTTGTTTTAATTACAGCGGCTAGCTCTAGCGTTGGGCTTTCGGCAATACAGGTAGCAAAAAATCACGGAGCTACAGTAATCGCAACAACTCGAACTTCTAAGAAAAAAGATTATCTCAAAAACCAAGGGGCAGACTATGTTATTGCCACAGAGGAAGAAAATCTTGCAGATCGCGTAATGGAAATAACTAGTGATAAAGGGTTTGATATTGCATTCGACCCAATCGCGGGTTCATTTGTTAATACCATTGCAGAGGCAGCTGGAAATGAGTCGACAATTGTGATTTATGGCATTTTATCTCTAGAAGACACCCCATTACCATTGTTCCCTTTACTAATTAAAGGAATTCGTATTGAGGCAGTGCATTTGGTTTTCCACATCCTTCAGCATCCTGAACGATTTGCACAAACTAGAGATCATATAATCGAGGGATTAACAAACGGAACATACAAACCAGTAATCGATAAAAAATTCAGCCTTAACCAAGTTAAAGAGGCTTATGATTATATGGAGAGTAATGCCCAAAAAGGAAAAATAATAGTAACTATTTAATTAAATCTAAACATAATGAAAAAAGTAAATCAAATTTTTAGCATCATTGCCTTATCACTACTTACTATAAGTGCTCAAGCCTGCAATGATAATAGTAATAAGAAAAAAGAAACTTCTAACGAAGTAGCATCAACAGAATTACCAGATCACAAAGGCGCAATTGTAGATAAAACCATTCCATCAGATGTGAAATCGTCAGAGTTTACAATCAAGGCTGGAGCTGTTTTAGAGACACTTTATTTTAATACCAGTGATTCAGAATTTAAATCTATTATCGAGGGTTATGGAAAAGAGGTTACCAAAAATGGTGGCCAATTGGTAGCACAATTTGAAGTTATTAAGAAAAAAACAGAACGTCCTGTTACTCATATTGCGATTGTGCAATGGACAGACGCTAAGGGCTATGGCAAAGCATCAGGCAGCAATGCTTTCGCGAAAGTAAAAGACAAATTAGTAGATGTTGCATTCTATGGTTCACAACAAGATACACCTGTGGTATTGCGTGATGATAAAATCTATGATTTTACAAGTGCATTTACCATTATGACAGATCCTTGTCAGATGCCTACTATTATGCAGGTTATGGGAACTTATTTTGGTAAAATTGGACCTATTCTTCAAAAATATGGTATTGCTCAAACAGCTTTTGTTGGGCCGCATCCTGGAGCACCTAGCACAACTGCTACTAGCTACACACCACATATGATGGGTGTTTTTCAATGGAACGACATTAACGATGTGGAGAAATTTCAGAACGATCCAGATTTTACAGAGCACGTTGATATTCGAAATGCTGTAATGAATAAGATGGAATATATCTACACCAAGGCAATTTTATAATTCCCCTATAATTTTCAAGTCCTGTACCATAAAAATACTAGTACAGGACTTTTTTAAATCAATTCAAGATGAGAAATTTAGCACTATTTCTTTTTATTAGTTGTGTTTCAATATGCTCATCTTGCATTGCACAAGCCAAAACTATGACAACAACAGATAGAGACTATATTATTGAAGATTATATAAAAAAATGGAAAGCCAATAAACGTTACTTACTTAAAATTCTTGAAGCGATGCCTGCGTCTGAATATGATTTTAAACCAGCAGAAGGAATGAAAACTTTTAAAAGTCAGTCAACCCATATTGCCAGCTGGTTAAACAGCCATATTAAGAATGTAGGTCATAATGGACTAACGCCCTTAAATACATCTAGTAAAGAATTTATCATACAATCCTACACTACATTGTTTGATGAAATAATAGACTTTGTATCTAAGCTTGCCCCTAATGAATTAAACCAACCCGTTAAAATGTGGTACGGTCAATCTACAAAGAGCAGATTAATGAACTTAATGGATAATCATATGACACACCATCGAGGTCAAATGATTGTGTATTTAAGACTAAAAAACATTAAGCCACCTAGTTATATAGGTTGGTAAATATTATACTTATCTCAACTGACTTATAGTAGGAGAAAGAAAGTATGAAATATAATAGCTGTATGGAAAACTACTATAGGTAACACCGTGTATAGTTAATTGCTGCAGTTAGCTAAGAGAAGAATCTTTTCTTACAATTCGCTATATTGTATTACGGAATACAAATCGTATACTTAGCCACAACTAGCCATACACAAATCCGCTATCCCCAATCCCCAAATGTTCCATCATACATCATCCCCAAACCAAAGACCCCTGGTTTTAAAGAAGGGCTGCATCCCTAAGAAGCCTATTGTACAATTCAACCACCCATTACGATAGTTCACTACAAATGCCTTCGCTTCAAAGGCATAAAAAATGATCTTGCACCCGTAATCATTTTAAAAACCCTTATATCATGAAGTCATATAAATACACCTTAGCCCTTTTAGCCTTTCTTTTTGGATGCTATGCCTTTGGCCAAAAAGCCGCAACCAAATTCACTGTTTCCCTTGAAAAAGAAGCAGCTATCCACCAAAATGTACAAGCATATACCAATGCTATTTTTGACAGTCTTGTACAACTTCGCAGGGATTTTCACAGGCATCCAGAACTGTCAGACCAAGAGAAAAGAACCTCCATGAAAGTAGCCAACTATTTGGAATCTTTAGGTCTTGAGGTTACCCCCCATATGGGCGGTTATGGTGTTGTAGGCATCTTAGATACCGGTAAAAAAGGAAAACGCATTGCGTGGCGTGCAGACATAGATGCCATGGCCTCTGATCTTCCCGATGTGGTAGATTTTAAATCAGAAAATGAAGGGGTTCGGCATATCTGCGGACACGATATACACACTACCGTAGGACTTGGAATTGCAAACGTGCTGGCAAGTCAAAAAGAACATCTAACAGGTACCATTTATTTTATTTTTCAACCTGCAGAAGAAAACATCAAAGGCGCCAAAATGATGATCGCAGATGGTCTGTTCAATCTTATTCAACCAGAGGAGATTTATGCCCTCCATGTGTCTCCCTACCCCGTAGGAACCATTGCCACAAAAGCAGAAAATGTCTTTACGCATATCACTGCTATTGAAGTTGCCTATGAGGCCCCTACTAACCAAGACGCTTTGGTGAATTTTACAAAAGAACTCATTAGTAACACGCAAACACATGAGCCCAATACTCCCTTTTGGGATTTAAACAATGTATTTAGCCCCGAGATAGGCGTGGTGCATCCCAATACCATCTATAAAGATTTCGTTGCCCTAATGAGCGATTTTGAAATTCTAAAATCGGACAACACCTTAACACTAAAAGCCATGGTGTTGGGCAGCGATCGGGAACAACTGAGTACTTTTTTAGCAGCTGTTACCCGTAAAATAGAAACTTCTGAGTATTCGGAGGCCTTCCAATCTGTGCAATACAATTTTCAGAAAGACATGCCTGTGATGTTTACCCCCATGAACCAGCAACAATTAACGGAAGACACCATGAAAAGTGTGGCTAGTCTATACGGGCCGCAAAGTACCATTCCGCTGTATGGAACGGGCCCATATGCCTTTAGTGATGATTTTGCATTCTTTCAGGAATCGGTACCTGGGGTGTATTTCTTTTTGGGTGCATCAAACTTTGAGGAAGGGGTGGTAGCTATGCCGCACACACCCAACTTTGAAGTAGATGAAGAATGCATTAAAACTGGGGTCAACTATTTTTCTTCCATGATTATTGAAAGGCTTCGTCATTAAAAAAAAGAACAGCCGTATAAAGTCTCCTTTTTCATTTTTGAATAAAAAAAGCCTTCGATCTCTCGAAGGTTTTTCTGCTTGATGTGGAGAATTTTTTTTTAAAGCTATGTGTTTTTGAAAAACAGTCTAGGGACGATATTCTATAACGAGAAACGCTAACATATAATCATCCAATGTGATATCAATTAGAATCTCATACACCATATTACAGCCTGATTACCATTCTTCTAGAAACAAAAGATTCATGATACCATAGAAGGTATCTGACATTTCATCGTTTTCGACACTTGTGTTTGCTAATACGATACGTCCTATTCCTGTTCTGGGTTGGAAATACATAACAGTACTAATACCAAAATCGCCGCCAGAATGACCAATACAGCAATCTATTGACAAGTCCCATCCGAGTCCGCCTTCAATTTCGATTAAATCTGATTGTGACCTAAACATTTCTCTATAGCTCGCTTGTGATAAAATTCTTCCTTTACCTTGGTACCCTCGCATGGCTTCTTGTAAAAATTTGGTGAGATCAATAGTATTGGTATACAAACCTCCATCAGGAATTGTATTAATTGTGTAAGCTGGGCAAGGGCTGTTGTTCTCTAAATAGTAGGTGGTATGCAGTAGTGCATCTACATCTTCCAAATCCCAGGAAGAATTCATCATTTCTAAAGGATTAAAAATGTGTGTTTTTGTAAAAACTCGAAAATCTTCTTTGGTGGTCAATTCGATGATATACCCTAACAGAGCAAAACCGAAGTTACTGTATTTAAAATTCGTTCCCGGTTTTTCTTTGGTAAACATATCCGTTTCATTGTACCATTTTCCGTTGGGAGAAAAGACCTCATTCAGAAAGTCTGATAAGGGTAATTTTTCATTATTATCACGCAAGAGCAGCTCTTTATGATGTCCTTTTGGCCAATCCTTTTTTTGAATTGGTTCTTTGAAGACATATCCGCGCTCGTAACCGTCATGATCATTCAATGAACTGGTATGGGTCAATAAATGACGGATACTAATTGCATCATCTATAAATTTTGGATTGGTAAGCTCAAAAGGTAAATACTTATTTATGGGATCGTCTAGACTAAAATATCCCATCTCCATAGCTTTCATGACAGCTACTGCGGTTACACTCTTTGATATTGAAGCAATTAGTTGAACAGTTTCAGGACTATATCCTTTTTTACTTTCGATATCTGCGTAACCAAAGCCTTTTTGAAAAAATGTTTCCGATTCATCAAAAACAGAAATAGCGAAGCCTGTTAGCATATTTGTTGCTTCAATATGTTTTAAAGTGTCTTGCATTTTTTGCTGAAAATTTGCTGAATTCCAATACTTAGCTACAGGCCACTTTTTTGCCAAAGGCATTTTTGTAAAAGCAATTCCGTGATTGTCGTCATCGTTATATATCATACATTCGCTTACTTCTCCATTGAAATCTCTTTTGAAAATTATACGTTCCATAAAGTCTTGATCCGTTTTCAAAGTATCTTTAACACCCTCAATAATAGCAATTGGTTTATAGGCTGACGATAGGGCATAGAGACTGTCTTTTTTTAGCTGAAACGTGTAGGTTGCATTGATTTGTTCTGAAAAATATGTGCCTTCATAGTCTTTTAAGTTCACATCTTTTAAAGTGCTATTTTGATCAGATTTTTCAGTGTTTGGCTTTTCGGTTTCAATGCCTTTAAATTTGGTATTAAACGCAGTTAATTGGTCTTCCAAGTAGATTTCGTAGATTTTACGAGATAAATAGTAGTTCCTGAATTCTCCATCATTCCCTAAAACGATAAATCCTAAATTCTGTTCGGGAAATCTTGCGATAGCTGTTGTGAAGCCAGCAGAGAGTCCTAAATGACTAATTCTTTTAAGCCCTCTAAACTCTGTTACAAAATTTCCATAAGCGTATTCCATCGCCTCACCATTGGGAAACTGCTCCACTGTATGAATCCTTTTAAAGAGCTTCTGTTTGGAATGATACCCCTTGTTTAAATAGTCAACCCACTTTACCAAATCGTTAAGGTTAGATCGTACGGAGCATCCACCAGGCGCATAAAAATCAAAGCTAAGTCTTCGAAAATGAGTATCCCCAGTATATGAAACATATGAAGTGGCTCGATTGGGAATTACGATTTCTGGAGAATCACGGATCAAAGAGCTTTTCATGTTCAAGGGATCAAAAACGTTTTGTTTCATCCAGGATCTAAAATCTTGCTTCGTTACTCTATGCACCAATTCTCCTAATAGCGTGTAGGCATCGTTGCTGTACTCGAACTCAGTGCCTGTTTTAAAATACTGCTCAGGTGTGTTTTGTAGAAAGTTTAGTACACGTTCTAATTCAATGGGATCCTTTTCATAGCCTGCTAAGTCCAAAGGGTATGATGAATTTATGATACCTGCGCTATGGTTTAAGAGATGCTTAATCCGAATAGTAGAATTATAAATGGGCAACTCAGGGAAATAGGTTCTGATGTCGTCTTCAACAGATAATTTGCCTTCTTCGGCTAATTTTGCAATGGCCATTGCTGTAAATTGTTTTGACACTGAAGCAAGTTCAAAAACGGTCTCGTTCGTGTTTTTTAGACGATGTTCCACGTTAGCATATCCGGTGTAATGTTCAAATAGTAGCTTGCCATCCTGCACAATAGCGGTTACCATACCGGCTCTTGACGGTTTTTCTAATAGCTGTAACAGCTTCCTAATTTGGTCTAATTTTCCAGATGTTCGTTTGGGAATATAGTGTGCCGTGAGTGTGTATGTACCCAGATTCTTCTCATCGTCTATCGAATTGATATAGAATTGATACGTTGCATTAGCAGGGGCCTGAAAAACTAAAAAGTCTGCCATCCCAGCAGTATTGGTCTTCTCTACAACCATCCCTTGGGGGTTTACCACGGTCAATTCTGTTTGTACATCAAAGTCGCTTAGATTAAGTAAAGCAAGGGTTCCCTTTTTTAGTTTTAGTTCATATTGATGAAAGGTCGAAATTTCGATGCTTTGTGTATGGGAGCTGTTGTTCTTTAATTCCCCAAAATTCTTTTGAGCATATAGTTCTGCGGTGCACAATAGACACAGGCAAATACGAATCCATAATAGTACCTTATTCATAAAATTTACGTTTAAAACAAATGTAATAGGTTTGGCTATCCTTTAATTGTACAAATGGTAGTTGCGCTATACAAAGCGCATGGTCTATTGGTTAACTCGTTCTGGTGAGAAAGAATAGCCAGGAGATTTTAAATACTCGGAAGGACTAACACCACAAGCCTTTTTAAAAGAACGTATAAAATGTGCTTGGTCACAAAACCCGAATTGATAGGCGATAGTGGTCAAGGTGGTTTCCTGATTTTTTAATTTATAGTCAAGACAGGCTCTAATACGTATGTTATTGATAAAGGTTTTAAGGGTGTATTTCACTTCTTGTTTGAAAATTTGATTGAGCTTTTGACGGTAGACACCAAAATGGGCTGCAATTTCGCCGACAGTGATATTACCAGATTTTTCATAAACAAGCTCACATACGCTTTTAATAAGCGGCACCTCTTTATTTGCTGGTATGGCTAAGGCAATAAGAAATTGTTCTGCATGACTAACCATTTCATCCATAGAAGTTGAAGCAAAGAGATTGTGGTTTAGTTGCTTTACTGCGTCACCATAAATTTTACTTAAATCAAGGACTTCAGATGTAGATGGGGAAAAATAACTGCGATTCATCCAAGGTTCTAATTTCACGCAGAAGGTAGTGAAGGTATCAGGGAATCTGAACTTAAACGGACCCTCTAAATTATTTAAGGTATAGCAAGAAGGTAATGTAAAAACTTCGTCTCTGCCAGTTATGATCCGAACGTTGTTCTCCTTTACAAACATCAATTCATAGCAAGAATCATCAATCACCACCCCAGAATTCTTTTGTTGATTTTGATCGAAAACCAAATGGTAATACGAACGAACTATATCGGCAGATATGAGCTTAGGAGGCTTCGTAAGTGCAATCAATAGACTATAGATTAATATGATTTATTATAGGTGCTATTTAGTCATAGCAACAAATTAACTTCTTTTTCAATCTTTGTGTTAAAAAAGAGTCTTTTTTTAAAGATGTCGTAAAACCTAGGTTGTTACATAAACTGGAAAAATAATTCATAGGAGCGTTAAGCGACTCCTTATTTGTTCGAAACCAAAAATTAGTGCTGAGTGCTTTTTAAGATAGTTATGAGAAAATAACCTTAAGCGTATTTAAGCAACCATTTTATTAAACTTTAGGACTTCATTTAATGCAAAAACTGTCCTAAAGATAGAGGATGATCAGATCTAGATAAAGAGTTTTATAAGTTCATTCAGTAATTTACTGTAAATAAAATTCAAGCAAACAATGCTCTGTCTAGATGCACCTTTTATCAAGAATATAAAAAGTTTACAACTTCCATTCTCTCCTTTCTTGCCATTCTAAACATACATTATGTAAGTAAATGACGTTATTTGATGATCGATATTTTAAAGCTTTAAAATAAATTAGAAAGTGTGCCATTTCCATAAACAATAAAGGCTCCCAAATCATGGAAGCCTTTGTTTACAGTAGTGGAGAATACCCGAGTAACTTCGTTTTTCCATCTTAGCGCAGGCCTGCAAATAGAAAAGCCCCTGCTTATAAAGGGATAGATGGATTATTTTCCATGAATTTTCAATTTTATATAGTCAGATAGTTCATTAGAGTCATGACCGTTTGCCATAGCTCGTTTTATATCCGTAGCCTTAAGATTATGAACTCTGGCTTTTTTAATAGTATTCGCCTCTGGAACTCTAATTCCTGTTTTCTTTAAGGATTGTATATAGGTTGCATCTATATTGTGAACCGCAAAATTTTTCAGCATATTAGGGCTTAGGTTTCGATAACCTACATCGGCTAAGCTTTTTATATACTTAGCAGAAATGCCGTGGATTACAAAATTCTTAATTAAGTTGGGTTCTAGATTTCCATAACCCAATTTTGAGAGTTCGTTTATATAGGCAACGCTCACTCCATGAATAGCAAACTTCTTTACCATTCCTGCATCTATATGGCTATAACCCGCGTCTTTCAAATCTTCAAGATATTTAATAGTGACGCCATGGATGGCGAATTTTGAAATCATATTTAATTCCATTCCCTTGTATTGGGTATCTCCCAAAGCTCTTATATAATCTAGACTTACCTGGTGGATTCCCAGCTTTCCAAGTTCTTTTAAGCTTGGCTTAAAACCTTCTTCTTTTATTCCTTCTACATAGTCTTTGGTAATATTGCCCAAGAACAATTTAAAATAGGAGTACCTGTCTTTATCCTTAGTGCTGATTCCTTCGGTTTTTAAAAAGCTTTCAAAATTATTGTTTCTAGAAAAAGTAAAATCGCCCGCTTCCTTTGTGGCAAGGGTACCTCCTTTAAATACCAAAGTGCCTGATTCTCTAACCAGTTTAAATCCTTCACCAACTGCAGCAGTTTGGAATTCTTCTTTTGGCACGCAAAAGTTGATCATAAAAGAAGGATTGTTTCGGTTTTTTGCATCCATCAACATTAAACATACCTCTCCCTCCTCCAGGGTAGCGAACCAATGCCCCGAGCTAATATCATATTTATGATTAAAGGTGCTAAAATTAATATGGTTTGTTGCCTGTTTCTGTTCTTTGCTCTTTTGAGCACATGAATATTGTGCTAGGAATGCTACTGCGATGAAGCAAAGTGTAAAAAGTCTGTTCTTAGATTGCATGATTTTTGAATTTTGATTGATTATAATAATCTGTTCTGCAATGGTAAACTTCCTTTTTTAAGAATGGTTACAAAAAAATAATAAAATAGTATCCTAGTGCAAGCTTGGTAGACTTAGCGCTTATTTTTACAAAATATCCAAAATAAATTTTTCTTTTTTGAATAAAAAAAGCCTTCGATCTCTCGAAGGCTTTTCTGCTTGATGTGGAGAATACCGGAGTAACTGCGTTTTTCCGTCTTAGCGCACGCCTGCAAATAGAAAAGCCCCTACTTACACAGGGCTTGTTTTTACAAAAAATCTAAAATAAATTTTGCTTTTTTGAATAAAAAAAGCCTTCGATTTCTCGAAGGCTTTTCTGCTTGATGTGGAGAATACCGGAGTCGAACCGGTGACCTCTTGCCTGCCAGGCAAGCGCTCTAGCCAGCTGAGCTAATCCCCCTTAACAGGTGGCAAAGGAACTACTTTTTGCCAAAGTATCAAAATCTTGTTTATCCCTTCTTCATTACACTCAGAATCAAAACCGGAATGGGTGCGAAAAATTCTGATTTAAGAATGGTGTTTTTCTCCCATAACTTCTTAAAAAAGCCACGCTTTCTTCTAAAAACACACAATAAATCTGGATGTTGCGATTGAAAATGTTCAATTACCCCTAAATAAGTGGTAGGGTTTTCTGTAATGGTTAATTGCGTACTAATATCCATTAGGGCAGGATGCACTTTTAAATCCTCATCTGAATAGCCCGGAGTCTTTACTAAAAGCATTGTTACCTCTGCAGCAAACTGCTTGCAAATTGCTTTTAAAGGCCTCAAAATTCTTTTTCGTTTTAGGGTTCCAGATTTAAAGGCCGTTAAAATATTTTTAAACGGCTTAAAAACACTCCCTCTTGGAACTATCAAGGTGGGAATTTCTGTTTGTTTAATAATACTCCCCGACGTATTCCCCAGGTATAACTCTTCTCTAATATCGTTACTGCGAGGTGCAATTACGATAAGGTCAATACCCAATTCATTATCTATTTCTTTTAAACCGTCTACCAACTCTCCATTGTAGGTAGCAATTTTTATCTCAACGCCTTTGGCATCCACCTTTTCCACTACGGTCTTTAAACGTTCTTTGTTATTTTGCGCCACCTTTTCTTGGATATTTGCTAAATTTCCAGCACCAGATCGCACGCTAAATACATCCATTATAAATACTTGGGCAGAAAATGCCGCCGCAAAGTCTACCGCATATTGCAAGGTTTCATTTGCCTGCTCTGAAGTGCCAATAGGAACCAATATATTTTTCATGTATTTATTCTATTTATAGTCTAAATTTACAATTAAATTGAATGTTATTTATGATCAGACATGCAAAGATATCGGAAATAACCGACATTCTTGCCATTACCAAGGCTTGTGCACATGCTATGGAACAGAAGGGTATTTATCAATGGAATGAACACTATCCTTCACGAAAAGCCTTTGAGGAAGATTTAAAACGGGCAGAATTATATGTTTTGGAAAAGGAAGGTGCCATTATAGGAACCGTAGTTATTTCTACGCATATGGATGCCGAATATATCCCCATTCAATGGTCTACCCCTAATGAAAATAACATCTACATACACCGTCTTTCTGTGCATCCAAACCATCAGGGAAAAGGATATGCAAGGCAATTGATGGACTTTGCAGAAGCATTTGCCAAAAAAAATAGGTTTACCGCTATCCGATTAGATACCTTTAGTGAAAACAAAAAGAACCAACTTTTTTATGAAACTAGGGGGTATCAAAAATTAGGAGACATCTACTTTCCAAAACAAAGTACAGCGCCTTTTCATTGTTATGAACTTATTTTAGCATAAGGCCTTTGAAAACGATTGTCAGCTTTAGATCCATCAATAACTTGGCCATTCCAGCAACCATCTCTGGGATAGCAGAACCTTTGTTATCTATTACAGATGCAGCTATTGTGGGTAATATCCCTGTAAATGCTACTGAATCCCTAGCGGCGGCAGGTATCGTAGGTACGTTCTTGTCCATGCTCATCTGGGTGTTGGGGCAAACAAGAAGTTCTATTTCTGCCCTTATATCGCAATATTTGGGTGCTGGGCGTATTGAAGAAATTAAGTACTTACCTGCCCAAACTATTTTTTTTAATATTGTCCTTAGCATCCTTGTTTTACTATCCACCATTTTTATCGTAGATGACATTTTTAGACTCTTAAATGCGAGTGGAATAGTACTAGAATACTGTATTTCTTATTACTCTATTAGAGTATGGGGCTTCCCATTTACCTTATTTACATTTGCCATCTTTGGCATCTTTAGAGGCCTGCAAAACACCTTTTGGCCCATGCTCATAGCAATCATTGGTGCCTTATTAAATGTAGGTTTGGATTTTATTCTTGTCTATGGTATTGAAGGTTTTATAGAGCCACTTTATTTAGATGGGGCTGCCTGGGCGAGTCTAATTTCCCAGGGCATTATGGCCATTATGGCTTTTATTTTACTCCTATGGAGAACGGAAATTCCCTTAAAATTAAAATTTCCATTACATCCCGAAATGAAACGAGTTATTGGTATGAGTCTCAATCTCTTTGTAAGAACCATAGCGCTAAATACCGCTTTAATATTAGCCGTTAGAGAAGCAACAGCTTTGGGGGAACGTTATATTGCTGCCCATACCATAGCAACCAATATTTGGCTTTTTGCCGCTTTTTTTATTGATGGTTATGGGGCCGCTGGAAATAGCATGGGAGGAAAACTCTTGGGGGCTAAAAATTATAAGGGACTCTGGAAATTAACCAAGAAAATTGTTAGTTACGGATTGGGAATTAGTCTTATTTTGGTATTGGTGGGTTGGCTCTTTTACGAACCCATTGGACAGTTGTTTTCTAAAGAAGTGCCCGTACTAGAAACTTTTTACAGCATTGTATTTATTCTTCTTCTTGGATTGCCCATGAACGCCATTGCCTTTGTTCTCGATGGCCTTTTTAAAGGCCTAGGCGAAATGAAATATCTAAGAAACGTATTGCTTACCGCTACCTTTTTAGGTTTTATTCCTACCCTATACATTGGCTTGTATTTAGGGTATGGTTTCTATGGCATTTGGATGGCATTTGTAGTTTGGATGACCATTAGGGGGGTTGCTTTGGTTTGGAAGTTTCGTAGAAAATTTCGCCCCTTGCTTCTAAACTCCTAATTTTAAACTTTTAAACAATAGCACCTTCAAATTATGGGTACCTCTAGAGAAAATGGAAGTTTATACACTGCTATAGAAAATGGCATTGCAACAATAGAATTTGGACATCCTGCCAGCAATTCCTTTGTTTCCGAACTCTTAGATAGATTGGCTAAAGAGTTTCAAAAACTATCAGACCAGGATGCGGTTAACCTTATAATTCTGAAATCTGAAGGGGACAGGGCATTTTGTGCAGGCGCCTCTTTTGATGAGCTTGTGGCCATTTCCAATAGAGAAGAAGGGAAAATATTCTTTAGCGGTTTTGCGAATGTTATTAATGCGATGCGCACTTGTACTAAGGTAATCATTGGCCGTGTACAGGGAAAAGCCGTGGGTGGTGGTGTAGGACTCATTTCTGCCTGCGACTATTGCTTTGCTACCGAGACAGCAGCAGTGCGTTTGTCAGAGCTTGCCGTGGGTATTGCTCCCTTGGTTATTTCGCCAGCGGTAGAACGAAAAATTGGAAAAGCTGGTTTTGCAGAATTAGCATTGGACCCTACCGATTGGAAAAACGCGTATTGGGCAAAAGAAAAGGGCTTGTATTCGCAGGTTTTTGAATCCATGAAATCCCTAGATAAAGAATTGTTCTTTTTTGCAGAAAAACTAGCTTCTTATAATCCAGAAGCCCTTTCAGAAATAAAAAAAGTATTGTGGGAAGGGACTGCGCATTGGGATAAATTACTACTAGACCGAGCAGAAGCTTCTGGTGCCTTAGCACTTTCTCCAAACACCAAAAAAGCCCTAGAGAAATTTAAAAAATAATAATCTTGCGCTTGGTACGTTTTAGTTTTCAAAGATGAATGCATGGAAATTTTAAACTTTTTAAACAGTGACCTCGTTTTCCCCATTGCAGCTTTTATTGTAGTGGTGATCTACTTGGTAAACAGAATCCGTGTGCGCCGAAAGTATAAAAGGTAGCCTTCTTTTTTCTTGTTTAGCATTTAAGTTCCCCAAAAGAATCCAAGCCTCTTTTCAAAGAATGCGTACCTTTGCTGGCAATTAAATGCCATGGGAAATATTAGAATTACAAAACAATTTACTTTTGAAACCGGACATGCTTTATACGGATATGATGGCAAGTGCAGGAACGTACATGGGCATAGTTACAAATTATCTGTGACCGTCATTGGACGTCCCAGCACAGACACCTCAGATGTAAAACTAGGAATGGTAATCGATTTTGGTGATCTTAAAAAGATTGTAAAAGAAGAAATTATATCGTCTTTTGATCATGCAACGGTTTTTAATAAAAACACCCCTCATGTAGAGCTGGCTCAAGAACTAATAGATAGGGGACACAAAGTGATCTTAGCGGATTATCAGCCTACAAGTGAAAATATGGTGATCGACTTTGCGGCTAAAATAAAAGCGCGCTTGCCTAAAAGTATTTCCTTGCATTCTCTTAAGCTTCGCGAAACAGAAACCGCCTATGCTTCTTGGTACGCAAGTGATAATTAGTGACCCATTGGTACTTTCCATATCTTTACATTCCAAATGAAACACATTAGCGTTCCACAAGGCAAAAAAATCTACTTTGCAAGCGATAATCACCTAGGGGCACCTACTGCGGAAGCAAGCATGCCCAGAGAGAAAAAGTTTGTGGCTTGGTTGGATGAAGTAAAAGAAGATGCCGCTGCTATTTTTCTTCTTGGTGATCTATTCGATTTTTGGTTTGAATATAAAACAGTAGTTCCTAAGGGGTTTACACGTACGCTTGGCAAATTAGCAGAGCTTACAGACGCGGGTATTCCGGTCTTTTATTTTGTGGGCAATCATGATCTTTGGATGAATGGGTATTTTGAAAAAGAGCTCAACATTCCTGTTTATCATACACCCCAACAATACACCTTTAATAACACCTCTTTTTTTATTGGTCATGGAGATGGTCTGGGTCCGGGAGACAAGGGGTATAAACGGATGAAAAAGCTTTTTACAAACCCTGTTGCAAAATGGTTTTTTAGATGGCTACACCCCGATTGGGGCGTACGCATAGCGCAGTATTTTTCTGTAAAGAACAAGCTTATTTCTGGAGATGACGACATTACTTTTTTAGGGGAAGACAAAGAGTGGTTAGTGCAATATGCTAAGCGAAAACTAGAGCAACAACATTCTGATTATTTTGTCTTTGGACATCGGCATCTGCCCTTAGAAATAGCCTTAAACGACACTTCCACATATGTAAATTTAGGGGATTGGATTACCTACTATACCTATGCGGTATTTGATGGCACTACGCTTTCCTTAGAAAAATATGAAAAAGATTAATCTTTTTCATGTGCTTCCACATCTTTTTGTAAATCCAATTTTCTAAAGCTAGGAGAAACAATTCCCGTAACTCCGACAGTTAATAAGGTCATGCATCCTCCAAAGACCACGGCAGTCACCGTGCCCATAAGTTTTGCTGTTAGCCCACTTTCAAAAGCACCTAATTCATTAGAAGATCCTACAAACATGGAATTTACAGAGGCTACTCTACCCCTCATATGATCTGGCGTTTTTAACTGCAATATGGTTTGGCGAATAATCATGGACACCCCATCTACCGCACCACTAAAGAATAAAGCTGCAACTGATATCCAGAAAGAGGTAGACAATCCAAAAACAATCATACAAATTCCAAAGGCAAATACCGCCATCAATAATTTTTTTCCAGCAAACTTATGCAATGGGAAATAGGTAGACCCCAGCATGGTAATGGATGCCCCAACCGCAGGGGCGGCTCTTAATATTCCAAAACCTTCTGCTCCTACATGTAATATGTCTTGGGCAAAAATGGGCAATAAGGCTACAGCCCCTCCAAAAAGTACTGCAATCATGTCTAAAGTAAGCGCCCCAAAAACTGCCTTTGTACTAAAAACAAATCGCAATCCTTCTTTTAAACTTTGAAAAACAGGTTCTCCCAATTTTGGATTTAAAATAGGTTTTCGCGAAATCTGCAAGAGACTTATCAAAGCAATAATTGCAAAGCTAAAAATGATACACATAGACCATGGAACACCAATTAAACCAATGGCAAAACCAGCCAAAGCGGGGCCCAAAACCGAAGCCATTTGCCAGGTAGAACTGCTCCATGTGGCAGCATTTGGATATATTTTTTTTGGAACAATTAGCGCTATTAACGAAAAAATAGTGGGGCCAATAAAAGCTCTAACAATTCCTCCTAAAAAAACAAGTATATAAATAGTGTACAAGATTGTCTTTGAACTGAACTGTTCTGAAACGGAAGGTAAACTAGTGAGTAGTAATCCAAAGCTAATTACAGAAAAACCTAAAATACACTTGATAAGAAGGTTTCTTTTTTCCTTTTGATCTACTACATGCCCAGCAAAAAGTGCAATGGATACCGCAGGGATTATTTCCATAAGGCCTATAATTCCCAAGGACAAAGGGTCCTTTGTCATGGAATATACTTGCCATTCTATAACAATAAACTGCATAGACCAGGCAAAAACCATAGCAAAACGAACCACTAAGAAAATATTGAATTCTTTAAAACGTAAAGCAGCATACGGATCCATGACCTCAAAGATCAGAAAGAAATACAGATTTTAAGACATCCCACCCCAATAAATTCTTTTATCGAACTGCTTGTACTCTAGTACTATTTTTCGCAAAGACCTCCTAAAAAATTATCTAGATTCAACTGAAACAAAGTACCTTCTACCAAATCGTGCATCGCATCTAGTTCTTTCTGACTCAAGGCCAATGTTACTTGCGGTGCTGGTGTATTTAAAAGTAAGGCTTTACATGCTTCATTTTGCTGACAATCCGTGCATAGGGAAGCATTATCCATGGTACATTTAATGTTTTTAGAAAACTGTACTAGTTCATGCTTAGAAAGCAACAAGCCCGTATCTCTAAAGACCATCTGTATTTTCTTTATGTCTTTTGTGGTGCTTCTCTTCCATTGAAAAGCAATGCCGAAAGGGTTATGGTATATGGGGTTTATATCTTGCATTTTATATTCTTTACAATAGTTTTCTTTCTTTTAATAATTGCATACTTTTTAAAACATCAGCAGTGGCTTTGGTCATACTTTTTGCAGAAATGGTTGCCCCCGCAATGGCATCAATATCTTCCCCGTAGGTAGGAACATCAGATACTTCCAATCCAATAAACTGCTTTAGCCAACGTTGACTTCCAATTTGCAATCCATAATCTTCCCTATAGATCAATACTTTGGATTTTTTAATAGTCAAGTCGGGAGTAAAGAGAATGATATAATCAAACACATTCTTCATGCTAGGGGCTTCTCCCAAAAAGAAATAGCCAATAGTTTTTTCATTTTTTGAAATCTTAAAGAGCTTGTCCCCATCAAAATCGGCAAGGGTTTCACTATTCAATGCCTTGGGGACCTGAACGGCCAGCATTTTAAAACTATCAATGCCATAAGTGGTTTTGATGGCCTTGTCTATTTTTTTCTGAAGTCTAGTTGATATCTGGGGCAATGCAGTATATCCATAAAAAGACCATGCAAGTGTCATAAAAAACAGCCCTAAAGCAATTCGTTTACTTTCCCTGTACATTTTCCGAAGTATTAATTACAAATTTTTCAATGACAGATACAATCTCCGTAAGCGGTGCATCTTGTTTTTCGAGCTCGTAAAAGTGCATGAACAAGGGCTTTTTATCTACTGCTCTTTTTAGGGTTAAATCTCCTTCTCTTTCATAGATTTTATCCCATGCTAAACGTACTTTACTCCAAAATTGCTGATTCTCTTGCCACCAATCTTTTGCTCGTTTGCATTGTTCATCTGGAACTTTTGTATAGATATTATAACCCTTTTCTTGGGCAATGAGCTCATCTTTTGCTGCATTGGCTCTTAGTATTTTATCATTGTCTTGTTCGTGTAACCAACCATAGGGTGTAATCTCATGCCGATTCCCACGGAGCATTACATTATAGTCCTTGCGCTTGGTATACTCTCGTCTGGGTAGTGGAGAATGGGTCTTGTTTTCCCAGTATTGTTTCCCATCGGCATGTATCCAGGTAGCAGAACCCGAATATCTAGGGCTATCATCTACCTGATATACTTTTTGTGTCCATTGACCTGCAACCTCCGCTTTGGAAAGGGGTTTAAAAACCCAGTTATTGTCTTTATCATAGTAAAATACTTTTTCGTTTTCATATTCCCAATCTTGTCTCCAATGCTTAATAACCATGCTATCATTAACTACCAATAAGTGCTGTATGGATAGTTTATCTTTCTCATCTACAATTAACTCTGCCCATTCCAGAGCCGCAGCGGTATAGTCCAAGTGTTTTTCATAATCAATTTCAGGGGCAAAAGTCTCCGTGTATTTGAACTTAATGCTATAGCAACCGCACATTGCTTTAATTGCATTTACATCCTCCTTTTTTTTAGCTTTTTGCGCTTGGGATGTAAAAGACATTCCAAATACAAGAGCAGTGCAAACAATCCATTTTTTCATTGGTATCCGTTTAAAAGTTAAAGCTTATTCATTTAGAACAAAAGTATTAATTTTATTTAGATTGAATAAAAATAATAATATATATTTGCTCAAAATAATATTAAGAATGAATCTAAATAGCTTTGTAATTACTGTATTTATTACGCTTTGCTCTGGTTTATTACAAGGTCAAAAATCTGAGCAACCAAAAGATTCCACCAAGATTCAGCGTCTAGATGAGGTAATTGTAACCGCTACACGCACCCAACGGCAACTATCTTCTTTGCCACTACCTGTTGTTTTAGTTTCAAAAAAACAAGTACAACAAACGGGCGTAATACGACTTGATGAAATTCTAAATGAGCAAACAGGAATTATTACGGTTGCCGATGAAAGTGGCTTTAATGGAGTACAAATTCAGGGCATTGCATCGGACTATATCTTACTGCTTATTGATGGCGTTCCGCTTCTAGGAAGATCTGCCGGAAATTTTGACCTAAGCAGACTAACCGTTGGAAATATTCAACAGATTGAAGTAGTTAAAGGGCCTTCTTCTAGTCTTTACGGCTCTGAAGCTCTTGGAGGGGTAATTAATATTATCACGGAAAAACCAAAAGAGATCCAGTTAAATGGAAATGCATCCTATAGGTTTGCCTCTTTCAATACCCATGATGCCAACCTACAATTAAAACAAAAAAAAGGGGATTTTGGATATACCTTCTTTGCAAATACCTTAAACAGTGAAGGTTACGATCTACGTCCAGAAATTCCAGGGCAAACGGTAAGTCCCTTTGAAAACTATACCCTCAACGGACAGATTCACTATGATATTTCTGACCGTCTTAAGCTATTTTCTTCTGCAAGATATTACCGTCAGGAACAAGACGCTCAGCTATTTACGGACGATGTCCTATTTAAAGGTGCTAGTGCTATCAATGAATTTAATACACACCTTCGTCTAGATCATACAATCGCTGAAAAGCTACAATTCCAATATGAACTCTATTATACCAATTACACGGCTTCAGAGCTTATTGAAAGCCCCATTACTGAGGATGTTTTTAGTCAAAGCGATTTTGATCAAAATCTCCTAAGACCAGAAATAAGAGCGGTTTACCGTCTAAAACCACAGCATACTATTACTGGTGGTCTAGGCTATAATCATGAAAATTTAGATCGTACTTTTTTTGATGATAAGGTTACTTTCAATTCCCAGTATGGCTATGTTCAATACGATTTCTATCCTATTGAAAAACTAAACCTCATCTTGGGAGCTCGCTTTGATAATCACAGTGAATACCAATCACAATTAAGCCCCAAACTTGCTGTCAACTATCGCCTAGGGAGTTCCATTTCACTAAAAGCTTCTGTAGGCTATGGATTTAAGGCACCCGACTTTAGGCAGCTGTATTTTGATTTCACCAATGCCACTGTGGGCTATACCGTTTTGGGATATAATGTGGCAGTAGAGAAAGTACAAGAACTAGATAATCAGGGGCAACTTACAGACATTTTATTCAGTCCAGATCAATTACAAGACCCTTTGAAACCTGAAAGTTCCATTGGTTATAACTTAGGAGCTTCTTTTACAAAAGGAAAATTCAAGGGCGACTTTAATCTTTTTCGAAACGATTTTGAAAATCTTATTGACACACGAATCATTGCCAGAAAAACCAATGGACAAAATGTGTTTAGCTATACCAATTTCAACAAAATTTATACCACAGGACTCTCGGTAAATGCAAATTATCAATTAGCGGAAGGCCTTCAATTGTCTGCTGGTTATCAACTGTTGTATGCAAAAGACAAGGATAAAAAGGTGGCTTTGGAACGGGGAGAGATTTTTGCACGCGACCCCCAATCGCTGCAAACAATTTCATTAAACAATGCCGATTATTTTGGCTTGGTGAACCGTTCCAGGCACACCGCCAATTTCAAAATTTTCTATGAACTCCCTAAATGGAATTCCAATATTAACCTTAGAGTTATTACAGAAGTACATATGGGCTTTTTGATAGCAATGGAAATGCCATACTAGACCACTTTGATACCTCCTTTGTAACAGGATATGCCTTGGTAAATCTGGCTGCCAGCAAAACTTTTTTAGACGCGTATACCTTGCAAATAGGAGCTAATAACCTTTTTGACTATACCGATATTAACAATATACCGGGGCTTGCCGGAACCCAAGCATATGTAAAACTTAACATTCAATTTTAAATACACTCTTATGAAAACACCATTTAAATTTATTTCTCTATTGGCCTTTTCTTTGCTTATCGCCTCCTGCAGCGAAGACGATAATGGCCCTACGTTAGACCCTGTAGCAAGCAATACTGCTTCTAATATTCCAGCTCCGCAAACGGGAGGGCAAGGGGAGCCCACTGGAGGTCCTTTTACCAAATTTAGTTTTGCTACTGGAGCCATAACCACTAGTGATACAGAATGGGACATTGCTTTTAGAGGAACCACCATTGCGGTAAATGGAGGTACTATAACTGGCACCAATGATGAACCCGAAAGAAATGGAGACGCAGCGGCTCATATTGCTACGGGTACTTTTGCTAGCATACTTACCGCAGAAGGCTTCACCTATGCACAAGATGCCGATACTGCTTTTGCCATCCCAACAGGAAGCGATAATGGTTGGTACAACTATAATTTTATGACCAATGTAGTAAGCCCTATTCCGGGGCGCATTTTAGTAGTTCGTACGCATGATGGTAAATACGCTAAAGTAGAATTTCTTAGCTATTATAGAGATGCCCCAACAAGCCCAGATGGTTTTGTAGATGAATCTCGCTTTTATACGTTTAATTATGTCTACAATCCCAATGCAGGCGAAACATCCTTTGAATAATGAAAAAAGCAAAAGACATCCTATTCATCATCTTCCGTTCTGTTCTAGGAGGAATGATGCTCTATGGAGGGGTACAGAAATTTCAAAAGCCCATCCCCACTCCTATAGAAGTGGTAACCAAAGCAGAGAATTTTAAAACTCCCGAGAAACAGGAAACGCTTCAAAAAATACTCTATATCAATGGAGCTAAACAAACTGGATACTTTTGGCAAGTTTTAGGAGTTTGTGAACTATTATTTGGGTTCTTACTAATACTTCAAGGAACGGGCTTTCTGGGAGCACTATTTCTACTTCCTATTACGCTCCATATTTTTCTATTTCATGTCTTTTTAGAAGCAGATGAAATAGGTGAATTAGTACAAACTGGGGGGCTATTTTTTATAAATATAGCATTGGTTTTAAAGGAACATAAAAGGTGGAAACACTTAGTTTGGATACAAGCTTTTGACTAAAATTAGAGTTCATTTGAAGAAAACCTGTGAGCTGAAAAGCGCATGCTTTGATGAAGTAAGCTTGCAGGTTTAACTCCCCTTAATTACCTTATATCTCTTAGTTTTAACTGAAGATTTACGTTTCCTTGCCATTCATTTTCATCCAAAGAAAACACCGCATCAAATTTATTTTTATTCACCACTAAGGGCAATTTATCTCCCAAATTAAAACCAATGCCTCCAATGGGTTTTGCTCCTTGTTGGGTAACTGTTAGTTTAAGATGTTTTTGTTCGTCCCCTACTCCTTTCGCATAGCCTGTATCTTTCAATTTTTCAGCCATAAAAATGGGGGTCATATTTCCGGGTCCAAAAGGAGCAAATTGCTTGAGGATGCGCATCAATTTTGGCGTAATTTGTTCCAACTCAATACGCGTATCAATGGCAACTTCTCTGGTTAGTAAATGCGGATCTATAGTGTTGGCAACAACTTCTTCAAAACAAGCCTTAAAGGCTTCATAGTTTTCAGGGAGAAGCGTTAAACCAGCTGCGTATTTATGCCCTCCAAACTGCTCTATATGTTCGGAACAAGCTTGCAACGCATTATAGACATCAAAACCCTTTACGGAGCGTGCAGAAGCGGCCAATTTATCCCTACTTTTGGTAAATACTAAGGTAGGGCGGTAGTACGTTTCAGTAAGTCTAGAAGCCACAATTCCGATCACTCCTTTATGCCAACTTTTGTCAAATACTACGGAAGTAAATCGTTCTTCTTCTTTATTTTTTTGGATTTGTAATAGTGCTTCTTCCGTAATTTCTTTATCCAACCCCCTTCGGTCTGTATTAAATTCTTCTATGGCTTTTGCAAATTTTTCTGCCTGTTCAATCTCTGTAGCTCTGAGTAAGTCAACTGCATGTTGCCCGTGTTTCATGCGGCCAGCGGCATTGATTCTTGGTGCAATAATAAAAACCACATCTGTAATGGTTAGTATTTTCTTTCTAGTCTGATTAATAATCGCTTGAAAGCCAATTCTAGGATTCGAATTAATGACCTGCAATCCAAAATAAGCAAGAACTCTATTCTCCCCAGTTATCGGAACAATATCTGCACCTATTGCCGTAGCAACAAGATCTAAATATGGTATTAGATCTTCTACCGTCTGCCCTTGTTTGGATGCCAAGGCCTGTATGAGCTTGAACCCAACACCACAACCACATAATTCATCATAGGGATAGGAGCAATCTTCTCTTTTAGGATCTAAGATGGCAACAGCTTTTGGCAATTCAGCACCAGGTCTATGATGGTCACAAATAATGAAATCAATCCCTTTTTCGCTTGCATAGGCTACCTTATCAATAGCTTTTACCCCGCAATCCAAGGCAATTATTAATGAAAATCCGTTGTCTTCGGCAAAATCTATTCCCTGAAAGGAAACCCCATACCCCTCTCCATATCTATCTGGAATATAGGTGGCAACATTGGGATAAAAACTCAATAGATAAGAAGATAGCAAAGCTACCGCGGTAGTGCCGTCTACATCATAATCTCCGTATACTAAAATATTCTCATTAGCCGCAATGGCTTCTTCAATTCGCCGCACAGCAACGGCCATGTCTTGCATCAAAAAAGGATCGTGTAAATCTGATAATTGAGGTCGAAAGAACTTCTTGGCTTCCTCATAACTTTTGATGCCTCTTTGCAAAAGCAAAGAAGCTACTAAACCATCTACTTGCAAGGCTTTGGACAATGCTTCAACAGCATTTTCTTCTTGTTTCGGTTTCAATGTCCAACGCATGGAATGACTAATTAAGCTCTGTTAAACTACACCCTATTCATGATGAAAAATAGTCTTAATTTCCAATGTAGCAAATTTTCTAAACATTTCCATAACTCCGCAGTATTTTTCTACCGAAAGATCTACTGCTTTTTGCAATTTTTCTTCAGATAAATTGCTTCCATGAAAATGATATTCAATAGTAACTGTATCATAATACTTTGGATGCTCATCCGTAAGATTAGCAATTGTCTCAATTGAAAAATTGGCCACTTCCAATTTCATTTTCTTTATTAAGGAAGCTACATCTAATCCCGAACAGCCTGCCAAAGAAGAAAGCATTAAAGCCTTGGGTCTAAAACCTTCGCCTTCGCCTCCATTTTCTGGACCAGCATCTATTTTCAAATTTTGCCCAGAAGGGTTATTGCTTTCAAAGGCCATATTGCCCAGCCATTTGGTAGTGATATGATTTGTAGTACTCATAATTTTTCGTTTCTTGTAGAGCTCAAAAATACGATATAAAAAAAGATATATGGCACTAGTACAACCCTTAGATCCAAACCACGATGTGGAGACTAAAAAATTAGCAGAATTCTTTAATGAAACCTTAGGTTTTTGCCCAAATTCTGTCTTAACTATGCAGCACAGACCTGCAATTTCCAAGGCTTTTATCAATTTAAACAAAGCGGTAATGGCCAATGAAGGTAGGGTTACTTCTGCCCTTAAACGTATGATTGCTTGGGTAAGTAGTAATGCCACTGGATGTAGATATTGCCAGGCACATGCCATTAGAGCCGCAGAACGCTATGGGGCAGAGCAAGAGCAACTAGATAATATTTGGGAGTATAGAACCCACCCCGCTTTTTCGGAAGCAGAGCGTGCAGCCTTGGATTTTTCCTTACAAGCATCCCAAGTACCAAACGGAGTAGACGCTGCTATTAAAGCACGTTTGTATGAACATTGGAACGAGGGGGAAATTGTGGAAATGTTAGGTGTTATTTCGCTTTTCGGATATCTAAATAGATGGAACGATTCTATGGGAACAAATATTGAAGATGGTGCCGTAGAAAGCGGAGATCAATATTTAGGAAAACATGGATGGGAAAAAGGGAAACACGACGGGAATACCTATTAATTTTCTAGAATCTCGGAAACTTGCTTTTGTAAAATTGGCACCACCTCTTTTGAAAACCAGGGGTTTTTGGTAAGCCAAAACCGATTCCTAGGAGATGGGTGTGGCAAGGGTAGTTGCTTGGGCAAATAACGTTCGTACGCTTCTACAGTAGCAGTCAATGTTTTTTCTGCTGTTTCCTTTAGATAGTATTTCTGAGCATACATTCCAATGAGAATAATAAGTTCTACATTAGGCATTAACTCCCAAAGGGGTTGATGCCAAAGTGGAGCACATTCTGGTCGCGGAGGCAAATCTCCTGACTTTCCTTTTCCTGGATAACAAAATCCCATAGGGATTAAGGCTATTTTACTAGCATCATAGAAGACCTCATCTGTAACTCCCAACCACTTTCGTAGCTGTCTGCCGCTAGGGTCGTCCCAAGGAACTCCGGTAGCATGTACTTTGGTGCCAGGCGCCTGTCCAATAATGGCGATTTTAGCTTCGGGATGGGCAGCAACTATAGGCCTTGGCCCCAAGGCTAAATGTTCTTTACAAACCGAACAATTCCGAATCTCAGCGAGTAGATTTTCCATTACTTTTTTCCTCCTACGATAATGACTATTTCTCCTTTGGGTGGTTTCTCAGTAAAATATGCTAGTACTTCTGCCATGGTTCCTCGTCTGGTTTCCTCGTATAATTTACTCAATTCCCGAGAAACCGATACAGGCCTCTCTTCTCCAAAATAGGATACAAAATGGGTAAGCGTTTTAAGTAATTTATGAGGCGATTCATAAAAAATCATGGTCCTGGTTTCATCTGCTAGGAATTTTAGTCTGGTTTGCCTCCCTTTCTTTACCGGCAAAAAGCCTTCAAATACAAATTTATCATTGGGTAAGCCACTATTTACCAATGCTGGCACAAAAGCTGTGGCTCCAGGCAAGCATTCCACTTCAATATGATGAGCAACACAGGCGCGAGTTAGTAAAAACCCAGGATCCGAAATTGCAGGGGTGCCAGCATCTGAAATTAATGCTAATTGTTCTCCATTTTGTAGCCTTCTTAGAATACCATCTATTGTTTTATGTTCATTATGCATATGATGACTATGCATAGGGGTATCAATTGAAAAGTGTTGTAGTAGTTTGCCACTTGTTCGGGTATCTTCTGCCAAGATAAGGTCTACCTCCTTTAAGATCCGGATGGCTCTTAATGTCATATCTTCCAAATTCCCAATAGGAGTTGGCACCAAAAATAATTTCCCCATAGTTAAGTATTAAGGACGTACTTGTTTGCCTGTAAAATAGGAAATTAGCGTAGCACTCAATGCAATGAGGGCAAAAAGATAGCCATTCCCATCTGTAATATAATGTGCAAAAAAAGCTAAAACGGTATCGAAAAAGAAACCTGCATAGGCCCATTCTTTAAGCCACTTAGAGAAATTTCCCCATACAGCAATAAGACCTAAAACCTTGGCAATGGCCAATGGATACACCAAATATACGGGATACTGAAAATGCTCAAAATACCCAGACATCAGCTCGTAATTAGCGAAATAATTAAAAACTGAAAAGCACATAATAGCCGTTAGAACTCCGGTTGCAAGCCAGTATAGAATTTTTTGAATATTCATAGGAAGGTTTTAGTAGATTTCTAAAATAAAGGTACAGAAAATCCGTCTTCCGTTTTTACCTAAGCAAACTTACGCTCAATCAAAGTCATAAATCTAGTGGCATATTCTTCTTTCCCTTCCCAATTATTATAGTCGGGTTTTACCATATTATCAATAAAAGCAATGGATCGCTCTTCGGTATCAATGGTATTTAATTGCGATAATACGCGGTTGTAATCTTCAGAACTTTCATTGAACAAATGTTTTACAAAGGCAAGTCGGTCGTTTAAACCCACTTTTATGTCCTTGGAGAGTTTGTCGTTCAATGATTTTGGTGTTGCTTCTCCTTTAGTTGCGCTATCCAGTCCATTGGTCGCTTCTGGTTCTAAGATTTCTCTTTCGTTTTTTACAAAATTGGGTGTTGCCATAAATTCTGCAAATACTTCATCAACAGGAGTACTATTTGGCATTTCAGAAACCATATCTTTAATAGTATCTATCCCGGGAGTAATGATATCTTCTGCATGTGGATTGGATTCTGGCACAGAGGTATTTCCATCCATTACGGAGCTAGCTAATTCTTCAAACTTAGCGGCAATTACATTCTTAGAAACATCGACCTGTATATCATCTAATTTTTCTTCTATAAATTTTAATACTGCTAACTTCTCATACAAGTCTTTTGCTGCCTCGTATAAGTCAGAAATATTGGTTAAGCCCTTCGAGGTGATAATATCTGTAGACATTTTTACCAACTCCTCTTTCAACTTTCGTTTCATCTGTTATTTTATTTAACCTTTTTCTGAAAGGTGTGTCTTTGTTTATTACTTTTATACTTCTTATAACTAAGAACGAATAAACTACTTAGTTTCGTCTAAAATTACAAAATGTTTCTCGAAAATACTGTTAATCATAAGGAACAATTCGGATGGATAGAAGTCATTTGCGGTTCTATGTTTTCTGGTAAAACAGAGGAACTTATTCGACGGTTAAAAAGAGCTCAATTTGCAAAGCAAAAAGTAGAGATTTTTAAGCCCATTGTAGATACCCGATATGATGAAGATAAGGTAGTATCACATGATGCGAATGAGATACGTTCTACTCCCGTCCCAGCGGCAGCGAATATTCGTTTATTAGCAGATGACTGTGATGTAGTAGGTATTGATGAAGCTCAGTTTTTTGATGATGAGATAATCACTGTCTGCAACGATTTGGCCAACCAAGGTATACGCGTAGTAGTAGCAGGACTCGATATGGACTTTAAAGGGAATCCCTTTGGGCCAATGCCAGCCCTAATGGCAACAGCAGAGTACGTTACTAAGGTACATGCAGTTTGTACAAGAACAGGGAATTTAGCCAACTATAGTTTTAGAAAATCTAATGATGACACCTTGGTTTTATTAGGGGAAACTGGAGAATATGAGCCCTTAAGTAGAGCTGCATTTTACAAGGCCATGCTGAAAGAAAAAGTTCGAAAAATGGAGGTCGAAGCAGAAGAATTATCCCAAAAGAGAAAGGATGCCAATGCCTAAAGCTACGGAAACCGTTCTGGAAATTAACCTAGAAGCACTAGCACATAATTACCAGTATCTCAAAAGTTTATTACACCCAACAACGAAGTTTTTGGCGGTGGTAAAAGCATTTGCCTATGGAAGTGACCAAATAGTCATTGCCAAGAAAATGGAAGCACTTGGAGTTGCTTATTTTGGAGTTGCCTATGTAGCAGAAGGGGTTGCTCTGAGAAAAGCGGGAATAACCACTCCAATTTTAGTATTGCATGCACAACCAGCAAATTTTGAAACCCTCATAACACATAAATTAGAGCCGAGCTTATATTCTCCAAGGATTTTAAAGACATTTTTAGCGGTTGCTAAAGCACAAAAACAAGAAAAATATCCGGTGCATTTAAAATTTAACACAGGTCTGAATCGACTTGGGTTTTGGGAAAACGATGTGGATTATATTGTTGACCAGCTAGCGGGAGAAGGTGTTTTAAAAGTACTTTCTGTCTTTTCACATCTGGCAGCTTCGGAAGATGAAAATGAAAAAGCATTTACAGATAATCAAATAGCATCTTTTGAAAAGATAGCGGCAGAGGTAGATGCTAAATTAGGATACTCGCCCTTTAGACATTTATTAAATACCTCTGGAATACTTAATTATCCTAAAGCGCAATATCAGATGGTGCGCAGTGGAATTGGGCTTTACGGCTTTGGAAATGATCCAAAGATAGACCTGCAATTACAAGCAGTTGCTACCCTAAAAACCGTCATTTCACAAATCCATAAAATAGAACCCGGTGAAAGCGTTGGATACAACCGTGCGTTTCATTCCGAAGGCTATAAAACAATTGCAACGCTTCCAATAGGCCACGCAGATGGTATAGGTAGGCACTATGGAAATGGAAAAACATATGTGAATATTGCAGGTAAAAAAGCTCCGATTATTGGCAATGTTTGCATGGATATGATTATGATAGATATAAGCAATATCGATTGCAAAGAAGGTGATGAGGTAATCATCTTTGGTAAACTTCCCTCTGCAGAAACGGTGGCAGCAACTGCGAATACCATTTCCTACGAACTACTAACGGGCATCTCTCAGCGCGTAAAACGCAAATTGGTTTAATGTTGAAATTTTAATTAACATTTTGTTAGCAGTTCTTTTTTTGGCTATATTGTGACAACATAAATAATTAACTAATTAAAAACACTAAAAGATGTTAAAAGAATTTAAGAATTTTATCATGACCGGCAATGTAATAGAATTTGCGGTTGCGGTTATCATGGCAGGAGCAGTAGGTCTTGTTGTGAATGGATTCGTTGCAGACATTGTGATGCCAATTGTTGGACACTTCGCTGGCGGAATGGATTTTGCAAATTTAAAAGTAGTACTTTCTGAAGCCGTTGGAACAGAAGGGGCAGAAGGCTACGTTGCTGAAAATGCAGTTCGTTGGGGTGCATGGGTAAATACCATTGTAAACTTGCTCATCGTAGGTTTTGTAATGTTCTTAATTGTAAAAGCATATAACAAAACAAAAACTCCACCAGAAGAAGAAGCACCAGCAGGACCAAGTGCAGAAGAGCTTCTTGCTGAGATTAGAGATGCATTAAAAAAATAGAATGCTTTAGCCCTTAGGGGTAACCGCTACACTAAACACTAAAACCGCCATGATGTTCGCTAACATTTGTGGCGGTTCTTTTTGCATATTTATTAAATGTTGTATTTGTAACATTTTGTTATATTATATTGATTCCTTTGATTGCAGCTTGTGCGGTATCCTTTCTTGACCTACATTTGTTGCTTAATTATATTTCAAATGAAAGTTGCAGTAGTAGGCGCCACTGGTATGGTAGGCGAAGTAATGTTAAAAGTACTGGCAGAGCGTAATTTTCCAATCTCCGAATTGCTTTTAGTGGCATCGGAAAGGTCTATTGGTAAAAAATTAGCCTATAAAGGAACAGAATATACCCTTATAGGCATGGCAGATGCGGTTGCTTCTAAACCAGATTTGGCAATCTTTTCCGCTGGGGGTGATACCTCTTTAGAATGGGCCCCTAAATTTGCCGCAGTAGGTACTACTGTCATAGATAATTCTTCTGCTTGGAGAATGGATGCAACCAAAAAATTAGTTGTCCCAGAAATTAATGCTTCTGCTTTAACCAAAGAAGATAAAATTATTGCCAACCCTAATTGTTCTACCATTCAACTAGTGATGGCATTAGCTCCTTTACATACGGCCTATAAAATGAAGCGTGTTGTGATTTCTACATACCAATCGGTATCTGGCACTGGAGTGAAAGCTGTAAAGCAATTAGAAAACGAAATTGCAGGGATACAAGGTGAAATGGCCTACCCATACCCCATTAGCAGAAATGCTTTGCCACATTGCGATGTTTTTATGGAAAACGGCTATACCAAGGAAGAGATGAAACTTGCCAGAGAACCGCAAAAAATTCTAGACGATAGAACCTTTTCAATAAGCGCCACTGCAGTGCGCATTCCAACAGCTGGAGGACACTCAGAAGCCGTAAATGTAGAATTTGAGAACGACTTTGATCTAAGTGAAGTACGCCAATTACTTCACAACACTCCAGGAGTTGTTGTCCAGGACAATCCAGATACCAATACCTATCCCATGCCTATCTATGCACATGATAAAGATGACGTATTTGTAGGACGGATCCGTAGAGATGAAACGCAGAGAAATACCTTAAATCTTTGGATTGTATCAGATAATTTAAGAAAAGGAGCTGCCACCAATGCAGTACAGATAGCAGAGTTTTTAGTAGCAAATCAACTTGTATAAAGAAACGCAATGATTGCAAGAATTTGGCATGGAAAAACGAAAGCTTCAGATCTAGAAGCTTATACCCAATTTTTAAAAGAAAGGGCTATTCCAGATTATCAAAATACCGCTGGTTTCGAAAATCTCACTTTTTTACGCAAAATAGTGGAAAACGAAGCTCACTTTACCCTTATAACCTATTGGAAAAACCTAGCGGTTATTGAAAATTTTGCTGGGCAAGATTTAGAAAAAGCGAAGTACTATCCAGAGGATACCAATTTTTTATTGGAATTTGAGGAAAAAGTAATGCATCACGAGGTTTTTGCAAGACAATAGTTGTTTCTTTCCCAGACGCAACAGCAACCCTTGCCCCTTAAAGGGTTAAAAACCAATCAGGAACCACAATTTCCATATTTTTTATACTATTTTAGAGCACATCAACATATAAAGAAAATGAACACTCGAACAAAAATTGCATTTCTGGCGACTTTATTTCTGGCGCCTTTCTCCCAAGCACAAGAAAAAATGGATGTAAAATACCCTGAAACCAAAAAAGACAATACAGTAGATACTTATTTTGACACTCAGGTGAAAGATCCCTACCGATGGTTAGAAGATGACCGAAGTGAAGCAACCGAAAATTGGGTAAAAACTCAAAACAAGACCACTTTTGGCTACCTAGAAAACATTCCTTTTAGAAAGAATATTAAAGAACGTCTAGAAAGTCTTTGGAATTATGAAAAATTAGGATCTCCTTTTAAAGAGGGAGGATACACCTATTTCTATAAAAATAATGGTCTACAGAATCAATACGTATTGTATAGAAAAAAAGGAGATAGAGAAGCTAGTGTATTTCTAGACCCCAATACATTTTCCGAAGATGCTACAACTTCCCTCGCAGGCCTTAGTTTTACCAAAGACGGTTCCCTGGCTGCATATTCCATTTCTGAAGGAGGTAGTGACTGGCGTAAGGTAATTGTTATGAACGCTGAAACAAGAACTATTGTAGAAGATACCCTAACAGATGTAAAATTTAGTGGTATTTCTTGGAAAGGAAATGATGGGTTCTATTATTCTAGTTATGACAAACCAAAAGGGAGTGAACTTTCGGCAAAAACAGATCAACACAAGGTATATTATCACAAACTAGGTACTCCGCAAAAGGAAGATCTTTTAATTTTTGGGGGGACAGCCGCTGAAAAGCATCGCTATATTGGTGCAAGAGTTACAGAAGACGATACTTATCTTATGATAACAGCCTCTAATTCTACTTCTGGAAATAAGCTCTTCCTCAAAGATTTATCCAAGGAAAATAGTCCACTAGTTACCATATTAGCAGAGGATAATACCGATAGTTATATTATTGAAAATGTAGGTTCAAAGCTATATATAGTTACCAACTTGGATGCTCCTAATCAAAAAATTGTGACGGTAGACGCGTCCAACCCGACTCCAGAAAACTGGGTAGATTTTATTCCAGAAACCGAAAATGTACTTACTCCAGGTACAGGAGGCGGTTACTTTTTTGCGGAATACATGGTAGATGCCATCTCAAAAATATATCAATATGATTATGATGGGAAATTAATACGCGAAGTGAAGCTTCCGGGCGTAGGAAGTGCAAGCGGTTTTGATGGCAAAAAAGAAGAAAAAGAATTCTACTTTTCCTTTACCAATTACAATACGCCAAGGTCTTCCTATAAATTCAACGTAGCCTCTGGTGATTATGAGCAATATTGGAAACCTACTATTGATTTTAATTCGGATGATTATGTTTCCAAGCAGGTCTTTTATACTTCTAAAGATGGTACTAAAGTTCCAATGATCATAACACATAAGAGAGGCATTAAATTGGATGGGGAAAACCCAACGATTCTTTATGGGTATGGGGGTTTTAATGTTAGCCTTACCCCCTCTTTTAGCATTGTAAATGCAGTATGGATGGAACAAGGAGGTATTTATGCCGTTCCCAATCTAAGGGGCGGCGGGGAATACGGTAAAAAATGGCACGATGCTGGTACCAAAATGCAAAAACAAAATGTATTTGACGACTTTATCGCTGCTGCCGAATATTTAATCTCAGAAAAGTACACTTCCTCTGATTTTCTAGCGATTCGAGGTGGTTCCAATGGAGGTCTGTTGGTTGGTGCAACAATGACGCAACGCCCAGATCTAATGAAGGTAGCCTTGCCAGCAGTAGGTGTAATGGATATGCTTCGCTATCATACGTTTACAGCTGGTGCTGGATGGGCCTATGATTACGGAACTTCGGCAGACAGTAAAGAAATGTTCGAATATTTGAAAGGATATTCTCCCGTACACAGTGTAAAAGAAGGGGTTTCTTATCCAGCTACCTTAGTTACCACTGGGGATCATGATGATAGGGTAGTGCCGGCACATAGTTTTAAATTTGCTGCAGAATTACAAGCAAAACAAGCAGGTGCTAATCCTACTTTAATTCGTATAGAAACGAACGCGGGCCATGGTGCAGGTACCCCGGTAAGCAAAACCATTGAGCAGTATGCAGATATTTTTGGTTTTACGCTCTACAATATGGGTTTTCGTTCCCTACCAGAAACGACCCTAGAAAAAGAAATTAAAAACTAACATTTCAATATTTTATTATAAAATCCGTTTCTAATAGAGACGGATTTTTTGTTGCAATTAAACCCTTTAAAAAGCCATGTTACGAGTCACTGACGTATCTTTCGCATATGACGATGCCCTTGTCTTAGAGGATATCGATTTTAGTATTGACAAAGGAGAACATGTTTCCATTATTGGAGAAAGTGGTTGTGGAAAAAGCACTCTCTTAAAAATTGTATACGGTCTCTTGCAACTGAAGCAAGGAGAGGTGTTCTGGAACAATACTCAGGTGCTTGGTCCGCTCTATAATTTAGTGCCCGGGGAATCTTATATGAAGTATTTATCTCAAGATTTTGATTTAATGCCCTATACTTCTGTAGAAGAAAATATTAGCAAATACTTATCCGTGTTTGATCCAGAAGAATTACAAGAGCGCACAGAAGAACTCTTGCATATGGTAGAGTTAGAAGATTTTGCTAAAACCAAAATACAACACTTAAGCGGTGGACAACAACAACGCGTAGCTTTGGCTCGTGTTTTAGCACAGGAACCCGAGTTACTATTACTGGATGAGCCTTTTAGTCATATTGATAATTTCAGGAAAAATAGCCTGCGAAGAAATTTATTCGCCTACTTAAAAAAACAGGAAATCACTTGCCTTACCGCCACTCATGATCACAACGATATTCTACCTTTTGCAGATAGGGTTATTGTATTAAAAGACCAGCATATTATTGCAAATGAAGCCACCTTAGCACTCTATCAAAATCCAAAAAATCTTTACATCGCTTCCCTCTTTGGGGAAGCCAATAAAATCCCTGTGAATATTGTAAAATCCTATGCAGATACGAAAAGGAGAATCATTGTATATGCGCATGAATTTAAAGTGTCTTCTAGTTCAGGGCTTCCTGTAACGGTTCAAAAGTGTTATCCAATGGGTAGTTATTATATGGGAGTAGGCATCTCAGATGATGGGCAAAAAGTATACTTTAATACAGACAAGGATATTCTCTTTGGTACAGAGGTGTTTTTAAATGTGTCCATAGAAACTATCAACCAACGACTTATTAGTCCGCAAGAAGCCATTGAATAAAGATTCCTACGTTCCCTTTTGGTTATCTTTGAATAAAAGGAACAAGGGTGAATAAGGAGCGTATCATTCAAGAAATTCGATTTAAAGCTGTTAGGAGCAGCGGTGCTGGTGGGCAGCACGTAAACAAGGTATCTTCCAAAATAGAACTCATCTTTGATCTTCTTCATTCCTCTGCTCTTTCTGATTCTGAAAAACAGCTTGTTATTCAAAAGTTAGGGTCTAAGCTTACCAAAGAACAGCTACTGCTGATGCAGTGTGATACTTCGCGGAGTCAACACAAAAACAAAGAGTTAGTTATAAAGCGTTTTTTGGAAGTAATGGAAGCGGCACTACTAGTTCCAAAACCAAGAAAAAAGACAAAACCATCCAAAGCTGCAAAGGAAAAAAGGCTAAAATCCAAGCAAAAAAAAGCGGAAAAGAAACTAGGCAGAAAAAAACCTCCTATGGAATAATATTAAAACTGCTTGGAAAAATAGAACCCTACAGCTGATCCGTTATAGGTAGGAGTTAAGACCGTGTCTTTCGACTTTTTAAAGGGATTCCAAGAAAAGAGATAATCAAAATGGTATACCAGTTTAGTCACGGCAATTCCGAGACCGGCACCAACCAATACATCAGACAACCAATGTTTGTTATTGAGCATTCTAAATGTTCCTGTGGTAGTGGCAAAAGCATAACCGCTATACGCTAAAAGAGGGCTACTCTCTTTAAATTCTTCATAAAGTACAGAAGCATTCGCAAACGCATGGGACGTATGCCCCGACGGAAAAGCATCTGCATTAAATTCATTTGGACGAAGCTTAAAAATACTATTTTTCATAGCACCAGTAATTGCTTGGGTAATCACTACCGAGATTATTAGGTTTTTTGTTTGATCAAACCAATGGTTCTTAGATGGAACACCCGCAATATCTGCAATATACAGCTGTGCAATAGGAGCAAATCTCGTATAATTATCAATAGGATAACTAAAGTCGTTCCCTACCTTATTTCGTAAATCCCGTTGTAGATTCTTCTCAAAATTACTTCCAGACAATAAAATTCCTGATAGCATTAAGGAGGCTGGAATAATACTTTTTTTTGACAAAAGCGGTTTCTCTGATCTAAACGTAGTTGTAGTGCTATCTATTTGTCCAAAGCAAGCACAAGAAATTAGTAAAATGCAAAATATACAGTTTGTTTTCATGCTGGTATTTGGCTTTTATGGCTGCGCTTTGTGTTGGTACAACCCACTATGGTGGAGAGTTCATTCATAACGTAAAAAAAGCACCAAATATTACTTAACTTCTAATACCCTGTGTTCTTTCCCTTGGAACATAAAGGTATCTCCTCTTTTTTTACCCAATACCAATTGCCCTATTGGAGTTTTAACAGAAATACAATACACCCCTTCTGCCTTATATTCGCCCGCAGAAATTGCCAAAAAATAGGCTGCTTCCGTGGTTTGTACCCAACTTCCTAAACCTACTCTTTCTTCTTTATTATGGATGTTTACTTTTGCCAAAACCAATTTCATTTCCTCAGCAATTGCAAGTTGCTGTCCCAATTTTTCGCGTTCTAACTGTAACATGGCTCTTCCTGTTTCATGTTTGTCACCGGCACTACTCTTTGTTTCGGAGCGAAATGCTTGTTGAATAGATGTAATTTGATCTTGAATACGGGCAATTCGCTGGTCTACAAAGATTTGGCAGAATTCATATGCCCGCTCTTTTACGTTTTGATCTTTGAAGTTCATATCGCTATTCTTCAAAATGATATAGGTCTGCCAATTTGTAGATTAAAAACCCAATCATAGCATCATCTGTTTTATTTTGTTGATACATTTTATAGGTCTCATCTATATTCTCTTCTTTAAAAAAATCCAAATCTCCTGATCTTTTATCACTAAAAATATTCCAAGATTTAAGTCCTTTTAGCATTTCCTTGTGTGCATCATACCGTTTGCGCACCAAAGCAAAATTCTTCTGCGCTATTTTGTCATTTTTATCATTGTATTGCTGCTGTTCTTCCAAGGATTTGAATTGGGCCATTAGGCGAACATCTGATTTTTCTGCTTCAGAGATTATTTTAAAATAAGCCCTTGCTACCCAGGAGTTATACTTCTCTTTAAACTCGTAACTCATATCTTCTGAAGTTACCAATTGGGTGTCTTTTATTAGTATATCAGAGGTGCTTACATACATCACTTCCTGATCAGAAGAAGTGGTTTCAGCCGTTGATTCTATGGAGTTTTTCCAGGCTTCAGATTGTATCATTTCTTTCCAAACCCTCCCATATTCGCGTTGGTAATCTGTTTTGGAAGAAACACAACTCCCCAGAAAAAAAAATCCTAGAAAGAAGGCAGTTTTTATAAGGTGTCTTAAAAAGCTTGGCTTCATCGGGGTCTGATACATAAAATTGAGCACTTACAAGAAACAACTATAATTGGAAAAGAAAAAATACAGCAACTATGAAGTGTATTTCTCGTTTCAATTTAAAGATGGTTAAAAAATATCTGCCAATTCTTTTCCAACCAAACTGCCAATGGCAATCCCCATTCCTCCTAGTCGTACCCCACAGCCAACATTGTTTGACAGCTGTTTAATAATCGGTTTCTTTTGTGCTCCTACCCCCATAATTCCGCTCCATCTGCGGTCTATTTGAAAAGGAGTATTTGGTAAAATAACTTCGGACAGCAGTGTTTCTAAACGATTTTGTACCAGTGATGTCTGCCCAAAAACCATCGTCTCTTCTGCTTTGAAGTCTAGATTACGACCCCCTCCGAATAAAACCTGGTTCCCAATATTTCTAAAATAGTAATAGCCTTCATCTAGATGAAACGCCCCTTTTAAATGAAGCCCTGCTATAGGCGACGTAATTAAAACTTGTGCTCTTGCAGGTTGTATATCCTCTTCTAAAAATTGAGAAGCAAATCCATTCGTGGCAACAAGGAGTTTATTTGTTTTGAATTCAAACTGATCTGTTTGTACAACTACCTGATCACCATGATCTACATATTCCGTTACCGTACTACTATTTAAAATAAGAACACCGCTTTGCTGTACTTTCTCTATAAGCGTCTGCATCATTTTCCCAGGATGCAATTGTCCTTCCAAAACATGACTGATATAATGATTGGCAACTCCATTAAAACCAAATGAATTGGGACATTCTTTAAAAACCTCTTGCCTAAAAACTGGAGTTAAAAGCGTATTTACCTCGTCTATCTGTTGCAAACAATTTTCATAAAGCGCTCCTTGTTCTTGTAAAAAAACTTCGTACCCACCATGTTGTTGGAAATCAATAGCCTTGTCTCCCAAAGTCTTGCGAAGCAATTGTATCCCCTCCCAGCGCTTTTGAACCAATTGGATTACTTCTTCCTCGGAATGTTGTTTTAAATCGGACAGTACCTCAGAAATGCTTCCAAAACAGGCAAAACCGGCATTCTTTGTGCTTGCTCCTTGAGGAAGGTTTCCTTTTTCAAGAATTAGAATTTTAGCTTTTGGGTGTTTATGAGACAAATACAATGCACAACTGAGTCCTACAATACCGCTACCGATAATGGTAAAATCAACATTAGATAACCAGGTATTGTACTCCCAATAACTTAAATTCATAGTACGAAAGTAACTCACTTTGGGAGAAAGTCAAGTTTTTAGAAATTTATTTTGGAGAGAGAATACTATCTTTTGAAACCTCTTGTAATCCAAAAAAAAGTTGGGATAAGATATTAATATCTTCCTTTAATCCTTTAAAATTCCCTTTCAGCACTATTTGGTTTTCTTCTGATTGATACGCTCTAAATCTACTGGAATCTAATAATTGGAAAAGTGCCTTGGTTTGAGGAATGTTAAGGTCTTCCTGAAGTCTTTTAAAGTCTATCTTACAATCAAAAAAATTAGAAGTTACCAGCTTTTTTGTAGGCATGTTAGCTTTAAAGGTATCAAACGAAGTATTTAAAGTTCCTTCTTTCACATAGAAATTATAATACGGAAAGGCCTTAAAAACATCTTGTTCTACGGCATCTCTATCTATTAAATACTCCTTTAAACTCGCGTTCTCCGCACCTAGATTGATGTGGATTTTTGGCACTTCTTTTTCTTGAGTCGACTTTTGCGCAATCTTTTCAAAGTTATCATCATAGGTATATGTAATGACGGTATCCGTTTGCATTGTTCTTCCTTTAACCGCAAGGCTAAAAAACCCATTGGTCCTGTTCGCAATCATTTCGACATCCAAATTATTTTTCTCAAAGAAGGAAAGCTTTTCCAAATTTTTGATGAATGTGGTCTTATGCTTTTCTTGCTCAAAATTATAGTCCCAATGTATTTGAAAAGAGGCATTTGGCACACGCTGCACAGCGATTTCTGGCAAAAATGAATTGGGTGTTTTGGATACTAAATTTCCTTCAATCGTAGCCATACCGTCCTCAAAATTAATTCCAATTTGGTCTTCTTTTCTCACATAAGTAATATGGTCATCGGCCTTACTTAAAATTGTAATTAATGGATGACTTTTATCCCTAATAATCCTTTCCTCTATTAAAATCTCTTTGAAAACAGCAGCTACTTTTTTGTGCTCAAGCGATAGTGCTAAACCAATCACTAATTGCTCCTTATTCCAAGCAAATGCAACTTTATTTTTTTCTACTATAGCATACCTATACAAGCCATCCCTATCTTTTTGAATAGTTCCTTTCTTCTTTGCTATTTCCTTAGCAATATATGTTTCGAAAGCTACAGAATTTTGTATATCTAAAGTGGTAAATACTATATTCTCAACGTCTTTAACGGTGAAGAAGACTGCTGTATAAGGTTGCAAATCAACCCCTTTATCTGCTGTACTATCCTTTGTCTTTTCTTTATCAGTATCTCTTTTAGAGTGATCGTAGTAATATCCTGGAGAGCTAAGCGCATCCCACACCAATGTTTCCTTTATTTGGTGTAAGTCTACTTTTATAACGCTCTCTGCATCTTCATGAATTCTATCTACCAAAGAAGCTGTTTTATTGTAGTATTTATAAGCCCAATAACCCAGAATGCCTAGCAGTGCAAATAGCAAAAACCCCTTTAAAAACTTCTTCACTCCTAACTAGTTAAATGGTTAGTCTATCATTCCATTGAGTAGGTTAATAAAGTAGACCAAGCTATTTTTATGCCCTTCTTCCGGTGTATTTAAGATCATTTCACCCTGCATTGTGTTCCCTTTTACTTTCCCAGCAGTAAATAGTACATCTTCGGTGTTGTTTGCAATAAAGTCCACTTTGTTTCTCAAATCTCTTGGGTACAATTCTGAAGGTACCTGAGAAACAATTTGTTTCCCATTTACATAAATACTAGTGGTATTCTTCGAAATAATTTTCTTATGATTTGATGATACTTTTGCCTCATAGGTGCCTCTATCAATAGCCATCAAATGCGTCTTAGAACTTCCCATAAATACGGCATCATCTTTAAACATTACGAATATGTCAAAAGGTGTTCTCTCTGATATTTTGAATTGATACAAGCCATTTTCAAAAGTAACTTCTTTCTGTTTTACTGCCACACGCATAAGTCTACTGAACATGTCTTTTTCTTTTGACGTAAACATGAAAAGAAAATCAGGCAAGGATTCTTGTTTGGTCTTGGTTACCGGTGTGCTGTTATAATTTTCGTCGTACTCATAGGTAGTATACGTTACTTCGCGCTCTACCAAATCTGTAAGCACCAAAAGCATATCTCCTCGCAACAAATTCGCAGCACCTTTCTCATCAATTAAGATTGAGAAAAGACGGGTTGCCAAAGGCGCAATCATAGCTACTTCTTCATCCGAGGAATTTTCGAACATCATATCCATCAATTCTGGATAGGCTGTAAGCAAGCCCTCAGTGCTCATATTTACAGAAAAATATCCCAGCATTTGATCTTCGTTAAAATATTTGAAGAAGTTCTTATTCATGGTACCATTATACATAGGTGCATAAATAGCACTCATTTCATTGTTCATTTGATAGCTTGTTTTAAGCGTAGCTTTGTCTTTTTCAAAATTAAGCCTCGATGTAAGTGACATCCCTCCGTATAATTTTTCAACATCATACATTCCCATTGGGTTTGCTCCGAACATATATGCAGGTAGGGCCGATTTATAAATACTTCCAAAATCGCTAACCCAGGCATGTGCCTCATCTGTTCCTTTCCCTAAACTTTGAACATAGGCGGTATTCTTTAAAATACTCCTAGTTGCATTCCCATTCATAATTCGCTTAGCTCTTGCTAAAGCTTCCTTATTTTGTGATTTCTTTGCTTCAGCTCTTTTTGCTTCACGTTCTTTTCTTCTTTGTTCTCTTTTTGCTTGCTCCTTTTTATACGCATCACTATTATAATAATCCGTATAAGTATCCGTAGATTCTATCACCGTTTCTTCTACCTCTTCCACCTCTGTTGCTTCTACGGCCATCTCTACTTCTTCCACAACCACTTCTTCTGCTGCATCTGCAGCTTCAGCAGCAGGAGCCACTTCAACTTCTGCTTCCTGAACCGTTAATCCTGGATTAGAGTCATAACCATAAATGTCGTCATAGTAACCGTAATCGTCATAGTTAGTATCAATATTGAAGGTAACTAAGAGCGTATTGTTATTCCACATAACCACAGTGCCATCATACTCATCTTGAACGTAAGACAAGCCGGCTTCCGTGATCATCTTTTCTTTCTTATGCTCAGGAATTACACTCATAAAACCATCGCTGGTAGTCAATGGAATTAAAAAGGAATTGGTAAAAACACCCTTTTCGGTTTCCATGAAATAGTAAAAGTTCTTATCCAATGCAAGCCCTAAACCTTTTAAATCGGTAATCTTACCTTTGGTATCGTTGGTTAATTCTCTCACCAAAAGTTTTCCAATTTTTGAATCCTCAAATTCTTTAACTGATAATAAATTTGTAATATTTTTTCCTTTTAACGTAACTACTGCTTTAGCAGTAGAAGGTATTTTAGAAATAAGGTCTTGTCCTTGCATTCCAAAGGCAAAACACATAATGGCTATTAAAGAAAGTAGTTTTCTCATCTCTTGGTATTTGTTATTTTAATGGTTTGTTATTTCGTTAATTCTATTTTGTTTTCCAGCGTGTTTTCTCCTAAAATTAAATCCATAGCGCTTATTCTAAGCATTACAGCTTTCTTATTTGGAGAAATTTTAGCGTTCTTGTTAGATACTCCTTTCACAAAATCTTTAAATCTGTAAATAGCGGTATAACTGGCATCATCAAACACTTTTTGATCTTCATTTTTTAGACGATAAAATGACTTTTTAACCGCATCGTCATAGGTATAGTGTCTTTGAAATATGTTGGAGCTTGTATTAAACGTGAAGTTCGTGGTATTAAAAGCGGTCTTCTCTCTCTTATTTTGTTGAATGATGGCATCTTTAAAAATAGCATCAATATTGTTTACCTTCTTAAAATCGCATGAGATCGTAAAAATGTAGTTCTTAAAATCGGATGTTTTTTTAATATTCGATATCCCATCCGTTTTCTTCAGTTGCTTGATCGCATCTTGTAAGGCTTGTTCTATATCATCCTCGGAAGGCACTTTGCGTCCGTTAACACTATCGAGCAGCATAATGGAGGCTAGCTTGGATTTACTTTTACTTAGATTAAAGGTAACAGACATATGACCACTTCCATCTTCATTTAAAGTAATTTCTTCCAATATCTCAAAGCAACTTGTGCATAGGATAAATGAAAAACAGATCAGTATATAGGTGCTTATTTTTCGTAACATTTGACGCTTGAAAGGTTCTATGGATTAACTTCTTTTTTTTGTTAAAATTGTATCTATTATGTTTTATTTCTCTTTCATGAACGGTACAAAGCTATTCGTATATCGTTACAATCCGACCCCTGTAAACCGTGAAATACCTTTGGTTGTTTAAGTGTAGCTCTTTTAAAACAAAAGAGCCATTAGTATCTGGCAAATACCAGACCATAATGGCTCTTCTTACTCTTTTTATAAAACTAAGAATCTTCTGAAAGCGGTTGCATTTCAAAATCTTCCATGAACTTAGTGGTATAATTCCCAGCCAAATAATCTGGATGATCCATTAATTGACGGTGAAAAGGGATGGTTGTTTTAACACCTTCAATCACAAACTCATCCAACGCTCTTTTCATCTTGTTAATGGCTTCTTCTCTTGTTTGCGCAGTAGTAATTAACTTGGCAATCATAGAGTCGTAATTCGGAGGAATTACATAACCGCTATAAACGTGTGTGTCTAACCGTATTCCGTGGCCTCCAGGGGTGTGTAAAGTAGTTATTCTTCCTGGAGAAGGTCTAAAATCATTATAAGGATCTTCTGCATTTATTCTGCATTCTATAGAGTGCAATTTGGGGAAGTAATTTTTTCCAGAAATAGGTACTCCTCCTGCAACTAAAATTTGTTCTCGAATAAGATCGTAATCTATAACCTGTTCCGTAATAGGATGCTCCACTTGTATACGCGTGTTCATCTCCATAAAGTAGAAGTTTCTGTGTTTATCTACTAAAAATTCTACTGTACCGGCACCCTCATATTTTATATATTCTGAGGCCAAAACAGCTGCTTTGCCCATATCTTCTCTCAACTTATCTGTCATAAAAGGAGAAGGGGTTTCTTCTGTCAATTTTTGGTGTCTACGTTGCACGGAACAATCTCTTTCAGAAAGGTGACATGCTTTCCCGTATTGATCTCCTACTACTTGGATTTCAATATGCCTAGGCTCTTCTATAAGCTTTTCCATGTACATTCCTCCGTTTCCAAAAGCGGCGGTTGCTTCTTGTACAGCACTTTCGTACAACTCTACCATTTCTTCTTCAGACCAAACTGCGCGCATTCCTTTTCCACCGCCTCCGGCAGTTGCTTTGATCATTACGGGATATCCCATTTTTTTTGCAGTCTTCAAAGCATCATCAGAAGATTTTAGCAAGCCTTCAGATCCTGGAATGGTAGGAACCCCTGCTTTTTTCATCGTTTCCTTGGCAGTTGCCTTGTCGCCCATCTGATCTATTTGATCTCCAGAAGCACCGATGAACTTAATATCATGTTCTGCGCAAATTTTGGAAAACTTAGAATTTTCTGATAAGAACCCGTATCCAGGATGTATTGCATCTGCATTTGTGATTTCTGCAGCGGCAATGATATTTGGTATTTTTAAGTACGACTCGCTACTAGGCGCCGGTCCAATACATACTGCTTCATCAGCAAAGCGTACATGCAAACTCTCTTCGTCTGCTTTGGAATATACCGCCACAGTTTTAATGCCCATCTCCTTACAAGTTCTAATAATTCGGAGTGCAATTTCACCTCTATTGGCAATCAATATTTTTTTAAACATAACTGATCTAAATTTCAAACTCCAACTCCCAAACTATGGGTTTTGAAATCTGTTATGTGGAATTTTGATTTTATGATGGATCTACCAAAAATAAAGGTTGATCAAACTCTACAGGAGAAGAATCTTCTACCAACACTTTTACTATTTTTCCTGAAACTTCAGATTCTATGTCGTTGAACAATTTCATTGCTTCAATAACACATAGCACATCGCCAACTCCAATACTATCACCAACTTCAACAAAAGCGGGTTTGTCTGGTGCAGATTTTCTATAAAAAGTACCTATGATCGGAGATTTGATCGTGATGTACTTACTGTCTTCAGACTCTGCAGCGGGGGTAGCAGCGACAGGGGCTTCTACAGCAGCGGCTGGAGCAACCGCAGGTGTTGCGGCGACAGGGATCTGTTGCACATAGGTAGTTTCAGGTGAAGTGCTTCCAAGAGCACCTGTTCTAATGGTAATCTTAATGTCTTCCATTTCCAGCTTAACCTCACTGGCTCCTGATTTTGCCACAAACTTAATGAGGCTTTGAATTTCTTTAATATCCATGGAATTCTATTTTGTTTAGTTGAATCAATTGTTTGAATTATACGCCCATTTTAGGTAAATGGAACCCCAAGTAAATCCACCACCAAAAGCGGCAAAAACTAGGTTATCTCCTTTCTTAAGTTGCGACTCATAGTCATACAAAAGCAATGGTAAAGTCCCTGAAGTGGTATTTCCATAACGATGAATATTCATCATAACTTTAGAATGATCTAAATCCATTCTATTCGCTGTTGCATCAATTATTCGTTTGTTTGCCTGATGGGGTACTAGCCAATTTACATCTTCATGAGAAAGGCTATTTCGCTCCATAATTTTTGCAGCTGCGTCTGCCATATTAGATACTGCAAATTTAAAAACAGATTTTCCGTCTTGATATACGTAATGCTGTCTGTTTTTTACCGTTTCTTCCGTTGCAGGGAGTATGGATCCGCCTGCTTCCATTTTTAGAAACTCGCGTCCAATTCCATCTGAACGCAGGTACTCATCCAAAAGACCTTCGCCCTCCGTATTGGGTTCAAAAAGGGCAGCTCCGGCACCGTCCCCAAAAATAATGCAGGTAGTTCTATCGGTATAATCTATAATAGAAGACATTTTATCAGCACCAATGAGAAGTACTTTTTTATATCTACCAGAAGCTACATAACTAGCCGCCGTAGACATCCCATATAAAAAACTAGAACAAGCTGCCTGCAAATCGTACGCAAAGGCATTTGTGGCTCCTATTTCTGTAGCCACTTTGGCTGCAGTTGCCGCTACCATCAAATCTGGTGTTGCGGTACCTACTAAAACCAAATCTATTTCTTTTGGATCAAGGTTTTTCTTTTGGATCAAATCTTCGGCTGCTTTAATAGCCATGTACGAAGTTCCTTCTCCTTCTTCTTTTAATATTCGGCGTTCTTTTATACCAGTTCTAGAAGTAATCCATTCGTCGTTAGTATCAACCATGCCTTCTAATAGCTTATTGGTTAAAACGAAGTCTGGTACATAGCCTCCTACAGCGGTAATTGCTGCTGTTATTTTGTTCATGCTAATCCTGTTTTTTTGCAAAAACCTTTAAAAAATGTTCCAAAATTCGTGAAAATTAATCAATTTCTGCGACTTTTCTTCCAAAATTTGATGTTTCTTGACGTTAACTTGGTGCCATAAAAAAACTCCCGCTTTTTAAGCGGGAGTTCACAAAAAATCTTATATATCTTGCTTAAGCAACAGCATCTTCAGTTTTGTCTATTAAAACCTGTCCTCGGTAGTACAATTTACCTTCGTGCCAATGCGCTCTATGGTATAAATGCATCTCTCCTGTTGTTGGGTCTTTTGCAATCGTTGGCGCAGTAGCTTTATAATGCGTTCTTCTTTTGTCTCTTCTGGTTTTTGAAATTTTCCTCTTTGGATGTGCCATTATAAAACCTATTTATCCGTTAATAATTTTTTCAATGCGTCCCATCTGGGATCGGTATTTCCTTTGTTGTCTTTTATCTCTTTTGGTTGCAACTCTCTTAGCTTATCTATTGCTTCCGATTCTAATGTACCATCTAATACACCAGGATGCAATCTTTTTGCAGGAACTGCTAATACCACCATTTCATACACGTATTGCGCAACATTTACCTGATGCTCACCATGAGGAATAACAAGTATTTCATCATTCTCATCATTATAAACATCACCAAACTTTACTACCAGTTCTAAACTAGCAGCAATATCCTGATCGTAAGCTTCGCTTGTTATATCACAATTTACGTTAACAGTACCCGTTGTTTCCATTTCTAGTTCTAACATGGTACTCATCCTATTCAGCACCAAACTTACATTAAGTTGTGCGCTATTAAATTCGTGGTACTCAAAAGATTCAAAGAACGTATTGTTAATCGTAAATTCAAACGTGTGCTTTCCTTGCTTCAATCCCGAAAAAGGAATGGAAAATTCCTTATGCTTCATCATGCCAACACTTGTTTAAAATAATCGCCTGTGTGAAAGGCGGGTGCAAAGATATAAAAAAAACCTATTTTATAAAGGTTGTTTTGAAAAAACCTGAATTAAAATTTAAGATAGGGGCTTTCTTTCTTCAAAGATGTTGCTTTTTCATGTAGAAAGCGCCTATTTAAGTCGTGTCTTCTTCAGAGGATTTTTACTAATCTCTTTATACTCTTCTCGTTTTTTAAAAATTTGCAACGCCATAAAAACAGCCTCTTTAAAGGAACTAGGGTCTGCCGTTCCTTTGCCTGCAATTTCATAAGCTGTGCCATGGTCTGGAGAGGTTCGCACCTTATGCAAGCCAGCAGTAAAATTAACTCCTTTCCCAAACGATAAGGTTTTAAATGGAATTAAACCTTGATCGTGATATGCAGCTAAAATAGCATCAAAATTTTTATACCCATCTGATCCAAAAAAACTATCTGCAGCATAAGGTCCAAAAACCAAACGCCCATCATCTGACAATTCTTTGATTGTTGGTTTTAAAATGGTATCGTCTTCCTTACCAATAACCCCATTATCTCCACTATGAGGATTAATACCTAACAATGCAATTTTCGGTTTTCGTATTCCAAAATCACTTTTTAGCGAGTTCTCTATGGTGGTTACTTTGCTTTTAATAAGTTCTGGTGTAATAGCCGTTGGAGCATCTTTAACCGCAATATGGTCTGTAAGCAAGCCTACTTTTAAATCATCTGTTACCATAAACATAAGGCTTTCACCTTCTAACTCCTGTGCTAAATAGTCTGTATGTCCAGGGAAATTAAAATCATCCGCCTGAATATTATTTTTATTGATTGGAGCTGTTACTAAAGCATCTATATGCCCTTCCTTTAAAGCTTTTACAGCAGCTCTCAAGGATTTAATAGCATAGGTTCCAGCTGCTTCCGTAGCTTCTCCAAACAGAATTTCGGGACTTTCTTTCCATACATTCACCACATTTATCTTTCCATCTAAAACTTTGGAAGCCTCCTGAACGCCATGGTAGTTTATTTCCAAATTCAGCGCTTTCTTTTGATGTGCTATGGTTTTATTGGAGGCAAAAAGAACTGGAGTACAAAAATCTAACATACGGCTATCTTTAAAGGTTTTGAGTGCTACCTCGCACCCAATACCATTTAAATCTCCTATGGAGATCCCCAACTTTATTTTTCTATTTCTTTCCACCATACTGTTTGCACTATTATCTCTACATTTACACCACAAAACTACTTAATTTAAACGAACCATGTTTACGGGAATTATTGAAACTTTGGGGGAGGTGCAATTATTGAAAAAAGAAGGGGCCAACCTTCATATTAGTATTCGGTCTTCCATTACGGCAGCACTTAAAATAGATCAAAGTGTTGCACACAATGGCGTATGTTTAACCGTAGTGCAATTAGATGGGGATGTTTATACAGTAACCGCAATTGAAGAAACCTTACTGAAAAGCAATATCGGAGATTTAAAGATTGGAGACCTGGTAAATCTGGAACGCGCCATGGTGCTAGGCGCTCGTTTAGATGGGCATTTGGTACAAGGGCATGTAGACCAAACAGGTGTTTGCAGTGGGGTTCTAGAAAAGGATGGAAGCTGGATTTTCTCATTTGAATATGATGCCGCCGCTAATAATGTGACCATAGAAAAAGGCTCTATTACCATAGACGGCACTAGTTTGACGGTTGTTGATTCGGATAAAAACACGTTCAGCGTAGCCATTATTCCTTACACCTACGAACATACGCGTTTTAATACCTATGAAAAAGGGACGGTGGTAAATCTAGAATTTGACGTAATTGGGAAGTATGTAGCTAGATTAATGGGTTCTTAAACTTCCAATGGGAAATTCATAGGGAAATAACTGTCTATTAAGTCCCGAATCAAATGTTAAATGAAATTTGTTTGATACTAAACCTTTATAAAAATCTTCTTTTTATACATCGCATACGCCAATAGCACATAAAAACTTACTACACTTAAACCATATAGCAAGGAAGAGAGTTCCAGGCTCATAAAATCGTGTGTGTAGATGGTATTAAAAACCCATCCATGCAAGGAAGTATCCTCGTCTACTTTAATGGAATACATAATTTTCGAAATAAAGCTCGATAAGAAATACAAGGTGATGGCATTGGCTCCTACATATTTAAAAATACTCCCAAACTGAATTTTCTTTATATCGGTTATATAGTATATCACCGCCAATACAATATTAGCCCAACCTGCGGTAACCAAAACAAAACTGCTGCTCCAAAGGGCTTTATTAATTGGAAAGACTGTATGCCATAGATAGCCCAATAGCAGCATGCCAAACCCTAAACCTAACATCCATACTTCTTTTTTTGCTCTTTTAGATAGGATTAATACTCCTGTAAAAATGCCCAATAAAGAAGTAGCAATAGAGGGCAAAGTACTTAGCAAGCCTTCGGGGTCGTAGTCTTCTTTATACATATGGGTACCAAATACCTTCAAGTCGGCATAATTTGCCCAATTATTAGGTGCTCTATCAAAGGTAGTTTCCAAGCCATTTAATGGAATAAATGCCATCCAAATCCAGTATCCTACAAGCAAGCCTACACAGATACCTATTAGTACTTTCCAATTAAAATTCAGAAACAGAATGGCCGCAAAAAAGAATACTATTCCAATACGTTGTAAGACTCCTGGAAACCGAATATCTACAAAGTCTTTAAAAAAAGGGAAACTTATAGTGAATGCTCCTAAAAACAAGCCCAAGCCTATTAATTTTAAACTACGGATGGTTATTTTCCGATAGGTACCTGCACTCTTTATTTTGTTCTTATAAGCAAAGACAATGGACGTTCCTACGATGAACAAAAAGAAAGGAAAGACTAAATCTGTAGGTGTATATCCATGCCATTTGGCATGTAAGAAAGGGGCATACACATTGGACCAAGTACCCGGTGTATTTACCAAAATCATTAAAACAATGGTCAATCCTCTAAAAATGTCTACAGATGCTATTCTTTCTTTCATACCTATTCTTTTACAAGATATTGTCTTTCATTTTATTCCAAACTCTCGCCAATAAAAGTCCAGCTACTCCTGCGCCAACGGTAAGTCCTGCCGCCAGCGGATAATTTCCGTAAATCCAGTTCCCGGTAGCGAACATGCATCCATATACCAAAATGGTTCCTAAGACCATCGCCAAAACGCCCGACGGAACAGACCATTTTTTATCACCTTCTTCCAAAGCAATCCCATCAGATGCCGCTTCTGCTAGCACCTTTTTCCAACCAGGACCCCCAGGTTGTGTGCGTTGGTAAAACCTATTTAAGGTAGCCTTGCTTTCCCTTGGAGTTAAAAAGGTAACTACAATCCATACAAGGCTCGTAATTAAAACAATCATAGGGAAGCGTACCCATGAATCCATGAGTCCCTCCACCTGTTCTCCTGCATTATTAGTATGATCGAACAGATGTTTACCTATCGATGAAAAAGTAAGAATCAATGAAATAATCCCCGAAGAAAACATCGCAGAAATTTCGCTCCAAGCATTAATGCGCCACCAAAACCATCTTAAAATAAAAATAAGCCCCGTTCCTGCTCCAAACATGATAATGATATCAAATAGCTGCTTGGCGTTGGTTAGATACAAGGCCATTATAGTGCTCAAAATCATTAAAACTACAGTGGTAATTCTACCTACATTCACTAATTCTCTTTCGCTAGCATTTTTATTTACCTGCTGCTTGTAAAAATCATTTACTACATAAGAAGATCCCCAATTTAAATGTGTAGAAATGGTAGACATATATGCGGCTCCCAAAGAGGCTAATACAATTCCTAAAAGTCCGCTTGGCAACTTAGTAAGCATCGCAGAATAGGCTAAATCATTCCCTAATTTACTTTGTTCCACATTAGGAAAAGCTTCTTGAATACTAGCAATATCTGGGTAGATAATTAAGGAAGCCAATGCTACCAAAATCCATGGCCATGGACGCAAAGCATAATGTAAAATATTAAAGAAAAAAGTAGCGCCAATGGCATGGTTCTCATTTTTAGCAGCGAGCATTCGTTGTGCTATATATCCACCACCGCCTGGTTCACCACCAGGGTACCAAGAACTCCACCATTGCACAGCTAATGGAATAATAAGAATTCCTATAAGCGCCTCCGTATCCGAGAAATCTGGTAAAATAGAGATCTTATCTGCAACGTTTTCATGCACAATTAAATTAGAAACTCCTCCTACTTCTGGTAAATTTACAAGGTAATAGGCAGCACCTACAGCGCCGATTATGGCAACAAAGAATAATACAAAATCCGTATATACTACCCCTCTAAAACCGCCAATGGCACTAAAAATTACAGTGATGGTACCTCCAATTAAAACTGTTTCTATAGGAGAAAGACCTAACATTACCTGCCCAATCTTAATAGCCGCTAAATTTACCGCTGCCATGGCCATTACGTTAAAAATAACACCAAGATAGACTGATCGAAACCCTCTCAGAAAATGTGCCGGTTTCCCACCATATCGTAAATCGTAGAATTCCATATCCGTGCTTACATCGGATTTACGCCATAATTTAGCATATACGAAAACAGTTAATAAGCCTGTAAGCAAAAAGGCCCACCACACCCAATTCCCAGATACACCATCACTTCTTACAAGATCTGTTACCAAATTAGGAGTATCTGTAGAAAAAGTAGTAGCCACCATGGAAAAGCCCAATAACCACCACGGCATGCTACGTCCAGACAGAAAGTACTCGGAAGTATTTTTTCCAGATTTTTTTGAAACAACAATTCCTATCACAAGAACAATTGCGAAAAAGCCTATAATCAGGCTATAGTCGAGCGTACTTAATTCCATAATTTGGTTATTGGTTACTAGCTAAAGATATACTTTTTTGAAATACCTTTGCCTTTCAACCGCTTAAACCTTCCAATGCTTTTAGTTGCCCAATTTGATGTTTCTAATATGGCTTGGGTGATGGCATTTATCGCCGCCTTTGTTCTAGGTGTTTCCAAATCGGGCATCAAGGGGATTGCCACTATCATTGTTACTTTAATGGCACTAGCCTTTGGAGCTAAAGAATCTACTGGTCTTATTGTACCTCTCTTAATTATAGGAGACATTTTTGCTGTAATTTATTACAACAAACATACCCAATGGAAATACATTCTTCGCTTTTTACCATGGATGATGTGTGGTGTCTTAATTGGAAATTTTATTGGAAAGGATTTGGATGAGAAGACCTTTAAGATAGGCATGTCTGTGATCATTTTATGTAGTGTAGTGATGATGTATTGGTGGGATCGAAAAAAGTCCAAGAAGGTGCCTACTCATTGGCTATTTGCTGGCTTTATGGGTGTTATGGCTGGGATTACTACAATGATTGGCAATTTGGCTGGTGCATTTTCCAATATTTTCTTTCTGGCCATGCGATTGCCAAAAAACGAATTCATAGGAACTGCTGCCTGGTTATTTCTGATTATTAACCTCTTTAAATTGCCCTTTCATATTTTTTCTTGGGAAACCATTACTCCGGAAAGCTTGCTCATAAACCTAAAACTAATTCCTGGAATTGTTGTAGGGTTGTTCATTGGGATTCGACTAGTAAAAGTGATTAAAGAAGGGTTTTATCGTAAGATGATTTTACTGCTTACAGCCCTAGGCGCCTTGCTTATTTTATTTCGATAAAGGATTAAAAACAAATTAGTGCCGTTCTCCTTTCAGTACCTTAAAGCTGTGTAGCACATGAGGGAAAATAGCATCGATAGACTCTGCAGCACCTTTGGTAGAACCAGGCAAGGCAAGCACTAAACTATTTCCAATAATCCCTGCAACACTCCTTGAAAGCATGGCATATGGCATCCTATCTTGCCCATATTTTCTAATAGCCTCTTCCATACCTGGAACCCTTTTATCTAATAAAGGCAACAACGCTTCTGGAGTAACATCTCTAGGAGATAATCCTGTTCCTCCGGTAAAAATAATTAGATCAATAGCTGCTGCTGTGAACAACTTTAGCTGCTTTTGAATTGCAATAAGCTCATCTGGAATAACCACATACTCTGGAACCTCAACCTCTAAGGCGTTTAATTTCTCTATAATCGCTTTCCCCGCTTTGTCTTCGCCTTCTCCTTTTGAAATAGTATCTGAACAAACTACCACTCCTGCCCTAAGCCCCTTTGCATATTGAGATTGAAAGTCTGACTTACCTCCCCGTTTTTCCAGAAGTTTAATTTGGTGTATTTCTATACCCTTATCAATGGGTTTTAGCATATCGTACATATTAAGAGCCACAATACTTGCTCCATGCATAGCCTCAACTTCTACTCCAGTTTTATAAATTGTTTTTACCGTAACTTTTATGGTAATCTCTAGATCGTTAATAGCATAGGCAATGTCTGTATATTCTATGGGCATTGGGTGGCAATCTGGAAGTAAATCTGCCGTTTTTTTAACTCCTAATAAGCCGGCAGCTTTGCTCATGGCAAAAACATCTCCCTTGGGTACTGTGCCATTTTCAATAGCCTTAATTGTTTCTTTAGCACTGACCTTAACAATGGCTTGCGCAGTTGCTGAACGAAGTGTATTTGCTTTATGGGTGATGTCTACCATGTTCTATTATTTATCATTCCAGGATAAAGATAGAATCTTTCTGAAGAAAGGCGCTTTTATAGAAGAAAGTAATGTTTAAAACCAAAGAAAAGTAGGCGAAAGAAGCCGATGGGTTTGCATCGACTTCTTTCTTTTTGGTATTGGTAATACGCAATCGGGGGAAAATGTTTGGTTTGGTATAACCCATCATTTATTGGAATACCAAATGTGCAACAAACATATTTATTTTATATTAATTCCGCAACAGTATTGTCAAATAGATATTAAATATTTAATAAATAATGAAAACGTATGAGATTTTATCAGTAGCAGCATCGTATAAATTCTACTCTTTATTGCTCAATATTAATTGCTTCAAAACCAACGAGTTCCTGATTCGAAAATTCTATTTTTATCCGAATTGGATTACAACAAACCTCACAATCTTCTATATAAGAAGTGCTATAAATAGAACTGTCTAAGAGCATAGAAATATCTTCCCAACAATAAGGACACTGAAAAAAATGCTCGTGCATAAGACTATTTGTTATTAAAAACTATCCTATTTTAAATGCTAAAATTCCACATTTAACAACTGACCCGTAAATTGTAGCACTTGCAATTCTGCCAACTTAGCATCGTACTTCGCTAAGTTCTTATTGGTTTGCGCATTCAATAAATTAATCTGAGCTTGTCTAAATTCTATAGAAGTAATTCTACCTAGTTGAAATTGCTCTTTAGAACGCTCAAAATTATTCTGATTTGTCGTTACGTTTTGCTCTTGTATAGAGAAGATCTGCAATCTATTTTCATAAATAGCCAACGCATTTCGAATATCCCTATCTACTTCTAAAGTAATTTGTTGTTTTAATAATTCCTGATTCTTATAGGCAATTTTTGCATTTTTAACACGGACGGTAGTTCCGCCTCCATCAAATAAATTCCATGTGAGGTTGGCACCTATAGCTACATTATTTGTGGTGTTATTTGTTCCTGGGAAAAAAGCAGAGGCTGCGCTTTGGTTTAAGTTCCAACCATAGGTTCCTGTTAATCCTAAGGTTGGCAAGTATCCAGATTTACTTACTTTAATATCATACGCATTTATGGTTAAGTTTTTCTCTGTTTGAAGAATTGCCACATTATTTGCCTGCGCTTCTGCTATCATTTCATCCAACTGCAATTTTGGAATAAAAGAAACAAGTGTATCTACCTCAAATGTGCTTTCTAATCCCTGATTCAAAACTACATTAAGATCTCTCTTGGCATTTGACAATTGTTGTTGTGCATTTAATAAATTAATACTGTCGTTTGTAACGTCTACCTGCGCATTTAAAATATCGAGCTTTGTATTCTGCCCATACTCAAAGGAGTATTCTGCTCTTTTTATTCGGTCTTTAGAAATGGCCAAGGCTTGTTCAAAAACCCGTTTATTTTCTGAAAGCCGGGCAATCTCAAAATAGACACTAAACAGCTGTAATACCGTATTTTCAATAGTTTCTCTGGCCTGCAATTCACTTAATTGGTATTGCTCCTTTAAACGTTTGTAATTATAGAAACGACCTAAGCCATCAAATAAGACATAGTTTAAGTTTAGTGCTGAATTATACCGCTGCGCTTCTGCTTTTTCAATTTCCACATCTGCCCTTGGGTTTCCATCTGCATCTAACTGTCCGGGAAATTCAATGGTAGAATCATCTCGGTTATAGGTAGCTCCTGCTGTACCAGTAAGCGTTGGTAAATACCCCGAATTAAGTACGCTCTTATTATTTTCGGCAATGTTCACCTGATTTTTGGCTACTTGAATTCCAAAATTGTTTTCCAATGCTAGCTGAACGGCCTCTTGTTTGGAAAGCACTTCTGTCTGTCCAATAAGTGTATGGCAAGCGACAAAAAAAAGTCCTCCTATTGTTGCTATTTTTCTCATTATTCTTCTAGTTCTAACGGGGTTGAAACTTTATTCGTTTTATCTTCTGCACTGTTCAAAGGTTTTGCCATTTCGCCTTCTAGGTGTAATTCTTCTTTCTGTTCTTTAATAGCTCGTTCTACTTCTTCCTTACTAATATCGTTTCCAGTAGCCAACCATTTTGTTCCAACTTTAAATTTATTGCTAAAGGATAAAAATAAAGGAAGCATTAAAAGTGTAAGAACAGTAGCAAACCCAATCCCATAAGCAATAGAAATAGCCATTGGCTTTAAAAATTGAGCCTGTCTACTGGTTTCTATCATCAGCGGTGCTAGGCCAGCAATCGTTGTAATAGACGTTAGAAAAATGGCTCTAAAGCGAGAGCGGCCTGCTTCGTACAAGGCGTTATCAAAGGACATTCCTGCCCGAAGATTGCTATTAAATTTTCCAATAAGGACAAGGCCATCATTGACCATAATTCCAATCAATGCTATGATTCCTAAAGCGGATAAAATATTAATAGGAAAATCGTGTATCCAATGTCCCCAAGCAACTGCGGTAAGACTAAATGGCACTAATAAGAGTAGCATTAAGGGTTGACTAAAACTTCGGAATGTAAAGGCAATGGTTATATAGATTAGCAACAAGACAGATAACCCAACGACTTGTAAAGACCCTAATAGTTTTCCTGCTTCTCTATTCTGACCTTCATAAGACGCAGAAACCGTAGGGTATTTAGATTGTATTTCAGGCATAATCACATTCTGAATTTCCGCCATTACATCTGTTGCACTTGTAGTTTTAGCATCTTTCAAATCTGCAGAAATTTGTATTTCTCGCTGACCACTTAGGCGATTAATAGCCACATCTCCTCGCTCTATCACGTAAGTAGCAATCTCTTTTAAAGGCACTCTGCTTCCGCTAGGGGTTACTATTCGCATTTCATCTAAGTCTGTAATAGAAGATCTATTATCCCGATCGTAACGAACCCAGACTCTAATCTCATCTTGCCCACGTTGAAAACGTTGCGCCTGTGTTCCAAAAAACCCAGCTCTTACTTGGTTCATAATACTTCGAAGATCTAATCCTAGTAAATAGGCATTCTCCTTTAACTCTAGCCGTATTTCCTTAATTCCTGCTGGGTCATTGTCTGCTACATCTTTTAAAGCAGTATTGTTTTGCATCGCGGTCTTTAATTCCACTTTGGCTGCTTTTAACTCCTTTATGTTATTTCCCAATAGAGAAACAGAGACAGGGTCTCCTCCAAAATTACCCCCTGAGCCATAAATAAGACTTTCGGCTCCGATAACTGGACCCACCAACGCTCGTAATCTACTGGTCACCATATCTGCTCTAATAACATTGGGCCGCTCCTCTCCTGGTAGTAGATTGATCACAAGTGTTGCTGTAGCCGAACCTGGGCCTACATTTTTAATAACATTTTCATATAATATTTTATCTGTTCCTTTTAAATATTGTTCTGTAAGCTCCTGATTTACAATTTCTGCCTTCTCCTCAATAACGCTAATAATAGAATCTGTTATTTTTTCATTAGTGCCATTGGGCATTAATAACTCTACTTGTATCCGATCACTGGCAATTCTTGGGAAAAACGAAGTTCTAATAATCCCTCCACCAATAGAACCAATAGTTAAAATTAGTGCCATCGCAAAAATGGCGAAGCTCAAGAGTTTATAATTCATCGCAAACTTCAAAGCGGGACTATAAAGAGTGTCTCGCATCCAAGTCATAAAACGATCTCCCATTTTGTTTATAACTCGCAGCTTTGCAAATACCCTAGCCAGAGCGTTTTTAGGGTTTTTACGCTTGGGTTGTAGTGCTTTGGAATGTGCCAAATGTGCAGGAAGTATAATCAATGCCTCCACCAAGGAAACCACTAAAGTTAAGATGACAATAACAGATACTTCACCAAAAAACTCTCCTATTCTACCATCCAAAAACAGAAAGATAGAAAAGGCTAAAATGGTGGTTATAATAGCAGAAACAATGGGTGGAATTACTTCCATGGTACCATCTATGGCAGCTTGTATGGGTGATTTCCCCTTCTCATAATGTTGGTAAATGTTTTCAGCTATTACAATTCCGTCATCTACGAGAATCCCAATAACAATAATCATCCCAAATAGGGAAAGGACATTGATGGTAACATCAAAAAACCCAGCAAAAACAAACATTCCTAAAAAGGCCACTGGTAACCCAAAAGCAACCCAAAATGCCAAACGAGTATTTAGAAAAAGAGATAGAAAGATAAGCACCAAAATCATCCCTACAATCGCATTCTCCGTTAAGAGCGCTGTTCGTTGCGTTAAGGTGGTAGAAAAATCACTTACCACATTAAGTTCTACATTATCGTACTTCTGACTAAATTCTTCAATGTATTCTTTTACCTTTTCAGCAGAATCAATTAAGTCTTCTGTATTGGTACTGGTAATAGTTGTACTTACGGATAAATTTCCATCAAAATAAGAAGCATTAGGAGTTTCGGAAAATCGATCTCTAATGGTAGATACATCTTTTAATCGAATGGTCTGTCCAGAAGCATCTGCTCTTATTATAAGATTTGATAGTTCATTACCATAATAGGAGCGGTTGTTGGCTCTTATAAGGTATTCTTCAGCGTCCGTTTTAATAGTACCCCCAGTAACCAGTATATTTGAATTTCCAACGGCTTGTGATACCTCTGTAAAAGAAAGGTTATACGCTAACAAGCGATTTTCGTCTACCGCTATCTCTATTTCTTCTAGTGGATACCCCGAGATAGAAATTTGAGAAATGCCATCAATAGCTCTAATATCATTCTCTATTTGACGTCCAATTTGCTTTAAAGTGCCTAAAGGGATTTGTTTCCCACTAATCGCAAAGCTAATGGTGGGTCTAACCGCTTCGAGCTTTGATACTATAAGTGGTTCCATCCCTGTTGGAAATGTAGGAACCCTGTCTACAGCATTCTTAACCTGCAAGAGCATAAAGTCAATATCTCGTCCTTTTTCAATTTCTACATTGATATTTCCGCTATTTTCACGTGAGGTTGAGGTTACCCTATCTACCCCTTCCAAGCCTTTTAAATTATCTTCTATCTTTAAGACAATCCCTTCTTCTACCTCTTGTGGAGAAGCTCCTGGATACGTAATGTTAATAGAGATATTCTTAGAATCGGTCAACGGAAAAAAGGACGATTTTAAAGAAGTGGCCCCAGCAAAACCAAAAATGGCAAACGCAATAATAATTACGTTCACGGCTACATGGTACTTAATAAAATAGGCTATTATTTTTCGCATTATTCGTTTGTATTTGCAGTTGTACCTTCAAAAATCTTTACGGTCATTCCAGCATAGGCCCCTACTAAAGGTTTCGTCATAATTGTAATGCCATTTGGCACTTCTTTCAGTACTACTTTTTTATCTGTAAAATAGACTGGTTTCACATCTATTATGTCTAAAATAGAATCCCTAACCACAAAAATCTGATCATTTTCTAGCAATAAATTTCGATCTATTTCAATAGCATCTGTTTCTTCATTGGCATCGAGATTCGCTTCCAAATACATGCCCTCTCTAAGTGTGTTATCTTTTACTTCTATAAAAGCTTTTATGGTTTGCGAAGCTACATCTACACTCCCATTAATACGCGCCACTTTGCCTTTATAAGTCTTTGTTTTATCCAAATTTGTCAATGTAACATCTTCGCCCACAGTTAATAAATCACTATAGGTTTTACTTACGGCTACTTCCAATTCGTATTCTTCTGTATTTATAAATTCCCCAAGCTTCTGCCCTGATCTTACTAAACTTCCTTCTGTTACCAAAGCCTCTGTAAGCACTCCTTTAAAAGGGGCAGAAATACGATACTTAGATAGGCGTTGTTCTAAATTTTTAAGGTTGTAGTAGCTGGTTAAAATTCCGCGCCCAGAAATAAAGAACTTCTCTTTTTCCGTAGACATCTCTGGCAGGGGAGGCGTGCTTTTTTCAATATCGAACCCATTTAAATAAGTTTGCCATTTGGGAAAAACCTCAGGATAATCTAGTCGTAAATCGGGCATTATAGAGGTAATTTGGTTGTATAAATTACTTTTTGCAGATTGTACACTGGCTCTATACTCCGAAGCATCTATTCTGATAATAGCTTCTCCAGAGCCATAGGTTTCTCCGGTTTTAAATAATTTATTTCCTTTTCTAAAGACTCCTTGCACTTCTGAATATAACTCTACCCTTCTTTTAGCGCGCAAGTTTCCATTGGCTGCTACTACAATAGGAACATTTCCATTTTGCACCGTTTCTGCGAATACCGTTTTGACTACTTTTTCTGCTTTGGGTTTAACGTTCTTCTTACTGTCAATAATAGCTTTGGCAGCAAATACTGCGCCTACTATTAGTAAAATACCTAAAATGGATAATATAATTTTTCTCATACTGGTTGCTTATAAGGATGCTGTTTTATGCGTAAAATTTGATTGGACTTTTTTAATGACTTTTATAAATTGCTGTTTCTCTTCTGCTGTAATATTACTTTCCATAAGATCCATTAAGTCCTTAATAACGGGGCGTGTTTTTTCAAAAACCATTCTTCCGTCGCCGGTTAGAAAAACTTGATTTATTCGTTTGTCTTCTGCATGTTGTTTTCGAATGATATAGTTCTTCTTCTCCATTTTAGATAGCAACCGAGCCAATGAGGACTTATCTCTTAGTGTTAGAAACGCTAATTCGTTCTGATTAAGACCGTCATTTTCATGTAGTTTTTTTAACACTACCATTTGCTCCTTGCTCAAATCCAAATCGTGCTCATTGAAAGATTCTTGTAAATAATAATCCAAAATCTTTGAAGTCTTTCCTAACCAAGGTCCAATAGAATTTTCATAGTCTATTTTCATGCGGCAAAGCTACAATATGCTTATATAGTTGCATATGCAACCAATGTTAAATGTATCACAAAAAAACCCTTCTACTTCTTCAAAACAAATTCCAGTTTCATTTAAAGCAAATTAAAGAAGTTCCTTATCGCCCAAATCTCCTCTCTATTCCTATAATTCGGTGCTATTTTGCCTTTTTCTGCCAATTTTAGGTGTTTGTTAAAATAAGTAAGTCAGGAAATCGTTAGTATATAACAGCCCTCCACAAATCTTAGCCATTAACCTAACATACCTTAAAAATCTGCTTCACTAGCACTTTTTTAACGCTTTGGCACACTAGAAAATGAAACAATGGGGCCAAAAACCAAATACAACCACTCTTGGAATACCGTTTACGACTACTTGCGTAACCCAAAAGATCCAAGCAAGCATGCAAAGTTTTACCGTATGGTAGAGCCTATTATTAAGCATTGGCTATTGAAATTCAGCATTCAAAGAGATTTAGACAATCATGCAAAAAGTATTTTTGCAGATCTTTATTTAAAGGAACAGAAAAGATATCTTTCTGGAAAATTGGTGCCCGAAAAATGCAATGCACTTACCACCACCTATTATTTTCCAGTAATTAAAAACCTTTGTTTTGATTATGCTAATCTTCTAAAATGTAAAATGCCTTATAGTGCAGATATTGCTGTTCCAGAAGGTATTTCTAAACCAGGCGTTTTTGACGAATTATGGGGAGATTATAGAAGTACAGTACTTCAGGAAATGAGGCGCTGCGTAAAAGATTGCATTGAGCTCTCTAGTTTCGAAAGTGCCAAGAAGGAGTACTTACGCCAGCGGTTTATTTATGGACGTAGATTTCAGGAAATTCTTAACGGTTTAGGCAAATCAGAATTTGAAGCAGTTCGCAAGTGGATTCGAAGACAAGGAACAAAAATTGCGATTACGATCGCTAAAACGATGTTACCTGCCATAATTGATTCCTATAAACTTCCCATAAGCAAAGAAATAGATCCTAGAATCATTGAAAAACATCTTCTTGGAGCACAAATAAAAATGGCCATTTAATCTCTCTGAAGTAAATCCAAGGCAGCTTCTTTATACTCTTTCATTGTAGCTTGATGCTTTAAATCTCCTTGTTTTATAGGACTTACCTCGTCTTTTGGAAATAGTAGATCTTTTACCTCATCCCAATTTCCGTCCAAGCTAATTTCATCGCTATTTACGAACTCGGATTGGGTTAGTTGTATTTTTAGTGAAAATTCCTTGTGCAATTTTACCATTCTCCAAAGCGCCATTTTCAGTGTTGGTTCTAAAGTGATTTCGTCCTTAAGATACGATCTGTATAAAAGCAAAAGGTAAGCCATTAACTTCTTATAATGTACTTGTGATGCAGAGAGTTTTAACTCTTTGCAGGGAACCAGTTCTTTTTTTTGGGTACTCTTAACCATTACAATTTTTTAAGCGTAAATACTTATCACCTTCTTGAAGTGCCAAGGACCAATAAAGCCTTAGTCGTTTTGCTAACAGTTTGGTTGCCATAAAAGGAAAGATACACTGGGTATGTGCTAAGGGGCACTATGGTAGCAAACCTCGAAATTTAGAAGTGCTATGTGCAGTTTCTAAAGTTCTATTTAAATGTTGTAAAGTTGGTAGTAAGTAATTTAACTTCGAATAGCTGTTGTATTAAATGTTTATAAATCAATTATTTAACCAAATTCTAAACCCTATATGAAAGCGGGCGTTTTTTTAGAATTTATAGTATTTAAAGATAACAAAAAAATACTACTCGTACAATTGAGCATAACTCATTGCAGCAAGTACACCTGCCGATCCTCCTCCAGATTTTGTAGGAACAGAAGGGGCGCCTTTTTGAGTTAGAATACCCCCTTCGTTTTTTAGATACCCAACCCAGGCAACAATAAGTTTGTCGCCATCACTCAACACTGTCCAACCATCAACAGCATTTCCCGTAGTACCTGTTTTCCCATAAAATCGTCTATTTTTGGGTAAAAATGGAAGAAGTCTGTGGCAGGTGCCTCCCGGCTCAAAAGCTGCTGGCAAAATCTTCTTAATACGTTCTGTATGTTCTTTTTTATAGATGCTTTTTTTCTTCGATAAATAACTATTAAAAACAGTGTCCTTTGTATGCGGATCAATGATATATTTCCATGCTGTTAACTCTCGCATATTTCCTTCGTTGAAAATCATTTGATAGGCCTGTGCTAAATTTAAGGGGGTCATATTCCGAGTACCTAGAATATACGATTCGGAAATGTAGTAATCGGGGTTCGAAGAAATATTCATTGTAGAAAGCTTCTTTTCCAATGATTTTGCCACTTTCACAGGATTTGTTTTTGTTCTATGATTTACGGCAGCTTTGTTTAAACTATACTTAAAAACATCTTTGACAGAAACAGTTTTATTGAGCAGTTTTTCATTTACGTTGCTTGGATTATACTTGTATTGTTTTAAATCTCCATTATACAATTCACTGCTGGCAGAGAAATTGTGATTTTCAAAAAGTTCTAAAAAAACCAAGGGTTTTAAAACGGACCCACATTGAAACCCATTTCCATAGTCTGTAAAATTCAAAATAGCTCCATTATTCTCTTTATTCCCCAAAGAAGCTTCTATTTGTCCAGTTTTAATATCTATTGCCAATACTGCATACTCCAATACATATCCTTTCTTTTCCAAGCTAGATCGGAAGCGCTTTTTAAATTGATCGGAAGCTACTTTTAATTGATCTTGTTTTTTCTTCTCTATTGCGCTTACATATTGTAATGCCCTTTCTGGCTCGTATTGTTGCGCCTGATATTTTAAAAAATTCGTTAAGGCAGTAGTACTTCTAAGTTTATTTTCTTTAGAAAATTGAAGTTCCATCTGCTTCATAGCCATCAATCTATTTTTCTCTTCTTCGGAACCGTCGGAGATCAATTCAAAATAGCGCAACATCTTTTCCTTTATGATTTCCTTATTAGCAACTCTGTCTTTGCAAAGTGTTTTAAGTTCAGTTCCGCTTTTCAATGTCTTTACCGTAAGCAACATTTCTAAATCGTTTAGCTGGTTTGGAGGCCTACTAAATATGGCATAAGAGGCTAGAATTAGACCCGAGAAATCTTGCTCATACCAAAAATTTCCTGCGTAGTTGGTATAGGCAATTAGAATCTCTTCTGAACTAGCTGATTTGTACATTTGAAAGGCTGCCAATTGCTCTCCATATTTTCTAGACAGGTAGAGCGTGCCTGTTCCATCCTTTTTATGAATTACATTCTTTAATAACTGTTGCGAAATATTAGACCCCCCATCTGCCTTCCCTTTTAGCAAACGTGCCACTCCTGAAACAGACATTCCGTATACGTTGTCTTTTCCAAAATCAAAAAAGTTCTTGTTTTCTACTTTCGTTAAAAAATAGATATAGTTCTCTGGCAGTTCCTTATAAGAAATAATAGGAACTATAGGGTATTTATTCAATTTGTCCCTTTCAATTTTATTGGATGTGCTATAAAGTGTAGTCTTTTCACCAAATACAGCAAGTATGTTTTGATTCTCATCTCTTACAGCGGAAACAAAATTAGTGTTGGTTCCCAAGTCCATTTTGGATGGCCAAAACAGGTGAAAGAGCATTAACGCTAAAAAAACACCAACTATGATGCCTACTGCTTTCATCCAATCTTTCATAATAGCTTTCTTTTTTCAAAATCTGTAATAAACCGTATCAATTGATAGATCGCTGGCGACACCCAACGCCAAAAAATAAACAATAGAATTCCATTAACTGCAATGCCTAAAAAGAGTCCTACACTAGCAACCGCATATAATCTTAGGTAAGCGGGTAGCAGAAATAGCATGCTAAGACCTACAAAAAACAAGACCATATTTTTGGGAGTAGAAAACACTTTTGAAAGCCATTTATGACGTATGGATAGCACTTCAGAATTGAGAGCCATCTTTACCCATGGATAATGAAATCGTAGCCAAGCTGCAATAAATAGGCAGGCTGTAAAATGGATTCTTCCTAAAAAAACCGCAAAGAAATTATGGAAAATGCGCCATCCGCTAGCAAATGTTTGGAACGGATACGAAACATATAAGAGGGTTTCAAAAAACATAAATAACCCCAAGCACATAAACTGTAATTTAAGTCGGTCATGTGCTAGATTATAGGAAGAAGTAATGTTTAGTTTGCTTAAACAGTATAGCACTGCATATAAACCTGTAAAATAAGAAGCCGTATGTAAACCAAAATAAGCGATGGGATATTTAAGATTTCCAAAGGGCGATAACATCTCGGAACCATACCAATATACATTATTAATAAGAATATTATACTCAATAATGCCCGAAGAAATACTAAGGCAAAGTGCAGAAAAAAGCAGCTTGCTAAAAACAAAACATAGCAGGCTGGTACTCATTCCAATAATTAAAATAACCAAAGTGCCTAGCCCCTCTTCTTTGGCTACTTTTAGATTGAACCAGTTTTCTCTTGGAATGTAAAATAGCATACAGCTAAACAATGCCAAAACAACAAGCAATAAATAAACTACAATTGCTGGCATCCTTATAGGGTTGAAATTCCATCGGCAAAAGTGACACTAAGACCTAGGTGTTTTTCCAAGGCGTATTTCCAAAACGCTCGAGCTTTATGAACCACCCCTGAATCTTTTGGTTCTGAAAGGATGATAAACAGTACTTCTCGCTTTCCAGTATCATTCATCTTATCTGGCAAATAATAGGCAATCATATCTTGATAGACTTTTTCCATTTGCTCTGGAGTTGTTGGCGGGTTCTTGTAAAAATTAACAGTAGGGTTATTTTCTATAAGATCGCTCACCACAATAACCGTCCCTTCGGTTTTATTAATGGCTTTCATAAGGGTAGGGAACAAAGAAGTGCTTTCCATATCGCCAAGGGAGTCCAAGCTTTGCAGATTTTTGTTGTGCGCATCATAAAAACCTCGCCACCCCATGGTAAGCTTATTTCTGGCCTGCCCCCATTCTGTATGCGATAACTGTGTAGAAACAGGATTGTAATAACTATACGTAGAAATTAAGCCAAAGTCATAATTCACGGTGAAACAACTCGGTGCTTCTTCAAAACCCAGTTTTTTATTAATAAGTTGCTCAAAATTTTCCTTTCTCAACTCTTGTTTGGCCTTGCTTACCAACAAAGAGTCTGTTGCATCTACCAAAACAGTAATATTACGAGTAGTAATGGTCTCACATTCCGTATTACAACTCATGGGTACCGCAATACAAATTCCTAAAAACACGAAGACTAGTATCTTTTTCATAAGCTTCTTATAAGTGAGTAAAATCAAACGCTTTCCATGGTATTGTGCCATGATCACTGCTGTAATTTTCAAAATGCTCGCGGTACTTTCCTAGTTCTTCCGTAGATCTAAGCTCTAAGGTTTCCAATTCCTTTTCATGGGTTCCTATCGCTGCAGAAAGCTCTTCTGTTTTATGTTCTAGTAAGGAAACATCTTTTAAAATTCTCCTAAACTCTTCTTTGCCTTTCAGTTGTGAATCTGCAAGCTGGTTTTCTAATTTTTGTACCCGTTTGTAAAGCCCCCTTAGTTCTAAGAATTTAAATTCCAGGTCTAACTGTTGCGGTATCTTTTCTTTAGGTTGCTCAACCGCTGCTACTGCTTTCTTTTTTGTCTTTTTAGGGCTGTATATGCTTTTTACCGCATTGGTTAAGAATAAGGCAAGAGTTACCATCATTACGGCGCCTAGAATTAAAAACCCATTCTTTATAAAGAAAGACGAAAAAGTAAGGGTTTCATCCAATGCTTTCGATTCTATAAACCATTCCATTACCGTAAACCCTAAAATAGTATAGACCCCTAAAATAAGTAAGGCGGGGAGCCAAACCCATTTAAGAGAAATTCTTTTAGAGGTAAGAAAACTTGCTGCAAAGACAATGGGAATAAAGAAAAGACTTCGTAAAATAATCACGGGTAAATCGTGTGTTTCTGTAAGGATATTGTAAAATAAAACCCCCTCGCCAAAAATGAAAATGACCTCTACCAAATAGAGTAAAAAATAGTGGATTCGTTTAGGGCCTGTTCGTGTTTTTTCTTTAACCTTTTCCTTGGGTTGTTCAAAGTCCTCCAAGCTGGTAATTTCATCTATATTAAATGGGCTTACAAGGCTATCTCCATTTAACTGACATTTTCGAATATGGTCTTTAATATCTTCCTTTTTATTCAGAATATCTTGTTTTGAAGTGGCAATATCCTCTTCAATACGAATACTCTTCTCCTTATTTTTCAAGGCCACTTCCTTGGATAACTTCCCTCGAATAATTTCCATCTTACGAAGATTTTCGGACAAAGATTCTCCTAATTCCCCTATCTTTTCTCGGAGCGTATATTTCTTTGCTTTATATCCGTTAACAATTTTCTTTTCATCCAAAATAAACTGTTCTTGGGGGGTAATTCCCAAGTTAACAGATCTATAGGCCATGTTCTTGAGCTGTTGATTTGAAAATATCATTTTGAAAGACTTTAGTAGGATTAGGAATGAAGCATCAGATATAGTTCTGTTTCTAAAGAAATCTCTGTGGCACCAATGTCGGATACAGATAGTTCTTCTTCTAAGTTCTCAGCAATTTTAATTTCTGAAAACAGTTCATTCATCTTGGTTTGATCGTATGCAATTATAGGTTTTCCCCATATGGATTGATCTTTCCGAAAAAAATTTTGCCCCAATTTCATTCACAGTGTTTTAAAGGTTTAGTAGGTATATCTCTTGAACTAAAATTTTGGGACATTTTAATTCCTTTTTATACGTATTTTAAAATGTTCTATACCTACTAAAATGAGTAAGTCTAACAGTCATTACAGGGAATCCCAATTTGGATGTATTAAAATTGCCTTATATTTGTAGTGTTTCTTTTTAGAAATAGTTATTAGGATTTTTAAGCGGTTTTACCATTATTTAACTCCTTTTAACACCCTCCAAACCAAGTACATTCTGATACAAAACTTTCATTAAACATCTTGTTGATTATGAGGGTTTTTTTAGGATTTTTATGTATTGTATTTATGATAACCTCTTGTGGGTCAATTAATTCCACAGGAAGTGCTAGTAAAAAGTTGAAGAAGCCCGATTCCGCAGACGAGGCGAAGGCGTACTATGAACTAATCTCAGAAGCAAACAGTTCTAAGAAGGGTCTTTTTAATGTACACCAAGTAGATGATGCCTATTATTTTGAAATTCCAGATAGCCTTCTTAACAAAGAAATTCTTGTTGTAACTCGGTTTATAAGAACGCCTTCTGGAGCGGGGAATTACGGTGGGGAAAAGATAGGTGAAAAAACAATTCTCTTTGAAAAAGGACCACAGAACAAACTTTTTCTTCGCATTGCAACCCTGGTAAGTGTAGCAGATGAGAATGGTGCTATTTCTAAAGCAGTGAACAATGCCAACATTACCCCTATTCTGGAAGCCTTTGACATCAAAGCAAGAAATGAAACATCCTTAAGCTCACTCATTGAGGTAACCGACTTTATCAATAGCGAAAACCCTTTACTAGCCCTAAGTAGTGCTCAAAAAGACGCATACAGGCTTGCTTCTTTAGAAAAGGATAAATCCTATATCAAAGAGATTCTTTCATTTCCCATCAATACCGAAATCAAGACTGTAAAGACCTATAAGGCGAAAACTACAAAGGGAAAGCGGAAAAAAGAACTCCCTGCGGCGGTGCTTTCAGGTTTTGTAACCATAGAAATTAATAACTCCTTTCTTCTTCTCCCAGCAAATCCTATGCAGAAAAGATTTTTCGATGCTCGGGTAGGTTATTTTGCGAGTTCTTATTTAGAATACGGAGATGACCAACAAAAAGTAGCTAAAAACACCTTTATCCATAGATGGCGATTAGAGCCCAAGCAAGCAGATATAGAAAAATGGAAAAGCGGGATTTTGGTAGAACCAAAAAAACCCATCGTGTATTATATAGACCCCGCTACCCCTAAAAAATGGCGTCCTTTTCTAATTCAGGGAATTAATGATTGGCAAGTAGCTTTTGAACAAGCAGGTTTTAAAAATGCTATTGTAGGTAAGGAATGGCCAGATGATAATCTTTCTATGAGTTTGGAAGATGCGCGCTTTTCCGTACTTCGTTATTTTGCCTCTCCTTCTAAAAATGCCTACGGGCCTAATATTGTAGATCCCAGGAGTGGAGAAATTTTAGAAAGTCATATTGGATGGTACCATAACCTTTTAAGTTTATTGCACAATTGGTATATGATCCAGGCAGGTGCCGTAGATAAACGTGCTCAAAAAATGGAGTTTGACACTAACTTAATGGGCGAATTAGTTCGTTTTGTATGTGCGCATGAAGTGGGGCATACCCTAGGCCTAAGGCATAATATGGGTGCCAGCCACGCCACGCCAGTAGAAAAGCTTAGGGATGCCGCTTGGCTTAAAAAAAATGGGCATACCAGTTCTATTATGGACTATGCACGCTTTAATTATGTAGCACAACCAGAGGATAGTATTCCTTCGCAATACCTAATGCCTCGTATTGGTGATTATGACAAATGGGCCATTCAATGGGGATATTCGAGGTTTACACAAGAGATGGATGCCTCCACAGAGAGCGCTTTTCTAAACCAAATGGTTATTGATAGTGTGGGTGCCAATCCGCGTTTGTGGTTTGGTGGCGAGGGACGCGATTTCGATCCCAGATCGCAAACCGAAGATTTGGGTGATAATGCCATGGCGGCAAGCAGCTATGGAATTGTAAACCTACAGCGCATAGTTCCTTATATCAAAGGATGGACACAGCAACGAAGTAGTGACGACTTTGCAAATTTGGACCAAGTTTATAAGTCCTTAGTGAAACAGTACAGCGATTATATTTTTCACGTAACTAAAAACATAGGTGGCATCTATATTACTCCAAAAACAATGGGCGAGACAGGAGATGTATACCGCCCAGTGCCCAAACAGATACAAAAACAAGCGCTGGTGTTTTTAGATAATTACATTTTTAACAAACCCAAATGGTTGCTAAGAAACGATATTTTAAACGCCATCCAATCCCCCCAATCCAAGGAATCGGTAACCAAAGCAATGGAAGGTGTTATGGTGAACTTACTAGGAGGTAGTAGAATGAGCAGAATGACGTTTATAGCCGAACGCTATAGTGAGGAAAACCCCTATAGACCGGAAGAATACATTGACGATTTAAACCAACTTATTTGGGGGCCTATGAACGTGTTTTATGACACCAATGCCTACCAACGCAAATTGCAAAAATCCTATGTGGCGAATATGATTGCTTTATATAAGCCCAAAGAGGCAGAAGGGCTTTTAGAAGGTATTTTGGCAAAGCTCTCTGAAGGCTATACCATGCATACCGATGTACGTTCCCTGGCCTTGGGTGAGTTAATAAGGCTGCAAACCGATATTAAAAGAACCCTCCCGGTAATGACCGATCGATTAACGATTGCACATTTACAATACCTCAAAAGGGAGATTACGGAAGTGATTGGAGAAAATAAGGATACAGACAATTTCTACATTCCTTTTAACAAAGATATTTCTATAAAAGCGAGTAATGGGAATTAGCAAGGTAAAGGCATAAGAGTAGAAAAATAGTAAGGGAAATATACTCATAAACATCTCCATTGAAAATTTATATCTACTTACATCCTAATTGTTCATTTTTTAACGAATATTATCATCAAACCTAAATGAGCAGGAAGTAACTCCTATAAAAAAACGACAGCAAGACTATATAAGCCCCACTGTCGTTTTAAACTACTAGGTAATCTCCTAATCCAAACGGACTACTGCAAACTGTAAACAGTCTTTAACGTGAATTACCTGTCCAGCCACTATTTCCGTTCTATTTCCTTTGTTATCCAAAAGAAATAAACACCAACGGCCTCTCAGACCAGCTAACGCAAGAATTTCCTCCCTTGTTATAGGCCCTTCCTTTATATCAAAGGTTCTGCCTCCCACATTAAGCTCGAAGAGGCTTTCATCAGTTCCCCTGATAATTTTAGACTGACTATTTAGCATTACAGAAGCTAGGCCATTATCTAAAGCATCAGAAGAGCTATAAGTTTCTCCAAATCCAATAGGCTCATAATTTCCTGCTTTTAAAACGAAATATGGTTCATCATTTTTAGCAGTCTTAATTTCAAAATTTGACTTAGTCTGCCCGTTTTTTTGAACCGAACGAATACCAGTTAAGGCGTCATTCTTTGTCTTATAACGTTCAGTTCCCCGAAGTATAATTTTGTGATTTCCTGCTTTAAGATTGAAATAATAGTTGCCGTCTTTGCCGACAAATCGTGTGTAATAACCCGTGATTTTACTCATGGTAAATAAAATTTAAAATTTAGTGCTGGAAGCTTTTCCATCTATAGCGACTCCATGCATTTGTAGCATGGTCTTATTGCTATTTCACTAACAACTTCCTTAATAGATATTAGTGAAATGCTCTAGCCTCCCTTATAAGGCTAAGTTTGTTTTAAGGAAAAGACTGAGGTCTAGCCAAGAGCTTCGGATAGACCACTAATTGACGTCGCAGAAGATTTTGAAAACTGTAGAAAACTAAGTATATTTGCAGTCTCAATACAATACACAGAGTAATCTGTTTATTTCAAAAGTCTGGACGCCGTTTCAGGCTTTTTTTATTCATAGAATATCATAGACTTAATTTTAGAATTCAAAGATAATTCTTTTTTTGAATAAATTCTATCACTTACAAAAAAATAATTGATAAAATATGCACTCAATTTGTGTACATTTCAAAATGTTAAAAAAAATACAAATAGGTATAATGATGGGAACGTTTCAAAATCAGTTCGTTAAGATGTACTTGACTAAAAAAAGTACCAATCAGTTTATATCCAATAGATTAACTTATCAACATAATTAGGAATACACATGTTAATAAGTTATATTTGTTTAACATTACCACCATCAAAAATATGGCACTAAAACACTCTCATCCTGGCAAGGAACTCCTTAAAATGATGAAGGATGCAGGTTTAACTCAACGAGAACTCGCTTCTAAAATCGGTGTAGCCCATTCTTTAATTCACAGTATTCTTAAGGGCTCTAGACCTATGAATGTTAACACTGCTCTTGCTCTTGAATCAGCAAATATTGGAAAAGCAAATGATTGGATGAATCTCCAAACTCAATTTTCTTTGTATTCGGCAAAAGCGGATGGGGCTATTAGTAGAAAAAATGAATTGATAAGGGGTTGGAATCAAATCCTAGATGAAGATTTGGTTCCTATTTCATTTATAAAGAAACACTATCCTGAAATTAATAGTCCAGAGGATTTACCGAAAATACATGACATTTACGGTGTTGAAAATCAAAAGGATTTAATAACTAAAATCGATAAGTTTCCACTTCGTTTCTTTAGAAAGTCCTCAAAATTTCAGGAAAAAAAAGTTAACGTAGTTGCATGGTCCGTTGTAGCAGAGTATGAGGCTTTTAAAGCTGATGTATCAAAGTTTTCGGCAACCACGGAATCAGAACTCTTGTTACAATTGAAAAAAGTACTTCATAAGAATAAAAATACGTTGAATAAGACAAAGAAGATTCTAGCAGATCACGGAATCAAGTTCTTAATATTAGATAGACCTTCCAAGACTCCAGTTGAAGGAAAATCTTTTATGTCTGGAAATAATCCTGCAATTGTGATGACTCTTAAGTATAAGAGGTTAGATAATTTCGCCTTTGGATTATTTCATGAGATATGCCATGTATACAGACACCTAACTAAAGATAGGTACAGAGATTATAATTTTTATTCAAGCAACTTAAGTGAAAATAAGTTAGAAAAGGAAGCTGATAGCTTCGCAACCAATAATTTAATTGACAAAGATTTGTGGCTCGATTTTCTATATGAGAATGAAACTTTTGAAGATTCTGTTATCAGAGAGTTTGCAGACAAGAATAAAATTAATGCTTGCATTGTGCGTGGTAGAGTGTGTTACGAATTTCCCCAATATTATAGAAAAAGAAGTGAGTTAAACGCTGAAAACTTTCTCGGTTAATTTTAATGTAGTTTATATCTTTCCCATTCTTTTTCGAGAATATCTGGCACATTCAATTTCCTTACTTTTTTTACTTCATCATTATATAGGTATAAAAAAGCAATTGTAGAGGTCTATTGGAAAAACACAAAACCATACTAGCTTGAAATGCTTTTATTTGCATTAGTGGACAAAGAAATATTTACTGAATTGAAAAAAACGCGGAAAATAACTTCTGGTAACAACGTATGTAAAAAATATCGCGGGTTTTCTGATTGATTTAGTCCCACCTGGATTAGTTCACTTTGTTCATGGGCCAGAGAAGTACCGCGGCTGCAAATAGAAAACTACCTTTTGCCAAGGCAAAATGTTTTTTTTATTTCCGTCTGAAAAGTCAAAGCTTGCTTTGCCTTCCTTCCGGAAATAAGAAAACCCACACCTATTGGCGTAGGTTTTCTGCTTGATGTGGTCCCACCTGGACTCGAACCAGGGACCACCTGATTATGAGTCAGATTATTTTCCTTTTCATTTATTAATATTTGGTTTCTTATGTTCTGATTATCAATATTTTATGTTTTTTTGCTTTGTAACTGTTTGCATATAATTTACCTTTAATAGGCAATTTGTTGTACAGATTTATTCGAAGCCTATGTCAACTGTAAAAACCGTATTAAGAAAAACGAAGTTAGCTGATGGTAGTTACCCCATCGCTTTAAGGGTATCTAAAGATAGAAAATCAAAGTACTTCCAAACAATATTCAGGGCTTTCCCAAATGAATGGAATCAGACAACGGGAAGTTTCACTAGTCGGAATTCTAATTGCACCCAAAACAATAGACTGTTACTCAAATTCAAGGACAGGGCTTTAAAAATACTGACGGACTTGGAAATGGAAGAAAGTGATTTCACTTTAAGCGATTTTGAAAATCGTTTCAGAGTTAATTCTAATCCAGTTCAACAAAATGTTTTCTATTTCTGGGATGAGATTATTGGAGAAATGATTTCAGCTGGTAGAACTGGAAATGCAAGGGCAAATAAAGACACTTTTAATTCTTTACATAAGTTCCATAAAACCACTAATCTAACATTTAAGGAAATAACACCATCATTTCTCAACAAGTATGAAGTGTTTCTTAGGTCAAGAGGTGGAAGCGATGGTGGCATTGGCGTAAGAATGAGAGCTATAAGAGCGATTTATAACTTTGCTATTGAGAGAAAAATAGCGAAAGAGGAGTTTTATCCTTTTCGAACATATAAAGTTTCTAAACTGAAAGGAAAGAGCCTTAAGAAAGCTTTGACCATGGAGGAGGTACTTAAAATCAGGAATCTAGATTTAAAGAAATATCCTTTGTTGACCGACAGCCGAAACTATTTCATTTTTAGCTTTTATACTAGAGGCATGAATTTTGCCGATATTATGAAATTGGAATGGAAGGAAATTGACCAACACAAAATCTATTACACAAGGTCAAAAACCAAAGGAAATTTTATGATTAAGGTTTTACCTCCTGTTCGTGAAATCTTGGATTTTTACCGAGAATTCTCTCTAGATACAAAGTATGTTTTTCCAATTCTATTAAAAGATAACCTGACCCCCTCTCAATTGGAGAACAGAAAACATAAGACCCTCCAACGTTATAATAAAGACCTAAAAGAAATTGCAAAAATCTGTGGGATTGACAAGCCTCTTAGCAGTTATGTGGCTCGTCATAGTTTCGCAAACTGTCTAAAACAAAAAGGAGTTGCAACAGATGTTATCAGCGAGTCTATGGGACATCAAAATTTAGCCATTACCCAAGCTTATCTAAAAGAATTCGATAGTTCTATATTGGATGATGCCTGTAAATTACTTCTTTAACTAAATTGGGGTTCAAGTCTTGAAAAATCATAAAATTTTGCCTTAAACTTATTCTACGTAAATTTATTTTAGATTTTTATTAAATGAAGATAAAAGAATTAATATTACTGAAGGAGTCAGAGGATAAAGTAGAATTTAAAGAAGCTTCAGGTGGAAATGTTTCTTATAATGGGGGTGCCAAGGTTGACATTTCTAAAAGAAGGCGTTGCATATTGGGTTATATCACGGCTTTTGCAAATGAAGGTGGTGGTTATCTAGTTTTTGGCATTAAAGAAAGTGCCCCACATATAGTTGTGGGTTCAAGACAAAGTGAAAATGCCACCGGCGAATTAGAAAGCAACATCTATAGAGATACTGGGATAAGAGTAAAAACAGAAGAGCTTTTTGATGCCAACGGCAAAAGGGTGCTTGTTATTAAAATTCCGTCAAGACCTATAGGAAGAATTTTTAAGTTTGAAGACGTTCCCCTTATGAGGATTGGTGAAGAACTAAAACCGATGTCTGATGCACAATATTTAAAAATCATTCAAGAACAAGAACCAGATTTTTCTGAAAAAATTTGCGAAGGATTATCGATTGATGACTTAGCCGATGAAGCAATTAGAAAAATGCAAGAAGCATACTCAAAAAAACAGAACAATGTTCAGTTCTTAACCCTTACAAAAGAACAAGTACTAAATGACCTCGACTTAGTTGTAGATAATAAAGTTACCAATGCGGCTGTAATCCTATTGGGAAAAGAAGATGTTATTCGAAAGAAAATTCCACAAGCATCTATAATGTTAGAATATCGTAAAGAAGAGGGGAAAATAACATTTGACCAAAGGCATTCTTTTACTGGCCCTTTTTTCTTAGAAACAGATAAGCTTTGGGAAACAATCAATTTAAGAAATGGGTCGTTTCCGATACAGGAAGGCCCTTTCATTTTCAATATTCCTTATTTTAACAATGAAGTTATTCGTGAAGCGATTAACAATGCAGTTGCTCACAGAAATTACAGCCTTGCAAGTGAAACTGTTATCAAGCAATACGATTCAAGATTAGACATCATTAGTCCAGGAGGATTTCCCATTGGAGTAACTTTAGAAAATCTAATCTCAATTTCAAGTACTCCGAGAAATCGTCTTTTAACTGATGTTTTACAAAAAACAGGAATCGTTGAGCGGTCTGGTCAAGGAATAGACAAAATTTATTATCAAACTCTTAAAGAAGGAAAAAGTGAACCTGATTACTCAAAATCAGATGATTTTCAAGTCGAATTACATTTATCTGCTATCATAGAAGATAAGGCATTTGCTCTGTTTATAGAATCCGTCCAATCGGAATTAAATGATGATGAAAAGCTTTCTGTTCAAGAAATAATACATCTAAACAATATAAGGAAAGACACCAGAAGTTTTATCCCAGATAAAAAGGTAATTAAACAACTCCTTTCTAGAGAACTAATCGAACAACGTGGGAAAACCAAAGGAACTTACTATGTGTTGTCCAAGGCATACTATGAGTTTTCAGATGAAAAAGGGAAGTATAGTAAAACCAGTTGGGATAAAGACCAAGCATTTATGGTAATACTTCAACATTTAAAAAAGTTTGAAAAAGCCAAAATGCAGGATTTTGTGGATCTTTTCCAAGGTAGGCTTTCAAGAAAACAAGTAAGAAGTATAGTAAACAAACTTGTTGAAAATAAAGAGTTGAAAAAGAGCGGCACAGGCAAAGGAACTTATTATGATATCGGAGAAAATTATATAAAAAGCATGGAGGTCATAAGTAAAGCATTAGAGTTGGGGTTCCAGCAAATGGAGAATAATGGAGAATAATACCCTATTTGAAAAGACCAGAAAAGACCAGAAAAGACCAGAAAAGGGCCAGAAAAAGGGAAATCTTAATCTTTAAATCTTAAAAAATATGTTAATAACTCCCTTTTATTGTTGATAAGCAGGAGTTTCAGAATTTTCGAAAAGACCATAAAAGTGGTAAAAAGTAATATAAAGTGGTAAAAAGTAATAGGAAGTGTGTTTCTCTTTTTCTCCCCCCAAATCTTACCATAGCTTAATTGCGCATGGTTCCTGTCCTGTTTTTGTAGCGTTCCGACAGATAAGCGTTAAGCAAAAACAGGAGAGGGCGCATACCTACTTTTGATTTGGAATACTATCTTTTCTACTAGACCATTTTTTATAATCTTCATAAATTACAGGGTGGTCTTTGAAATATCCCCTAATACTCTGATTTCCTTCATTTCGACCTTCTTGAAACGCGGCAACTTGTTTTTCTTCAAAACGAATGTAGTGGTGCGCAAAATAGCTCAAGGATAAAATCTGTATCGATACCGCTATACAAAAGAAGGTCGCTAACCAATTCGGAGTTATCCTTGCCAATTTTATTCCTTTTTTGATTTCAGTTGTCCTGTCTTTATAAATATTTATTGCTTGTCTCTGTTCTTTTAGAAACTCTTTCATATGGTATTCGATACTAGAGGCATCTGCCTTTATCTTTAAACCCTCAAATCTTTCTGACAAACTTTCTAACCTATTCATTGACTTCTTGAAACCTTCCATTTCCTCGGTCAATAGTTCCATCATTGCTTCCATCTTTTTCATAGTTCTAATTTTAAAGTTTATATACCCATACCTTGGTCAATTGCTCTTTTAACGACCATTTTCAAAACTTTCTTAGCAATACTAGCCGCTAGGTTTGTACTTAACTCTATGCCCTTACCTGATAATGTGATAATATTTCCTTTTTGAAGCGGTATTCCTCTTTCTGAATGGTTGGCTATTTGAACAGCCAATTTGCCTCCTGACATTGAACGATGAACTTCACTTCCCTTTAGATTATGTCCTTTATACTCAAATCGAAAGCCTTGCAATTGTTTTTGTCTGTTTATGCTAGGTACAACTTTGACATCATTCTGTCTCATATATTTGATATACTGGTCAAAGTCTTTGGGTCTCTTTTCCAACATAACTTTTTCATGCAATTGCCTAATTGCATTACGTGTACTCTTGAGTTCATTTAGTTTTTCTTGTTGTACCTCCCGTACCGTTGTTAAACCCATTTCCTTGGCTACCCTCTCCGCTGCGAGTTGACTTCTCTTTCCTATGAAGCTGTCCTTGTACGCCTTTCCATCAAAACCGATTCTATTGACATACAAATGAACATGAGTATGTTGTTTATCTCTATGTACAAATGCAATTGCCTGTTGTTCACTAAGCTTCATTTCTGAGATAAATTTTTGAGTTAGTTCTTCCAGTTGTTCTTTAGACAGGTATTTGCCATCTTCTAATGTTGGACTTAGAACAAAACTCAAGGTATTGTTTTTGGTTCTCACATTCTGTTCTTGAATTATTTTGAACTCATCGGTAATCTCTTGTGGATTATCTCCCGCCAAAAGTTGTTTGTATACAACTTCCGCATCCTTCTCCTGATTCCATCCATAACTCATAGATGCTCCCGTATGTGATATTGATTTTCCCTTACCTATCATTTTTTGAAATTGTATAGATGCATTCGTATTTCATTGGCTAGGTTCTCCACTTCTTTTGCCAATCGAGGATTCCGCTTTCTGAACATATTACTGATTCTAGTAAAGTTGTTTTTATATTTCACGAGCATTGCATAATGCGCTAGTTGTTCTTTTGTGAGCCTTTCGATAATACTGTTTTCAAAAGCGGCTCTTCGACAATATTCAGATAAGGAAAGTCCCGCTTTTTTGGCCTTTAGTTTGAGCATCTTTTTCTCATAAATGCTACACCGAAATTGTATAAATTGACGTTTCATCTTTTTTCCTTTTTTCTTTTGCGACCTTCGGGAGAAAAAGCAAGATTGTCATGACAATGACACATCTTGAATTGCTTACGCAATAGCATTTTCAACATACTTTGGCAATCAGTATACAGTTGGTTAAAAATTCGTTCTAAATGAACTATGGGTAAGTAATTTACTGCGTTTGGAAACTAATCAAAAGATGCTTGATTTTCTGACCTGCAAGGACTTAGAAAACAAGCTTCTTTTTCCGATTTACTGTTGGGGGAATGTCCTGACTTTTTCAATACCGCAAGTATTGGAAAATCATGGGTATTTTCACGGCAGAGGGTTCTTAATAGCATCTTAGGCTCTTTTATTTTTTAAAAGTTGTTTATTAAACTCTGCCTCTAAAAAATCATCAGAAATATTAGGTTCGCCCATTAGCCAAATATCAATTTCATCTTTATCAAAGAACTTCTGACGGATGTGTTTGTTGTTACCCATTGGAATGAGCTTTAATTGAGTGAGCTTGTAAATTTTACTTTTGGATAGACCTGTATATTTTGAGAGGTCATCTACATTCAGAACCTTCTTTGTACTGCCCAAAAGAAATTTAATTTCTTCAAGGAGTTGTGTGACTTTGTTTTTCTCTTCCATAGCTTTTGATTTTTAATTGAAATCAAATTAGTATGTCAGATATGATGAAATGAAAACGAATGGAATTTTAACTAAGAAAAGTCTAGGTTTTTAAAGAATTCTAGAAGGTTTGAATAAATCCTTAGGAATAATGTAACACGTAATTCATAGAACCGTCAAGTCCATAAAACCTTCGTTTAATAGGACAGTTAGTTAAATCAATTTGTTATTAATTACAAACTTTAAATATTTCCTTTTGACCTTAGTTACTATTCCATCGCAGCAAATGAAATAGTTTTTTGTTTTTACTTAGTGCTAAAACAACCAAACAAATCAGGAACATAAAACAAATAGCACCTACAAGTACTTGCCAAGGAGTTAGCCCATGATAGAAGTATCTGCTTAAGCCATGACCAGTTACGCTATTATATAATACAATGGCATGTAAGACATAGATAGGTAGTGTTAGTTGACCTATACGAAGAAGAATCTTGTTATTTAAATCTCTTCGAAAAAACATAAAACAAGAAAAAACCAATAACACTACTCCTATTCTAGCGAAGAGATAACTGCTTAACAGGGCATCATTAAAAATTTGAAATCCAGCTATGTCATATAAATCACGTATGATTTCATAAGTAGCAGTGATTAATACCATACCAGTCAAAATCATGACTACAATTGCTTTTCTATAGAAGTTTGGTGTAAGATGATATTTTGTAAAAACTAGGGCCAAAAAACCACCAAAAGAAGTAAACCCAAACCATGGTACAATTGTAAAGACAGAGCCGTTTGCACTAGTAAAATAGTTTGCAAGAAATTCTGGGAGAAATGAATAATCCCACTGTTCGTACGCAGTTTTGAAAAAAAATAATACTCCGGTTATAGAGACAAATACAAGCTGCAATACATATCTTTTAAAGGTATAGGAAACTAGATATACGATGACTAATAATATTATAGCTAGGCCGAGACATTGCAGTACATGAACTATGTTGTAAGAATCATTTATACTTCCATTAAATAATCTTCCAAACCGGATTTGTAATAAGTATCCGATAGCAATTAACTGAAAGCCTCTGATAATCCCTTTTTTAACTCTTTGGTTTGACCAACCTTTATCATAATTTCTTAGAAGTATTAGGGTGAAAATGAAACCAGCTATTGTAAAAAAGACAGGCGCCGTTATCCCTCTAAGATAGCTCCATATGGCAAAGAAAATATTGTCCTTATTTCTATATTCATCGGCCAATAAAGCTGAAACAAAATGACCTTGTAGCATCATTAAAATTGCCCAGGCTCGTATGGCATCAACAAAATTAAGTCTGCCAACTTTTTCTTTGTTACTCATTAAGAGAAGCTAATAGCCTTTGTGCTTCAACATTTTCTGGGTCCAGTTTCAAAGCCTTTTCTAAATGCAGTATCGCTTTTTCTTTTTCTTTTTCGTAATGATAACTTCTGCCAAGAAGGAAGTGCACATAAGAGGATTCAGTCTTTTTAGCAATTAGGGTATTCCCTAATGCAATCACTTCTAACTCTCGCCCTAGATTGCTTAACATGACCATAGCAGTTTCCCAGTCTGTAATACTAAATGAATCAGAATTAACGAGTGGTTTCATTTCAGGATTGTCGCGCAGCACATAAAAAGCAGGTAGGTATACCGACCAATTTGGATTTTCATCTAGCCCCTTCTTAATCCAGTCTATTGCCGCATCTTCTTTACCTAACTTAATGTTGGCAAGGGCGATTTTAGCATACATACCTGTCCAACTCTGAAGCATTGCTTCTGCTTCATTTAATTTTTGTTCCGCTCGTTGCCTATTCCCCTCTTGTTGTGCATAAAGCGATTGGTTTAAACGAATTCTCCCGTAATGATAATTCATTAGGGTCTGTAATTCTACCATGGGGTTTTTAGCATTATCAACACGCAGATCAATTTGGTTGTACCACTCATTATCCACTCCTTTAACAACAATAGCGGCGGATTGTTTACCAGAAATTTGTCCCCCTGCATCTTGCCCTGCGATCAAGCTTTGTAATAAGCGTTCTGCTAGCGTCCCTTTTGCCTTTTCAAAGGCTTTTGACATTTCTATGAGTACCTCTGAGCCCAATTGATTCCCCATGACCACATAATCTTTGCCTATGTGAGATGACGAGCTACCATTCCAATATTTTAAAGCTTCTCCCGTGAAAGCATAAGCCTTTCCCTTGGCATCCACACCAGCCACTTGTCTGTAATGCGATGCTTCATCAGATAATTTAGTTTGCAGAATAGCCTCTTTGACACTGAGACCCTTTTTCAATGCTTCTAAACCCCTAATACCGTATTCAGGTTCGGTCTCTGCAATTACTGAAAATGCTCCTACCCCTGGTTTTATATAAATTGTAGAGTTGCCAACGCAAATATTGTTGGTTGCCACAGCAATACCCCATTCTTGGGTTTCGGCATCGTAGGCACTAATTGAAAAGGTGGCATTGATGTTTTTATCTAGCACAAGGCTTGGGAGGTTCTGAGTATGAGCAGTAAAGCACAGCCCTAAGCCTAACAATAACAGCAATTGGATTTTATAGTTCATCTGAATCTTAAATTAGGGTGAATAGTTAAAGGTTCAAATAAACTGAATATATGGAGAGCAGTCGTTCCGAATTGTAATATGGCACTTAAAACTAACTATTATTTAGTTCTTCTTTATAGGCAACCGGAGTTTTACCAGTGAATTTTTTAAAGGCTCTATTAAAAGTTGTTTTGGAGTTGAACCCACTTTCGTAGGCTATTCCTAAAATCGTAAATTGGGCGTATATAGCACTATTCAATTTTTCGATAACTGCTTTGATACGATATTCATTTACAACATCAGAGAAGCTTTTATTCAAGCCCTCATTAAAGATTTGTGATATGGTGTTGGCATGCAGGTCTAATTCTTTGGATAGTGATTGAAGTGTCAATTCCGGATTCAGATAGTACTTTTCGGCTTTCATTTTTTCATTAAGCCATTTCGCCTGATCTACTATTTCTTTTGAAGGCGTTTTTTTCAATCTTTCTTTTTTCTTCTCTGTTTCTAACAGGACTATTTCTGGTTTCAGAAAAATCTTTGCAAACATCCAAAAAGTAAAAATCCAGATTACGATATGAAGCGGATACACATCATAATCACTTATATAATGATTAAAAATAAGGGTATTTACAAGCATATACGGAATCCAAACTAACCAGAGTAGCGCAAAAATCCTAATTAAGCGACTCAGCCAATTAAATTCTAGACGTTGTTCAGGACCACTTTCAAGATTTAGTGCTTTGAGTTTTTTTAAAGCAAAATAAGAATAGCTGCCAATTGAGATAACAGCAAGTAGTTGTATGACAAACCTAGTGCTAAGCATTGTATAGACTTGGTGATTTTCTATGGAAACATTTGAAATTAATCGGAAGAAGACAAACCACTCTATTAGTAATGGGATAAAATGAACAAAGTCTCTAGCCCGAAACGCAAAGGTATTTGAGCTACTATATTTTGAATAAAAATAGATACATGGGCCTATGGCCAGAAGATTGGAAAAAGGAACCCAATCTATAAATTCATAATACCGAAATAGATTGTTTGTAGTGGCTACTAGCCAACATTGCCATAATACAGTTATAATCAAGATATAACCCAAAAACCGATTTGCTTTCTGATTTGCTCTATTTGTAAAGATTAAAAGTAAACCCAATACAATTCCTAAAACCAAAGAAATAGCATTAATATAAGGCGCAATATGGAGTATGATATTATTCAAAGAATCTATTCAATTAAATGAACTAAGATAAAGAAACTTGAATCGCGAAAGAATGTAATTTAATATTTCTGAACATTGCCGGTAAGTGATTTTGTCTTATCTACTTCTGGGTTACCAATATAAATTATGGTTCCACCGGTGTTTGCATCTGCAACGAGTGATTTAGAAACCTTCAGCTTAATTCTGCCTCCATAACTAGCTTTTGCGCGGCAATTGTCTGCTTTAAATTCTTCAGCATTAATCCTACTTCCTGAACTAACAGTGATGTTTGTGTTTTCAGCTTGTCCAGCTAAATTGAGATCCGACCCTTCTTTGCTATTTAGTTGCACCTTTTTATACCAAAGGTCTGCATGTAAAATTGAACCTGTACTAGTTTCAAGGACTAGACTGTCTCCTTTAATCGTATTTTGTGTCTGTAAGATCGCTCCTTTCGAAGATTTAAGGCCTGATATTTTTGGAAGTGAAACATAGATTTTTTTTGTTGCTCTTCCTATATTTCTCGCAGTATGCACATGAAGTTCTCCGCTATTAATATCTGTTATTATGAGTGCCATGATATTGTCATCGGCTTCAACTCTAATACTTAGGCTATCGCCTTGAGAAACATACACTGTAAGATCTTCAGACACTACAATTGCTTCGAAAGCACTTGCAACCGTTCGCTTTTCTACTTCAATACTGCCGTTTCCTTTAAGTCCGCCTTTCGTATCAATGTCATAAGCACAGGATACCAACGATAATAGTATCAAAAACAAAGATGTTAATCTATAAAACCACATTGCTATTTCTTTTAGAATACTAAAATTAGTGATTTAGGAAATATCATATCATTTACTCTTTAGCCTGTTATTTAAATTATACTTTTTAAAGTAACAATACTAATTTTAGAAGAGAAGTGTACTTTTTAATTATCAGCTACATGACTATGGTATGGTCGGCATTAACACGGATATGATTTCAACCACTTTAGCTCCTTTTGACGGAATCATGGAAAGTGGATTTGGAAGGGAAGGCTCCAAATATGAAATAGACGAATATTTAGAAATTAAGTATATGTGTTTTTGAAGAAGTAGAGTGAATTCATATGGATATTTGTTGTGCATCTATAATTTCCCCATCCAATAAAATCTAGGGAATCCGTCCCAAAAAACAGCCGTTTAATAAGACAATTTCAAAATGCAGAAAAGGAATTTTCTTAAGAGCCCCATTCATGATCTCTTTTAATAGTTTCGTTAATTGACCTTTTATGAGACGCTTCTTAAATCTCTTTGGCAAAATTAGAGCCAAGCCATTTGTCAGATAACTTTTTTGTTTAACTACTTTTTTTTAAAAGCAAGCGCAGAAATTGAATTGATAAATTTGTTGTACACATGTTGTACTGGTGAAGAAAATAAGAAACCCTTCAATTTCTTGAAGGGCTTACTATCACTAATGTGGTCCCACATGGACTCGAACCATGGACCACCTGATTATGAGTCAGGTGCTCTAACCAACTGAGCTATAGGACCCATAATTGAGGGTGCAATATTACTACTTATTTTAATAGCTTGCAAGCAATAGCAGCGTCTAATCTTCTATTTCTTGGCAAAGTTCTATGAGTACTCCATTGGTGCTTTTAGGATGCAGAAAAGCCACCCATTTGTTATCTGCACCTCGTTTGGGCGTTTCATTTAACACTCTAAAGCCCTCGTCTTTTAAGCGTGCTATTTCTGCCACAATATCGGTGACAGCAAACGCTATATGGTGAACGCCCTCTCCCTTTTTTTCCAAAAACTTAGCAATAGGGCTATCCGCATTAGTGGCTTCTAATAATTCTATTTTATTCGGCCCCAACTGAAAAAAGGACGTTTTTACCCCCTCAGACGCTACTTCTTCTATCTTGTAATGTGGTGCTCCAAGAAGCTTCTCAAAGAGCAGGTTAGAGGTCTCTAAATCCTTTACCGCAATACCAATATGTTCTATTTTGTCCACTATCTTTCTTTATACTACTAAAGTACGCAATACTATCCGTATTTTTGCCCCATGGAAACACAACGTCAGAAAAAAATTGGGGGGGTTATTCAACAAGATATTGCAGACATTCTGCAACGTGCTGCAACAGATGGTGGATTAAAAGGAACCTTGATTTCTGTCTCTAAAGTAAAAGTAACTACAGACCTTTCTATTGCTAAAGTATACATCAGCATCTTTCCTCCGAAAGAAGCAGCAGCGCTTTTAGAGGGAATAAAATCTAACCAACCCTTAATTAAGCACGAGTTGGCACAGCGCACCAGAAAACAACTGCGCAAAATACCCGAATTGTCCTTTTTCTTAGACGATTCTTTAGAATATATAGACAATATTGAAAAATCTCTAAAAGGAGAAGAGAACCCTATTAAAAACCCAGATCTTCTTGAAAAAAGAAAAAAGTCCTAAAGCTTGAATTTTCCCTTATACATAGCAAAAAGATATCTGCGCTCCAAAAGCAGTCAGAATGCTGTGAATATTATCAACTTTATTACCTTTCTGGTCATTGTTATTGGCGCCGCAGCCCTCTTTATTGTGTTGTCGGGCTTTGCAGGCTTAAAAACGTTTAGCCTTTCTTTCACCAATAGTTTTGACCCAGACCTAAAAGCGGTTCCTGTCACGGGGAAGTTCTTTTCCATTTCAGACGAACAAGAACAAGCCATAAAAGAAATAGAAGGTCTTGCTTCCTACACCAAAGAGATTGAAGAAAAAGTATACCTAACCCATGATCAAAAAAGTTGCATTGCCTACATAAAAGGAGTAGATACCAACTATACCCAAGTAACTGCTATAGACAGCTTGCTTTATTTGGGAAATTGGGAAGTTCAAGAGCAACAGGCGGTTATTGGAATTGGAATTGCTAATTTACTGGGCATTATCGTTAATAATTATCGCAGTCCCATGGTGGTTTTGGCTCCAAAACCTGGGAAGGGATCCCTTTCACAGCAATCTTTGAAAGACGGCCTCAATGAATTGCCCATCGTGGTTAGCGGCCTATATAGCGTTGAAGAAGATCTCGATAAAAAATATGTTTTTGCAGACCTTGCACTTGTTCAAGGGCTGCTAGAAAAAAAAGAAGAGCAGATTTCAGCGGTGAATTTTAAACTGAAAAATACCACCGCCGAAGCTGAAGTGCGACAGAAAATCGCAGCTATTTTTAATGAAAATGTACTTTTAAAAAACAGAGAAGAGCAGAACAGCACCTTACACCGTATGCTCAATACAGAAAACCTAGCTACCTATCTCATTTTTACTTTGGTGCTTATTATTGCCCTATTCAATGTGGTAGGCGCCATTACCATGCTTATATTAGACAAGCAACAAAACTCCAAAACCCTTTATAATTTAGGAGTTACCCTGAAAGAACTTCGACGGGTATATTTTGTACAGGGCGTTTTAGTCACAGGTTTAGGAGGCTTGGTAGGTGTGCTTATAGGGGCCACCTTAATTGGTTCTCAGCTCGCTTTTGGATGGTTAAAAATAACCCCTTCTTTGGCATATCCTGTGGAGTTTAAGCTCATCAATGTGCTTATTGTATTGGCTACTATTGTGGTCTTGGGAATAATAGCGTCAAAAATTGCAAGTGGAAGAATTACCAAAAAATTAATTACCGCTTAAAGCTAATATTGAATGCTAAATTGATGGTTTCCAAACTTGGAAAGCACCTCATCAAAAGCTGCAAACACATCTGCCGAATCATCGCTAGTAACCATTTTCATACGGTATTCTTTAAAATTCGGAATTCCTTTAAAATAGTTGGTATAGTGTCTTCTGGTTTCAAAAACACCTAATTTTTCCCCCTTCCAATCAATAGACATTTGAAGATGTCTTCTTGCTGCAGAAACCCGTTCTTCCATGGTAGGAGGTTCCATATAATTCCCAGTTTTAAAATAGTGTTTTACCTCTCTAAAAAACCAAGGATACCCAATACTTGCTCTTCCAATCATAGCCCCATCCAAGCCATAGTCGTCGCGCATCCGTTTAGCAGCCTCAGGAGAATCTACATCCCCATTTCCAAAAACTGGAATATGCATTCTTGGGTTGTTTTTTACCTCAGCTATGGGTTTCCAGTCAGCAATACCTTTATACATTTGTGCACGTGTACGGCCATGAATGGCAATAGATTTACAGCCAACATCTTGCAATCGCTCTGCCACCTCTACTATTTTTATGGAAGACTCATCCCATCCAAGTCGGGTCTTTACCGTAACCGGAAGTTTCGTGTGTTCTACCATGGCCTTCGTTAAAGAAACCATAAGGTCAATATCTTTAAGAATACCAGCCCCTGCTCCTTTACTCACCACTTTTTTCACGGGACATCCAAAATTGATGTCAATAATATCCGGGTTCGATTTTTCCACGATTTCCACAGAGCGAAGCATGGAGTCCAAATTGGCCCCAAAAATCTGTATCCCTACAGGGCGTTCCTTTTCGTATATATCTAGCTTCATAGTGCTTTTCGCCGCATCGCGAATAAGTCCTTCAGAGGATATAAACTCGGTATATACCACATCTGCTCCTTCTTCTTTACACAAGGCTCTAAAAGGAGGATCGCTCACATCTTCCATAGGAGCAAGAAGTAGCGGAAATTCTGGTAATTGTATGTCACCTATTTTGGGCATGCGCAAATTTACAACTTATCCCTAATACGACGAAGAAGTTCCGCTAGCATATCTGTGATTAACTAACATTATATAATCGCATGGGGTTGGAAACTTTTATTGGTTCGGCAGTGGTAGTTTTTGGTATTTAGAAAATGGGACTTTTTAATTGCCCAATCGTTCTCGTTCTTTTTTATCGATGGAACGCTCATTATCTGTTAATCTGTAATTACCAAAATTATAGGTAAACCCAAAGCGAACAAACTGCGTTTCTGGTCTCGCAAAATAGGAATTGTCTTGGTTCAAATACCTAGATGTTAATTGGGCATTGGTCTTCCCTAAAATATCTTCTGCGGCCAAAGAAATGATTGCCCTATTTTTCCATAAGGATTTACGAAGTCCTAGGGTTAGATTTGTAGAAGCGTCTTGTTGATAGGAGCCAAAAAGGAATGAGGATAAATGTGTAAGCCCTACTTCTCCTGTGAATGTTCCATCTTTAGATAGGCTCAAATAATTCCCTAAAAAGAGATAAATACCATTGACTGAATTCTTATAGGGTATATTTCCACTTTCCACCGCTAAAAAGATTTCGTCCTCATGAAAAATAGAGGTGTATGCATACAAAAACCAATTGTTACTAATTCCTTTGCTCACTGTAAAATCCAACCCATAGGAAGTGCTTTCTAACACATTTTGGTTAATCTGACGTAGAATTTGGGTGTCATTGTCCTGAAAGCTTAAGGAGCTAATGAAATTGCCATTGTCTCTATAATACACATCAAAAAAATACTCGCCCTTAAGCGTATAATTTAGATTAAAATTATGGCTGAAATTAGGTTGTAGGTTTGGGTTCCCCTGCGTAAAATCGTTTTCGCTTCCAAAATATCGAAAAGGGTTTAAATCTTCATACCTAGGTCTTGCAAGCTTTCTAGAGTAGTCAAAAGCAAAGCTATGATTGTCATCAAGCGTGTATAGAGCGTAAAAAGTGGGGAATAATTCGAAGTATTCTAATCTATTGATCGTAGAGAGTGCTATGGATGCCCCAGAACTTATGGTGTGCTCTGCCCTAATTCCTGTTTTTAAGCTCCATTTTTCCCAATCTTTATGTACACTAAAATAGCCTGCGTACACCTCTTCATCATACAGAAAGGTATCAGAAAAATTTGTGTTAAGAGTTTGTGTGCCATTTGTGGTATTAAAAAAATCCAATCCACTTTCTGAATTGATAAAAGATCCTTTTATACCCGTTTCAACATTTGTAGCCCCCCACATAGTTTCAATATCCAACTGTGCTGTATAGATCTCAATGTCTTGCGCTGCATCTGTGAAAAAACTAAAATTTCGAATAAAAGACCCGTTATCGTTGAAATAGTCAGAGGATACATCTTGCGTTCTATCTAAATTAAACTTAGTAAGGTGTCCATTGAATTTTAGAGCACCTCCTTTTTCAAACTTATGTTTAAACGATACGTCTGCAGAAAGGTTGGTTTTATCTTCTTCCAAGCCACTTACAGATGTAAAAGTAGAATCTAAAATTCGCTGGGCGTTTCTAATCTCTGTAAACTGCCTATTATTAAAGGTTTTATTAGGAGAAAATAGTCCTGAAGTGGTAATGTTAAGCTCATTTCTCTCATCAAAACTATAATCAAGGATAAGATTAGCATTGTGCGCATTAGACCTTGTGGTCCTATTAAAATCAGTGTTCCATCTAGAAAAAATAGTGTTTGCACCATCAATAAAGTTAATTTTACTGTCTTGGTCCTTGTTTTCTTTTCGCGGATTAAAGTTATAACTCATAAAAACATTGAGCTTTTCCGTCTTGTAAAAATGGCTCGTACCAAAACTATATTTTGGAAATACAGCCTGCGTATAAGAGCTGTTTACACTTCCCTTATATCCCAAAGAAATATTTTTTGAAGTAACTATATTTAAGATAGGGCCTCCTTCTGCATCATAGCTAGAGGGTGGGTTAGTAATTACTTCGACCAATTTAATTTGATTCCCAGCATAGTTCTCTAACAATTCTTTTACTTCTGTTGAAGAAAGTTGCACTTTCCGATCATTGATATATACCGTGGCTGCTTGGTTTCTAATCTGTAATTCGTTTCTATTCAGAATTACCCCAGGAGTCTGTTTTAAAACATCCCAAGAACTCCCTTGGCTAATAGCACTATTCTCTACGTTAAATATGAGTCGGTCTATTTTGCGCTCAACAATAGGTTTTCTAGCGTTTACAACTACCTCATCTAAGACTTTAGCGCTTGTGTCTATGATAAGAGTGCCAACTTTCGTCGATTTTGAAATATCTATTGGGAGTAGTTCGGAAGCACTTCCTACATAGCTTGCAGTAATGTAATAGATGTCTGTAGGGACTTTATCAAAAATAAAAAAGCCGTTATCATCTGTAGAAGTTCCCTGTACAAAAGTAGAATCAGAGGGTCTTAACAGCAATACATTGGCATAACTAATTGCCTGATTATAGCCATCTTTTACATAGCCAGACACCTGGTAGTCTTGTCCGGTTATTATAAAAGTTGGGGCAATTATAAAAATCAATACGTATTTAAGGTTCTTCACCTGAATAAAATATTGGCTTCAAATCTACTAAAATAATACTGCTTTCCTTTACAAAAATTGTAATCTTTATCTATCATTCCGTTTTATACTATTGACTGTAATTAATGTACACAGCTTGGATTGGAGAGTATAAAATGCTTTATATTTGCATCTGTTTTCTTTCTTTGAAACCTAAATTGTTTCAATTAAAAAGATTGCTACCGCTATGCCGATGAAAAAGTAGGTGATAGGAAATGCTGTTTACATGAAAAATATTAGAAATTTTTGCATCATTGCGCATATAGACCATGGTAAGAGTACCTTGGCAGACCGATTATTAGATTTTACTGGAGCGGTAACAGAAAGAGAGAAGCAAGATCAGCTCTTAGATAGTATGGATTTGGAGCGCGAGCGAGGTATTACTATTAAGAGCCATGCCATTCAAATGGAATACACCTATGAGGGAGAGGAGTATATTTTGAATTTAATTGACACTCCTGGCCATGTGGATTTTTCTTATGAAGTATCTAGATCTATTGCAGCTTGTGAAGGAGCATTGCTGGTGGTAGATGCTGCACAAAGCATACAAGCACAAACTATTTCTAATCTCTATTTGGCGCTAGAAAATGATTTGGAAATTATTCCTGTTCTGAACAAGGTAGATCTTCCAAGTGCAAACCCAGAGGAGGTTACAGATGATATCGTAGATTTACTTGGTTGTAAGTCCGAAGATGTAATTCCAGCGAGTGCTAAAACGGGCATTGGAATTGAAGAAATTCTAGCTGCTATTATAAAAGAGGTTCCTGCGCCAAAAGGAATTGAAGACGAACCTTTGCAGGCCTTGGTTTTTGATTCTGTTTATAATCCTTTTAGGGGTGTTGAAACTTATTTTAGAGTAATTAACGGTCAAATTAAAAAAGGGCAAAAAATAAAATTTGTTGCAACAGACAAAAGTTATTTTGCTGATGAAGTTGGTACTTTAAAACTAAATCAGGTTCCCAAACAACAAATAAGCACTGGAGATGTGGGCTATCTCATTACTGGTATTAAGGATGCTCGGGAAGTAAAAGTGGGAGATACAATTACAGACTCCGCAAAACCCACCCAAAATGCTATTGAAGGTTTTGAAGATGTGAAGCCTATGGTTTTTGCTGGGATTTATCCTGTGGATACTGAAGATTTTGAAGAGCTTCGTAACTCTATGGAAAAACTTCAGCTGAATGATGCCTCTCTGGTTTTTGCACCAGAAAGTAGTGCTGCCCTCGGATTTGGTTTTCGTTGTGGCTTTCTAGGGATGCTTCATATGGAAATTATTCAGGAACGCTTGGAGCGCGAGTTCGATATGACTGTGATTACTACCGTACCAAACGTTAGTTATCATGCATATACTAGAAAGGACATAGATAAGCCATTAATTGTAAACAATCCTAGTGATTTGCCAGATCCTTCTACCATAGACCGGGTAGAGGAACCTTATATAAAAGCAACCATTATTACCAAATCCGATTTTGTTGGAAATGTAATGTCGCTCTGTATTGATAAAAGAGGTATTATTACCAACCAGACATATCTTACTACGGAACGTGTGGAGCTTACTTTTGATATGCCATTGGCCGAAATTGTATTTGATTTTTATGATCGTCTAAAGACAGTCTCTAAGGGCTATGCTTCTTTTGACTATACGCCCATTGGCATGCGAGTTTCTAAATTAGTACGTGTAGATATCTTGCTAAATGCGCAGCCAGTAGATGCCTTATCTGCATTAATTCACTTTGATAATTCGCAGCATATTGGAAAAAAAATGTGTGAGAAGCTAAAGGAATTAATTCCACGACAGCAGTTCGACATTCCTATTCAGGCCGCCATTGGTTCTAAAATTATATCTAGAGAAACAATCAAAGCATTAAGAAAAGATGTAACCGCCAAGTGTTATGGAGGGGATATTTCTCGTAAACGTAAGTTACTAGAAAAGCAGAAAAAAGGGAAAAAGCGCATGCGACAGGTAGGAAACGTAGAGATTCCACAACAAGCTTTTATGGCTGTTTTAAAGTTAAACGATTAAGCAAAAATGCTTTGTGTTTGAGGTATATAGAAACTCCTGCTATATAAAAAACAACAGGAGTTTAATGATATTCAGAATGGTGCTATTAAAGAGCTCCGTTTGCTAGTGAACACGTAAGCTCCACTAACTCTCCTGCTGTAAGCTCCAAAGTGTCTAATTCCTCCTGGGTTACGGTTTCAGACTCTCCACCACCCGATAAGGTATAAGTACCATCACCATTGTTACAGATTTCGATCTTTTGACCTTGCGCTGTACATGATTCACAATCATTGTTTTCATCATCACCAGTACAACTAGTAAATACTAAAGTGGCAGCAAAAGCCATAAATAAAATAGCTTTTTTCATAATGTAAGTTTTGTTTGGAAATTAGTTTGATTCGTAAAACGCTAATTGGATTTAGAGTATTGTAATTCCCCAACTATTTTTTACCTAAAATGTTGTGAATCTCTTTAAAAGAGCCTTAAAAATAACCTCTTTAGGGAGTTCACTGTATTATTGCTTTCTTAGGACGTTTCATTTTTTGCAATTGAAACCTCATCCAAATCAAACATCTTCCCAAGATACACAAGCTTAAATCCTTCGTCAGCAGCTGTCAGCTCAATCCCGTACGAAGAAATAATTTGCAGACCTCCTTCCGCATCTTTTAGAAAAATAGGCACCATATCATGATCTTCCTGGGTAGACGCTATTAATTGTTGGTAGTGCTCCAGACTATTAATTTCTATTTCGTGAATCGCAGGGTATTTACGAACTACTTCTGCAAGTTTAATAAAATCATCCGTATGCGAAAACAAGCCTTCTTTTGGATTATTCCCAGGGTCGCTCATTTCATCAGCATCTACCAAGCGAAAGGCGCCATTTTCTCCAAACTGGTCCTTAAACTTATCAATTGCATACTTATTAATTTCGGCATTTCCCGTAAGCGCCATTAAATAACCCATATCATTCAATTCAATATTATCTCCCAAAGAGTCCGAATAGATATTGGCAGTCATTGCTTCTAAGCCTAGTTTTTTTGCTTTTTCTACATTGTTAGAATTGTTGTCAATAAGCACTACATGCCTGTTGTTTTGCTTTAAATAATTCCCCATAAGTCTAGAAATTTTGGAACCTCCTACTATTAAAATTCCTTCAGATTTGGTCAAAAAGACTCCAACCCCTTTTGCAAAAACACGTGCCGTAGTGGCATTCAATAAGACAGTTCCAAGCACAATCATAAAAACCAAAGGAGTAATATACTCTGCGCCAGGTTCTCCTTGAGAAAGGAGTTTGGAACCAAATAAAGATGCGATTCCCGCAGCTACAATTCCCCTTGGGCCAACCCAGCCAATAAAAAGCTTTTCGCGGAATTTTAAACTAGATCCTTGCGTACTTAAAAACACCCCTATGGGTCTTACTACAAATACTATAATTAAAAAAAGCCATGCGGTATTCCAATTGTAAATTAACTCCAAATCGCTGATGTTGATGTTCGCAGCTAGCAGAATAAATAAAATAGAAATCAATAAAACACTCAAAGATTCTTTAAAATATAGCAACTCCTTTAAGTTGGGAAGATTTGTGTTTCCCATGACCATTCCCATAACAACAACAGCCAGCAACCCCGATTCGTGCGCAAAATTATCCGACATCACAAAGACTAGCAATACAACAGATAAGGACACTACATTTAATAAGTAATGTGGTATCAACTTTTTTCGAATTGCAAAGGTCAATGCGTGGGCAAAAGTGAATCCGAAAGTGAATCCGAAAAGCAAAATCTTTCCAAACTCGGTTAGCGCAGTAATTGTAAATGCGCCGCCTTTGCCTACACTTATGAATTCAAAAACCAATACCGCCACTAAGGCACCTATTGGATCAATCAATATTCCTTCCCATTTAAGAACCGTAGATATGTCTTTTTTAAGGGGAATATTTCTTAAAATTGGTGTAATTACCGTAGGTCCTGTTACAATAATAAGTGCAGAAAATAAGAAAGAAATTTGCCAACTAAGGCCAAAAATATAATGTGCGGCTAAGCCTGCCCCAAAAAAAGTAACCAGCGAGCCAAGTGTAATTAACTTAGTAATTACGGGTCCTACATTCTTAATTTCGGAACGTTTTAAAGTAAGTCCTCCCTCAAAAAGAATAATGCTTATTGCTAATGACACAAAATAATAAAGACTCTCTCCTGGGAACAATCCTTTTTCTTCATTCCAAATAGGTTCTATCCACTTTTGCCCGTCTTCTGATAATAAGGTGGATATTGGACCCACAAAAAGACCTATGAGAATTAATGGTAAAATTGCAGGCAGTTTTAGGCGCCATGCAACCCATTGCGCAATAATTCCAAGGATAATAATTCCCGCTAATTCAAGCATATAAATTCTTTCTGTGAAATTAAGTTTTTTTATTTAAAAAGGGAACTAATACTGGGATAGAGAAGCTGTTAAACGGTATTCTTTTTCTTTTTTGAGAAGTAATCAAATACGCTCTTACGGCACTAAAACCCTATTAAATTTGTTAAAAAACAGGGGGTTTGAGAAGAAAAATCAAGGGCTTTGATTAATTTGCGGATATTTAATAAGAAATAGATGCGACTATATCCCATAGAGACTGGAAATTTTAAACTAGACGGTGGTGCTATGTTTGGAGTAGTACCCAAAGCCATCTGGAGCAGAACCAACCCTGCCGATGCAAATAATATGATCGATATTGCCGCAAGAAGTCTCTTAGTTGAAGATGGAAATAGGCTTATCCTCATTGATACTGGTTTGGGAAACAAACAATCTGATAAGTTTTTTAGCTATTACTTCCAATGGGGTGAACATACCCTAGACAAATCTCTGGCGCATCTTGGATTTCATCGTGACGATATAACGGATGTATTTATGACACATCTGCATTTTGATCATTGCGGTGGTAGTGTTCAATGGAACAAAAATAGAACGGGCTATGAACCCGCTTTTAAGAATGCTATCTTTTGGTCAAATGAAGATCATTGGCAATGGGCTACGAAGCCCAATACAAGAGAAAAAGCCTCTTTCTTAAAGGAAAATTTACTCCCTATGCACGCATCAGGACAATTGCAGTTTGTAAATAGAAAAAACACTTCCTTTATAGAAACTTCAGAATTGGGTTTTGGAATTCTTTTTGCAGACGGACATACAGAAAAGCAGATGATTCCTCATATTCATTACAAAGGAAAAACATTGGTGTTTACGGCAGATTTAGTCCCTACCTTAGGGCATATTCCAGTGCCGTATGTAATGGGTTATGACACTAGGCCGCTACTGACACTTTCGGAAAAGGAGCTTTTTTTGGATACTGCGGTCAAAAATGATTATTATTTGTTTTTTGAGCATGATGCGCATAACCAGCTCTGTTCATTAAAAGCTACCGAAAAAGGAGTCCGATTTCAAGAAACATATACATTTGATGAGTTATTTAATTAGTCCCACAAGGGTTGTAGCGATAGCAATTTTTTTTATTTTTTTAATAAGCTGTTCCGATGAATATTATAAAAGCACTGATCTTACAGAAGAGTTTGCTTTTACCAAAGGAATTGAAGGGCCCGCGGTAAATTTGGATGGGACTCTTTTTGCTGTAAATTTTCAAAAAGAAGGAACCATTGGCAAGGTTACTGAGGATGGTGCTACAAGTTTATTTACCTCGCTCCCTGAAGGAAGTATTGGTAATGGCATACGATTTGATACCAATGGACATATGTTTATTGCTGATTATGCTGGTCATAAAATATACAGAATAGCAAAAGGAGAAAAAAAGCCTGTTGTTTGGGCTCAAGATGCTACCATGAACCAGCCAAACGATTTGGCAATAAGTCCACAAAATAAAATTTATTTGAGTGATCCAAATTGGGGAGATAGTACCGGTAAATTATGGATGGTAGGATCTGATAAAAATTTAGTTTTATTAGAAGATGGCATGGGAACCACCAACGGAATCGAAGTGAGTCCTGATGGCAAACACTTATATGTAAATGAATCTGTACAAAGAAACGTTTGGCAATATGATATTCTTGCTGACGGAACGGTTTCCAATAAAACAAAACTTATTGGTTTTAAAGATTTTGGTTTGGATGGTATGCGATGCGATGTGCTAGGAAATTTGTACATTACACGCTATGATAAAGGAACTGTAGTGGTCGTCTCTCCAGAAGGCAAACTTCTTAATGAAATTAGGTTGAAAGGCAAAAAGCCTTCTAATATTACATTTGGAGGAACATCTGGTAAAACCTGTTATGTTACTTTAGCGGATAGAGGGTGTTTAGAAACATTCAAGGTTCCTTATGAAGGGGCCTATTTTAATAGAATACACATTAAATAAAAGATAAAAATGACAATTAGATTATCTAAATCCATGGTGGGATTAGTATGTGCTTCCACCTTATTGGTTAGTTGTGGAACACCTGCATTGGTAACTACACCTGTTGAAAACATTGATGCTATTCCCCTTAAAATTTCAGATTTAAGTACGGCCCAAAAGCAAAATTGGGGACATACTGATTTGGTCAAAGATACCATTCCAGGAATGAGTGTTGATAAGGCTTATGCAGAAATCATTGGATCTAAAAAAGGACAAAAAGTGATTGTGGCGGTCTTGGATTCGGGAATTGATTTAAAGCACGAAGATTTAGATGGGGTTTTATGGACCAATAGAAAAGAAGTTCCTGGCAATAATAAGGACGACGATAATAATGGATATATAGATGATATTCATGGTTATAATTTTCTTGGAGAGTCCTATAACGAACAATTAGAGTTTGCGCGTATCATTCGACTTAAAATAGGAGATGCAAGCCTACAGGCGAAAGCAAAAGCAGAACTAGACAAAGAGCGTCAAACCTACTTGGGTTATAAAAACCAGTTGGGTCCAGTCTTCACAGCAGTTTCAAATGCCGATAAGCAAATAGCAACGCATTTAGACAAAAAAGACTATACAAAAGAAGAGGTAAGCGCTATTGAGACAAAAGATGAAAGCTTAGCACAAAGCAAGAATATTATTCTTCAAATGTATCAATATGGGGAGTCCATCCCAGAAGTACTAACATCTATTGAAAGCGATATTAAAAGTGTAGATGAACGACTAAATTATAACTTAAATCCTGATTTTGATGGAAGAAAGATCGTAGGAGATAATCCCTATGATATGAATGACAAAGCCTATGGCAATGGAAATCCTCAAAGCAGGGTAGAAGATGAAAGCCACGGTACGCATGTAGCGGGTATCATTGCAGCAGAGCGCAATAATGGCAAAGGTGCAAATGGTGTTGCTAATAATGTTGCCATTATGAGTATTAGGGCTGTGCCTAATGGAGATGAATACGATAAGGATATTGCTTTAGGCATCCGCTATGCAGCAGATAATGGTGCAAAAATCATTAATTGTAGTTTTGGAAAATCTTTTTCTCCAGAAGCAAAATGGGTATATGAAGCTATTCAATATGCCGCTTCAAAAGATGTGCTTATTGTACATGCTGCGGGCAACGATGGTGCAGATTTGGACGATTCAAATAATCCCAACTTCCCAAATGATCATAAATATATGGGAACAGAATTCTCGGATAATGTGATTACGGTTGGTGCGTTGGCAGAATCATATGGGTCAGAAATGATTGCTTCTTTTTCTAATTATGGAAGTACGAACGTAGATGTTTTTGCTCCAGGGGATGATATCTATTCGACCATGCCTGGAAATAAGTACGATTTCAACGGTGGGACTTCCATGGCCGCCCCTGCCGTTGCGGGCATTGCAGCTCTGATACGATCGCATTATCCTAAACTATCTGCTGTACAGGTAAAGAAAATTATAATGCAATCTGGTCTTACTACCAAGGCTTCCGTAATATTAAGTGGTGATGCTTCCAAAGCAACTACCTTCGATAAAGCATCTAAATCTGGGAAAATGGCAAACGCCTACAACGCTCTGATTTTAGCAGAAAATGTATCAAAAGGAAAAACAAAATTAGATAGCAGTGCAAAATAAAAAAATCATTCAAAGTGGACTTTTGGTCCTTTTCGCTGGCCTTACCTCCTTTTTATGGGGGCAAAATAACACTTCCTACTGGCAGCAGCATGTAGATTATACCATGGAAGTAACGATGAACGTTGAGAATTTTCAATACCAAGGTTCACAGAAATTGGTATATACGAACAATTCTCCTGATGTATTAAATAAAGTCTATTACCATTTGTATTTTAATGCTTTTCAGCCAGGAAGTGAAATGGATATGAGGCTTCAAAGTATAAAAGACCCTGATGGTCGAATGACTACAAAGGAGAAAAAAAGCCGTATTTCCACCCTTACGGAAGGCGAAATGGGCTATTTACACGCGCTTTCCTTAAAGCAAGATGGGCAAAATCTTTCTTTTGAAGAGGAAGGTACCATCTTGGTAGTTACTTTGGACAAACCCATTCCTGCAGGCAGCTCTACCACTTTTGAAATGGAATTTGAAGGGCAAGTGCCTGTTCAAATACGCCGTTCTGGTAGAAATAATAGTGAAGGTGTAGCACTTTCTATGAGCCAATGGTATCCAAAACTTGCAGAATACGATTTCGAAGGCTGGCACGCAGATCCCTATATTGCACGTGAATTTCATGGTGTATGGGGTAATTTTGATGTTAAATTAACCCTGGACAAAGACTATGTGGTTGGAGGCACTGGTTATTTACAAAACCCACAAGAAATAGGACATGGATACGAAGCGCCTGGCACTAAAGTGAAAAAACAAAAAGGGAAGACGCTTACATGGCACTTTAAAGCTCCCATGGTACATGATTTTATGTGGGCTGCGGATCCAGAATATGTGCACGATACGTTGCAAGTGCCTGATGGTCCTATGCTTCATTTTTTCTATAAAAATAATCCTGAAATCCTTGAAAATTGGAAAAACTTACAGCCCAAAACGGCTGAAACAATGCAATTTTTTAGTAAAAATATTGGGAAGTATCCCTATGATCAATATTCCGTTGTTCAGGGCGGTGATGGCGGTATGGAGTATGCCATGAGTACCTTGATTACCGGAGAGCGCAAATTTGGTAGTCTGGTTGGCGTTACTGTTCATGAAATGGCACACTCTTGGTTTCAGCATTTATTGGCCACCAATGAGGCAAAACACGAGTGGATGGATGAGGGCTTTACCTCTTTCATTTCTTCTTTATGTATGAATGAGATTATGGGTCCAAAAAAGGAAAATCCATTTGAAAATTCTTATAGAGGGTACTACTATTTAGCGAAGTCGGGCACTGAACAACCTCAGGGTACACATGCTGATCGTTACGATTCAAATACACCTTACGGTATTTCCGCTTATAGCAAAGGATCTATATTTTTATCTCAACTAGGTTATGTCATTGGACAAGATAAATTAATGGAAACAGTACGTAAATATTACGAAGATTTTAAATTTAAACACCCTGTGCCAAATGACATTAAAAGAACCGCAGAAAAAGTTTCAGGCATGGAATTGGATTGGTATTTAACCGATTGGACACAGACTACCAATACCATTGATTATGGGGTAAAAGAGGTATCTGCAGATGGAGCAAATACGAAAGTTACACTAGAACGTATTGGTTTAATGCCCATGCCTTTAGATATACTAGTAGTCTACAAGGATGGTACACAAGAAACCTTCTATGCGCCACTTAGAATGATGCGCGGTGAAAAGGAAAATCCATATCCCACACTGAATAGAACCGTGCTTCCAGATTGGCCGTGGGCATATTCAACCTATGAATTTGCTATTGAAAAGCCTGCAAGCAGTATTAAGGCGGTTGTTTTAGACCCGTCGCAGCTTATGGCCGATGTAAATCAAGAAAATAATACCTATCAGCAAAGCGAATAATACATCAAAAAAACACTAAGAATTGGCATTTGCAAAGCATCTCTTTAGATAAGGGGTGCTTTGTTTGCAAAGATGCACAGCATGGCGCTATAATAATTGATGATACATGGATTTCAGTTTTCCAAAAAAAGAAAAACTCAAAAGCAAAAAGGCGATAGAACAGCTTTTTAGCGAAGGGAAGAGTCTTTCTAAACACCCCCTTAAACTGATCTATTTAAAGACTTCACTTCCAAATGACCTTCAATTTCAAGTAGCCGTCACAGCACCAAAAAAAAAGTTCAAAACTGCTGTTCAAAGAAATCGTATTAAACGGCTCCTCAGAGAGTCTTACAGGCAAAACAAACATATTATTTTTAACAACATAGAGGGCGACTTTGCGTTACTATTTTTATACCTTGGAAAAGAAACACCTTCCTATGCTCAGATGGAGAATGATATGAAGGAGTTGCTTCAAAAATTTTCAAGAAATATTAATGATTCCCCAGGGGTTTAACTCCTAAATAAATTTTTACACATGAAACGGATATTTAAAAAGAAGGTTGTAGTTCCTGTGATTGCAGTTGCTTTTTTAATGGCTAGTACCAGCTTTAAAAGCGACTTTTTTGAGATTGCTAAGCAAATAGAAATATTTACCACCTTATTTAAGGAGCTTAACATGAATTATGTGGATGAAACCAATCCGGCAGAGTTAATGGATACAGCCATCAAAAACATGTTAAATGATTTAGATCCTTATACCAAGTTCTTAAACGAACAGGACGTAGAAGCCTATAAAATTAATAATGCGGGTGAGTATTCAGGAATCGGAGCGCTTGTGCGTTCTTACAAAGATAAGTTACTTATTGTAGAGCCTTATAAAGGGTATCCGGCAGACGATGCGGGATTAAAAGCAGGTGATGAAATTATTAAAATAGGAGATATAACCATTGCTGATTTTAAAGATGATGCTAGCGAGTTATTAAAAGGGGCCAATGGCAGTAGTGTAGCGATTACTTATAAACGACAGGGTGAAACGAAGACCACTTCAATTAGCAGAGAAGGCATTGATGTAGATGCGGTTCCTTTCTATAAAATGGTAGATGCGCAAACGGGTTATATTGTATTGGCGAAGTTTAATAGAAAAGCATCCGGACAAACCAAAGAAGCCCTTATCAATTTAAAAAATGAAGGAGCTGAAAAGATTATTTTAGATCTTAGAGGAAATCCTGGGGGCCTCTTATCAGAAGCTATTAATGTCACTAATTTATTTGTGGATAAGGGAGAGCTAATAGTAACTACCAAGTCTAAAGTAAAAAAGTTTAATAGAGAATATAAAACCAAGAATTCGCCTGTAGACACCAATATTCCATTGGTTGTATTGGTGAATGGGAGAAGTGCTTCTGCAAGTGAAATTGTATCTGGCAGTTTACAAGATTTGGACCGGGCCGTTATTGTTGGAGCAAGAAGCTTTGGGAAGGGTTTGGTGCAACGTCCCTTAAAACTAACCTATGGAACGCAATTAAAAGTGACTATTTCTAGGTATTTTACGCCTTCTGGAAGGTGTATTCAATCCTTGGACTATTGGAATAGGGACGATGCGGGTAATGCTGTTAGAAATACCCGGTTTAATGATTTTACTACTCGTAACGGACGTAAGGTACAAGATGGAGGTGGTGTATTGCCAGATATTGAAATAAACGCATTAAAAACCAATACGCTAACCAAAGCACTTCTGGCTAATAATGTCATTTTTGATTATGCTACAAATTACCACTATCAAAATGAACTTAATGCCGTATCTGATTTCAATTTTTCTGCATCAGATTTTTCCGCCTTTAAAACATCTGTAGAGAAAAGCGGATTTGCCTTTGAAACAGAAACAGAAACAGTCTTAAAAAAAGCGATGTCTGGCAAGGATAAGGAAATTTTTGGCGCAGACGTACAAGCCAATTATAAGCGTTTTTTAGAGGAAATAAATAAGAGTAAAGTTGCTGCTTTAGATAAGTACCAAAAAGAAATTCAAAAAAATCTAGAAGATGAAATTATAAAGCGATATTTCTATCGTGAAGGTTTATATGAATACTATCTTACCAATGACGAAGCTATTTTAACAGCCACTTCGCTATTGGCAGATGCTGAAAAGTACATGAGCATTTTAAAATAATACGCTAAGGCCGATGATGAAAGTCTCTTTTTTTCTAATCCCTTTGCTACTGCTTTTCGCTTGCAATAATAGTGCTACAAACGAAACCTCAACAACTAGTGTCTCTGCTTCAGAAAAACCAATTACGAATACGAGTCTTGTTATACTAGGAACTGTTCAAGATGCGGGTTCTCCACACATTGCCTGTAAAAGAGACTGTTGTAAGGAGTTGTTTTTACACCCTGATAGTAGCAGAAAAGTGGTTTCTCTTGGTTTAATAGATCCTTTTGAACAGAAGAAGTTTCTTTTTGAAGCAACACCAGACGTAAGCTCCCAATTAAGACATTTAAGTACGCTATCTGGTATAGCAAAGAGTGATATTCCTGATGGTGTATTTTTAACACATGCGCATATAGGTCATTATACGGGTTTAATGTATTTTGGAAAAGAAGCTACCAATGCAAAAAAAGTACCCGTATACGCAATGCCAAAAATGAGGCTTTTTTTAGAAGAAAATGGTCCTTGGTCTCAACTCCTTAGCAATCATAATATTCTATTTGCTCCTATTCAAAATAAGCAAGAGATTGTGCTTTCAAAGAGACTGAAAGTGCGTCCATTTACAGTACCGCACCGCGATGAGTATTCTGAAACGGTAGGATATCAAATTGCAGGGCCCAATAAAAGGGCACTTTTTATTCCAGATATTAACAAATGGTCTGTTTGGGAGGCCTCCATTGTTGAGGCTATCGCGGGGGTCGACTATGCTTTTATAGACGCTACATTTTATGATGGAGAAGAAATTAATAACAGAGATATTTCGGAAATTCCACATCCTTTTGTTGTGGAAAGCCTAGCGCTTTTCGAAAAATTATCGGACGCTGAAAAAAATAAAATTTTCTTTATACATTTCAATCACACCAACCCGCTATTGAATACGAATAGTCCACAACATCAAGAAGTAATAGCACAAGGTTTCCGCGTTGCCCAATTGGGAGATGTCTTTTCGCTTTAATTCATGTGCTTGTATTTCATTTATCATTTTATTAATTTTAAATGAAGCTTATCATGATGGTAAACGACTTTGAAAAACAATTAACAGGCGGACACCCCAATTCTTTAGGAAATACGGTACAAGTAGTGGAAGAAGTGCTTGCTAATACCGCGCGCTTTGAGGATCTTTTCCAATGTTATTTTAGCAAAAACGAAGTGGTTCGCTTGCGTGTTTCAAATGCTATGAAACGCATCTGTAAAGAAAATAAAGCGCTACTAGTGCCCTATCTGAATCGCTTTCTGGATGAAATTTCTACCATCCACCAAGCTTCAGCGCAATGGACGCTTGCGCAGCTTTTTCTTTCTTTAGAAAAGGACATGAGTCCAGAGCAGCTAAAAAAAGCCAAAAACATCTTGGTGTATAACTTAGAAAACCAAGACGATTGGATTGTTCTAAATATGACCATGAAAACTTTAGGTGATTGGTCTTTTTCGGATGTGCAACTAAAGCAATGGTTATTGTCTCAGCTAGAGCGCTTATGTTTGGACAAGCGAAAATCTGTTGCTGGGGGAGCGAACAAACTGCGCATCAAACTCATGGAGGGTTAAAAATATTGCCCTATTCCAAATACAATACCGTTGGTCCCATTTTTAGTAACACCAAATCCATAATCTAATCTAAAAACAGCATTAAAAATTCGTTTATGAATAAAACGAACTCCTAAGCCTGGATATAAACGAGCTGTAGAGCCATCAAATAACTCAGAAAAATCGCTCCCAGGATTTCTCCAAGTACCGGCATCAATAAAGGCATTCCCTTGAAGAACAAACCATTTTTTCTCGTAAAGTGTGTGTCTGTATTCGGTATTAAATACGATAGCTGCCGTACCCCTATCAATAGTATTTCCAACACCGCGAATATTTAACTGATTGTCTAATGCAAAAGGCGCAAAAGGAGAGTCGTCATTTCCCAAAGAAACTGCCAAGCGCAACCTACTAGCCCAATTCCCCCTTTCGTTTAACTTCTTATAGTAGAGAAAATCATTTCTTAAGGATAAGAAATCGTCCAAGAAAATCGCCGCATTTTGATCTCCATTTAAAAAATGAACATATTGCGCTGTAAATTCGCTAGTAAATCCATCAATATATTGATAGTCCACATCAATATCTACATGCCTATAAACAGCTCGGTACAATAATTTATTGGCTTCTAAAGAAAAAGGTGCTCCAGGCACTGGGTCTTCTCCAATAAAATCATAGGTTTCATTTATATAACTCAGTCCTAGCTCAGCTTCGTTGTGAAAGTCAAAAGAAAACAGTAGTTGCCCCTCAACACTTTTAGAATCGAACCGATAATCCTTGGTGCCTTCTTCAAAAAAAACGGGTTCTTGGGAAGATAGGTTCTGATAATTAAATCCCAGACCTAGCTTATTACTAAATAAGAAAGGGTGTTCCCAAAAGAAACCAAACGAATTAAATACATCTCGTTCATAAAACCCTCCAATAAGTTGGTTATTTCCAAATCCATTAAACTCAAAAACCGATACTCTAAATGCAAAATCTCCATTATTAGCAGTAGAAATTCGGAGTCCAGGAATAATGGTAAAATTCTCTTCTATCGTGTATGTTAATACATTTGTTCCGTTTTCCTTTTCTTTAAATGTAGCCGTTGCATTGGCTATTCCAGGCAAACGATTAAGACGCTCAATATCATCTGCTACTACCAGAGAATCGTATATGGATGCGGGCTTTACCTCTACCAATTTTCTAATAAACGCTTCTTTGGTTCGCTTTAAGCCTGTAATGGTTAACTCATCTACTTTTTTCTCCTGAGCAGTTAAATAACAGCTGATTAATAAAGCAATAATAAGGTAGCTTTTCTTCATGCAATGTTTCTTTATCCTTGTATAAGACGAAATCTTATTAGTTTCCATACGATTTCAAGTGTTTTTTTATCAATAGGGCGTCTTAATTGATCTCATATTTTTATACCATATAATAATATTCCCTATTTTTAATCTAGTATCTCTTCGGAGAAATGGATTATTTTTCTGGTATTACAAAGCAAATATGAAGTGGTTATTATTGGTTGTATTAAGTTGTTGTGGGTTGCATGCCCAACAAGTCTTTGAAAAAGGAGTGCTAATAGATTCTGTTCCCATCTCTCCAACAACCGATGAAACTTTTGCCTTATATCTGCCCAAAACCTATGACGCAAATGCCCTCTCGCCTATTTTGTTCATTTTTGAACCAGCAGCACGGGGTAAAGTGGGAATTAAAACCTTTATAGAAGCAGCTGAAGCTTATAATTACATTCTTGTTTGCTCAAATGATGCCCGTAATGGACCCTACGAAAGAAACTTTGGAATAGCCAATCGTCTTTTTACTCATATTTTTTCGCAATTCAACATCAAGGACAAAGGCATTTATTTGGCTGGTTTCTCTGGGGGTTCGCGACTGGTTTCTGCTATTGCAACTTTAACGGGGCAAATTGAAGGGGTTATTGCTTGTGGCGCAGGTTTTTCTGGTGCAGCAGATCATATGCCCTCTACGCAAGGATTTTCTTATGTTGCTATTTGTGGTGATAGTGATATGAATTATACAGAAGCGATTGGTGTAAAAAACTATTTAACATCGATAAAATTTAACCATACGCTAATTACATTTGAAGGGGATCATCGCTGGCCTCCACCTGAACAGATTTCGCAAGCTTTTGATTGGTTGACCATGCAAGCGCACAAAAAGGGATTAGTAAATAGGACAGAGTCGCAACTATATCAAAGCTATCTTAACAACTATATGCTTGGTTCTAATGCACAAAAGAAAAATAATCTCATACTTGCTTCTGAACACTATGACAGGGTTTTAAATAATTTTGGTGCTATTTATAATGTTGATAGCATTAGAACACGATTAAATACACTGAAACGAAGCAAAGCTTTTAAAAAGGAAGTGGCTTCAAGGACCAAAGCTTTTGAAAGGGAGGGCAGTATATTTCAAGTTTTTATGGATCGTTTTAATAAAGATTATGATAACATATCCAATGTTAAATATGCTTGGTGGAAAAAGGAGCTATTGAAACTAAAAGAAACGAAAACAGCGCCCAATTCACATATGGAAAAAATGGTGGCGAGAGTGCGTTACAAGATTTTTGCCTTAGCATTTTCTAGAAACAATCCAAATTTGAATAATCCTAATAAAGAACAGCAAGATTTCTGTAGAAAAATAGCCAATATGGTGTATCCAGAATACAAGCGTTCTTAAAAAAACAAACTCATCGGTTGGTATTTAAGAAGATCTTCTTTTAAAACCTTATGTTATAGATGCTCATCGATAAAAAACAGCTCCTTATCTTATAAATACATATTCTTATACTGATGCTACGAACCCTAAAACCGACTAGGAAGTCGGTTTCTTATAAGCGTACTTTAATTGATTTTTTACTGCTATTTTAAAGTGATTCGTTGTTTCTTAGCATTCCTATGTGGGGTATTCCGTCTTCTAAATATTCTTCACCTACAATTTTAAACCCAAGAGCGGTATAGAATTTTTTTAAATAGGTTTGTGCAGATAAATGAATTGTGGAAACTTTAAAGTATTTACCAACAGCAGCAATAGACGCTTCCATAATCTCTTTACCATAACCATATTTTCTTTGGGTGTCTTTTACCACAACCCTTCCAATACTGGCATGCTCAAAATAATCTCCAGGTTTAAAAATACGTGTGTAAGCCACCACCTGCTTATTTTTTGTGCCAATTATATGCAAAGCCTTTTGGTCTTTGCTGTCAATGTCTTGATAAACACAGTCCTGTTCTACTACAAAGACCTCACTTCTTAACTGTAAAATAGCGTATAGTTCCTCCGCGCTTAACTCCTTAAATGTTTTTGTAGTTATGACCATTTATCTAATCTTGAACAATTACTCTTTTTGCATCACACTTTCCAAATTCTGGCTGAATATTGATGTGATTAATTCCAAATGTATGATATACCTCCTCTTCAATTTGATTCAAGATAGCATCAAATTCTGAAAGTCGTATGTCTTCCTTAAAATCTATATGAGCTTCTAAGTGTATCTCGTCATCGTTTAACTGCCAAACATGCACATGATGCACATTGTCTATGGGTTTAATTTTAGAAATTGCGTCAACAATTTGCTGCACTTCTATGTTGTCTGGAGTAAACAACATTAAAACCTTAGTCGCTATTTTTAACAAGTCGTACCCCATATAGATTAGGTAGCCACCAATTAGCATAGTGAGTGCGGCATCAATCCAAAAAATTTGGTAAAATTTCATTAATATACCGCCTATTAATACCGCTACAGATGCCATCATATCTGTTAATAGGTGTAAATATGCAGATTTCATATTCATACTATCTTCTGCGTCTTTTTTCAGCAAAAGAACACTAAGCCCATTGACTACTATGCCTAATAAAGAAAGCCATATGACTAAATTAGATGCAATTTCCTTGGGCTCATAGAAACGCTCTATCGCCTCTATAATAAGAAAAACAGCCACGACTATGAGTGTTGCGGAATTAACGAAAGCCGCTATAATCTCTGCTCTTTTATAACCAAAAGTACGCTTATATGAGGCTTCTTTCCTAGAAAGTGCTGTAGCAATATAGCTTACCACCAAAGAAATAACATCGCTAAAATTATGCAAGGCATCTGATAAAAGGGATAAACTTCCGGAAACTACTCCGCCTATTACCTGGGCTACTGTAATAAGCATATTTAAAAGAATAGAAAACATAAGTTTTCTCCCTTTTATATTAGCATGGGAATGGTGGTGGTGTGAATGACCCATATTTCTTTTTTTCAAATGTACCTCTGTTAGGTTGCAATCTGGTTGCATTCTTCACAAGTGCCATTTATAAATAGTTGAAGGGTATCTACTTTATATGGAATTTCTAAATTAGAAAGAAAGCTAAGATCAATAGGGGTACAGAAAATTTGAAAACAGTAGTTACATTTAAAATGCGCGTGTTCATCTAGGTGCATTTCTTCTTGACAATTCTCTTTACAAACGGCATAGTTTTTTACACCATCAAACGATAAAATTGGGTGTAATACTCCTTTTTTTTCAAATAGACGAAGGGTTCTAAACAAGCTAGATCTATCAGAAAAAACAAGTTCTTCCTCCAAAGTTTTAAGAGAAAAAGCCTTTTTGTATTCTAAAAAAACACTCAACACTAGTAGACGAATAGCCGTAACAGCAATTCCTTTTTTATGTAAGACCTCCTTTTCGCTTTTAAATTGCATTTATTAGGAACAAGCTATTTTTTCAACTCTTCTTTCGTGACGCCCTCCCTCAAAATCAGTATTTAGAAATGTTTTTACCATCTCCAAAGCCTGGGGTAAAGAAACAAAACGAGCGGGGATACTTAAGACATTGGCATCGTTATGCTCCCTGGCTAATCCTACAATTTCTTTCGTCCAGCATAAAGCAGATCGCACTTTTTGGTGTTTGTTTGCAGTCATAGATGCTCCGTTACCGCTTCCACAGATGATAATACCAAAATTAACAGCACCGCTTTCTACCTCCTTAGCAACAGGGTGCACAAAATCTGGGTAGTCTACACTATCTGCTCCATCGGTTCCGTGATTATTCACTTCTATATTCATAGATTTTAATAAACCAATAATGGCTAACTTATATTCGGTCCCCGCGTGATCGTTTCCTATAGCTATTTTCATGAGTTCTTTTGTTAGTGTGTTTACAAAGGTACAAATCCCATTGTTTTTATGCATTGATGGAGTTATCAACAATTCAAAAAGCTAAAATCATCTAATACATTCATTAACAAATGATTATCTTTTTTATTGAATTGTTAAAAGCTAACTAATAAGAAATAAAGAATTCATTTTTTATTTCCCTTTAAATACTGCTGTACAAAATTAGAATGAATAATGAAAAGTTCTTTATTAGAAATTAATTAGAAGATATCTTTAAAAAAAGGATAGAAGTTAACAATTTATTTTCCTTAAGTTTTAAAAAAATTTGTGTTCACAATACTTATGAGTACTCGTTAATAAAAAACTTAAGCACTTGATTTTTAAAAAGTAATCAACCTAAGTTCTTGTATATAAATTGTCAATAAATTTTAATATTCGTTCATAACTAATTTATTGTCTTTTTTTTATTGTTACTATTAACAGACTATCATAACCATCATTTCTATTTTTAAAAATTAAAGAAAATAAATTAATATGATATATATGTTGATAAGAACTAATGAAGCTTTAAGTTTTATCTTACCGTAAGCTCTGTCGATTATAATTCGTAATTTTCCCAAAATATAAAATTTGAATGTCGAAGAAAAAGAAAAGAGCTAAGAATCAACAAAAGAATGAGATTACAAAGGGAATTTTTACAGTATTAGAAAAACGACCTAACGAAAGCTTTAACTATAAACAAATTGCTGCTAAAATTGGGATTACCGATGCAAATAGCAGAAACATACTGATTAAGAAATTAGTTAGTTTAAAAGAGAAAAAAAGAATTTTGGAAGTGAGTCCGGGTAAGTATAAAGCTTTGGCTGCATCTAAAAGTTATCATACAGGAAGAGTAGATATCACAGGAAGAGGGAATGCGTATATTATAATTGAAGATTTTGATGAGGATGTTTTTGTTCCTTATAATAAATTAAAAAAGGCGTTTCATGGAGATGTAGTGCAGGTATATGTTTTTCCAAGGAGAAAAGGGAAAAAGTTAGAGGGTGAAATAGCTAAAATAGTAGAACGAAAGAAGACAAGTTTTGTTGGGATTGTACAGATGCAGAAGAATTATGCTTTTGTACGTGCTACAGATTTCAGGATGTACACTGATTTTTTTGTTCCTAAAGAGAAAATAGGAGGAGCAAAAGATGGAGAAAAGGTTATTGTCACTATGGAAGAGTGGCCAGAGGATGCTGATTCTCCATTTGGTACTATTAGCAGTGTATTAGGAAAACCGGGAGAGCATAATACAGAAATACACTCCATTTTAGCGGAATATGGATTGCCATATGAATTTCCGGCAGATGTAGAACAGTTTGCAAATGCCTTAGATACCTCAATTAAAGCAGAAGAAATAGCCAAAAGAAGGGATATGCGAGAGGTACTTACCTTTACCATAGATCCTAAAGATGCTAAGGATTTTGATGATGCACTTTCCTTTAGTGTATTAGAAAACGGAAATTATGAAATAGGAATTCATATTGCAGATGTGTCTCATTATGTAGTACCAAATACGGTTTTGGATGATGAAGCTTATGAAAGAGCTACTTCTGTTTATTTAGTAGATAGGGTGGTACCAATGTTACCTGAAATACTTTCGAATAATGCATGTTCCCTAAGACCAAGAGAAGAAAAGTATACGTTTTCAGCGGTTTTTGAGATCACTGAAAAAGCAGTAATTGTTAATCAATGGTTTGGGCGTACTGTAATTAATTCTAATGAACGTTTTGCGTATGAAGAAGCACAACATATCATAGAAACGGGCCAGGCTAATATACCAGAAGATATTTCTATTAGAGGGCATGCTTATAAAGTTTCCAACGCCATTGTAGAGGCTACATTAATGCTAGATAAATTAGCTAAAATAATGCGTAATAGTCGTATGGAATCTGGTGCAATTTCATTTGATAAAGTAGAAGTTAGATTTCATTTGAATGAGAAAAATGAACCTAAAAATGTCTATTTTAAAGTAGCGAAAGATGCCAATAAATTAATTGAGGAATTTATGTTACTTGCCAATAGAAAGGTAGCTGCGTTTATTGGAAAACAAAAACCAGTAAAACCCTTTGTTTATAGAATACATGATGTGCCTAATGAAGACAAATTAATAGCCCTTAACGGGATTGTTTCTAGATTTGGTCACAAACTTAACTTTAAAGATAAAAAGTCTATTAGCGCTTCTCTAAACAAGCTTTTAGAGGATGTTAAAGGTCAAAAAGAACAGAACTTAGTAGATACTTTAGCAATTCGGAGTATGAGTAAGGCAATTTATACGACAGATAACATAGGACACTATGGATTGGCCTTTGATTATTATTCGCATTTTACATCTCCAATAAGACGTTATCCAGATGTGATGGTCCATCGTTTATTGCAGCATTATTTGGATAATGGAAATCCGCCAAAAGCAGAGGTGTATGAGGAAAAATGTAGACATTCTTCTGATATGGAAGGCTTAGCAGCAAGTGCGGAAAGAGACTCTATTAAGTATATGCAGATTAAATTTATGGAGATGCATAGAGATCAAGAGTTTTTAGGTGTCATTTCAGGTGTAACGGAATGGGGTATCTATGTAGAAATTATGGAAAATAAATGCGAGGGAATGGTTCGCATTAGAGATATAAAAAATGATTATTTTACCTTTGATGAGAAGCAATATGCTATTGTTGGAGAACGAACTGGAAAATCTTATCAATTAGGAGATGAGGTAATGGTCATGGTAAAAGATACTGATTTAGTAAAACGTCATTTAGATTTTACTTTATTAGAAAATAAAGAGGAATAAAGTTATTTGGAATACATTTTGTTTAAGATAATTAAACATACCTAAAAATTATATGATGAAACAATTACTAGTAGGCTTACTCCTGGTTATTGGATGGCAAGGATTGTATGGTCAGGATGAGAAAATGACCCAAGAACTGGAAAAATTTACTCAGGTAAAGGCTTTTGATGGTCTTTCTGTTAATTTAATTAAATCTGATGTCAATAGAGCTGTTATTACAGGAGCAAATACGAAAAAAGTAGCCATTGTAAACAACAAAGGAGTGCTTAAATTACGCATGGAGATTGATAAGATTTTCAGTGGTTATCGCACTTTTATTGATTTGTATTATACGGAAGCCCTTGTAGTAGTAGATGTAAATGAAGATGCTCGTATAAGTTCCGAACAGGTACTAAAAAACGATGTTTTGGAATTAAAATCTCAAGAGGGTGGAGAAATAGATGTTGAGGTTGCTGTAGAGCAGCTGCTTATAAAGTCGGTAACGGGTGGTGTAATTACTGCCATAGGAGTAGCAGATGTGCAAGATGTAAATATCAATACTGGCGGGGTTTACGAAGGGAAGGAATTAAAGTCTAAGTTTAGTACTATTAGCGTAAATGCAGGTTCTAGTGCAGCAATTTATGCTACTAATTATGTAAAGGCTACCGTGAAAGCTGGTGGCGAAGTAAAGGTATATGGAGATCCCGCTAAAATGGATGAAAAAACCGTTTTTGGAGGAAAGATAACCCGAATGTAATTTACATACCATGTTAGAAGATATTCAGGCAGCGATACCATTGGGCTTTTTATTGAGCTTTATTATCGGGCCTGTTTTTTTTGTACTCCTAGAAACAAGCGCCATTAAAGGTTTTAGAGCTGCTTTATGTTTTAATTTAGGTGTTATTCTTGCCGATATTTTATTTATTACCATTGCTTATTTTAGTAGTTTTCAATTGTTAGAAAACTTAAGCAACCAACCTGGACTATATGTTTTTGGAGGTGTAATTTTGTTGGTCTATGGTATTACTACCTTTCTTAAAAAAGAAGCAAAAGAAGCTAACCCTACATTTAAATCTACCAAGGGAGATTATTTAAGTCTATTTGCCAAGGGCTTTTTACTGAATTTTATAAATATTGGGGTATTGGTCTTTTGGTTAGGTATTATTATTGTGGTAGGGCCAAGCTTGGATAATAACCCTCAACGTATTATGGTGTTTTTTGCAGCGATGATTTCTGCTTATTTTGTGACAGATATTTTTAAGATTCTATTAGCAAAACAGCTCAAGAAAAAACTTACTTATAAGCGAATATATCTGGTAAAAAAAGGATTAGGTGTTATTTTAATAATTTGCGGATTAGTGCTTATTACGAAAGGTTTTTTACCGAAAGACAAGCTTAATATACAAGACGGTATTGAACTTATAAGAGAGTAGTTTTCACTTTTTAGGAAAACAAAAAGACTTAAGGTTGTATCAAAAGAAAAACCCCATCCTTAGGATGAGGTTTTTAGAGGCATCGAGCGGATTCGAACCGCTGTACAAGCTTTTGCAGAGCTGTGCCTAGCCACTCGGCCACGATGCCATAATTGAGGTGCAAATGTAGTACTTTTTAATGAAAATTCATTTTGTTCTATCAGTAAAATAAGAAGCGTTTAAAAAGGATATTGAATCTAGCAATAAAGCATATGACAACTGTTGTAATTTATGCTCTATTTTCTTGAAGTGTAACGGTAACCATCGCAACATCACCTCCAATGGGGGGGTTTATTTTTGATACAGAAACTTTTGCGGTTATTGCCATCGGAATTTCTAGAAAAATACGATCTATTATCCGTTTCCCCACATGTTCTAACAGTTGTGCTTTAATAGCCATTTCTTCTTTAACAATATGGTTGAGGTGTACATAATCTACAGTGTCAACCAAGTGGTCAGAAATAGCAGCTTTTGAAAGGTCAGCATCAACAGAAATGTCCACGCGGTAATCGCTTCCAACAATACTTTCTTCTTTTAAGCAGCCATGAAAGGCATATACTCTAATATTGTTTACAGTGATTTTTCCGCTCATGAATTGATTTTTTACAAAGTTATATCAATAGAGCGAAAAAAAAGCTATTTATGAACGATCCTTTAAGAGAAAATAATTTTTAATAAGTACATCTACAATTACTAACACCTTGGAAAAGATCTACCCCAAGGGTAACCACATGCGTCCCTGTACTATACCCTAAAATTTCGTTCAAAATTACTTGGTAAGAGTACCCAAAATAGAAGTTGTTCTTTTTTAAACCTACAATGGGAGCTATGTACAATGGATCTCCAACTTGGTCATTTAAAAAACGGTAGGTAACACCAGCATAATAGTAATCTTCAAAATCGTACCAACGGAACTTAACGTTAAGGTCTGTAACCGATCTTCCATCACTTTCAAAAAGTTGAAAGAAAACAGAGGGTTCTATTTCAAGATTACTGTTTTTACTTTTTCTATACCGATATCCTGTGTACACAAAATAGTTTCTTAGGGTATTAGGCTCAAAAACAGGATTAAACCTTGAGATGTCTTTGTTTAAAAGGTTGGATGCATTTACACTAAAATAAAATTTATCCTTTCTGTATAGTACCCCTACATCAAAGTTGTGGTTGGTAGTGGCCCTATCATCTGTTACACTAGGATCTATATCATTAAAGTTTTCAATGTCAATTCTAAACTGATTAAAATTATAGGATAATCCAAAAGAGAGGTATTCATCGTCATACCTATCTAAAGTTAAATGATGCGCGAAAGATAGCCTAGCCCCTCGCTGTTTGGTTTCACCGTTACTATCATTGTATAATAGTATTCCGAGACCAGAGCGCTCCCCTATTCGAGCGTCTGCTGCCAAAGACTGCGTATCTGGCGCATCTTCTATTCCTACCCATTGTGTTAAACCATTTACCCTTATTTTAATATGATCACCAATACCTGCATAGGTAGGAGACATCACAAAGGGGTTGTCAGCTAAATATTGAGAGAGCTGTGGTATGGTAAGCTCTTGGCCGCGGAGGGCAAGCATGCTTATGAGCAGCAATAGGGTTAATAGTTTAGTACGCATAATTTTAGGCTTAGGTTAAGGTTTTTATCGATATAGGGTAAAATGTCCAACAAATTCTCGATCATCGTTTTCCCCGTTCAATTGAATAACATACCAATAGTCTCCTGTTGGCAGTGCGCTATTTTTATAGAGCCCATCCCAACCAGCATGATTTGTTGAAAGTTCGGCTACTACTCTACCATAACGATCATAAATTTTAATTAGTATTTGAGGGAATTGTTCAATATTTCTTGGTATCCATAAATCATTCTGTCCATCACCATCCGGTGTAAAGAAATTGGGGATTTCTATGTCTATAAACTCCATTGGTATAAAGGCAATTACCTCACATCCGTTCTCATCTACCACCCTCACCTCATAGGTGTCTGTTCTGTTAATGATGAAGGTGTTATCTGTTCCATTATTGATACCGTCAAAATAGAAGGTATATTCTTCAAGTCCACCTGTAGCAATTGCTGTGATTTCATTGATGTTATTTTGCTCCAATTGTAAGGTAAGTGGTTCAAAATCCTCAATTACAAAGTCAATGGTATTAATACATCCGTTGGCGTGTGCAATAGCAATGAAGTGCGTTCCTGGAGCAGTATTTCTAAAATCAGGTGTTAGTTGCATATCTGCAGGGTCCATGGAATCCAAAGCATACAATACATCGCCAAGCACAGTATCATCTTCAAGTGTAATATTAACAAAGTTACTTGGTATGTCTCCGGTACACTCGTATACAGGTGTTACAGTAGCGTTTAGGTTCACACCTGCTTCTACTTCTATAATCACATTGGTCTCACATCCCTGAGCATCTCTTACAAATACCACATGATTTCCTGCTGCTAAATCCATAAAATCAACTCTATCTAATACAAAAGATGCGGTATCATTTGCATCAATGGCCGTGCTATAAGGAGCCGTTCCTCCAGTGATTGCCACTGTAATTGTACCATCTTCTGCATCAAAGCAAACTTCAGGGGTAGCTGTTGCTGTTATTCCAAGTGGACTTGGCTCTGTAATGGTATAGATCAACTGCTCAAAACAGCCATTTTGATCTTGCGCTATTACCGTATAGGTTCCAGCGGTTAACTCATCAAAGGTATTTATGGTGTCAAATTGATCTAAGTTGGGAGAGATAGCGTATTGATATCCTCCAGCACCACCAGATAATTCTACAGTAATACTTCCATCTTGATCACCGGCACAACTCACATTGGTAAAGCTATCTGTTACTACTAAAGGTGTAGGTTCATTTATAACCACCTCTTGTGCCGCAACCGTACAATCTTCGCTTTCTACATTTACGTAGTAGGTGCCAGCGGATAAGTTGTTAAACTCACCTGTTGTTTGTGGCCCCGCAATGCTTGTTGTTAAAGCTGCATCAGAGAATAGCTCGTACATGTAGTTTCCTAAGCCGCCTGTTGCGGAAGCATTGATGATAGCGGTATTTTCTCCATTACAATTAATTACTGCCGAACTTGCGTCTATTGTAAGTACCAATTGCGGCACTGGATCAATAGAAACCTGATTAGAAATACCAGCTTCACATCCTTGTGAATCTATTACATAATATTGATATACTCCTTCATTCCCTGTGGTTACCGTGAAGGTATGTGTGTTTCCACCACTCATTGGGGTAAAGGTGATATTATCTGTACTATATTGATACGGTCCGGTTCCGCCGGAAGCAGTCAACAATAAAGTGGCATCAATAGCACAAGTTAATTCTTGTGTTTGGACTAAGGCACTAGATACTTCTGTTGGTTCACTTACAGTTACCTGTGCGGTTTCTACATCACAACTCCATCCATCAGAGACGGTTATGCTGTAGATACCCGATCCGATATTATTAAAAGTATCACTGCTTTGAGGCCCAGTTGTAAATACAATAGTTGTTCCTGCATCATCATAGTAGTTTAATTGATACTGATAGTTTCCAGGACCTTGTCCGTTCAGTACGTCTAACGCCTGTATGGTTGCAGTAGCATCACCGAAACAGTCTAGGGTTACATCAGGTGAAATATCTGCAGTTATAGGCGTTGGCGCGATCAATGTTTCTGTATCATTGATCGCACAACCGTTGTCATCAGTAATCACAACAGTGAAGTTTCCTTCAGACAATCCTGTAAAGACAAATGCGGTTACATCATTTTGAGTGTATAGCTGCCCAGTAGTGGTATTGGTTAATACAATGTCATATGGAGTATATCCACCTGTTGGAGTTACTGATATCTCTCCCTGATCATTGGTACAAGTTACATTTGCCACAGGATTAACTGTTGCTGTTAATGCCATGTCTGGCGAAATAATGGTAATGGTATTCGAATCTGCATCGCACAAAGTACTTGTTGGATCTGATTCTACCACCGTTACAGAGTAGTTTCCACCACTCAAACCGGAGATTAAGAATGGGTTGGCACTGGTATTTGCAGCTCCCGTAACACCAGTCGTTACTCCTGCACTATCAAACACCTCAAAATCATAATTTCCTGTATAGCCTGTTACTGTGATTTCTAAAGAACCATTGGTGTCTCCGAAGCAAATAACAGGATCTACTGCTACTGCAGTCACCTCTATCAAATCAAAAGGAACTATTTCGTAAGGTGCCGTATCTACATAGCATCCTGTAGCCGTATCTGTAACTCTAAATGTATAGTTTCCAACAGCTGTAAGATCAAATTCTGCAGTAACATTGGACGGTGTTCCAGTTAAGGCTCCGTTCGGGTTTCCTAATGGAAGCAATTCAAAAGTATACACATTTGCTGCATCACCATTGTCTGCAACCGTAATGGTTACTTGTTCTGGTCCGGCACAGGTAATGGCAGTATTTTGAGCAACCGTTGCTGTAAACGTATTTACTGGATCTATGATTACTTGTGCTGTTTGTGGACATCCATTGGCATCTTGCACAAACACATCAATTGTCTGTTGAACTCCAGTGTCTACAATATTAAATGTGTTTCCTGTTTGGAAGTTTACATTATCAATACTGTATAAATAGGGGCTTGTTCCAGAAGACACTCCTGGTGTTGTAGCTCCGTCTAAAACAGTTACTGTTATAGTTGCGGTATTTACTGTATTGCTAGGATTACAAACAAAGGCAGTAGCGGTGGCATCTATAACAAGAGCGGTTGGCTCTCCAACAATTACTACTTCTTGTAAGGAACATCCGTTTCCAGAAACTGCTTCCACCTCATAAGAACCTGGCGCTAATCCTGTAAATAGAGGACTATTTTGTGGCCCAGCTAATAATACACCTCCGTCATAAATGTTGTAGGTGTATACCGGGTTGTCATTTACACCAGCTGCTGTTGGGCTTAAGTTCACAGTAATGGTACCATCCGTTAAACCGTTACAACTAACGTCTGTTACTGTATGAGTATCAAACGTAATCGGTGTTGGATCTACCAATACCTCTGTAATTGTTTTGCTACATACCGGATTGGTAGTATCTAAATCTGTTACTTCGAAACTATAGGTTCCTGCCTGAGTAAGACCCGTGAATACACCTGTGGTATTATTTGCAGTAGTAAATCCGTCAGGATAGGTTACCACAAAATTTAGATTTGCAGAACCACCTGCTACATTGATGGTAATTTCACCACCGGGTGTTACCGTACAATCTATGGGTTTTATCACGGTGCTTGTTAAGTTAATTTCTTCGAACAACACTTCCGGACCTATTGTGGTGGTACAAGACCATTGGTCATTAATTTGCACTTCGTAAGACCCTGCTCCTAGTCCGGAGAATACAGTTGTGTTTTGAGGTGCACCAAAGGCAACACCATCTCTAATTAACTGATAGGTATAATTACTTCCTTGACCTCCAGCGGTTCCAATTACTTCAATTTCACCCTGTAGGTTGGTACAGTTTTCTTGGTTTATTTGAAGTGTTGCTGTAATGGCTATTGGATCTGCTAATACAATTCCATTTTGCACCATTTGCTGACAACCAGCACTGTCTATTACCCATGCTTCATAAGTACCCGGGACTAGCGCATCAAATCTTGGATTAGATACGTATACCGTTGCATCTGCAGGAGCTGCTGTTCCAACAAAGTAGCTATAGCCACCCCATCCTCCTAGGACATCAATAATTTCTATGATTCCGTCATTGCCAATACAGCTAATAGGTGTTACATCTGTAGCTGCCGTAATTGCGGCCGATGGACCAGCGATGGTAAAGGCTTGTGTATTTGTACACTCTGGGAAAGCTGCTTGTGTTATTTCCACAATGTAACTTCCAGCAATTAAAGTAATTACTGAAGTTGGGCCATTCGTGGCGCTTGTTCCGTTCTTATATACCACATCATCTGTGGTAACCGCTGGGGTTCCGTTGGTATCATAAATGGTCCAATTAAAACCTCCTACGTAAGTGGCATCTGTTAATTCTAAGGTTACTTCGCCTGTCTCTGTTCCAAAACAAACTACATCGCTTATTTTATCAACTACGATATCAAAGGTGTTAGGATCTGAGATTAGGTGCGAAACGGTAATTAAACAACCAGTATTTACATTTCTTACTTCAAAAACATGCGTTCCAGCAGCTAAATCATTAAAAGCATTGGAAGCTTGGAACGTTCCGCTCGGAAGCAATCTAAATTCGTAGTTTGCAGGGTTCGCAGTAGAATCACTTAAAAGACCTACAGCATTAATTTCAATATCTTCTCCTGCGTTTGAACAAGAAATAGGATCAACTATAGCAACCGTTGCTGATTGCAAAGTATCAAACGGTGCAATTGCAGCTGTGGTAGTTCCTAGACAACCTTGATTGTCATATGCGTTTATAATGTAGGTTCCGCCCGCAAGGTTGGTCTCTGTATATACAGGGTTACCTCCAGTTTGTACAATCACATCATCTGCAGTGCTTGCGGTACCTTGATCATTTATGAATTCGAAAATTACATAAACACCACTACCTCCTGTTATTGCAGCATCGTCTACAGTAATAGTAGCACTATCTGTATTATTTCCAGCAGCACATAAGAATTCTACAACAGTGGCATTTACATTTGCAATTGCGTCTGGTTGCACAATTGTTTGATCAATGGTACTGGTACATCCATTTGCAGCAGTTGCCGTGATAGTATAAATTGTTCCAGCAGCAGTTCCAGATAGCGCAGTAAATGTTGCAGAAAGCACATCATTTGCTGTAGGTGCTATAGCAGTTCCTAATGGCACTGCATCTATGGCTGTTATCTCAAAAGTATAAGGAGACGTACCATTGTCTATGGCACTTATAGTAATTGTTCCATCATCTGCCGCATTACAACTAACATTAGTAAAGGCGTCTATGTTTAAGACTGGTAAGATAGGCGTGTCTAAGTTTTGTGTAAATGTTTTTGCACATGCATGGCCCACGGCTTGGTCCGTTACTGTAAAAGTATAGGTTCCATCTTGTATTAAGTTGGTAAAGACACCAGTGGTATTATTGGCAGTGGTAAGTCCGTCAGGGAAGGTTACTTCATAATCAAAATTACCAGAACCACCTGTTTGTGTTATGGTTATTTCCCCTCCTGGATTAAGCGTACAATCAATAAGTTTTACAATAGTAGTTTGAGGCTCTATTTCTTCAAAGAGGGTTACTGGGTTAGTAGTAACAGTACATGTCCACTGATCTGTGATAACAACTTGATATTGTCCTGCACCAAGATTAGCAAAAACCGTAGTGGTTTGTATGCTACCAGTGTTTACAAAAGTTGCACCATCAAAAACCTGTAATTGGTAGGTGTAGTTACTTCCTTGTCCACCCGCAGTTCCAACTACCTCTATTTCTCCTTCTAAACCAGAACAATTAGGCGTATTTATTTGTAAAGCTGCCGTAATAGGTGTTGGATTGCTTAAAGTAACATCTGGAACTTCGAATGAACACCCGTTCTGATCAATCACCCAAATATCATAGGTTCCTGCCACTAGGTTTTCAGCACGTGGGTTTGCATTATAATTAGATGCATCATTTGGATCTGGATTAGCTGTGGTACTGATGTAATACATATAGTTACCCCATCCTCCAAGGACGTCAATAATTTCAATACTACCATCTGCTCCAACACAAGTGATGGGTGTTACATTTGTATCTGCTGTGATTCCGGCTGGTGGACCAGCAATATTAAAGAAATCCATAGCAATACAAGAAGGATCTGAATCTTGCGTAATATCTACTCTGTAGCTACCTTCTCCAATATTAAAAGGAGTAGTAGGCCCTACTGTTGCTGAGGTACCAGTGGCACCTGCAATAATAACATCGTCAGTAAGATCTGCAATGGTTCCCTGAGAATCATATAGCTGCCAGCTAAATCCACCAGTATATGGGTTTACAGGATCATTAATGGTAAAGCTTACAGACCCATCATCACCAAAACAAAGAACATCCATGGTGGTGGTGGTAATTTCAAAATTATTTGGATCTAGTATTTCAAAAGTCGTTTGAACCTCGCAACCAGTATCCGTATTGGAAACGGTTACTAAATAGTTACCTACACCAATAGCCGTAAAGGTATCCGAAACTTGGTTTAATACACTGTATGCGTTATCAGTTCCAGTAACAGAATAGGTAATATTAGCCACCGGCGCTACGGGGTTTTGTGTAATACCAATTTGCACCTCAGCATCGTTCCCTGGGTTACAGCTAACTGCTTGTGTAATGGTTGCTGTTGGATTGCTTATTTCTATAAAAGGAATGATGGTTGCTGTGTTAGATCCAACACAACCATTATCATCATATACATTTATGATATAAGTACCACCTAAGGTGTTTGTTTCTGTATATACCGTGGCGGCTCCTGACTGCACAATTACATCATCTGCAGTGGTTGCCGTTCCTTGATCATTAATAAATTCAAAGACAGTGTATGTTCCGCTACCTCCGCTAACCGAACCTGCATTTATTGAGATCGTTGCATTATCTGTATTGTTACCAGTAGCACAGTTAAATTCAACTACTGTTGGTACAGGTACTGTAATAACATTTGGCTCATCAATGACAATATTGGCAATATCAAAAGTACAATCATTTGTACCCGTTCCAGTAACAGTATAGGTTCCTGCTGGTAAGTCTTCGAAAGTAAATGTAGCAGCATTAAAGGTTCCTGCTACAGGGGAAATGGCATAACTCAATGGGCTAATACCAGTATCTGTTTCATTTAAGGTAATGGTACCGTCAGCTCCTCCATTACAAGTAACATCTATGTGTGTTTCCGTAAAGACAGGTACTACTGTTGTAGGCACATTTACTGTAATAGTTCCTAAACAGTTTGGTATAGTGGTGCTAGTATCGTAAACAGTTACGATGTAATCTCCAGGAGCGCTTGCAAGATTCCAGATAAATGTGGAAGAAGGCAAAGCAGTTCTTGCTTGGTCTACTGCACCAGGACCGTCTATTTCGTAATCATAAGTTCCTGAACCAGTCGTTACTTCAATGGTGATTTCTGCATTGTTCGCAGGTGCCACTTCACAATCTAAAAGAGTGGTTAGTTGGGCATTGAATTGTAAAGGAGGTTGAATTGTAAAGTTTTCAGACTCCCCACAACCGTTCAAGTCTCTAATTTCTATTGTTTGAGCAGCTCCAGAACTTAATCCTGTAACTGTATATTGACCCGCCGTAAAGGTAATGTTTTGGAAGGCCCCACCATTTACACTCAGTAAATAAGGCGTAATACCTGCCTGATCTAAAGTAACCAGTACTTCAAATGCTCCTTCGGCCACACATTCATCAACAACTGTTAATGAAATTTCTGGACTTGGATCTAGTGCTACAGTTATTGCATCGTTCTGAATACAGTTATTAGCATCTTTAACATAAACAATATAATCTCCAGACTCAACATTTGCTGTGGCGTTACTAGTCCAACCTGCTGAAGCAGCTGTTGGCGCAGGATCTGTACTTAACAGATACTGAAATTCGTAAGGAGCGGTTCCAAATTGTGCTTGGGCTGTAATGACTCCTTCATTAGGGTTACAGTTATCATTCTCTGGTGAGGCAGCTGTTACACTCAGTAAATTGGTAGACTCTGTAATAGTGAAATCTGGAGAACTAACGGAACATCCGTTAAATGTTCCTCCAACTTCGCTATAAAGAATATAATAAACGCCTTGAGGTAAGGTGGCAAAATCAGTAACACTAATAGCACCTGTTGGTGGGTTTACGGTTGCAGATCCACTAAATCCTGTAGTTACATTAGACTGCGCATTAAAGATTTCGTAGTTTACGGCAGTAGCGCCAGCATCATAATTATCAAAAGTAAAACTTACGTTTCCGTTCGCTGAACCGGTACATGTAATATTATTTACTACATCTAAGCTATTGGTTAAATTCGATGGAGAATTTATAGGAGCAGCTGCAGTTTCAAAGTAATAACAATTCGTGGTGATATCGTGTACTACAAACGTATAGGTAATTCCTGGAACTAATCCTGTAAACGTATGAGTTGGTCCTCCTACTACATCTGGTGGAAAGTAAGTAGAAGAATAAGGCACTGCAAATGTTTCTAAAATAGCGAACTCATAGTTGGTTCCTAAAATAGCCGTGGCAACGGTTACTTCAGCGGTTCCGCCTGTAGTACAGTCAACTGTGGTAGCCGAAACATCAATATCCAAATCATCTGGGGGAGAAGCAATGATGTTGGTTGTACGCACAGAACATCCGTTTGCATCAATGACATCAACTTCATAAATACCAAACTCTAAAATATTAAACGTATGATCTTCCCCTCCTGCAGTGGTGATATAGGAATCAGAATATCCATTATTCCCAGTAAGGTAATAGGTATATTCTGCCACACCGCCTGTTAGGTTTTCTACTGTAATAGACCCAGGATTGGTACCTGTAGAGGTATCACATGTAATAGGCTGTAAGTCTATGTCATAAACGATAAGATCTGGCTGAGATATCGTTGCAGTCACAGCTGCTGACACACAACCTTTGTCATCTGTAATGGTTACACTATAAGAACCAGCAGGGAGACCTGTTGTTTGAGTTCCATAATTAGTACTACTCACTGTTTCTATAACTTCAATAGTATAAGGTGGTCTTCCTACAGAGGTATCAATAAGCACATCTAAAGCTCCAGTACTATCGCCGTTACAAAGAATATTTGTTGGTGTAACCGAGGTAATTACAGGAAGGTCTGCTGGGGTAATTGTTATAGGAGCAGTAACTACTACACAAGCTGTTGGCGTTGTAGTATCTGTTACTCTAAAAATATAGGTTCCTGCAGTAGAAGTACTAAATGCATTTCCAGTGAAATTAGTTGTAAAATAGGTTGCTCCTGCATCATTAGACCATTCAAATGAAAAAGTTCCAGAACCTCCATTTGCTGTAATTGTTGCAGCGGCTGGTACTAGACAGGTAAGGTCTGTATTTAAAACTGCGCTTGCCGTTAACTGAGGAGTAATAGTAACTGTTTGCTGTGCAGCAGAACATCCGAAACCATCTCTTACATCAATGGTATAGGTACCATCTGTTAGGTTTTGGAATGTATGTGATGTTGCAGTAACTGGTGTTGGAGTAATAAACGGTCCGCCGTTAAGGCTAAATTGGAAACCGCCATTACCAGGTAAAGATGTTACGTCTACTAGAATAGAAGCATCGTTACCTCCAGAATAGCAAGCCGTTGGTGTTGCTGCAAAAGTTGGGTTGTTTGGGGCAACAACTGTGATAGCAGTATCTATTGGGTCTTCACATCCATTAGTATCTCTTACTCGTACGATATAATCTCCAGCAGCTACATTGATAAAAGTAACACCTGTTTGATAAGCGGTAATTACTCCACCAACGGTATCTTCTAATTGATATTCATAGGCAGGTGTTCCTCCTGTGGCACTTGCCGTGATAGTAGCTCCAGTATTAGTACATGTAAAGTCTGTTGTAATATTTGCTGATGCATCAACCGAGGCAGGTTCGTTAATAATTTGGGTAAGAGTAATTGTACAAGAGTTATCTAAAACATCTCGTACTTCAATATTTACGGTTCCTGCGCTAAGTCCTGTTAGGTTCACAGGAGATGTAGTTTGAGGAGCAGAAAAAGCGCCTCCATTTACGGCATATTCGAAACCATTTACGGTATCAAAGTTTTCTATTTCAAAAGTAATTTCACCATCTGAAGCAGCATTACATGTTACATCCGTAAAGCTCGTAATACCAGCAGTGAAAGCATTCCCTGCATCAATTACTACAGTAGTGTCTATAGTACAACCGCTTCCATAGTCTACGGTAATAGTATGGGTTCCAACACTTACATTGTTAAAGACATTACTGGTTTGTGAAGCACCAGCATCCAAACTATATGTAAAAGTGGGGTCGTTTGGTAAAACGGTAATAATTCCTAATCCATCACAAGCATAACCAATAGTTGTGCTTAAGACTGGTTCTGTTGGTAGTGGTGCAATAACCACGTCTGGCAAGGTGCTCACACAAGATATTGCATTCGCATCTCTCACCTGAATGGTATATGTGCCATCAGTAAGATCAGTAAATACTGTGCCGCCAGTGGTTGCTGTAGTCCATGCTCCACCATTGATACTGTATTGGAAATTCCCTGAACCTCCTGTTGTTGGTGTTACACTACCTACTGTAATTTCTCCTAATTGTACACACGTATAGTTTTGAGTTAGGGCAGCTTCAGCGACAAGTGCATCAGGCTGTGTAACAATAACAGCAAGTGTTTCATCACAGGCGTTTGCATCTCTAACACGTACATTATAGGTGCCAGCTGAAAGGTTTACAAAATCGGCAAGGACTTGGTATGTTGTTCCATCATCAATGCTATATTCATAAGGAGCATTTCCTCCTGTTACGGCTAAAGAAATAGCGCCATTGGCTTCACCAAAACACACTACAGGAGTAGCGGTTGGCGTTATCACCAATGGAGCATCTTGAGCGATATTGATGTCAAAAGAAGCTTCACAGAAGCTAGTGTTTCCACTGTTGTCTCTTACATATACATCGTAATCTCCAATTCCAGTTACACTAATTGGATTGGTTGTTCCAAAGTCACCAGCAGTAGGAGTTACCCCATCAGCTACAATGGCAAAAACAAAGTTACCATCACCACCAGCGGCTGTAATAGTTACATCTGTAGCAGTACCACATGCTGTGATATTATCTGCAGTAGCTGTTAAGCTTAACGCTGGATTTATTGTAATTGTTTGCTGTGTTCCAACACAGCCGAATTGATCTCTTACGTCTATTGTATACGTACCTGCAGATAAATTACTGAAGGTATGTGTTGTAGAAGTTGTGGGTGCTGGGATTATCCAAGCCCCTCCATTAAGACTAAACTGAAAGCCTCCATTGTTTGGAACATTGGTAACATTCACTACAATGTCTGCATCTCCATTCCCTGAATAACAAGCTGTTTCAGTAGCTGTAAAAACAATTGGTTCTGGAGCAGTGATTGTAATAGGAGCAGTAGTTTCACAAAGGTTTGCGTCTCTAACTCTTACTATGTAGTCGTTAGCAACAAGATTGCTAAAGCTCGTAGTAGTTTGGTAAGCAGTTAAGATGCCACCAACGGTATCTTCTAATTGATATTCATAGGAAGGTGTTCCTCCTGTTGCGCTTACGCTGATGGTAGCATCTGTTAAGCAGGTATCTGGAGATGTAATGCTAACAGAAGCACTTACAGCGGTTGGCTCGTTAATAATTTGGGTAAGAGTAATTGTACAAGAGTTGTCTAAAACATCTCGTACTTCAATGTTTACGGTTCCTGCGCTAAGTCCTGTTATATTTACAGGAGATGTTGTTTGAGGGGCAGAAAAAGCGCCTCCATTAACAGCGTATTCAAAACCATTAACGGTATCAAAGTTTTCTACTTCAAAAGTAATTTCGCCATCATCGGCGGCATTACATGTAATATCTATAAAGCTTGTAATTGCGGCTGTAAATGCGTTGCCTGCGTCAATTACTATAGTGGTATCGACAGTACAACCACTTCCGTAGTCTACTGTAATGGTATGCGTTCCAACAGTTACATTGTTAAAGACATTACTGGTTTGTGAAGCACCAGCATCCAAACTATAAGTAAAAGAGGGATCGTTTGGTAAAACGGTAATAATTCCTAATCCATCACAAGCATAACCAATAGTAGTGCTTAAGACTGGTTCTGTTGGTAGAGGCGCAATAACAATATCTGGCAATGCTGTTACACAAGAGATGGCATTGGCATCTCTCACCTGAATGGTATAGGTGCCATCAGTAAGATCAGAAAAGACTGCACCACCGGTGGTGGCTGTAGTCCATGCTCCACCATTGATGCTGTATTGGAAATCCCCTGAACCTCCTGTTGTTGGTGTTACACTACCCACTGTAATTTCTCCTAATTGCAGGCAAGTATAGTTTTGAGTTAGGGCAGCTTCAGCGACAAGTGCATCAGGCTGTGTAACAATAACAGCAAGTGTTTCATCACAGGCGTTTGCATCTCTAACACGTACATTATAGGTGCCAGCTGAAAGGTTTACAAAATCGGCAAGGACTTGGTATGTTGTTCCGTTATCAATGCTATATTCATAAGGAGCATTCCCCCCTGTTACGGCTAAAGAAATAGCGCCATTGGCTTCACCAAAACATACTACGGGAGTAGCAGTAGGAGTTATGACTAAAGGCGTATCTTGAGCGATATTGATGTCAAAAGAAGCTTCACAGAAGCTAGTGTTTCCACTGTTGTCTCTTACATATACATCGTAATCTCCAATTCCAGTTACACTAATTGGATTGGTTGTTCCAAAGTCACCAGCAGTAGGAGTTACCCCATCAGCTACAATGGCAAAAACAAAGTTACCATCACCACCAGCGGCTGTAATAGTTACATCTGTAGCAGTACCACATGCTGTGATATTATCTGCAGTAGCTGTTAAGCTTAACGCTGGATTTATTGTAATTGTTTCAGAATCAGCACAAGCGTTTCCATCTCTAACATCTATGGTATAGGTTCCAGGTCCAAGTCCTGTGAACACATTGCTTGTTCCAAATACACCACCATTTAAACTGTATTCAAAGTTTCCATCTCCACCAGATAATACGTTCGCTGTTAAGACTAAACCAGTGGCATCATCATAACAAATATCATTGGCAATAATTTCCAAAACAGGAGCTACTGCTGCATTTAAGGTAAACGTGTCTGTAATAGTACAATTATTAGCGTCTGTAACAGTAACGGTATAGGTTCCATCTTGTGGCAATGCTGTAAAAGACCCCGTGGTATTGGTGTCTGTGGTAACAGCATCCGGGTAGGTAATAGTATAAGAGTAACCTCCCCAACCATCGTCCCCAGTAAGCAATACACTACCAGCGGTTGTACAGCTAGGTTGTGTTTCTGCTACGGTTAGCGTTAAGGCAGCGGCAGGAGCTCCAATAATAACATCTGCTGTTGCTGTACAGCTAGTATCCGTATCTGTTACGGTTATTGTATAGGTTCCATCTGCTAGGCCATTTAGGGGGATGGTTGTATTTGTTTCGGCAGTTCCATTGAAACTAGCCGGACCTGTAATAGCATAATCATAGCTCGTGTTAAAACCAGATACGGTATATAATAATTCTCCATCGGCAGTGCCTACACAAGAGATGTTAGCTACTAATTGACCTACAACATTTATTGGGGCAACAGCGGCAATGGTAAAGCTTTCATCATAGGCACATCCTTTATCATCAGTAACCCTAAAGGTATAGGTGTTGGGTACTAATCCAGTAAAAACAGGGTTGTTTCCATTGTTTAAAACGGCTGAGGCAGGCGCAATAATTTCATAGGTAAAAGGAGTATTTCCGTCTACTACCGTCAAAGTAACATCTGCCGTTAAGGCTGGGCAAGTAGGGCTGGTAGCAGCAAAAGTAAGGTCGCTTGGTTCGTTTAAAGGGTCTATGGTAATACCTGGTGTGACAATTGTACAACCTGCATCATCTCGTACGGTAATGGTATAGGTACCATTGGTAAGATTGCTAAAGCGTTCCGCTCCTGCCCCACTTACAAAGTTAATTCCGTCAATACTATACTCATAAGGAGCAGTACCACCACTAACATTTTGAGCCTCTATAATTCCTTCTACTAAACAGCTATAGTCCTGAATCAGAAGCGCATCGGCACTTAGTGCGTTGGTGGGACCAGAGATGGTATAGTTTTCAAAAAAGTCGCAAGAAGAGCTCCCTTTTCTTTGATTAAGACGCACTGTGTAGTTTCCTTGTGGTAAGCCTGAGAATGTCCCAGAGGTGTTGGATGCAATCTCCAAACCTGTAGCATCGTCAATCAGGAAAAAAGTAAGCTGATATCCGTTGGTGTCTGTTATGTTGAAAGAGATAGAACCGCTAGAATCTCCAAAACATTGTTCATTAATTACTGTTGTTGGGTCGTATGCTACAGATGGTTCTAAACGAATAGTTACGGTGTTCGATATTGAAAAGCAATTGTTACGATCAACAACGGCAAAGGTATAATCCCCAGGAATTAATACATCGAAAATAACACTGGTTTGGAATTCTGACCCAGGGATATCTGTAATAGATGGATAAGAAATTTGGGTGACACCACCTTCATCAACAAAACTCCAAATAGCATAAACATGAGGTGTTCTTCCACCGTTAGAATCCATTTGAATATTACCTTCTCTACAGGTAATATGTTGAGAAACTCTAGCATCCAGGCTTAAATCAGAATTGTCAACGATTGTTACTTGTTCTGTATAAGAGCAGCCATCATCAGTGGTCGCTAACACATCATAAATGCCAGGGTTTAAGTTTTCAAATGTATAATTATTATCATTTACAGGACCATGCGTGTCTATGGTAGTGCCTCCTTGCGATATTTCATAATAATATTGGGCTTCTACGTTCAAAATAGAAATGCTTATTTCTCCTAAACCAGTACAGTCTGAATCTTTGGTAACTACATCTACCTGGAAGTCGCGATCTCTAATACCAATTTCATCGGTTGAAAAGATACATGCCCCAGGAATAGGATCGCCAGTAACAGCATCTAATTGAGTAACTTCTACTCTATATGCTCCGTTGGTAGTAATGGTAAAGCTAGGACCATTGTTGGCGCTAAAAGGAACTTCAATTGTTCCAGCAGCGTCATCAATTAATCGGTACCCGTACCCACTTCCTAAATTTGTAATAGTAATATTTCCAGGAGTGGTACAAATAATATCACTTGCATTATACTGTATGTCCAATAAATTCTGAAAAACGTTGAAAAAGAAACGACTAGAACAACCATTTGCATAGTTTATGACTAGACGATACTTTCCAGGACTGTTTACATTAAAATCAGTCCCTGTTGCCACTGTATTCCAAGTGCAAGAACTGTCTTTGTTGGCACAATCATCACCCGCCGTACCACAACTACCTTCGTCTAGCTGTTCCCATTCTATGCTATCTGCATCTGTAATATTTACCTGAAGTGGTTGAGAATCATTGATGCCACATAAAAATATTTTTGGTAATAAGTCTCCATCTATAGAACAACTAACTATTTCCCCTTGAATGTCATTGAAGGGGTCTGTATCGTTATTTAAAGTATTGAATAAATCAATGATTGGGCTAGTTTGGGTTGCTCCAAAACGCTCAACAATAATAATTTCTTGGAAGCCTTTACATGGATCTGCAACGATTTTATCTACGATATAAGTTCCAACATCATCTACTAAAATAGTGCTTGGATCCCCATCAGGATCTCCATCATTAATTACCGTGTCCGAAGGGTCAATTAAATTATTTCCATTGGTGTCTAATACCCACACATAGCTATCAAAATTATCTCCGGCATCTAGGATTACATCATCCCCACAAAGTTGTACTGTTCTAGTAAAATTACAGGCAGATAAATCGTCTAATAGGAAATTGGTAGCACCCGGGGTTACAAAACCACAATCATCAAAATCAGACACACTAGGATCATCACTAATTTGATTGTCATTGATTACTCCTTCATATGTGGAAAAAGCGACATTCTCAATAAGATCCGTACACGCATCTACAAAATCAAAGCAATTTTCAGCTACTTGTACACGCATTCGAATGGAAGAAAAAGGATCTCCTTCTTCTATTAAATTGTCTGGTATTGTAAATATTACTTCCCTTGTTGCTGGGGTATAAACATAAGTAACTCCCGCAGGAAGGGTAAGGTTGGATTCGTCCAAGGTAACATTTAAAGGAAGCACGTCTCTAATGGTATAATTGGTACCATCGTCGTTTCCTCTATTGATAAAAGAAAGCACATATTCTAGGGTTTGACCTAAGTTTACTCCCATTCCAGTAATATCATTACCGGCTATATCTTCCACTTTTTTCTCTAAAAGAATATCAGGTTCAATAATGTCAACCCCAAAAGTCACCAAAAATGAAGCAAACCAATCACTATCCGTTGTAAGACGTAATGTTGCTTGGCTTTCCCCATTTTCTATTATACTGTTTGCAGGATTGCTGATATCAAAAATATCAGAATCATACCCCATGGAATTTGCACCATTGATGTTCCTGGAAGTAACGTTGGCCCCGTCAATAGTTATACTTGCGTTGAAAAAATTTGTTGAAGGATTTGTGGCGTTGCTTAGATTGGTGAAGCCGGGATTTGCCGGTGTTTCTATTTGAAATTGATCTCCTGTAAGATTTCGCTCACCCTCAAGAACACTTACACCAATTCTTGCCTCTACAGGCCCTACTGGGATGGTGTTGAAGCCATTTACATCAATGTCTGCAATTCTGTCAGCAGTGTTTTGTGTTGTAACCCCTTCATACCCATCAAAAGTAGAAATGTATTTTCCAGACAGTGTTGGGTTTTCATAAATTACAACTAAGGTCCATCCACCAACTCCATAAGAGGTTCTTCCTCGTGTACCTCTTACGTTTCCAACGAAATATTCTCCTTCTGGATTTGCCAAGCCTTGTAACAGCGTAGTCACATCTCTATAACATACATAAGGGCTATTCGCTACGGTACCAAAACCGTCTATAATAATCTCATCTTCTTCTCCTGCTGGGTCGGCAGCATTATCTGCCTGTATATCAATGTAGGTTCCACCAGGCACCCTAAACTTTATTTGTGTAAAATCATATCGATTGTTGTCATTAGGTAAATCTCCGGTATACCTAGAATTTACGACGTCTCTGTCATAGTTACCCGCCCAGTATAAAGCAGCATAATAGATTTGAGAACAATCTGGCATCGATAGGGTAGAGCTACTAGAGCTAAAGGTGCTAGCATCTCCATCAATATCGATATATTCTATATGAAAGTTATTGTTGGAATTACTTCCATTATAAGGATCATTGGGTCCGCGACTATTTGTTCTACGGTTCATGACCGTATTTGACAAAAAGGTATAATCTCCTTTGATATTTATATAACTATTTCCGCCGTCATCTAATCGAGGGGAAAACGGTATTTCTTGCGCTTGAGCAGTAAAAAAACTGCCAAATGCAAGAAATAAAAAAACGAGGAAAAACTGTTTTCTGGTGGGTTTGGTAGATTGCATTTAAGTAAGAAGGTTTGGTGTAACACGCATTATCCACATTTTGTCATAATACGCGTCATTTAGTTTGGAGTAATAAGATAATAAGGCATTATTCCAGGAACCGTGTTTCTTTAAATACACATACCTCCAGTTATTTTCTGGGTTAATGAAGTAACTGGCGTTAAGCCCCTGATTGTTTAATAATTTTACAAAGCGATTGGCATTGGAAGGATTAGCGAAAACATTGGCAATAATATAATAGCCAGAATCTACTCCGTCCAAAGCATAATTTTTGGCAGCACTGTTCGTAGCTGCTAATTTGTCTTGTTTGATAAGTACATTTTTCTGCAAAACATCTGCATCATAATTGTTCGATTTTTCTCGAATTTTGTCTACGTTACTGGCATAAGCCTCATTGGAATAACGATTGTCTACGTTCATAATCCACATGTCACCATCATAGGTGCCATTGAGCTTAGTTCTATACGCATCTGCCGCTTCTTGCCAGGTGTCGTAACGCTCTAGATACACATATTTAAGACCGTTGTTAGGGTTGTCTATATAATCTGCAGCAATCCCTTTATCTCCTAGTTTATCTACAAATTTGTTGAGGTAGTGCTCTCCCTTATATACATTAGCGACTACATAGTACCCATCTGTAACGCCATCTAAGTTGCGAAACTTTCTACTTTTCACACTCTCTTGCTTGGATTGTTGAGTGCTAGGTTGGTTGTGGTTGTTAGTAGTGACAACTGCATCCCTAACTTGTGTGGGAGGTTTTATACCAATTGGTTTAAAATTTGAATTTTGAGCGGATGTACTGTTGGTTGAATTGGCATCACTGGCCGTTGTATTATTGGCAATGACCGTATTCGTTTCTATAATGTTGGGATCTGTATTATCTGTATTCGAAGTGGTAGTTGCCACATTTTCATTTGGATCTAAGTCGTTATCTTGCATTGCAACCGCGGTATTATCTCCGCTTTTATCGTTGTTGATAAAGTACATTTGTTTTGCTTTCTCTTCTAAATCTGGTCGCTCCCCATTGGTTTCATTACGAACCATCCGCATAATCATTTCAAACCTTCGCTCTTGATCGCTTTTACGGCTATCTTCTATGGAATCTTGACGAAACATAAGCTCCGCAAGTATTTCATCGTTCTGTGCTAAGCGCCTTTTTAATTCGTTAATCTCTTCGTCTTTAGAATCGAAGGCTTCATCCGAAAGAGTTTCTTCGTCATTGGAGACTAGGAGATCTTCGGAATCGTCTTCCAGAAGCACTCTATCTTCCGTTAAGTTCGGTGTAAAGGAATAGGCAAATGAGATTTCATGGGTAACTCCAAAATTGTCGAAATTACTAGACAATCCTTTTTCCATGGTATAGCCTAAAGAAAGTCTTCGGTTGAGGTTAAAACCTACACCAGCGGCAGCGCCATAAAAACTATCATAGCCCGCTTGTAACCATCCAATTTTTGGAAGGTCTAGAATAAGACTCCCCCCTAAAACAACATCTGTGTCTCCTACTTTGCGTACACGCGCTAAAGGCATTAACCTAGCTTCTTCAAAAACACCAGACCCATTATCAAATTCGTGGGTATATTGTAAGTGTCCAGAAAAAGTCTTTTCTGCAAAAGAGGTTACAGATTCATTGGTTTTTAAGTTGTAATCAAAAAGGTTTTCAGCAAATACACCTAGGTCAAATTGACCATAAGAAATATTAAAACCAGGCTGAAAAGACAATAATGAATTGTCTTGGAAACCATTTAAAAAAGGATCTCCTTGAACCGGATTAGCCCTGCTTTCATCAAAACCACTATTGTAATAGGATACGTTGGCTCCAAAAGTGAAATTACTTTTATCACTAAGCTTTAAACCATAAGCGTAGTTGGCTAAGACTCCAAAATTGGTAATAATCCCTTCCCTTTGGGTATAGAGACTTAGTCCTAAACCGGTTCTATCATTCATTCGACCACTGTAACTCAAGAAATACGTTTGGTTATTGTCGTCAAATAGGGCAGACTGATTTCGGCCAAGTAAATTGATATACGACTTGTCTTCCCTTACAGTAGAAAAGGTTGGGTTAATTAGAAACCGGTTGTATTTTAACAAGTTCTGTGAGGGAACGTCGTAGGTAACAAACGGATTTTCGTCTTGTGCGCTGACTTTAGACAGCGACAGGACAAAAAGCAGTAGGTATAAAAGTCTTTTCTTAAACATCTTTGGTTAACGTATAACGGTTATGGTTCCTTGTTTTAGTATTTCACTAGCATCTCTAATGGTGTAGTAGAATACCATATTTTGCTTGGGGAAGGCCATGCTTGCAGACGGCCAACTATTCTGATAGTTAAATTCATTTAAAATCTCTACTCCTTGATCGTTATAAATGATCACATTAACATCGGTTTTGTTAGAGTAAGAGTTAGGGATTACCCATTGATCATTGATACCGTCTCCATTTGCAGAAATAACATTTGGAACTCTAAACGTATCAAGGAAAGAAACGGTTAATTCTTTATTTATTTGGCAATTATCTATAGTAGCAACCAGCATATAATTTCCTTCCAGTTCTAAGGATACGGAAGAAGTGTCACTTAAAAGATTGTTATTGCTATCAAACCACTGGTATGCAGTTCCACCAGATGCTGTTACGGTTCTTGTAGTACCTTCTGGAATTACCAAATCTTCTGGCGCGTCCGTTGAAATCAAAGAATCATCAAGAGGTGCAATTACAACATCGTTAGAAGGCAATGGACAACCATTTCTAGAAACTACCAATCGGTATGTTCCTTGTTGGTTTACAATTAAAGCGCTATCTGTTGTGTTGATGCTAACACCATCTCGCTGCCATTCAAAAGTTGCTGAGCTAAGATCCGTAGTAGTTGTAATGGTAATGTCATCTGCTGGATTACAGAATACAACACTGGTACTAGAGATTTCTATGGTTTCATTTACCAATAGCTGTACCTCTAAGTTGTTAGAGCTTGCGTTGTATGTGCTTAAAGTACCTGTAATGGCATAGCTCCCATTTTCAGTCACATCTGTAATATTAATAATGCTCGATGTTTCGCCAGCAACATCAACTCCGTCCTTTTGCCATTGATAACTAAAGCTTGCCAACAGGTCTGCAGTTACATCTGTTCTGCTATTATCTGCGGCAACTGCATTAACAGTGATCACATTTAAAGCAATACTCGTATTTTGACAAGCGGTATATGCTGTTGTATAATCAACAACAAGTTCAAAAGAGGCAGGACTCACTGCGGTAGTGGTTTCAGAATCAACAGATGTGGAAGCACATGCGCCACCACTCTGAGAAACTCTTGCAAAATAAACACCGGCCTCAGTAATATCTAATGTAGCATTTGTAGCGCCTGTAATAGGAGCTCCATCTTTATACCATTGATATACTGGAGTTGTAGCAGTTGTTGTTACACTTAAGGTCTGTGTTTGTGATGGTAAGATCACTAGATTTTCTGGATTGTCTCTGCTTACAGTGAAGTTGCCCGCATTGGTCATGGTTACAGTGGCCGACCTTTCTAGGCAAGTACCGGAACCGCTAATTTCTACGGCATAATCTCCTTCAAAACCGGCTACCGATGCGTCTACTGTATATATATGATCATCTATTGTTGGAGTTGTAATGGCAACACCATCCTTATACCATGTATAGGTTAAACCCATACTCATAATGTTCGCTTCTAAGTCTTGCGTCTCCCCACTACATAAAGCCGTTTTGGCTGGAGGGTTTATAGCAATGCCTAAACTGGTCCCAGTGGTAACGTCAATAGCATTGGAAAGTGTGTTGGCAGAACCAGAACAAAAACCATAGTCTATTTCTACTGAATACATACCTGCTTGGCTAGTAGTAAGGCTAGGTCCTTTTTCCGAAAGTAGGGTTCCGCTTCTATACCAATTATACTGATAGGTATTTGCATTGGATATATTAAAAGGTTCTAAACTAACTGAACTTCCATCGCATAATTCAATAGCTCCTCCTGGTGGAATTGCATTGTCGCCAGCTTTTCCTATTTGAAGTGGCATATCAAAATCGATATAATACATTGGATATGGATCAGATTCCTCACCGATAATTTCTGGGCTTGTACTACGAACTCTCATTCGATAGTTTTCACCTCGAGTATCTGAAGGGAGAATAAAATCAAAATCGAAATCAAAGGTGGTGTTTTGATCACCTAATCGATCCAATTCGGTTGCGCTTGTGAAATCACCATTGGCATCTGATAGTTCCAAAATAAATTCATTGTCTGCATTCACTAACGGTGGCCCCCATGTGAAGTTTACAAAGTATTCATTAAAAGAGGCAGAAGCACAGGCGGCGGTCCAGGGTGAGTTTCCTGCTAGGTTAGGATTGTCCGCAGGAACGGGTTTATTTAAAATTTGGGCTGTAAGCTGAGATATTCCAAAGAATAGAAAAGCAAACATTAAAAACGGAATTTTGTAAAATAGCTTTGATCTCATAAGTAGTCGTAGTTTTGGGTTACTACAAGTTTTTTCATTGGGCTTAGGCTCTTTCGGATTATTCCGGCATTTCTAAAGAAATACAACCTTGCAAATACCTCACTATAGTATTTAATAACAAATATGGTTTTTAATTGCTGTGCGAGAAACTTAATGTTGTAGCACCGATTAAAATTGTTGTGAAACGCCATTATTTGTATGGGGACGACTTTTTATAGGGCACGATCACTGCATTTTTCCTACATTTGTGCCTCAAAACAAAGAAGATGAATGAAGCGCCTAAATCGCTCAATTTTATAGAACATATTGTAGAGGATGACCTGAAGGATGGTTTCTCTAAAGAGCAACTTCGCTTCCGTTTTCCTCCAGAGCCTAATGGCTATTTGCATATTGGACATGCGAGTTCCATCTGTTTGAATTTTGGCCTAGGCGAACGCTATAATGCACCAGTGAATCTTAGATTTGACGATACCAATCCGGCGAAGGAAGAAAAGGCATATGTAGATGCGATTAAAAGGGATGTTAGCTGGTTGGGCTATCAATGGGATACCGAATGTTATGCTTCGGACTATTTTCAGCAATTGTACGATTGGGCCGTGGTCCTCATAAAGGAAGGAAAAGCCTATATAGATAGCCAGTCTTCAGAGGAGATGGCTGCTCAAAAAGGAACACCGACGGAGAACGGCACACCTAGCCCTTATCGAAATAGATCTGTAGAAGAGAATCTAGAACTATTTGAAGGCATGAAACGTGGAGATTTTGAAGAAGGAACACATGTGCTTAGGGCAAAAATAGACATGACCTCTTCCAATATGCTTATGCGAGACCCTATCATGTATAGAATACTACATAAGGCGCATCACAGAACAAATACCGATTGGTGTATTTATCCAATGTACGATTGGACACACGGGGAGAGCGACTATATTGAACAAGTTTCACATTCTTTTTGCACCTTGGAGTTTGCGATGCATCGGGAGCTGTACGACTGGTTTTTGGATCAAGTCTTGGATGATACCAAAGTAAGACCCAAGCAACGAGAGTTTGCTCGTAGAAATTTGAGTCATACGGTGGTAAGCAAACGAAAACTATTACAGTTGGTGGAAGCAGGAGTCGTAGATAGCTGGGACGATCCTAGAATGCCAACCATATCTGGACTAAGAAGGCGTGGTTACACCCCAGAATCTATTAAGAATTTTGCGGAGACCATAGGGATCGCAAAGAGAGATAATGTGGTGGACGTTTCCTTATTAGAATTCCATGTAAGAGAGCATTTAAATAAAATAACACCCAGGGTAATGGCCGTATTAAATCCTCTAAAAGTAGTTATTACCAACTACCCGGAGGGTGAGGAAGAATGGTTAGAGGCTGAAAATAATCCAGGGGATGAGGATGCAGGAACAAGAAAAGTACCTTTTTCCAAGAAGCTATATATAGAACAGGAAGATTTTAGAGAAGAAGCCAATCGCAAGTTTTTTAGATTAAAGTTGGGGGGAGAAGTACGGCTTAAGAATGGCTATATCATTAAGGCAGAGAGCTGTACAAAAGATACCGATGGGAATATTATAGAAGTACAATGTACTTATGATCCCAAGAGTCGCAGCGGAAGTGGCACAGAAGAGAGTTTAAGAAAAGTAAAGGGAACGCTGCACTGGGTTTCCATAGAACATGCAATTACAGCTGAGGTACGCTTGTATGATCGTCTTTTTGTGGATGAAACTCCGGATGCACATAAAGACAAAGATTTTATGGATTTCGTAAATCATGATTCCTTAAAAAAGGTTACAGGGTTTTTAGAACCCAGCTTAAAAGATGCCAAAGTGGAAGATCGTTTCCAGTTTCAGCGCCTTGGATATTTTAATGTAGATGCAGATAGCACAGCGGAGAAACTCGTTTTTAATAGAACTGTTACTTTGCGAGATACCTGGGCTAAATTACAGCAAAAAAACTAGCATAGAAATATCTTATCATTAAATATATAACAATTGGTATTTTCTATTCAAAGCCAAGTGTTTTTAAGACGTATACAGTGTTTTAATTTAAAATTGATAGCTATATAAGGCTTGATGCTTAAAACAGCCTTAGAGATGCCGGAAAAGGTTTTTGTATCAAAAATTGGCAAAATAGCGGCCGTGTCTTTAAGAAATGAAAAAATCCCTTCGAATTTTATATCGAAGGGATTTTTAATTGGTGTTTGAACTGAATTATACTGAAAGTTATTCTTTAGAAGGTTTATTGGTTTTTTTCATAGACTCGCCAATCATATTACTAGCCGTAAAGGAGGCCACCATATTATTTAGCATATCGCTACCTGCCTGTGGCGAGTTAGGCAATAGAATTAGATTGGTGTTGGTCTCCTCCCCTATAGATTGCAAGGTGTCGTAATGTTGTGTAACAACAATTAAGGCAGATGCTTCCTGAGAATTAATACCCACTTTGTTCAACACCTCTACAGACTCTTCCAAACCTCTGGCAATTTCTCTTCGTTGGTCTGCAATACCTTGTCCTTGTAAACGCTTACTTTCCGCTTCCGCTTTTGCTTTTTCTACAATTAGAATTCTGGCAGCATCACCTTCAAATTGCGCAGCAATCTTTTCACGCTCAGAGGCATTGATACGGTTCATGGCCTCTTTTACTTGAGCATCCGGATCAATATCCGTTACCAAAGTCTTGATAATATCATAGCCATATTCCAACATGGCTTCTTGTAGTTCAGATTTTACTGCAATCGCAATATCATCTTTCTTAACAAAAACATCGTCCAATTTCATTTTTGGAACCTCCGCTCTAACTACGTCAAATACATAAGAAGTAATTTGGTCGTGTGGATATTCCAATTTGTAGAATGCTTCATACACTTTACTTTTAATAACCACATATTGAACGGATACTTTGAGCTTTACAAATACATCGTCTAGTGTTTTCGTTTCCACGATAACATCCAATTGTTGAATTTTTAAACCAATACGTGCCGTGATGCGATCTACCAACGGAATTTTCATTTGCAATCCAGATTGACGGATGCTGTGAAATTTCCCAAAGCGTTCAATAATTATTGCCGTCTGTTGTTTAACAATAAAAAATGAGGAAATAAGAAGGATGAGTGCAAAAAAGACAATTGGTATAAGAATATAATTACCCATAGTTTTAGATTTTAGTTTATAAATAGTGTGGGACATCCCAGAGTGTCGGTGTAGCGCTGCTCGCCCCTAGTGCAGCGGAGGGAATTTACGAAACTCTATACAATATCTGTATGGTTTTATTCAAGTTTGTTACAAAAGCTGTTAAATTTATAAACGGATAACATCTAATACCTATGAATTACAATAACAAAAAATTTAGAACTGCACTGAATAGTGAAAATGGAGAAACTTCAGCCGATACTATTTTTGAATATATGCAAGTAGGGAATCGTTTAACGTCGGTTTACAAAGGAGGGCAAATAGTATATGGGCACCTTTTAGGCTTGGTAAGTAACGAAGGAGTTATAGAAATGCGGTACCACCAGGTGAATAATAAAGGCATGCTAATGACTGGCAAATGCACTTCTATCCCTGAAATAATGGAAAACGGCAAAATTAGGTTGCATGAATCTTGGCAATGGACCTCAGGAGATCTGTCTAAAGGAACTTCTATACTGGAAGAAATATGAAGAAGGGGTTATAGCTTGCTTACCGCGGTCTTAATTCTAGCAATGCTTTCTTCCTTCCCAATCATCCCCATAATATCAAACAAATGAGGCCCTTTCATATCACCCACAATGATGAGTCGTAAAGGCGGCATTACCTTGCCAAAGGATAACTCTTGTGCGCCAATCCAATCTTTTACTATTGCTTCAACCTTGGAGGTATTGAAATCCGAAATACCACTCAAAACAGTAACAAGAGATTCCATAATTTCTGGAGTGCCTTCTTTCCATTGCTTTTTGGCTGCCTTTTCATTATACTTGGTGGGCGCAAGAAAGAAATAATCACTTAACTCCCAAAAATCAGAGACAAAAGAAGCGCGCTCTTTAATGAGTTCAATTACCTTTTTTACATAGGATTTGGCGTCTGCCTGTTTGGTATGAATTCCAGCTCCAGCAGTTTTTTGGCTAAGAAGTGGTATAAATAAATCTGCAAGTTGATCCGCATCTTTACTTTGCAAATAGTTTTGATTGTACCACTTGGTCTTTTCAGGATCAAAACGAGCGCCGGCTTTATTAACTCGTTCTAAACTAAAACTATCTACAAGTTCAGAGAGTGTAAAAAGTTCTTGTTCCGTCCCAGGGTTCCACCCTAAAAGGGCAAGAAAATTTACGACTGCTTCTGGGAAGTATCCAGCCTCTTTGTAGCCTTCCGATTGATTCCAAGAAAGTGGAAAAACAGGGAAACCACCTTTTTCACCGTCGCGCTTGCTTAATTTTCCCTTACCTACTGGTTTCATAATTAAAGGTAGGTGAGCAAATTGAGGCGCCTTCCATCCAAAGGCGTCATATAATTGTTGATGCAGAGCCAAGGAGGGAAGCCATTCTTCTCCTCGAATTACATGACTTATTTCCATCAAATGGTCATCCACAATATTCGCCAAATGATAGGTAGGCATGCCATCACTTTTAAAGAGGACCTTATCATCTAACACATTAGAATCTATTTCCATAGCACCTCGAATAAGATCTCTTAGCTGTATTTTTTGGTTCTCTGGGGTCTTAAAGCGTATTACATAGGGCACACCTTCTTTCATTTTAACTTCAATTTCCTCCTTGGTCATCGTCAACGAATTTGCCAACTTTAGCCTGTTATGCCAGTTATAAATAAAAGTTTTTCCCTTCGCTTCATGATCCTTTCTATGAAAATCTAAATTCTCTGCTGTATCAAAAGCATAATATGCCTTTCCTTTTGCTACCAACTCATCTGCATATGTTTTATACAAATGCTTACGTTCACTTTGCCTATAGGGTCCAAAACCGGCTTCTTTACCAGGACCTTCATCAAAAGGAATCGTACACCAGTTCAAGGCATCAATGATATATTGCTCTGCCCCTTCAACAAATCTATTCTGATCGGTATCTTCTATTCGCAACACAAAAGTGCCCCCATGCTTTTTTGCAAAGAGATAATTGAAAAGGGCGGTACGAACACCTCCAATATGTAAAGGACCTGTTGGACTTGGCGCAAAACGAACGCGAACTTTCTGGCTCATGGATTATTAATTTGAGGCACAAAGATAGGAGGAAGCGTCCCAAGCTTCCAAAAAAGGGAACAAAGAAAGTTTTAAACCTTCATTTAATGAGACATAGAAGGATGCATTTCGGCAGGAATTCGAGGATTCATAATACGAAACCATAAGGGTGGCAAAAAGGATAAGACCATGGAAGTAGGGTATCCAAAAGGCATTTGAGGCGAAATATCATAGTAGTCCAAAATCTGATACTTTTTTGAAGATTTGTAGTGGTGATCACTATGTCTTGTAAGCTCGTACAAAACAATGCGCCCCATAACATGATTGCTATTCCAGGAATGCACCTCACGGACTCGTTCGTACCTTCCAGAGGGCATTTTTTTTCGCTCTAAGCCGTAGTGCTCAATATAGTTTACAGTTTCTAAAAGAAGAAAACCAATAATGCCTGCAGCGATCGCAAATACCAGTCCAAGAGAACCAAATAAAAGAGCTACAAAAAGGAGATACGAAGTTTGAAAAATAGCATACCAAAACATATCATTTTGAAACGAAAAAAAACGAAGGTTAGAAGACTTCAGTAATTTTTGCTGAAGCGCCCAGGCACTAAAATATTGCCTAAAAGCCGAAGTAAACCAGAAGGAATATACCGTTTGGTTATAACGCGCAGTTGCTGGGTCTTCTGGAGTAGCGGCATTTGCATGATGTCCAAAATTGTGCTCTATATAAAAATGCATATAATGGGAGGGGAGCAATAAAAGCTTTGCTAGGTAGCGCTCTTTTGTGTTTTGCCGATGTCCTAATTCGTGGGCAACGTTAATACCGTTGGTGCCAAGCACAATTCCTACGGAAAAAACAAGACCTATGATTTCATACAAAGCGTATGAAGCATGTGTAATATCATAAAGGGTATAAAAAAGAAGACCGAAAATAATGGGAGCATTTAAGTACAGCAGCCAATCAAAAACCTTGCTTTTTTTCTTTTCTTCACGCTCTGCTCCTTCTAGGTTGGAGGTGTCATGTGGTAAAATTAATTCCAAAACAGGAATCAATACAAAGGCGTAAAAGGGCGTAAAAAAACTCCAATACCCTTTAAAATAAATACTCATAACAGCTGCAAGCGGAATACTCATAGCAGCCAAATACTTTAAATCCTTCATGGGGCGCTTTTTAACAAATTTTTGATGCTGAATTATTCAGTATCAGGTATCTTGGTCTTAAATATAATAGATTTTGAATAGTTATCATAACATACTAAACAAACTTAGCCAGTTTACGAGTAGGTATTATAGCAAGATGCTAGTAAAAGGAATATTGCTTTTTTTAGCTTTTGGTTTGTTGTTTTTTATGGTGATTTTGGGGGTGGAATATACACTTTGGCTTAATTCTAATGGCCGGCTTATATTGCTCATGATCTTCGTTGCGGTAGAGTTGTTTTTGTTTTTTAAGTATATCGCAACTCCGTTATTTTATCTCTTTAAATTGAAAAAAGGGATAAGTAACAAGGAGGCTTCTGTTTTTATTGGAAAGCATTTTCCCGAGGTGGGGGATAAACTATATAACCTCTTGGATTTAGCAGAAGACCCAAATCAATCCGAATTGTTATTGGCCAGTATGGAACAACGCTCCAAAAAATTGGATCCCATTCCTTTTACGAAGGCTATTAATTTTAAGGAGAGTTTGAAATATGCAAAGTACCTGTCCATACCAGCACTTATTTTTGGGCTTATTTGGCTTTCAGGGAATCTCAGTTCCTTTTTTGGCTCCTATGATAGAGTGGTTAATTATGACTTGGCATACGAACCCCCAGCACCTTTTAGATTTGAATTGATCTCCAATACACTGGAAGTGTTAGAGAATGAAGCGCATACTATTCAGGTGGTCACTGAAGGTAGTATAAAGCCAGAAAGTGTGTATATTAAAATTGAAGGAAAATCGTTTCTGCTGCAGGAACAAGATGGGCTTTATCAATATACCTTTACACCCCCTTTAAAGCAGACTCAGTTTTATTTTGAAGCGAATGATATTCAATCTCAGACGTATGAACTAAAAGCTTTAAGAACACCTTCTATCCAAAATTTCAATGTTGTTCTGAACTATCCTAATTATACGGGTAAAAAGACGGAAACCTTAAAAAGTACTGGAAATGCTATAGTCCCAGAAGGAACCAAAGTAAGCTGGGAAATAGCAGGACTTCATACAGATAGAATACGCTTAGTTACAAAAGATACGGCCATATCTTTTAGAAAAGAAGAAGATCGGTTCTTGTATACAAAAAGAGTATACGGAGATCTTCCGTATCAATTGGCCACTTCTAATAAGAATGTTACGGATTATGAAAAGCTGGATTATAAGTTAACCGTGATAAAAGACGGATATCCTTCCATCAAGGCAAATCAGGTAAAAGATTCGTTAAGCCCTAATGTGCTTTATTTTAGTGGAGAAGCTACAGACGATTATCAATTAACCAATATTCGTTTAGTGTGTTATCCAGAAGAGGAGGCAGCTAATACACAAACTGTGGCTATAAGCAAACCAACATCCAATTTTGATCAGTTCTACTATACTTTCCCCTCTGGGCTGCAATTAGAAGCGGGAAGAAATTATAGTTTCTACTTTGAGGCAAGGGATAATGATGCTATACATGGAGGGAAAGCGGCCAAGAGCCAGATATTTAGCATGGCACTTCTTGATGATAACCAACTGAAAAACAAACAATTAGAGTTTCAACAATCGATTTTAAATAACTTAGACAAATCTTTGGAGAAGTTCAAAGAGCAAAAGGAGACCTTAAAAGAAATTAATAAAGAGCAAAAGGAAAAGAAGAACTTAAGTTTTAATGATCAGAACCAGATAAAGGACTTTCTTAAAAAGCAACAACAGCAAGAGAATTTGATGCAGAAATTTAGCAAGCAGCTAAAAGAAAATCTGGAAAAAGGGAACAAGGACGATGAGTTAAATCAACTTTTAAAAGAACGACTAGAGCGTCAGGAATTAGAAGCCAAAAAGAACGAACGCCTTTTGGAGGAGTTAAATAAAATAGCAGATAAAATTAATAAGGAAGAGTTGGCAAAGCGTCTGGAGGAGCTTGGAAAGAAGCAACAGAATAGCGAACGAAGTTTGGAGCAATTGGTAGAACTAACGAAGCGTTATTATGTAACAGAAAAGGCTGCTCAGTTGGCAAAGGATTTGGAAAAGCTAGCGGAGAAACAAGAAGGTCTTTCTAAACAAAATGCTGAGGAAGCCAAGCCAGAAGAACAGGAAAAACTGAATGAGGCTTTTGAAGAATTGGCAAAGGAATTAGAGGAACTAAAAAAGGATAATCAGGGACTGCAGAAACCGCTGGATTTAAAGATAGAAAAGAAGAAAGAAGAGGCTGTTAAAGAAGATCAAGAGAAGGCGTTGGAAAAATTGAAAGAACAAGAGAAGCAAGCTTCCAAATCGGAAGAGCAGCAAAATCGAGCGGCTCAAAAGCAGAAATCAGCGGCGGACAAAATGAAGCAAATGAGTGAACAGCTGGCGCAGTCATCATCGGCTAGTGGTGGAGGTTCTAGTATTACAGAAGATGCGGAGATGTTACGTCAAATTTTAGATAACTTAATTACTTTCTCCTTTAAACAAGAACAATTATTTGACCAAATGCAGGAGGCAGATGAGGATATTGCTCAGTTTTCTAGCAGTGTACGAAAGCAGCAAGAGCTAAGAAATTTGTTTGAGCATGTGGACGATAGTTTGTTCGCACTTTCATTGAGAAGAGCAGAACTTTCGGAGTTTGTAAATGAGCAAATCACAGAGGTATATTACAATACGGACAAAGCGCTTGAAAGGTTGGCTGAAAGACAGATCTATCAGGGAGCAAGGTATCAACAAGGCGTGGTTACAGCATCCAATAGCTTGGCAGATTTCCTTGCTAAGTTGTTGGATAATATGCAACAGAATATGCAGTCCGGTTCGGGATCCGGGCAGAGTTCGGAAGGATTTCAATTGCCAGATATAATAAAGGGACAAGGAGAGTTGCAAAAGAAGATGGGTGAAATGGGCGAGTCGTCTGGTTCCCAGGGAAAACCGCAACAGGGAGAAGGGAAGTCCGAAAGTGGAGAAGACGGGGAGAAAGGTGAGAGTGGTAATAAGGCTGGTAAGAACGGTCAGCAAGGACAAGGTGAAGGACAAGGACAGGGAGAAGGTGAAGGGCAACAGGGGGAAGGTAATTCTGGTAAAGAAGGAAGCAATGGAAAAAATGGAAAGGAAGGTAAGGGCTCTGGAAACGGTGGTCAGGGACAAGGAGAACCCAGTGAAGAAGAGTTGAAGGAGATATATGAGATTTATAAGGAGCAGCAGGTCATTAGACAGCGGCTGGAACAGCAGTTACAGGATATGATTAGGGCGGGAGATAAGCAGTTAGCGCAAAAGCTGGTGAAACAAATGGAAGATTTTGAAAATGATCTTTTAGAGAACGGGATTACACAAAGAACCATGAGTAAGGTGAATAATATTCAACATCAACTTATGAAATTGGAGAACGCAAGTTTAAAGCAGGGGAAGAAATCTGAGAGAGAGAGCAATGCAAATAAAGATGCCTTTAAGAATCCTATTACGACGAAGCCCTTGTTATTAGATAATTATAGAAATGAAGTAGAAATTTTAAATAGACAAGCCTTACCTTTGCAGCAAATTTTTCGAAATAAAGTAAAGAACTATTTCAAAACAAATGATTGAGTATCATTACGAGACGAATTTTGAGCTGAACAACGAAACAAAGTTTACCGATTGGATTAGTAGGATAATTAGACAGGAGAATAAATCGCCTCAAGACATTGCCTATGTTTTTTGTGATGATGCGTACCTCCTAGAGATCAATCAGCGTTATTTACAGCATGATACTTTTACGGATATAATTAGTTTTGATTATGGAGAGGGAGATGCAATCTCTGGAGATATTTTTATATCTATAGAGCGACTGCGGGAAAACGCCGTCTTATATAAAGATGGTTTTGACAGGGAGTTGAAAAGGGTAATGGCGCACGGCATATTGCATTTCTTGGGATACAAGGATAAGAAGGAGAAAGATGCGGCGCTAATGCGTGCTAAAGAAAATGAAATGATACAATTGTTCCACGTGGAACAATAGCCAATAGATTATGTTTGAAAAGGAATATGACGTAGTAGTTGTAGGGGGTGGTCATGCAGGCGCAGAGGCAACCGCGGCAGCGGCCAATATGGGATCTAAGACATTGTTAATTACAATGAACTTACAAACCATTGGCCAAATGTCTTGCAATCCTGCAATGGGAGGTATTGCAAAGGGGCAGATAGTTAGAGAGATAGATGCCTTAGGCGGGTATAGTGGAATTATTACGGATAAGTCGGCCATACAGTTTAAGATGCTCAACAAATCTAAGGGACCCGCAATGTGGAGTCCTAGAGCACAGAACGATCGAATGCGATTTGCGGAGGAATGGCGTCTTGCTTTAGAGAGCACACCCAATGTTGATTTCTATCAGGAAATGGTGTCAGGGATTTTGGTAGAAGGCAATAAGATTGTTGGAGTTCGAACCTCTTTGGGAATAGATGTAAAAGCCAAAGCAGTAGTCCTTACCAATGGAACTTTTTTAAATGGTCTTATCCATATAGGGGAGAAACAGTTTGGTGGAGGTAGAGCCGGCGAAAAGGCGGCAACGGGTATAACCGAGCAATTGCTAGATTTTGGTTTTGATTCTGGAAGAATGAAAACGGGAACACCCCCAAGAGTAGACGGAAGGTCTTTGGATTACCAAAAGATGATTTTACAGCCTGGAGATCTGCTTCCTGAAAAATTCTCTTATACAGAAACTGCACTACTTACCAAACAACGTGATTGTCACATGACCCACACCAATGCGTTGGTGCACGACTTGCTAAAAGAGGGTTTTGATCGGTCGCCCATGTTCAATGGTAGAATAAAAAGTATAGGCCCTCGCTATTGTCCGTCCATAGAGGATAAAATAAATCGTTTTGCAGACAAGGATAGCCATCAAATTTTTGTGGAGCCCGAAGGTTGGAAAACTGTAGAGGTATATGTGAATGGTTTTTCAACTTCCTTACCAGAAGACATACAATACAAAGCACTGCGATCTGTAAAAGGATTTGAAAATGTAAAATTTTTTAGGCCGGGTTATGCTATAGAATACGATTATTTCCCACCAACGCAGTTAAAGCATACCCTGGAAACCAAACCCATAGAGAACTTATATTTTGCAGGCCAGATTAACGGAACAACCGGCTATGAAGAAGCGGCATCTCAAGGTCTAATGGCAGGTATTAATGCACATTTAAAGATCAATGAAAGAGATCCTTTTATACTGCAAAGGGATGAAGCATATATAGGAGTCCTTATAGATGATTTAATCACAAAGGGAACAGAAGAACCCTATAGGATGTTTACGTCTAGAGCGGAATACAGAACGTTGCTAAGACAAGATAATGCTGATTTACGTTTAACACCCCGTAGTTTTGATATAGGATTAGCAGATGCGGAACGTTTGCGGAAGATGGAAATTAAAATGAAAAAGTCAGATGAGTTCATTCATTTTTTTAGAAAAACAAGCGTAAGTCCGGAAGAGATCAATCCAATTTTGGAAAGCGTTTCTTCTAGTCCGGTAAAACAATCTGATAAGATGTTCAAGGTTTTTTCTAGGCCTAAAGTTACGATGGATCATATGCTTCAGTTAGAAAAAGTTTCTGGTTTTGTGCAAGAGAAAGAACTGAATAGGGAGGTATTGGAACAGACAGAAATTCAGGTGAAATACGCAGGTTATATAGCTAAAGAAAAAACCAATGCGGATAAATTACAACGCTTAGAAAACATTAAAATCCCTGAGAATTTTGATTATAGCCAGCTTAAATCATTGTCTTACGAAGCTAGGGAAAAGCTAAGTGCCATACGCCCCGTTACGATATCACAGGCTTCTAGAATTAGCGGTGTTTCCCCTAGCGACATTAGTGTGCTCTTAGTTTTTATGGGAAGATAAGAACAGTGTTCCACGTGGAACGTATCTATTTGCTTCATTATTTTGCAGTTAGTTGAGGGTTTGGTTTGGTTTTTGATATACAAGGAAAACAACATCAAACCACATGAGATATTTATACCTAAGCGTAGCATTTGCATTAATATTACAATCTTGTATTCCCTTGCGAATAGCACCAAATATTGAGGACTATAAAGTAAAACAGGGAAAGAAATTTAAAAAAGGTCTGCCCAGCAGAGAAATGTTCGTTTTTGAAGATCCCAAAGATGAAAACCATTTCTACAAATACATCAACTTTAAGTTTGATCTTAATGACAGTTTAGTAGATACGGATGTTCCGTTTAGGTTAAAAGAACAACAATATTTCTTTTCTTTTTATGAAGTAGAGATTCCGACAAAGACCATTAATCTGATACCTATTTTTATTGATGGAGCTTTGGATACAGATGTCCTGGAAGAAGGATATAGCAGTAGAAAGGGGAATTGGTATATTGCCATGGAAGTATATAGTGATGATGAAGAAGATTGTCTTTCTGAAAAATCACTTTCAAGAACTAGGGTTTTGGAGTATCTTCGAGCTTTAAAAAACGAATACTTGTCTACAAGCAATTACAATGAACTTGTACTTAAAAACTAAAGACCATTCTGTTTCTGGAGAAGCTTTTGAACTGCTACACGATCCTGCATTGGAGTTATTAATTACTTCTCCCAAACCACCATCATTAGACAAGTATTATCAAAGTGAGAATTATATCTCGCATACAGATGCAAATAAAAGTTTTACTGATAGAATTTATCAAACGGTAAAAAAGTATAACCTTGGTAAAAAACTGAGGCTTGCAAAGAGATATGCGGGGAGTTCTAAAAAGCTATTGGATGTGGGTGCAGGCACAGGAGATTTTTTGTTAACCGCAAAGAAAAAAGGATGGGAGGTTTTTGGGGTGGAACCAAATAGCCAAGCAGCAGAAAGAGCTACACAGAAGGGAATTAAATTACAACCCAGTTTAGAAGCGTTATCTAAAGAGCAGTATCAGATCATCACCTTATGGCATGTTTTAGAACATATGCCGAACTTAGAAACACAAATTCAAAAGCTAAAAACATTGCTCACGGAAGATGGCACTCTAATTATCGCAGTGCCGAATTTTAAATCTTTTGATGCGAACTATTATAAAAGTTTTTGGGCGGCATATGATGTTCCTAGACATCTTTGGCATTTTTCCAAAACAGCGATCGAAAAGATTTTTGCAAAAGAAGGTATGCAATTGATAAAAACACATCCTATGATTTTTGATGCCTTTTATGTATCGCTACTTTCGGAAAAGTATAAAACGGGGAAGCAACAATTTTCAAAAGCGCTTTATAGCGGTATGAGATCTAATGTATCTGCTTGGACTACCGGAGAGTATTCATCTTTGACCTATATACTCAAAAAGCGCTAATAATTATTTTAAAGCTTTCTCTGAGACTTTTGAAGCAAAGGCCGAAGATAGTGCTGTTTATTTTAAAATCTACCCAAATACCAGCTTTTTAAGAAGACATTTTTGATAGAGTATGCCAATTTTAAAAAACACTTTTAATAGTTTTTATCTATTTTAGATGAATGCACTTAACGTTGAATATTTTGCTCACAGAAATTGAACTCCTTTTGGAATGCGTAAAGTTCCTTTTGTAATTTGCTAAATATCTCGCAAAGCTTTCCTATTTTTGCCCAACTAAAAATTAGATAGAATGAAAAAAGTTGGATTCATCCTTGCTTTGTTAACTATTGTGGCTTGTAAACAAGATAAAATAGGTTACGTAGACAATGTAAAGATTATGGAAGATTATCAGGAGAAGAAAGATATAGAAGCAGTGTATACCAAAAAATCAGAGGCTTTTAATAAAAAGAGAGACAGTATTTCACAAGCCTTTCAAATCCAGGCACAAGCTTTTCAACAAAGAGCTCAAAAAATGGCTCAGCAAAAGGCGCAAGAAGAGGCCGCTATGTTGCAACAGCAAGGTCAGTTTATGGGGCAACAACTACAGCAAGAAGAACAGGCTCTACAATTAGAAGGGCAGACTGAGATGGATAGCTTAGTGAGCAGAGTAAAAAGACATATAGAAAACTACGGGAAAGCAAATGGATATACCTATATCCTAGGCGGCGGTGACGGCGGTAGTGTGCTTTATGGAGATGATACTAAAAATATTACCGAAGCAGTTTTAAAAGAACTGAACGATAAGTACAAGCAGAAATAACCAACCTTTACCAGTATTAAGAACCTTCAGCATTTGTTGAAGGTTTTTTTATTTAATACCCTATCTAGATAATAAAAACACTAAAAAAATTGCTGGGATAAAATAAACGGCAATTGTTTTAGCTCCTTCATAATCTTTTGCCATACGTTGCCCAAACAATAACATTAAAAGAGAAACGCAAGAAACGATAGCGCCATACAGCGCAATGCTGCTTTTTCCAATAATAACCAATTGATATAAACCAACCCCACAAAGAATACCCGCCAAGACTTCGGCTAAAAGAACGGTAGCTAATAAAAAAGGAACCATTCCCTTTAAAGGAGTGTCACTAAAGTGCCCTTTAAGCCAACTAAGATTGCCCGTCCAATCAAAAATTTTATCAATACCACTTTGCAAAAAAGTGATGATTAAAAAAATGAGAAGGAGAATTTCTGTAGCATTTTTAATAAGATATTCCATACCAGTATTTTTTAGTTAAACGCAAATCTATAAGTACTATGCTAAACAGAAATGACGTTTATTATTAGGCTGCTTTTTTGTGTAAAAGCCGGGTTAGTTTTATAGATAAATCTGTCAGAATTATTTTAGAATTTCCATTCCGTTCAATGTGATAAATGGCACTTTCCAATTCTTCTGCTATTGATAAGATGTTATTCTCATGCACAAAAGGAGCAAATTTTTCCAACTCAAATCCTTCTACATGAATGCGCATAAAAGCTAATTCTGCTGTATTGTAATTAATTAACAAAGCTTGTCTCATTACAGCTAAGCAGTAGCTTAAAAATTTCTTTTGAGTTTCTCTTCCGGTTTTGGCAATCTCTTCGCTCCACAAAATAAGATCGTGAACAGCAGCTTTATTTCCTTTTGCTTTGAAGGCACTTCGCACCCATTGAACAAACCATTTTTCAAAAACCAAATCTTCAGAGTCTTTGTTCATCAAATCCAAAGCTTTATTGAAATTTCCATCTGCTTCATGCGCAATGCCCATTGCATCTTCTTTTTGCAATCCTTTTTCCTGAAGTGCATCCGCAATAATCTTTTCTGCTAAGGGAGGAAAGTGTAATACTTGACATCTAGATCGAATGGTTTGTATAAGCCGCTCTTCTTCTTCTGCTATTAAAATAAAAATAGTTTTGTCTGGGGGCTCCTCAATTAATTTCAAAAGCTTGTTCGATGCAGAAATATTCATTTTATCTGCCATCCAAATCAGCATTACTTTATATCCTCCCTCATAGGATTTTAAGGTCAATTTCCTTACTACATCTTGGGCTTCATCTACCCCTATTTGCCCTTGTTTTTTTTCTATTCCTATAAGCCGGTACCAGTCAAAGAGGTTTCCATAGGGTTGTTCTTTAATAAATTGTCGCCACTCCTCCATGTAGTGATTGCTTACTGCATGGCTTTTTACTTTGCTACCATTGGCAACCGGAAAAGCAAAATGCATATCGGGATGTGAAAGTGAGTTACACTTTAAATTACAAGCCTCATTACCTGTGGTATTTTCCCCATTGGTATTTCCACATAAAAGATATTGAGCATAGGCCAATGCCATTGGCAAAGTACCGCTTCCTTCGGGACCAACAAATAATTGAGCATGTGGAACCCTCCCAGCATCTGAACTGTAAGCAAGGTGTTTTTTAATATGAGAAAGCCCTAGAATTTCTTGAAATAACATCGATCAAAGATAGCTTTTTTTAAGTTTTTACTAACTGTTCCTCAAACGATACAATTAAAGTATTGTACCGAATTAATGAGCTTTCTTTCAAATTATAAGAAAACCTACTTTACCTAGAACACAGAAATCTTTACATTTGCCATTCTCTAAAACTCCGATACTTATGAAAACCATTGAAGATTTTAATTTTGAAAACAAAAAGGCGTTGATCAGAGTAGATTTTAATGTGCCTTTAAATGAAGCTTTGGAAGTGGCAGATAGTACACGAATAGAGGCAGCGAAACCTACTATAATTAAGGTTTTAGAAGATGGTGGCAGCGCAGTACTAATGAGTCATATGGGAAGACCAAAAGGACAGCGAAATCCAGAGATGTCCTTAAAGCATATTTGCGATACAGTTGCGGAAATTATAGGAGTGCAGGTAAAATTTGTAGAAGACTGTGTAGGGGATAATGCGGAAAAAGCTATCGCTGAATTGCAAGATGGTGAAGTATTGCTATTAGAGAACCTAAGGTTTTATAGCGAAGAAACGGAAGGAGATGTTGCTTTTGCAGAACAATTATCTAAATTGGGAGATGTATTCGTAAATGATGCATTTGGTACTGCCCATAGAGCACACGCATCTACAACAGTAGTAGCTCAATTTTTTCCAGAGCATAAATGCTTTGGCTACCTTTTAGCAAAAGAGATTGACGCCATAGCCAAGGTTATGAAAACAGGAGAGAAGCCTATAACCGCTATTTTAGGGGGGGCAAAAGTTTCCTCAAAGATTACTATTATTGAGAACATATTGGATAAGGTAGACCATCTAATTATTGGGGGTGGTATGACCTACACTTTCGTAAAAGCCCAAGGAGGACAGGTAGGAGATTCTATCTGTGAAGATGATAAAATGGAATTGGCTTTGAAAATTTTAAAGGAAGCAAAAAGCAAAGGAGTTCAAATTCATATCCCGGTAGATGTTATTGCGGCAGATGATTTTAGCAATGACGCAGGAACTCAGATTTTGGATGTGGATAAAATTGCTGCAGGATGGCAGGGTCTTGATGCAGGACCTAAAACTCTTGAGAATTTTAAGGAAGTTATTTTGGGCTCTAAGACTATTTTGTGGAACGGACCTATTGGTGTTTTTGAAATGGAGAGTTTTGCCAAAGGAACTATTGCACTTGGAAACTATATTGATGAGGCCACCAAAAATGGTGCTTTCTCATTAGTAGGCGGAGGCGATTCTGTAGCAGCTGTAAAACAGTTTGGATTTCAGGATAAAGTAAGCTATGTGTCTACCGGTGGAGGGGCCATGTTAGAAAGTTTAGAAGGGAAGACTTTGCCAGGAATTGCAGCAATATTGCAAGGATAAAAAGCGTTATACTTTTATAATAGTAGCTTTATTTACAGTGTTTTAGATTTGAAATTTCATAGTTTCAGAAAAAAACACGATTTTCGTTAGCCACCCCTTTCACTAAGTATCACTATAGAATGCAAATAAGGAAGAAATACCTAGGACTTTTTGGACTGCTCATTTTTGCCGTATCCGTAAGCGCGCAACAGAACGATACTATTGTAAAAAATAAGAGCAAGGTCGATAAAACATCGGAAATTATAGCAGACACCATTGCTAAGGACCTGAAAGGTGCGGAGCAAATGGAATTAATGGCTTCTCCCAATGGATTAAAAGACAATCTTATAATTGCGGCCAAAATTGGGAATAAATACCATCTTAAGGATAACCCAGAAGCCGCCAAATATGATAGCATATGGCTAGCCGAACAGTATAAAAATACAGCCCTTTTTGACGAGATGTACAAGGAGGTTGCCAATTTAGATGTAGACGCTGTAACCAAAGTTGAACTAGACACGGAAACGCTTAAAATTCGTTTGGAAGAACTCAACCAAAAGACCCCTTTTAATATTGAATACAACCCCTCTTTGGAGAATGTTATAAAATCGTTTTTGGTCCGGAAACGAGGTCTTATGGAACGAATGCTTACCGCTAGTCAGTTCTACTTTCCAATGTTTGAGCAAGAACTAGACAACTATAATATGCCTCTTGAAATTAAATATTTGGCGATTGTAGAATCTGCTTTGAATCCGCGAGCAAGATCTAGAGTAGGCGCAACAGGTCTTTGGCAATTTATGTATGGTACTGGAAAAGAAAATGATTTATATGTAAGCAGTTATGTGGACGACCGTAGTGACCCAATTAAATCTACCAAAGCTGCATGCGAATATCTGACCAAGCTGTACGGAATTTTTGGAGATTGGGATTTAGCACTAGCGGCTTACAACTCGGGACCAGGAAATGTCAACAAAGCAATTCGCCGATCTGGAGGATATAAAAATTATTGGAACATTCGGAGAAACCTGCCAAGGGAAACCGCTGGGTATCTTCCTGCTTTTATTGCAACCATGTATTTGTTTGAATATGCTGAAGAACATGGTTTAAAAGCAAAACCCGTAGACCGCCCCTACTTTGAAACAGATACAGTGCATGTAAAGAGTTTAATTGCTTTTGAACAAATTTCAGAATTGGTGGGAATTTCGATGGAAGAATTAAAAGCGTTAAACCCCTCTTATAAACTTCAGATAATCCCTTATGAAAAGGGAAGAGATCATTTCTTAAGACTTCCGTTAGATGCTTTGGGGAAGTTTGTAACAAATGAAGAGGCTATTTATGCCCATGTGGCAAATGAGTTAAAAAATAAAGAAAAACCACTACCACAATTAGTAAAGTCGCAGGATCGAATTCGATATAGAGTTAAAAGTGGGGATTATCTAGGAAAAATTGCCAATCGTTATAGGGTGCGTGTGAGCGATTTAAAGCGTTGGAATGGATTGCGGAGTAACAACTTAAGAATTGGCCAACGACTTACTATTTTTACAAGAAATCCGGTAACTACAGTTACTAAAAAAACAAAGAAGAAAACAACGAATACATCATCTGGAAATGAGGCAGTTGCCATAGGCTCCAAAGTACATATGGTGAAAGAAGGAGACTCTCTTTGGACCATCTCCAGAAAATATCCAGGAATTACTATTGAAAATTTACGAGAATGGAACGGTATTAGTGGTAACAATTTAAAGCCAGGCACAAAATTAAAATTGTGCGATTGTCCATCGTAATTCTAAAAGAAAATGAAAAAAATTACCCTACTCGGTCTTTTATTACTCTGTTTAGCAACAGCATGTAAAGAAGGAAACAAACAAACGTACTTACCAGCCTCTATTGGTCCTATTAATTCGTTAGCAGTTGTGATGGACAATGAATTATGGAGAGGATCCGTTGGCGATAAAGTGAGGGAACATTTTGCGGCACCCATTTCAGGTCTTGTTTGGGATGAACCTCAATTTACCATTAACCATATTCCTACGCAGGTCTTTAGCGGTTCTATTAGAACAACAAGAGCCATTCTTTTTATAAGTAAAGACACTTTAAACACGGCGCATATTAAATCTAATTTGTACGCAGGCCCACAGAAAGTGGCAGTAATCAAGGGAAATACCGAGGCAGAAATTATTGCAAATATAGAGGCAAAAGCACTCGGAATCATTACTGCTTTTAAAGATTTGGAGATCAGTGAAGCCCAAAAACGCTTTAAGAGATCTTTAAATAAAGAAAAAGCCTTGGAAGATAATTTTGGTATTCGATTAGAAATGCCGTCTGTCTATAAGGTAGGAAAGCAAGAGGATAATTTTGTGTGGATAGACCGCCAGATTCCAAAAGGGACTATGAATATTGTGGCGTATACCATGCCTGCAGATAGCTTCAAAAATGACTCCACCTTTGTTCGTGACATTGTTAAAATGCGCGATTCTATTGGCAAAACATATATACCAGGCCCAGATGTTCCTGGGAAGACTACCTATATGATAACCGAAAAAGCGTTTGCACCGCATGTATACCCCTCTACTATTGGCGGACTAAAAGCTGCTGAGGTAAAAGGTATTTGGGAGATGAACGGAGATTTTATGGCAGGACCCTTCCTAACTTATATTATTAATGATCCGAATAATGATAGAAAACTAATATTGGAAGGTTTTACTTATGCCCCGGCCACCTCAAAAAGAGATTATATGTTTGAATTGGAAGCTATTCTAAAGAGCATTCAATTCATAACACCTGCCGACTAAGGTTTTAAAGCTATTTTAAAGGCTTCTAGAGGTGTTTTAAAACCAATACTATAATATTCCCCTGCTTTGGGAATAAAAAAGCTCCATGATCTATCATGGAGCTTCTTACATTTCGGGGGCAAATTGTTGTTTTAGCTAAAAGCAAATCCCGTAGAGAGCCTAAATAAAAAGGCATACATCACTACGAACAAAAGTGCAAAGCAAAACCAAGAAAAAGCCTTAAAGTATTGTTTGATGATTAAATTTCCCAAATTTCTGAAACCTTCCAAATAGATTTCTTTTACAAGTAATAATTTCCTCATACCTACATTAGTTTATTATTAATTACAATAACAAAATTCGCTCTTTGCCTTCTAAAACGAATAAAAAATTAGGCAAAAGGGGCTATATATCTGCCGTAATTAGAACTTATTTTAAATCCTCTACAAAGTGTCTAAATAAGCGTTAAACTGCACGTATAAGCAAGAGAATAGTCTTACAGTTCAGCAAATGGTATAACCATATTTCTATGGTGCTAAAAGAAATGGTTTTATATCGGCCTACTTCTTGGGCATAAAAAAACGCCTTTATTAAAAGGCGTTTTTTGGTAAGTTGGTTAGGTGAAACTTTTAATCAAAGGCAAATCCTGTGGCCACTCTAAAGATAAATGCATATAGCACTATAAAGAATGCTGCAAAACAGAACCAGGAAAAAACTTTGAAATAATTTTTTACGAATGCATGCCCTAAATTTCGGAAGGCTTGCATATATATCTCCCGAATTAAAAGTACGTTTTTCATGATTTCAGATTTAGGTTAAGTTATATGGGGTTAATGGTTATATAACTCTAAATCCTTTGTTTGCGTATCTTATGCTAAGGGATTTGTTGTGAACAGCTGTACTCCTGTGGTGAAACTCACTTTTTGGATTTTACATGCACTAAAGTTGTTCTTATGAATGGCCAGTAAGAGTATTTATCTTATTTACAGCAGCTAGCATTGCATTAAAAAACCGCTATCTAAAATAATAGGATAGCGGTTTTCTGTAGTAAGTTGGTTGTTTATGGGCGTGTTTACATTTTTACAATTATGAATTCCGAACGTCTATTTACTTGGTGCTGCTGACTAGAGCAACGTACGCTTCCATTACATTCGTTAAGTAGTCTTTCTTCGCCGTAACCAATAGCACTTTCTATACGCTCTGGTTCAATTCCTTGCGCTATTAAGTAGTCTCTGGTAGACTTGGCTCTTTTATCAGAAAGGTATTTGTTATAACTCTTCTTACCTCTAGAATCTGTATGTGACTCTATCTTAATGACCATATCTTGGTATTCTGTCATTACTTCTACAAGTTTATCTAACTCTTTAGATGCATCATCTCTAATGTACGACTTGTCGAAATCAAAGTAAATGATGTCTGTTTTAAGTTTTCGTATACCATCTTCTATGGCAATAAGCTCTTTTAGCTTCTTCATAGAAACGTCTGCATTTACCACTTCATTTTCTTTGGTTTCTACGATTTGTTCGTCGTCGAAATAAGATCCTTTCACAGTTTTAATGGTGTATTTGGTAGTGCTGTCTAAGTCTTCAAAGACAAAACTTCCTTCATCATCGGTCATCACCTCTTTTAGTTTAATGTTATTTTCATCCAATAACATTACCAAGGCTTCTGGCATTACATCACCTGTAACCATTTCGGTGACAACACCTGCAATGGCATTTTCATTTGTTTCTTCAACAATTAAGCGTTGAAAGGAATATATATCATCGTCTCCCTTACCTCCGGGACGGTTACTTGCAAAAAATCCTTTTTGAGTTTCCTCATCTACAATGTATGAGAAATCGTCCTTATTACTGTTAATTGGTTGCCCTAGGTTTCTGGCTTCTAAAAACCCCTCTTCTTCTTCAAAGGCTACTTCAAATACATCTAGCCCACCAAGACCGCCATGTCCGTTTGAAGAGAAATACAGTTTTTTATCATTAATAAAGGGGAACATCTCTTTTTTCTCGGTATTCACATTAGGCCCTAGGTTTCTGGGTTCAGAAAAACTGCCATCTTCCAACACATCTACTACAAAAATATCGGTCTGGCCAATACTACCTGGCATATCAGAAACAAAATATAATTGTTTTCCGTCAGGGCTTAAAGCAGGGTGTCCTGTAGAATAATTATCGCTATTAAATGCTACTTCTGTTGCTTCTGTCCATTCACCATCTATCTTTTCCGATTTATAAATCTTAAGATGATTTATTCCGTTATCATCTCTTTTTAATTTTTTCCCGTAATTGTTTCGGGTAAAGTACATTGTGGTATTGTCTGGTGAAAAAGTAACAGAAGCCTCATGGTATTTTGTATTGATCTCCTTAGAAAACTTTACAGCATTTTTAAGATCTTCTGATTCCTCATTCATTTTAGCCACATATAAGTCCAAGTATGGTTGATTATTCCATTTATACCGCCTGGTATGAAAGAAAGATGAATCCTTTGCAGATGCATATACAACTTGGTCTCCATTGTGAAACATAGGAGAGAATTCTGAATATTCTGTGTTAATAGCTAGGTTTTTAATACCAAAGCTCGCTTCAGTGTTCAAAATATTATCTAAAACCACTTCATTAGGCGTGGGTCTTGAATTATAGTCATTGCCAGCGGATGCTTCCCCGCTTTCTCGTTTTTTATTATAAAGACGCATAAGACGCTTTGCTCTGCCATATTTACCAGTACCTTTAAGGGTATGAGCATATTTAAATAGATTATCTGCAGACATATCATCTTTGTAGTTTTCATACAGAATGTTATACCACTGATATGCTTTTTCCATATTGGTGTTGAAATAATGAGAGTCTCCCGCTTTTTGAAGAATATCAAAAGATTGATTTCCTTCTTTTTTCAAGGCAAGCTCATATAATTCTGCAGCTTCTGCGTACCACATTTTATTAAAGTACAGATCTGCTTTCTGAATTATTTTGCTTTGATTTACAGGATCTTTTGCTTTTTGCTTTGGATTGGAGCTCGTTTCAGCGGTTAACATGTCATAACTAACAGTTTCAATAGCAAGAGGAGTTTCATTGGTAGCAGTTGTATTTGCTTTTTGCTTGTTGCTATCAACCAGTTCCTCGGATTCGTATCTGTTTAATTTGGAAGACCTTTTTCTTTTTTTGGTGGCAACAGGAGCGGTGGCTCCGTCTTTTACAATCATTACCCATTTGTCATCCGGATACGTTCCACCTAAGTTGCTTGTACAAGCTTCTAAAGCGTCTTGCCATTTATCAAAACGCTCTAAATAGAAGTAGTTAAGACCACTATCAGGAGCGGTTGCATAGCCAGGAGCAAAACCTTTCTTCTTAAACTTTTTAATATTTTTCTTTAAGTTGCGCGTGCTTTTATTTACACTTATAACGATGTAATAACCATTAAGAGCGTTGTTAAGATTGTCTAGTCTTCTACTTGCAATCTTATTTTCTTTAAATGTTTTAATAATTTCGTCCTCGGTTTCATTTTCAACTATACCAATTGGTATTTCTCCAACTTCATTATTCGTGGAAGTGGTTATATCAGTATCGTTTTGCGCTGATAAACCAACGGACTCATTGCTTTGCGCATGCATGCCAATGCAAAGTAAGAGTAAGTAAGCTGTTAGTAGTTTTTTCATAGTGGTTGTGTTAGAAGAATCTAGGGGATTTTAATCGTGTTTCTCGAGAGATCAACTGAAACCTTAAAAAGACTTCATGAGACCCTGAATTATAACTGTTTAAATCGTTTATACTATAATCATAGGCATAACCTATATTAATTCTAGGTGAAACTTGGAACCCTAATAGCGCACTGACGGAATCGTCCCAGCGATAGTTTGCCCCAAGTGTTAATGTTTCATGCATTAAAAAACTAGCGGAAACGTCTACTGCAACGGGAGCCCCTAGTACATGTTTTACATAAAATGAAGGCTTAAATTTTAAATCTGGATTGAGATTAAAAACATATCCTCCTATTAAAAAAAAGTGCATTCGCTCTAAAGACTCGGATTCTTGAATCTCATCATAATGCTCATTGGTAAAGAAATTTGGGACGGAAAGTCCTAAATATCCCCTTTTTGTATAGTAAAATAGACCTGCACCTATAGTGGGTAAGAGTCTACTATTTACATTTTCATTAAAAATGGCTTCTGGATCTCTAAAAAGACCCTTGGACCAGTCTAGGCTAAAAAAGCGAACTCCTGCTTTAATACCTAAGGCTAAACGGTCTCCTTTTCTATTTACGATAAGCGTATGCGCATAATTACCATCAATATAAGTTTCCTCGGAAGGGCCTAGTTCATCTTGAACAATAGAAAGACCCAGACCATCAAACTTTCCTACAGGAGAATCAATTCCAAAAGTAATTGTCTTTGGAGCACCATCTATTCCCACCCATTGACTTCTATAAAGCGAAAGGATGGCCAAATGCCCTCTGGAACCAGTATATCCTGGATTTACGGTCATAGTATTATAATTGTACTGCGTAAATTGCGGATCTTGCTGTCCATATCCACTAAGGGATAAGACAAGCATGAAAAACAATATTTTATAGATTTGGGGCATTTTATTTTTTATTTAGCCTGATTTAAAATATCAAAACTGCCATTTGCTATTTCGATACTTTTAAAAAAGTCCATTTTAATTCATTCTGCACCACCTCTTTAGTAATAACTTTAATCGAACTAACGATTCGTAAAACTAAGTCAGTTTACAGCTTGTAAAAATTATTTGTTGTGAACTGGTTATTTTTCACAGTGTAACAGTAATTTTATGCTATTTACTCGCTTTTTTGGTAGGTGTCTTATTTTGACCTTGTTTGGCAAGAAAACACCGATATTTTTGTTTTTTTAATAGTTTATATAGTATTTATTTTCTCATATTATTTGCATTACCTAGAGATGTACAACCAACCCGTTTTAGGTTTATTTACACCATCTGCTAAATCTAGCACATAGTAATATGTACCGACCGGTAGCTTTTCGCTAGCTCCCACAGTTGCTCTTCCTTGAGAGATTCCATTCCAAGTATTGTTATACCCTTTCATTTCAAAAACCTTAGTTCCCCATCGGTTAAAAATCTGCAAAAGGTTGTTAGGATATCTTTCTATACACTCTATGAAGAACACATCATTTAATCCATCATTATTTGGAGAAAACTCATTAAATACTGTTAAGCACTCTTCTTGTGTTACTTCTGGTGTTGCTTCATCACGGTCATTATCTACATTAGGGTCTATTTGATCTACATAAATTAATTGAGCGATGTTGGTATAGTTATCAATCTCTGTTACGGTAACAGTCATTTCTAAGGTGACTGTTTCTCCTGCAGTAATTAATGGAATCTCCCAGGTAGAAATTGTTTCATTATAAATACCATGACTTGCAACCACAGATTCTAAGGAATATCCTGTTGGTAATGCATCTTCGATACCAATGTTGGTAGCATCATATGTACTATTATTGGTTGCTGCAATGGTGAAAACTACCGTATCTCCAAAGAAAGTTTGTGCTTTGTCTACTGTTTTAACCACTTCAATATCTACCGTTGGCGATGGAATGGTAAAACTAGCTTCATCATCTTCACTCTGATCTCCATCATCATTATTTGGAGTAGAGTCAGGGTCAAATTGATCGGAGGCGGTTACCTGCGCAATATTTCTATATTCATCTAGAACATTCGCAGGCGCATTAATGCTTACCTCATAGCTTACAACTTGTGACCCTACCGCTAAACTTGGAATGGTCCATGTAATTGTATCCCCTGTAAGAACACCCCCGTTATTTATGGTTCCAATAGTGAGCCCGCTAGGAATTTGGTCCTCAATTGAAACATTGGTTGCTAGTCCAGGGCCATCATTGGTAACTGTTAATTCGAAGGTAACGGTATCTCCGGCATTTGGATTTTGATTGGAAGCAGCACTTAATCCTTTGGTGAGGTTAAGATCTGCTGGAATTAGGATAATAAAGGTATTGTCTTCATCATCTTCACTCTGATCTCCATCATCATTATTTGGAGTAGAATCAGGGTCGAACTGATCTACTTGCATTACCTGAACCGTGTTTAAGTATTCATCCGCCGTATTCGTTGGAATATTGACAGTCACTTCAAAAGTGAGAATTGTGGAGGTTCCATTGGCAATGTTCATTCCAGACCACACAATTGTATTTCCAGTTTGTACTCCTCCATTATTGATAGTGGTAACTGTAAATCCTTGCGGCACAATATTATCTATGATAATATTAGAGGCATCATTGGATCCATTATTTATGACTTCCACCGAAATTGTCAACACATCACCAGGATTGGCATCTGATGAAGAAATTGTATTTATGACTTCTAAATCGGTTACTTGCGGAGTTACGGATACAGATGCTTCATCATCTTCGCTCTGGTCTCCGTCGTCATTGTTAGGTGTGGAATCAGAATCAAAATTGGAAGCCGTAGTAACCTGCGCAATATTGGTATATTCTCCAGCTGTTCCAGTTGGGGAATTTACCGTTGCAGTAATATCTATAGAAACAGCTGTTCCATTTGCAATGGCAGGCAATATCCAATCGCCTGTTGTATCTGTATAAGTTCCGTTGGCAGCATTTCCATTATCGCTAACATAGGTGTATCCTATGGGTAAAATATCGTTCACAATACTTCCTCCCCCATCGTCTGTTGGACCATCATTGGTCACCGTAAGAGTAAAGGTTACATTATCCCCAACATTTGGAAGTGAATTATCTACTGTTTTATTAAGTCTTAAGTCTGAAGTTGGCATTACCGTAATGGTTACGCTATCCGTATTTAGACAGCCGTTTCCATCGGTTCCAGTAACAGTATAGGTTGTTGTTACTAGTGGGTTAACGGTATCACCGTCTGTTACGCCATTATCCCAAACATATGTGGTAGCTCCAGATCCTGTTAAGGTAACCGGTTCCCCAGCATTGATATTAGTGGCAGACGCATTTGCAACTACAGAAGGTAGTGCATTGATAGTAAGCACCACGGGTGTTCTATTAAAGCTAGTACAGCTAGAAGTGTTATCACTACTCTCAGCAAAATAGGTGATGGTACCTACGGTATTCAGAGTAGGGCTAGCAACGACATTCCCCCCAGTAGCGGCATCGTACCAAACGATGGTAGCGCCAGCAGGTGGTGTAGCGGTAGCAGTAAGGGTTTGAATAGGATTGGCTTCACACTCGGTTTGATCTCCACCAGAGGTAGGCGCAGCAGGTGTAGC